>CAVZDC010000014.1:0-175682 GCA_963773925.1 Pirellulales bacterium
AGATAGTTGGCGGCACGCCAATAGGCGTTAATTTTACGAAGCAGTTCGGCTGAGAGTTGGCCGTTCGCGTTGAGTGAGTCCAGAGCGTTACTGCAAGTCTGGTGGTCGTGATCCATTACGTCGATTGACATATCATCCTCCTCTTAGATAGATCCGGCGCGATCCTAAGGCGGATTCGCTTCGGGAGTTGGTTGCATCGCGCGTTTGCCCGGCCTCAAGGACAAGTTGTCGGTCATCACATAGACAAGCATCAATCCAATCATCAGCACCACCGCGCACCAGACCCGCCAATCTCGATGCGCGTGCTTCCAAGAGTGGCGGCGCGGATGAGCGTGATCCCACAGCTCGGCTCGTTTGTTCTCCATTTCGTGCTTGTTGGCACTCATCTCGTCTCCATCAAAACGGTCCACCTCGTTTGCAAAGCGATGCTTCGATAAAACAAAAAAGCCGACGCAACCGAACACCAGCGGTGTTCAAATGCGTCGGCTTACTTATTAACGGGTCTCCCGGGCGCTGGCCGGATTACCCTTTAGTCAGTCGACCGACAATTATTCTGCCGGAAGCCGATTTGTTTTAAGGCTTCACTGGTATTATATCATTTCTCCTGATCGGCGAAACGAGCCAATTGCCGAAGTATTTCAGATGCAATTCACTTCCGAAGGATCAATGCGAAATCGAAATCGCCGTTTCGGAGGTGACAAGCCGCTTCGAACAGGAGTAAATGGGCCGGGGAGCCAACGACCCGCCCATACGCGTCCATCCAGCGCAGCAGTTCCGGAGCGAGCGTCTTTGTTTTTGTTTTCATGCCTCATTGCTTTTGTCCGCTCGCGCCGCCATTGCTTTAACCGGCCGTGAGCGCATTTCAGCCTGGCCGGCGCACAGGCAGGCGCCGAAAATGAAAATGCCCCCAGAAATATAAATCCACATCAGCAGCGCCATGATCCCGCCAAACGCCCCATAGACCGCGTTCAACGTGGCGAAGTTCTTCAGATAGAGTACGAACAGACTTTCGCTCAATCGCAACAGAACCGTGGCGCACAGGGCGGCCGCCCAGACTTCGGCAAACCGCGTGGGCTGACGCGGAGCGAGCCTGTAAAACAGGCTTAGACCGAAGAACACCACCATCAAGGGGATGAAAAAGCTTCCGATGCCATACACCCAGGAACGAGAAACGTCTGTATACAGCCAGCCCTTCGCCATTCTCATCAGCACCGGCACCGCCAAGCCCAACAGGACCGCACCCGTCGTGATGACAAGCAGCATCAGGCTTTTCAGCGGCAGACGCCACCAATTGGACACTGCGGTCCCCCAGGCGCGGTTGGTCGCGCAAATCAAGGTGGTGAAACATTGGAAGGCGACCCAGACCAGGATGAGAACCGCGACCGCGCTCGCCTGCTCGCGCGCATTGATCACACCGGCGATGGTGCCAAAAATGTGACCTTGCATCTCGCCATTAATCGGGACGTAGTTTTCCATGTACGCAATCACCTCTTTGCCGGCCCTGTCGCGATCAACAAAGTATGAGGCAATTGTGACCAGTAGGATCACCAAAGGAAACAACGAGAAGAAGGCACTGAAGGCGAACGCCCCCGCCCACTGTGCCCCGTCAATCCGAAAAAACTTTTTGACGGCGAGACAAAGTATCGCCCAGAGCCGGCGAGTTTTTTGGCCGAGTCTACTTGATTTGCTTGAGGGTGTTGCGGGCAGCGAGCGTATCGTGCTGGCGTCCAACATTGCGCTTTGCTTGGGCAATGATTGATCCATGCTAGTTCTCCGATAATGAGTTGGTCTTCATGCAACTTTCTTTAGGTGCGCCGAGGTTGAGGACGCAGATGACCGTCCTGGCGATCATGAGCTCTTCGTCCGTATGAATGACGCGGACCGCAACCCGGCTGGCAGCCGCGGAGATCACGCCCTCATTTCCCGTGTTCCGCTTTTCCTCGATTTCGATTCCGAGGACTCCCAGCCCATCGCATATCCGGGCGCGGACCGTGGGTGCGTTTTCTCCGATGCCACCAGCAAACACCAGCGTGTCCAATCCGCCCAACGCCGCCGCGAAGGCGCCAATCCATTTCTTAACTTGGTAGCAAAACAGCGCGACCGCTTCTGCCGCCCGCACGTCCTGCGCTTCGCGACCGAGCAAGTCATGCATGTCGGAACTGGTTTCGGATATCCCAAGCAGTCCGGACTGGAAATTGACCATCTCGTTGAATTGCTTCGCGCTCATTTGTTCAGTGCGCGCCAGATACCAAACGAGTCCGGGATCGAGGTCGCCGGACCGAGTGCTCATCGGCACGCCGGCGGTCGGGGTGAAACTCATGCTCGTGTCCAGAGATTTGCCGTCACGCACCGCCGCGAGACTTGCGCCATTGCCGAGGTGCGCGAGAATGATGCGGCGTTGTGCCGCTTCCGCTCCGGCCAGGCGGGCCAACTCTCCCATTAGGAACGCATACGACAACCCGTGAAACCCGTATCGGCGCACACCCTGCGCTTCATAGTGTCGCGGGATCGGCAACAACTGCGCCACGCGCGGCAGGTCATGGTGAAAAGCCGTGTCGAAACACGCCACTTGGGGCAGGTCAGGAAATCGGCGATGAAACGCCTCAGCCAACTGGATCTCTTCCGGTAGATGCTCGGGGTCGAATGAACTGAGGCGGTGCAGCTCCTCAATCATTTCCGCGGTGATTCGCTGCGGCTTGTAATACTTCGGCCCGCCCTGCACCACGCGATGCCCAACCGCGGTCAATGCATCATGCCCGCAGCGCTGTTCAATCCAGTCCATCAGCGCGCCCACGGCCACCGAGTGGTCCGGCGCCGCCACCGGCCGCGAGAAATTGTCCGCCTGGTTCAAGCCTTTCACCCGCAAGATGGCCTCCGGCAGTCCAATCCGCTCAATGCCGCCCTCCAGAATCCGTCGCAGCGAGTCGCCGGCCTCGAACAGCGCGAACTTGATGCTCGACGAGCCGCCGTTGATCGTCAGGATGGGTGGGTTAGTTGGTTTCATGGATGAGTCCTTCGCCCGTGAATCCCGCCCTCCGCAGTCCCGTTGCCAAATAAGAGCACCCGCGCATCAATTTCCAGAGCAGGCCTGAGCGATAATTTTCGATCATTAGGACAACCGGTCCCTGATTGAGGCCGTAATGCCATTTCGATACCCAACCAAACTTGCTTCCTCGTTGACCTGGATATGTGGGATTGAAAGTTGCCTTGAACCCGTAACGGTTGTTGTCTCGCAAGCGGATGTCAGTGAAATATCTGATCGCCGGTAAAACGATCTCCGGCGCGAAGGGAAGCGATGCTACAACGGCCCACGGGGCGAGCGTCCCATCATCTGGCCCGAAGGGTGCGCCACGCGCCACATAATCAAAGAACTGTCGTTCCACGCCCTTGATCTTTATTGTTCTTAGGCCGGGACCATCGCTGGCGGTAATGCCCCAGCAGTTCTCGCTGTAGCCCTCGAATCCCAGCGGATTGCGAATTGCATATTGCTGATGGATGTATGTCGCCCGTCGACTGTTTTCGAAATAGTCTAGCCCGCGTGAGCGCATGAATTCGTCCTGGATGCCGTGAAAATCTATCCACGCGTGAGCGAGTTGGTGGATAAAGAGCGGCCCAGCATAGAGGTATTCTATATCGTAAACTTTCTTCCATTCGTAGGTTGAAGCCCACGCCGGAAAGCTCTCTGCTGGCAGCGGATATGTCGGCGAACCGAGCCCAAGGACATAGAGCAGCAGCGCTTCGTCATAACCTTCCCAGCGAAATGGCAAAAAACCGCTCTCCGGCTTCCAGCCGTGAGTCACGGTCGCACCTTGGTTCTGTGCCCATTGCCAATCAGTGCGCTTGTAAAGATCATTCGCCAGCTCGCGTATCTCATGCTCAGCTTCGGCATCATGATTGAAATAGGCTGCGGCGGTCAGCATTCCGGCCAGCAAAAACGCCGAATCAACGGTCGAAAGTTCACACTTCCAAGCGCCGCCCCGTCTTCATGTCGAGGAAATGATAGAAGAAGCCTTTGTAGCCGGTTGCATCGGACTCAGTCCCTTGTGGGCTATTCCAAAAAAAGCGAAGAGCCGTCAGCGTCTTCTGAACTGCTTCGTCGCGTGTGCAGAAACCGCGCTCGACGCCGATAGGGTAGGCGGCTATCGCGAGCCCAACCGCCGCGATACTCGCAGGCCAGTCCGCGCTAGTCTTATCAGCCACTAATCCGTTGGCCGGATTATCCTCATGCAGGAAGTAACCGAACGTTTCGCGTTGAAGACTATTCAACATTTTGTCATCCCCGTACGTGACATTCTTGACTGTGGTCGGTTCCTGAGGTGGATTCATTCTTGGTGGTCTCCGTCGGAGATGGTGGCAAACTCGATAGTGATGGCTGCAACCGATTTCGGCGGAAGATCAATCCTCGCGAACTTGATGCTCGACAAGCCGATGTTAATCGTCAGGATGCGTGGGTTAGCCAGTGTCACGGATGACTCCTTCAACATTCTGCAAACCGAACGAAGCTAGTTTCGCGCACGTGGACCTGTAATCCTTGTGAAGAATGCTGTGAATCCCCAAACCTTCCGCGATCTCGACGAACATCGGGGTGTTTTCGAGATAGACGACCTGCTCGGCCTGCGCCTGGGCGATGTCTAGCGCCAGCCGAAAGATGTCCGCGTCGGGCTTGCGTAAGTGAACAAAACAAGAGGAAACAAAAGAATCCACAAACCCGCCGAGCTTGAACTTTCGAATCCGATACGCATTCAGTTCGCGCGCTTCGTTGCTGACCACGACGATCTTCAGTCCGTGACGGATCTTGAGTTGAGCGATCAGCTCGATCATCTCCGGATAAGGTTTCGACTGCGCGAACATGAAATCCCGGAACTTATCCCTCGTGAACGGTCGCTTTTGATAAAAGACCACCCGACCTAAATATTCTTCCAGCGTGAGCTTTCCCTCCTCGTATGTATCGAATGTCAGGTGATGCCGATCCTCCATCTCGGCCCAATCCAGCTTGAAGTTCGTCGCCGCCCGTTTGCGGGCATGATGATTCCACCCGTCGGTGAGCAAGACGCCGCCGATATCCACAAATAACGCCGTGATCGGGATCGCTCTTTTCATTGGGTCTCCGTCAACGCCGTCTGCCAACTTTGGCAGTTCGTGCATCGAGCCAGAAGGATCGCGCTTGCGCGGGGGCTCAGGTGGTAAGCTCGTGGATCTTGGAGTCATTCATGTTCTTTGATCTCGCTTTGCTTCTCTTCGTTTGCGCGCTCCTGGCCCAATCCCATGGTCAGTGCTGTTACCCCGGCAAGCCCGCCAAGTTGCATGGTTTCCACGGCTGAACTGGGAACGATGACGATGGTGGCGTTTTCCTTCAAACCCTCATAAAGCATGTTCATGGCTCTCAAATGAAAGGCGACCGGATTATGTTGGTAGCTGTTGGCAGCTTCGGCAAACTTCTCCGCCACCTGTCGCTCTGAATCTCCCAAAATCACCCTGGCCTGACGCTCCCTTTCCGCTTGGGCCTGCATCGACATCGCATCCTCCAAAGCCGAGGGGATCAAAACATCCTTCACTTCTACGGAAATAACATTGATACCCCAGGGTTCGGTACGCTCATCAATAATCTTCTGCAGCAAGTTGCTAATTTTGTCCCTGCCTTCCAGCATGTCCGAAAGCATGGTTTTGCCGATCACGTCGCGCAGGGCTGTTTGAGAGGCCCAACCGATAGCGCTTTGATAGTCGGCGACATCCAGGGCCGCCTTCTTGGGGTCCACGACTTTCCAAAACAGCACCGCATCCACATCCACAGGCACCGTGTCTTTGGTAAGAGTTTTTTCCGCTTTGAAACCGCTGGTGATCACGCGAGTGTCGATCCAATAGGGAATCGCATCAATGATCGGAATAATGAAAAACAGTCCTGGTCCCTTCAGGGCGTGGAATTTTCCGACACGCAAGATCACCGCTTTATCCCACTGATCAGCAATCTTAATTGCGAGAGAGGCAATGACGGCAATTGCAAAAGCAATGACCCCAATCCATGCGCTTGCCACGTAAGCCGTGGGACGATACACGGCAAATGCCAATCCTCCGCCAATGCCAACAATTACGACGAAGATCAATGTTGCAAAGGAACTGTTTGTTCTCATTTTGGTTACCACCATTAATTAGATACCTACGTCGCGGAAACAAAACATTTTTAACCGCCAGTAAGTTTGTCCGCGATTTACTGTCGCCCGTTCTGTGATACTGAGAGACAGCGTTTTTAGTGCGGGAACTTCCTGCTCGTTCGATCTCGTTTCATTTCCTTCCTAAAACTCTCGTAGAGTCGGGTTCATCATTCGGATGCCTCCTGGGGTCGTGGGTTGTGCCAGTAGCCGTCTGCTGCGATTATGACGTCAGCCTCTTTCGGACCCCAACTGTGGCGCTTGTAAGGGTGTACCCGGTGGTGGTTCTTAAGCACCGGATCGACCACCGCCCAGGCAGCCTCAACCGCGTCCTCGCGGGTGAAGAGCGCTCCATCGCCAATCATGGCGTCACCCAAGAGTCGCTCGTAGGGCGGTTCTTCACCGGGCTGTTCGTCGAACAGGTAGAGCTCTCGCTGATCGCCGATGAACTCTTTGCCTGCGCGTTTGACGCGAGCGGCAAGGGCGATGGCGGAATTGGGGGAGATCCGGAAGCGCAGATAGTTGGTTCGGCCGGTCGTCGGCGCTGAGTCGGCGAATAGCGCCTGCGGCGGCGGCTTCAGCTCCACCAGAACCTCGGTCGCCGTATCCGCCAGGTATTTGCCGGAGCGAAGGTGCCATGGCACACCCTTCCAGCGCCACGAGTCGATAAACAGCCGCAGGGCGACAGAATGTCTCGACGTCGGAGTTTTTCGCCACATTTGGCTCTTTACGGTAGCCAGCGTACTGCCCGCGCACCAAGTTGTTGGACTTGAGTGGGCGCATCGCTTGAAAGACCTTGGCTTTCTCGCTGTGGACGGCTCCGAAGTCCCTGTCAGCCGGCGGCTCCATGGCCAGCAGCGCGACGATTTGGAAGAGGTGGTTTTGGATCACATCGCGCAGACAGCCGGCGGTTTCGTAAAACGCGCCGCGGTCCTCCACGCCGAAATCCTCGGAGAGGGTTACCTGGACGCTGGCCACGTAGTTGCGGTTCCAGATCGGCTCCAGGAACGAATTGGCGAAGCGGAAATAAAGGATATTCATGATCGCCTCCTTCCCAAGGAAGTGGTCGATGCGGAAGATCGCGTCTTCCGGGAATACCGACCGGGCGATTCGGTTAAGCTCACGCGCAGAGGCCAGGTCGCGTCCGAATGGCTTTTCAACAATGACGTGCGCATGCTTGGCCAAGTCCGCGGCGCCAAGCCCTTTGATCACCGTCCCGAAGAGGGCGGGTGGGATGGCCAGGTAGTGCGCCGGACGCAGCGCGCTACCTAGTTCGGTTTTTAGCGCCTTGAACGTGGCAGGGTCGTTATAGTCCCCGCTCACGTAACTGAACTGGGAAAGAAGATGATGGAGCACGCGTTGATTACTAATCCCGCCCGCTCGCTTTATGCTGTCCGTCACTCGTTCGCGCAATCGCGCCACATTCCAATTCGGAAAAGCGACGCCGATGATTGGGACTTTGAGGGCGCCTTGTTTCGCCAGTGCATAGAGCGCCGGGAAGATCATCTTGTGGGCAAGATCGCCCGTCACCCCAAAAAGCACCAGCGCGTCCGAACGGGTTGCCGACATCAGGCGCCTCTTCTCCGGGCGGGAGACGTTTCCGCGTGGCCGCCGACGTGATCATCAAGGGCGAACAACACCTTCTCGGCGAATTCGCCCTCGCCGCCTTCGATAACGAATCTTCGTGCGACAAAGACGACAACCAAGCCCCACACGATCCAGCCAATGATGCTCATCAACATGATGCATCTCTTTTGCGAAACGATGCCTTGAGTAAACAAAAAAGCCGACGCAACCGAACACCAGCGGTGTTCAAAAGCGTCGGCTTACTTATTAACGGGTCTCCCGGGCGCTGGCCGGATTACCCTTTAGTCAGTCGACCGATAATTATTCTGCCGGAAGCCGATTTGTTTTAAGGCTTCACTGGTATTATATCATTTCTCCTGACCGGCGAAACGAGCCAATTGCGGAAGGATTTCAGATGCAATTCAACGCGGAAGAATCAATGCGGAATGATCGTTGGTTGCTCCGGGGCAGTCCACTCAAGCCGATCTCTTCGTGCGTTTCCCTGACGTTGCCTTCTTTGCAGTCGCTTTCGGAGTAGCTGATTTGTTGGCGCTGCTCTTGACGAAATGTTTGTCCACTTTGGCCGCAAGCTGACTATCCGTCATTTTGTCAGTCGTTTCCAGTTCGGCGATTCGGCCACGAAGCTTCTTGCTCTTGAGGCGCTTAAGGAACTGTCCCTTGGCCTCACCGGGACCCACGATCAGAATTGCCTCCGCATCACGAACACAAGCGATCACTTCGTCATAAAAAGTCTTGAGTAGAGTCATGAACTTTCGTTGAAGCCTGTCCTCAGCAACAAAATCATTTGGGGTGTACTTGTGCCTCGAACTTGAGTGATCGGCGCTTTTAAAGCCGGATGCGATCCTCTTGATTTTCTTGCCTGCGTCACTGGCCAAGACCACAATGGCCTGCCGATGGTCAATCCACACTCCTGCTTTCGTTGCCATAGCTTGGGCCTTTCTCTATCAGAATCGATGGTTGTGCTGAGTCATTCGGCAGATCGGTGGTGAACGTTGCTTTAATATCGCCGTCAGATTCGCTTCTCTTCGGATTCGATTTTCATTCTTGTTCGTGCTCGTGCAAAAACTCTTCCGCTTCTTCTGCGGTCGCGAACGAACGATCTTCAGAAGTTTCGGAGAGACTGACGACATAGCCGCCCATGTCATCATCGTGATAAATCCCACAGTCGATGACCAACTCTTTGGCAACGCCGCGCAGGTGGTTTAGGTTGGCGGATATGTCCTTGCGGGTCTCTGGCTTGGGCTTCGATTTACTTTCCTTCGCTAGCTTAGGCTTCGCTTTGGCCTTTTTAGGCTTTTTGAACTTCGCTTTGATTTTGGGCTTTTGGGGCTTCTTTTTGGCCATATTGGTTTTGCGGGGTAGGGGTGCGAATCGCAAGGGGTTTACATGGGGTCCGGGCCGGGGTTCGCATGCTGAAATTGTAACAGACTCTGCCGAGCCGATAGATACGCCATTGACAACATGCCACACCGTTATGGGAATTCGCAAACAGCTAACGTTCGTTCGGAATCCGATAACTGGCGTTCCCCGCGCGTGATCTCTGTCTCAATAACTGGGTCGTTTTCTCGGAGCTTACGAAATCGGATGCGTTGATGGGACGATTGAACAGTGCGGCTCGCGGTAACTGGAAACACAACGCGGCTAGTGGTACGCTCCGCCATAGTGGCGTATCCTGGGGAGAATTGGTTGTTAAAAGTAAACCAATTCTTCAACTCATCCGCAACGTTTGGCCAGATCTCGGTTCCTGCAGGGTAAACGGTTGAAAAATGAAAGTCGAGGGCACTCATTTTAGGACCATTTGGCTCAAAGACAGTGATCCCGAAGTAATATGCATTATTGATCAGCGGCATCTTCCTCATCGATTTTTAATTGAGGAATTGCACTCGGTACATGAAATGTCAACAGGCATTGCTGAAATGCACGTGCGGGGGGCTGGTTTGATCGGCGCGGCCGCGGGATTCGGGATGTACTTAGCCGCCCTGGAAGCTGGCAAAACAGATTCTTTTGAAGATCACTTGCTGCGGTCGGCTGAACTTTTGAAATCCACTCGCCCCACCGCGGTCAATTTAGTTTGGGCTGTCAACAGGCAACTGGAAACCATCGCCAGGGGAAAGTCCACCGCCGAGAAAGTCAGCGTCGCACGAGAAACTGCGATCGCGATCGCGGATGAGGACGCGGAAAGTTGCAGAAAGATCGGGCTGCACGGGGTCAAGATCATCGAAGGATTAAGCAGGGAGAAACAAGGGGACACCGTAAATATTTTGACGCACTGCAATGCCGGCTGGTTAGCGTTTGTTGATTTTGGTTCTGCGCTTGCGCCTATCTACGAAGCAGTCAATCGGGGAATTAAAGTGCACGTGTGGGTGGACGAAACAAGGCCCAGGAACCAGGGGGCGAATTTAACCGCCTGGGAGCTACTGAATCAGGGAGTGCCCCACACCGTGATTGCCGACAGCACTGGAGGGCATTTGATGCAATCTGGTGAAGTGGACATGGTCATCACGGGAGCGGATCGAGTCACCAGCACAGGAGACGTCGCGAATAAAATCGGGACCTATTTAAAAGCTTTGGCAGCCCATGACAACGAAATCCCCTTTTACGTGGCCTTGCCGTCTTCGACCTTGGATTGGAGCACCGCGGATGGTGAAACGATACCCATCGAACTAAGGTCGGGAGACGAAATAAAATATGTCATAGGCCTGTGCGAAGGAGAAATAAAAAAGGTGCTGGTCACACCACCGCAAAGTCCTGCCCTAAACTATGCGTTCGATATCACGCCCGCTCGACTGATCACCGGACTGTTCACGGAGCGGGGCATTTGCAAGGCAAGCAAAGATGCGATTCTGAGCCTGTTCCCCGAGAAGATCCATGAGTGAAACTGGCGTCATTAAATTCCACTGTCAATGGACCAACGGAAATCCGCCGGCGGAAGAAAGCATCAGGGAGTTGAATGAATGGCGCGACTTTCTGTACCAGCGCGGCTTCATCGGCGCCTACCAAAATGGCATTGGCTATGGAAATATCAGTGTTCGCCTCAAACAGAATCAATTCATTATCACCGGGTCGGCAACGGGAGGAATCGAAAAGCTCTCCGGGCAACACTATACGAAGGTGACTGATTTTGATTTGGACCGCAATTCTGTGACCGCGGAAGGCCCGATGTTAGCTTCTTCGGAGTCGCTAACCCATGCAGCAATTTACGAGTGTTACCAGGGCGCAAACGCGGTGATTCATATCCACGATACGAATTTGTGGAAAACCCTGATTGACAAAGTGCCGACGACCCATCGTGCCGTGGAATACGGAACGCCCGATATGGCAAAGGAGATTTTACGACTCTTCAAAGAGACGGATCTCGCTCGACAGAAGATCCTGGTGATGGCAGGTCACGAAGACGGAATTATTGCCTTCGGAAGCAGCATTGCCGGCGCAGGTCATTCGCTGATGCGCGTAATCGGTAAGTTGCATACGCCGATTCCGGCAGTGAATCTGCGGCCCGGGCGTCCGTCCTCCTAACACTTCTATCGCGGCGCGAGTTCGGCTATATTGCGGTGACGATTACCCGCGAAGACGCTCTCCGAAGATTCGCTTAGCAAACGATGGCGGCAGGCAGTCGGTCGATCTGGCCGACGTCACGCCTGCCAAGGCGCCGGAATAGGGTTGTTCAGCAGACCCTTGATCGAGGAGGTTGCATGGCTTCGCCGTTGCAAGTCGTCATCCTGAAGCCGAGCAAGTACACGGCGGACGGTTACGTGGAGCGGTTCCGCTGGGGCTTCATGCCCAACAGCACCGTGCCGTATCTGCGGAGCATGACGCCGTCGGTTGTGGGCCACACGCAGGTCGAAGTGCACACGGTGGACGAATACGTTCACACGGACCTGCAGTACCTATCGCTGCTCAACCGGCCTCGAGGTGGGCGGACGCTGTTGGCGCTGGTGGGCGTGCAAAGCCACCAGTTCCATCGGGCGTTGGATCTGGCGGCGTATGCGCTGCGCAGCGGTTGCATGGTGGTCATCGGCGGGCCCCACGTCATGACCTGCGACACCTCGATGCTGCACGACTGCGGAGTAAGCTTCGCGCTATCGGAAGCGGAACTTGTGTGGGCGGAGATTCTGAACGACGCGGCCCGGGGAGAAATGCAGCCGGTGTATGGCCGGCAGCAACGATGGCAGCAAGAGTTGGAAACGCCGACCATCGTGCCGCCTGCGCAAGGACTTGCGCAGGTATGTCATGCCGATGTTGGGGCTTTACCCGGCTCGCGGGTGTCCGTTCGTTTGTAACTTTTGCTCGGTAATCAAAATCGCCGGGCGGCGGATTCGCAGCCAGAATATCGCCACGACCATGGCCAGCCTTCGCGCCGCCAAAGCGGCCGGCGTGCGCGCGATCATGTTCACTTCCGACAACTTCAACAAATACCCGGAGGCTGAGGCACTGCTGACGGCGATGGTGCAAGATCGACTGGGTCTGAAATTCTTCGTGCAATGCGATACACAGATCGCACGGCAGGAGCATCTGGTGGAGCTGCTGGCCAAGGCCGGGTGCTACCAAATGTTTGTCGGCGTTGAATCGTTCAACCGCCAGATACTGTTGGCGGCACAGAAAGGACAAAACCGCCCCGAAATGTACCGCGACATCGTGCGCCTGTGCTGCGAATATGGCATCAGCTCGCACTTTTCGAACATCATCGGCTTTCCGCAGGATACTCCCCAGGAGATTGACGAGCACTTGGAGACGCTGCGGGAAATGGGCCCGACGTGGGCTTCATTCTATATCCTCTGCCCGATTCCCGGCACGCAGCAGTACGACGACTTCCTGGCCGGCGGACTGATAACCGAGAAGAACCTGGACCGGTTCGACACAACCTGCCTGACGTGGCGGCACCCGTGTTTCTCCCGCGAGCGGATGTCGCAATTGCTGTTCGAGTGCTATCGCAAGTTTTTCTCGCGGCGGCACACGTTAAACAACCTACAGGACGACTTTGATTTCCGTCGCCCAGGGATCCTCGGGCGATGTGCGGGAAGCGTGGCCATGGCGATGTTCTCTCGTTTCTGCACTTGGCGGCGGACGCATCCCATGTCGGGTGGAATCATGCGCATCCTGCGTGACCGCGCTGCGGATTTCATCGCGTGGCGGAAAGAAACGTTTGGCTTTGAACTGGCGCCGCTGCCCCCAAGCTTGCAGTTGTCCGCCACGGACAACCAACTCGCGCCACGCCACCAACCTGCGCGTGCGGTCGAGTCTGTCATGGCCGACTGAGTTTCCTGGATACAATGCCAGGGTTCATTCCAAAGACACGGTTTATCGCTGGTAGTGGGGATGATGAACGGCTGAAGAGGTGCAGCACGTTATAGTGCCGTCGGCGGTGTGATTGGCTGCAGCGTTACGCGGGGCGACGTAAAGTGCAGAACCTTATCATTTCGCCCGCTAAACTTGCAGAGGCCAGTTGATCGAGTCGCCATTCCACGCGAGGCAATTCCATGCCGCAAACGCCACACGTCGAGAAGCACTTCACCGCCTCGGAATCGGTCCGAGACATTGTGATCGGAATGTCAGACGGACTGACCGTCCCGTTCGCGTTGGCGGCCGGACTTTCGGGGGCAGTGGCGTCGAGCGGAATTATCGTCACCGCGGGCTTGGCCGAGGTTGCTGCCGGCGCCATTGCGATGGGCCTGGGTGGTTATCTGGCGGCACGAACCGACGCCGAACATTTCGTCTCCGAACGGGCGCGGGAGGAACGTGAAAGCGAAGAGATGCCGGAGCAAGAGGCTGACGAGGTCGCCGACGTTTTGCGATTTTACGGACTCGAAGGCGACAAGGTGACGTCCGTGGTGAACTCCATCCGAGCGGACAAGAAGCGGTGGGTAGATTTCATGATGCGTTTCGAACTTGGCCTGGAGCAACCGGACCCGAAGCGTGCTGGCCGAAGTGCCTTCACGATTGCCCTCTCCTATGTCGCCGGTGGATTGGTGCCGTTGGCTCCTTATTTCATACTCCGCTCGGTACACCAGGCGCTAATCGCGTCAGTGATCGTGACGCTGCTGGCGCTCCTGGTCTTTGGCTACGTAAAAGGAATTTTCACGACCGCTCGACCCATCCGAAGTGCTTGGCAAACCGCCGTTGTGGGCGGACTGGCGGCGACCGCTGCGTTCGCAATTGCGAAGGCGATTGCGTAACCGCACAATACAATCAAGATCGGCCTGCGGTAGATGACAAACAGCGTTGACTGCTATTGGTCGACTTCGGCAGAGGAGCAGCTTCGACGTCTGAAATCGTCGGCCGAGGGGCTGACGACCGACGAGGCAGCACGGCGGCTTGCGGTCTATGGACCGAATCGACTTCGGCCACGGCGGAACGATGATTGGTTTACGCTGCTGTTGGCTCAATTCAAAAGCCCGATCACGCTGATTTTGATCGGAGCGGCCAGCCTTTCTTTTTTCCTGCGGGACCCGACCGATGCGGTGATCATCCTGGTAATCGTCTTCGTTAGCGGGCTGTTAGGATTTTGGCAAGAACACAGCGCGGCCAATGCATTACAGAAACTGCTGGCGATCGTCACCACCAAAGCCAGCGTCTTGCGTGATGGCCGAGAGATTGAGGTGCCGGTGGAAAACGTGGCGCCGGGCGACATGATTTTGGTGTCGGCTGGATCGGCCATTCCCGGCGATTGCCTGATCTTGGAGGCGAAGGACTTGTTTGTCGACGAGGCAACCCTGACGGGAGAAACTTTTCCGGCCGAGAAGCAGCCCGGAGTCCTCCCGGCGGAAACGAGCCTCGGGCACCGCACTAATTTGCTTTTCTTGGGCACGCACGTCGTCAGCGGGACCGCCAAAGCGGTCGTGGTGCATACGGCCCGCCAGACTGAATTCGGCAAGGTGTCGGACCGCCTGCAACTGCGACCGCCGGCGACCGATTTTGAACTTGGCGTGCGACGGTTCGGGTATTTTCTCACGGAAATTACTTTGCTGTTGGTGTTCTGCATTTTCGCGGCAAACGTAGTGCTGCACCGGCCCGTCCTCGAGTCGGTCCTGTTTTCACTGGCCTTGGCGGTGGGGCTGACGCCACAGTTACTGCCGGCAATCATCAGTGTGAACCTCGCACACGGGGCCAAGCGAATGGCCGAAGAAAATGTGATTGTGCGGCGGCTCTCGTCGATCGAGAACTTCGGCAGTATGGATGTACTGTGCTCGGACAAAACCGGCACGTTGACGGAAGGAGTGATTTACCTGCACGCCGCCGAGGATGCGGCGGGCGTCAGCAGCGACAAGGTGCTACGGTACGCCTGTTTGAATGCGTGCTTCGAGTCGGGCTTCGCTAACCCGATCGATGAAGCGATTCGTGCCACTGGCCATAGCGACGTGATCAACTGCCGCAAATTGGACGAGGTGCCCTACGACTTTATTCGCAAACGGTTGAGCGTTTTAGCGGTTGTAGACAATCATCATGTCTTGATCACCAAAGGGGCCGTCGACAATGTGCTGGCTGTTTGTTCTGCCGTCGAGACTGCTAAGGGAGCGATCGTGACGCTCGATTCGGTCCGGAGTGCGATTCAAGACCGCTTCCATGCGCTGAGCAATGAAGGATTTCGCACGCTGGGCGTGGCGTATCGCCTGATGGATTCGGTAAAGACCATAGGCAAGGCGGCCGAAACGGAAATGGTTTTTTTGGGCTTTCTGGTGCTGCAAGATCCGCCGAAGGCAGACATCGCGCAGACGGTTCAGCAGCTTCAGTCGCTGGGCGTCAGGCTGAAAATGATCACGGGGGATAATCAACTTGTGGCGGCCAATGTGGCGCGCCAAGTCGGTCTGTCGGCGGATCGAATTCTCACCGGCAGTAAGATCCAGCAGATGAGCGACGAAGCGCTGCGACAACAGGCCAATGCAAGCGACGTCTTTGCGGAAATCGAGCCGAACCAAAAGGAACGCATTATCCTGGCGCTAAAACAGGCCGGTCATGTTGTCGGCTACCTAGGAGATGGCATCAACGATGCCTCGGCGCTGCACGCTGCGGACGTCGGCATTTCGGTCGATCAGGCGGTCGATGTGGCCAAAGAGGCCGCCGACATCGTCCTGTTGAAGCGCGACCTGGGGGTGTTGGTGCGAGGCGTGCGAGAAGGGCGGGCGACTTTCGCCAATACGCTGAAGTACGTTTACATGGCCACCAGTGCGAACTTCGGCAATATGTTCAGCATGGCCGGCGCATCCTTGTTCCTGCCCTTCCTGCCTCTGCTGCCGAAGCAGATTCTCTTGATGAACGTGCTCACTGACTTGCCGGAAATGACGATCGCGACCGACAGCGTTGATGAAGAGTTGCTGGCCAGGCCGCGGCGCTGGGATATTCGGTCCATCCGCAATTTCATGCTAGTGTTCGGCACCCTAAGTTCGGTTTTCGATTACCTGACGTTTGGAGCATTGCTTTTAATGCAGCGGTCGGACAAAGTAGCTTTTCGCACCGGTTGGTTTCTGGAATCGGTGGTCTCGGCCTCTCTCATCGTGCTGGTGATCCGCAGTCGGAGACCGTTCTGTCGGAGCAAGCCAAGTGTATACCTGCTATCGACGACCGTAGCGGTCGTGATCGCAACGCTGATCTTGCCCTATACGCCGGCGGCCCAGCCATTGGGTCTGCGACCGGTACCGCCAGGGTTTTTACTGATGTTGGCAGCCATCGTCGCTTGCTACATTGCCGCTGCCGAGGTCGCCAAGCGATTGTTTTACCGCCAATTGGGTAGAGAGGCGAAAGCGAACACTACCCAATCCACTTGCTGACGCTCGGCGAATGCGTCACTGAACAGAATCACCAAAATCTTCTCATCAATTCGTCGATAGTGGCTCTACAAACCAGGCTTCGGCAGGAAAGCTTACCGTCCGCTGCTACGAAAAGCAGGCGGCTCGGAGAGGGTGAACGCAACCAATTCTTCGCCGGTGACGGTGCTGATGTCGTGATGCAAGCTCAATACCTTAACTCCGGTTATCTCCGTGATCATGGCTTCCATCACAGGTCGCGCGGTTTCAACCAGGTGGGTGCGCACCTGCTTCAGCAGATCCCGTCCCTTTTCGGACGGAAGCGACTGAACAAGCTGCTGTTCAGCGGCCGTCAACACTCCCTGCAGGCGGACGATCAGCAGATCGCCGATCAAATGGGCATGAATCGCCTTCGGTCCCCGACCCATATAGTGCTGCTCAAATTGCGCAATTCCCGCGCAAATAGCGGCTTCGATTTCTCCTTGTGTCTTCATGTCGGGCCTCGGCCGAGTCAAGATCATAAAACAAGTTTCATCGTAACAGGAGTGCCAGTTGTCGAACCACTGACCGAGCTCGTCGGGATCGATTCGCTTTGTAATAATTGCGGTCTATTTTTCCCGGGATGTCTTTTTGCAGTACAGCGTTATGCGGAATGACGGCCGCTCACCCGACGAACGAGAATAAGAGAAGACGCGAGCTGTCACCTCAAAAAAACCGCTTCGTGGTGCGGTGACAATTTCCCCGGCATTGGGAATGGGGATAGGGATTTCGGACTCCAAATGGGAATCCTCGCCAATAGCTTCGCCATTGGCATCCAGAAAGCGAATTTCGTAATTCACCGCAATACTCCTGAAAGTCGAAAGGCCGGAGGGACCTATTTCAACCGTACCTTATCCAGTACCCCGATTATACAAATCGTCTTGACTCCAGAGCATACCAGTCGCTGCGTTGCCATAATATATTGAGTAATCCGGCGGCGCAAGCAGATCAGCAAATAGAGTGCCGACATGTGGGTTCTGATCCGTGCCATCACCTACTCTTCGCTGTTCATTGGCGTGCTACTTGTTTTTCTTCCGGCCCGTGTGTTGTCGTTGACCGGCGTCACGCCAATTCCCACCGTTGGCGTGTGGCAAGTGGTCGGAATGATGGTGGCCGGCGTGGGCGCCGCAATCGCATTGTGGTGCATCCTGACATTTGCGATTCTCGGCCACGGCACGCCGGCGCCGTTCGACCCGCCGCGGCGGCTGGTGGTTCGGGGTCCCTATCGATTCGTGCGCAATCCGATGTATCTCGGTGCTGGTCAGGTGCTTGCCGGCGCGGCGCTGTGTTACCATTCCCTTCCGCTATTAGGCTACGCGGTGTTATTCATAGTTGTCACGCATTTCTTCGTAGTCATTTACGAAGAACCGACGCTGCGGCAGACGTTCGGCAACGACTATCAGGCCTATCGTAGGCGCGTCGGGCGTTGGTGCCCGAAGCGCTAGCTTGAGTTTCTACAAAAAGAGTTCTCACCCCTCGCCATTTAAACTGAATAGATCGAGCGCGAAGCAACTATTGACCTTGTGTTCCGCGGGGCAACTGGTATGATGCTTGTCGAAGTGGAGCTTATACCAACTCGATGGTTTGCTCCGTGAGTCGGTTGTGTGTGGTTTTCGGATGACTATATAAAGAGCAGCCCGGCGACGTGCCGGGAGGCTCGTTAAAAAGTAAACCGATGTGGTCGATTACCTCAGGGTGTTCGGCCACATCGGTTTTTTTATTGGTTTTTGGTGCAGGTAATTATCCTCGCTTCGAGCGTGCCTGCGGACAACTGCAGCCGAAATGGACTGGGGGATTGAATCGTGCAACCGGAGGATTACCCATGCTAGTTTTGTCGCGGAAAAATCGAGAATCGGTGGTCGTCGGTGGATCCGATGGCTTTAGCCGCCTGCTCAAAGTCACGGTTCTCGACATTCGGGGAGGAAAAGTGCGACTGGGTTTCGAAGTCGATGCCGATGTGCCGGTTCATCGACTGGAAATCTGGGATCGAATCAACGGCAATGCCAATGGCAATGGCGCACTGGACCGCCGGACACAAGTCCCGCCATCGCCGTTGAGGTAGGGCGGCTGGAGACCTCGGGCGTCGAATCCATTGGCGGCTGCTCCCAGGTCCCATCTGAAATCAAAACAGTGCTTCTCGTTGATCGGTCTGCGGCGCCTGTCCTCAGTCGTGTTGAAATGCAACCGAGAAGCCGCGTCAGCGGCTGGGGACAGCGCCTTTATATCCAGGCTTGCTCTGTTGAAAACAAATAGTTGATTGTTGAGTCCGGCTAACGCCGGATGGCGTAGGCCAATACTCGGAGGGCGGCTTCCACGAACAGGGATGATTTCTTGCGTGCTGCAAGCATGGAACCAGTGGTTCGTTTGAGGCCGCTGATAAATGATTCGACCATCCAGCGTTTGCCGTAGCCATTGCGTGTTAAGCGTCGGGACGTCATTTTCGACCTGTATTCGCCATTTACCGTTCCATCCTGGCGATGCACCGCAGGCGGAATCCAACTGGTAACCTGCCAATCATCGCGACAATACCGATGAACCCATTCGGCGTCGTACCCGCGTCGGCAAACAGCATTTTTGGCTGGACGACTGCCCGCGTCTTGTCCAACAGCGGCGCAGCGACGGCTTTGTCGTTGCACGGACCCCAACTCAAGACCACGCTCGCAGGAAGCAGCGTGCCACAGGTCACACACAACGACAGCTTCACGTATCGTTTCTGCTTTCTGCCACGGCGCGTGTTGAAGTACGCGCTGGCCGAGGTGCTCTCCACACCGGTCGAATCGATCGCCACGGCTTGATCCACCGCACCGCTTTGCGCCACGATCTGACGAACCACTTCCCCCAGGATCGCGTCGACGAGCACCAGCGTATCGGAGCGGTCTGCAAAGTATTTGAGCGTCGAGTAGTGTGGCAAACGCTGAAATCCCAGGCACGTTTGCAAGGCCTCCGAAGTTTGCAGCACTTCCATCACGCCTCGATACGTCGTCTTCAGATAAGCCCGCAAAATCAAGCCAGCCATCAACTGCGCCTGCGTGAATTTGTGCGGACTCTTCGTGTGCGAATAAGGTTGCATGTACCGCCCGGAGAACTTCACGCTCAACCGAGCAACTTCCAACAAAGTGTTTTGTTTGGCGCTCATGCCCAAATGGTTTAGCGCCAAGGAATTAAAACGTCAATATCTTTTCAACAGAGCAATCCAGGCTGAAAACCCGCCAGGCAGCTTGAACCGTCCCATTTCATGGGTATATTGAGTACACGATTGTCGGAAGACTAGATAAAGAGCAGCCGGCCATGCGCCGGGGCTTGTTAAAGAGTAAACCGACGTGGTCGATCACCCAAGGGTGTTCAGCCACGTCGGTTTTTTTGTTGGTTTTCGGCAGAACGCGACGGTACACGACTGCCATCATACGACGGCTACGAGGTCGCGCGACGTCTATGAGAGCAGCCGGAATTCGATAACACGGTGCTATGCGCATTGACCGGGTTTACACCTAGCGATGCGGACCGCCGGCGCCACCAAGAGACCGGTTTCGATCATCATTTCGTCAAACCCGTGAACCTCGAGCGGCTGCTCGAAGTATTCAAGTCGGTTGAGCTGTGCAATTGACGATCCCAAAAGCCGCCCGGCAGCTTGAATTGTCCGCATTTTAGGGCGTACAATTAGCTGTGAGATTGTCGGATGACTAGATAAAGAGCAACCGGCTTGGGCCGGGGCTTGTTAAAGAGTAAACCGACGTGGCTGATGCACCCCAGGGTGTTCAGCCACGTCGGTTTTTTTGTTGGTTTCTTTTCGCTTTTGGAGGTGACCTATGTTGTGGACCCTATTGGTTATTTTGTTGCTGATGTGGGCGTTGGGACTTGGATTCGGCGATCGCGGGGAATTTAATTCACATTCTCTTAGTCGTGGCAGTCATTGTGTTGGTGCTGAATTTGCTTCAAGGCCGCAGAGCCGTCTAGCGCGAAGCAATCCGTTTTGGATGGACAGGCTGCGAAGAGCTTGAAGCACAGCGCGCCGCAATAGTGAGGATCCTATGGCACGCCCCGACGAAATCGTCAAATCATCTCGGATGTCGATGCTGGCGTCGACCGCCGTGGTGATCGCGGCGCTGTACATGGCGAAGAGTCTGCTGATTCCCTTGACGCTCGCCGTGCTGCTGAGCTTCTTGCTGATGCCGGTTTGCGATTGGCTTGAACGCCGCAGGTTGCGCCGTATCCCGGCGGTATTGGTGACGGCCGTCCTGGGCTTCACGTTGCTGGGGGTCGTGGCCTGGATCGCAGTCGTGCAAATGACGCATCTGGCCCCCAAGATCCCCGAGTATCAGAACAATATCCAGGCGAAGCTCAGCTCGGTGAACGAGTACGCCGCAGCCGCGCTGAGCAAGATCACAAAGAAAGCGCCGGAAGTTGGCCAGAATATCTTGCCCACCGAGCCGCCCGGCGTGCCTCAGGGAACCACCGAATTGCCCTTCTCGGTGCGAGTCCTCTCCTCACCAACCAGCCCGCTGCAATTGTTCGGTGGCATGTTCGGCTCACTGCTTGAGGCGTTGGGCACCATCGGCATCGTCATCGTGCTCGTGGTGTTCTTCCTGATCCGGCGTGAGGATTTGCGCGATCGATTCATCCATCTGGTTGGAAAAGGCCACGTGACCGTGACCACTCAAATGCTGGAAGACGCCAACACCCGCGTCAGCCGCTACCTTTTCATGCTGTTTCTGGTCAACACGATTTTTGGAATTTCCGTCGGCATCGGGCTGTACCTGATCGGTGTGCCCAGCGCCATCCTGTGGGGAATTCTGGCCGCGGCCTTGAGGTTCATTCCCTACATCGGGCCCTGGATTGCGGCGGCAATGCCGATTGCCCTGTCACTCGCCTCGGCGGGCTGGGTGGAGCCCATCCTCACGGTTGCGCTGTTCGTGGTGCTGGAATTGTTCAACAGCAATGTCCTGGAGCCCTGGCTCTACGGCAAGCAAACCGGCGTGTCGGCTGTGGCGATTCTGGTGGCGGCTATTTTTTGGCTGTGGCTGTGGGGACCTGTCGGGCTGCTGTTGGCGACCCCATTGACCGTGTGCCTGCTGGTGGTCGGCAAGCACGTTCCGCAATTATCGTTCTTGAACGTTCTGCTGGGCAACGAGCCCGTGTTCGAACCAAAGAAACGCATCTATCAGCGACTGGTGGCGGGAGATCAAGAAGAGGCCGACGAATTGCTCGAAGATTTGCTGGAGCACAAGCCGCTCGTCGAAGTCTACGACACGGTGCTCATCCCCGCCTTGGCGTTGACAGAAATCCACTGGCATCGCGGCGAGTTCAACGATGGCAAGCACAAGTTCATCATGGAAAGCCTGAAGGAGATGATTCAAGACCGAATTGATCGCCAACAGGAAATGCAGGCGCAAGAGAAGTCCCACGACACGCAGGAGGCAACCGAGGATTCCGTGCCTGGTTGATTCGATCGACTCGCAGCCGAAGCTTTGTATCCTTTCGCTGCCGGCTCGCAGCGAGGCGGATGAAATCGCTGCCATGATGCTCGCGCAGGTATTGGAAACGAAAAGCTGCGTGGTGCAGGCAGTCCCGGTTACGTCCCTGGCCAGCGAGATGGTTGATCTTTTGGAGCGGCGCAAAGCCGATGTGGTTTGCGTTTCCGCGACGCCTCCCGGCGCCATGATGCACGCGCGTTACCTGTGCAAGCATCTTCGGCGGCGATTGCCAAAAGTGAAGATCGTCGTGGGATTGTGGGACGCGCAAGGCGACCTGAACAAAACAAGAGAGCGCATCGGTAGCGGCGCAATAGTTGTTGCGACGCTGGCCGAGGCGCAAGAACGAATCCGCCTGCTGATCCAGCAGCTCTTGCCGAGCTCTGAGCAACCGGCGCCACCGGAGCGCGATCAAATGGTCATGAAGGGAGCGCATTCGTGAAACTACCCGTCAAATGACTATGACTTTCGGTGAAACACGTTCGATGGCAAGCAGGAGCGATGGACCGATGAACGAATCCAACGAGTTCGAATCGGCCGTAGCGGAGCGGGCTCTCCTAGCATCAAGCGATTTCGAGCGACGCACGAAGGCGCCGCCCGCGGAGCCCGGCCAATTGAAGTTTGGCGCGGAAGACGCTTTCTATCCGACGCTGCGAAAGCGCGTCGATGAATACTTCAAACGTACCGGCCGGAGCCAGCGCGATTGCCCGCGGATGTATTTGAAAACCGCGATCGTGCTCTCCTGGTTCGCCGCATCTTACGCGCTGTTGGTGTTCGTCGGCGACGACCTGGTGGATGGCCCTGCCGCTGGCGATCTCCTTGGCCCTGGCGATGGCGGCGATCGGATTTAACGTCCAGCACGACGGCTCCCATGCCGCCTACTCGAAGCACCCGTGGATCAACAAATTGATGGCGCTCTCGCTCGATATGCTCGGCGGCAGCTCGTATGGCTGGGCTTGCAAGCACAATGTGGTCCATCACACCTACTCCAACATCACCGGCCACGACGACGATATCGACATCGGCATCCTCGGCCGGATATCGCCGCACCAGAAGCGATTCAACTTTCATCGCTGGCAACACATTTATCTGTGGCTGTTGTACGGTTTTGTGGCGATCAAATGGCACTTCTACGACGACTTCCGCGATGTGGCCATCGGCCGCTTCGGCGGGCTGCGGCACCCACGCCCCAAAGGCTGGGACTTAGCGACCTTCATCGGCGGCAAGGCGTTGTTCTGCTCGCTGGCGATCGGAATTCCATTGCTGGTGCATTCCGTCTGACGGTGTTGGCGTTTTATGTTGCGGTCTCGTTCATCGAGGGAATTGCATTGAGCATGGTGTTCCAACTGCCGCACTGCGTGGAGAAAGCCGCCTTTCCCATGCCGCAAGCAGACACCGGCCGAATGGAAACTCCCTGGGCAGTGCACCAGGTTCAAACCACGGTGGACTACGGCCGGAGCAATCGGCTGCTTTCCTGGTATGTCGGCGGGCTGAATTTCCAGATCGAACATCATTTGTTCCCTCGAATTTGTCACGTCCATTACCCGGCACTGGCGCCGCTGGTGGAACAAACGTGCCAGGAATTCGGAGTCGGCTATCAGGCCAACGCGACCTTTCGGTCAGCCATCGCCTCGCATTTCCGCTGGTTGCGGAAGATGGGGATGCCTGGCGCTCGTGCAAGAAGAACTGGCACAAACGAGCGAAAGCATCGTTTTGGCGACAGAACATGCACGATTGGCGCTTTCCACGAAAGATAAACGAGATAGATCAACCCAATCTGATGGCCACAGCGTATAATAAGGGTGTGGGGAGAAGTGTCTGGATGATCAGTCGGACACGGCTTCGCCAAATAGATCGTGGGAAGTTTTCGGATGACTAGATAAAGAGCAACCCGGCCCGGCCGAGGGGCTCGTTAACAAGTAAACCGACGTGGCTGATCACCTCTGGGTGGTCGGCCACGTCGGTTTTTTTATGACTTTCAGCGGCGTCAGGCCGCCGAGATTACCGGTTATGTTTGCGTTTGATCCTCTAAGCTAAGGGAGCTGACTACCATGGGTACTACTGAGCTAATCATTTTGATCGTTGTGTTGGTCCTCTTGTTCGGCGGGGGCGGCGGTTATTATTACAGCCGTCGGTAAAGCAACGCGATGCCTGCGTGTCATTGCGCGCTTCGTTTTGGTTCACCCGCGCGTGTGGTGATAAGATGGGATGCGCAGGGCAGGCTTCGTCGTGCTTGCACAACGGATGCGTTCGTTTCACCACACGAGCGAAAGCCGCGCTTTGGCGACAGAACATGAATTAAAAACTCTTTCCACGGAAATAAAGAGAGATAATCGCTGGCGAACGCAACAATGGCCCTTGTATTGTTTCAGACAAAGCGTATGCTGTGTGTAGGAGAACTGTTCAAATGAACAGATGGAGACAGTTTTCCCGAAATGGATTGTGGGCAGTTTTCGGATGACTAGATAAAGAGCAACCCGGCCCGGCCGAGCGGCTCGTTAAAAAGTAAACCGACGTGGTTGATCACCTGAGGGTGGTCGGCCACGTCGGTTTTTTTGTTGGTGTTCGGTGTATACGCGGCGATTGAAAGCCGCCGGGAAGAATCCAATGGATACATCTCAGGAAGTCAAATCGAACGTGGCGCAGCAGATCGCTCAAGCCGCGATCGCTTTCCAGCAGGAGCGAACGGGCCACGCGCCCACGTCGGTCACGGTGGTTCTCGGTGAAGACACGCTGGTGGTTACGCTGCACGGCGTTTTGTCGCCCGCGGAACAGGTGCTGGCCAAAACCTCGGAAGGCGCAGCCCAGGTGCAGAAATTTCACCGGCAATTGTTCGCCAATTCGTGTGAACCGCTGCGGCAGGAAATCAAAAGAATCACTGGGGTAGAAGTGCGGGAAGTAACCGCGGAAGTCGAACCCACGACCGGCACCGTGGTGCAGGTATTCACGACCGGCACCATGGTGCAGGTGTTCCAGCTCGCCCACAACGTGCCCGCGGACAGCTGGAGCGGAAATGGAAAAGGCAAACAAATCGCCAAAACGGAGGCTTAACCATGTTAGTTTTGTCACGGAAGAATCAGGAATCGGTAGTGGTTGGCGGGGCCAACGGAGTGGATCGCAAGTTTGTCGTCACGGTGCTCGAAATCAGAGGCGCGAAGGTGCGACTGGGTTTCGAGGTCGATGCCGACGTGCCTGTCCATCGCCATGAGGTGTGGGAACGAATCCAACTGGAAGCTACCAAAGGCGGCTAAGAATTAGGGTTCTTAATTGAAAACTTCGGGCCTATGTGGTAATTCGCCAACTATGCCCGGCCATTTTTGCAGGAGACTGAATCATGTTACGCCTCGCGATCGCATTACTAGTGGTTGCCCTGATCGCTTCCCTCTTCGGTTTTGGCATCATTGCCAGCGCCTTTGGGGAAGTGGCGAAGATTGTCTTCTTCGTGTTCCTCGCTCTGGCGGTGCTGTCGTTCCTGGGAGGTGCGTTCAACAGGACGACTGCCTGAAGTGAGGCAGCTTGTGATCCAAGCTGCCGCTGGTGAATCCGCAGAAGTACCGGAATCTGGCCGAAAATGAGAAAGTAGGTGAGCGCAGCGCCTAGGATGTTGTGTTCTACCAACGAGGTTTCATTATTCGGATGAATCAGTTCTCGAAAAGGAGGAAGATCATGAACGTACGTCAAATTTGCCGATTTTGCAGCGTTACCGCGTTGGCGATCATGATTGCAGGATTCGGCTTGGGCCAAGTGCTGGCCGCGCCGCAAGACTCCGCCGATCGTCAGGATGGCGTGCAGGTGCTCACTCGCGGACCCGTGCATGAGGCATTTGCGGAAACCGTCACCTTCGATCCCGAGCCGGGCATCGTAGCGCCCAAGGCGCCGCCGGCCGCCATCGACGAATTGCTGCCCGATCAAAAACCCCAAGGCGCTAACGTCGCCTGGATTCCCGGCTACTGGGCCTGGGACGACGAGGGGAACGATTTTTTATGGGTCAGCGGTATCTGGCGCGATCTGCCGCCGGGTCTCCAGTGGGTTCCCGGGTATTGGGCGCAGTCGGCGAAAGGCGCCCAGTGGGCTTCCGGATACTGGGCCGATGCAAAGGCGAGCGAAATTGAATATCTGCCCGAGCCGCCAGCAACCGCCGAGACCGGTCCGACCAGTGCCGCGCCGTCGCCAGACCAGAATTGGGTGCCAGGTTGTTGGGTTTGGCAGCAAGGCCGTTACTTTTGGCGCCCCGGTTACTGGGCCGCCGTGCAGCCGGATTGGGATTGGATCCCTGCCCATTACGTTTGGGCTCCGCGCGGCTATGTGTACGTCGACGGGTACTTCGATTATCCGGTCGGCCGTCGCGGTGTGCTGTTTGCGCCGGTTTCCTTCGGTGCAAATGTGTACGCCCAGCAAGGCTTCTCCTATTCGCCTGCGGTGGTGATCAACCCCGCGGTGTTCACTAGTCAGCTTTTTCTGCGGCCGAACTACCAGCACTATTACTTCGGCGACTACTACGGATCCAATTACTCCGCCGCAGGATTCTATCCGTGGTATTCGTATAACTCCGGCCGCCTTGGCTACGATCCGATTTACGCTCAGCAGCGTTGGCAGCATCGCCAGGATCCCAGGTGGCGCAAACCGTTCAGGCGGATTATCAAAACCGCGTTGATCACCCCAATGCGCGGCCGCCGCGTACCTGGGCCGCTCAGCAAGCGCAGATGACGACCAGCGCGACCTCGGGAGAAAAGCAATTCGTGATTGCCGCACCGCTCAAGCAGATGACCAACAGCAAAGATAATCCGATGCACTTCCAGCCGATCGATCAGACCGAGCGACAAAAACTTGGTCAAAACGGGAAAGACGTCCGAAAGTTCCTCGCGGAACGGCAAAAGCTGGAAACCACGCCGTCGACGCCATCAGCCGAAACGCCTTCCCAAAAATTCGAGGCGGCGAAGGTGAAATTTCCCACGTCGCCGATTATGGCGAAGTCGCCCGATCAGCTTGAAAAGGCCAACGCCCCGCCGAAGGCACATCAACTTCCTCAGCCAGATCTCAAGGTCGAGCCACAGCCGAGAAAGGTTGCCAAGGTCGAGCCGTCCAAGCTTGAACCAACGGCGACGTCCCACCAAGTCCTAAAGCCGGCGTTGCAATCGCAGCCTCAGCAGCCGCAACCCAAGGTCGAACAACCTGCGCCGGCAGCTACAGGCAAAGCGGCGGCGCCTTTGAATGGTCCTGCCGGGCCACCGTCGGCGGGGCCGACGCAGGAAAAACCCACAGACAAGGGGAAAAAATGAGCGGCAAGATAGCGATTGATACCTTGCGGTCATCGCCGCCGGGGCCGTTGCCGAGAGAGGTGTTTAGTGATTTGCAAAAGTCACAACGGATCAAGATAAACGAAGAGGCGGACATCACCATGGCTAATAGACACCAACAATCCGATGGCGCCATGACCGTTACTCGCGAAGACCTGGTGGCCTTGCTCAACGAGGACCTCGCAGGCGAGTACCAGGCCATTATTTCCTACGTCATCTATTCGCAGGTTTTGAAAGGCGCCCAGTACATGAATATCGCCGCCGAATTGGAAGTGCATGCCGCGGAAGAACTCTCGCATGCGCTGATTATTGCCGGCCAGATTGATTATCTGGGAGGCATGCCGTTGGCCGTGCCCAAGACCGTGAAAACTTCGGCCAAAGCTGAAGACATGCTGCATTTCGATTTGGATAACGAGAATGACACGATCCGTCGTTATCGCCTGCGCGTATGCCAATGCGAAGCCTTAGGTGAATTCGCCGTCGCCGAACACATCCGAGACATCCTGATGCAGGAACAGGATCATCAGGTTGCCCTGGCCAATGCCCTGGGCCTGGAAGTTCCCAACGTCTCGAAGCCCGGGAAGGCCTTAGACGAGCACTCCCGGATCAACGCCGGAATGACGCGAGAGGCGAGTCACACTGCAAAAACATAGACACATACCAAACGTGGTTCGACGCCTGGCTTCCTGTGGAAGCGGGCAAATCGTACCAAGAATTTTCAAATGGGAGATTTTGAACATGAAACGCCTGATTGCCTCCGTCCTGATTCTAAGCCTGTTTCCCGTTGGCCTGATCGGCTGCACCAAGAACGAGTCAACGAACACCAAGGAAACAGAACTCAAAACGCCTGCCGGAACAACGACCATCACCTCCGAGAAAGATGTCAAAAAGACCGGCGATAATTCGCCGTCCACGAACCCTTAAAACCTCAAGTCGATGAGTGGGGTGGAAGAACACCCACTGAAAGAGAGTGACCGATTCGAAAGTGCCATGAACGTCTCGAATCACCGTCAAGTGAGCTCGAGGCGCACACAAGCGAGGACCGACGACTCACCTGCCCGACAAGGTTGGTGGGAGACCGACGCATGTTGCGTCGGTTGAATGGTCCGAGCAAATTCGCAACGAAAGGTAACGTAATGTTTTATCGCATGTTTTCAGCAGCGACTCTGGCCGCGGCAATGTTTGTAGTTGCTCCGGCGTTGGCCGCCACGGAAGCCAATGAAGCCACGCATGACGGCAAAGTCGTCAGCATTACCAACGACACGTTGGTGATGTCCAGCCAAGAAGGTCAGGAACATTCTCACTCCTTGACCGGAAATACCAAAGTGACTTGCGACGGCCAATCCTGCCAGGCTAGCGAACTTAAGCCGGGCATGAAAATCCGAGTGACCACGACGCGCAATGATCCGAATGCGGCAATTGAAGTGGAAGCCATTGATAAGAATGCACTGTTCGCCAACACGCACGATGGCAAGCTCGTCAGTATTGCCGGCAATAAGCTGGTGATGACGAACGAGCAAGGCGGCGAGGAGCACTCCCACATGCTGGCAGACAACGCCCGCCTGACCATTGATGGGAAGGTTTGCAAAGCGAGTGACCTGAAGGCTGGCATGACCGTCCGAGTGACCACGCAGAAGAACGACAAAAACGTGGCAATTCGAATTGAAGCGATCGACAAGGATGCCAACTTCGCGCAGCTCTAAGGAGTGAACGATTTATTAGGTGCTGTCCGGGTGCTGGCCATCGGCTGGCATCCGGATGGCTTTAAGAGAAGTGAACGGGCAAATTGAAAATGATTTGCTCCGACACAAATACACGTACTACGGAAAGGATTTCACATGGCTGCCACACATGATCGGCTTCGCAAACACGCTAGAAGCGCGAAGAAAGACCTCTACGATCTGGGAAGACACAAATCGCACCAGGTTAATCGCGGCGTGGTGCAATATGTCCGCCGCCGCCCGGTAACATTCTCGTTGATTGCGGCGGGCATAGGTTTGGTGCTGGGCAGCTTTTGGATCCGTCGCTTGACGACGATATTGGCGCGCACAAAAAAACGCCGCACTGAAATTATTCTTTGTTTGAACCTCTAGGTAAGGAGAACTGACATGTTTATTGCACTTTTGATTTTGCTTTTGGTGTCGATGCTGGTCGGCGCACTGCCCACGTGGGAACACAGCAGAAACTGGGGCTATTTTCCCAGCGGCGGATTCGGAGTGGTGGTGCTCGTTCTGATCCTCCTGCTGATCACAGGACGCATTTGAAATTCTCAGCCGATCGTTAATCACGGACAACTTTTACAGGCCTGCGAACGATTTCGCAGGAAACAACCTTAGGAGGTATCGGATGCACACCGTTCGGCCCTTGTTTGTATCGACCTATCCGCCGGAAGAGTGCGGACTGGCAACCTTCACCCGAGACTCCGCCGACGCGGTGGATATCGCGGCGAAGGATCAAGTCTCCTCGTTGGCAGCCATCCGGAAAATTCGCCACGTGAACTACCACGATCCGCGCGTGGTTCACATCATCGACAACAGCCGTCCGGATGCCTACCGCCGGGCCGCCGACGTTGCCAACGATGGCCCGTGCGACGTGGTCAGCCTGCAGCACGAGTTCGGCCTGTATCCCGGCGAATGGGGCGATCGCGTGTTGGATTTTGTGCGTGCCTGCCGCAAACCCGTGGTCACCACGCTGCATACGCTGCTGGCCCAGCCCGATCCGGTGCCGCGCAGCTTGATCCGCAGCCTGGCCGCCCACAGCCAAGGGATTGTGGTGATGACCAACATTGCCGCCAAGCTTTTGGCGGAGGTGTATCACGTGTCCGGGCTCGGCGTGCAGGTCATTCCGCACGGCGTGCCAACCGTTTCTCGCCAGAGCGACGATTTGTTCAAGGCCCACCTGGGGCTGGCGGGCCGGCGAGTGATTTGCACCTTCGGCCTCATCAATCGAGGCAAGGGTTTGGAGTACATGATCCAGGCCATGCCGCGGATCGTGGCCGCCTATCCCGACGCCGTTTATTTGATCGTGGGCGCCACGCATCCTCAGGTGAAGCGCCAAGAAGGTGAAGTCTATCGCGAAAGCCTGGTTCAGATGGCCGAAGCTTTGGGCGTGGGCGCGCACGTGCGGTTCGTGAATCAGTATCTCGACTTGCCCGACCTCCTGGAGCACTTGCAAGCGTGCGATGTGTACGTCACGCCCTACCCGGGCAAAGATCAAATTGCCAGCGGCACTTTGGCGTACGCCCTGGCAGCGGGACGGGCAGTGGTCAGCACACCCTATCTCTACGCGGAAGAAGTGCTGGCCGAAGGGCGCGGCCTGCTGGTACCATTTGCCGACAGTACTGCCATGGCCGATGCCACGCTACGCTATTTGAACGACGACGCATTCCGGATTGAAACTCAGCGCAAGGCCTACGAATACGCCAAGCCGATGTTCTGGCCCAATGTGGGCCGGCAGTACTTGGAGTTCTTCAGCCAGGTTGTGGAAGCGCACGAAGCGACTCGCGAACAGCCTCTTCCCGCAAGTTTTGGCGGCTCTAAGCGGCACGAATCGACACCCCAAGCTCGTCAAAGGAGGTCTGTAATGCCCGTTCACGATTGGCTCTCGCTGGATCACTTGGATCGAATGACCGACTCCACCGGTCTGATCCAGCATGCCATCTACAGCATCCCGCGCCGCGAAAGCGGATACACGACCGACGATAACGCCCGGGCGTTGCGCCTGTGTACCCGTTTGTGGTCGCACGATCCCGACGAGCGCATGTTGAATCGGATCACAACGTATCTAAGTTTTTTGGAGCACGCCCGCTGTCCGGTGCGCGGCTTTCACAACTTCTTGAGTTACCAGCGCGGCTGGTTGGATGCGGGAGGCACCGGCGACTGCCAAGGCCAGGCGGTCCACGCGCTGGCCGAAGTGCTCGGCAGCAACTTGCCCGATGGATACCGCTTGTTGGCCCGCGAATTGATCGAAGCGGTTTTGCCCGCCCTTGCCGACCTGCGCAGCCTGCGCGCGCAAGCCTACGTGATCCTGGCTTGGGGACATCTGTGGAAGGCAAAAGTGAAGAACATCGAACCACTCGAGGCCGTGGCTCGCTATGCGGCCGACCGCCTGGTGGAATGCTACCGCCGCTCCCAGCGGCCCGATTGGCAATGGTTCGAGTCGCGCCTGACCTATGCCAATGCCGTGTTGCCGCACGCTTTGTTCGTCGCCTGCCAGCGCTGGCCGGAAAAGGGCCTGATCGAAGTGGCGGAAGAATCGTTCGCCTTCCTCGATCGCGCGACGACGGCTGACAATGTCTTCTGGCCGGTCGGAAACAGCGATTGGTATCCGCACGGCGAAAGCAAGTCGCTGTACGATCAGCAACCCGTCGAGGCTGCCACGATGGCCGACGCCGCGCTCGCCGCGTATCGAGTTGTTGAAAGACAAACGCTATCTGACAACGTTCTGCCGGGCACACGATTGGTTCCACGGCCAGAACAGCCTGAAGGAACCGCTCGCCGATTTTCACACCGGCGCCTGCTTCGACGGCCTGCAACCTTTCGGCGTGAACCGCAACCAGGGAGCGGAATCGACGCTCGCCTATTTGTGGTCGGAAGTCCACAACCTGGAAATCCAGCTCATTTTGAACGATACGCTATGAAGCGACCGCCGCCCGCACCTGATCCCACTTAAGTTCACGAAATAACCCCATCCCGCCTGGAGAAGGAAATCCAAATGCTGCTAGAATCGAAAACGCCTACCTTGTACGCGGAACTGTTTCACCGCCACGAAGCCAACCCGATCCTCACGGCCGCCGACTGGCCCTACCCCGCACACACGGTGTTCAACGCCGGGGCCTGCCAGGTGGGCGATGAAACCGTGTTGCTGGTCCGCGTCGAAGACCGCCGCGGCCATTCGCACCTCACCGTCGCCCGCAGCAACGACGGCGTTTCGAACTGGCAGATCGACTCCAAACCCAGCTTCGCTCCCGATCCGGCAAACTACTCGGAAGAAGCGTGGGGCGTGGAAGACCCGCGCCTGACGTGGGTCGAAGACCGCGCCGCCTGGATCATCGCCTACACGGCTTTTTCACCCAGCGGTCCGCTGGTGTCGCTGGCCGAAACGAAAGACTTCAAAACCTTCTCGCGGCTCGGCCCGGTCATGCCGCCGGAAGACAAAGATGCCGCCGTGTTTCCCCGCAAGTTCGACGGCCGCTATGCGATGATCCATCGCCCGGTTTCCGCCGGCAGCTCGGGCGCGCACATCTGGCTTTCGTTCTCGCCCGATCTGACGCATTGGGGCGACCACCACATCCTGCTGCACGCGCGCCGCGGCGCCTGGTGGGATGCCAACAAAATCGGCCTCAGCCCGCCCCCGCTGGAAACTCCCGAGGGCTGGCTGCTGCTCTACCACGGCGTGCGCTCCACAGCCGGCGGATGCTTGTATCGTCTGGGACTGGCCCTGCTCGATTTGGAAGATCCCTGTCGCGTGCTTCGCCGCAGCGACGAGTGGATCATCGCGCCCGAAATGCCCTACGAGCGTCAGCGGCGATGTCAACGGCGTGGTGTTTCCCTGTGGCTGGATTCTGGACAAGCCCAGCGGCGAAATCCGCATGTACTACGGCGGCGCCGACACCTGCGTGGCCTTGGCCACCGCCCAATTGTCCGATCTGCTCGAGCTATCTCCGCGCAGTGCCCCGCACCCTCATTTAAGAAGCGTCTGGGAATGACCGTGATGGATTGAGCGTGCATCCGGGCGATCTCGCCAAGCCTTTCAGGAATTCGACCGCGTCGAACAACGGAGTACTACGCAATGACGAAGCTCAATCGTCAGCCCCGGAGAACTAGTCGCCATCCGACCGCTGGCAGCGGCACCGAAGACGAAGCAGAAAACATCGCTGATCAAAACGAAGGATATGGAAATTGTCCAGATCGTAATGCCGGCGGGCGCGAATCTGCCGACCTACGAGGCCCACGGCGAAATCATCCTCCACTGCCTGGAAGGCCGCATCTCCTTGACGGCACTTGGCGAAACCTACGACGTGCGCGCCGGCCAATTGCTCTACTTGCTGGTCCAGGAACCGTTTTCCCTGCAGGGAATCGAAAACGCCTCGCTGCTCGTGACCATCCTCCGGCGTCCCCAAGATTTCAACGTTGAACTAATCGGCGAGTGACGGAGCGTGCTGCAGTGCTGTCTGCTGAAATTGAACGTTGGAACGGGTCGAGACTCGTCGAGCAACAAACGCCTTTCTAACAGACAGTTCGATCAAATCAACCGTCTCTCTCTTATCCAAAGAACCTTGTGTTTTTGCGGTGATAGACCCCGTCACCTGCGTCCTTCGGTTAAATCTTAGTGGTGATCGTTACGTACTTATAGTGACTCGCGTTCTGAGTACACCTGCCTGCAGTGCCTGCCGCGTGACCGCGAAGTCGTGAACGGATCGTCACTGCTTTTCCTATCGCACGCCCATAGTATAGGAATGAGTCGCCATCAAAAAGTGCGTACACGCCTTGCTTATGTGGTGAGCTGTCGATATTCTTGTCCGTGAATTTGTACTTAGGTCCGCGAATGGGCATGGCCCACCTCCTATGGCAGGTAATCGAGCTGGCTGTTTGACTTTAATGCGGTCTGCGGCGCAACAGCTTATCGGGCATTTGCCGCTCGACGGCGCGGCCGTATTCCTCCGGAGTGCGACGCTGGCCCACCGTGGGCCAAGGAGACACGTCGGTCATCTGCGGCATGATCTCCAACAACTGGGTGTGGAGCATATGCACCAACCGTTTTAACGAGGAAGTGTTGGCCTTCTCCATGAGGGCCGCCACCGTTTTCATCACTTTCACCAGCCGCGACCATTCCATCACGGGAGGCGAGAGGGGCGCGTTGGACTCGACCAGCAAATCGGCGATGGGCACTTCCAGCACCTTTTGCCACTCGTACAGCACGCTGAGCGGTAGGTCAAAGGTTTCGTCCTCCTGCTGGCGGACCACAGCGATATCGAGATTCAAACGTCGGGCGATAGTAGTCTGTGTAACCTCTTGTTGCCGCCGCACGGTCGATAGCCGATGCATCGGCCGCTGAATATTACTTCGGAAATCGTTCGCAGCGCAAGACCGCGCGTCTGACGGCTCCGGAATCCATTCTGTATTGCTCATAACAGCAGTTGCTCCTCAGGGGTATCAAAACATTGGCCTCGTATTTCGACGGACAGCACGAACGCCGTCCGCGCGTAAACGGTGCGCCGCCACTTTCGCGCAAATACTTCGCCCGAGAGATCCCGATCACCAAAGAACACCATCCAGAGACCAAACGGTCCTGGCGGCTTTGACCGGGGCAACGGCTGGATCCGTCCACGGGGCCTGAGAGCCGAGCAGTGCAACTAAACCTACCCGACCAGAGCGAAACAAGCAATGACGATATTGCAAGCTGAATCGCACCGCATCTGTTAGCTAGCGTCGTGCTCTGCCGTGAATCACGCCGGGACTTGATGCCATTCGTAAAGTGTTGCAAAAGGCGTATTCTGCGTTAGAAGTAGGCGATATAGCCCAATTCGCGGATCTTTCGAATGGACTGCGCGAACAACCAGTGGTTGAAACTGCGGGGCACGGCAAAGGTTAGCGAGAATGCAACCGACTTGCTGCAGCGGATTCGTGACCTTAGTTACCCCGGTACGGTCAAAGCGCAAAAATACTTTGTAGCGAAGTTTGGGATGTCCGTTGCTCGCAACATATCCACAAACGATACTCCCAGCGGCAAATCACACCGGTCATCGAGCGGCTTGCCGGAACGCGTCAAGAGCTTGCGGCAGAGCTATGCAAGGCGCACAACGCGATCTTCATTGGCCAACGCAGGTCCCAACGCCGGCGGAGTCAGCAGGCCCAGCACAAAGGAAAGGCCATACACGACCAATTCGTGCCACACCACGCCGCCCAGCCAGGCCACAACTTCGCGCTCGCTTTTGAAGGCCCAGTGGACTGGTTCGCACGGGGTGTTCCGAATTTGCCAGGCATGCACCAGCAGATACACGAGAAACAGTCCGAGCGCACCTCGCCATATCCAGGTGCGAGGGGACAATGCCGACTTCGCTGCAGCCGCCGCCCGATCCTGGTTTGCGGGAACTTGAGCGGACATGGTTCGGTGAATACCTGCCAAGCGACCGGGTTGTTTGCCTACAAATCGCTGGCGTTGAACGTGTCGCCTTGGCGGATGTCGCCGGTTTCGAAGCCCTTGCGGAACCATTTCACTCGCTGGGCGGAGGTGCCGTGAGTGAAGGCATCGGGGACGACGTAGCCCTGGGCTTGCTTTTGCAGTTGATCGTCGCCGATGGCGCTGGCGGCCCGGATGGCTTCTTCCAAATCGCCCGGCTCGAGAATTTGCTTCATTTTTTGGGCATGGTTCGCCCACACGCCCGCCAGAAAATCGGCCTGGAGCTCTAAGCGGACAGAAAGTTCGTTGGCTTCGCGCCGGCCTAGGCGGCGACGCTGGGCATCGACTTTGTCCATAATGCCGAGCAATTTCTGCACATGGTGGCCGACTTCGTGAGCGATCACGTAGGCCTGGGCGAAATCGCCCGGGGCGTGGAAGCGGCGCTGCAACTCCTCGAAGAAACTTAGATCGAGATAGACCTTCTCGTCTTCGGGGCAATAGAACGGCCCGACGGCGGCGCTGGAAAACCCGCAGGCCGATTGCACCGAGCCGTTGAACAGCAAAAGCTTGGGCTCTCGATACACGGCGGCCCATGCGATTGAACTGATCGTTCCAAACGTCTTCGGTATCGGCGAGAATGACTTTGACAAACTTGACGAGCTGATCCTGCGCGGGATTGGGCGCGCCGGGCTGCATGCCGACCGGACCGCCGGGGTTGCCGGCCTGCGGCATCTGCTGCAGCAATTGCACCGGATTGACGCCGAAGAGCCAGGAGACGATGAGAATGACGACCAGCGTGCCCAATCCGCCATGCACGGCGAGGGGCATGCCCAGGAATGCGCTGCCGGAGGACCCGCGATCGTCTTCGACATTTTCACTTTCTCGTCCGCCCTGCCAACGCATGATGTGCTCCTCGAAAGGGTGCACATCATGATAGCGATTTTTCGCGGGGGAAGCGACGGCTCGATGAGGCCGATGCCCTGCGACGAACGGGCGGCGACAAGATTGAACACACTGTTTCGCGACTTATATGCCGGCGTATGGCGCTTACGGAGAAGGGGCCGGCCTGACGTCGCTGTGCGGCGCTTCATTCAGATTTGATTGCGCGGCGCGGTAGGAGGCCATTGCCGATTCGATTTGACGGGCCAGCACCGTATGGCCTTGAGTGCGGGCCAGACCTAACGCATTTTGTGCCGCCACGATGGCCTCTTTGAACTGCTGCTGATTCGCGTAAGCTTTTGCCAAATTAGCGTAAGCAGCGGCGTACTGCGGATTCAGCCGCAGCGCTTGCTGAAATTGCTCGATGGCGCGCTGAATGTGGCCGGTGCCCAGCAGCGCTTCGCCCAGATTGTTATGAACCATCGCATTTTCGGGATTCAATCGAATCGATTGCTCGTAGTGTGCGATGGCTACCTGCAACTGTCCTGTCGCCGCCAGGGCGTAACCCAAATTGTTGTGAGTTTTTGAGTCGTCGGGCGCCATCTGCAGCGCTTTTTCGTATTGAATAATGGCAGCCGGCATATCGCCCATGCTGGCCAGAGCATTGCCCAGGTTGTCGTGGGCCTGCGGATAGTTGGGATCTAGGCGCAGCGCCTCCTGAAAATGTTCGATAGCCGCCGAGAACTGGCTGATGGCGCAAAGCGCAAGCCCAAGGTTGTTTTGGGCCTCGGCATAATCGGGGTTGCACCGCAGCGCCTCCTCGTAGCTTTCGATTGCATTCTGCGGCCGATTAGTCTGCGCCAGAATATTGCCGAGGTTGTTGTAGGCCAGCCAGGCGATCGGATTTCTGGCGATGGTTGCGTGGTAGAGCGTTTCAGCATCGCGGTAAGTCGCCGCCTGTTGCGACGTTTGCCGCACAAGCAGGCCGACGACGACAATCGCCGCGATGAATGCCGCCGGGCGAGACGCTGCGCCCGGCTGATTGCGCCACGCGCTCCACAGCGCGGCGACCAGCGCTACGACGGCCACTAGCGCGATGTACTGGTAGTGGTCCGCAACCAGCGAATATTTCATGAAATAGACGTCGGTGAAACCCATGACGGGCGTCAGCGCCACGCATAAGCAGCCCCAGTCAAACAACAGCGCCCGGCCCCAGGAGTTCCGGCGATGCGCCACAATAGCGCCGTGACCGCCAGCGCGGCCAGAAGTGGCAGCCACCAAAGCAGATCGCCGCTGCGCACTTGCCACTGTGGATGCACGAACATCAGGTCGATCGGCGCCAGGGCCTCGGAGAGATAAAACCAGATGACGCCGCCAGCGCCGGCCGCGCGCTCACTAAAAGCGGCATGACGAATTTCAAACCCCGTGCCGTGCGTTTGAAACCACACATTCACCGCGGCCAGCACAATGGCGACCACAAAGAACGGCGCGGTGCGAATGAAATCGCCCAGCGCGAGCCGCCGCGTTTGCCACCAAACGATTAACAGCAGCACGACGGGCAAAATCGCCACCGAGCCTTTACTGAGCATGGCTAGCACAAAGGCCAGCAAACTTAGCCAGTAAAAAAGCGCCAATCCGCATTCCAAATCCCTAGCCTTTCGTCCCCCGTCGACCCGCAGATACCAGAGGATCGACAACAAGAAGAAGAACATCGCCAGCGTGTTCTTGCGCTGCGCAATCCACGCCACCGATTCGACATTCACTGGATGCACGGCGAACAACAGCGCCGCCAGATAGCCACCCGGAATCGCCAACGCATGCAGAATGGCCCAGACTAAAAACGCCGACGCAATGTGCAATAGCAGGTTCGTCCAGTGATAGCCCGAGGAATTCATCCCCCACAATCGCCACTCCAGCCAGAACGTGGTGCTGGTCATCGGCCAGTAGTCGGGGGCTTCTGCGGTGAACCAGAATCGGACCAGGCCATCCGGCGCCTTGATGAGAGGGTTTTTGGTTACGAGTGTTTCGTCATCCCAGATGAACCCGCCCCAGAGCGCAGGGTAGTAGCCGAAAATGGTGAGGGCGGCGATCAGTGCCGCGCCGGCAACAACACGAGCACGCGATGAGTGCGGCATCACGGCTGCTGGTTGAGCGGGGACAGTGCGGCGAGGGTCGGACGAACGCCGAGCCATAAAATAGCGGCAAAAGAATACTATCTTGCCGCCGCGCCACTTATGCCGCAAGGCTAGCTCAATACACTTGCAGCCGCCGCGCTCGCCAATTGTCCAAAATATTCGTCGAGCGCGGCCAGCGATGTGGCGGCATCGGGCTGCGCCGTTTGCCAAATGCCTGCGAACGCCGTGAACCGCATTGTTCGACAGTTCGGTCGCATATTCCGTCGGCGATGCAGTTAACTCATGAGAGTCGCTCGGCGGCAATGATCTCGCTGCTCTCGGTTGTTCTCGAATAACTGGCCGAAGCCACGTTGCTGGTTACTCGCAGCGGCAAGCTCCGAGCTTGCGCAGTGACGACGAGGCGGAAGCCACCGCCTGGCTGGCGATGAACGAGCGAATTGCGGAGGGCACGAACGGATCGGCCGCCGCGTAGTTCACGGTGTAGCCCAGATCGGCCAGCGAACGCGACGGTGACGATCGATAGCGGCAGGTTCGTGCCGGGGCCGGCCCAGCCGGTCATCAACTCGTTGGTAAATACGCTTTCGCGCCAGTGACTCAGGGCGGTGCCACTGCCGCCGGTGGCTTCCACCGGCACGCCGCGGGCATTGGTTCCAAAGAGCTGGTTGTAGGCGGCCGTGGCCTGCGCCGGTGAAAATCGGGTTGCTTGTGCCGACGCCGGACAACAAGCCCAGAGTCTTGCCAAATGGTTCCGATGCCCAGGATGTGGCCGATCTCGTGCAGCACGACGCTGTACAACAAACCTTGTTGTTGCATGCTGGCCATGATCGGCCGAATCGAATTGCATGATGCCGTGATACGGCAAATCGCTGACGGCGCGGAACGCGTCGGGACCCGATTGACCAAGAATGCCACCGACGCCGTCGATCGACACCGCGCTGGCGTTGATCAGTAGATCGTCGACGGCCTGGCCGCGATACGTTGCGTTGGGCAGGTCGCCGGTGATGACTTGCGACCACCTGGCGGCCGCCGCTTGAAAAATTGCCTGTTGACTGGCGGTCAAACCGGTCATGCTCAGGGTGATTTGAAAACCGCTGCTGGTCGTGGTGGTTGAAGTTGTCGGCGGGTTGATCGTCAGGCTGTAATTGGGATTTAGTGCGCCGTTTAGTCCGAAAACTTCCACATAGTAAGTGCCTGCCGCGCGGCCATTGAGCGAAACAGTTTCGCTATTTCCGGTGCCCTGCGAGATGGCCAGCAATGTGCCCGCGGAGTTGTACAGCGCTAGCTGCAAGTTGCCTTGCGAGTTCTGAAAACTGATCGACACGGAACTGGCGCTCGTGCCGGCGGCTCGTGGTGGTGAATTGATACCAATCCTGGCTGTCGGCCATCACCAGCGAATTGATGGTTTTCGAAGCGGTGAGCGTGCCCAGGTTGGAGGCGGTCGCCTGCGTGTCGTTGTTTTCGTACGCATCGTCGGTTTGACTGTGTCAGCCGGGCCGACGATCGACCAGGTATACGCGCCGCGAGAGCTGCTGGAATAGTTCGTAATGCCGACGTAATAGCGCGTGCCCGCGGTCAGATTGATGGTCAGGCGGCTGTCGGTATTTACGGCGAAGACAATGTCGTCGTTGTACGCCAGCCGTTGACCGCTGGAGTTGAATACTCCCAGCACGGTATCGACGCTGCTGGTGGGCGTGGTGGCAGAAATCGTATAGATGCCGCTGGCGGTCGCGACGAAGAAATAATAATCGACTTCCGTCGTGGCAATGCTGGCCGTGCCGCTGGCGTCGTTTTGCGCGTTGAGCGTCACCGAAACGGCGCTGGTCGGCGGACTGATCACCACCGGCGGCACGCCGGCCCAAGTTAGCGCCAAGCGCGGCTCCAGCGTTTCAAAAGTACGAATCCTTCGTCGCTTGAAGATCGTCGCTTCCATGAGATTGATTTCCAGTTTGGGCAGTTCGCACGCTGGCAGAGACTCCAATTCCGACCGCGCCGAACTGCTGCTTACCGCGGGTGAACGGACAATTCGGCGCGGTGAAACTGCGATTCGCTTACCATCGGTGCGCGAATCGCAGGCTGCTGCTCCAACTGCTGGTTGATGCCAACGTGCCGCTGAGGATGGTTGTCGTGCCGTCGGAGGAAGTCACGGTGACCACCGAACCGGCCGCCACCGTTGGGAAATCCGACGGCAGCGTCGAATCCTTCGTCGACAAAGTGAGCGAGCCGGCGCCGGTTTCGTCGGTCAGTATTGAACCGACAGGGGTTCCGTCGATTGCGACACTCAGCGTGTCGCTGACGGCCGCGCCGGTTACCGAAACGGTAAACGACGTCGTTGTCGTGTCGTGTTTGGTCTTCGAGTGGAACGTTGCGGTGCCCGTCGCGCTTCCTGCAGAATCGGTCAAGTCGGCCGACAGATTGGTGCGCATCGCTTGGCCGCAATCGCCGTGGTCGTCGCCCGATTCGCCCGATTTACCCTTCGAAGTTTCCGACGCCAATGTTCCGGTCAGCAACGTCGTGCCGGTCGCCGAATCGCTGATGGTGATCACCGAGCCCGCGGCCACGGCCGGGAAGTTATCGGGCAAAGTCGAATCCTTGCTCGACAGGGTGAGCGTGCCGGCTCCGGTGTCGTCGGTTTGCAACTGGCCGACGACGGTGCCGTCGATCGCCACGTCGAACGTGCTGGAAGCGGTGGCGCCCGTCACGCTGACGGTGAATTCCGTCGCGGTGGTTCCGCAACGACCACTACTTTCGAAGGTCGCCGTTCCCGTGGCGCTGCCGCCGGTAGCGTCGGTCAGGGTGGCGGTTAGTTCCGTGTGGGCGCAGTCCGACTCACCGATGCCAGCGATGGCCCAGGCAGCAGCCGGCTGCGCCTGGACCACCGCCGCTGCAACGGGGTGTGTCACCGAGTGAATGTGAAATAGGTGCGAAATAGGGGCCGCAAGTGCGTGCCCAGCCAGCATGTTTCGTGGTTCCAAAAGCTCCAACGACCCGTGATGGGAATGAAAATACATCCATTTTCGGCGCGGTTTCATGCTGATTCTTCCTCTTCAACTTTCCGATTTGGAGCCCCTCTGTTCCAGCCCCTGTGCTCGCTAAGAATAGGAACGGATGCGAAGCCCCAAAGCGCGCGCAAAATGTGGAAATAATCGCTGGTCGGGAACCTTGCACATGCAAAACGAGGCGTCACGCCATAAGTTTTGGCTAGCCAAAACGCTCCGATCGCCGAGGTTCTACAAGCTGCCAGCAACCATGTGCCTGGCGGTTAGTTGACAATTCGCGACGGGCGCCCCTACACTGATTTCGGAGCGAGGCACCCGCCGCAACCGAGGGGCTATATTGCTCGGTTGCGTATCTACCCTCACGGACCCGACCATGGCCAGCTTCCGAAAACGGGCTTCCGCTGCCCGCGCGCTCGATCGACACCGACGTTTGTTTGGCTTGGAACGGCTTGAATTGCGCTGCGTGCTAAGCGCCGGAAGCTCTGTAGTTGCGCCTCCGCTGGCAATGGCCGAGGTGCATGCCGATTCGCACCCGCCGTCCGGACGCAATGGATTTTGATTATGGTCAACCGCACGGCGGCGCGGATGGATGGTCGCACGTCGGGGTGAATGGCTTTGATGCTCCGTCGAGTTTCGGCCCCGGCTCGAAAATGACCCCGCAGCAGGAATATGGGATGGCTGGCGGCCAGCAAGCTTCCGCGCTGTCGCAGGGATTGCAAGCGTATTCGATCGTTGGGCCGACCTATGTGATCATCATTTTTGTGCCTGCCTTCGATAGCCCGACTGCAACGGTTTCGCACAGCGCACCGTCTGGCTCGCCCAATCTGCAGAGCGCGCATTTCGCCGATCAAAAGAGCAACGGCTCCATGGTGTTCGCGCCGCCAGTGGCCAGTGAAGCGGCCCGTGTTGCTCCGCCGCCCGTGGCCGATGCGGCCGGTCAGGCCGTGCTGCAAACTCCGCAGGCGCCAGCTCAAGCGACGCCGACGATTGCCGTTTCGCGCAGCCCGGTGTCGGTCGCAACGAATTCGAACGCTTTCTCCACGGGGGCGGCCACCGATGCCCGATCGCGCTTGGATGTCGTGTCCATCGGGCAGTTGTCGGCCCAGGCAGTTGTGCATGAAGCTCAAGCCGTGTCGGCGGCGGTGCAATCGAACGCCTTGGAAGGCGGCGCGGCGCGAGTGCTCGATCGAACGAGCATCGAAAGTTTATTCGCTCAGGCTTCGTCGCCGGCAATGGCCTTAAGCTTGCTGCACAGCAAAGCGGTTTTGGCGGCGGTTCCGCTTAACCTGAAGGGAGTCGAACAAGCGCTTGAGCACGTGATGAGCGACGTCCAGCGACTGGGGTCGCAAGTCAGCGAATGGCTTGATGAAAATCGCGCTGCCGCGATCGTGTTGGGCGTCACGACGGTGATCGTTGGCGGCGCTGCCGCTTACTACTTGCGGCGCCGCACGCTGCAAGACGTCGAGGATCGCGACGACGACACTTCCTCCCATTGGCTGTTCGTTCGGATGCAAACGCCGCCTGGTGATTGATGAGCGCCTCGCTCGAAGATCTTTTGCCGCGGCTGAATGTCGGTGACGAAGCAGCCGTGGAGCAAATGTTTCTCGCTTTTGAACCCTACATGCGGATGGTCATTCGACGCCGCATCGCCGGTTCGCTCCGGGCGAAGTTCGATTCGGCCGACATCGTGCAATCCGTTTGGGCCGACGTGGTTGGCAACCTTCGCCAGGCCAAATGGAAGTTCGAGAACTTCGATCAGTTTCGCGCGTTTTTACTGAAGATGACGCGTAACCGGCTGATCGACCGTTTGCGAAAACATCGCCCCGCGCTGAATCGCGAAATCGCGATTTCACCGGAACGTTCGGATGCCCTGCCGGCCGACCGTTGCCCGCGCGTCAGCGAAACCTACTATGCCGACGAGCTGTGGCACCAAATGCTTGAAGTGTGCCCTAGCGATCATTACGAACTTTTGTCGCTGAAGCGGCAAGGGGCCTCGATCGCAGAAATCGCCCGGCAGTCGAAGCTTCACGAAGGCAGCGTACGCCGGATTTTGTACGACATTGCCCGCCGCATCGCACGCTTGCGCGAGCAACCTCCCATGTAACGCCGCCGCCGAAAGAACAGCGTGCCATGAGCCGCTCGTCGCAATTCATTCCCGAAACGAAAGATCAGGAGCCCGTCGCCGATGCGGGCGTAAACCACGTCCCGGCAGCCGGCGGCAATCACAGCGACGGCTCGCCGAATTCGATGCTCGCCTCGATACTGGAACGAATGGCGGAACAGTGGCGCGCCGGCTCGGGGCGGCCTGCTGAACTGTGGCTGGCGGAGTTTCCGCAACTGGCCGAACATCCCGAAGACGCCGTGCGCGTGGTGTACGAGGAGTTCTGCCTGCGCGAGGAGCACGATGAACATCCGGAAACCGAACAGTATTACCGGCGCTTTCCGCAATGGCGCGACCAGTTGGCCGTGGTGCTGCAATGTCACAAGCTGTTCGGCGAAGACGATCCGCCGCGCTTTCCCGAGCCTGGTCAATGCCTGGGGGAATTGCGGCTCATCAGTGAGCTGGGGCGCGGCGCGGTGGGGCGCGTGTTTTTGGCCACACAGCCGTCGCTTTCCGATCGGCTGTTGGCCGTGAAAATTACTCCGCGCCGCGGAAAGGAACATCTTTCGCTGGCGCGCTTGCAACACACGCACATTGTGCCGCTGTACCTGGTGCAAGATTTTCCCCAAGAAGACTTGCGCGCCATCTGCATGCCTTTTTTGGGCAGGGCCACTTGGGGCGCCATTTTGAAACGGCTCCAGAAGCAGCCGCTGGCCAAACGCAGCGGAGCGCACATCGTACAGCACCTGTTCGAGGAGCAGTCGCCTGCAAATGCCGACTCGAATGGCGCCGGCCCGGCGATCACTTTTCTCAACCAATCGTCGTACGTCGAGGCCGTCTGCTGGATCGGCGCGTGCCTGACCGATGCATTGCACTATGCCCATCAGCGCGGCCTGGTGCATTTGGATATCAAACCCTCCAACGTGCTTTTGTCCTGCGACGGCCAGCCGATGCTGTTGGATTTCCACATCGCTTGCCCGGCGGAACTGCTGCAAAACGACACTATCGAGCGAATTGGCGGCACTTTGGATTACATGTCGCCGGAGCAACGCACGGCGGTGGAGGCAATTCGCCGCGGCGAGTCCCTGGAAAATGAGCTCGATGCGCGGTCCGACATCTATTCGCTCGGCGTGCTGCTGTACGAATCGTTGGCGGGCCAATTGCCGGCGGCCGATCCGATCGTGGCACGAAGGATTCTGAATGCGGCAAATCCGCAGGTCAGCCGCGGCCTCACCGACATTTTATGCAAATGCCTGGCGGGCGATCCTGCGGCCCGCTACCAGAACGCCGGGCAATTGGCCACCGATTTGCGGCGCCATCTGGCAAGTTTGCCGCTGCGCGGCGTGGGAAATCGCAGCTTGCTGGAGCGCTGGCAAAAATATCGGCGCCGAAAGCCGTATGCTACGGCGCTGGTGGCAACGGCGTTGACGGCAATTCTTGTCGCGGGCACGCTGGCTGGAATGTTTTACTGCGATCGCACTCGCAGCGCAGAAGCCCTGATGTTGCATTCGCAACAGGAGCTAGCTGATCAGGAGTTCGACAACGCGATCAAGCACGCTTCCGACGCTTGGGAAGAAATCAGCCTGTTCCCTTGGAAGGTGGAACTGAAGCAACAGGTGAAGCTGCAAATTGCGGCAGCAGAGCAGCAGCAAGCCAAGTCGGCACTGCACGACTTGGTCGAGCAATTGCGTTTCCTCGATGATCAGCCGCTGGCTCACGCCAAGCTTGAGGAAGTTGCTGCCGGTTGCGCGAAAGTGTGGCAGAAGCGCGAAACATTCACCAGGCCTGCCGGCGAGGCCGCGAATTCAACCGGCCCAGGTCAACCCGATCCGCGCTTGCAGCGCGATCTGTTGGATCTGGCCGTCATCTCCGCGCGACTCGAAGTGCAATTGGCCTCTCCCGACACGATCGACGCGGCGCGGCGCTCGGCCATCCAGCGCTTGAACGAAGCGGCCGAGATGTGCGGCGACAGTGCGTGGCTAACGCTGGAACGACACGAATACGAGTCCGGCGCCGGGCAAGCCGACCGACTTTTGCCGGCGTCGCTGCCCCATCCCGCCAACTGCTGGGAGCATTATGATCTTGGGTGGTGGTTGATGCGACACGGACAACTTGCCGATGCCCAGCAGCAATTCACGGCCGCGGTGGATTTAAAGCCGGATGAATTCTGGCCCCACTTCCAGCAAATGCGTTGTGCTTTCCAACTGCACCATTTCGATCAGGCGCTCACGGCCGCCAGTGTCTGCGTCGCCCTGGCGCCGCAACAACCGCAGTGCTACTACAATCGCGCGCTGTGCGAACAGTCGCTGAGCAACGACCAGGAAGCGTTGGACGATTTTTCCCGCGCGTTGCAGATCGATTCCACCTTCGGTCCCGCGGCGCTGGCGCGCGGCATTCTGTTGGGCAAGCTTCATCGCCTTACGGAAGCGCAATCGGATTTGGAACTGGCCGCCAAATGCGGCACACGCCCCAGCGAAGTGTTCTATCAAATGGCTTGTCTGAGCCTATTGGCACACGACCCGGTCCGCGCAAAGACCTGGCTGCAAAAATCCTTGGCCGACGACCCCCATCACTCCGACGCGCTGGCGCTGCAAAGTGAATTGGCGGCACAGGCTGTATCGGCCGGCAAGTGATCGTTCGCGGAATTCCTTGCGGTTCACCAAGGACTGGCGATGCGCGGCTTACTTCTGCCGCAGCGCTTCGGTCGGCAACAGCCGCGCGCTCCACAGCGCGGGGTACAGCGAACCGATCAGTCCGATGCACACCGCCAACAGAAATGCCTGCCCGATGACCAGCAAATCGACGTCGCCCGCAACCAGGCCGGCCGATATTGGCAAGCGGGACAGGAATTTCACGAGCATCAGTCCCACGCAACTTCCGACAATTGCCCCGCCGATGCTGAGCAGAATTGATTCGCTCATCACCATCCGCACAATCCGCGTGTTTCGCCAGCCCATGGCCCGCAGCAGACCGATTTCGTTCACCCGTTCGAACACCGACATGACCATGGTGTTGAGCATGCCGATCACGCCGATCACAAGCGCCACCGCCGAAGTGGCCCAGGCGGTGGCGCGGCAGATGCGGATTTGAGTGAGATTGTGAACGAAATCGGCGACGCGAGTGACTTTCAGATTGGGCTGCACCTGCTCGATTCGCTTTTGCACCGCATCGAGTTGTGCTTCACTTGCCGGGTGCTGGGCGACGACCGAGAAGCCCGTCACTTCATTGGGCCGGTGCATGACACGCTGCAGATCCGCCAGCGGCACCACCACGCCGCCGTTTTCAAACACCGTCGGGCTTTCGTAGATGCCGACGATCTTGAACGGTTCGGCATAGATTTGGATCTCGTCGCCCGCCTGCTTGCCTAAGTGCACGGCCAACACGCGGCCGACCATCGCAACACGGCTTTCGCTGGGGAGCAGCCGGTGGCCTTCGCGCACGGTCAGTCGATCGAACAAGGGCGAATCCACCAGCCAGCCGTTGATGATGACGCCGATAATGTTGTACTTCTCAAAGGAGATGGCATCGACCAGGCGCGCATCGACATGCTTCACGCCGGGAACTTTGGCAATTTGGTCGCCCAGTTGTTGCGGCAGACCGTCGTTCAAAGGTTCGGTGCCGGGGCCGGAGCGCTGCACCACAAAATCGACGCCGCGCTGCGTGTAGTACTGCAAAAAGGATCGCTCGAAACCGGTGGCCACCCCAACCAATGCCACCATGCTGGCCACGGCCACGGCCAGCCCGGCGATCGTAAGGATCGAGCGCATCGGCCGGCGCAGCAAGTTTTTCAATACCAACTGGAAGAAGTGCATGGCGCAGCGCGGTGAGTTGACTTCATTAGTTTAGCACACCGCGCATGCGGGAGTAATCTGCCCAACGGATTGGCATAAATCAGCGATAGCTCGCTCGGCGATCCGCTGCACACGCTCTCGCGCCAAAATCGGTTCGAGGTAGGCAAAATTCCAATGGATGCGGCCGTGCGAAACCACGCACATCGAGAACAGCGGCGTCCGCGGGCCGGCCCCGAAGCCATGCAGCGAATCGATCGCGAGCGGGCCATAGTCGCCGGCGCGAAATCTGTTCTGCGCGCGGAATGACCGAAATCATCGATGTCGGCGGCCGCCGCCGCGTCAACATGCGCGTAAATCGCGCTGTGCCACGCTCGTCGGGGGGCAGCCACCAACGCAGCGCCGCCAGCGACGCCGACGATTTCGCCACGCCTAGCAAGTCGATTCCGCTGGTGACTTTGTTTTGCACCGTCCCGGTCACCTCGGCCGCCAACGACCACAAGGACCCGCCGCGGTGCACCCGGTGCCTAGACTCGACAATCGAGGCAAACAGCCCGAGGTCGTGGCGGGCCACCTGCGGTTCCAATCGGGCGCGGAGACTGGTGCCGGTAACCAGCGACAGCGTGATCGCTTCGCGATCGGTGAATTCTTGCGCGATCGAACGCAATTGCGCGGCGGCCAGCACGCCGTATAAAGATGAACGGGTGTTTCGAATTGCATCGCGGAGAAGGCGCGTTTGCTCGGGATCCAATTCCAGCGGAAGCAGCCGGCACCGCCGTTGGTGCATGGGCGCGATCGCATCGGTGGGCATCTGTTCGGCAGCGCCTAATTTCCAGCGGCAAAAGATTTCGCTGATACGATGGCCCAGCGATTTCCCGATGCCGGCGGCGCCACGGGTCCAGCGCGGCAGCCGATCGTCCAGAGAAACCGCCTGCGGCGAGCCGCTCAATTCAACCTGGCGACCTTCGCAAAGAGCGCCCGCGACGCGAAGTATCGTGCGCACTAAGAACAATCCGGAAATGCCGTCGCCGATGATATGGCTGATGGTCAAAAGCAAGGTGGCCTGATCATCGCCGTGCCGCAACAGCACGCAGCGGCAAAGCGGGCCGGCGTCGCGAGGAAACGGTTCTTCGCGCTCTTGCTCGGCTTCCTCAACCCAGTTTTCGCGCGGCACGTCGATCACACGCAGCGGAATGCGCGCGATATTGTCGGACAGAAACCACAGGCGGTTGCGCGGCCCGGGCGCAACCCGCACGCGCAGCAGCGGCTGATGGACTTGGACGATTTCCAGCGCCCGGCGCAGCACGTCGGGAGCCAAGGGTCCGGAAACTTCTGCGGCGACTACGAAATTGACGCGGCCGATCTGGTCGATCAGCCAGAATACCCATTCCAGAAATCCCAGCGGCCGTTCGATTTTTACGTCGCGATGCATGCGGATGATCTGTTACTCAGAAAAAGAGCCGGCATACGTGGGATGCGCGACGTGCCCAGACGCAGACCAATCGGAAATGGTGACCCACACACCGTGTTTTGGCCGCAGCGTAATGCTCCAATCCAAATCCACAGTCCGATCGGCCAGCAGCCGCACTTGATAGCGCTGGGCGATCATGGCCACGATCAACGCGGCTTCGAGCATGGCAAACTCGGCGCCGATGCAGCGATGCGGCCCGCCGGCGAAGGGGAAAAATGCATACCGTGGCCGGCCCGCGCATGCGGGCAGGAGCGAATCGTTGCGGATCAAAGACCTCGGGATTCTCCCACAGCTCGGGCAAACGGTGCGTGACGTACGGGCAAAGCATGACCAGCGAACCGGCCGCAAGATGATAGCCACCGAGTTCCTCGTCGGCGACGACTTTCCGGGAAAGGCGCCACACTGGCGGATACAGGCGCATCGATTCGGAAAGAACCATTTCGGTGTACTGCAGTCGCGGAAGCGTGGCAAACGAAGGGCGAATCGCCCGACAGTACTTCGGTGACCTCGGCTCGCAATTGCTCTTCGCATTGCGGATGCTGGGCCAACAGGTATGAGGTCCACGCCACGGCCGCCGCAACCGTTTCGTGACCGGTCAGGATGAACGTCATCACTTCATCGCGCAATTGCTGAGAGCTCATCCGCTCGGACGCTCCGCTGCCGTTTCCATCGCCGGAGGCCCGCAGCAATTGCGATAATAAATCGTCGGGCTGGACCGGGCCCGCACGACGTTGGGCGATGATTTCGAACACTGCGCGATTGAGCAAACGTCGAGCCTGCCAAAACCGGCGATTGCGGCGCGTCGGCAGCGGTATCTTTCCCGTGAACATGTGATTCATGCGGTAGGTCGCATAGTCGAGACAGCGCGCCGTGGCCCGAGCCAGCCCGCCGGCATCTTTTTCAAAATCAAAGCCGCACAGCGTTTGGCCGATGATTCTCAAGCTCACGCGTTTGATTTCGTCGGCCAAATCAAACGGTTGGCCGGTTTGCGCGTACGCTCGCCAGCGATCGAGCATGGCGGACGTGGCCTCAGCCATCCCGCCGACATAGCCGGCCAACCGGTCGCGGCAAAAGGCGGGTTGAATCATCTGCCGTTGCCGCTTCCAAGGCGATCCTTCGTTGGAAAGCAGCCCCTTGCCGATGAACGGCTCGAAAGCCTGATAGAAGCGACTACGCGGATAGTTTTCAAATCGATCCTGCAATACGTGCTTGACGTGCTCCGGCAAAGTGAGCAGATGGGCGGTCCAAATGCCGGCGCGGAAACGCACGATCGGACCGTGCCGCCGCATCGCTTCCATGGCGAAAAACGGGTCGCGCCGCAGCTTCGCCACAAAGTGCAATGGCAACGGCCAATAGCTTTTTGGGCCCGGCGCCACAGGCAGGCTGCGAGAACGGCTCATCGGAGTTTTGCTTTCTCGGAAGCCCGAAATCCGTTCCTGAGCCGTCGCCGAAGGATCGTCTGTCCTGAGATGGGTGTTGCTGAGAGTGCCAATTGCGAAGGTGACGCGTACCAACGCTTAGAATTTAAGTTGCCCGATCGGCCGGGTCAAACAAAAGGGGGGATTTTGTCGGCCAAAGGGAGGGCCCGCCCGACCAAGCGGATACTGGCACGTCGGAATTCGCCTGATTTCGAGCGGGTGCAACCTGTTGACGCCAAATCGGCTGGCGATATAATCGCCGCCGGTTGACTCATCGGTGATCGCGGCGCCCGCAGCGACAGTTTCTTTTCTCACCGCTCGCCAACCGGCAACCCGAAATTTGACGGCAGGATTCGGCAGTTGGCATCCAGCGGTCGCACTATGCAAGCGACACTTGCTCGTACAAATATCTTGCGCCGGCCGGCGCCTTTCGCTGCGGGCGCTAATCGGACTGGCGCTTTTGCTCGCGGCCGAGGTCGCCCGCTGGCCGGGCAGACGATGCAAAAGTGGCGCGGTTTGCGGGGCCGAACGATTTTACGCAGCACCGTCGTGCAATCGGTGGCCAAGAATCTGCCGGCCAATCATTTCACACACCGCTTGCTGGACGAAGACGTCGCCCGCAGTTGGTGCGAGCAGTTTTTAATGCGTTTGGACCCGAACAAGCTGTACTTCCGACAGCCCGACGTGGACGGATTTCGCAACCGGCAGAAAGATCTGCCCCACTAGCCGGCCGGCGCGTTAAGCCTTTCGCCTTTTATCGATATTCGGCGGCCCGGCGGCATGGCGGGCAACGCTCAACTGGTTTCCGCACTCCACCCGGATTCCCCTGCGACTGGCCATTTTTCCATTTGATTTAGCGCGGCCGATATTGGATATTAAGTAGTTGCCACCTCGGGCAAGTCAGCGGGCAGTCTTTTCGCTTGAACTGAATGATCCGCAAGGAGATGCGCGGACGTGAGCTTTCATCTGAATCTCAATACCGAAACTGTCAGCCAGTGCGAACCGGCGCCGCCGCGCTGCCTGGAACCCACGGCCAGCGTGCGCGACGCCCTGGAACTGATGCAAAAGCACAATTCTGGCACCGTGCTCGTGTGCCAGGATAATCGCGTGGTGGGAATTTTTACGGAGCGCGACGCCCTGAAGATGATGGCCGCCGGCGCCAACTTCGATAACCCGCTGGAAAAATCGATGACGCGCAACCCCGTGGTGTTGCGAGCCGGCGATATCGTAAGTAAAGCGATCACGCTAATGGCCGAGGGCGGGTACCGGCGGCTGCCGATCGTTGACGAGCAGCAGCGGCCCATCGGCATCGTCACAGTGCAAGGCATTTTGCATTACCTGGTCGATCACTTCCCCACGGTCATTTACAATCTTCCTCCGGAACCTCATCACCTGGCGGTGCGCGGACGAGAAGGCGCCTGACTAAAGCTGTTCACCAAACTAGTCAACCATGATCCTTTGCCCCTATTGCAGTAGCGAAAATATTGAAGGCGTGGACGAGTGCGAGGAGTGCGGCCAGCCCCTCAGCGATACTCACCTGGCCCCGCCGGGCACCGAAGTGGAGCGCAGCCTGCTGCGCGACCGCATCGGCGTGCTGGTGCCCAAGCGGCCAATCACGGTGAGCCCAGCACTCCGGTGGCCGACGTGCTGAAGCTGATGGTGAAACATCAGATCGGCTGCGTGGTGGTGGCGGAGGAGAATCGACCACTAGGGATTTTCAGCGAGCGCGATGCACTGCGAAAGCTGAACGCGCAAGCCGTCCAGTTGGGTGCGCGCCCGGTGAGCGAATTCATGACGCCCAATCCGCAAACGCTGGTGGCCGACGCAAAAATCGCCTTCGCCGTGCAGCGGATGGACCTCGGCGGTTATCGCCACTTGCCCGTCGTCGGCCAGCAGGGCGAACTGGTGGGCATTATCTCGGCGCGCGACATCATTCGGCATCTGACCGACAATCTGACGCCGAACGACGATTCTTAAGTCGCACCGCGGGCAAGAATCTCAGGCGTAGCGGTGCGATATTGCCAGGGCCATGCGTTCCAGCCCATCTTTTCGGGCCAGCTTCTGCGCGACAACTTTGCAATTCGCGGCGGTCGATGTCGAATCCAAAAGTGCGCGGAGCATCTTCGCTACCCGGCCAGCAGTAAAACGGCGCGGTCCGAGCAAAGCTGCCGACGCCCAGCCGCGCGATGCGCGCGGCGTTGTCGATCTGATCGTGCGCCAGCGGCATCATCAACTGCGGTATCCCGGCGGCCATCGCCTGAGATACCGAGCCGATGCCGCCATGATTCACAAACGCCGCACAACGCGGCAGCAACAGGCTCAGCGGCACAAAGTCGAAATGAACGACGCCGGACGGCAGCGAGGGCGGAAGCTGCTCGGCAAACCGCGTCAGCAAAATGCCGCGGCGGCCTAACTGTTGGCATGCGCCCACCGCGGCGTCGAAGAACGAACGCCCGAAAAGATTGGCCGACCCCGGCGTGAACACCAAGCGGCGGCTCGCCCGCAGAAAGAAACGCTTCGACTTCCTGCGGCAAAGCGTCGCCCTGACGCTCATCCCACAATGGAAAGTCGGTTTGGATGAGATTCTTCGGCCAATCGGCCGGAGCGGGGCAAAACCAATCGGGAAATAGACAGGCAACGCAGGTGGAGGAATTCCAGGAGCGCGTGATCCGCCGAACCTGTGGCAAACCAAGTTCGGCCCGCATCGCGTTCAAGCTGGGGCAAGCCACCGGATCGATGGCCACTCGCTCCGCGATGCCGTACACCAGATTCTTAAACCACAGCGGTCCGATCATGCCAGGGAACTTCGGCGGTTGCAAATCGCTCCACAACACGGCGGGTTGCAGGTGCACGGTGACGATCGGCATGCCGAGCTTGTCTTGCGCCATCAACGCGCCGAATCCCAGGCAATTGGTTAGGCCGACGGTATTTGCCCGGTTCATATCGGCTGGCCAGCGCATCGTATTGCGGCCGCACGCAGGGCTCAATCAGGCTGCGGTAGATGTGCCCAAAGGCCCGACGCGGATGCCAAAGATCGGGATGATTGGCGCCGGCCAGGAATTGCTCCCGCGAGCCGAGTTCGACGAACTCGAAGCCGAATCGCTGCACCAGTTCCCGGAAATAGCCGTTGACAATGAAGGTAACTTCGTGGCCGAGTCGCCGGAGGGCCAGCCCCAGGCCCATCATGGGATGCATGTCGCCCGCGCTGCCAAAAGTGGAAAAGATGTAGTGCATCGGCCGATCGTAACTGCCTCCGCCTTAGCGCGGCATTCTCGTCTGCCGTCGGTGAGCGTCAACTGGGCTCGCAAAATTTTAGGAACTCGGGGATCATTGAGCCACACGTGGCGGTGTGGAACCGATTTTCGGAGTTAATTTCCGCGAGCAGCACGATGCTTGTAACGGCTGTCATTTGCACCTACGAGCGTTACGACGTACTGACCGACGCCATTGCGTCGCTGCAAAGGCAGAGTTTGTCGGCGGACCAATTTCAGATTTTGGTCGTCGACAATTCACCCAATGCGTGCCAACGGCAACAATTTGCCGCCAGGTTGGCCGACACAAACGTACGTTATTTGCACGAGGATCTGCCCGGGTTTGTCGTGCGCACGAAATATCGCTGTGGACGCGGCCGCGACGCCTTACGTGGCGTTCATGGACGACGACGAAATCGCCGACGACGACTGGCTGGAACAGATCGTTCAATGCTTTTCGAACTCGCCGTCCGACATCGCGGCCGTCGGCGGTCCGGTGGCGCCGATCTGGGAGGCCCCACGCCCAAGCTGGCTGCACGATAAGCTGCTGGGATACTTGGGCTTATTGAACCACGGCGATCAGCTCCTGGAAATTGGCCCCAGCCAGTGGTTGATCGGAGGCAACATCGCCTACCGCCGCGCGGCGCTCGTGGCCGTCGGCGGATTTCGGCCCGACCTGGGTCGCCATGGGTCGGTGCTGATCGGCAATGATGAACTGGAACTGCAAACGCGGTTGTGCAAGGCCGGCCACCGAATGTTCTACTTCCCCGACATCCGTGTTTCGCATCGAGTGCCTGCGGAACGATTAACCCAAACATGGATGCGTAAGCGCATATTCTGGCAAGCGGTTTCCGACCTGATGGCCACAACTTGCACAGTGGGCGTGCCGCGGCGAACGCTGTTCGGGCTAAGCCTGCGCGAAACTTCGAATCCCAAAGCGTTTGAAAGGCAATGCCGGCGAATTATGAAGACCGTGAAGAAACTGGGCGCGGGACATCGGGCGCTCTGAAACCGCCGGCGCGTCACATGCCGATCAGGCTGCGCGCGTTGCGGGAGCAAAGATGGTCTGGCCCCCCGGGGCTTGTCCCAATAGGCTGACGATCGTCGGCGTGAGATGCAATGCTTCGCGGTGGCCCAAATCGCGGCAGGCAATATTCGGCCCGACGATGTATGCAAACCCATGATCGGTGTGCCCGCCCGTGCGACGGAATGGAAACGGGCCGATCGTTCCGTAATCGGGGTGCTCGATCACATCGATGGCTTTGTTCCAAGTGACCACCAGATCGGCATCGGGGCCGTGGTGAGCAAGCGGATCGGCCCAGCGGCGGCGCTCGATATTGGCCATTGCCGGCGTCCCAGTTCGCACACTGCGGCACGCGGCGAGCAATCGTTCGACCCAATCGCACGTTTTCCGATAGTCGCCTGCGGCCACCATGCCGCTGCTCTCACGGCCTTGCAAATTGATTCGTACCCGGCCGTCGTAGAACACCGGCAGCGCGAAGGCGCGCATCTTGGGCCAATATTTGCGATACCAACACGTGGTTTGCCAGTTCAGCGTCCAGCGCGGTTCTTCAATTTCTTCCGGCGCCCGGTCCGTTTCCGCAGGAATTGGCACATTCAGATCTTCCAACGGCCGTGCTTTGCCGCGACGAATGCGCGATGCGTGCTGCCGCTCTCGCCATTTCTGATGAAGCGGTCCGGCCGCAAAGCGAATCCGCATGTAGTCGTTCCATTTCATCCCATTGCCGGGAATGATCGGCGGGCAGCCATGTGTTCGCCAACGATGGGGATTGATGCTGCGTAATAGCGGCCGTCCGAAGTGCGCTCGATACAGAAGTTCGGGCAACAGCGCCATCGACGGAACGTCGTAATCGTTCGCTGCCATGCCGTGCATCGAGCAGACAACCACGGTTGTGTCGGACGGCATCCGCTCGATCATCCCGGCAACCGAACGGTCCAATTCGCGATAGACGTCGTACAATCGCCTGCGCGCCAAAGGCGCGGTGGCCGTGCCGGACAGCGGATGATCTTTCGCCACGCCGTGCCAGAACATTTCGCCGGCTGAGTGCGCCTCCGACAACACGGTCATAAACAGGTTCCAGTCTGGGAACCTTTGCATCAGCCAGCCGACAACCTTCACTCGCCGCCGCGAACCCTCGATCAGTGCGTCGGCCAACGTGTCGATCGACGGGCCATGATGCCAGGCGCAGTTGAAATCGTTATGGAAGGCGGGATGAACGCCGATTTCGGCGTCGATTTGCTTCACCAAACCGGCCGGGCGCAAGGCGCGTGGATAGCCTGCGTCGTGCCCGCCCCAGATCACTTGTGCGCCTGGTACGTCGTACCACAGCGACATGTACGGTACGTCCAGCGCAAGCAGATTCAGCTGAGGAATCTGCGCATAGAAGGGCGGCTTCTTGCGCGAGCCGAGCTGGTCGTTGCTGTACGTCGCTGGGTCGAACAGCGATGCGCTGGGAAAATCAGCCTCGCCGGTGAGCAGTGTTTCCCACACTCGCCCCGAGCGCCAGGTGGACTCGCTGCTCAGCCGGCAACGGGTGCCCGCCTGGCGCAGCGCCCCAAGGTCGGCAATTCGCCCTGGGCGATCATTTGCTCAAGCAAATCGGGCTCGGCTGCGTCCAGTCCAATGACCGCTACACGCTGCATGGGTTCTCTTGCCGCTGTTTCAGGAAATCGCTGAACTCACGCCACACGCTTTTCGCACAGAACCTGTTCGCGGCAAATTTCGCGGCATCGTTTTCCAGTTGTCGGCGGTGCTCGCGGTCGTGAACCAGGCCGACGACGAGGTCGACGAAACCGGCCGGCCGATCCGCCAACAAAAATGCGGTGCCAGCGCCGTCCTCCAACCCTTCCGCGGCCGAGGGCGAGGCAACCGTTGCTTTGCCATGGGCGAGCGCCTCGACCAGTTTGATCTTCAGCCCGCTGCCGCACCACATGGGGCAGATAACCACCGCCGGGCCGGCATAAATGTCGGCCGATCGCTCGACGACGCCGCGCAACGCGACGCGATTATCGTCGCTGGCGGCTGCCACCACGCTCGCGCAGTTCGCAACTCCTCCGACAATTTGAAATCGACTCTGCGGGCAACGCTCTCGGATCAGCGGCCACAAATCGCGCAGGAATTTCAACAGTTCCAATTCGTTCACGACATAGCGGCTGCCCACGAAGCAAATGTCCAAGCTGCTGCTTGGCTGCGGGCAGACCTCGATTGCGTGTCCGAGCGTAATGATTTTTTGCTGGGGAACAATCTGCCGCAGCGATTCCTTCTCCCGCTCCTGAATGGCCAACACCAAATCGAATTGCGTCAATAGTTGCCGCTCCTGGTCGATGCTGATCTCCTGTTCGGGCAGCATGCCGGCCGAACGCAAGCTTGCGTCGCGCAGGTACAACACGTCGTGTGTATCGAGAATGCAAGTCACGCCCGCGGTCCGCGGAAGATTTTCGATCACCGGCGCCAAAGCCGTGTGATTGATCCACAGCAACGTCGCTCCCGTGGACTGCAACAGGCCGCGAATGCACAGGTGCAACGGTTGATGGCCTCTTCGCCGGTGGGACCAATACTGCTGAAAAGCGGCGGAGCGCGGACGCGTCAGCCGCTGCCAGCCTGCCGGATGGGCCGCCGACGATTCGCATCCGGCGATATGCAGGGTGTGGTAGGAGGAAATCCAGCGTCGCAGCTCAAGGCACGGCTGACGTTCGAAAAATCTCCGCGTCGCATAAACAAAGTGGACTGCAATGCCCTGGTCATGGAACCAGCGCAGCACGCTGCGGGTCCGCGTATCGCTGCCAAACGGCCGATCGCCAGGTCGATACGACGACACAAAGAGCACAGATTCCATGGACATTCCGTCTGGCGCTTGCGCCATTCGCGCAAGGCACAAATGCGGCGGCTCTTCCGCGGCAACCAGCCCCCAAAGAGTGCGGTTAGTACTTGATTTTCACGCTGGGAAACAAGGTCATTCGGTCCTACATGGCCGCCTGCAAGCACTGGCGACTATTGAAACGGCCGCAGTTTCTAGCAAAGATAGACAACTTAGGAAGTCTGTAAGGTTCAGGCAGGTTCTTCTCCGGGCGAACCCTCAGGTTTCCGCTGGACCGCTGATTTCGGCCAGTTCTTCGTCCACCTTTCGCCTGGGAATTCAATGGGACTGTTCATCTCTGGTCGTTCCCGCCGGCATAAAAAACGCCTCCCTTGCCGGCGGCTTGCTTATGAGGCGCTCGAAGCGAAAACGCTGCTGTCCACGGTCCCCACCGGATTTACCGAGACACAGGTGGCCGCCGCGATCTCCAGCCCCAGCGCGCTGGATATTGCCCCCGACGGCCGCGTATTTGTGACGCAGCAAAACGGCGTGATCCGCGTCATCAAGAACGACGCGATGCTGTCGACGCCGTTTGCCTCATTGACGGTCGATTCCAGCAATGAACACGGACTGTTGGGAATTGCCCTGGATCCCAATTTCGAAACGAACCACTACATTTACGTGTTCTACACGGCCACTGGGCCCAGCCACATGCGGCTGAGCCGAATTACGGCCAACGGCGACACGATGCTGGCCGGCAGCGAAGACGTGCTGGTGGATTTTGCGCCGATTCCCGCCAGCGGCATCTTCCGCATGGGAGGCGCCATCGAGTTCGGCCCCGATGGAAAAATCTACCTCTCGGTTGGGGACGAAATGATCGCCTCCGCTCCGCAAAGCCTTAGTAATCCCTTCGGAAAAATTCTGCGGCTCAATACCGACGGTTCGATTCCCACCGACAATCCGTTTTACAACACGACCACGGGCATTAACCGCGCGATTTGGGCCTACGGCCTGCGAAATCCCTACACCACGGCATTTCAGCCGGGTACGGGCAGGTTCTTCATCAACGACGTGGGGCAAAGCTCGTGGGAAGAAATCGACGAAGGGTTCGCCGGGGCAAATTACGGCTGGCCCACCACCGAAGGCGCCTTCAATCAGAGCGCGCACCCGAACTTCACCGAGCCGTTTTATACCTATGCGCACAACAGCACGAATGGTTACGCCATCACCGGCGGCGATTTCTACGATCCGACGATCGACCAGTTCCCCAGCGAGTATGTCGATAAATATTTCTTCGCCGATTTCACCAAGGGCGAAATTCGCACGATCGATCTCAACACCAAGGCGGTTACCGTTTTTGCCACCGGTGCCAACTATCCCACAGGCCTGATCGTGGCCAATGACGGCTCGCTGTATTACCTATCGCGCGGCATCGGCACCGGCGTGCCAGGCACCGGCACGGGGCAGGTTTTCAAGATCACGTACGGGTCCACTTCCGCGCCGCGAATCGCAGTGGCCCCGGCAGATACGATTGTGTCGGTCGGGTACCAAGCCACGTTCAGCGTATCGGTGACGGGCGCTTCGCCATTTACCTATCAGTGGCTGCGTAACGGCGTGCCGATCACGAACAGCAATTCGCCGACCTACACGACGCCGGCCACCACGTTGGCCGACAATGACGCGCAATACCAGGTGAAGATCACGAATCAATACGGCGACGTGACCACCGGCGCAGCGGTGTTGTCGGTAACCACGACGCTGCCGCCTTCGGCCGCCATCACCTCTCCGTTGGGCGGATCGACCTACGTAGGCGGCGAATCGTTCCACATCGTCGGCCAGGGCACCGATTCCCAGGGACATGCCTTGGCGGCCAGTCAATTCGTGTGGCACGTCGATTTCGAACATGGCGCCCAAGCGACTACTTTCATTCCGTCGACCGGCGACACCACCACCCTGGACTTCACCATTCCAACCACCGGCGAAACCTCCACCAGCGTCTCGTACCGCGTATATCTGACAGTGACCGATTCCATCGGTTTGAAGACCACCACCACCTTCGATATTTTGCCCGTAACGTCGCATATTTCGCTGGAGTCAAACATTCCCGGGATATCGCTGATCTTGGACGGCCAGACGGTAAGCTCGCCGTTCAATGTGACCGGCGTCGTGGGAATGGATCGCAAGCTGCAAGCTCCGCTGACGCAAACCATCGGCGGCACCACCTACGTGTTCGACTCCTGGTCTGACGGCGGCACAGCCACGCACGATATCAGTTTCCCCTCGGCCAATACCGTCTATACCGCCAACTATGTTACCGGCAGCGCAACCTACCTGAGCACTATTTCTCCCACGGGAAAAGTGACCAACGGCTGGGGACCGATGGAGCTCAACACCAGCAACGGCGAAAAGAAAGCCGGCGATGGGCATCCCATGATCGCTCAACGGCGTTCCGTACGTCAGCGGGCTGGGCGTCCATGCCAGTTCCACGATCGTGTACGATTTGGGCGGCAATTTTTTCAGCTTCACTTCGGATATTGGCATCGACGATGAAGTTGGCGACAAAGGCGCCGTGGTGTTCCAAGTTTTCGGCGACGGCGTGAAGTTATTCGACAGCGGCGTCATGACAGGCAGCTCGCCCACGCAAACCGTCAGTGTCGACGTCACCGGGATGAACCAGCTGAAACTGGTAGTCCTGCCCTCGGGCAAAGGCAATTCGTTCGATCATGCCGACTGGGCCAACGCACAGTTGCTGGGCCCGCCGTTGCCGGTGGCCCCGATTCTGTCGCCCCCCACAAGCTACGGTACCGGCGCCAATGCCCATAGCGTCGTATCGGCCGACGTGAATAATGACGGAATACTCGATCTGGTGGTGGCCAATTCCGGTCCCAACACGGTAAGCGTGCTGTACGGAAACGGCAACGGAACATTTGCTACCGCCATGAAATTTGCCACCGGTAAAACGCCTAAAGCGGTCAAAGCGGGCGATGTGAATGGCGACGGATACATTGATCTGGTCACCGCTGATCAAGATTCAGCGAAAGTCAGCGTGCTGATGAATCGGGGCGACGGCACTTTCGCTCCGCCGGTGGATTACACGGCCACGAAAGGTTCGCACGACGTGGTGCTGGCGGATCTCGATGCCGACGGCGATTTGGATATCGCCACCGTGGGTTGGGGCGCCAATGTGGTTCGCGTGATGCTCAATCAAGGCAACGGCACATTCGCCGCTGGGATAAACTACGCCGTGGGCAAAGGGCCGCACTCGGTCGTGGCAGTCGATTTCACCGGCCATGGCGAGCCCGACCTGGCCGTTGCCGACCACGACGGCAATAATGTCGCCGTGCTGACCAATCATGGCAACGGCACTTTCAATCCCGCCGTGTATTTTGGCGTGGGAACCAGGCCGCATTCCATTCGCGCCGGCGACGTGAACGGCGATGGAATTGTAGATTTGGTAACCGCCAACGATGGCTCTAACAACGTGAGCGTGCTGTTGGGCACCGCCGCCGCGTCGTTCGAAAAGGCGGTCAACTATGCCACCGGTCAAACACCGAAGTCGGTGGAATTGGGCGATATCAACGGCGACGGACTGACGGATATTATCGTCGGCAACGTCGCTAAGAATTATCCCAGAGGCAATAGTCCGACCGGCATGACCATCAGCGTTCTGCTGGCCACGCCAACCGGAAGATTCGCCAGGGCACTGACTTTTCCCACCGGCAATGCACCGTTCGGCATCGTGCTGGCCGATTTCGACGGCGACGGCGACTTGGATATCGCCACCGCCAATTGGTCGTCCAACAACGTAACAGTGATTTTAAACGGCTAGCGAACTAGGAAATCGCGCCCAGCCCCCGCTTCCAATATCTTGCACGCTCGATCGCTTGACGGCATGCCCGTAATGGCGCTGGCCGGACCGCGTGCGCACTTTCTCCACGGAACTTTTGGGGCTTGCCTCAGCGGCATCTAAACTGTGAAATGCCCTGTACCATGCCAGCTCCCCAGGCGTCAATTCGGCGGCGGCTTTCGCCCAACGTAGTTCGGGCGGTCTGTTTGGCCTCCGCGTTGGCATTGGCCTGGTATGCGCGGAGCGTGCTGTTTTTGATCTTTGCGGGCGTTTTGTTTGCCGTATTCTTACAGACACTCACCAGTTGGTTCAGTTCGTGGAGCCAATTAAGCTACCGCTGGTCATTGTTTGTGACCGTCATTCTGTTGACCACCGCAGTTGGCGTGGCGGTGTTGCTATTCGGAACCCGAATCGCCGATCAGGCGGTGCGATTGTCGCAGACGCTTCCCGAATCGCTCGAGCGATTGCGGGCGCAAATGGAACAAAGCGATCGCGGCAAGCTCTGGACGCAGCAGTTTACAAAAGTCGGGGAATGGCTCACCAGCGGCAGTGCGCTCAGTCAGTTGACCAGCGGGGCGTTGACCGTCGTCGATGGGCTAATTGGGCTATTGGTGATCGTATTCATCGGGCTGTACGGCGCGGTTAATCCGGAAACGTACTTAAGGGGTGCAATTCAACTGGTTCCGCCCCACCATCGCCATCGGGCCGCTAGCATCTTTCAGGCGCTCGCCCACAATCTGCGGCATTGGATGCTCGGGCATCTGGTCACGATGTTCATCGTGGGACTGTTTGCAGCAATCGGCTTGTCGATCTTGAACATTCCAGAAGCGCTGGTGTTGGGACTGCTGGCCTTCTGTGCGGAACTGGTTCCGTATATCGGCCCCGTGATCGCCTCGCTGCCGGCGATTTTGTTGGGGTGGTCGCAGAGCCCGCTGTCGGCGATTTATGTCGCGGCGCTGTTTTTGGGCATTCACATTGTCGAAGGGTACATGATTTATCCCTGGATCATGCGGCAAGCCGTCCGCTTGCCGCCGGCCCTTACCATTTGCGGCGTGGTGGTGTTCGGATTTTTCGGCGGCCTGTTGGGCGCCATCCTGGCCACGCCATTAACGCTGGTGGGCATGATTCTTGTAAAAAAGCTGTACGTCGAAGCGTTTTTGGAAAACGGCGCAGCCGCATTGTGACGCGATCGCGTGCAGTGCCCTACGCAGCCTTCCGCGGTTCTCGGTTGACATTGCACCACCGCCGGGCCAGCGGCCCAAGCGTTAGTCCTTGCACCAACACCGAGAACACGACCACCGCGTACGTCATAACCAGAATGACGTCGCGGTGGCTGGCCACCTCATTGCCGGCGCTTGCAGGAATTGAAAGTGCCATCGCCACCGAAAGTCCGCCGCGCAATCCGCCCCACGTTAGCGTCAGCAGCGCCCCCTTTCCTAACGAGCGGCTGGGTCTGAATTTTACTACGGCGGCCGGCACCAACAGCGAAAGCAACCTCGCAACCAGCGCCGTGACGACAGCCAACGCTCCGGCGATAACGTACACGGACTGAAAATCGATCACCAGCACCTCCAAGCCAATCAGCACGAACAAAATGCCGTTGAGCAGTTCATCGATAATTTCCCAGAACAGGTCGAGATTCTGCACCGTGCGCGGCGACATGGCCAGCCTGCGCCCTTGGTTGCCAATCAAAAGGCCGGCCGCGACGATCGCAATCGGCGCGGAAATTCCGAGATGCTCCGCCGCGCGATAGCCGCCCGCCACCAGCGCCAAAGTAATCAACACTTCCACCTGATAGTTGTCGATCGACTTCAGCAACCAATACACCGCCAACCCAATCGCCAATCCGAACACGGCGCCTCCCACAGCCTCGCGGGCAAACATCAGCGCGACGTGCCCCACGCTGAATTCCAGTTTTCCGACGGCAATCTCCAGCAAAGTCAGGAAGACCACCACGCCCACGCCGTCGTTGAACAGCGATTCGCCGGCGATGGTCACCTCGATCGGTTTGGGAATGCGGGCCTGCTTCAGCACGCCCAGCACCGCCACAGGGTCGGTGGGGGAAATCAAAGCGCCGAACAATAAACAATTGATAAAGCTCATTCCAATTCCCAATGCCCAAAGCGCCAGCCACACGGCCGAGGCGACAATCGCCGTCGAAAGGATTATGCCCACCGTCGCCAGCATCACAATTGTCAGTCGCCAGCGGGCCAATTCTTCGAGCTTGATGTGCAGCGCGCCGGCAAAAAGTAAAAAGCCCAACATGCCATGTAGCACCGCGTTGTTGAAATCCAGCTCCCGGACAAACGACGCGGCATGCTGTGGAATGCCTGGATAAAAGCGCCCGGCGAGCATAATCAAAAACGAGGCGGCGATGGTGAGTGACATTACCCCAATGGCGAACGGCAACCGCAACAGGCGGAAATTCAGATAGGCCGCCAGCGCGGTGAACACGACGAGCACTGCGATCAAATCGAGCATATCGCACCATATTCCGCAGTGCAGGGGACAATTACCGTACGCGAGCCGACCGGACGATGGCCGATACAGTTTCACTCATTGACTTAGTCGACGTCACCAACAAAGTTCGGCTGACGGTAGCTAGCATGCCGGTGCTCGGTTATGTCTTTCCCCAAGCATACAATCGGTCTAACCGGACGTTCGCGGGGTGTCTTGTGCTGGCTTGCGGCCGCCCGACGATAAAAATCACACACCCTAGGATGGGTGTCTCTTCTGAGCCATCTTGGATGATGCCATGCAGCCTGGTCGGCCAAAACTCACCGTTCATCGCGCGGATTCTGGTGCAGATTTCGCGCCCTGCCGGTCATCAACGGGCTGTGGATCGGGCAATTATCGCCCTTGGAGCAACGGTGCCTGAAATCCTTCGTGGCGCAGGGGCATCCGTATCACCTTTACACGTACGAGCCTATCGACGTTCCTCCAGGCGTGATCTTGCAGGACGCAAACCAAATTCTGCCGCAATCTCTGATCTTCCGCAATCAGAATGGCAAAGGCAAAGGAAGTCTGGCAGCCTTCTCCGATCTGTTCCGCTACAAACTGCTGCTGGACCGCGGCGGCTGGTGGGTCGATACCGACGTGTTCTGCCTCAAACCGTTCGATTTCGCGGCCGAGTACGTGTTTGGCGCTGAAGACAAGCCCGTGGCCAGCGGCGTTTTGAAAATGCCCCGCGGCTGCGAACTGGCGCGGCAATGCTATGAGATGGCCGTACGGATCAATCCCGCCGCGATCGTGTGGAACGAACTGGTGGCCCTGTTGGAGCACAACGTGCGCCAGTTGCGACTGATGCACTACGTATTGCCGGCCAAAACGTTTTCCCCAATCTTGTGGCGCAACGTGCCCGACTATGTCCTGGGCCGAAAGAAATTTGTCCCGTCGCGGCATTCATACGCCGTGCATCTGTACAACGAAATGTGGCGGCGGAACAATCTGGACAAAGCGGGGCCCTATCCACCGGACTCGGTAATCCACGTGTTATGTCGCCTGACGGGAATCGATCAAGACGCTGCCGCCGCCACGACTCTGCCGATGACGCCGCCCCACCGGCGCGGCCTCTTCAAGCGCTACTGGCCCTTCCGTCGAGCGGCGTAATTTCCTTCCGCAATTAGGGCCCTGGCAAGTTACCGCGACGAAGTGGCGCACCGGGCCGCGCATGGCTATAGGCCCACATAATCCACGATTCCACGGTTTTCGGGCACTTAGGGTGCCCGTTGCACCCTTTTCTGTCCGGAATCCCCTGAAGACCCCGATAAAAGAGCCAAAAAGTTTGACATGGGGGGGGTGGGTGTAGTTAATATGGCGAAGTTCGGTATTGGCAACGATATCGGCTCTACACCAATTGAGAATGCATCGAGGATGGGATGGTGACGTTACCAGGGGCCGCAATTGGTATGGTTTGGCGTGCGTCGTAAGCAACTTTGATTGACAAATGGGCCATTCGCGATTCGCGGTTATCTTCGTTTTCTGTGTGTGGCTTGGACTGGCAGGCTGTGCCTACGGAGAGAGCATCAGTGTCGGCTACCTCGCGTACGGCCAGAACTTCAGCGTCACTAACCACGGTTCCAACGAAGGGGGCGGCGCGGGTTTATTTACGCTCAGTTACGTTGAGCCCGTGGGAAGCGATTTCGTCCAGGTCACGCCGGGCACAATTGCCTCGTTTTGCATCGATTTGAACGAGTACATTTATCCCAGCGCCGGCGGGACCAAATCACTACGAAATCATCAATTTGGCAGATGCGCCCAACTATGAATCGGGCCCGGCTCCCATGGGTACGGCCAAGGCCAACGCCATCGCTCGACTGTGGCGGATGTTCGTCAACGCAGATGCTAACGATTTTGTGGACGACCCGATCAACGCAAGCACCAACAACGCCGCCTTGCAGTTGGCCGTTTGGGAAATCGAATTCGAAGATTGGAACGGCACCTATGCGGGTTCCGACCCGTGGGATCTGACCAACGGCAATTTCGTATCCAACACGTTGTCTGCCGCCATTGCCGAAGCGAACACGATGTTAGATTGGGTGTGGAGTAATCCGCATGCCGCCAAAGCGCAATTGGTAGCTTTGAGTGCGCCCACGCTGGCTGATCCTTCAGCGTATCAAGACCAGGTCGTGGAGCTGACACCAGTTCCCGAACCCGCCGCCGCCTTAAGCCTGGCGACCATCTTGGGCGCCGTCGCTATCTCGTTCGGCATGCAGAAGAGCTGGCGTCGGCGTGCGTAACTGGCCCGAGGCTAAGAATTCCACTAAGCTGCGCGACGCTGTTGCGCGATGACGGCCGGAGCAAGTTGCCCCTGCACAGGAAGCGCCACGACCCCGCCCGATTGTTGCATCTGATCGAGCCGGCGTTGGATCGTTTCCTTCGATTCGGGCGCGAGCACCTCGACCAAATGCCACGCCTCCGCCGCGTGGTCGCTGGAATGCAAGGCGTTGAACTCTTCGCCGGATGGCAACTTAGAGATCACGAAATCGCGAATCTCTTCCTTCACGAATATCCTGGCGTTGGTGCGCTGGGGGAATTTTCGCCGCTGCTTACGGCTCGGGCGAACGGGCGCACGATCGTAAGCCACCACGGCCACGGCCGGCGGCCCGCCAGAACGTTTGAACGGCCCGGCGCTCCAATTCCCTCCGCGAGATCGGGCAGCCGCCGCTTCCATTTCGGCCGGCGACAGCACTTTCACCGCCAGAACTTCAAATCCGCGATCTTTGATCATTTGGACCATCGCGTTTTGGAATCCGCACTGCACCGCTTCGCGGCGCAATGCGAACACGCACAAGCCCTGGTCCTGGACTTCCGGCGCCAGCCGCTGCGCCAAAATCTGCAACCAGCGGTTCGCCGGACATCCGGCAGCCAGTCGGGCAATCAGATCGGCCGACGGTCCCCAGCCGCTTTCCTGGAGATACGTATGCAAACCTTCCAAGCTGATCTCTGCCTTGATTCCCAGTTCAGAGGCCATTTGCTGCAAGATGCCTCGATAGTCGTGGGCCGGCTTGCGCTTCGGCCGCAGCCCCGTTTCGCCGCAGGGCAACCCGCTTCGCCGCCCTTTGTGGTACACGCTGTGGTATGCCAGACTGTGGAAATAATGGTTCGGGCTGGGAACGCAGCAAACGCCCTTGTGCGACACGGCTCCTTCCAAAATCCTCCGCGCCATCGGCGGCGGATAGTACGACGTGCCAAAATAATCGGAGCGCGGCAGGCCCGATTCGCTGTACACGTCGCACGGCTGGATCCCCGGCTGCGAATAAAGCACCTCCAGGACCGCTTTCAAGCTGTCGTCCGCCACCAGCATGTCGACATCTTGCCTGGGTTCAATCGCCGGCAAATCATCGAACCATCGCAGCACCACGTACCGCACCTGCCGGCTGGCAAACTGTTCGAACAGTCCACGGATGCCCGGCGCATGTGGAATGAAATGCATCGCTTCGCGGCGGCCCAGCTTCCGCCGAAGAATGCGGCTTACCAGCAACCGCCCTAGTTTTCCGTTCGGCGCATGCAGCGTCGCGATCCTCGGCCAACTGCAGCGCCGCAGCAGCACGTGGTACATACAACCCACCAGGGCCAGCAGGCAAAGGGGATTCAAGCTCAATCGCCAGGCCACGCTTTTCGCATGCCGCACGAAATGGAAACGCCACCAACAAAGCGACTTGCTTGCCCGACAGGATCAAGACTTCCGCGTTGTTGCGCAAAGCGAGCTTGCGGCGTCGGGCGAATGTTACTTGGTCTGCCAGCACTGGGTGCGCGGCTTGAATCCGCTGGACACAATCCAAATGGGCGGAAACTCCCAGGTACTTTGTGTACCCCTCGCCGCGCAGACCAAGGGCCGCGTCGGCGTCGCGGATGCCGATTTCGATGAAAATGGGATCGTCGGGCCAAATCCGCCGGGGTTGCATTGAATCCCTTCGTTTCTTCAAGTCGCCAGTTCACCTGATAAGCGTGGCAAACCTTGCCGGCAAAGAGCGCGTTGACTCTTATGCTGGCCGCACCTCAGGCGGCAAAGTCGCTATCGGCGCTAATTCTTCGTCGGATAGAACGATAAATTCGTAGCAATCAATCTTTGCCTAACTGCCAGTAAATCCCGAATAGTATCCCAAGCACGAGTCCCTACCCTCCGCTGCAAGCATCCTTGTCGGTGCTCGCAGGAACTTCGCGCACGCCCCGCCGCAGTTCGCCCGCCTTCCGCTTGAATTGCTAGCAGATTTCTCCCGCCGACGCTCGAGCAACAGATGGCTAACCCCGTCGACCTCCGCCTAGCGGCAATGCGCCCCCAAAAGCGGCGATCGCTGAATCGCACCATGTACTGGGATGCCAATTTGCCCCGCGACCTGGTCGAACAATTGTGGTCCGATCCGCGATTGCTGCTCGCGCGGGGAAAAATCCTGCAAAGCAAAAAGCGCTGTGTCGTCGTACGGCTCGACCATTCCCCAGGGCCGTTCCTATTCAAGCATCATCATGGGGGCGGGCTGTTTCGGACGCTCAGCAAGTCGCTTCGCCGGACCCAGGCCATACAAAGTTGGCTCGACGGACGTTACCTGCACGCCGCCGGAATTCCAACGCCCCTGCCGCGCGCCTGCCTGGAGCAGTCAGTCGGTCCACTGGGCGTTTGCAGCTACTTGCTCACCGAATATGTGGCCGGTATTTCTCTCTATCGGTTTATGCGCGGCGACCAGCTCGTTGACGAAACCGTGCAAAGTCTTGCCCGCCAAGTAGCGTACATATGGCAGAACCTGGTCGATTTGCGTGTCAGTCACAACGATCTGAAACCGGAAAACCTGTTGATCGATCTTACCGGCCGGCTGTGGTTAATCGATTTGGAACGGATGCGCCGCCATCGCCATTCTGCCTCGGGCCGACGGCGGCACGCGGAAGACGTCGCTCGCTTGTTGCATCCCCGCAATTGGCGAAAGCATCCCTGGGCGGCGGAAGTTTTCCGGCAGCAGCTTCTGCGCACCCCGGCCGGAAAGGACAACGGCTTCGACACCGCGGCCCGCACCAATCCGTTTTCTAAGCCGCTGCCCGCTTTCAACAGCCCTGCGCAACTGGTCAGCGTGTTGATTCCTTGCCTCAACGACGCCGACCTGGTTTCCGACTGCATCGAGTCGGTGCGCGACATTGCCGACGAAATTATCGTTGCCGACCTCGGCTCGAACGACAGTACGCTGAATATCGTCCGGCGCATTGGCGGTTGCCGAATCCTACGGCGAGCGCATTTCGACGAGGCGCAGTTCGAATCGTGGGCCGCCCAACAAGCGCGGCATCCGTGGATTCTGCGACTTTTGCCCCAAGAGCGGCTCAGTCCAGAATTGGCCAAGCAAATTCAAGACACGCTCGCGAAGGAGCCGGACCAACACGCCTTCGATATCGTACCGCGACGATCCATGCACAAGAACCATCAGCTTGATCGAGCGTTCCAGTGCGGCGCTTCGTTGCGACTGTACCGGAAGGTCGCCGCGCAATACGAAATGCGCAATGGCCAACTGACAGTTGTAGTGGCCCGCGACAAAATTGGACGGCTGTCCGCGCCTCTCATCCGTCAATTCAGAGAAATGCCGCTGCATCTGACGGCGTTGCGCAGCAAGCGTGTAATTCCGGCGACCTTCGACGTCGCTTTCGCACGCTAAAGTCGACTGGCCTGCTGTTAAGGTGGCAGGTGTGGTTGGTACCCGTCGGCCTCATCTTCTTCCGGGCCGTCACCTATTGCGCAGCTTGCGTTACTTGTCTATTCTAACTAGGCTATCTCTTAGCGCCTGAGCCTAGTTCATCGAGTCTCTCTTCACCTGTAGCGTGGGTCAAAAACCGCTTGGTTTTCGCCCCTCTGCTCCTACCGGAAACGCTCCTCGTGCGGCACGTATTCGATCTTTCCCTTGCGCGTTTGAATGTTGCATTTCCTCGCGGCCAATCGCCGGCGCGAAAGGGCCACTCACGCGGTCGCGCTGCGATGTTCGAACGTTTGGAACAACGCCAATTGCTGGCCGCCACCCCAGTCGTTCCCCTCACAACGGATACGAAATTCTCCGATGGGGCAATCACCTCGATCAGTCCGCTTCCAGTGACCCAAACCACCGGAGAGAAGCCGCAGTCGAAATTGTGGACCTACGACGGGGATTGGTGGAGCGTGATGCCCGACAAAACGGGCACCTGGATCTGGCGCCTCGATGGAACCACGTGGACTCATGTCTTGCGCCTTGCCGCCAAGACCACTTATCACGCTGATGTGCTGCCACAAGGCGACCTGGTTCAAATTCTGCTGGTGGATGCCTCCAATCACGCCATTTCAAAATTGGCATCGGTCCAGTACGTCGCCGACACCAATGCGTACGAATTCTGGTCGGTACGTCCGGATCTGGCGACGGTGCCGCTATCGAAAAGCGATGAAACCGCCACATTGGCAATCGATTCGACAGGCGAAATGTGGATCGCCTCCGACGTGACCACCACAATCGAAGTGCGCTATAGCGCTTATCCGTATACGTCGTTCAGCGCACCGATCACGATCGGCTCAGGGATCAAGAAGGACGACAATTCCGTCATCACCGCCATGCCCGACGGCAAGATTGGAGTGATGTGGTCCAATCAAGTCGCCAAGCGATTTTATTTCCGTACGCATCTGGACGGCAGCGATCCCGCAACCTGGTCGGCCATTGAAGTGCCCGCGGCTCAATCGGCGCTGAAATAGGCGCCGGAATGGCCGACGATCACATGAATCTGGCGGTCGGCTCCGACGGAACCGTGTATGCGGCGATTAAAACCGGCTACGACCGCGCCGGAAAAACCGAAATCGGGCTGCTCGTCCGCCGGCCCGGCGGATCGTGGGACCCGCTGTACACGGTCGATACCGCCGGTACTCGGCCACTGGTGCTGCTAGACGAAGCCATCGGCCGACTGATGGTGGTTTACACGACAGCGACCCGAGCCGGCAACGTCGTCTTCCGTGAAACGCCGGTGGACGACATCAGCTTCTCGCCGCGCGTCACGCTGATCAAAGGCAGCCTCGACAACGTGACCAGCACCAAGCAAAACGTAACGAATCAAATTCTGGTCATGGCCGGCAACGGCCAGGACAAAGCTAACAAAGCATTCAGCGCCTTGCTTACAATTCCCTGGCCTTCCGATCCCGATTCAACCGAGGGGCTGCAAGTCGACGTCGGAGCGGATCAATCGATCCAATTGCCTGATGCTGCCGCGCTACATGCCATCGTCACCGAAAATGGCTCGCCGCCAACCGGGGCCGTGACGACGAAGTGGACCGCCGCCAGTGGCCCGGCGCCGGTAAATATCGCACAGCCCAACTCTTCCGACACCAGCGTCATCTTCACCGCCCCAGGCATCTACGTGTTGCGCTTGACGGCCAACGACGGAGAAAAGATTGTCTTCGATGAACTGACGATCCTTGTCGACCTGAACCCGCCGGTGTCAGACGCGTAGAAGGTCTTGAATCGACCGACAGGATTTGTATCCCGGCTTGAGCTGCCAACCCAGCAGTGCCGATACCGCTCGCCGCAAAAGACGATTCCTGCACGTACTAAACGCTGAACTTGATGTGCAGGATGTCGCCTTCCTGCACGACGTAATCTTTCGGCTCCTGCCGCATCAGGCCGTGGGCTTTGATTTCGCGCTCGCTGCCCAGGCGCAATAGATCGGAGCAATGCATCGTTTCGGCGCGGATGAAGCCCCGCGCCAGATCGGTGTGGATGTTTTCCGCGGCCTCAATGGCCGTGCCCCCTTGCCGCAATAAGCCAGGTGCGAACTTCTTTGTCGCCGGCGGTGAAGTACAGCATTTGCCCCGAGGCCGCCATAATTTGCCGAATCACATGGTCGCGGTCCACCCGCTCCAGGTGAAATTCTTTTTCGAACTCGTGGCGGTCTTCCGGGCTCATGGCGGCCAAATCCATTTCCAATCGCAGCGGCACCGGCAAGCCAGGCAATTTTCGACCCCGGCAGGCGGCGGATAACGATCGGGCGGATCGTCGTCGGCCAGGTTGACCAGCACCAATTTCGGCTTTTCGGTCAGCAGCCGAAACGAGCGGGTGACTTTCCATTGCTCGTCCGACAAATGCGCCTCGCTGGCGTGCTTGCCCGCTTCCAATGCCGCCAGCAGGATTTTGAGCACCGCAATTTCGTGTTCTTCCGCTTCGCGATCCGCTTTAGGACGCGGCTTTTTGAGCGATTCTTCCAGCCGCTGCACTCGGCCCGACACGATTTCCAAATCCGCCAGCATCAAATCTTCCTCGAACGCGCGCAAATCGGCGAGCGGATCGGCCCCGCCGAACGCCGCCACGGTCAACAGCAAGCAGCCCGCTTCGCGCAGCACCGCCAGCCGTGCCGCGTTGCCTTCGTGCTTGCGCGACAGCCCCGGAGTATCGACAATTTCCAGCGCCGCCAGCGTGATTTTCTTGGGATGATAAATGCCGCACAGCGGCTCGACGCGATCGTCCGGAATCGGCGCCATCGCGCTTTGCGAGGCATGGGCCAAGCGCCGGATCGGCCGCCACGCCGGTCAGCCAATGGAACAGCGTGCTTTTGCCCGAGCCTTGATATCCGACGATGCCGATTTTCATGAACGCTCCGTCCAGGTAATTGGCGAAGCGATGGCGGTGTTGAAACAGGCGCGGCGATCCGCAAAGACCGCCGAGTCGACTTAGCCACCTAGGGCTGTTCTACCGTCAGACTTGCGGCCGGCTGTCTAGGATCGCCCAGTCGCCATGCGTCAGCGTGCCCGCTATTCCCGGCATCGTCGGCACAAACTGCGGCATTCAGCGAGGATGAAGAGCTTCCGCCGCAAAAACCGCCGATGAAGAACAGGATGATGCGGCGAGCGATCGAAATTCGATTGCTGGAAAGGTTGTGCAGGAGTTTTGACCATGATGCGAGCGTTATTTCTGGGCGTGGGCTTGTTCGTGATGGTGCTGGGCCTGGAGTGATGGCGATCGATCAGGCCACCGTCACCAATCCTGCAAGATACCGGCAGCGGCGGCGGATCGAGCACCGTAACCTTCACGCCGGCCGATTGGGTTCCCTGGACGTTGGTCTCGGCGGGCCTGGTGACGATTTTGTATTCCTACACGCTGCCGCAGAAGTTCAAAGGCGGAAGATAGTCGGCAGGCCGGGTTGGCAGTTTGCAAGTCGAAGACGCCGAACATCGCTTGCTGCGACTGACCATTCGCCCGAACCCTGAACCCCGAACCCTTCTCAGTACTTCTTATCGTTGACGATCTTCCCGTCGCGATCCCATTCCAGCCAGTGGCCTACCGGCTTGCCGCGAAAATAATTGTTGATGGCCCAGGGATTGCCGTCGTCGAACCAATAAGTGACTTCGCCGTGCAGTTGATCGTGATAGAACTCGCCGACCGCGCGCACCTGGCCGCTGTCGTACCATTCCGTCCATGGTCCTTCGCGGCGGCCGGCGTGATAGATCACTTCCAATTGCTTCTGGCCGTTTTCATGGTACAGCAACTGTTTGCCTTCCAATTCACCGCGCACGTAGATAGTTCTTGGAGGCCAACGTATGTTCCGTCGACTTGGGTTGCGGCTCGCCGGGCGGCGCTCGGGCAATCTCGTGCCATGTGGTCCACGGCCCATGCTCTAGCCCACCGGCGTATTCGCCCTGATTCTTCGTCGCGCCGTCTTCAAACCATTCTTCGTATTTGCCAGTCGGGCATGCCCATCTTTGAAAAAAGCGTGGTACCGCAACTGCCCGTTGGCGTACCATTCGCGAAACTCACCGTCTTTGCGTCCCGCGACGTAATTGGCTTCCGTATATTTTTTGCCGTCGGGATACCAACGCTGTTCTAGTCCATCTAATTCACCTTGGCGATAATGCTGGATCAGCGTGGTCTTGCCGCCCATCGTCCATTCTTTGCGCGTGCCCACCAGCTCGTCGTTGTCGTATTCCGCTTCGGAAATTTTGTGGCCGTCGCGCCACTCGATCGTCTTTCCCTGCTTTTGGTCGTCGTGGTAATTCACTTCTTTGACTTTCTGCCCGTCGTCGGTGTAGCTAATTTCCGGCCCTTCTTTTTTCCCACGACGATAGTTGCCTTCGATCTTGTTTTGCCGTTCAGGTAGAACTCCCGCCAGGGACCGTCCATGTCGCCCAAGACGGTAGCTGGTTTCGCGCAACTTGACGCCGTCGGAATCGTAGCGTCGTTTCCATTCCGTGCGGCACCAGGCGGCCGTGCAGGTCTTCAGCCCATTTCGCGCCGCACTTTGATTTTGCCGTCAGGCCACTTTTCTTCCACCACCTTCGGCGCAGCAGCGACTGAGGCCATCAGAACGACGATACTCAATGCAACCTGCAGCATTACGGATATAGCGGGTTAGACCCCAAAAGCGATCATCCTGGCCAGCGGAAGCAGATTGCCGGATGTCGATCGATTACTGAAAAACCTGGACCGGCCGATGCCTGCCGCACCCTGGCACTCCAACTCCAGTATAACGTACGCCCGCGGGGACCGATTTACTGTCCGTTGCGGAAGGCGTCGAAGTATTGCCGTACCTGTTCTCGCTGCGCCCGTGGCAGCGTTTCGGAGGCAACCGGATCGGCCGATTCGGTCCGGGCCGCCTGCATTTCCGCTTTGATCTGCGCAAGCGATTGGCCTTTGATATTCGCGCCGTCGGCCGGACCGGCGACCACTTCAGTCCCGCGCTTCGCGACAGTGCGCTTTGACAACCGAATCGTACGTCTTTGCATTCACCGCGTCAGGAACCACCCCCGCGTCGCCGTCGCGATGGCCAATTCCCTCGGTGCCGGCGGTGCGACTGGGATATTTTGAAGCGTCCTCGATGCCGCCTTGTTTGCCGGCCATGGCCATCTTGGCGCCGTCGATGTCGCCCAGCGTGGCCTCGATCATTTCCAATTCCTGCGATGGTTGCTGTGCTTGTCCAAGCCGAACGGCCAACTGGTTCAAAGCCACTTGCACGTTGTCGAGGTTGCGCGATTTAGCGCTATTGGCGCATTGGGCCAATTGGTCCGCAAACTGCTTGATCGTGTCGCTTGGCCGCTGCTGCTTGTCGAGATTCGCGGCCTGTTGTTCCAGCCTTCGCGCCGCTTGTCGATCGCCCGACTGCCTGGCCGCCGCCAGTTGTTGCTGCAGCTTTTCCTGCGCCTGCTGCCGCTGCTCAAGGTTTTTTTGCAGCGACTGGCTCATCGCCGCCGTCTGCTCGGCCAGTTCCGTCTGCCGTTTGGAACCGAGCTGGCCGTGCGACAATTGCTCCTGTAGTTTCTTCAGTTCCGCCAGCGCGCGCTCGAAGTTACCGCTTTTTAATTCCTGCGCCAGCTTGTCGGCCGGGCCGGAAGGCACCTCCTTCATTGCCGCAAAAGCCTGTTTGATTTTTGCCTGTTGAAGTAATTGATCCGAGCGCTGATTCAATTCCCGCGTCAAATCGTGCAGCTCGGCCAGCGTTTCGTGGCGATCGGCTTGTTCCTTGGCCACCAGATTGTGCGTCCGGTTTGCGATTTCTTTCAGCAACTGGGCCAACTGGCTGAGGCCCTGTTCTTTGGCTTCCTCGGCGCGCCGCTCAACTTTCTTTTCCAAGGGCTTGATCGATTCCCGAACCTGTTTTGCGGCCACGGCACGATCGACCTCTGCGCCTTCATGCGTGAAACTTGTCGCAGCGGGCAACAAGCAAATGGCGATCGCCACGGCGGCAGGCGCCAGCGGCAACAACATCCGGCGGGAAATTCTCACCGGAAATCGCTCTGCGACCGTCAACTGGCTGATGCGCGACGCTGTTTCCTCGACCAGCGCTTGGCCACAAGGCGAAGTGCGTTCGTCCGCCGTCAACGCCAACGAACTGGAAACCCGCTCTTTCAATCCGAAGCGGCGATCGATTTCCATCGCCGCATCTAAGTCGCCGCGACGAACGACCAACGTCCAAACCAATGCGGCCAAACATCCCAAGGCCACTGCCCCCGCCAGCCACTGTGCCGCCCAAGCCCATCCGTCGATGTCCGGCAAAAACAATTTCTGGACGCCAACCGCCGCCACCGCTGCCTGCATTGTTCCCAGCCAACACCACGGCAGCACGCTCAAGAACTGCTGCGCCGCCAAACGCCGACGTGCCCTGGCAACTTGCTGTTTGAGACAGTCCATATCCAGCCTGGCGGAAACTGTGTCGGCCGATTGCGATCCGGGGCACGCCGCGAAGAAACACGATAGTCCGTGCAACGCGTGTGTTTATTATACGCTGGCGTTTGCCATTCGGCCTAAAATCCGGTGAGTACGAGCGCGGTTGTAGCGCTGCACCATGATCGGATAAAAGTTGATGATCAAATTGCCGATCAGCAGCCATGCCGCAATCACCAACCAGCCGTTATACGCCGCGTAAAGCACAGCCGGCACTGTTACTAGCAGCATGATCAAATGACCCTGCTCGCTGCGGCGCGTCTGCAATTCAAAAGCGCTCAAGCCGCCACGGCCGCCGATGGCTCGATAATCCGGCACCAACCGCCGCACTTTGCGCACGATAAAATCGCCGTCGGGCGTCAAACGTTTGAACCACCACACGCCCAGCCGCCTGTAAACGTGGCCCGATATTTCCCAATGCCTGGGCCAGTAGTAGCCAACCGGCAGCGCCAATGCCAGCAGGCCGACAGCCATGCACAGGGTGCACCCGACCATCGAAAGCTCTCTGCCCTCGCTCCACACGGCAAACCAAAACGTTAACAGCGGACAAAACCAGAGCACAACGATGGCCGACACCACCGCCGCCTGCGCCAGGAGTCGATCGATTTGCGACGAGCGTCCAAAGCGATATTGACGGGAGTGCTCGACATGGCGAAATCGCACGATCGCAAAGCGCTGCCCAAGACATGCGTGCCCGCACCAACGGCGAACGGACACATGATACACCCGCCATTGCCAAATTCAAATCATTTGCAAGGAGTTTCTGGATGATCGATTTATAGCGCCGCTGCGGTTTGGCCGACATATACAGCAGAGGCAGGCTTTGCGGTCTCTCAGTGCAGTTCGCTCTGGAGGCCAACAATGATCCACCACATTCGCCGGGCGGGTCCTGTATCGTCGTCGGCAATTATCTCCTCGGCGCTCATCACCACCTGCGGCGTCATTACCGCGGCTTGCATCCAGACCGGGTGGATCGCTAAGCCATCGGTCGTGGTCAATTCTTTGCCGCCCGTTGCACGAGCACATTTGACGGGCGCGGTTGAACCGATTCGCGGACGCCCTGTTTCGCAGGTGGATTTCCTCAGCGAGCCGGTAGAGATGGATTCGCCGACACAGCCCCCCGCAATTTTTCGCATGGTCGACGAGCCGCCGGCTCGTGCAAAGGCCCCCAACCGTGCGCCATTCCAAGCGTCTCTCGGCGCGATCGCATTGCCCTCGCCGTGGGACTCCCTGAAAAATCAACCTACCAACATTCAACGCACCGATTCAGCAAAGGGCGCGAAAAAGCCCTCCATATGGAAAAAAATCACTCCTTGATCTTCAAGGACCTCGATCATCGGTCCACAGAATCCGCCATCCGCCCGAAGATCCGCGTTACAGATTCTCGGGCTTGAAGCGGCGGCGGTAGCTGACGCTACGGCCGGAGATCATGAAGATCCCATCGCCACGATAATGAACCGTTTTCGGATACCGCGGCCGGTTTGCCACGTGGGCTTTAACCACCTCGAATACGAATAAGCTGTAGCGGTTGATCAGGCTGGTGTCCAACAGCTTGCATTCGAAGTTCGCGTAACATTCGGCGATTAACGGCGCATTGACCTTGGTGGCTGTAACAGGGGTGAGGCCAAATCGTTGGAACTTGTCGGGCTTGGGACCGTGATTGTTGCCGATGCCGATGACCGCGTCGATCAGGTCGAGCGTCGGAATGTTGATCACACATTCCTTGCTCCGGCGGATGAGCGAGAAGCTGTGGTTCTGATCCCAAATAAAGCAGCCCACCAGCGAAGGCTCGAACTCCATCACCATGTGCCAGCCCATGGTCATAATGTTGTGCTCGCCCCGATGCGCGGAACTGACCAACACGATGGGCCCGGGTTCCAGAAACCGGCGAATATTCGAAACGGGAAAATCTTGCTTTCGATACGCTTTCATGACGACATTGTACTCCGGCGGCCATGCAGGTCTAATTACTCGCGGCGCGACTATAATTCAGCAGGTCTGAAACCGTTGAATTCGAATCCGAGCGGAACCAGTATGCCGTCAGCAATCGCCACGGAAGCAGAAAGAGATCACCCGCCGACGCCCGAGGAGCGCCCCGGCTCGGATGTCGTCATCTACGACGGCAATTGCCGCATCTGCACCGCCCAGGTCAAAAAACTTGCTTGGTGGGATTGCCAGGGAAAGCTCTCGTATTTATCGCTGCACGATCCGGAAGTTGCGCGGCGATACCCCGATCTGACTCACGAAATGATGATGCAGCAGATGTACGTGGTCGATCGCCAAGGCAGGCGGCACGGTGGCGCGGCTGCCATTCGATATCTCTCCCGCCGGTTGCGCCGGCTGTGGTGGCTAGCACCCGTGTTGCACATTCCCTTCAGTTTGCCGCTGTGGCAATGGCTGTATCGGCAAGTGGCCAATCGGCGGTATCGATTCAGCACGGTGGGCGAGTGCGACGGCGGCACGTGTAGCGTTCACGCTCATCGCAAGTAGCGCTTGACGGACTTCACTCCTCGCCCGTTGCATCGCCGGGAAAGTGCCTCTATAACTTTCTTGCATGGCGGCAGGGCAAGCGTGCAGCAATGAAGACGTTTCTCGCAATCGCGGCAACTTCGATCGTGCTCACGGCGCTGGCAGTCCGTCCGTCGCCGGCGGCCGATGAAAGCTCCGATTCCGAAACGCCCAAAGTTCAGGAGCTGAACTGCTACGGTAAGCCCAAGGCATGGAAGGAAGGAGAGCGCGACGTTTTCGCCATGTGGTACGACGGAGATAAATGGCACGTGGCGGTGCGCGGCAGCAAAGGCACCAAGGTGCACTATCACGGCCGCATCACCGCCTCCGCGGGCCAGGTGACCGACATGCTGCTGATCGAGTTGGAACGCAAGGCGAAACGCAAAAGCGCCGATTTCTTCGTGATCAGGCCAATCGCCAATGGCTTCGATTTTTCGTTCGCCAATACCGGTGCGGTCGACGGCTTCACGTTCAAAGCGACCGACCCGAACGCCATTTTGAAGTGCGACTTTATCTCCGGCCGCGACGATGATCCGAAGCACAATCCCGACATCATCATGATCGGCGCGAAAGCACCAACCCGACGGAAAATCCGTTCTTGCTTCCCGCGGCGCCGGCGAATCCGAAAGACAGCGACAAGCCGAAATCGACTCGCCCCTCAGGACAAATAAATCCCATTTAAAGGTCACGCTTTGAAAACAGAATTTCGCACGGAACACGATTCGATGGGCGAGGTGCGCGTGCCCGCCCAGGCGTACTACGGCGCCCAGACGCAGCGCGCCATCGAAAACTTCCCCATCTCCGGCAAGCGCTTGCCGCCGGAACTGATTCACGCCCTGGGCCTGGTGAAGTACGCCGCCGCGTTGGCCAACCGCGATTTGGGCAAGCTCACCGGCAGCGGCAAAAATACTTTGAACGACAAACAAGTGGCCGCCTTGCTGCAAGCTTGCCGCGAAGTGGCCGAGGGAAAGTTCGACAACGAATTTCCCATCGACGTGTTTCAAACCGGCTCCGGCACCTCCAGCAACATGAACGCCAACGAGGTGATCGCCAACCGCGCCATCGAGCTGGCCGGCGGCGACCGGTTTGCCGAAAACAAGCCGATCCATCCCAACGATCATGTGAACATGGGGCAATCGACCAACGACATGTTCCCCACCGCCATTCACGTGGCGGTGGCCATGGCGATCAGCGGGCAACTGGCTCCGGCACTGGAACGCTTCCGCGACGTGCTGGACGAAAAAGCCAAAGCGTGGGACAAGATCATCAAAATCGGCCGCACGCATCTGGCCGATGCCACGCCGTTGCGGCTGGGGCAGGAATTCAGCGGCTTTGCCCGGCAACTGCAATTGTCGATTCGCCGGGCCGCCGCCGCCCTGTTGGCAGTGCACGAACTTCCCGCCGGCGGCACCGCCGTGGGTTCGGGCATCAACACCCATCCGGAATTCGGCAAGCGGGTGGCAGGGGCCCTGGCCAAAGAAACGAAAATCCCGTTTGTCGAGGCCGCCAATCACTTCGAAGCCAACGCCCAGCGCGATGGCCTGGTCGAATGCAGCGGCGACTTACGGGCCATCGCCGTAACGCTGTTCAACGTGGCCAACAACATTCGCTGGCTTTCCAGCGGGCCGCGCTGCGGATTCTACGAAATCAAATTGCCCGACTTGCAGCCGGGCAGTTCCATCATGCCGGGCAAAGTGAACCCCGTGATGTGCGAAAGCCTGATGCAGGCGTGCGCCTGGGTGATCGGCAATGATCAGACCGTGGCCTTCAGCGGCGCAACCGGCGGGCAGTTTCAATTGAACATCATGATGCCGGTGATGGGCCTGGCAACGCTCGATAGCATTACGCTGTTGGCCAGCGCCGCCAAAGCCTTTGTCGATTTGTGCGCCGTCGACATGCAAGCCAATCCCGAAGCGTGCGAGGCGGCCGTCGAAAAAAGTTTATCGATGGTCACCAGCCTGAACCCGCACATCGGTTACGAACGGGCCGCCGCCCTGGCGAAAGAAGCCTTCAAGACAGGCAAAACCATCCGCCAGTTGTGCCGCGAACAAAAAGTGCTGCCCGACGACGTGCTCGATAAAGCGCTCGACCCCTGGCGGATGACGGAGCCACAAAAGTAACGCAATTATCTAATTTATTCTGGGTCGAAACCCCGCTTTTGGGCCCCCCCCCCCCCCTACCTAAACCTGCTGTGGCCGCCTGGCGGCGGTTCGTGGTAAGCTATCGCACTTGGCCGGGCAGCTTCAAAACCGTAGGTCCATTTAAGGAGATTCATGTATGCGACCCGTCTGTTTGGTTCGGCCCTTCATCGCCGCACTGGTGCTATCGGCAGTCGGCACGTGGGTAGGACAGGCGCTCGCCCAACCGTCGTTGCAACCGCCGCTGCAACCCGCGCAGCCGGCGTTGCACCCCACCCAATCCAAGAAATCGACCAGCAGCCAACCCTGCGCTATTGCCGCAGGCCTCGCAAAACACTGCGCAGTCGAGGCAAAGCAATGCGCAGCCCAGCGATAAATCGGCTGCGGACAACTCCAGCGCTGATAAAAGCGAAAAATCCAAGCTTAGCCCGGCCGATCAGGCCATCCGCGAAGCCTTTCAGAAATCGAAGACCGCCTCGACGCTGGACGATTACAACCAAATGATCTCGCTCTGCCAGGAAGGCATTCAAAAAGGCGCCGGCGACGAAAGCGCCGCCTACGCCAAAAAGTTGGAAGGCTGGGCCCATAACCGCCGCGGCGAAAAATATTCCGAGGCCGGTAACGAACGTCAGGCCCTGCAAGATTTTGAAACCGCCTTGCAGTTGGATCCCACGCTGTGGAAGGCCGTGCACAACCGCGGCGTCAGCAAAGCCAACCTGGGCGACAAGCAAGGCGCCGTCGCCGACTTCGATCGCGCCATTCGCATGAATCCCGATTACGCCAACGCCTGGTACAATCGCGGTGAGTTGAAATACGGTCAAGGCGATTACTTAGGCGCCATCCAGGATTATTCGCGGGCTATCGACCTGCAATCGAACGACGCCGGTTTTTACAACAGCCGCGGCCACGCTGAGTATCGGCTCGGACAGCTCCGTGAAGCACTGATGGATTACGACCGTGCCGTGCAAATCGATCCCAACGATGCGTCGTCGCTGGTGAACCGCGGCGATGCCTACCGCGAGCAAAGCATCTACGGCCGAGCGGCGGCCGATTATCGCGACGCCATTCGCCTGAATCCGAAGCTTGGCCGGGCTTACCTCAGCACCGCCTGGATCATGGCCACTTGTCCCGAGCAGCAATATCGCGATTCCGACCGCGGCCTGGCGGCAGCGCAAAAAGCGATCGAGCTGGATGGCGACAAGGATTACCGCTATCTCGACACGCTGGCCGCTGCCCAGGCGAATGCCGGCAAGTTCGACGATGCTAAGGCAACCCAGGCACGGGCAATCAGCGAAGCGCCGGCCAAAGCCGCGTCGAAACTGCAGCAGCGGTTGAGCCTGTATCAAAGCGGCAAAGCGTATCGCGAAGGCGCCCCGCCGGAACCGGTGCGCTCTGCCACGCGGCCGTAAAGAAAGTGCACCAGGGGTCAGGGGTTAAGAATCAAATTCACTACGTCCGACCTCGTGACTCCTGATTCCTGAAGCCGGACTCCTGCCCTTCACATCAACCACCACTGGCCGCTAGCCAAAACGTAGCAACCAATCAATAGGTTGGTGATGGCGTGCGCCAAAATGCACGCCCAAATGTTGCGGCTGCGCACCATCAGCAAGGTGACGGCGGAAAACCACACGGCCGCCGCCACCGCTTCTTGCGGATGCATCAGCACCGGGACCGCCGTGCCTACGATCACCGCCAGGCGATTCACCTTCCCAAACGGCACCTCCCACCAGTGCTCGTCCATCACAAATCGCATCAAGAATCCGCGCAGAAAGAATTCTTCGATCACCGGCACGACAATCACCAGCCCGAAAAATCGCACAGCCAAAAAACCGTACGCCATCAGGGGCCGATCACCAAGTTGTTCAAGCGGATTGAACGCGCTGCGCTCGCCTAACGATTGCAGCCAATCGATTTGCGTGTGGGCGACAAGTTCGCGCTGCCATGTGGATAACGCAATCCAAGCAACCGCTCCCAGCACTCCCACGGCGGCAGCCAGGGTCCAATGCCGCCCCCGCGAATATTGTCGATACCCCGGCCAGACAAAAGCCATCGCCGCCACCACCAGCGCAATCTTCGCGGCGTAAACCGCCGGATACTCGCGATATTCAATGCCCAAATCGATCCACGGCTTGGACGCTTCGCCTTCGGGACCAGCCGGCTTTGGCGGCGCCGGCTCCAGGCTGCCCGCCAGCATGAAGATTACAAACGGCAGCAGGCAAACCAACCACGGAGATCGGCGCCAGCGGTAGATATTCGCCGAAATCATCGCGCCTCTCAATCCACGATCTTGATGCCCAGTTCCTTCAATTGCCGCGCGTCGACGACATTGGGAGCGTCGGTCATCAGATCGGTGGCCTTCTGCGTCTTGGGGAACGCAATGCAATCGCGGATGCTGTCCAGCCCGCCGAAGAGCATCACAAAGCGATCGATGCCCAGCGCAATGCCCCCGTGTGGCGGGGCGCCGAATTGCAACGCGTCTAGCAGAAATCCGAACCGCTCCCGCGCTTGCTGCCGATCGATGCCCAACAGCTCGAACACTTGCTGTTGCAGTTCCTGATCGTGAATACGAATGGTGCCGCCCCCCGCTTCGGAACCGTTGATCACCAGATCGTACGCTTGAGCGCGGCACTTGCCTCGATCCGTTTTCAACAGTGCCACGTCCTGCGGCCGCGGCGCAGTGAACGGATGGTGCATGGCCGCCCACGATTTTTCTTCCTCGACCCAGGCGAACATCGGAAACTCCACGACCCAGGAAAAATGCATCGCCTGGGGATCATAAAGCTTCAATTCTTCCCCCAGCCGCTTGCGCAAATTGTGCAGCGCCTTGCACGACACTTCGAATGTGTCGGCCACAAACAACAGGAAGTCGCCCGGTTGCGCCTGCATTTTCTGCGCGATCTTCGCCAACAGCTCCGGCGTGAAATTCTTGGCGATCGGCGAATTCAGCGCACCCCCCTCCTCCACTTTGAACCACGCCAAGCCCTTCGCGCCGGAAACCTGGCAAATCGCCGCGGTCAGTTCGTCGATATCCTTGCGCGAATACTTCGCCGCCGCTGCCTTGGCGTTGATGCCGCGCACGCGCTGCCCGCTATCGGCGGCGCCGCGGAACACGCGGAACTCGGCCTCGTGCGCCAGATCAGTAAGGTCCACAATCTCCAACCCAAAGCGCAAATCGGGCGCGTCGTGACCGAAGCGCTCCATCGCTTCGTCGTACGTCATCCGCGGCAAAGGCAGTTTGACGTCCAGCTTCAAAATGTCCTTGGCGAGCTTCGCCACCAGCCCGTCAATGATGCCGATTACGTCGTCGGCCTCGACGAACGACATCTCCACGTCCAACTGGGTGAATTCCGGCTGGCGATCGGCCCGCAGGTCTTCATCCCGAAAACAGCGGGCCACCTGCACGTAGCGATCGTACCCGGCCACCATCAAAATTTGCTTGTACAACTGCGGCGACTGCGGCAGCGCGTAAAACGTGCCGTGCTGAATGCGGCTGGGCACCAGATAATCGCGGGCCCCCTCCGGTGTGCTGCGGCCCAGCACCGGCGTTTCAATGTCGACAAATCCCTGCTCGTCGAAATAATCGCGCATCGCTTTGACGATCCGATGCCGCAACAACAGCATGCGCTGCATCTCGGGCCGGCGCAAATCGAGAAAGCGATACTTCAATCGCAAATCTTCGCCGGGCAAATCCTGCGCGGTGGGCAAAAACGGCGGCGTGGCGGCGCGATTCAAAATCGCAAGCTGCTCCACGCGCAACTCAATGTCGCCCGTGGCCAACTTGGTGTTGGCCGCCCCCTCCGGCCGCCTGGCCACGCGCCCCGTGACCATCAACACCCACTCGCAACGGATGGTTTTGGCCAGTTCGAGGTTTTCTGCGCCGCTTTCCGGCGATACCACCACCTGCGTTTTGCCATACCGGTCGCGCAGATCGACAAACAGCACTCCCTGGTGATCGCGGTACGTGTCGACCCAGCCGCACAACGTGACGATCAGTCCCACGTCGTCGGCGCGCAACTCGCCGCAGGTATGAGTGCGATACAAGGCAAATTCCTCAATTCACGAAGCAGGAAAAATCGAATCGGCCATTCTAATTCGAGCAGTCGCCGCGGGGAAGGTTCGTTTCGCTCTTATCCGGCGTTTTCGATCTGCTTCCCGTCCTGGGCGATGTTCTGAGCGACTTGAGCCGGATTGAACGGCCCGGACATCGGTACCCAGCGGCATTCGCTGAGGCTGCGGAACCACGTCATCTGCCGTTTCACGAACTGACGCGTGCGAAGCTTGACCAACGCAATAGTTGCGGCCAAATCACGCTGGCCCCGCAAGTGTTCCAACACCTCACGGTAGCCGACGGCCTGAGCCGCCGTGCGGCTCAAATTGCCCGCTGCGGTCAAGCCGCGTACCTCTTCGACCAGCCCGGCGGCAAACATTTCATCAACGCGGCGTGCCATGCGCTCATCGAGCTTGTCGCGTGGCCAATCGAGCACGAACACCCGGCACTGGAGGGCGGGCCGGCCGCGATCGAATTGCTGCTGGAAACTGCTGATCGGCCGGCCGGTGGCCTGGTGCACTTCCAGCGCACGAACGACGCGCCGCACGTCGTTGGGATGTAATTTGGCCGCCGCCGTTGAATCGACCTCCTGCAATCGGCGATGCAGCGCTGCGGGCCCCTCGATGCGGGCAATTTCTTCTAATTCGCAGCGCAGCTTCCAATCGGCCGACGGACCGGAGAACAATCCGCGCAAAATCACTTTCAGATACAGTGCAGTGCCGCCGACGAATAGCACCTGTTTACGGCGCAATTGGATATCTCGCGCTGCTGCGTCGGCTGCTTGCAAATACTGGGCAACGCTAAACTCTTCATTCGGCTCGATGATGTCGATCAGATGATGCCGTACAGCTTGGCACTCCTGCGGTGTCGACTTCGCGGTGCCGATATCCATGCCGCGGTACAACGCCATTGAATCGAGCGATATGATTTCGGCGCCAAGCTGCCTCGCCAGTTCGATTCCCACGGTCGTTTTACCTGAAGCCGTCGGACCCGTCAGAAACCATGCGTCTTGGAGCCGCTCGCTCATCGTGTTTTCAAATGCCAGATGCCAGACACTTAGACACCAAGTTCCCGTTGATTCGCCGAACCTTACGGCCTATCCTAGCATCTTCCTTTGGAGGCCGTTGTGACCCAAACCCAGCAACACATCCTTGCCCAATTGATGGCGACGATCGAAGACCGCAAGGCAAACCCGCCGGCCAAGTCGTACACCACTACGCTGTTTGCCGGCGGCGTGACGAAGATCGGCGAGAAAATCCGCGAGGAAGCCGACGAGGTGATCGAAGCCGCTGGCGAACCCGGCGAGGCCGGCCGCACTCATTTGATCCAAGAAGCCGCCGACCTGATTTATCACTTGTTCGTGATGCTAGGCCACCGGGACGTGAAATTGGCGGAAGTTGAAGCCGTTTTGGCCGGCCGCTTCGGCATCAGCGGCATCGACGAAAAAGCGAGCCGGAGCGAATCGTGACCGACAATTTACGAATTGGCGTCCCCAGCAAAGGCCGTCTGGCTGAAATCGCCGAAGGCCTGCTCAAAGAAGCCGGGCTGAACTTTCGCCGCTCGGAGCGCACGCTGTTTGCCCGCTGCAAGGAATTGCCGATCGAGATCACCTTCTTGCGCACCGACGATATTCCGGTGCTCTGCGCGGAAGGGGCCATCGACATGGGCATCGTCGGCAGCGACCTGGTTTCTGAAACCGGGGCGGAGGTGCTTACGCGCCTGAAGCTGGGCGTCGGCAACTGCCGCCTGGCGGTGTGCGTGCCGGAGGCCGGCAAAGTGCAGCACGCCAAAGACCTGCACGACGTACGCATCGCCACCAGCTTTCCGAACATCACGCGAAAATATCTCAAGCAACATGGCGCCGAAGCCCACATGGTCACGCTCACTGGCAGCGTGGAAATTATGATCACGTTGGGCGTGGCGGATGCGATTGTCGACCTGGTGGAAACCGGTAGCACGCTGGCGGCCAACCAGTTACGCATCCTGGACGAAATTGGGCGGTACGAAACGATTCTGGTTCAAAACCAATCGCGGCGGCATGCGGAACTAGCCGACCGCGTGGTGCGCCGCTTGGAGGGCGTGGTGATCGCTCGCAGCTATTCGCTGCTGGAATACAACGTGCCGCGCTCCAAACTGCCTGAGGCGGAAAAAGTCACGCCGGGTTTCAATTCTCCCACCGTTAGCGCGCTGGAAGATCCGAACTGGTGCGCCGTGCGCGTCATGGTGCGCCGCGGCGAAGTGATTGAAATCATGGAACGCCTGGAAGCGCTGGGCGCTACGGCCATCCTGGAAACGCAGATCACCAACTGCCGGCTATGATCCATTCTTTGCCGTGGACCGGCTCGCCACGGAATATCGACGCCACCGCGCGGCAGTTGGCGTCCAACAGCAGCTCGTGCGGATCGGCGGCTTCGTGGGTGGGCAGCTTCACGATAGCCAGATCGGCCAGTTTCCCCGGTGTAAGGGTGCCGATTTCGTCCTCGCGCCCCAAGGCTCTGGCGGCGGCCGAAGTGATCATTCGCAACAAGATTGCCGGCGGCGTCTCGCGGTGCTGTTGCGACGCGAATTGCATTTCCGCCACTGGATTCAAATCCGGCGTCGAAGCGCGGCTATCGGTTCCGATCGCCACATTCACGCCGGCGGCCAGCATCTTCACCAGCGGATATCGATCGTGCTGAAAAAATGCGTGCGTGCGCGGGCAATAAATGGCCGACATCCGGTCGGCATGCGCGGCCAGAAAATTAATTTCCTCATCGTCCAAATAGTTCCCGTGAACGACCAAAGCTCGATGCGCCTCGGCCAGCATCTCCAAATAATTCAGCGGCCGTGAACCAGTCGGAATGGCATCGGGGTCCCAAGCGTCGAATCCTTTCAGCAAATCGACAAATGGTCCGCTGCCGCGGCGTAGCAATTCCAATTCTTCGCGCGATTCGGCCAGATGGTGTGCTAGCGGTATCTTCCGCGCGGCCGACAAGCGCGCCAATTTCCACATTAGTTCCGGACGGACGCTGTACGGCGCATGCGGGCTAATCCCGGGCCGAAACGATTCGGTCCAACCCGCCATGGTGGGAGACACCGCATCTGCGGCGCGGGCAAATGCCGCCTCTGCTCGTTCGGCTGTAAGTGCGATGGACTCGACAAACTCAGTCACTTCCAACGGCAGCGATTGATCCGCCGTCCACGGGGTCGAAGCAATCTCGCCCAAAGCGGTCACGCCGCAGGCTGATGATTCAGCAACGCCCAGCCCAATCGAATCGATCATCGCCGGGCGTTCCCGTCGAGTGCGAACCACGACGCGAATCCAATCGGTGAACGTCATCGCCGACGCGCCCAACGGCTGCCGCAAATCACTGAATTCCAGATGGGTGTGCGGATTGATCAGCCCCGGAAGAATTGCGACGTTTCCCAGATCGCGCGTGGCCGCCGAACTTTGCCCTCCGACGGCCAATATCCGACCTTGATCGTAAACAACCACCTCGTCGCGCAGCGGCGGTGCATCGATCGGAAACACATACCGGGCACGAAGGGCGATCATCGGCAAGTCAGCGCGGGAGTGCGGAAAAAAAGTTCCCGCATTCTATGGCGAGAGTTCCCGCCTGTCGAACTCAGGCGTTCGCCTCGGCCACTTGATGATCGATGGCCTCTTGGAGCGATTCCTCTTCTGTCTTGTGGTAGGTCAGCCCGGCGAATTTGAACAGCAGCCAAACTGCAATCACCGAACCGCAGCCAAACAGCCACCAGGCGTAGATATAGTCGCCATTGGGCAACCATAAGTAGAGCCGCTGCAGATGCGGATTCTCGCGGGCATGGGCCGAGACGAATTCCAAACTATTATGCGTCAAGTGAAACAGCATGCAGGGAAAGATGCTGCCGGTTTGCACGGCAACATAGGCGATCACCGCCCCCACCAACCACGAGATTAACGATTGCTGCAGCAGGGCGTGCGTGATCGCGAAGAACAAGCTGCTTAGCACAATCGCCCGCCATTTGTTCCCCAAATGCCGGAAGCCCGAAAGGATGAAGCCGCGGAAGGCCAGTTCTTCGCAAATGGCCGGCAGCAGCGCCAACAGCAATAGGCAGCTCCACAAGTTGGGTGAATCTCCCAGCGACTGTTGCAGCGTCTCTTTGACCGCCGACGACACAGGATACAACTGTTCCACCGCCACCTGCAACAGCTTCACTCCCGGCCGCAGCGCAACTGCCAATAGCATCGCCGCCGGCAGTGTCCACCAGCCCGGCTTATTCAGTAGCAGCGTTTGCCGGGGGCTGCGCGTGAGCATGATGGTCATCAACAGTGCCGGCGTGAGAATGACCACCAGTTGCGATACTACCACTGCCTTGGCGAAATCGTCGAACGAACTGGGCGCAGCGACCGCAAAGCTCATGAAGAAGCGGATCAACAAAATCAGCACGCCGCAAAACAGCGCCTCGGCCACGCTGGGCGTATCACCCCGATCGCGCACCAAATGGCGCAACCACAGGCTGACATCCAGCCGCTCGCTTTCGCGGAACAGCACGTCCTCCTTGTTGAACTGATCCACCGCCCACCGCACCGCCATGATGCAGCACAGCAAGGTCACGCCCACCACCGGCGCAGCATACGGCAGCGCCGCCAGGTAATTGCCCTCCAACAGCGCACGCAGCAACAACACCAATCCTGTCAGCGGTATCAAGCTGTTGCCCAAATTCAATTCCACGCCGGGCGCCATCGGCAAAATCACAAGCGGCATGGTCACCAGCACCAGAGGCATCAAATAGTACTGGCCTTCCTTGGTGCTGCGTGCAAACGCGGCCAACGCCAGGCACAACGCACCGAACAACGCCGCCACCGCCGGCAGCGCCACCAACAACCATGCCAGGGCCGACAGCGGAGGCATGCTCAGCCGCGCTCCCGGATCCGCAATCGGCAGATGCGAGATGACCAAGGCCCCGGTGAGCCCCATGCTCACCAGATTCAGCACGCTTGTGGCAATGCTGAACAGCATCACCGTCAGCAGTTTGCCCGTGACGATCTCGCCGCGCTGGGCTGGGCTGGATAGCAGCGTTTCCAAGGTGCCCCGCTCTTTTTCGCCGGCGCACAAGTCGATGGCCGGATAAAAGGCCCCCGTCAACGCCCAAATCAACAGCACGAACGGCAGAATCTTCGACCACATTGCCGCGTTCCGCTGCGGCATCTCGGCCACGTCTTCACGAAGAAAATCGAACGGATCGGCGGCGGTGGCCGGCAATCGCGAATCTTTCAAGTTCTGCCTGCCGATTGCGTCGGCCCACGAGCGCAGCACGCCCGCGATGCGATCGTACGCCAACTGCGATTTTTCGTTGGCGGTGTTGTAGTAAATCACCGGATGCGGAATCGACGAATCGCCCTGCTCGCCGCCAGTGGAAAGTGAATGTCGCTGGACCAGTGCGGTGCGAAATCGCTCCAACTGAGCAGCAAAATCGCCCGGAAAGTACACCACCGCATCGAAACCACCTTGCTGAACCAGTTGGCGGGCCGCATTCTCGGCCGGCACCCCCAGCGTCTTTTCGATCTCGGCGGGCGTCTTGAAGGTTAGGGTGAACAATCGTTCGGAGGCAGAGCCTCCCAGTCGGCTGCTGATATCGTCGAGCCAGTTCTTTGAAAACTGATCGTCTTCGACCAGCGGCGGCAAACCGCGCAGCTCCGGCAAGCCGACCAGCAGCACGTTGGTAGGCTGTTCGCGCAGAAATTGCGAAACCTGGAAAAAACTCATGCCTAACAGCGGATACAGCAACAGCGGCAGGACGGCGATCATGAACAGCGTTCGCCGATCGCGCAACTGGTCGCGCACCTCACGCAAGAAAATCAACTTAACGTTCGACCAGTTCATGTGCTCAGGTGTCGCTTGCTAACCGACGATCAGTTTTGTTTTCCGCTACCGATTTTAGCGTGCATGAGCTTACGCGCTCGACTGCTCATGCAGGTTTTCATCGTGGCGTGAAATCAGTTGAAAAAACAATTCCTCCAAGTCGCGCTCCTGGTGACGATCACGCAACTCTTCTAGCGTGCCCTCGGCCAGTATCGACCCGCGGTGAATGATGGCCACCCGATCGCATAGCTTCTCGGCTTCGCGCATGATGTGCGTGGAGAAGATCACGCATTTGCCATGTTCGCGAAGTTCCGCCACGGACTTCAACAAGGCGCGGGCGACCAGAACATCAAGCCCCACCGTGGCCTCGTCGAAAATCACCACCGGCGGATCGTGAATAATCGCCCGCGCGATCGAAACCTTCTGCCGCATGCCCGTCGACATTTTCGACCCTAACAGGTCGCGGATTTCGTTCATTTGCAAGCGCTCAAACAGTTGTTCCATCCTCGCGCGCAGCAGCTGCGATTTCATCCCGTGCAACCGGCCAAAATATTCCACCAACTCCCAGGCGGTCATGCGATCGTATACCGCCGTATTGGCCGAGACGAAGCCGATCTGCCGCCGCACGAGCGCCGGCTGCGTGACAACGTCGTGGCCGTTCACCGTCACGGTGCCGCTGCTCGGGCGCAACACGGTGCTGAGGATGCGCAAGGCCGTGGTTTTGCCGGCGCCATTGGGGCCCAAAAGACCGTAGATTTGCCCCTGCCGCGCATGGAAACTAACGTTGTCCAGCGCGACGAACTGCCCCCGGCGCAGGTCGGCGTAAAACTTCGTCAGTTGGCGAACGATAATCAATGGAATTCGGCCGCGAATGAGGCAAGCGGCCGCTCGACTCTAGTTTACTCCACGCAGCCGCCATCGAGCGGGCCGTGCCGGCAATGACGCCGCACTGCAAGTTAAGGAGCCAAAACACCTTGCAACGATTCCTCCAGCCGTGGAGAAATCTTGCCGGCTTGCCGCGGCACGTACGTTCGAGACCGGGGAACCGCAGCGGGCCGATTTTTTTGGCGTGCATCGCGGGCTGGCGGCCCTCGGCTGCGTCGCGAGAACTCATTTGGCGGGAGGCTGTTGCGACAGTTCGGGGTGGCTGGTTTGAAAGTTCTTCAACCACTCCTCTACCTCCTTCGCCAGCGCTTCCTGATTTTGCGTTCGCGCCAGGTGCAAAGCCGCCTGTGCGGCGGCCATGGCTTCCGCGCTACGTTTTAGCTGATCTAGCGCAATTGCCATGTTGGCCAACGCCAACGCGTAGTCGTGTTTTAGCTGCAAGGCTTGCTGGAACTCCTCCACGGCTTGATGCGGCCGCGCCGCATTCATCAGCGCCAAACCCAAATCGTTATGCGCTGTGGGCGAATCGGGCGTCAGACGCACGGCCTCTCGATAATGCTCGATCGCTTCGCGGAACCGACCCATCTGCAACAGTGCGTGGGCCAAATTGCTGTGTGCTTCGGGAAAACCAGGCCGCCACCATAAAGCCTCCAGGTATTGCTCGATGGCCTGCGGCATTGCATGTGAGTTTTCGTAAATTACGCCGAGATTGTTGTGCGCCTCGGGGAAATTTGGCCTCAGCTTTAGCGCTGTTTGGTATTCGGCAATCGCTTCCTGCCGCTTTCCCGACGCGTCCAGTGCTCTGCCAAGATTGCTGTGCGCTTCCGGCGAATCGGGTTTCAGACTCAAGGCCTTTCGATAGTCGTCGATCGCCTCGCTCAAGTGGCCCGTGGCGCTCAAAGCATTTCCCAGATTGACGTACGCCAAATCATCGTCGGGATTCAGCTGCAATGCCGCCTGGTACTGCTCGATCCCCTCCTGCCGTTGGCCTGCGTCAAAAAGTCGGACGCCCAAGTTGTTGTGGACTAGCGCACTATCCGGATTTTTCTCGAGCGTCGCTTGGTAGAGCTTCGTCGGATCGCCGAACAGCCGGCTCTGTCGCCAGGCAAGCAGCATCAGCAGGCCAAGTGCTATCAGACCAACCGTCATGGCCGGCGCATCGGCAGCTCCGCCGGGTCGCTGGTACCAGGTGGACCACACGGCAGCTGCCAGGGTCACCACACCGATCAGGGCCAGATGCTGATAATGGTCGGCTACCAGCGCATATCTCATAAAACCGACGTCGATAAATCCCAAAACCGGCACCAGCGACAGGCAAAAGTACAGCCAGGCGAACAGCACTGGGCGGCTCCAACCGGGCGACGGCGAATTGCTTTGGCGCCACAGCACGATTGTTGTCACTGCGACGCCCAGCACGGGAATCCACCACAGGAATTCGCGCGTGGATATGTGCCACTGCGGATACACTAACAGCAGATCGATCGGCAAAAACGATTTGGAAAGGTAGAACCAGATTCCGGCTCCCGCTCCGGCCAATCGCTCGCCAAAGCCGGCATCGCGAATTACGACATCGGTGCCGTGCGTTCGAAACCACACATTCACCCAGGTCAACACGATCGCGATCGCAAAGAAAGGCGCGGTCCGCAGCAGGTCGATTGCCGTAATTCGCCGGCGCTCCCACCAAACGATTAACAGCAGCACCAATGGCAAGGCCGCCGCGGAGCCCTTGCTAAGCATCGCCAACAGGAACGCCAACAAGCTCAGCCAGTACCAAACGCCCGGCACTCGGCCGGCATATGGTTGACCCGCGCTTGCGCCGGGTATCGCGTAGATACCACAAAATCGATATCAGAAAGAACACAATTGCCAGCATGCCCTTGCGCTGCGTGATCCAAGCCACCGATTCGACGTTGATCGGGTGCACCGCAAACAATAGCGCCGCGGGAAATGCGCCGGAATCGACAGTCTCTGAAGCACCCTCTGCACCAGCACCGCGGCGGCGATTTGCAAAAGAATGCTGATGATGTGGTAGCCGGTGGGGTTCATGCCCCACAGCCGCCATTCAAGCCAAAGCGATGTGTTCGATACTGGGTAATAATCGCCCGGCGCCGTCGACACCCAAAATCGATACAAGTTGTTCGGGCCGGTGATCAGCGTGTTGTCGGTCAAATACTTGTCATCATCCAACAGAAAATCGCCGTGAAGTGTCGGCAGGTACACCGCGAAGACGGCCGCAGCGATTACCCAAACTTCAAACAGCGTGCCTAACCACGTCAATCCGGGCACGCCGCCGGCAGCAGCCGCGGGAAGATTGTTCGAACGAGACGTATCACCAAGGGCCATAGGCCAATCGCTGGGTTACTGAGTGCTACAATAAACGTAATTGCGGTCTGCTCCATTATTGCTTGCGGTGGCGGGGTATGAAATGCCCCCTGGCTCGCCGTCGAAAGAACGGTAGCATGAGTCCATTGATTCAATCGATACAGGCTGAAAAGGAGAACGCGATGAACTCAAGGCAAGCAATCAAGTTGGCAATCGACGCGGGAAATATGGTTTCGATGGCCTATCTGGAAGACCTTAACGATCAGGAAATGATGCGCCGCCCCTGCCCCGGCTGCAACCACATCAACTGGCAGGTGGGGCACCTGATTGTGGCCGAAAACGGCCTGCTCTCGAAGATCGCACCGGATACAACACCGTCCTTGCCTGCCGGCTTCGCCGAAAAATACTCCAAAGACACCGCATCAAGCGACGACCCCAAAGCCTTTTCCAAGAAGGACGAGTTGCTGAAGGTCTATCGCCAACAACGTGCCGCCACGCTGGCCACCCTGGAAAAGATGACCGATGAGCAGCTTGACGGTCCGTCCGGTTTCGATTTTGCGCCGACGGTCGGATCGATCTTGTCGATGCAAGGCAGCCACTGGCTGATGCATGCCGGTCAATGGGCCGTGGTTCGCCGGCAACTGGGCCGCAAGCCGCTGTTTTAGCGGTTCGGGCGGTTCAAACTGGCCAGGCTCGTTCGATTATCGCTTTAAATTGAGCGTCGCCTGGAAACGTGCCAAACGCATGCCCGCCCTCGCCGCCCATCCGCGATGCGCAAAACGCGTCGGCCACCGGCGGCGGCGCAAAGCGAACAATCAGCGAACCCAGCAGCGCCTGGGCCAATCGTTCCACCAGCCGACGGGCTAGCCGCGGATCATTCGCCGAAGTTTGCAACTCGGCGCGAAGTCGCTCGCTGTATTCATCTAGCCGCCGATCCGCGCCTGGGCCAGCGCCACTTCTGCGATTAAAGCGTTCAGCGCCGCCGGCTCGCTGTGGATCGCGCAGCACGTCGAGGCAAATCACGTTGCCCGAACCTTCCCAAATCGAATTCAGCGGCGATTCCCGATACAGCCGCGGCATGATTGAATCTTCCACGTATCCATTGCCGCCCAGGCATTCTAGGGCCTCGCCCACGTGCGCCGCCGTGCGCTTGCAAATCCAATACTTCGCGACCGCGGTGGCAATGCGACGAAACGCAGCCTCGCTTTCCTCGGAAGTGTCGTACGCCCGCGCCAATCGCATGGCCAACGCCGTGGCACATTCCGATTCCAGCGCCAAATCCGCCAGCACATTTTGCATCAGTGGCTGATCGATCAGCAATCGACCGAAGGCGGCACGATGGCGGGAATGGTGCACCGCTTGCACCACCGCCCGCCGCATCAACGCCGCCGAACCCAAAGCGCAATCCAGCCGGGTGTGATTGACCATTTCCAAAATCGTGCGCACGCCGCCTCCTTCTTCTCCCAGCAGCACCGCGTACGCTTCATCGAACTCCACTTCGCTCGATGCATTCGACCGGTTGCCGAGCTTATTCTTGAGCCGCTGCAAGAAAAAGCGATTGCGATTTTCCTCTGGCGTCCACCGCGGCAGCAGAAAGCACGACAGCCCGCCGGGCGCCTGCGCCAAAACCAAAAACGCGTCGCTCATCGGTGCGGAACGAAATCACTTGTGCTCGGTCAGTCGATATTCCGTGCCTGGGCCGCCGCCACTGGCCGCCCGTGCGCGCGATGTGTTCGCACGCACGTCGGAACACCCCTGCTTCTCGGTCATGGCCATGCCGACAAGCACGCTCGATTTTTGCCCGCTCGGCACGAAGCGCGAATCGTACAAGTCGCCGGCGATGCGCGGCTCCCACTGACCGGCGATTTCAGGCTGCTGCCGCAATGCCGGCACCGACGCGTACGTCATCGAAATTGGACACCCATTCCCCGCCTCGTTCTGAGAGGCCAAATAAAACAGCCCCGCCCGCGCGACATGCGCGCCCGGCCGGGGCGTATGCCAGGGAAGATTGTGCAAACGGAACGAAACCGATAACCGCATCAATTCGTGCCATGCCGGATGAAATCGCACTTCGTCGATTCGCTCGCCTTGCGGATCGTGCGTGTGCAATTGCGGCGGGTTGCGATCGGCATCAAAACCCCAGGCGATCGCTTGCTCGCTGCCCAATATTTCGCCCAGCCGTCGCGCCTCGCTGCCAATCCAATTGGCCCCTTCGCGCTCGACGGCCTCGTTCAAGGCGCGATCGGTCGTAAACAGGTTGTATCCATCCAGCGGCGGCGCCTGGTTGTGCACTGCATGCGTTTCCATGGCATCATTCTTGGCGTCACAATGGCCGCAGGCAACTCGCCTTGCCCAATGAGAAAAAAGGTCGCTATGGCGCTGGTGAATTGGAGCCCGCCGCCGGTCCGCCGGGAGCCGCGGCCCGCCGAGCGCGATAGTCGTTCAAAGAACTCTCGAGCGTGCCCATCAAATCAGTCCGCCCTTTAGTTCGAGCCAGCTCCAGAGCTTTTTGCGCATCCGCAATTGCCTCGTCCAAGCGGTTCACCTGAGCGTAGGCCGCCGCCAAATTCGCGTACGCCTCGACGTATTCCGGATTCAGTTCGATCGCTTGCCGCGAATGCTCGATGGCGTCCTGCAATCGGCCGGCGCGAACAGCGCGACCGCCAAATTGTATTGCGCCTCCGCGTCATCCGGCTTTAGATCGACCGTTTTTTGAAAATGCTCGATCGCTACGGCCAATTGTCCGTCCCTGGCCAGCGCGATACCCAAGCCGTTGTGAGCGTCAGGATAGTCGGGCCGCATCCGCAGCGATTCTTCGTATTGTCGGATCGCCTTTCGCAACTGGTTCTGACCGGCAAGTATCAACCCCATGTTGAAATGCGCTTCCGGATAATCCGGCTTAAGCTCGATGGCCTGCCGCAAATGTTCCAGTGCCTGTTGGGGCTGCCCGGCTTTCGCCAGCGCAACGGCCAGGTTGTTGTGCGCTTCGGGATAGTTCGAATTGAGCCGCAATGCGTCCTGCAATTGCGCGATCGCTTCATCAAATCGGCCATGACCTATCAGTGCCAGCCCCAGATTGTTGTGGAGCATCGCACAAGTTGGGTTGTTGACCAGCGCATCGCTATATAGCGTGATCGGATTGGCAAATATGTAATTCTGCCGCAACGCCAATAGCGCCAGCGCCGCCACAGCCGCAGCAGCGACCGCCATGGTCGCTGGTTTAGCTGTTTCGCGCGCCCGCCATGAGGTCCATCCGGCCGCCGCTGATGCAACCACGCCGATTAGCGCAAGGTGCTCATAGTGGCTGGCAACCAACGAATATTGCATGAACCCTGCGTCGGCCAATCCCATCGCCGGCACCAGTGCGATACAAAAAAATCCCCACGCAAAAAGCAGCGATTTTGCCCAAATGCGCCGCCGCTGCATCCATAAAAGCGCGCTGGTGGCCGCGGCAGCAATTGCAGGCAGCCACCACCGCACGTCAATCGGGTGAATTTGCCACAGCGGATAAATGAACGACAGCTGTACGGGTAGCAATGCCTTGGCCAGATAAAACCAGACCACAGCGCCTGCGCCCAGCAGGCGCTGTTCAAAGCTGGCCGTGCGAATCACCTGTTGAAAGCCATACGTCCAAAACCAGATGGTTAATACTGACATCAGCGCGGCCAGCACGAAAAACGGAGCCACGCGCGCAAAATCCGATAATTTCACCCTCCGATGCCACCAAATTATCCACAGCAGCGTCAACGGCAAAGTGGTTGCCGTCCCCTTGCTGAGCATGGCTAACACAAATGCTGCGAGGCTCAATACATACCACCACCAACCGCGCCGCCGATCGCTTCCCCCTTCGAGCCTCTCGCGCCACTCTTCATGCCGCAGATAACAGAGAATCGAAACGAGAAAGAACATAACGGCCATCACATCTTTGCACTGCGCAATCCACGCCACCCCTTCGACATTCAGCGGGTGAATCGCAAACAAAAGTGCCGCGAGAAACGCCCCGGGAATGCGCAACTTCCAAAGCAGCCGCCAAACTAGCAGCGCCGCGGCAATATGCAGCAGCAAATTGGTGGCATGATATCCGGTCGGGTCCATCCCCCACAGCCGCCATTGCAACCACAAGATGCTGTTGGAAGCCGGATAGTAGTCGAAAGCTTGCTTCCTGGCCCAGAACTGAACCAGCCCGTCGGGAGCGCTAATCACCGGATTGTCCGTCAGGTACAAGTCGTCATCCATGATGAACTCGCCGTGCAGCGATGGCAGATACACGACGAGGCACAGCCCCGCAATCAGCCCTGCGCCGGCCAGCAGCCGCAGCCAGTTTCGAGAGATGGCTGAGGTGCGCCGTTGCGAACCGCTCGTGTAATTGCCTGAACGCTTTTGACGTGACGACATAGCGCGGACAGATCGATGGCAGCCATGCTTCAACGCCGCTATCAGCGACGCATTTTCTTTTGTTTCTTTGCAGAGGCGAATGACCGATCTCGCGAGACAGCGGCCTGCCCCTCTGCGCCGCCGGGCATCGCCGCCGATTCAATGTTCGAACTTCGGATCAAGACCACCCCCAACCACACAACAAGTCCAAAATACACGGCGTTGCGCACGACAAGCACATTGCACGCCACCGGCGACGGAGAGTTGAAGGTTCTGCCAACGGGCACTAAACCGTAAGGACTGCCCATCGGAAACGGCGTCTCTGTTCGGTAGTAGTTGAATGGAAAAAGCCAGGTCGTCAATGCGATCATTCCCATCACAACGCCAAAAAGCACCCAAAACCTCGATTGGCCTTTGGAAAATCGTTCCAGCGCCATCAGTAGCATCATCGGCACCGCCCAAATAAGATATTGCGGCGAGAACACGTTCGAGAGGATCACGACCGCCGCGATGGCAAAGCAGGCGGTGCAATAGCCGTCTTCACCTCGGTACCGCGACCATCGCCACAGAGCCCACAGACCCATGGCGGCCAAAAACGCCGGCAGCAGAATGGTTGATAGTATTTTCATTGCCGGCGACCAGCGCACGACACCTCGTATGCACCGTGCGTGCTCGCGACAGTAATCGGCGTGCCCAGCAACGACGCCAGCAGAATAGCGCTGGCGTAAATCGATTCGATTTGGATGCCGCGTTCGGCATGATGGGAGAACACAGAAAAAACGGCCGGCCCCGAAACCAGGTATTGAATAAAGAATGGCAAGCAGGCGGCCGTGGCCAGACAGAGCAATCCGACGGCCAAACGAGTTGCTCGACGCAGGCCGTGAAAATCGGCTAGCAACAAAAATGGAACTGCGACCACCGGTATCAGCTTCAAGCTAATGCTCAGGCCCATAAAACTGTAAGCTGCCGCAGCCCAGCCGAGTCTGCCCGATGTGCCCAGCGAACGAATCCAACAGTACGCCCACAGCAGCAGCAGCAGCAATAACGGCAAGTCGAGCCGATCGTACAGCAAATGTCCCAGGCTCGCGGTGACAATCGTATAGGCAAGCACCGCCCAGCCGGCCAAGTCCCGCCGTCGCTTCCAAGCAATCGCCAATAGCAATGGAAAACAAAGCAGGTCGCAAAAAAACATCATTATCCGATACGTGTTGTGGTACGACTTGCGTATCGGTTCCACCTGCCGAATATTTTCGGGCTCGGTGATCGTATGCTGATCTAACAGGCGCGGGATGCAGGTAATCCACCACGCCAGAGGCGGATACTCAATGGCCACCTCCGAATACGGCGATTTATGCAGATCCACCACTAGTGCCGCTTCTCGAAAATAGGAGTACGGCACATCGGTCACCAGCGGCGTAAGCTCCGCGAGAATGTAAGCGCGGCTTAGCAAAAACAATAGCACCGCCGCAATAATCCACCAAATTGGCTTCCCGGCGGCCGCGACGCCGTCTCCAGTGCCCGCGGGGCTGATCGATTGCGATCCCATGAAACACTTCGACGCCGTATGACGTAATTGGTTTCCGCTAAAGCCTGGATATTGCAGATTGTAACACGTTCCGCCGCTTACGGCGGCGCAGCCGGCCGCGATATGCCTGGCGCGTCCGTTGCGCCTAACCCGCCGCGATATGAAACCAGCCATTTCTCGATTTGTTGCGCCAGCACGGTTTGCCCTTGCGCTTTTGCCAGCTCAATCGCAGTTTTCGCCGAAGCAATGGCTTCCGATGAGCGTTTTAACTGCGCCAAAGCCAATGCTAAGTTTTGGTGCGCTTGTGCCATTTCTGGATCGAACTCGATGGCTAGTTGATACTGGTGGGCCGCCTCCTCAAATTGGCCCGCGCGGACCAACGTGAGGCCAAAATTGAAATGTGCCGCCGCGAAATCGGGCTTCAACCGCAACGCAAGCCGATATTGTTCGATCGCCTCCGGCAATCGTCCCGTATTGCTCAATGCGTTGCCCAAATTGTTGTAGGCGTCGGCGTAATCGGGCGTGGATTGCAACGCTTTTTGATATTGCTCAATCGCCTCCTGCAGCCGACCTCGGCTCGCAAGCGCCATGCCCAGGTTGTTGTGCGCGCTGGGATATTCGGGCTTGAATCGCAGTGCCAATTGGTAATGTTCGATGGCCCGCTGCACTTCACCTGCGTGATCCAATTCCGTTGCCAAATTGTAATGAGCAATCGGATCTTCAGGTTGATGAATCACGTCGTCCTGCCACAGCGTCAATTCGTTCTGATAAGCAGCCAGCCGACGAACGCTCACAAAGCTGAGCACCACAGCTACAAACAAACCCACGGCAGCCGCCAGCATTTCCGACCCGTAGCTCGATGATTCGCGGCGATCGCGGGCCGCTCCCCAATGCGCCGCCGCTTGTTGTGTCAGCCAAAATCCCTCCACAACCAACAGCGTTACAACCGCTGCCAGGGGCAGGTACATCCGCCGCTCGGCCACCAATTCGGTCGTGATGGGCACGACCAGCGTCGGCGACAGTATGATAAATGCCCAGGCACTTACAAATCCGATCGCATAACGCCGCCAACAAAGCCACAACGAAATGGCGACCAACAAAACTGTCGCCGCGACCCACGGCCAGGCGTCCTTTAGCAACAGCAAGTACGGTTCGTAATGAATTGAAAGAGGCCAGGGCCAGATTGCCAGTTTGAGATAGATCCACAGCACTTTCGACTGCGTAATCCACCACGAGACTGCCGGCACACCCAAATGAAAGCCAGCCGTCGCCGACCGCGGACCATTGAAGTTGAGCCAAAGCAAAAGCACCCATCCGCCGGCCAAGCCCACGTATAAGGGCCACGACCGCGCGAATGCGCGGCGAAAAGTGCCGGCAATGAACGTCCGCTCGAATAGCAACACGATTGCCGGCGCGGTTACCATCATTTCTTTGCATGCCATGCCCGCCAGACATGCCGAAGTGGCTATCGCCAGCCAAAGTTTCCGCGCAGGCTGTGCCGAAGCCGCCCAATAGCGCAAGCTGGCGTACAACGTCGTCAAATAAAAGAAGCCGGCCAGCAATTCCGTGCGCTGGGTCACGTACACCACGGTTTCAGTCTGCAACGGATGCACCGCCCACAACAGTGCCGCGACAAACGCTAGCGGCCCGCTTGCGCGATCGAAACGTCCCTCGAAACAATCCAATTGCAAAGTGCGCCGCACGATGGCCATCAACAATATGGCCGACAACACGTGCACCACCAAATTGAACACGTGGTAGCCGAATGGGTTGAGCAGCCCAAAGTGATAATTCACCGCCAACGACAGATTCACCAGCGGCCGGCCGCTGGTCGTCGTGTCGTTGGGCGGATTCAACGGCCCTGGATGCTCCGAATCACCGATCAACGGCCATAGCGCGACGATCGAACGATTGTCACTGACGCTCGCTGAATCATCGAAGATAAACGGCGAGCCCAGAGCGCGGCCGTAAACGAACCACGCCGCGCCGGCAATCGCCAGCGATGCCAGAACGGTTAATACACTTTGCTTGCTCATGCCACAGTTCAATCCCTCGGCGGCGCGCGGGTCACGCTATTCTGACGGCATCAAAAAGACCGCTTACTCAATAAGCCGCCAACCGAAGATTGCCTCAGGCCGTGCCATCGCCTGAAACAACCGTTAGCGGCACGATCGGCGGCGGCGGTAATGGGCGAGCATCGCCGGCCGAGCTGGAACTCCCATTGTCCAGAGGACCTTGTCCGCCGAAGCCGGCCGGCTCGCCTGGCTTGCGCCTTGTCGCGCGAATTTGCTGATAACGTGCTCGATTGGCTTCCACCGCCGCCTGCTCATGTGGCTCGCTGAGAAGTTCGTAAAACACGTTGCGCTGCCGCGGCGTGTATCCCAACTCTGAAATCGCATTACGAATTTCATCCAGCGTCAGGTAATGCACGGTGCCCGCCTCAGCCACCACGTTTTCTTCGATCATCAAACTGCCCATGTCGTTGGCGCCATACAGCATCGCCAACTGACCGGTCTTCAACCCTTGCGTCACCCAGCTCGATTGAATATTCCGAAAGTTATCCAAGTACAGCCGGCTGACGGCCTGAGTTTTCAGATATTCAAACGACCCGGCCGGCGGTATATCCGCCATCCCGGTGTGCTCAGGCTGAAAAGTCCATCCGATGAACGCCGTGAAGCCGCTGGTTTCGTCTTGCAACTGCCGCAAGCGTTCCAGGTGTTCGATGCGCTCAGACAGGGTTTCCACGTGACCGAACATCATCGTCGCCGTGCTGCGCCCGCCCAATTCGTGCCACACGCGATGCACGTTCAACCAATCGTCGGTCAGCACTTTGCCGCGGGTAACGGCCTTGCGCACCCGATCGACCAAAATTTCGCCCCCGCCGCCCGGCAAACTGCCCAATCCCGCCGCCTTCAAGCGCTTCAATACCATGCGCAGCGGCAGCTTGGCAATTTTGGTGAAATGATGAATCTCCGGCGGACTGAAACCGTGGACGTTCACCTGCGGAAACCGCGCCTTAATATCGCGTAACAGCTCTTCGTACCACTGGAGCTTGAATTGCGGATGCAAACCGCCTTGCATCAGAATTTGATCGCCGCCCAGCTCGACCGTTTCCTGAATTTTTTGCAGCAGCTCCTCCTGGTCCAGCACATATCCTTCGGCGTGCTTGGGCGGGCGATAGAACGCGCAAAAATCGCACACCGCCGTGCAAATGTTGGTGTAGTTGATGTTGCGATCGATGTTATACGTGCGGTACGGCTCGGGATGCATGCGGCGTGCAACTGCGTCGGCGGCCCGGCCAATTGCCGCCAGATCGTGCGATTCCAGCAGCCGCAGACCTTCCTCAGCGGTCAATCGGCCGCCGGCGATGGCCTTGTCGAGAATCGCTTGGATGGAAATGGCAGCCACCATGATCGACCTTTGCAACCTTCACGCGGCGTCCCGCAGCACGGGCGGCAAATGCAATTTTAACCGCACCTGGAACTGAATAAAACCTGGCGCTACGCCTTGGTCAGGGCGCAGGCGAGAGACGCTTCAATTCGAATCCTCCAGGCACAAGATTCAGCTCGCTCGCTTTGCGATAGAAGAGTCTTAAACCATCAAATTCCTGCCGTCCTAAGTGAAAATGCAAATTGTCGCGGAAATATGCCACGCACTGCGGCGCTGTCATGCCGCGCGTGGCCGCCTCCAATTCGGCAATGTTCTCCAGATGCGCCACCCCGGCGTCGCGCGCCTCCGCAAAGGCCGCTTCCAGGCCGCCCAATTCGATTCCAGGCCGGGCAACCCACATCGCAAACACGAATGGCAGATCCGACCAGCGGCGCCAGCGATCGCCCAAATCCCACACTTCCGCGAAACGGCCCGGCGGCGACTGAATGGCGCGGTCGCCGATCAGCAGCACCCCGTCGGCCGTCGCATCGTCCAGTGTGTCGCCGATGGGTAACGACGTCAGCCGCGGCTGCAGATTCAAACATTCTTTCAGCAGAATGCGCACCAGTGCCGCGCTGGTGCGCGAGCCCTCGTCCAACGCCAACGTGCGGATTTCGCATGCGGCCACGCGGCTAAACAACTTCACGCTGAGCACCGGCCCGCGGCAAGCAATGCAGGCGTCGGAAACGATCGTATACGCGGGATTCGCAAAGAACTCGATCGACGGAACCAGCGCCACGTCGAGGCGGCCTGCCGCCAAATCGTCGGCCAGCCGGCTGGGTAGGTCGAAGCTCAACTCGATCTGCGGTGCAATTTCCTCCAGACGGTAGACCAGCGGCTTGGTATTCAGGTAGGTCACCGCCCCAACTCTCAGGCGCGCGTGTTCGTCCATCAGCCTTCCTTTCGCACAAGATCTCAGAATTCCAGTTTTCTAAACGCCCTCAGGCCGATCCACAAGGGGCACGCAACGGCAATCATGCCCGCCACCACCGTCATCAGCGCGCCGCACGCCACGCCCAGGGGGCTTCCCAGGAAGATGAAAAAGCTTTCGTTGGCCGGCAGTGGAAATTCTTGCTGCGAAGCCATGAGCAAATGCACCGGAAGCGCCGTGAGCAACACAATCACCGCGATGAAGCCGGCGCTAATCACCAAGTTCAGCGTGCCGCCGAACCCCGCCGCAATTTTCGATGGCGAGCGTTCCGCCAGGTCCGGCATTTTCGCTCCCAACCCCACCGCGATCGCCGAAAGCCCCAAACACAGCACCCCGCACGAAAGTTGATGCAGCAAAATGATATTCCACGGAATTTCCAGCATCAGGTCGCTCACCAGTATCAGCAGCGTGCAAGGAACCAGCGAACCGATCGCCGCAAACACGAACTTCGACCACAAAATAGTGTCGCGCCGCACCGGCAGCAAACCGAGAATCCACAACTGTCGCCCTTCCAGACTGATCATCGGAAAAATGAACCGGGTCGTGAACGTGGAAAGTATCAGGCCCACCACCGCCAGATTCAAAAAGCCGATCGTCGTGGAATACGATGCGTTGTAAGTGAACCTGCGCACGTTCAGAAAATAAAATCCCAACAGGCCGAAGAAGATCAGAAACTGCGACCATTGCGTCGGATCTCGCCGGAACAGCCGAAAGTCTTTAACCAAGAGCAACCGCATTTGATAGGGCAATAGCGGCAAGCCGTGGCTCAGCGCCGCATCGACCCACCAGGTTGTCGTCCTGCGGCGCGCGGGCCGCTCGCCGTACAACTGGCTGTAGCTGTGGCGGTACTGCCGCCCGGCTAGCCACCGGCCCAATAGGGAGAAAAACAGCGCATTGGAAATCAACAACGTCAAAAACAGCAGGCTTTCGGCCCACGGTTGGTCACCCGGCTGCGACAGATAGGTTTGCCGCGTCCCTTCCAGCAAGCCCACGCTCAACCACCAGCTCGGCAGCATTCGCTGCTCGGTGAAGTGCAGGCGGGAGAACATTTGCTGAAACCATTCCGTCGACATCAATCGGCCTTCGGTGTTGCTGACGACCGACCACGTCACCCAGATCGTCACCAGGATGGCCGCGATCACGGCGCCCACCAGCAAATGCTTGCGAATCGCCGGCAATCGGTTCACGATCAGCAGGCATAAAATGCCGCCAATCGCCGCGGGAATGTGCACAAATGCCACGATGAACGGCGGCAGCAGTGCGTAGTAGTACCAGGGCGCCCCGGACGACACGCCGTAGGCAACCAACGTTGGGCTGCCCAACAGCACGAATCCCCAACTGCTGAACAGCACCGCCTCTTGAAACTTGTGCGTGTAAATTCGCTGCGCACGCACCGGCGTGGTCAGCAAGAAAACCGTCTCCGGTGAACAGAACAGCGAATTGTGCAGGATGATGCCGGAGGAGAACACCAACATCACCATCAGGGCCAGAAAAAACGTGTTCAGCAGCGGCGGAACTATGTCGGTGCTGATGCCCGGTCCCGACAAAAACTCGAACCCCCGATAAAACAACACGTACAATCCGCCCCAGAATACCAGACTCAAGGAAACCACCAGCGACAGTCGCAAACGCGCGCTGGTGAACATCCGCCAAAGCGCCGCCTTTACAATGCGCGTACGCAATTGCCAAAACACCTGGCCTTCGCGCTGCTCCGAAAGCAGCACGCCCACGGGGGCAATGAAATCGTTGGATGGAAAACTTGCCATTGAATTGAATTTCCCCCAGCCGCCGGCCACAGCACGCCACGCGGCTACCGCATTTCGCGCACCGCCTCATCCTCCGCCGTCGCGGTCAGATCCAAATACATCCGTTCCAGGCTGGTGTGCTCCTGCGCCACTTGGCCGCGCAATTCGGCCAGCGTGCCCAGGAACCGCAACTGGCCCCGGTCGACGATACCGATTCGGTCGGCAATTTCCTCGGCCAGCCCCAGCGTGTGCGTCGACATGAATATCACCATGCCCGCATTAGCGCGGTTGCGCAGAATATCTTTCACCAGCCGCATGCTCCGCGGGTCCAAGCCCACCATCGGTTCGTCAAGAATCAGCACCGCCGGATCGTGCAGCAGCGCCGCGGCCAGTACCAGCCGCTGCTTCATCCCGTGCGAGTAGGTTTCCGTCAGTTGGTCGACAAACTCGGCCAGCCCGAAATTCTGGATTTCACGAGCAATGCGCGTGGCAGATTCCTCGCGGGCAAGGCCGTACAAATCGGCGATGAACTGCAAAAATTCGCGCCCGACAGCTTGTCGTACAAATAGGGCTGATCGGGCACATAGCCAATGCATCGATTGGCTTGCCGCGTTTCTCGCACCACGTCGTATCCGCAAATCCGCACCGTGCCGGTATTCGGGCGCAACAGCCCCACCAGCATCTTGATGGTCGTCGTCTTGCCCGCGCCATTAGGACCCAAAAGTGCGAACAATTCGCCCGGGCGAATGGTCAGCTTCAGCCGATCGACCGCCGTCTTCCGGCCATAGTTGCGCGTCACGTGGTCGAATTCAATCATCGGGCTGCCTAGCGCTGATTGGATCTTAGCGGTTCAATTTCCAGGCCCGCTGCCGTCGCAATTCCGCATCCTCGGTCGCTGCCGCTAGTTCGGCCGACCGCTCTGGCGACATCCGCGCGAACACCAGTTTCGAGCCCAGCACGCTGACTTCTTGCCGCAGCACGGCGCCGGTTTCGTCAATCCACAACTTCGCGCGGCTCGCGGCCGCCCGACATGGCGGAACCCGAGTCCGCCCGGTAAATCACCTGGCACACCGGCACCGCTTTGTCTTCCCACACCAGTGGATCGCTTTTTTCCACCCGCGCTTGCAGAATCTCGATGGGCGTGTTCGGCGGCCGAAGCGGACTGAACACCGGCACGGTCCATTCCTGCCCCACGTGCAAGCCGGTCATCCGAGATTGCGGCGAAAGCTCGTCGGCCACCAAGGCGTCGGAGGGTAGATACGTTTCAAACCAATCGCGAAATTGCCCCGCTTCCACCGTCACCTTCAATAGCGAGGCATGCACCTCGCCGTTTATCTTGATCGAATCGCGCATCCCTTCCACCCGTAACCACGAGCTGAATTTCGCCAGGTGCCCCAACGAATCGATGGTCAGCACGCTCCGGGCGTCCATCTTCATGTTGTCCAGCCCGTCCGGCGCCGAATGCCACAGCACCTTCATCCATGCCGGCGACAGGTCTTGCACCGGAATTCGTTCGAAGTGAATTCGATTGTTGAGATTCGTCGTATGGTAGGCGCGGCTCTTGCCATTGGCGAACTTGACGAACCGGCTGACTGCCCAGCCGATCGGCTTGCCATTGAGCATCATGTCCCAGCCGACGGGATCTTCCTCGAACGGATCGTCCGAATACATCGAACGGTAATCGGGCGGATCGCCGCGCCTCAGCGGCGGCAGCACCTTCGACTCGACCAGCCAGCCCATGGTCGACAGCCAAAACAGCACGATCACGGCGCCCATCCAACGGCTGCCCATGCTCGGTTCCTCGCGGCCAGTGCCCCACAGTAATCAGCGCTGTCATTTTACCCGGCGGGGCTGCATCCGGCGAGAGAATAGTGCAAAGCCGCCCCGCTGCCCGCTGTGCCAGCCCGCCGATTAGTCGCTGATCCTCAGCTTTTGCTCGTCGCTGTTCCCCGTCAATTCGGGGGCGTACATCGCGCTGGCCACGGCCGGCAGTGCACTGAACTGGCCGGGAATTTCCGCCCGCAGCCGGTAGCTGACCGAATGCTTGCCCCGCGCTAGCCAGCGCACAAAGAACGTGGCCCGATTGTCACGCAGCTCCATGTAGGCGCCCAGGCCGTTGCCGTTATAGCCGCTGCGCAGCTCGACCGGCTCGAACCCGGCGGCCTTCATGTCTTCGAACATCACGTACTCGTAATCGTTCTTGCTGTCGATCTCCAGCTCCACTTCCACCAGGTCGCCGCTTTTCAGCTCCGCCAGACCGGGCAGTTCTTCGCGCTGGTATTTTTCCACCTTCTGCTGGACCGACTGGCCGTGGCCCCCGGAAACCTCGATTGTTTTTTCCACGGGCGTAAGCTTGTAGAACTTGCGGTGCACTTTCACTTCTAATCCTGCGGCCTTAATGGGATTGTCCAGCGTGAAATTCGTCAGATAAGCGTTGTAATACAGCGGCCCGGTGCCGGTTTTGCGCAGCTCCAACTGATGATCGCCGCTTTTCACCGCGTCTCCCTCCAGCACGAACTTGTTGTCGAACGTGAACAGGTCGGCCCCCGTAACCTTCACCTCTTTTTGCTTCTTGCCGTCAAGCCACACTTCAACGGTTTCGTCCGGCTTGTCTTCGCCGCTGGCGCGCAAGTAATCCGCGAGCGCCTCGATCGCCAGCCCCGTGTCGCGCGTGCTGTTCCAATAAGTGGCGTGCTTGCGATTGTTCAGCAGATACTTCACCAGCCGCGAAGCCAGCCGCCCCTTGGGGTCCGTCTTCGCCAGCAGCTTCAAGTAGTAGGCGTTGGCTTCCGTTTCGCTCCCGTACCAGTACCACCAGTAGTCGGCCTGAGGCAGCTTGAGCCATGCCGTCTGATTTTCGTCGTCTTCCACCACGTACTGCTTCAAGTTCTGCAGAATCATCTCGAGCTGCTCTTTTTGATTCTGTTTCGCCAGCGCCAGTCCGAACATGGCTTTGCTGTACACCGCCAACTTGGTGCGGTCGCGATACAGGAAATCGCGCATCTCGTCGTTCGGCACGCCGGCGTCGATCAGCACCATGTACACCAGCGCGTCGAGATTGTCGGCCTCGCTTTTGTACGGCTCCTTAGGCTTCGGCTTCTCCTGCGCGTTTTTCAGCATCTGCACCTGGCGTAGCTGATGATTCTTCAACCACTCCACGCCGCGATCCAACACGCCGGGCACCAGGGCCACGTCATTTTGCTGCGCCACTTGCAAACCGTGCACGACAATGGCCGTGGTGTGCGGGTAACTCTGTTCGCCCCAGCCGCTGAACCAGCCCCAGCCGCCGTCGGAAAGTTGCATTTCCGTAAGCCGCTGCACGCCGTCCTTAACCATCCGTGTCACTTCGTCGGCGTCGAAAACCGGATTATGGGCGAAGCGCTTCCAGCCGGCCGCGCGCTGTTGATCGTCGCCAATTTCCTGGGCATTCAGGTTGGTGCGCTTCTCCTGGATTTTCTTCAGGTCCAGTCCCATGTTGATCAGTACTTTTTGCGTGATCACCGTCGGCAGGAATTTGTTGAGTGTTTGCTCCGTGCAGCCATACGGATAATCGACCAGGTACGGCAGCGCGTCGACCATCGCGCCGGCCAAGGTGGGCGAATAGCGCACCTCCAACCGCGACTGGTTGACGCGCCGCTCGGCGGGCACGTGCAGCTTGACCTTGCCACCCGTGTCGTCCGGCCGCAGCGCGCCGGAAAAGCTTTCTGTCTTGAGCATGCCGTGCACATAGACCGGAAATCGCTGCTCGATGGCATCGGATTCTTCATCGCTGAGCGCTTTCATCCGCACCACGGCTTCCCCTTCTTGCACCGCCTTTACGCGCCAATCGACCCGCGCCTCGCCACCGCTGGGTACTTCCACCTGCCGCGTTACGTCGGTCATCGGCTCAAGACTTTGGCCGTCCAGTTCCAGCGATACGCTCACTTGCTTGGCGCTCTTGAGATAGTTATGCACGTTGGCCGACAGCACCACTTCATCTGTCTCGACGAAGAACCGCGGCGCCTGCAGCCGCACGATCAGATCTTTGCGGGTGACGACTTCGGCCTCCCCCTGCCCCACTTTCGTCCCATGCCCCATGCCCCAACGGCGCACCTTCCACGTGGTGAGATTCTCCGGCATGGTTAGCGACACTTGTGCGGTGCCATCGTCGTCGGTCACCAGCGAACCAACCCACAGCGCGGTATCCGCGAACTTTGTACGCACCGTGGGTTGCACCAAGTTTGCTGCCGCGTTTGCCTCGTTTCCGGACTGGTCGAGGGCGGCCGCTTCCGTCGGAGCCGGCGCCGCCGCGAACGATCCGTCGGCCATATTGGGACTGCTTTTTCGCGTCGCGCCCAGCGCCACAGGCGCCCCTGCCGAAGCTTCATCGGATTCAGGTTTCTCGAGCTTGCCGTTGGCCACTGTTTCGCCGAACACACCCAAGTTTTCCATGCCCTGTTGGCCCGGCGCTACTAGGTTCCAAAACGTCCGCCCCAAATTCGTTTCCGAGTGCGGATAGTGGGTCCGCCGCCATTTCCAGAAGAACGCCTTGATATCTTCCACATTGCTTCCGCCGGAAATGTATTCCACCGATTTGTCGTAGACCGCCACCACCGTGGAACCCACAAACGGCAGGCCCGAACTGTCAGTCAGCTTCAAATTCACCGTGGCCTTTTGCCCTGGTTTGAACGTCTCGCTTGATGGGCTCACCGCCACCTCCAGCACGCGCTTCTCCGGCGGCACCTCGATTTCGCGAATCTCGCTGTACAGCCTGCCGCCGCCGATCGTCACCGCTTCGACGAAGAAATTGGGCATGTCCTTTTTCGCCACTTCGATTTCTTCCACCACCGACTTGCCCTTCAAACGCAACACCTTCGGCGACAGATAAATCCCGTTCGACGGCCGCAAAAACAACAATACCGTGCTGCCGCTGCGGTTGGTGTTGACCTGCAGATTCACCTTTTGGCCGGGGTCATACTCGCGCTGATCGGGAATCAATTCCAAATCGTTGAAGCGGAATTGACTGCCGTCGAATCCCTCGCCCACGATCGTGAACAGATACGCCCCCTCGAGCTTGCGCTGCTTTTCATCCGTCAATTCGTACGCCAGCCGATACTGCCCCGGCTCCGTGGCTTTAAGCTGCAGATCGGCATGCCCCTGCGCGTCGGGATTGACCGGCCACGTGCGCACCTCGGTTTCCACCGGCTTATCGTTTTTGTACTCGATCTTGTACAAGCGGAAGGTCCCGTCGCCGTGCACGGGATTTTGGTCCAGCGACTGAGCCTGCGTCTGGGCATGGATCGAATCGCCCACCCGGTAGTAACCGCGATCCAGCCACACATAAACCTTGAACGGTTGTCGCGCCACAAGCACGTTGCCTTGGCCGACGATGGTGCGCCGCGATTGATCGACCACCTCCGCCGTAATAGTGTATTGGTGGTCATGATCGGGATGAATCAATTTGGCCACGGCGGTATCGATTTCAACCTCCACCGTGCCGTCCGGCCCGATCGGCACTTCGCGCTCCGCGACCACTTCCGGCGGTTGCTGCGGCTGGAATCGCCACCACCAGCTTTGCACAGGCCGCTTGCAGCCCCACTCCGACCAGCCCGGATACCACGGGTAATCGCTGGCAAACCACCAATAGCCGGCCCCATACAGCCAATCCCAGCGGCCCCTGGGATACCAGGTGCCGCTATAGTTGCTGCGCAGCACTTTGTATTTCACCTTGGCATTGATCACCGGCGACCCGAAATAATATCTCGCCTTGATCGTAGCCTTGATTTTGTCCCCCAACATCACCGGCTCGGTCGGCGCATCCACGGAAACTTCCAATTCCGGCTTCTTATATTCCTCGACGCGAAAACTGCCGCCGCCGTGATTGACCACAAACAGTTGATACACGCCCAGCGTGGCGTCGGAGGGTAGTTCCAGTTCCCCTTCGATGCCGCCGTATGCGTCGGCCGTGTAGGTCTTGCTCAGGACCTTCTCCCCTTTGGGATTCTGAATCTCCACGTTGAACGGCTGGTTCGCGAAGTCGGAACTGTCCTCCTGATCGTACCGGGCGTGACGTACCCAAAACTTGAACTGCACCTTTTGTCCAGGCCGATACACCGGCCGGTCGGTAATGGTGAACACCTTGGTTTCGTTGTACTGCGCGTCGTAGTACTCGCCGCTCCACATGTTGGTGAAGCCTAAATACGCCAGCCGGCCTTCAGGCGTTGTCGCGGTGACAATCCATTGAAATTCGTTGTCGTGCTCCTTCGACGGCACGATCAGTTGGCCGTCGGCATCGGTATGCTCGGCGTAATCTTGAACGTCGGTGGTAAAGCGCTTTTCGCCAACCTGCCGCTGGCGATAGCCGAAGAATTCCACGTTCGCTTTGCCGATCGGGGCGCCGCTGGCGGCATCGCCCACGTAGTAATACATCGCCTTGGAAAGCGGCTTCTTCACCAGCGCGGTGTCTTCCAGCCACACGATGATCTGGCTGGTGTTGCCGTCGGCCAATTTCGCCGTCAGCAGGTAGGCGCCGGCCTTTTGCAGCGGTGTGCTGACGGTGATCCGCTTGTCGAAGTGCAGCGGCCGCGGCGTTAATTCCAAATCCCACTGCGCCACACGCTCGCCGACGTATTGCTCCTGCTTCTCCTGCACAAGCCGGTGTCCCAAATCGGCGATGTTCAGCTTGGGCCACTCGAGTTGATTCGGGTTGGATTTAAGATATTGCTTTACGTCCGCAAGCAGCTTCGCGACTTTGATTTCGCGCGCCTCAAATGCCACCTTCTTCCCGTTGCGGAAGCGAAAGTCGACCGTGGCCCCTTTGCCTGCCGGTTGCGTCACGTTCGCTTCAAATCGCCCCCAGTTGCCGACAATCTGCTCCAGCGCCTGCTTCTTGAACTCGTCGCGCCCCGGGCCATATTCCTGGATGCATCGGCGCCAGTATTCGGCGGCGCGCGGGTATTGCCGGCGGTTCTCGAAAATGTGCGCCAACTGTTCCAGCGCGTTTTCGCCACCGCCCGTTTTCGGCTCGTCGGCAATCTGCCGGTAAATGCGGATAAAGTTGAACTCTTCCGGCAATTTGAAGCGCTTGATGCCGCCGGCCAGCCGGGCAATGGTTTCGTCGTCGGCCAGCGTGTGCAGCGCCCAGGTGCCCGATTCGTCGTTCTTGGCGTCGTCATCTTCCAAGCTGCCGAAGAACGTGCCGTAGTAGGCCATCGTCTGCACGCCGAACTGGTTTTGCAGAAAGTCGGCCAACTCTTGCCGCACGGTGTTCAGCAGTTGCGGATTGCTTTCCGCCGCTTGCAGCAGCGCCACCGCCAGCGCTGGCCGTCGGTTTGCGCCGCCTGCCAACTCTTGGGAACGTAGTGATAAATCGGGTTGCCGTCCGCATCAACCGGCGCGCCTTGCGGAGCGCTGCCCCGGTACCAGCCTTGATCGTAGTCGGGCAGTTCGTCGAGATTCGTAAGGTACTGCAGCCGCCAGGCCTCGTTGTATCCGCGGTTGGCCAACAACATCCGCGACATCGTCAACCAGAAGTTGGCCGCATCGGACTTCTGCGGTTCGTTTTGCACCAACGGGATGGCCTGCGCCATCAACTGCATGGCCCGCACGCGGTCCCGCTCCATCGAATTGACCGGCTCGCCGCCGCCCCGATGCGGCCCACGCAAAAACTTGCCCGCGATGATGAATCCGTAATGGTCGTATTCCAGGTAGCTTTGGGCGGCGCCCACCAGCAACCGCCAGTTTTGGGAATGCACTTGCACCGCGTTTTCGCGCAGCTCGTCGATTTCGTCCAACCGCCCCAATTGGCGCAGGGCGCTCAGCGCCATGTTGAGATCCGCGGCCACGCGCAGCGGATCGTCGTTGGCATCCAGCACCAGCTTGCGGAAGCCGTCGTACGCGTCCTTGTAGTTTCCCTCGTCATACAGCTTTTGAAAGCGATCCCGTTCCGCTTGCGGCGAATTGTCCGCCGGCCAAACCGTGTCGATTCCCGCGCTAAGCAAAAACAGCGCCGCGCATCCGAGCACGCAAACCAATGAGAAGAGCTTGCCAAATTTCATGCGCTATTCATTTCGCCGGACCGCGGGTCCCGTTGCCTGCTTCTAAGACGAATCTCGAGCCCAGTTTGTTCCGCCGCCGTGAAAATTTCGCAGTGCAAATAATTGCCGAATCTAGGCTTAGCGGCCGCAGCAGGCAACCTCAACCGCCCACGAACTTTGCCAGATCGTCGAAGTAGGCGGGGTAGGTTTTTTCCGTGCATTTGGGGTCTTCGAGCACCACGCCTGGCACGCGCAGGCCAACCAGTGCCAGGCTCATTGCCATGCGATGATCTTGATGCGTGGCGATCCGCGCCCGTGCAATGCGGCGGGAGTTATCCGCAGGCCGTCGACAAGCTCGTCGACATTCGCGCCGAACTTGCGCAATTCAACCGCCAGGTTTCCGATCCGGTCGGTCTCCTTGTGACGAATATGACCGACGCCGGTGATGCTCGTCGGGCCGTCGGCAAACAGCGCCACCGCGGCCAACGTTTGCACGGTGTCGCTAATCGCATTCATGTTGACTTCGATGCCATGAAGCTGCCGCCCAACCACGTTAATCGAATTGGCGTCGTACCGAACCTCGCAGCCCATCTGTGCTAGGCAATCGCAAAACGCCAAGTCGCCTTGCAAACTGTTGCGCGACAGGCCTTCCACGGTCACGTCGCCGCCGGTAATCGCTGCCGCCGCGAAAAAATAACTGGCCGCAGTCGCATCGGGCTCGACCTGGTACGTTCGTCCCTGATAGCGCCCCTTGGGCACGACGAAATGCGAAAGATCGGTCGTCGGCACTTCAATCCCAAACGCCTTCATCACGGCCAAGGTCAGTCCGACATAAGGGCGCGAAACCAATTCTCCTTCCACGGTCAATTCCACAGGCTGTCGGGCGTAGGGCGCGGCCATCAGCAGCCCGCTGAGAAACTGGCTCGACAGGTCGCCGTTCACTTTGGCCTTTCCGCCGGCCAAACCCGCGCCATGCACAATTACCGGCGGGCAACCGTTGCTCGCTTCGCTTTCGGCACTCACACCAAGTTGGGCCAGCCCGTCGAGCAGATCTTGAATCGGCCGCTCGCGCATCCGCGGCGTGCCGTCCAATCGAAACCAGCCGTGTCCCAAAGCCACAAGTGCCGTGAGAAAACGCATGCTGGTGCCGCTGTTGGCGATGTACAATTCCGCCGATCGAGCCGGAATATCGCCGCCGCAGCCAAACACGTCCATTGTGTTCGCCGCGGCTTCGTTGTTCACTGCAATCTCCAGGTGCCGTAGCGAGTGGGCCATAACCCGTGTATCTTCGCTTTCCAGCGCTGCAAGCAGTTTGGAATCGCCTTCCGCCAGTGCCGCACACACCAGCGCCCGGTTGGTAATGCTTTTCGAGCCGGGCGGACGGATCCGTCCGCGCACAGGTCCCGCGGCAGGCGTAATTTCAATCGTGTCGTTCATGGATCGAACCATTGTAGGGCTCCCAGCCATGGCTGGAAACGCCGGACCGCCGGGTCGTATGATGGCCAGTCTATGGCGCCTCCTGCACTGACAGCGTTGCAGTACGATTTTCTTGCGCCGCGGAAGATCGTCTTCGGCTGGGGCCGTCGTCGCGAAATCGGCAGCCTGGCCGCCACGCTGGGCCGCCGCGCATTCGTAGTCACCGGCTCGGGGTCGTTGGAGAAGTCGGGCGCACTGGCCGAACTGATGCAACTGCTGCGCGGCACGGGCATGGAGACGCAGCACGTTGCCAGCGCATTCGCACGAGCCGGAAGTCAACGATGTCGATGCGCTCACGGCGGAATTGCTCAAGCGTGGCGATACTACTGGCGACCTGCTGATCGGCATCGGCGGAGGGTCAGCGATCGATCTGGCGAAAGCCGCCGCCGCCATGGCGACCAATCGCGAAAGCACCAGCGTGGCTGATTATTTGGAAGGCGTCGGTCGCGGGCTGGAAATTACCCGGCCGCCGCTGCCAATGCTGGTCATGCCCACAACTGGCGGCACGGGCAGCGAGGCCACCAAAAACGCCGTCATTAGCGGTTACAATCCTGCCGTTCAAGAAAAGCCTGCGATTCGACGCGATGGTGCCGCAAATCGTGCTAGTGGATCCTGAATTGACCGTCGGTGTGCCGCCGGATGTGACCGCTCACACTGGCATGGACGCCATCACGCAACTGATCGAAAGCTACATCTCTCGGCGCGCCAAACCCATCCCACAGGCGATCGCCATTCAAGGCTTGCAATTGGCAATTCCGGCGTTGCCGATCGCGGTGCGCGACGGCGTGAATCGACCGGCGCGCGAAGCGATGGCTCATGCCGCCCTCCTTTCCGGCCTGGCGCTGGCGAATTCTGGCTTGGGTTTGGCGCACGGCGTCGCCGCCGCGCTGGGCGCCGAATGCCATGTGGGCCACGGTCTGGCGTGCGCAGTCATGTTGCCGGCGGCGCTGCGGTTCAACCGCGCAACGTGCAGAAGAGCAACTGGCCTTCCTCGGCAGTGCGGTCTGCGGCGAACATTCGGCCGATGCGTTCATTTCACGTATCGAGCAGTTGGCCAGGGCCGTTGGAATTCCGGAGCGGCTGCGCGATTTGGGGGTGGCTAGGGAAAAAATTCCGGCGATGGTGGCCGGCTCGCGGGGCAACAGCATGGCGGGCAATCCGCGGGACGTGTCCGATGCGGATCTGGCGGCGCTGTTGGAATCGATGCTCTGAAAAGGCCGGGCATTTCGCCCGGTTTAAGGACTGGCCAGCGCCGGTTTTGCGCCGTAGACTGGCTAGTCGGCCCAATCACCGATCATACGCAGTACACAAGTACAAGGAGTTATAGCGTGTCGAAGCCTACCGAATTGGAAAAAGACAAGGGCGGCAAGCCGTCCGCTCCCGAAGCGGCCGTGCCCGCCCCCGAGGGACAGCAGCAGCGCCAGCGGATCGAAGTGAAAGACTCCGGCGTGATTTCCATGTACGCCAACTTTTGCCGCGTGACGGGCACGCCGGAAGAGCTGATCATCGATTTCGGCCTCAACCCGCAGCCGGTGGGTATTCCGACCGAGCCGGTGGTGGTGACGCAGCGGATTGTGACCAACTACTTCACGGCCAAGCGAATGCTGCACGCGTTGCAACTCACCGTAGCGCGGCACGAAGAGGCGTTCGGCGTGCTGGAAACCGATATTCAAAAGCGATTAGTCGGCCGCAGAACGTAGTTCGCGCCGTTAAGTAGCAAATTGCGCAATCTCAAGCCCACGGGTTGCAACCCGTGGGCTTTTTTGCTTCAGTGGAATGCCGCCTTGATCATTCTTGCGCGGGCCATGGCTTCTTCGGCCTCGGGAATTTTTCCGGCGCGCTGAAACGTGACGCTCAGCGCCGTGAAGCTGAACGGATCGTTGGGCTCCAATTCGCAAACTTTCATGGCGTGCTGGATGGCTTCGTCGTGTTTTTTTTGCCGCGTCAGGATCACGGCCAAAGCCGAATGGGCCAGCGTGTAAACCGGGTCGGCGGCCAGTAGCTCTTTCAGCTTGGCGACGGCCTCGTCGAGCTGGCCGGCATCTTTTAGCTTATCGGCCTGGTCGTAAAGTTCGTGGCTGGCTGGCATGGGCTTGAAAACAGTGCAAGTGGCGGCGTGAAACACTACCTAGCCGGAACAATTTAACACGGCGAGCTATCGCGGCCAACCGCTGGGGCTGAATTGATTGCCCAATTAATGCGGCAGCCATATCCGGCTGAACCGCGCCGTGTAGCACAGCCGATAAATCCGTCAGGCAGCCGCGGCGAAGGGACTCGCGCGGCGGCCCAGTTTCTGCTGCCGGTTTGCCCGCCTCGCGCCTCTCCCCCTGCCCCGCCGCACTTGCACCCCTGAGGTTTCCGCTGGTGAACATCCATCCTTTGGCGGTCGTCAGCCCGCAAGCGCAAATTGGCCAGGATGTGCGAATCGCCCCTTTCGCCATCGTGGAAGACGACGTCGTCATCGGCGACGGCTGCACGTTGGCCGGCCACGCGGTGATCAAAAGCGGCTCTCGCCTGGGTCCCGGCAACACCATCTGCGAAAGCGCCGTCATCGGCGGGCCGCCCCAGCACGTCCATTGTCCGCAAACTGTGGGCGGGGTGGAGATCGGCGCCGGCAACACCCTTCGCGAATTCGTCACCGTGCATCGGGCGATGAAGCCGGGAACCGACACGACCATCGGCGATCATTGCTACTTGATGGCCGGCGCCCATCTGGCCCACGATTGCCGCTTGGGCAACCACATCATCATGGCCAACAACAGCCTGCTGGCCGGCCACGTGACGGTCGGCGATCGGGCGTTCGTATCCGGCGCGGTGGCCGTGCATCAGTTCTGCCGCATCGGCCAGATGGCCATGGTCGGCGGCCATGCGCGAGTGGTGCGCGACGTGCCGCCCTACGTCACCATCGACGGCACGACCGGCGAAGTGGTCGGGCTGAATCTGATCGGTTTGAAGCGCAACGGCTTCAACCAAGAGCATATTGCCGTGCTCAAGGCGGCCTATCGGGTGATCTACCGCAGCGGCTTGCCGTGGCGCGAGATGCTGGCGCGCCTGACGGCCGAATATCGCCGATGGCCCGGCCGCGCCGATGGTGGAATTCCTGCACGGCGGCAGCCGCGGCTTCACTCAGGAGCGCCGCCCGCCGCGCAGCGTGACGCTTGAAGCTGCACAAAGAGGACGAACTGGAAACGCCGGCGTCTGTGCCAATGCCGGCGGCTGCATCCGTCGCAGCCATCTTGCCCGCCGCCGCCGGGATGCAGCGGATTGCGCGCGCGGGTTAGCAAGGCGCACTCTAGCGCCGATCCCCCGGTATAACCGGGGGCTGACGGGCCACATGGCAGTGGCGAGCGCAAAGGTAATTCTGTCCGGTGCGCTGGGGGTCCCAATTGGGGCGGCGAAATTCAGTGGTTTTGTCTTGGTCGCAGTGCGCGCTGATCCGAGAACGTTGGTCGATTGCAGTTTGATCATTGGACAAAAGGGGGCGAATTATGTCCGCGGAGGGGCGGCAAGGTCCGGGGGCTCGGCGGCCTCGACCCCGGCCACCCGCGGGTCGGGATTGGAAGGCTTAATAATGTCCAGGGATGAATTCGCGAAGCGGTCGAGTAGTCGGCGGGCGCGGCGGGGGTCGCGGCGTGCGGATTTGGCGGCCCACAGTTCGTTGAGTTTGGCTTGGAAGAAACCGGTGAGGCGCTGGTAGACCTGGACGCAGAGAGCGGGGTCGGGGATGGCCTGGTTAATTTCCTCGAAGAGTTCGGCGAAGATTTGTTGCATGTCGTGCTGATCGAAGCGCTTGAGATCGGGCTTGGCAAAACGCTCGGGACAGGTGCGTTCGAGGAGCCAGGCGGCGGCGCGCCAGTGGGTGCCGGTGGCGTTTTGCAGGGCTTTGAGGGGATTGAGCTGGGAGAGAGTTCGGCGCGGCGGAGCTGGTCGTGGAAATCTTCGTGGCGGAGGGCCTCGCGGCGGATGGTGCGGGCGGAGACGCCGACGTAGCGAGCAGCCCATTCAAGGCCGCAGCCAGCGGCGACAAGGGCGCAGATTTCGCGGCGATTGATTTCGTCGAGAGCGCGGGGGCGGCCGACTTGGGGCATGGTGCGGATGTTTGGTAGTTCACGGCCTTGCCTGGCAGCGAATACCTACGCCGGCTTCCGCACATAGCAACTCGAAATGGGAACAGGCGTACAATCTAGCGGACGTGGTGGCTTAATTGCAAGTTCGTTCCGGGCGAATTTGGGCAATCGCGCTAACAAGTGTTATTGCCAATCGTCATCTTCTTGCATTGGATGAAATGGCCATTCTGAAACCCAGACTTCCTTGAATTCGAGTGGTTGCCTGTAGAAACTGAACGTCACCATCAGCCAAGTTTCATCGTATAGCCAATTGCGGTCGCATAGTTTGCGTTTGCCGGTCACGGTAAAACCACTTCCGTTTGTCCCCTCCGGCCGCCGGCCTTCAAATGAGTATCCCCCAACGTGGAACCCATATTGTTCCAGCCATTTCCGCGCATCGGAATCAGTGACCGATTTCGATGCAAATGCCTTTGCATTTGACTCCAATTGCATTCCTGCCGACGAAAGCGGCCAATAGTTTAGAGAACCCCAGGCCAATCTGCGACGATCACGCTGATCGTAGATGTGGGTTGCGACGTTTATCGTCACTGCGGCAACAAGCAACACCCAGAGCACGATGAGCGTTCGTTTAGCCGGCTTGCTCATTAGAGAAACCTCCCCGCGCGGCGGCAGTGTGATTGTAGCTGGCGAGTCGGAAACTTTTGCAGTTTCAGTCCAGGAGCGGCCCGGGGCGCTGAAGCGCCGAGCAAGTTCGGCGGCTAAGTGGTGGATGGCAGATAGAGATCAATTTCGAGCCGCTTCGCCGCTGGTGCGCGACGCGATCCAATCGAGCAGCAGGAATGTGCAGGCGAAGAAGGGGAAGATGCCGTACAGCGTGTCGCTGGCGGAATGCGAATGGCGATCGACGGCGATGAACACCGTTGCGCAGAAGATCGCGGCCAGCAGGCAGAGGATCATGCCGGCGGCGGAAACCGGCACGTGGAACCAGCCCCAACGAGAAAACCAGCGTGTGTTCATGGTTCGGCTCCGATGAATTGGTGCGAGCGATTGGCTGCCGCCCCAACGGGCGGCCGATTCATTGTAGCCGAGGCGTCGGTACAATGACCATGATGCATGAACGTTCACCCGTTGCGGAGCTTTTCCGATGTCGCAAACACATAATCTGACGGCGATACTTCCCTGCAACAACATTGAGGCCAGCACCGCGTTTTACGCGAAGCTGGGATTCACGCAGGGCGATGCGGAAGGCGATTATCGGATGCTTTCCGACGGTCGCGGCGGCGAACTGCATTTGCAACCGGCCGAAAAAGGCTGGCTGATTCCAGGACGCAATCCGTTTGGGTTGTATTTGTATACCGAGGACGTGGATGCGCTGGCGGCGAAAGTGGGTTGCAAAGCGGAAGACAAGCCGTGGGGGATGTACGAGTTTGCAGTTCTCGGACCCGGACGAGACGCTGGTGCGCGTCGGCTGGCCGAGCCGGCTGAGGAAGGGCAAATGACGGCGCGGCGCGGATGAGTACCACGACGGCATCGGAGGGGATCGGAAGAGGAGAAAATGAGAGGAGGAGAAGAGGAGATAGGGTGGCCGGATCAGCGCGGGACGAGCACCAGGTACCAGGTAAACGCGGAGATGCAGAGGCGAAACGATGCCGCCGCCAATGAAGATCCAGGTTCGCTCCGGCGAGATGCGGGCAAAGTAGCGCAGGCCGACTTGAGGGGCGATGAAATAGACGGCGGCCTTCAAGACGTGCGCCCAGCCGATCAGGGTGAGCACGATGGGCAGGCCGGTCCAAACGTTGTGGAAGGCGGCGATGAAGGCGCCGAAGGGGAGGTTGATGAAGGCGACCAGGTAGACGCCGGCAATGCCCCGTTCGCGCAGGCGGATGAAGAAATCGACCCAGGCGCGGGGCTGAGCGACGTGCGACAGGCCGATCACCAGGAAGGAGATGGCGGCGAAGAGTTCGGTGGCTTTTGGCACGGCGAGGCGTCGGAAAAAGAGGAGAAAAGGAGAGGAGGAGAAGAGGAGAGTGTATCTAGATGAGCGGTAAGTTGACAATCGCTATCCTGCGTCAGTACAGTGAGTTATGGAGCAGGTGGCAGTGCCATCATCGGCACGGGCTGTGGTGGTTCCGCGCCGTGAGCGGAACGGAGAACGAAGGACCTAGAACATGCCAAAGACGGGGGCCGTTTGGGGAATCGACCTAGGGCAAACCGCCCTTAAGGCCCTGCGATGCCGCGCCGGCGACCAGCCCGACCGCGATCGTGGCGGAGGCGTTCGACTACATCGAATACCCCAAGATGCTGAGCCAGCCGGACGCCAATCCGGCCGAGCTGATCAAAGAGGCGCTGGAGCAGTTCTTATCGCGCAATTCGGTGCTGGGGGACCGGGTGGCGATCTCGGTTTCGGGTCAAAGCGGGTTGGCGCGGTTCATCAAGCTGCCGCCGGTGGAATCGAAAAAGATTCCCGACATCGTGCGCTACGAAGCGCGGCAGCAAATTCCCTTCGCGCTGGAAGACGTGGTGTGGGATTACCAGCAGATGGCCGGCGGGAGCATGGAAGAAGGGCTTCGCGCTGGAGACCGAGGTGGGCTTGTTCGCGATGAAGCGCGACCAGGTGAACCGGCGCTGAAACCGTTTGTCGAGGCGGGAATCGAGGTGGACATTGTGCAGTTGACGCCGCTGGCGCTGTACAACTTCATCACGTTCGATCAGATGCGGGACATGGCGCAGACGGAATACGATCCGGAGAATCCGCCGCCAGCGACGATTGTGCTTTCGCTGGGCACCGACGTGTCGGACCTGGTGGTGACCAACGGATTCAAGGTCTGGCAGCGGACGATCAACTTGGGCGGCAATCACTTCACCAAGGCGCTGACCAAGCAGATGAAGCTGACGTTCGCCAAGGCGGAGCACCTGAAGCGAAACGCCATGAAGGCGGAAGACCCCAAGGCGGTGTTCCAGGCGATGCGGCCGGTGTTCGGCGAATTGCTGGGGGAAGTGCAGCGATCGCTGAGCTTCTTCCAGAATTTGGAACGCACGGCGAAGCTTGGCGCGTGGTGCCGCTGGGCAACGCCATGAAGCTGCGCGGCCTGCACAAATATCTTTCGCAAAACCTCGGATTGGAGGTGAGCGAGTTCGAGAATTACAAGCAGTTGGACGGGCCGGCGGTGATCGACGCGCCGGTGTTCAAGGAGAACATGCTTTCGTATCCGGTGTGCTATGGCCTGGCGGTGCAGGCGCTCGACAAGGCAAAGCTGAGCACCAATCTGCTGCCGCGCGAGATCATGAAGGACCGGATGATCCGGGCCAAGAAGCCGTGGGCGGTGGCGGCGGTGGCGGCGCTGCTGTTGGGATGCATCCTGGGCTACTTCGGCAAATGGCGCGAGTGGAATTCAGCGCGGGAAGATTACCGATTCAAGCAGGCGTTTGGCGCGGCCAAGAGCGCGCAGGACTTGTCGAAGGCCGATCAAGCCGCGTATGACGAAGCGAAAGGGAAGTACGAACAGGTGCGGCAGCTCGGGCAGGCGATCGCGGGAATTGGAGAACGGCGGATTGAGGTGGCCGAGATGCTCAAAGCGGTGACCGACTGCTTGCCGCACGACGACAAAGAGCAGCCGGATATTGCCTCGCGGAACGAAGTGCACATCGACTCGGTGGAGATGGAGCATTTCCCCGATTTGAAAACCTGGTACGACGACGTGAAAGATGCGATTGTGGAAGCCCCCAAGCCGGCAGCCAAAGGGGAAGCCGGCAAAGGTGGCGAGGGGGGCGGCGAAGCGGCATCCGCGCCGGATGCGGGTCCGTCGGGCCCAGGCTGGGTCGTTCAACTTTCCGGCTACCACTATCACAACAAGAACAAGGAAGGCTTTACCCAAGGGGCGGAGTTTGTGCGCAAAACGTTGATCGAGAACCTGAAGACCAAGAAGGATATTGAGCTGCCTGGCGGAAAGTTCAGCACCAAGGAACTAGGCATTGGATACCCGGTGCTGGTGAGCAAGATCACGAAAGTGAAGCCGGAAACTGTGACAGATCCGAACGTGACGGAAGGCAACGCGACGGGTGCCGTCCGCGGCGGAGCCGGGGCAAAGGGGGGCCGTCCTGGAAGCGTGGACTTGGAGCGATTCGACTTCGTCGTGCAGTTTGCCTGGAAACCGACGACCCTGACGGAGCGGTTGGAACAGCGCAAGCAAGAGGCACAAGCGAAGGAACAGCCGCACGAACTGGCGACAGCGGACGGGGGAAGCAAACAATAAGGCACTAAGACCCAAGCGAGGGACCTTCAAGGCTGCACGGCGATCGGCCTGGGAGCCGACGCTCAACCGATGGATGGATCGAGATGGACAAGGTTAAACAAATACTGACGGTGCTGAAGAAGTATCACTTTTGGATCCTGTGCGCGCTGGCGGCACTGGTGGGATTGATTGTTTGGAATTCGTCGGTGGGCAAGCTGGACGCCGAGTTCAAAAAGGATTCGGCCAACATCGACCAGACGTTGAATAGCTTGCAGCAAATTCAAAGCCCGCATCCGAACGACACTTGGACGGAAGGATTCGGCAAGCTGACGGATGGCCTGCGTCAGCAAGTGGCGGCGGCCTGGAAGGAGCTGTACAAGCAGCAGAAGCAAGAGGTGTACGTGTGGCCGAAATCGCTGGGGAAGGAATTTCAGGATGCGGTGGCGGCAGTGGAGAACAATCCGGAGGAAAAGCTTTCGGACAAATTGCGGGAACGATACCAAAATCGAGTGCGGCAAGAGGCGAGCCGTCTGGCGGAGATTGTCGACGCGCCGCCGCCAGCGGAAGGCACTAGCAGCGGGGAACGAGCGGCCGAAGAATCGCCCGAGCAAAATCGGCATCGGGTGAAGTGGACGCAGTTGGCCGAGATTCAAAGCTCGTTCGACTGGGAACAGGCTCCCTCGACACAAATGATTTTGTACATGCAGGAAGAGTTGTGGGTGTACGACGCGTTGTGCAAGGTGATTCAGGCGGTGAACGAGGGCTCCAAGGGGCCGCACGACGCGCCGATCACGGAGATCGTCGAGATGGCAATTGCGTATCCTGCGTCCGACGCGCCGTCGGCGGGCACAAAGCGAATCATGCGGCGCAAAACCAGCTCAGCAACTGAGACGGGCTCCGCCGTGGGCGAGGGAGCAAAAGCAAAAACCCGATTTGAAATCGCGGGGCAAAGAGGAACAACGGCAAACCACCGGCGAAGAAGGCGCGGATCCGGATGCGATTTGGAAGAGCTGGCGGTACGTGAAGGACACGGGCGAACCGTTGATGGGGGGCGATTTGGCGAGCTGCTTCGCCGGAATACAATTTGATGCCGTTCCGATTGCAGTTGGTGATGGATCCGCACGACTTGGATCGGTTGCTGGTGGCGTGTCGCAATTCGGTTTTGCCGATCGAGGTGCGGGAAGTTCGCATCAATCCAGGCGGGGGCACGGCCGCGGCGATCTCCGGCGCAGGAAAGGCGTTTGAGTCGAGCACGGCGCCTGGCGAAGGACGACGGCGACTGGAAAAAGTTGAAGTGAGCGGCGTGGTGTATTTGATCAAGCCGTTTAATCCGCAGGCATTGGGCATTGCGCCGGCCGCGGAATCGGGCGGCGGAGAGCAACCGGCTGAAGGAGCGGCACCGGCGGGCGCGGCGCAAGGCACGGCTCCGGCAGGTGGGTGAGACGGAAGATGGAAGCCGAAACGAGAAGCGAGCCGGTTTCTCGCAGTGAGGCGCGGACATGAAAATGAAATTGAAATTCAGCGGGGCTGCCATCGCCGATTTTTTCGTGGTCAACGGCGAAAAGATGGTGCTGGGCGTGATGGTGCTCGTGCTGTTGTGGTTCCTGTACGGCGCCATTACGGCCAGACCGCTGGACGATACGAAATCGGCGTACGCAATCGAGCAGAAGAGCAAAGAAGCGACAGAGAGAATCAATGCGGTGCCCTGGGATAGGGCGCCGCAAGAGGAAAAGGACAAGGCCGCCACGGTCGACTTCCAGAAGCTGATTGCGGAGGACCGCAAGGAAGTGCCGATATCCGCGCTGCAGCTAGGCAATGAATGGAATCCGCGGCTGTTTCCGGAGCTAACAAAGCGGGGCGACCCGGAAATCTATCCGGTTGCGGAATTGCAGATTGCTTCCGGCTGCGCGGTGGTCCCATACACCGCACAGCGAGACCGGCACGCATGCGGCGGCAAGCGGCGGGAAAATTCCTGCCGGAGTGGCGCTGCCCGGCGTGCGCGCGCCGGGGGCCGAAACCAAGGCGGTGTATTACTCGATTCTTACGGGGATTGTGCCCGTAGAAAAAGAGGAACAGGAATTCCGGCGGCGGTTTGAGTACGCGGTGAAACCGACGCACGCCGGGAAGTCAACCATCACAAACAACTCACGTCGACGTGCCACAATACTTCTTCTTTCAGGCCCAGCGCGCGGAAGTGACCGACGCCCAGGAAGCGGAACCCAAATGGACCGATTTGGATTGGCTGGTGCGGTTGCCCGACACCGCCGACGGGGGAAAGCCTGGTTCGGACAAGTGGGCCACTCCGTACGGTGAGATCGTGGATTCGGCGTACGTTTTTCAACCGCAGACGACACCGAACAACACGTCGATGAAATTTTATCCGACGTGGCCCCTGCCGCCGCTGTTTCTGAAGTATTGGGGGTTAGAGGCGGGGCATCCGAAAGTACCATTCTTTAAGCCGGAAAGCCCAAGCGAACAGCAGGAACAACCAACCGACACGGAAGCGCCATCAAATCCGTTTGGATTTCCCGGATTGGGAGCCGCTGGGCACGGTCCGGCGGCGAGCCCCGGGCAGCGCAAGGCCGCACCGCCGGCGGCTGCGGGTCCAGCCAGGCGCGGCGGCGGCCCGGCGAAATCGGCAGCGGCGGTGCAAACGGATTCAGGCCAGGCGTCGCCAGGTACGTCGGCCTATCGGTTGTTCCGGTTTGTCGACATGACGGCCGAAAAAGGCAAAACGTATCGATATCGTGTGCGGCTGATTCTGGCGAATCCGAACTATGGCCTGAAGCCGGAGGATTTGGAAAAACCGGAAAGCGCGAAGTCGGAATGGCGATTGTCTCCGTGGAGCGATCCGTCGGCGGTGGTGACGGTGCCTTCGGAAGCGCAGATTTTGGCCGATAGCTTGAGTGCCGCCCGGGCGGGAGCGGATCCGCTGGGGAAGATTTACATCCTCACCATTTTGAAGGATGAGAAATCGGGCGACTGGGTGGAAGTGGCCAAGGATTTTGACGTGCCGCTGGGCGGATATGCTTCGTTCAAGGACGTGAAGATCGAAAATGTGACGGACATGGCGGCCGAGGACGTGAAGACGATTACCGCACCGGCGATCAGCGCCGACCAGGCGATGCTATTGGACGTGCGGAACGACGAACCATTGGGCGTGAGCAAAATCGAAGGGGCCGACCGAGATGGTGTTTATCGACAGCAGCGGGCGAATGAAGACGTACAATTCGGCGGTCGACGCGATGGCGCTGAAGGATTATCAGCAGCGGACGACGGTTACGCCGGAAGCCCGTGCAGCAGCGGCGGCGGCGAGCGGCCAGTAAAGCGGCGATCAGCTAGCATTGTCGTCGCTCTGGCGGGATATTTTTGGCGGCGGGGTGCCAAGTGGCCTTGACCGGCTTTATAGGGGCCGGTATTTATCCCGCCCTCATCTGCCATTTTCCGGTTGAGCGGAAGCGCTCTGCCGTGAGGATGCTCCGTCGGCCATGCGAAATGGCGACGAGGATGTGATGTTTGTCGAAACGGCCGAACGTCTTATCTGGTGGCCGGCGGCGAACGATCAGCGAGCATTCCGCGGAGAGCGGCGGCCGAAATTCCAATCCTGATTTGACTGCTGGTTGGTTGCGTGCGTCTCGATCAAGGAGGATCGTGAGTTGAAAAGCACGACCAGGTTCATCGTTGCGATCGTCGTGTCGGCATTGGGCGCGCTTCCCAGCGTGTGCTTCGCCGGCTCGCAAACGATTGCGCTGACGATGCTGATCGGGGCAGCCAGCCTGGGCGACGACGGCCATTCGGTGGTCAAACAGGCGGACGAGCTGCTGCATGACGCCCGGGTGGCGATGAAGGCAAGGGAATTTCGACACGGCCGACGCGAAGATTTCGCGGGCCGAAGCTTTGCATCCGAAATATTCGCTGTTGCACACGGGCGATACGCCGCACAAGGCCCGCGCCGATCTGGAGAAGATGCTCGCGCAGAAGAAAAAGGCGGAAGAGCGCAACGGCCAGGGCGCCGCGTCGGGAAGCAAGAAGAGCGGCAGCGGCTCGCAGGATCCGTTCATCAAGCGTCCATCGCAAGAAGCATCGCCGCCGAGCGGTTTGGCGCAATCAGCAAATAAATCTTCGGCCGCGCGGAATGTTAGCGCAGCGCAAAACAAGCCGTCGGCGGCTGCGGCGGCGCGGTCGGCGGGATCGATCAATTTGTCGCAGCCGGGTTCGATGCCTGCTCCGGCGGCGGCGTTGCCGGCGGGAGCATCGAAAAAGGACGATGGGCCGAATCCGTGGGAGATCGAACCGACGGCCGTGCCGACGCTGCCGGGCGAATCGAATGGAAACGACGACTGCGTCGGCAGCGATGGTGGGAAACCGTTATGCCGCAGGCGCGGAGAATTCCGCCACACCGCCGGAAGAGACAGCTGGCGGCGGACGATCAAGGCAGACGGTCAGCGACCGGACAAAGCGATTTCAGGCGGCCGCGACGGCCGAGGCGACCACCCGATCGGACAAGCAGGCGGCCGCGGAATTGACCAAGCAAGCGCGGGCGGCTTTGGCACAAGGCGATACTGGGCGCCGCGGAACACCTGGCGCAGCAGGCGAACCTGTTGGCGCCGGATTCGGCGTTTGAGCCGCGGGAAGATCGGCCGTCGCTGGTGCTGTTGGATATTCAGCGAGCCAAGCACAAAACGAATTCCAGCGCGGCGATGCAGGCCGGCGGCGTGGTGCAGGCCGGCGGCGCGATGCCGCAATGACGGCAGGATCGTTATCCCGGCGCTGCAAGCCGTGTACAATCCGGCCAGCGACGTGACGCGCAACATGCCGGCCAGCGCGAATGCGCCGCAGACCGCAGACATGCCCGTCTGAATGCGCGCCGAGCGCGGGTGGTGTGGGCCTGAAAACGGCGACCGATGAAAGTGCCGGGTCCGATGGAACCGCCGCTGATGCCGTTGGGCGCGGGAGGCACTCCGACACCGGACAATGGCACGGGCGAAGGCATGCGCTGGTATCGCAAGGGAATGGATGCCTTGGCGCAATCGCATTCCGACGAAGCGATTGCAGGCATTCCGCCGGGCGTGGGCGTTCCACACGGAAATGGATCCGGATTCTTGCCGGCAACTGCGGGATCAACTGAAAATTCTGGGCGTGCAGGTCGAGGGCCTGGCGGAGAACACCGAGAGCCCGGCGGAGGCCGATTTGCTCAATGGCACGTCGGCGGGAAGCAACGTGCCGGCCTCGGCCACTTCGCCACACGGGTCAGGCGGGCCAATTGAACGTGCGTCAGCTGGCGGCGGAAGTGGCGCGGCAACAGGGCCAGGCCCGCGACATGAAGGAAAAGAAGCCGAAGCAGGCTTTGGAACTGTTGCAAAGCATCCGAGCGACGGTGGCCTCGAATCCGGATTTGGATCCGGTGAGCCGCGATCAGTTGCTGCGGCGGCTGGACATCAGCATCGCCGACATGCAGAAGCACATCGCGCAAGTCGCTCCGCAATTGGAACTGGACGAAAAGAACAAGAAGGTGACCGAGCAAGTCGAGCGGGAGCGGAAGCAGAAGGTTGAAGTCCAGGAGAAGGTGGCCTACCTGGTCGACGACTTCAACAAGCTGGTGGAAGAGCAGCGGTACGCCGAGGCGCGGGTGCTGGCGAAGCGCGCCGTGGAACTTGATCCGGATAATCCCGTCGTGCAGCAGTTGAACCTGATGGGCAAATTCCTGCAGCGGATGGCGCAGCAACAAGACGTGAAAGGCGCGCAGGAAGAAGGCTTTTACGCAGGCGATGTACGACGTCGACAAATCGGCGGTGCCGTTTGTGGGCCCGTACGAAATGCCGGACGTGAAGACGTGGGAAAAGCTGACCAAGTCGCGCGGCAAGGGCGGCAAGGAAGGACGAATAGCGCACCGATCGCCGAAGGAAATTGAAATCGAACAGCGGCTGAGCACGCCGGTGTCGCTGAAGTTCCAGCAGCGTCCGCTGGCGGAAGTGATCAATTATTTGGCGAAGATCGCGCAGGTGCCGGTGTTCCTGGATCCCAAGGGAATGGCGGCCGAAGGCGTGGGCAGCGATACGCCGGTGACGATCGACCTGAGCCAGGATATTTCGCTGAAAAGCGCGTTGAAGCTGATCCTGGAGCCGCTGCGCCTGACGTACATGATCAACGACGAGGTGCTGAAGATCACCAGCGAGGACATGCGGCACGGCCAGTTGTATTCGGTCACGTATCCGGTGGCCGACCTGGTGATTCCGATTCCGAACTTCGTGCCCGACGGCCGGGAAGGCATCAACGCGGCGATGCGTGAAGCTTACGGCCGGATGGGCTGGAGCGGAGCGGCGGGGGGCAGCGTGAGTTCGATGGGGCCGTTTGGCGTGGCCACGAACGAAAACAGCGGATCGATCAATCCGACGACGATGGCGCAATTCCAGCCGGCGGTGGGCGTGCCGATCGGCACCGGCGGGCCGCCGAGGACCGGCGTATCGCAAGGAAATCAGTTTGGCGCCGGCGGCTTGAAGGGCGGTGCGCAGGCCGACTTCGATTCGCTGATCAACCTGATTCAATCGACGATCGGCCCGCCGACGATTTGGCGCGACGTGAACCCGGACGGCGGCACGATCGAACCGTTTGAAACCAACCTGAGCCTGGTGATTTACCAGACGCAGGAAAAGCACGAAGAAATTGCCGACTTGCTGCAGCAATTGCGGCGGCTGCAGGATTTGCAGGTGACGATCGAGGTGCGGTTCATCACGCTGAACGATGCGTTCTTCGAACGGATCGGCGTGAATTTCGACTTCAACATTGCTTCGCATACGACGGCGCCGAATCCGCCGCCGGTGCCGAATGCCTCCGGTTTGCCTGGTGCACCGTCGTTCAATGGCGTAAGCCCCAGCGCGATGGTCGGTTTGACGCAGGCGAACCAGGTGACCGCGCTGCAAGATATTCAATTCCGCCAGAACAGTTTCTCCGGCGCGGTGCCGCCGGCGTTCCCGGGCGTGGGATTCGATCCGTCGCAAGCGGCCACGTTCGGCTTTGCGATTTTGAGCGACATCGAGGCGTACTTCCTGATTTCGGCCGCACAAGGCGACAACCGCAGCAACGTGCTGCAAGCGCCGAAGGTGACGCTGTTCAACGGCCAGTTGGCCACCGTGACAGACATTACGCAGCGGCCGTTCGTGACGGAAATTATTCCGGTGGTGGGCGATTTTGCGGCGGCACAGCAACCGGTGATCGTGGTGCTGAATGAAGGCACTTCGCTGACCGTGCAGGCGGTGGTGTCGAGCGATCGGCGGTTCGTGCGATTGACGGTGGTGCCGTTCTTCACCAACGTGACGGAAGTGGATACGTTCAAATTCACCGGCACGACGACGACGATCACGAACTCGTCGGATTCAAAAACGGGCGACAGACACGTCGACGAGCAAAGGGGACACGAGCATCGACGAAGGCACGACGGTGCAATTGCCGCAGTTTTCGATTGTGTCGGTGGCGACCACGGTGAGCGTGCCCGACGGCGGCACGGTGCTGTTGGGCGGCATCAAGCGGTTGAGCGAAGGCCGCAACGAGCAAGGCGTGCCGATTTTGAGCAAGCTGCCGTACATCAATCGATTGTTCCGCAACGTGGGCATCGCGCGGACGACGAATAGCCTGATGATGATGGTGACGCCGCGGATCATCATTCAGGAAGAAGAGGAAGAGAATTTGCTGGGGACGGCGCCGGCGCCGTGATTGGGGGCACGAGGAGGAGAACAGGAGAGGCGAACGGTCGAAACCGAAATCAAGTAATGTTTTCCCCCCGAGCCGCCGGTAGCCGCGACTGTTAGCGACTGCCGGCGGTTTTTTTATTTGTGGGTTCAGGGGTTCAGGGATCGGGAGTTAAAAACGGAGGCAGAAAACATGTCGCCGAGAATTTGGATTGTGTTGGGCGGGTTGTTGGCTGCGACGGGAATCGGGGTGAGCGCGTATCATGCTCATGGATTGGAAACGATGCTCAGCAAGCATGGCTCTGGAGGCGAGCCAGATGCAGCGGCTGATGCGCGACTTCGAAGCGGCGTTCCGAAACCAGCTTTATCACGGGATGGCGTTGGTGGTGGTGGGACTGCTGGCGCTGGGCGCCCGGTCGGCGTGGTTCAATGTCGCGGGGGTGTTGATATTTCTGGGGACGTTGGCGTTTTCCGGGGCGCTGTACATCTTGGTGCTGGCCGGGGAGCGATTGCCGCACTTGGCGCCGATTGGCGGGGTGGCGATGATTGTGGGATGGGTGGCGTTGGCGATTGGCGGGCTGCTATGCGGCGAGCCGAAGAGGGCGGGTGGATGATTTGACGCGGCACGGCCACGCCCTTCGCTGACTCAGGGCGTGCCACATTGCGAACGCACGCCGAGCAAGCTCGGCGGCTAAGTGGCGGACGGAAATAAGAAGCCCCGCGAGGTCGCACTTCAGTGTGCAACCTCGCGGGGCGATCGGGGAGAGGGTTAACGTCAAATAGCAGCACGTCCGGCCTAGCGGCCGGCGCTAACTACGGGCGCGATCGCGGCCAGCTCCTTCGCCAGCCGCTTTCGGGCCACGTGCAACCGACGCTTGATGGTGCCTACCGGCGAATCGAACCGATCGCTCATCTCCAGGAGCGATTGGCCGTTCAGGTAGAACGCCACCAGCGTGTCGCGGTCCATGGTCTTCAGCCGCTTCAGGCCGGCCCGAACGTGCCGTTGCCGCTCGCTGGCCAGGGCGCGATCAAGCGGCGTTTGCCGTTCGACAGCGGCGCCATCGAGCGTGGCGGTTTCGGCCACGGTGAGGGGCTTGCGGCGCATGGCCCGATTGATGGCCATGCGCTGGGCCATCGACCGCAACCAGCCGCCGAAGCATTCAGGCTCGCGGAGCTGATCGATTTTTTCCAGTGCGTGCATGAACACTTCCTGGCACAGCTCCTGGGCTTCGGCGTGGTTGCCGAGCCTGGCCAGGGCGATGCCATAGACCATCCGCTCGTAACGGACCGACAATTGGCCAAAGGCGGCGCGATCGCCATCCTGGGCGGCCAGAACTAATCCGGCGAGTTCTTCTTCTGCGGAGGTTTCGTATGCTAAAGCGTTCATGATCGTTCTCTCTCGTATGTAAGCCGGCCCGTGGTTGGCTCACGCGAAATAAAAGCGTGAACCGCGGGACGGAATGCCAAGGGACAGCAAGCAGCAAGCGGTCGCTGCGACCAGCCATCACCGGAAACTGTCGTGTGATTGGTAGGCTCTTTTGAGCCCGTGGCGTGTTACTTACGCCACCACGACCGCCGGTGACCGGCGCCGTACCGTCGAGCAGCACGGCTGCATCGACGTCCACGTGCGCCATGGCATCGTGTGGTCAATGCGCTGTGCCGTTATGACGGCGTCCAGCAACCCGCGCAAACTGCCGCACAGCAAATAGAGCGCATGTGTGGCGTGCGCATGGAGCGTGGCATAATGGTTCGATTTGGCCTTGCGCACGATGTCGCGGTCTTTGCCGATGGCAAAGCAACGATTAATCGCAATGGCTTTGATTCGAACCGTTCATGACCTACTCCTGCGCTATGGCGCGGTTGGAGAGAACTACTTGGGAGCAGTTATTATTGACCCATCGGCGTGGCTCCCTTTGCCGGTGGGTCTCCGGAGGGCGTTGCCCTCCGGCTATCTGCCGAAACAGGAAAAACTGCCTAATCAATCAACTCTCGCGTGCAGACGGCCTGAGTGTCAAGTTCGCTAAATCGGGCTTTTGCGGCCGAAAGTTGCGAATTTGAGCCCAAAAACGGCGTCTGGCTCCTTTAAGACGCCGTATCGGAAGAAAGGTTCACCGAGAAATTGTGAAATTTCGTAAAGCGTTACCTGCAGAACGACTTACGGCACAGGACCAAGACTTAGCAGTCGTCGGGGCGATTTGCAGGCGGCTGCGAAATTCGGTGCGATTTCGCGACGCTGGCGGACGACGTCGTGGCATTGGCGGATGCGGTCGTTGATCGCGCGCAGCAGCGTTTCGTCGTCCCACGAGGCGAAGTCGGCGGGCACCAGTGGCGGGCCGAATTGAATGTGGATGACCGTCGGCACGCGGCAACAGAGTTTCGTCGCGGCCATCGATTCGTAGGCGCCTTCGATCGCCACCGGCAGCAGCGTCGCTATTGGAGCGGCGTGCCAGCGCCAAGAAGCCGGGCTTTAATCGGCCGACTTCGCCGTCGCGAGTGCGCGTGCCTTCGGGAAAGATGAGCAGCATTTCGCCGGCCTTCAAACGCTTGAGACTTTCCTTCAATCCGCCCAGGCCGATGCCTTCGCGATCGATGGGAATTGCATCGAGCGAATTGATCAGCCAGCGAAAGGGCGCAAAGCCGAAGAGCGTGTCGCGCGCCAGATAATTCAGCCGGCGATCGCACGAGAGGCCGATGAAGATCGGATCGAGATGACTTTGATGGTTCGACAGCACCAGCACGCCGCCGCTGGCAGGAACGTGTTGGCGATTGAAAACCCGGACGCGAAACACGACCGTGCCGAGCAAGCGGAAGAAGACGCGGAGGAATTCGTACCAGAGGCGCTTGGGAAGGGAACGCTGTGCCATGACGATCAAGGACAGAAGGCAGAACGCAGAAGCGAGTGTTTAGGTCAAATGGTAATTGGAGCTTTGAATCGATGCCACGTTTTTTGATCGCATTGCTTGGTCAATTGGCTGTCTGCGGTTGCCTTCTGCATTCTGCATCTTCTCGCGGACGATGGCTTCCAGCCGGTCGACGACTTCGTCTTCGGTCAATCCATCGGTGGAAAAGCGGATGGCATCGGGGGCGGCGACCAACGGGCCGACGCTGCGGGAGCGGTCGCTGAGATCGCGCTGCGGCTTGTTGACGGAGCACCTCGGCCAGCGGGACCGACTCGCCGCGGGATTGCAGATCGAGCACGACGGCGGCGGGCACGTTCTTCGGGGCTGGCGGTGAGGAAGATTTTGCACTGGGCGTTGTGGGAACACGACGGAACCTTGATCGCGGCCTTCGGCGACGATGTTGTCGTTGCCGGCCGCTTGCCGTTGCAATTGGACGAGATGTTCGCGGACTTCGGGGTTGCCGGCGGCGTAGTGCGTGACGTCGGTGATTTGCGAACTGCGGATTTCGGCGGTCACATCTTCGCCATCGAGCAGCACGTGGTCGGGGCGCAGCTCGATATTTATTCGTCGTGCAAGGGCGGCCAATGCTTTGGGATCGTTCCAATCCAGTCCTGCGCGCATCGCTGCCAAGGCCACGGCGCGATACATTGCGCCGGTATTGAGCAGACGGAACCCGAGGCGCCGCGCCAAAGCACGGGCGACCGTGCTTTTTCCGGCGCCGGCGGGGCCATCGAGGGTGACGATCATTGGGGTTCAGGGTTCAGGGTTCGGGGTTCAGGACGCGCTGTGGCGGCGGTGAGGACGGCGGCGTGGACTTCTTCGATCGAGCGGCTGGCGTCGATCACGACGATCTGTTCGGGCGGCGTTTGGCTTCGGCCAGGAAGCCGTCGCGGACGCGCTGACGGAAATCGTCGCCATGTTGCTCCATTCGGTCAAGCTCGCGCTGGATGCGGCCGGCGGCGGCTTGGACGGGCATGTCGAGCAAAAACGTCAGATCGGGCTGAACGCCGCGAGTGATGAAGTGGCCGATTTCCCACAATCGGTTGCACGTCGAGCCCGCCGGCGTGGCCTTGGTACACGACGTTGGCCAGCAGAAAGCGATCGGAAACGACGGTTTTTCCCGCGGCGAGCGCCGGTTGGATGACTTGTTCGACAAGTTGCGCGGGCGGCCATGTAGAGCAGCATTTCGGACATGCGGCTGATGTGCAGATCTTGTCGCTTGAGCAACAGTTCGCGAATGGCTTCGCCCAGCGGGGTGCCGCCGGGATCGCGGCAGGTGACGACGTCGTGCCCCTGCGAGCGGAGCCAGTCGCAGAATTTTTCGATCTGCGTGCTTTTGCCGACGCCGTCGATGCCATCGAAGCTGAAGAACATTCGGATTTACGATTTTGGAACGAGTGCTGAGGCGAGTCGAATTGAATAATGTGGAAGGGGCACTGCGCCGGGGGTCGATTGGTATTGTTGGATCATGCGCTGGGCGTGTTTGACGATCAGTTTACGCAACTCCGGCGGGTGGAGCACTTCGGCCTGGTCGCCGTAGCCGAGAATCCACCAGCTTATCTCGTTTAGGCCGGAAACGGTAACGGCAAAATCCAGCGTGCCGTCGGGGTTCCACTTTAGGCGCTGTGTTTTGTGCCAGGCGACTTCGGCGACGTTGCGGGCCACTTGTTTGGCAAAGCGGATCAAAACGTCGCGCTTTGGGCCGGGTTCGGGAATCAGATGCCAGGCGTTTCCCAGGTAGCGTTCCAGGGAAAAGTTCCTGGGGATGCTGTATTTTTCGTCGGTGGCTTCCAGGCGGCGCACTCGGCCGACATTGAAGGTGCGCACGGCGCGGTGCAGCGAAGAACGGCCGATCGCGTACCAACTGTGCCGGCTGAACAAGCATGCGATAAGGGCTGAGCACGGGTGCGGATGACTTGGCCGTCGAAATAGCTATCGTATTCGATGCGCACGCTAGCGGCGCAGGGCGATGGCGTCGAGCAACTGCTGATACACGGGCGATTGGCCGTCCAGCGGGTTGGCCGGCTGCAGGCGGATGCGAATGGCGTCGGCCACGCCGCGCAGTTGTTTGCGCAGAGCCGGCCGGCAAGCTGCTTTCGAGCTTGAGCGCCGCACTGTGCGCCGGGGCGAGGAAGGGCATCTGCTGGCGGCTGCCCAGTTCGTGGCAGAGCACTAAGACGGCGAGCGCTTCGCTGGCGGAGAAGTTCGTGGGGGGCAGCAGGTACGAGCCGTCGAGATGGTAGACCTGGAACTCTTCGTCGTACTGAAGTGGGCACGCCGGCTTCGCGGAGCACCGACAGATCGCGAAAGATAGTTCGCCGGCTCACTTCGCAGTGGCCGGCCAGCGAACTAATGTTGTGCCCTTTTCCAGCCTGCAGCAGGCCGATCAGTTGCAGCAGTCGACTGAGTCGGGTCAGTTTCATACGGACTGCTCGAGTGCCACTCGCCGGCGGCGGCGGTGGACGGGGACGAGTTGGTGTCGGCCGAAGTGTTCGTACTGGACGAGTTTAACGGAAGATCGCCCCAATCGAAGGGCTTTTCTTGCTGGTAGGAAGTTTGCTTGACTTGCTCGTCCTTGATCGACGCTGACCTTCACCGTGCTTGGCCGCGTAGGCTGCGAGGCGGTCGGCGCGGCATGGCGAAACAGATTTAGCCGACGTCGGGGCTTTGACTGCCAGGGCGGCCGGCGCGACGGCGCTCGGTCGGAGTGTTTTCGCGACAGGAGCCGAGTTGGTCCGGCTGGCATTGGCGGAGAATCCCCGCGCGCTGTGCCGCGCTGTTACGGTTGGTCATTGGCTCGGGGGAAGGCAATTCCGATCCGCCTGCAGGAGTGGCCTTCTGCTTCTGCGGCGCGGGCACTTCTTCCGGCATGGCTTGGGTTGGCACGCCTTCCATGTGGCCACTCGTGCCGTCGGTATCTTGGAACTGCGGATACGGACCCGTGCTGAACACGGCGGGACGAGTGAACCCGTAGTCGATGTACATGCCGGCGTCGCGTGCCCGAGCGCGGCGAGTGGCGTCGAAGTACGCCTTGGCCGGCCAGGGACCTTCCGCCAAGCAGACGCCATTGTACTCCAACAGCGAACCCTTGCGGAAGTGAACCAGCATGATGGCTTTGTTGTAATCGGTGAGTGCGCGGTAGTAGGCGGCTTCGGCGTCGGACCGATTGCGCTGAGCTTCCAACAGCAAGTCGAGGGTGACGGTGCCGGCGTCGTAGGCGGCCAGCACGGCTTCGACTTCGCGCTCCGCCGCCACTCGGCGGTTGAAGTTGGTTTGAGCCAGCGTGTAGTTGGTGTCGACGTCGCGAATGGCGTCGGCCAATTGGTGCGAGACTTCCAGTTCCATGTCTTGCAGCACGGAGCGTTCGCGGGCCAACTGCAATTGTGCGTTGCGCACCGCGGCCAGCGGCTGGCGGAAGCCGATCGGCATGCTGAATTGCAAGCCGGCTTCCCATTCCTGGAAATCGCCGTGGGCCAACGTGGAGAAGGCATCGGTACCCGGCACGATCCCAGCCGTTGGCGGCGCTCGTAAACGGTTGGCCGGGGTAGTCGAACCAGATCCTCGCCCAAGCCGAGGAAGCGATAGGTGCCCAAGGCATCCAAGCGCGGCAGCAGCAGGTTCTTGGAGGCGATCAACTGCATTTCCATTTGCTTGACGCGCCACTTTTGCTGGCGCAGTTCGACCGAGCGGCACAAGCCTTCGGCGTGCACTTCGCACCAATCGAAGCAGACGCGGGCATCGGTGGGTTCGTCGATGGGGCGAATCAGGCGGCAATCGGTGGCGGCCAGGCCCATCATGTAGCGGAGCCGGTTTTCGGCGCGGTACAGGTCGGCCAAGGCCGTTTCCAGCGAGCCGCGGAAGAAGAAGTATTGTTCGCGGGCCTGGGCTTCCTTGTCGGCTTCACCGCCGCGGGCTTCGCCGACGAACAGGGCATGCACTTTGCGCCAGGTTTGCAGGGCGGAATCGCGGCCGATTTTGGCGGCGCCGACGTTGCGGTAGGCGAAGTACAGTTCCCAGTAGGCGTTTTCGACGTCGGAGACGAAGTTGCGCACGCCGGCTTCGAAATCGGCCAGGCGGATATCGGTGCGGATGCGGGCGATGACCACGCCGTCGTATTGCAGGTAGGTGCCGATGCCGCGGAGCGGATCGAACGGGCCGGCGATGCGGTTGTACAAGCTGCCGGCGCCTTGCAACAACGGCTGCTTGAACGTTGAATTCGAAATTCGTGGTCCAATCGTGCGGAACCTGTTGGGCCAGGCTGTTGTTGTCGTTGTAGACCGTGTTGTTGACGAAGCTGAATTCGACCGCCGGTGGCGGTGGTCTTGCTGATACCTTCCTGGAACGTGCCCAGGTCTTGCTGGAACACGCTATTGGGGAACTGCCCGGCGATGGATTGAGGTTTTGCGGCGTGTCGTGCTTATCCCAGATCATGCTGGCGTTTAACTGGGCGTCGAACGCCGAGAGCGCGCCTTCCACGCCGAAGATCGGATCGGATTCCACGATCGCCGGTTCGTACACGGTTTGCACGGCGGCCGGCTGCGTGGTGATGACGTCGGGCGTATTGGCAATTTGCGTGCGGACCAGGTTGGGCGTGATGAACAGCCGCGCGCCCAAGGAGCGCATGACTTTGCCGTTTTCCAAGGCGATCTTGCACGGCATCTTCGAGCTTCAGATCCCAAACGTTGTCGCAATTGGGATGGCTGATAGTGAACGGCGCGGGCGGATTATCGACCTCCGCCAGACTGCAGGTGTTGACATCCGGATACTCGATGTTGGTGGCCATTCCCACATAGTGCGACAGATCGCCGTCCTCGAAGAAGTAGAACGGTTGCTGTGGAGAACAGCCGGTGGCCAGCATGCCCAAGGCGAGCAATGATGACCAGACCAAACAGGCGCCGGCTCAAATAGATGCAATGGTTCATTGGGTTCACATCCCCGTTGGAACATGCCGGGCAGCGGCGATCGAATGTCGATCGCCTGCCCGTAGGACAGTTCACGACAGTTCAGTTTCCCCCCGAACCATTCCCTCCAGTCGGCAGCGGCGCGTGAGCGCATTTGCCTAGGGAGAGATTGGCAGACTTGGTATCGACGCCCCAGCCGGCAAACTTTTGCGAAAACAAAATTCGCCGGAATCGGCAAAGTCTGGCGGAAGGCCGCGGAAAGCCTGAGTTACCCAGCTTTGCCAGATCACGAGAGATCTGCGCGGCAGAACGGGCGATAGCAGCGCCAGCAGGATTGCGCGGCTGTGGAAAACTTGCGGGCGACGACGACTCGAACCGCGCCGACAGTTGATTTCACACATCATATATATGGAGCGCGAATTGCATTGCAGCGGAGAGACTGCATGGCGTAAATACGGTACGTAGGGAAATGCTTAGCTATGCGGCAAATATCGAACTCGTGAATGCGCGCTTCAAGATTTGCGAATTGCAAAAACTACAAAGAGGTTGACGGAAAAGCTGTCGCTAGCGCAAAAGAATTTTGTGAAAAACGTCGGCACGCGATTCGCGCGTTGACACATGACGTAGAATGAATCCAGCAACGAAGAAGGTCTCTCGGTCGCGCCAACCATTGGAGGCCAATATGAACGAACAAAATCATAACAGTGTAGCCAAGGTGCAGTCGTCCGCGATTGTCCTGGCAGCATTGATCACCACGGGGGGGCGATCACTGCTTCGTGCATTCAAACGGGTTTGATTTCCAAGTCGCCGACGCCGGCGGCGGTGGTTGCATCGCAATCGTCCTCGACGAATGTGCCGCAGCCGACATTTGCATCGCCGAGCCCCTGCGCCGACACGGCAGGTGTCGTTCCTGGGAACGATCGAGCCGGTGAAGGAAACGACGTTCTTTTCTTCGCCGCCATCGACGATGATGCGCGACCGAAGAGTGCGACCGGCTATCCGCGCCGGCGCTGTTGCCGGCGGACCGGCAGATGGCGTCGCCGTGGTCGGCGCTCAAGAGTCAGCCGGCGAGTGAGGCTTTACGCAAATGCCGAAGACGGCTCAGAAGTCGTCGGCTTGGGACTCGGTGACGCGGTTCTTTGGGCAGCGGTAGGGGCGAGGGTTCGGGGTTCAGGGTTCAGGGCGAGGCCCTTGCTTGGGCGGCGGGCTCTTTCATAAGCTGCACGGTTGGCGGCTCTTTCCGTCGGCATTTTCTCAGACGCAAGGGGGACACTATGGCCACATTTATTTCGACGTTCAGATTCACGGAAAAGGGAATTCAAGCGATTCGGGATACCGCGAAGCGGGCGGCGGCATTCAAAGCGAGGTCGCCGAGAAGATGGGCGATAAAGGTGATCAACGTTTACTGGACGCTGGGCACTTTCGACGGCTTGCTGATTTTTGACGCGCCGAATGATGAGACGGCAACAGCCGCGATGCTGCAGTTGGCCTCGGCGGGCAACGTGCACACGTCGACGTGCCGGGCGTTTGATGCCGGGGAGATTGAGAAGGTGATTGGGATGATGGGGAAGTGATCAGGTTTACGCTGGGCGATGGCGGTGCGCGGCGGGTTTGCGGAGTTCTTCGTAGACCAGCGGCAGAAGATCGGCAGAGCGCGGGTCGCCCTGATTGATGGCGCTTATTAGTAGTTGAGTGACCTCGGGCATGAGGTCAATGATAGTGCAACGAGAGTCGCTCCGCCACAAAATCGCGATTGGATAGCACCGTCGTCCTGCAATTGACGAGCAGCGGTGACGGGTTAGGTTATGTAGCTATGGCCGTGCTGCTGCAAATCAAAAATGCCTACAAGAGCTACGGGCACCAGGTGCTGTTGGAGGACGCGGAAGCGACCATTATTGAAGACGCCAAGGTTGGATTTGTCGGGCGCAACGGGGCGGGCAAGAGCACGCTGCTGCGGATTTTGTTGGGGGAAGAAGAACTAGATCGTGGCGAGATCGTTAAGCATCCCAAATTGCGGTTGGGTTATCTGCGGCAGCACGATCCGTTTTTGCCCGGCGAAACGGGCATCGATTTTTTGATGCGCAGCAGCGGCCAACCGGATTGGAAATGCGGCGAGGTGGCGGGCGAATTTGAGTTGAAGGGTGCGGCGCTGGAAGGGCCGATTGCAAAGCTTTCGGGCGGATGGCAAACGCGATTGAAGTTGGCCGAGCTGTTGCTGCACGATCCGAATTTATTGTTGCTCGACGAGCCGACGAATTTTCTCGATTTGCGAACTCAGATTCTGCTGGAGCACTTCCTGCGAAACCATCGTGAGGCGTGCCTCGTGGTTTCGCACGACCGGGCGTTTTTAGCGGCCATTTGCAGCCACACGCTCGATTTGTCGCGGGGCACGTTGACGATGTTTCCCGGGAAGATCGACGCTTTTCTGGAATACCAAGCCCAGCAGCGAGAGCACGAACAACGCACCAACGCGGCGGTGCAGGTCAAGCGGCGGCATCTGGAAGAATTCATTGCGAAGAATAAAGCCCGGGCAAGCACAGCGTCGAGGGCTCGCTCCAAAAGCAAGCAATTGGAGCGATTGGAATTGATCGAGACGGCCGGCGATGAGCCGAGGGCGACAATTCGCGCTCCGGTGGTCGAACCGCGCAAAGGGCCGGCACTGCGGTGTCGGGAATTGGCGATTGGGTATCCGGAGCGATTGGTCGCGGAGAACATCGATCTGGAAATCGATCATGGGGCGCGGGCGGCGGTGGTGGGAGACAACGGTCAAGGAAAGACGACATTTCTGCGGACGCGTGGTCGATTCGTTACCGGCGCTATCGGGCGAAGTGCGTTGGGGATATGGTTGCGAGCTTGGAATTTATGCGCAGCACGTTTACACGAGCTTGCCCGAAGAGAAGACGGTGCTGGAATACCTGGAGCACTCGGCGGCGCGGGGGACAAAGACGCAGGAAATACTTGACTTGGCCGGAGCGTTGCTGTTTCGAGAGGAGGCCGTGGAGAAGTCGATTTCGGTTTTGTCGGGAGGGGAGCGCGCCCGGCTGTGTCTGGCGGGTTTGCTGTTGGGCAACCACAACGTGCTGGTGCTCGATGAACCGGGCAATCATCTCGACGTTGATACGGTTGAAGCGCTGGCCAAGGCCCTGATTGCCTACCGAGGCACGGTGGTGTTCACCAGCCACGACCGACACTTTTTGAAGCGTGTGGCGACGTTGATTGTGGAAGTGCGCGACGGCCGGGTGTTGAACTATCGCGGCGACTACGAAGCTTACTTGTATTCGATCAATAAAGAGATCGATGAGGCGGAGCAAGCGCAGGCTGCGCGACCGGCAATAGCTTCTGGTCGTGGCAAAAAATCGTCAAAAGCGCCGGATCAAGGGTCGCAACGACACGAGCGGGCAATGCGCAAGGAAATGGCGGGGTTGGAGAAAGCTATTTCCCGCCTGGAAGAACAAAAGGCGGAGATTAACCAGCAACTGCTGGCGGCGACCGATCCGGCTGAGGCACTGCGCTTGCACACTGAATTAACTTCGCTGACAGCGCAGCTCGGCACGGCAGAAGAGCGCTGGTTTCAACTCCAGGAGCTATTTTTGGCGAAGTGAGATACTTTAAGAGCCGTTCGAGCCAAGTCGATTACTGACTGTGCCACTGGTAACCCGGCTTCGCGTTCTGGATATTCATTCTGGCAACGCTGATTGCAAATTGAATCAGCGATTTATTATCCGCAAACCCCAGGTCTATTCATGGCGAACAAAGAACAGAATCGAAAAGGGAAGATGAACAAACCCAAGCTAACGGTGAAGGAAAAGCAGGCGAAGAAACTCGCCAAGCGAAATAAGTAAGCGGACGAGCGATGACATCGCCGGCCCTTGCTTGCACGGCGGGCTCAGAGATACATGCCCATGTAGCCGCCGGTTTGGTCGGCTTTGGCTTGGAGGGCTTCGATGCGGCGCTTGGCTTGCTCCAGATCGCCGGCGGCGATGTAGCGGTCGAACTCGGCCATCACGGCGCGGGGGACGGTTTCCTTGAACCAGGTGACGACCGGCTCGGTGAGCCAATCGCACGTTTCGCGCTCGAGCGTGACTTCGAGATGTGCGTGGGCGGCTTGCTCGATCGGTATCGTCGGTCATCACGGTGCCTTCGAAGCTGAAATCGAGCATGCCCAGCTCGGGGGCGTTGGTGAGATGGAAGATGCAGTGGGCGTTGTACAGATAATAAGTGTTGTGCGAGCCGTGGGTTTCGATGGCGCTTTTGATGCGTTCGCAGCGGGCCCGATAGCGCGGCGAGGCGTCGATGGGGATATCCATGCGGCCAATGGAGCGCAGGGGGAGGCAATCGAACATGATTTCGACGTAGCGCTGCATGGGGGCGGAATGTAGTAAGTGAGTAGGTGAGTAAGTAAGAATTAGGGCGTTTGCATCATATCATACTTACTCATTTACTCACCTACTTCACTGCCCCCTTTAGAGCACCAGGCGGCAGGAAAAGCGGTTGTTGGCTTGCAATTGGCTGCGATCGGAGAGTCGGCGGTGCGGTTGGCGTTGATTTTCCAACCCAGGGCAAGCCAGCCGTCTTGGGAGGTGAGCTGGGCCCAGGGCAATTCACCGAGCTTTTTCCAGCGGCCGCGCAGCGTGAGGCCGGCGGAAGTTTTGCTGGCGGGGAAGATGGGCTCGGCGGCTTCTTCGTCGGGTTCGGCGGCTTCGCCTTTGGCGCCGAAGAAACGCCGCGGCAGCGTTTTGGTAAGGATGGTGCTGCGGCGGGTTCGTTCGATGGAGGAGAGCTTGGTTTCGACGCCGCCGGGCATGGGCATTGCTTTGACGCCGTATTCCCCCTCGACGCGCGTGGCGGTGATCTGGCCATCGGATTGCGAGAGTTGATACGTCACGTAGACTTCGGCGGGATAAGGATTGATGATGCGATGACCGGCGCTGTCGAGATGCGGCTGGGTGGTGGATTGGAGACGCAACACCAGGTGGACTTTGCCATCCTGAAAGCGCGCCTCGACGGGGTTTTCATCGGCGAACGTGGTGGCGGCGTAGTTCACGTCGATGCCTTCTTTCAACATGCCACTTGAGCGCGTCGAAGGCGGGAGGATCTTTCGATAAGGCTGACAGGTACGCGTCATATTGTTTCTTTGTAAGTTTTGCGTCGTAGAGCGATTTGGCCAGCGTGTCGTAATCGGCCTTGGTGACCTCCATGTTGAAGCGGTCTTTCATCAGCGATTCGAAATTGCGATAGGGGATCACCAATTCATCGTCGCGCTTGTCGGGCGGCGCGGCTGCTTCGGCCAGGCAGGCCACGAAATCGAGGAATTCGGCGCGGTCATAGGGTTCGGCCATCAGGTCGCGCATGGCGCGGCGATAGGCCAAGGGAGCGGCTCGAACGGCCCGGCATGGTGGCGTCGGTGAAATTGTCGATCAGCGATTCGTGCAGGCGAATCGAAATGTCGGCGTCGGAAGCGGCTGCGGGAGGCGAAGTGTTGGCCGCTAATTCGTTCGGGCGGGCCTGCAGGCCAACGATGTTCAGCGCGTCGCGGGTGGTGCTGAAATCGAGGCGCTGCGGAAAAGCCCCGCGGCGGACCAGCGGATTCCGGAATTGCTCATTGAAGCCGGCATTGGATCGCTGAATCAGATCGCCGGTGCGGGTATCCATGCGGTTTTCCAGGCGGCCTTCGGCGTGCTCGGCCGAAATGGCTTCGGCGGTGCTTTTGCTGCCGTAGACGCGACGGGTGGCGATGCGCTGGATGAGAACGGCCGCCGCAGATGTCGAGACAATCGATGCAACTGCTGGTGCAGCACTGGGCGCAGGCGGGTTCGCCGCCGAAATTGCCGCCGTCGATGGTCAATAGCTTGCGCCCATAGAGCGAAGTGTTGCTGTGGGCTGAAAATCGTGACCGGGCCATTCCAGCCGACGGTGCGGGCTAACGTGCGGCCCTTTAGCTCCAATTGAATTTTGGCATTATTGCGGCTGGGAACTAACGTGGAGGTAACGCGGCCGGTGGTGTCGCCCGTGCCGCTGATTTGCGTGCCGAGGATGACGTCTTCGATCGGCGTTTTTTCATTCAGATTGTCGTCGATGCCGCCGGCGACGACATCGTTGGAAACGCGCACCAAGACGTTGGGCTGATTGAACTGACGCTTGAGCGGAGCGCACCAGTTGAGGAGCTTCGCCGGTGGCGGCGAGATGCTCGATCGATTCGCCGAGTTGGCGGCGATCGATTTCATTGGGCTTGGCCACGGCGGCGTCGAGAGTGGTCGCGAGCGTGTCGAGCTGTTTTTCGTAGGCGGCTTTGGCGTCGGTGTTTTGATACGCGGCCAAAACATCGGCGTAAGCGCGAGTTGAGCGGCCGACGTCGCTGAAGGGCCGAAGTTCCAGCCCGGCAGTCGCCGTTGAAGTAATTGTCGCTGAGCTTGCGCAGGGCGGCGGGATCGGCTTCGAGACCTTTGGCAAGTTGAGCCTGCAGATCTTTCAGGTTGAGATGCGCCCGCCATTCGGCTCCGTGGTTGCCGGGACGGTTGAGGAAATTATCCAGGCGGTGCACGGCGCCTTCGGCGGCCACTTGGCGCTCAAGCACGTCGGATTTGGCGATGGGTTGGTAGTTTTGTTTCGCGGCACGGACCAGCGCGGGCAGATCGGACGGTTGTTGGAGCTCGTCGGCCCAGGCTTCCAAGGCATTGCGCGTGGCGGCAAATCGGGGCAATTGCAGTCCAGGTTCGCGGGACTGATATCGAGCCAGGATCTTTTGGACGGTGGCGGCGTCGGCGCGGCCGGTTTTATCGAGTTCTTGCTTCAGTTCAGCCGTGAGCAGGTAGCCGTTCCAACCGGGTCCGCTGGACTGATGGGCCAACCAGGCGTCTTGATTGTCAATCGCCTGGCGGACTTCGTCGCGAGCAGCCGATTGCGGATCTGCGGTCCAGGAAGTGGTTGACCGATGCCAGAACGAATATCGCAGCCAGTGAAAACGAGAGGTATCGCATCCGTTCGCTCCTGCGGGAAGGAGAATCGAGGCATGAGAGCGCTTCGGCAAAGAATCACGAAGCTTCAAATCACCCTATCACCGCTTATTTGAAACGAATAGAGCAAGATGCCGGTGTGGCAAATCGTCCGTGATTGGATTTAGAAAACGCTGCGTGAAAAAACCCTGATTCAAGTTGTTGTGATAGTGGTGAACATAACTCCGTGACCACTTAACACGTTCCGACATGGGTCGGAAACGGAAGTTGGCAGCGGCGCGTCAAAGTCTATGTAATTTTCTCATTCTGCTCAATTGACCCCCTTGAAAGATGGCGATGCTATCGCCCTAATGGTCCGACCTAAAGGGGCTCCTTCCAGTTTTAGACCCGCCTGCCTGGGCTAGATTGCCCAACCTAACGGCACTTGTGATAGCAGGACCCTTTGTGCCGGCCCTGCGATCGGATTTCCAAACCCGCATCCACGGAGAGTTGCGGCTGCAAGTGTTCCTGGACGCAAAGGAGAAGACCATGAAGATTGCTACCCGCGTTGCTATTGTTCTTGCGCTGCTGCTGGCAGCGATTCAATCGAGAGCCGACGAAGATCAGGCTTTCACGGATGTAAAACTGCCGAGCGTGATGGCCAATAAAGCGGCATCAATCGTGGTGGTGGTTAATGTCGCGGCGCCGGTGGAAGCGGCGACGGTGAAGAAAGCGGTGAGTCGAAACTGCCGCAACGTCAACGAAAAGCGGGCAATGCGCAAGCCGCTGGTTTGGCTGACCAGCTACAAGGATGCCATGACGAAGGCCGAGTCCGAGCACAAACAGATGCTGATCCATTTTTATCGTCCGGAAGATCAGCGTCGGGCTGAGGCGGCATCGGCGGCCGACTCGGTGGCGAACATCGAAAAGGCCTTCGAGCAAGATGGTGTGCGAGAAAAGCTCGACAAATATGTGCTGACCAAGTTGCCGGTGGAAATGCTATATCAATGTCAACGGTGAGCAGGTACGACTATTAAGCCATAAGGCCTTTGCCGAATTGCGCAACGGGCCGGGCATCGCGGTGATTGATTTCGCTCATCCGGAGGCCGAGTACCAAGGTTACGTGGTGAGCGTGCTGCCATTTACGCCGGGCAAGTATTATCGATTCCGCGCGGAGCATTTGGAAACGCTGGTGGATTTGCCGCCGGGCACGCTGACGCAGCGGAGCATGATTCTGGCGGTGCGAATTCATCCGGAGCATCCGGCCAGCACCGAAGGGCAGGAAGATCCGATTCTGCTTTCGGAAGCGAGCAGCCAATCGAACTATCAGGCGCAAATTCATTTGCAAGGGACACCACAATTGGGAATCGCGCTTTCAGCGGATCATCGGCAAATTGTTTCGCCGCGGTACGCCGGGCACACCGGTGGAAGTGGTGGCCGAGAGCTGGCCCAGCCAGGACCTGATGGATTCGTGCGTCGATTGCGTGGATAGCTGGCATCACTCGGAAGGGCACTGGAATGCCGTGAAGGCGCAGCAAGCCAGCTACGGGTACGACATCCAGTTGAGCGACAACGGCGTGTGGTACGCCACGGGAATTTTCCGGCCGAAGGAATAGGCGGGCGGTCCAAGCTGATCTACCACGATCGCGGCAAGGCGCTTACCCTGGTGGGAAATACCAGGGAGGCGCTTATGATCGTAACCACCGGCAACGAGATTGAAGGATACGCCGTCACCGGCTACTTGGGGATTGTGCGCGGGATTGTCGTGCGATCGCCGAACATCGCCCAAGGGTTGCTGGGCGGCCTGAAATAGGTTGTGGGGGGCAACATCGAAACGTTCGCGCAAGTGTGCGAGACGGCGCGCGAACACGCCTACGAGCGGATGGTCCAGCACGCCGAGGGGCAAGGGGCGGATGGGGTGATCGCCATGCGGTACACCTCGACGGATTTCTCGCCGGGCGCCACGGAGGTGCTGGCGTACGGCACGGCGGTGAAACTCACGCGGAAATCGTGAGCATGAATTCGCAGCGATGGAATTTGCTGCTGTACGCGGCCAAGTGCGTGGTGGCCACGGCACTGGTGTATTTGCTGTCGCGGTGGCTGAGTTATCAAGAAATCATCTGGCCGCTGGTGTCGGCGATTTTGGTGCTTTCGCCGGAGGGTGCGGAGGCGGTGCCGCTGGCAACGACGCGCATCGAGGCGAACTTGATCGGCAGCGCCACCAGTTTGCTGTGCCTGCTATTGGGGCCGACGAGCTTTGTGACACTGAGTTTGTCGCTGGTGTTGACCATTGGACTGTGTGCGCTGTGCCGGCTGATGGCCGGCAGCCGATCGGCCTTGGCGGCGTCAGTGATCATCATGCTGCACGAGCCGGGCATGCATCCGTGGGATGCGGCGATCAAGCGCGCGGCCTCGGTGATCTCCAGTTGCTTACTGGGGCTGGTGGTGACGTTTGCGTTTCATCAGCGGTTGATCAGAGGCGCCGTCGAGCAAGCCCCCTCGCAGCATTCCGAATAGTCGCGTGCCCACTTGTCATCGCGGCTTGACATGCTATATTGAATATATCCATAATTTGGCATGTGGCGGATCGAGGAACATCGGCGGATCGACAAACAGGTGGCGCGCATGCCGAAGGAAATCCTCAAGCACTACGAAAAGTGGAAGGACATCGTTCGTTTATCTGGGCCACAGGGGCTGAGCATGATTAAGGGCTTTCACGACGAGGCCTTGGCCGGGAAGTGGAAGGGATATCGGTCGTCGCGCCTGGGTGGCCAATGGCGCGTGATCTACCGGGTGATGAACGCCGAAGTGCTGATTCAAGTTGCCACGATTACGCCGCACGATTACCGGAGATAGTAAATGATGAGAGAATTATCGGCCTGCAAAAAAGCGAATTAAAGTTTCGGTCGGGGAGTCGGTGCGGATCATTCGCGAACTGCAAGTACTGAGCCAGAACCAACTGGCCAAGGCCACTGGGATCCCGCAGGCCACGATTTCGGCAATTGAAAACAATCGAGTGTCGCTGGGCGTCGAGCGCGCAAGGTTTTGGCGCGGGCGCTGAAGTGTCATCCGGGCGTGTTGGTGTTTCCCGGCTGGGAACTCCATGACGACGCCGCGGCATAGATGCTTGGGTTCGTCCCACGAGACGACGGCTACGCCGTTTCTTGTTCCGCCAGGCCGAGCTCGTCGCGCATTTGCTCGCGGATTTTGAATTTTTGGATTTTGCCGGTCACGGTTTGGGGGAATTCGGTGACGAATTTCACGTAGCGCGGCACTTTGTAGTGGGCTAATTTGTCGCGGCAGAATTGGCGGATCTCTTCTTCGGTGACCATTTGCACGGCACCCTCACCCTGCCCTCTCCCAGAGGGAGAGGGAACATAGCCCGATTTCAGCTTGATCCAGGCGCATAGCTCCTCGCCGAATTTTGGATCGGGCACGCCGACCACGGCGGCTTGTTCCACGGCGGGGTGGGTGAACAGGAATTCCTCGATTTCGCGGGGATAGATGTTCTCGCCGCCGCGGATGACCATGTCTTTGATGCGGCCGGTGATTTTGTAATAGCCGCATGGCAGGCGCACGGCCAGATCGCCGGTGTGCAGCCAGCCCTCGGAATCGATCGCTTCGCGAGTGGCCTGGGGATTGTTGTAGTAGCCGAGCATCACGACGTGGCCGCGGGCACAGAGCTCGCCTTGCTGATTGTCGGGCAGCGCGTGGCCATCGCCGGGCGCGGCAATTTTGACTTCGACGTCGGGCAGCGGGCGGCCGACGGTTTCGACGCGCAGTTCAATGGGGTCGTCGGTGCGGGTTTGCGTGATGATGGGCGAGGCTTCGGTTTGGCCGTAGCCGATGGTGATTTCGCGGCAGCCCATCGTGTTGACGACGGCGCGCATGGTTTCGATGGGGCATGGGCTGCCGGCCATGATGCCGGTGCGCAGCGATTTCAGATTCCGTTTGGGAAGCGAGGGATCGTGCAATTGGGCGATGAACATGGTGGGCACGCCGTAGAGCGACGTGCAATGTTCTTGCTCGATGGCGTCCAGCGTGGCGGCGGGGTCGAACGATTCGGCCGGCACGACCATGGCTGCGCCGTAGGTGGCGGCCATCAGCGTGCCCAGCACGCAGCCGAAGCAGTGATAAAACGGCACAGGGATGCAGATGCGGTCGATTTCGGAGAGCCGCTGACAGGCGCCGCTGTAGAAGACATTCAGCAGCAGGTTGCGGTGGCTGAGCATCGCGGCTTTGGGAAAGCCGGTGGTGCCGGAGGTGTATTGGATGTTGATGGGATCGTTGGGGCCCAGCGCGGCGGAGGCGGTGCGAGATCGTCGAGCGGTATCTTGTCGCCCAGCGTCAATAACTGGGGCCACAACATGGCACCGGCTGGTGCGGATCCTTTGATGGCGATCACATAGCGGAGCTTAGGGAACTGAGCCGATTGCAAAAGGTGCAAGGCAGAAGTATTGCTCGTCGCGCCGCCGACTTCGGGGCAGACTTCGGTGAGCATGGCGAAGTAATCGGAGGATTTGAAGCGGTCGGTGAGGACCAGCGCGACGGCGTCGCTTTGCTTCAGCACATATTCCAACTCAAAAGCGCGATACGCCGGGTTGATAGTCACCAGCACGGCGCCGATGCGGGCGGTGGCAAACTGGAGGACGACCCACTCGGGCACATTTGTGGACCAAATGGCCACGTGCTGGCCGCGCTGGATGCCCAGCGCGAGCAGGCCTCGGGCCGCCTGATCGACCTGGTCGGCGAACTGGCGATAATTCCATCGCAGCGCCAGACGCGGAAAGACGACGGCATCGCGCTGGCCGAAGCGCTCGACGGTGCGATCGAGCACTTGCGGAATGGTGAGGCCGTCGACCCAGGGGGGATGTGTGCCTGCCGAGGACATGACAGCACGCTCCAACGCGTACGATAAATGCTAAACGATAAGTGCTAAATGGAAGTGCATTGCCTTAATCAATATTATCGTGCTTAGAATCAAATTTATCATTTAGCGTTTACCGTTTCGTTCTGCTTCATTCTCGCAGCGGGTCGCTCATGGCGACGGCCATCGGGACGAAAATCATCAGCGGGCACCAGGCGGCTAGCGCGGGGCTGATCAGGTAGTTCGATCCGAGATACTGGAAACCTAGCACGACGAGGTAAAATCCGACCACCAGGCCCACGCACAGGCCAATGGCCAGAAATAGATTTCGATTGCTGCGCGACAGCAGCAGCGGCAGGCCGAGGAACAGCAGGTTGATGTCGAGAAACGGCTGGACGATGCGCGAGTGGATGGCCACGCGGGCGTCGGACCCCAGGCCGAGGCTGGGGTTTCGCAGGCCGGCGATCAATTCCGGCAGCGAAGCGTTTTGGCGCCAATCGTCGGAGAAGGCAAGTTGTTCAAAGGAAATGCCGCTGGCGATGAAGCAGTCTTCGGTCGCCAGCCAGGGATGATCGTAGGGCGTAAGCACGACGGGTTGGCCATCGAGCGAGAGCGAGGGCTTGCCGGCCAGGTCTTTCGGCGACGTCATTCCCTTTAGCAGGTAGCCCTCGGGATGCTGGGCGTTGGCACGCAGGTAATACGCGTTGGCGGCCGCCAGTTGCTTGCCGTACTTGCTGAGCTCGGGCGAGACCACGATGAACGCCGGCTTTTCGATGCGCTGTTGATTGGCGAAGGTATGCTGGCCACGAATGAGGATGTCGGTTTTGTTGTCGCGGCGGGGTTCGAGGTTTCGGGCAACGTCGCCCCCCAGATCTTGAGCGCTGCGGGTGAAATGCTCGCGAGAGGCGGGGATGACCACTTCGCGATTCACTGCGGCCGCCACCGTGATGAATACGACGGCCAAGATCACGGGCTTGAGAATGCGCCATTTGGGAATGCCGGCGGCCTGCAAGGCGGTCATTTCGTTGAATCGCTGGAAGGTGGCCACGGTGAACATCGCGGCGATAAGCGTAAGGATTCCGCTGGTGCGATCGAAAAATGGCAACGAGCTGTAGCCGTAATATTGGCCCATGATCGCCCACAGGCTGCCGTGATCGCTGGCGTAGCGGATGAATTCCTCGATTTTGCCGAAGGCATCGATCACCACATACAGGCCAAACAGGCTGCAAAAGCAGATCAGGAAAATCTGCACGAACTGGCGCAGCAGATAGCGATCGAGGATGAACATTAAGAGAAACGACGCGCGATGAATTACGAACGCTGAACGCCGATTGACACGGCCACATGCAACGATAGGGGAATTACGAAAAGTGGGTCAAGGCCGATCGGCGACCACCGGTGCGTGCAAGACCGAATGTTGGGCGATATGATGGTCGCGGCGAAATCCAATTTCCCGGCGTGGTCGAGCCATGAGTGCGCAGGCGAACCTAGCAGCATCGCGGTGGCAAAGCATGTGGCGACAAACCGCGCGTGTGTTGCTGGAGTTGGTTTATCCTGCCCAGTGCGCTTTGTGCGGCGAAGACCTGGCGGCCGCAAGCGACGACATTGCTTTGTGCGGCGAGTGTCGGCGCCGATTGGCGCCCGCGGTCGGCGGATGGTGTTTGCGCTGTACAGTGCCGCAACAGGCTGGCGACTGGCCCAAAGACTAACGCATGAAATCTGAAGGATTCCCATCAACACACGACGACGCGCCTAACCGGGAAACCCGTGGTTAGCGAAAGGAATGGGATGCCGCCAGAATATGTGCGTTTGCAAATCGTGCCAGCCAGACATACATAGGCCAGGTTGGCGCAACAATTGGTCGTTCTCTGACGCGAAAACAACCGCATCGCCGGGCAAGCACTAAATATTCACGCAGTCTGTGCCATAAGCCTTGGAGAGTCGGGCTAGCTTCGAGCCGGCCACTATCGCGCCGCACGCCCTGGATACACCCGCCTCACCGTGGATGTACCCAGGGCGTTTTTCATTAGCAGTGATCAGAGCAAACTTGCGCCGACACACAACCACAAGAACAAAAGGGCCACATGAACAAATTCAGCCTTGGTCGCATCGTTGCGACACTACCCGCTCTCCGAGCCTTGGAGGAATCCAGGCAGGGGCCACGCGAGTTCCTCCATCGCCACCTGACTGGCGACTGGGGAATCGTGAGCCAGGACAACCCGCGTGCCAACGAGGAGGCGCTGCACACCGGAGCAAGATTGCTCTCTGTCGATCAGACGCAGTTAGGCGTGAAAATCTGGTTGATTACAGAGGCGGTGGGCGACGACGGCCGACGAGCCTCCACCTGCATCTTACTACCAGAGGATCACTAGTCGTTGACCGTCAGTCATAGCACCGCACAGCTCTCGTGCGGATGCTTGAAGTAAGTGAACGCCCCGGCGCGGTTGCTGGGGCGGTTCTGTTTTTACTAACAGGACCGCCCCGGGGGGCGGTCCTCCATCGTTTTGGAGGTGTCCTCATGATCGCGCCGTTAAAAACCAGTTCCGTGGTCCGCTCAACTGAATCCGTACATGAAAAGTTTCTAAAACTGTTGCCCGGGATCCAGCAGCAGGCGGCATTCGCATTTCGTAGCATAAGTGCCGAAGCTCGCGGGGAGCTGACGGAAGAAGTCATAGCCAACGCCTATTGCGCGTTCATCCAGCTCGTGCGCCGAGGCAAATCGATCTTGGCATATTCGACCCCTTTGGCACAGTTTGCCATCCGTCAGGTCCGTGCCGGGCGGCGCGTAGGCGGCCGGCTGAACGTGCATGACATCCTGTCCCCCTGTGCGCAGGGCTCATATTCTGACCATCGAGCGGCTCGATCAGCGTGATGACCAGACAGGAAAATGGAGTCAATTGCTTGTGGAAGACCACCGCTCCGGCCCGGCCGAGACGGCGGCTGCCCGCATTGACGTGGCGGCCTGGTTTCACGCCTTGTCGCCGCAGAATCGGCGGATTGCGCAGTGCTGGCCCTGGGGGAGCCAACCGCTGAGGTGGCGCGGCAGTTCGGTGTGAGCCCCGGCCGGATCAGCCAGCTGCGCGTTGATTTCCGCAGGAGCTGGGAACAGCTCCAGTCCGGCCGCGGTGCTCGATCGGTGGAGATCGGAGCAGCATGAGATTTCTTGGAATGATGGCTCCAGCGCAGGAACACCCAGTGCAACTCAGCCCTGGGTGTTTTTAGCTTGCCACCGATCCAGTGACTTGTGAGTGACTGTAGTGGCCAGTCTGGGCGCCTCGGCGGTAGAATTGATGTGCTATGGCGGATCCGCATGCTCCACGACGTGTTCGCTCGAAGACGCGCAGTTTTCGCCGCGGGGTGCTGCGCGGACTGACGTTTTTGCTGCCGCCCATATTGACGGTCGTCATTCTACTATGGGTGGTCAACACCATCGATGCTTACGTGCTGCAGCCGTTAACGGTGGTAGCGCGCGACGCGGTGGTGTGGAAAATCGCCGACGTGCGGGCCGAGCCGCCCGGGGCGGCCGCCGACCGTCAGTTTGCCCGCTTGGAGAGCGGGGAATACATTCCCGTCGATGTAGTCGACTGGTTGCGGCAATATACGCCTCCCGTGCCGGCCACCAGCGGGGATGCCTATCGCCGGTATGTGGAATCGCGGTATTTGCAGCCGAGCGTCGTGATTCCGGTTTTCCTGTGCGTGTTCGTGCTGCTGTTGTACGTGCTGGGGAAATTCATGGCGGGAAAGATCAGCGGGCTGTTCGATTGGGGCATTCTGCGGCTGCCGTTGGTGCGAAAGGTGTATTCGTCGGTCAAGCAAGTCACGAGTTTTGTGTTCGGCGACAGCCAGATTGTGGAATATAAGCGCGTGGTGGCGATCGAGTACCCGCGGCCGGGCTTGTGGAGCATCGGATTGGTGATGGGTGAGGCGGTGCAGGATGTGAGCGCGGCGGCCAACGAGCCGTGCGTGACGGTGATGCTGCCAACGTCGCCGGCGCTGTTTACGGTGAAGCCGGTGATGCTGCCCAAGAGCAAAACGCACGACTTGAACATGACGATCGATCAAGCGCTGCAATTCATCATCAGTTGCGGAGTCGTGGCGCCGGCACAGCAGCTGCCTGGCGGCGTGGCGACCCCGGTCAATCACGGAACCGCCGAGTCGCAAAGAGGAATGTCTGAATGACTGAATGTCTAAATGAATGAACGATTGAATGACTAAATCTTTGCTTCGGATCGGGACGCGCGTGGCAGCGCGCTGGCTAGCTGGCAAGCCAATTGGGTGGCGCAGCGATTGACGGCGTTGGGAACGCAGTGCCAATTGGTCACTATTTCCACGCGGGGCGATCAGCAGCCGACCAGTCCGATCGAATCGATAGGCACCGGTGGAGTTTTTGCCAAGGAACTCCAAAAGGCGCTGTTGGACGGGCGAATCGACGTCGCCGTGCATAGCCTGAAAGACCTGCCGACGGAGGAGGTGCGCGGGCTGGCACTGGCTTGCGTGCCGGAACGGGAATCGCCGCACGACGTACTCATTAGTCGCGATGGAAAGCGATTCAGCGAGCTTCCCAAAGGGGCGCGGGTGGCCACCGGCAGCCTGCGGCGGCGGAGCCAATTGCTGCATGCGCGGCCGGAGCTGCAAATGGTCGACGTGCGAGGCAACGTCGATACGCGATTGAGAAAACTTCACGAGGGGCAGTTCGACGCTTTGATTCTGGCGGAAGCCGGCTTGAAACGATTGGGGCTCACGGAGCAGATTGCCGAGGTATTTTCGCCCGAAGTGATGCTGCCGGCGATCGGCCAGGGAGCGTTGGGAATTGAAACGCGGTCGGGCGATCATGCGACGCGTGAGGCAGTGGCGCAACTGGATGATCTTGCATCGCACCAAGGCGTATCGGCGGAGCGCACGCTGCTGGCAACGCTGCGCGGAGGATGTTTGGCGCCGATTGGCGCGTGGGGACGCGTGGAGGACGACGGCCGACTGCATCTTTCTGCCTGCGTGCTTTCGACCGACGGCAAGCGGCGGCTAGCGGCAGAATTGTTGGGAAATGCAGCCGATGCGATGCAGATTGGCCGGCAAGTGGCCGAGCAATTGATTGCCGACGGGGCAGCCAAATTGATTGAAGAATCGCGCGGCCGGTGATGGTCATGCGGCAGAGTGGCTGGTATAGTTGCGGCTCTCCTCTTGAGCGTCGTTGAAAATTTCCGGGGGCGACCATGCGGACCGACTTGCGCCCCAGGAGCGTCGCCGCGCGCTGCGATTGGGATTGGTCAACGCGGAAATCTGGTCGGCGGCCTATGCCATGACGATCGTCGCACTGGTTGTGTATCTGGCGATCGATTTGGGAGCGACCGGCAAGGCGTTAAGTTTTTTGTTGGCTGCGCCGTCGCCGCCGGATCGCGAGAAGTCGCCGTACGTGGCAGCCTCCGACGCGCTGGGCAGCGTGTGCCATGCGGCGGCGACGATTGCCGGCGGATTTTTGTTCGATTGGCTGGCCGATACCAGAGCGATGGAGCGATGGGGTGGGCGACGTCAATCCGTACGTGGCGATGTTTGCGCTGGCGCTGGCGGCGCGGCTGTTGGCCGTGCCCTTGGCGGCGGCGATCGACGAACCGGGGGCTTGGAGTTGGAGCAGCATCTTGCGCAGCAAACCGATTGCGGCCAGCGAGCAGCCGCCTTTAGCCGCGGCCGAGTGAAAGGCGATTCGCTGGACCGCATTTCCGGCACAGAATTGGGGCCAAGTGAAAAAATCACCCGAGAACTGGAAGATCTCCTGTCTTTTTCTTGCATGCCTACCATTTTCGGGAAGAAAATTAAGACGGCGGCGTTTTTGCGGAGAATAATTCGCTGCGGAGAGGCTTGATAACCGTGGTGGAGCGGATTAAGATCGGGGGTGTCAATCGCAAACTTATCTAGATCACAGCGATTGTGGAGGTGAAACCCATCAACGGTTGAATGCGAACGGCTTCTTTGGGCAAGCGTGGCTGACGATTCAATTGCAGCAACGTGCCAATCGCAGAGAAAAAATAAAATCTGTTGGTGGCGGGCTCGGGGGATTGACAACGTGGGTTAGGCTTGTGGGCTGGAAGCCTGCAAGACAAGTCGGGGAGGGAACGAAATCTAATTCGGTTCCGATTGCGCTAGAGGGAGAAAGAGGCAATTCCTTTCCGGCAATGTCTGGGGGGAATAATTTGCAGCGCGGTGATGTTGCGCCTGCCCAGGCGCTTGTGTTTGCACTTCGATTGCGGCATCGTTGAAACACAATAGTTGGTCAGCTTGATTTACATCCAGGAGTAGGTGGGCCATGAGCATTGCAGAATGGGATCCGGCATCTTCGAATGCGGCAGCCAATGCGGGAAATGGAGCTGACGCCAGTTCGCAGCAGGCCCTTGCATCGGCTTGTCAACGGTGCGACGGCAACAGGGGATTTCGCTGCGCAACGTAGCCCGGCGATTGAACACCGAAATATCGGTGGTGCGGCAGCAGGAAGACGAAACCTCCGACTTGCCGCTGAGCGTGCTTTACGAGTGGCAAAAAGTGCTGGAAGTTCCCATCTCGGAATTGCTGGTCGATTGCAACGCGCCGCTTTCGCCGCCGGTGATGGAGCGGGCGCGGATGGTGAAGGTGATGAAGACGGTGGCGGCCATCGTCGAAAAGGCCAATACACCGTCGCTGAAGCGGCTGTTGCAAATGCTGTGCAACCAACTGCTGGAAATCATGCCGGAATTGACCGACGTGGCCCCTTGGCACTCGGTAGGCCAGCGGCGCACGTTTGGAAGAATACGGGCGGGCCGTCGAGCGACAAATGCCCGACAACATGTTCCGCCGCCGGGCTCAATAGCAGTTCTGCTGTAACTGGATTTCGGCTGCTGCCAGGGCGATCTACGCCGGGGGTTTGACCGGGTGTTTTCGCAGCGACTCTGGGGAGGAATCGCCCCTTTTGTGACCGTCAGCCATGGTGCTACAAATGCGCGGTATGGCTGAATGTTTGTTGGGCGTGCCTCTGATTACGGCAATTCTCGTGCTGTTGGTCGGGCTGGCGGCCAAACTCACCTTGGGCGACTAGTGCCGAGTGTTCATCAGCGCCGCTACGGAGCAACCACGGACAGATGCCGCGACTAGGTGAGGCGGTATTCGTCTGCTAGAATTGTAATATCAATGGGCCAATGAAGGTCGCAGGACGTAATTTTTCGAAGTGGCCCTGCAATTGAAATGCCGCCGCGAGAATGCGTAAATGCCTACTGCCGCGCTAATCGTGCTACGATCGCTGTTTGTGATGGTGGCGGTCGGGTTGGGAGTTGGTTTGATCAACTCGACGATCTTGCCGCAGCAACCCTCCTGGATTCCCTGGTTGGTGATCGGCGCGTGTTTGATCGTGAGCAGTACGATCATTACCTTGGATGTAATGATTCGCCGCAAGCGGCTGGAAACCCTGACAGCCGTGTATTTCGGCCTGCTGGTCGGGGTGCTGCTGACATACGTGGTGCGGTTGGCGCTGACGCCGCTTTTGCCTGACGTCAGCAACCCGCTCAACCAGAAGGCCCAACAGGTGGTTTATTGGGTGCTTTTGGGGGTAGGCACGGTGTTGTGTTACACCTGCATTTCACTGTTGATCCAAACCAAGGACGATTTCCGCTTCATTATTCCCTACGTCGAATTCGCCAAGGAAGTGAAAGGCCGGCGGCCATACGTACTTGACACCAGCGTGGTGATCGACGGGCGGATTGCCGACGTGGTGGAAACCGAAGTGCTGGATACCCAACTGGTAATGCCGCGGTTTGTGATTGCGGAGCTGCAGGGAATTGCTGACAGCGCGGATAAGCTGCGTCGCAGCCGCGGGCGGCGCGGCCTGGACGTGCTGAATCGGCTGCGCGCCAATCCGAAAATCGACTTGCAGATTTTCGACCGCGACTTGCCGGAGTTCGTGGGCCAGCCGGTCGACATGAAGTTGGTGCTGTTGGCCAAGCACTTAAGCGGCAAAGTAATCACCAACGATTACAACCTGAACAAGGTGGCCAAGCTGCACGGCGTAGGAGTGATCAATCTGAACGATGTGTCGAATGCGCTCAAGCCGGTGTTCCTGCCGGGCGAGTCGATCGAGGTGCGGATCGTCAAACCGGGAGAAGAAGCGGGGCAAGGCGTGGGCTACTTGGACGATGGCACGATGGTGGTGGTCGAAGGCGGGCGCGAGCACGTCAATCGCCAGGTGCGCGTGGCCGTGACCAGCGTGCTGCAAACCAGCGCAGGGCGGATGGTGTTCGGGCGCAGCGACGGGGCGGCCAGGGAAGGTTAGTGCGGCTCCAGCGAATTGCGATTTCTTACGCGGCGCGGCGATGTTCAACTTCTGCAATGCTTGCGCATTCGCCGGGCGGCGATTCGAGCATGCCGAGCTTTTCGCCAGCGCGAAATGGCGTCGTAAGTCAGCAGGCAGGCGATGCCCACCAGGGCATGCTGGAGCGTGCTTGGCCCTGCGCCGCCGATGAGCCAACCAAAGATCCGGCAGATCATCTTGAACCTCCCTGTTCAAGTGCCACGAAGCAGAGGCGGATTGTACTTGCTGGCGACAGGACAACCTACAGCATTTATGAGCCACCTTCCTGGTGTTCTCAGTCCGCTTTAATGATCCGGCTGGATCGACTAAACTGCCGCGATTGTGAATTCTGGAATGTGATTCGCGGGTTTCAAATCCATTGCGCAGATCAGCCGGCATTGCGGCCGGTGCTAACCCATGCTCGTTTCCTGGAACTGGCTGAAAGATTACGTGCCGCTGGCGATGCCGCCGGAGGAATTCGAGCGGCGGCTGATGCTGGCCGGGTTGAATCACGAGGAAACGAAGAAGCGTCGGCAACGATCTGGCCATCGATCTGGAAGTGACCAGCAATCGGCCCGACTGCCTTGGTCATTTGGGCATTGCTCGCGAGGCTGCCGTGGTGTTTGGCTTGCCGCTGACAACGCCGAATCCGCAGCCGCTGCAAGGTAAAACCGCGGCAAGTGCGCTGACGAAGGTAACGCTCCAGTGCCCTGACCTGTGCTACCGCTATACGGCGCGGGTGATCACGGGAATTAAAGTGCAGCCCAGTCCGCCATGGATGATCGAGCGGCTGGCCACGCTGGGCATCGCGGCGATCAACAACGTGGTGGACATCACCAATTACGTGCTGATGGAATGCAGTCAGCCGCTGCATGCGTTCGATCTTGCCAAGCTCGACGGACGGGAGATCGTCGTGCGCGAGCCTGCGCAAAGGCGAAAAGCTGGAGGCGATCAATCACAAGACCTACGAGCTGGAGCCGGGCATGTGTGTGATCGCCGATCGCAGCCGGCCGGTCGGGCTCGGCGGCGTGATGGGAGGCGCGAACACCGAAGTGACTGCGGCCACCAAGGACGTGCTGATCGAGGCGGCCGAGTTCGACCCGATTTCGATTCGCAATACGGCCCGCAAGCTGGCGCTGCACAGCGATTCGTCGTATCGCTTCGAGCGCGGACTGGATCCAGAAGGCGTGGATTGGGCCAGCCGCAGGTGCTGCCAGTTGATTTTGGAATTGGCCGGCGGCGAATTGGCATCGGGCGTGATCGAAGTGGGCCGGCAGACAGCCGAAGCGCGAGCCGGTGGTGCTGAGGCTCTCGCAATTGAAGCGGATTCTTGGCATTGAAGTCGACGCGGCGGAAGTGCGGCGAATCCTGACGGCGCTGGGCAATGCACGAAGTGCGCAGCGATGCGAAGCAAGTCGAGGTTGTGCCGCCGAGTTGGCGGCGCGACTCTGACCCGCGAGATCGATCTGGTGGAGGAGGTCGGGCGCATCCATGGTTACGATGCCATTCCGGAAGACGTAAGCGTGCCGATGGCCAGCAGCCATCGCACCCAGCGCGATCGGGTGCTGGCGGAAGTGCGAGAGGCACTGGTGGCCGGGGGCCTGGACGAGGCGATGACGATCAGCCTGGTGGAAGAGGCGGCCTCCGAGGCATTCAGCCCTTGGACCGAGGCGCAGGCCTTGGTGTCGGCAACGCCGGTACTGCGACGGGCGGATCGACTGCGGCGGAGCTTAATTCCCAGTTTGCTGTTGGCGCGAAAGAACAACGAAGCAGTGGGCAATCCGCGGATCGAATTGTTCGAAATGGCGCGCGTTTATCTGCCGAAGAAAGACTCCTTACCTGAGGAAGCGTTGCTGTTGGGAATTAGCAGCCGCGGGGATTTTTTGGCGGTCAAGGGAATTGTGGAGGCGATCGTGGCGCGGCTCAACCCGGCCGCAGTATTAGAGGCGGCCGATTATCGGCACGAATTATTCCAACTGGGCCGGGCGTGCGAGCTGCGCGTCGGCGGCAAGCGGCTGGGATATCTTGGCGAGGTGAGCGCTAGCCGCGCTCAAGAAATTTGAATTGCGCGAGCCGACCACCGTGGCGGAATTGAATACCGCGGTGCTGGAGGAGATTGCCGATTTGATTCCGAAATCGAAGGAGCTTTCGCCGTATCCGGCGGTTTCACGAGATTTGAATTTGGTGGTGGATGAGAAAGTGCGTTGGGCGGATTTGGCGGCGACGGTTCGCACTGCCGCCGGGTCAGGAGCTGGAGAACATCGAATATCGCGACACTTATCGAGATGCGAAGCGGCTTGGGCAGGGAAAGAAGAGCCAATTACTGACGATCATTCTGCGCCGCGGCGATGGAACGCTGACGAATGCCGAGGCCGACCAGGTGCGCGATCGAGATTGTGGCGGCGTGCGGCAAAGCGCACGGGGCGACGTTGCGGGCGTAAAGCGAAGAAGAGGAGAAAATGAGAAGAGGAGAGTCTTAGTCAGCGCCAAGCTCTTGGCGGAGTAAATCTTGCAGGGCTTCGAGGGCTTGGGGGATGACGCGCACGGCGGCGAGGGCGGGCATGAAGTTGGTGTCGCCGTTCCAGCGCGGCACGATGTGCCAGTGGAGATGGCCGGGCAAGCCGGCGCCGGCCACTTTGCCGAAGTTCAGGCCGATGTTGAAGCCTTCGGCCTTCATCATCTTTTCCAGCGCGCTGCACAGGCGCGCTAGAAGCTGCATCAGCTCGACGTGTTCCTCGGCGGTTAGATCGTTTAAGCGCGACTGATGACGCACCGGGGCCACGAGCAAATGGCCGTTGTTATAGGGATAGCGATTCAGGACGACGATGGCGCGTTGGCTGCGGTGGGCCACGAGGTTTTCACGCTGCCCTTCCGGCGTGAACTGTCGGCGGCGGCGCGACACAGGAAGCAGGTTTGATCGGCGCCCGTCTGCCACGCCAGGCTCGCGCAGCTTTCCAGGCGGCGACGGTTTGTCTTCACCGGTGACATAGGCCAGTCGCCAGGGAGCCCAGAGTTGTTCGAAGGACATGGAAAGTATTTGACGCCGCCGTTAGTTGAAGGGATGAGGCGATGGATTGTCGGTTCGTGGCGCTCCGGAGGGCGTTGCCCTCCGGCTATTATGACGCCAGTTACCATCAGGCGTTAGTCCGTTAGCCCCAGATTTGCCACCACGACTTATTGGACTTGGCGGGGGCGGTTTTTGCGGTGGTGGTGGCGGCGACCACGGTGCGGCGGCCCATGACGTCGATCGAACCGTTCAGTTTTGCCCGGGCCATGATGGCACAGTTGAGATTGGCGCCTTTGAGATTGGCGTTTTCCAGGTTTGCGCCCATCAGGTTTGCATTGGTGAGATCGGCGGCGCGGAGATCGGCCTCTTGGAGATTGGCCATTTTCATGTTGCGCGCAGGTCGGCCATGCTGAGATCGGCTTGCGACAGGTCGGCGCCGGCGAAATTCGCGCCGGCCAGCTTGGCGTATCGCAAATGCACGCGGTGGAGGTTGGCGCCGGAGAAATCGGCGCCGACCAGCTTGGCGTCGGTCATGTCGGCGCCGCTGAAAGTTGGCCTGGGAAGCATTGGCGCCATCCAGGGCGGTGGCGTTGAGGTTGGCCTCGGCCAAATTGGCGCCGCGCAAATCGCATTCTCGCAGGTCGGAATTGCCGAGGTTGGCGGTGCGCAGATCGAGCCCCTGCAAGCTCGCGCCGTGTAGCTTGGCACCCGAAAGTTTGGCGCCGGCCAACGAGGGGGCATCCATTTCCAGCAAGACGGCGCCTGTCGCTTTATGTCGGATCTGGATCATGGCCGCACTTGGGCGATTTGGCCCAAGAACGCCGGTGCTATTGATCGGAAGATCGACGCGAAATCGCCTGTTTTCTGTTCCGCAGAGAAATGCTGCCCCGCTAGGGCGATTATACCATACGACCACCCAAAAGACGCAAGCCGTAAGGACGCCAGGGGCAAAAATGTGTGGCATATCGGGGGCGGTCATTAAGCGGCTGGCGACGGGTGGCCCCCTGCCCTTTGCAGGAAATTGAATCGCGGTTGCGGATAGCGTACCGCAAGAGTTAGGTTGCTGTGATTACGAAATCCATTAGTTTTATGTGACAAGGATGCCAGAAAATGCGCCGCCTTTTCCTTGCTGCGTTAGCACTTCTTTCGATGGTTGCCCGCGCCGGGGCGGTTGAATTTGGTTGGCAAACACTTGGCGGCGGAGGCATCGAATACATTGTGCAGGTCGAGCCGGAATTGATCGATTCTTTCCGCCAAGAGGGGTTTAGCAGTGACGTGCCCGCGGGGCTGCGCGATATCCGGCGGATCCACATCGTGGTCGGTAGCGGACAAATTGCCCAACCAAGGCGACATGACCGGTCCGTCGGTTGCCCAAGCGGCGCCTCCTGCGGCTGGGCAGTCTACGACCGAGCAGAACCCGCCCGCGCCGCCGGAGACGTTCGGCCAACCGCAGCAGAAAGGCCACGTCGGATCAAGATGAAACCGCGGCAAGCGGCTCGTCTGCGGCGCCGCCCCTGTTGGACTCATCCCACCCGGTGCCGCCGCTGCCGTTTTTTCAAACCGGGCCGGTGAAGAACATTTCGTCGAACCAACTTGCGGCTGACGAAAGAACTCCGCGGGAAGCCGAAAAACAGCGGCAGGCGAAGGAAAGTCCGTCGATCGCCGCGACGACGAGAGAGCATGGATTGGATCGCCGGACGGTTGAGGCGGGCATGCCCACCGCAGCGGAGTCGGCAGGCGACGGAGAGGGAAATGCCAACAATCCGTCGCGATCGGCGGCCAAGCCGTGGGGAATATTGGTGCTGGCGCTTTTGGGATTATTCGCTTCGCTGGGGGCCAACGTGTACCTGGTGTGGATTCATCAGGGCGTGCGCGCGAAGTATCGCATGTTGGCGGGGCAAATGCACGGCGGGGCGGCGGCGTGAATGCGAATTGGTGATTCTCAGGGGGGCGTTTCCCCCGGCTATTTGCCGCGCTATTTGGATTGACCGCCGGAGGCCGTCAGCACTTTTGCCAGCGCGGGATCGTCGCTGTCGGCCAGTTGCATGCCGGACATTTTTTCGGCGACTTGATCGGTCAAGGCAACGAATTGCTGCCGGTGATGGGGGTCGACATGGTTCAATTTGGCCGCCAGGCGGTGCATGCCTTGGGGATTGTTTTCAGCGGCGTGCGAAACGCTGCCTAAAAATGCCACGGCTTCGCCGAAGTTATGATCGATGGTGTGTCCCAGCCAGCCTTGGAACATTTTGGCGATGATTTCCACGCCGACGTTGTCGACGTGCAAGAAGGTGTCGAGCCGGGCGGTGACATAATAGCGGCCGTTGGTTTCGCGAATGGCGGCGGTTTTCAAGCACCGTAACCACCTGGCCGCGCACGGGGCGAGGAAATAGCGGACCTTCGTACACGCCTTCGGCGTAAAGTATGTGCGTATCGAAATTACGGAAGACAAACTCTCCGTGCGCGGTGGTGCCATCGCCGTCGGCACAGCGAAAGTGCACGTCGTCGGGGCGATCCATCGACACGTTGCTCACGCCCATGATCTGCCAAATATTCACGACCACTTCGGGCTGGCGGACCAGAAATTGAAAAAGCTCCGGTTCGCATTCGACCACTTGCACGGGCAAACGCCGGAAGATGGTGGTGTTGTTCAAAACCGCCGTGACTTTTGCCCGCGCGTCGGGAGCGAACTTGTCCAGCGGGATGTTGCGCAGGGCGTCGTCGCGGGCGGAGCGACTGGTGTCGGCTTTGATTTCCTGCTCGGCGGCCGAGCCTGGCAAACAAACAGCCAGTGGCAAACCGGCGACGAGCAGCATCGTCAGCGCCAGGGGCAGAACCCTGGGCCGCAAAAATGCGGCGGCGTGGGGCTGGTGCGTCGCGGCGGAAAGCGTGGCGCGGGCCCAGCCGGCTGGAAACCTGTTGCCATGTCCCCCCCTGAAAAAGCAGCCGTCAATTCTTGGCGGCTATAGGGGTAATTCGGCTTGAGGGGGCCGCCGAGGATAGAGAAAGTTTGGCGACGGCATTATTGGGCGACCTGCCGGAAATTCGAGCCGCTGTCATCGCGAAAGCAGGTGGCACAGAAATTGGCTGCGTAGTTTTGCTAGCAACGCGCCAGCCGGTTCACTTCTTAGGGAGGAACCTGGCGCGCAAGGCGGCGAGTTGCCGGCTGCGAACCTCCGGCGAGGCGGCGGGATCGAAGTCGAGCTTCGCGCCGACCAGTGCGCTCGAGCCGATCGGCGGCGACGCAGCGCGTCGATTCCTGCGGGTCGGCGAAGAAGACTCAGCCAGACAGAGCGATCGTCAAGCATCCTCACGGCGGTGCGCTCGGGAGTATCTTCGCGGTCGTCGCTCGAGGCGGCGACAATTTCGCTGACACGCTGCCATTGTTCGGCATCCAAATCGCTGCGCTGCAAGCTTTGCAGATATGGCAGCGCGGCGCGGCCCGCCGCACGCAGTTGACGTTCGGCGCGCTCGCGGACGGCATAGTGATCGTCGGCCAATTGGGCGACCAGTGCCTCCCATCGCGGCCGGTTCGCGGGTTGATTGGCGCGGGCGATCTGCAGCAGCGTTTGCTTGAGATCCTCCGCAAAGGACGCGAGTTGCCAATCGGGGCGCAACCTTTCCAGAATCGGCACCAGGTAGCGGTTGGATAATTCCGGCTCGAACATCAGCAAATGCCACAAGGAAGCCGCCTTCGACGGTGCGGGTGTCGCCGCCGGCAGTGACGCTGAGCTTGACCGGCTGTTGCGGCACCTGCAGAAATTCGACGACGATTTGCGCAGTCGAAGGTGGACCGGCCGGGCCGGATTTTGCGTCTGTCCGCTCCGTGTATTGGCGGCGGATGGTGGCTTGGTCGTCGCCTTCGACATGGACCTGCAACTTTTCGCTTGGGGAGTTCGAGTCGTAGTCCAGCACGGTGTTGCCGTTGGGACTTGTGCTGACTGAAAAATGCTGGTGCACGTTTCCCAAGGTGATGGTCGCCTGGGTGTCCGAGACGGCGCTAACCGCCAAACGGCCGTCGAGGACGATGAACCGCAGCCAGCTCTGGTGGAGCAGGCTATTGCCGCGATGCTGGACCGGTACGACCGGATTCTGTTGCGCGCGGGCGACCGTTTGCCGGCGCGAGCAGAAGCTAAAGCGACCAGTGCCAGATAAAATCGCCGCATGGATGTACCGAACATGAGAACGTCTGAGTGAATACAACGGGCAGGCGTTGACGGGCGCGGGTCAGTAGCCAGCCGGTGGTCCGCCGCGGCCCGGGCAGCGTCGCGGGAAACCGATATTCATTTTAACACCGAGCCGACGGTTTTGATACGGCGCGGGCAGTCAAGCCGACCCTTGCGCTTTTCGACGTCGCAAATAAAACCAGAGACCGACGCCTCCGGCGATGATCACGCCGGTAAGCACGACGATCGTAAGCCACCCTTCCCCTTCATGCACGATGCGCATGATTTGCGTACCGTAGAAATAGGTCAGTCCGTAGAAGAGCGTTACGACGAAGGTGGCGCAGAACAAATCTGCGATGATGAATTTCTTGAAAGGCACCTGTAAAATTCCCGCGGTGATATACATTGGCCCGCGGATGCCAACCAGGAAGCGTGCTCCCAGCAGCACTTTCACGCCGTGCTGATCGAGCAGCTCTTCCACTTTTTTCTCGCGCTCGGGGGTGATCAGCTTGTTCCAGAAGCGGTTTTGCTCCAACAAGCGGCGGCCGAAGTGGTAGCCGATGTAATACATGACGCAATCGCCCAACAATGCGCCGACCAGCAGCGAGCCGAGCGTCAGCCAGGGGTCCAATTTATCGGCGGCGGCAAACGCGGCCCCGGCAATGATGGCCACCTCTTCCGGCATGGGCAGGCCACAGCCGGTGAGAATCATGTACAAGATCAGCCCGATGTAGCCGTAGGCCACCAGACCTTCAAACAAGTGAGCGGCAAAGAGCATTGGCGGCAGTTGGTGGGGGGTTCGCGCTGGTGAGCATGATCAAAGATCGATCTATTCTAGCTTTATCGGCAGGCCGTGGCACTTCCAATTCGTGGAAGTCGATGCGCCGATTGCACGCTGCGAACGGCGACTGGATAATGGCGGTGAGCGAGCCAGTGAATTTCGATAGATCGAACTCTCGGGAGCAGTGATGATGCGGCGGCGGTCGGAATTTTTGATAGCGATTATTTTCGCCGCTGGCGTGATGGCGGCGTTCGGCCAGCGTGCGGGTCGTGCGGCGGATACAAGCAACGCGAAACAGGCGCCCCCGCCGGCGAAGTGGGACGATCGGGTGCTGGGCGTGTTCTTTCCCGATGCGCGCAAGCGCTGGTTGGCACCAGGCCCGACTACTCCGCGGCGGGCACGGGAGCTAAATCGGCCGCCGCGGAAGGAGCAGCGGGCGGCGACCAGGCAGAAGGCAAGCGGGGGGAACGTACGGCTGGTCGAAAGTGATTTCCGCCGACACGCTGGAGGACGAAGTCAAATCGCTGGGAATGCTATTGGCCAGCGACGTGAAGACGCGGCAGGGATTCTTAGGCGGCGGTCAGCGAAAAGCGCGTCAAGTGCTGAGCCAGTTAGCGGCGGTATTTGCGATCATCAATGATTACGACGCCGAGGTGAAATGGAAAAGCAGCGCGGCGGCGGCGCGGGATATTTTCGCCAAGGCAGGGTACAACTGCAAAGCCGCCACCGATAACACGTTCAAGGAGGCGAAGGCGTGCAGCGACGATCTGGCGGAACTATTGCGCGGCGAACACGTGCAGGCGCCGGCGAACGTGGAACAGAAGAACGACTGGGGCAAGGTGGCCGATCTTTCGCAACTGATGGTCCGGCTAAAGATTGCGGACGAGGAGCGCATTGCGCCGTGGACCGGCAGCGCCGCCGAGATGAAAAGCAACGCGGCGGCACTGGCGCATGAGGCGGAGTTGGTGGCGGCGCTGGCGGTGGTGATTTCGCGCCCGGCTTCGATAACGCCGACGACGAGAAGTATCTGCAGATGACCAAGTCGCTGCAGAAATCGGCGGTCGAATTGCGCGACGCAGTGAAGAAGGATGATTACGCGGGGGCAAATCACGCCAGCGGCGCGCTGACAAAGGCGTGCGCGAACTGCCACGCGGCGTTTCGAGATTGAGGGTGTCAGATTAACCGCAGAGACGCGGAGACGCAGAGCCGGGCAAAGCAGGAGGTATCGGCATGGGCCGGGAAAAAATGGCGTGGCTGTTGCTGTGCCTGGCAATAACGGCTGCGGCGGAATCATCGCGGGCCGACGAGGGTTCAATCTTTAAGAAGCCGGTGTGGTTGCAAGCTGACGGGAAAGACATCGACACGGGGGACGTGCACGGTCATTCGGGACCGTGCCTTGCGGATTTCGATGGGGACGGGCTGCGCCCGGGCTGATGCAGTTGCGATGCACAGTCGGGTATCAGGCCTGCAACGCAGAAGTTTGCACACGGCCAGGGCCAGTGGAAGTGACGGCGACGGTGGAAGTGGGGGACGAGTAACGCGCTATTTGCGGCGGGCGGCGCAGAGTTATTGCGGCGGCGGCTTGGTGCGTTTGATGTTGCGGGGCATGATGCCGCGTTTGGGGGCGGGCACGTACGTGTGCGGCCGCGGGACGCCGGTGCGACGGAAAATATTGAGCATCTTGAAGTCGATCAATTCGGCCAGGCCGGCTTTGGCCAATTCCGGTCCCGTGACGTAGCGGCACGAAACGATCCACCCGTGGATGTTATTCTTCGCCTGACCGCTGAACAGTTCGCCCAGGAAGCGGTCCATGTCGGTTTCCAATTGCTCGAAATGGCGGGCCCATTCGGCGGCCTCGTGCAAACCCACGTGCTCTTCGCTTTGCCATTTCATGGGGTGGAACAAGAGCACGCTGTAGGGCGTGACCATGCGGCGCACACAGGCCGCAAACGGCCAGAGTGCGGCCGAGGAACATTCGCCGGTCACAATGCCGGTGGCCCGCAGGCCGCGCAGCATGATGAGCGCCGTCAGCGACATGGCGCAGTAGGGGCTGCCGCCGGGAGAATCGATGTACAGCGTGCACTCGCCGCCGGGTTCGACAGACAGGAATTTGTCGGTCAACTCGGCTTCGTTTTCCGTAAGATCACCGACCAGCGCGATTTCCAGCGGGCCGTCTTGATGAGGTTCGTCCATGCGATCGCCGCATGTTGCCGTTACTCAAAAGAAGAATCTTTGGCCCATCACCAAACATTAACTGGGGCCCTGCCCAGAGCAAGCAAAAAAAGCGGCCAATTTCGCGGCTGCGAACCACTTCGTGCCGATAGCAGTCTCCAATTGAGACGTGCCGCCGTGCAAGTACCGACTAACAAGCTCGCTTGCTGAATGGCGGCAGGTTTGTTACGTTGCGGGTTGTCGAAGTGCTGCCGGAGATCGTCAGTCACCGGCGCGGAAAGGTAAAACAGGCGTCCTTTGTATCGATGCCATATCTAGCCCAACGGTGCCGATTGGGCCGACTTAGGAATCTCATCCATCATGCTGAAGGTCAAACTGCCGGACGGAAGCGTTAAATCCTATTCTCAACACATGCGGGCCAAGGACGTGGCGGCCGACATCGGGCCGGGGCTGGCGAAAGCCGCCGTCGCCGCGGTGATCGACGACAAAATCGTGGGCCTGGATACTCCGCTGCCGACTGAGGGGGAGATCGGGCTGAAGATTCTGACCAAGAAGGATGCCGCTGCGCTGGGCGTGATGCGGCATTCGTGTGCCCACGTGATGGCCCGCGCGGTGATGCGGCTGTTCGACGGCGTGCAGTTGGCGTTTGGGCCCACGGTAAGCGGCGGATTTTATTACGACATGATGTTGCCGCGGTCGCTCACGGAGGAAGATTTTCCGAAGATCGAGGCCGAAATGGCCAAGATCATCAAGGCCGATGAGCCGTTCGAGCGGCTGGAAGAGCCGCGCGAAAGGCGCTGAAGCTGTGCCAGGATTTGGGGCAGCAGTTCAAGGTGGAGCACATCAACACGGGGTTGAAAGATCACCAGTCGATGTCGTTTTATCGGCAGGGAGAATTCATCGATTTGTGCCGCGGGCCGCATATTCCCAGCGCGGGCTATATCGGGGCGTTCAAGCTAACGCACGTGGCGGGGGCGTATTGGAAAGGGGATCAAACTCGAGAGCAGTTGCAACGGCTGTACGGCACGGCGTGGTTTAGCAAGGAAGATCTGGAAAACTATCTGGCGGCGCTCGAGGAGGCCAAGCGGCGCGATCACCGCGTGCTGGGAAAGCATCTGGAATTGTTCGCCACCAGTCCGTTGGTGGGATCGGGTTTGATTTTGTGGCTGCCCAAGGGGGCCATTGTGCGCGGGCTGTTGGAGCAGTTTGCGAAAGATGAGCTGGTAAAGCGCGGCTATGAGCCGGTGTACACGCCCAACATCGGCAAGGTGGATTTGTACAAAATCTCGGGGCACTATCCGTACTACGCCGACAGTCAGTTCAAGCCGATCGTAATGTCGGACGACGAGCAGTATTTGCTGAAGCCGATGAACTGCCCGCACCACATCATGATCTACAAGAGCAAGCCGCGCAGCTATCGGGAGTTGCCGGTGCGGCTGGCGGAGTTTGGCACGGTGTATCGCTACGAGCAATCGGGCGAGTTGGGCGGGATGACTCGCGTGCGCGGATTCACGCAGGACGACGCGCACATTTTCTGCACCGAGGATCAGGTAGCGCACGAGATTTTGGGTTGCATCGATTTCACTCAAACGGTGTTGAATGCGCTGGGATTGTCGGACTATCGAGTGCGGCTGGGGTTCCGCGATCAAACCAGCGACAAGTACGTGGGGAGCGAGGCGGCGTGGAAGAAATCGGAGGAGGCGATTCTCAAGGTCGCCAACAGCTTGAACCTGCCGCACTTGACCGTGGAGCGCGGCGAGGCGGCGTTTTATGGGCCGAAGATCGATTTCATTGTGCGCGATTGCCTGGGGCGCGATTGGCAGTTGGGCACGGTGCAGGTGGATTACAATCTGCCGAGCAAGGAACGGTTCGATTTGGAATACATCGGGCCGGATAACCAGCCGCACAAGCCGGTGATGATCCATCGGGCGCCGTTGGGCTCGTTGGAGCGGTTCGTGGGCGTGCTGATCGAGCATTTCGCCGGGGCGTTTCCGCTGTGGCTGGCGCCGGAGCAGGTGCGCGTGCTGACGGTGAGCGAAAAGAGCGAGGAATACGGGCGGCGGGTGGAAGCGGAACTGCACGCGGTCGGAATGCGCGTGACGGGCGATTACCGCGCGGAGAAACTCGGCGCGAAAGTGCGCGATGCCCAGTTGCAGTTGATTCCGTACATGTTCGTGGTTGGCCCGCGCGACGCGGAGGCGGAGACGGTGGCGCTGCGTGATCGGATCGAGGGGGACAAAGGCGCGATGCCGCTCTCATCCGCCATCGAGAAGCTGCAGGAGGAAGTGCGCAGCAAGCAGGTGCGCGGGCTGAAGCCGCCGCCGCGGTTTGATGAGGGGGCCGGCGGCGGGGATGAGTATTGATAGTCTGCCCAGAGCGCAGGACCGATCGTATAGACTTCAGGACCGATGGATCGTCCTGCCTCGAATCCCGCCGAACCCGCCCGCTGCCCAACATGATCCGTACGCCGCGCTGAAGGGTGCGCGATTTTCGGCTGTACATGAGCGGCAATTTTCTGTCGATCCTGGGGCTGCAGATGCAGTCGGCGGCGGTGGGGTGGGAAATTTACGAGCGGACCGGAATGGCCATTTCGCTGGCGCTGGTCGGGCTGGTGCAGGTGCTGCCGGTGCTGGGGCTGGCGGTGTTCGCCGGGCACGTGGCCGATCGGTTCAATCGGCGCGATGTGGTGATGACGGCGCTGGCATTCATTTCGGCCGGGTCGGCGGGATTGGCGATCGTCATCGGCGCATGGAGGCGCCGATCGTGTTGATGTACGTGTGCTTGTTCGTGGCCGGAGTGGCGCGGTCCTTTCAGCAGCCGGCCAAGTCGTCGCTGATGCCGACGCTTGGTGAAGCGGCGCGTATTTCCCAACGCGGTGACGTGGAATGCCACGGCGTTTCAGTTCGCCTCGGTGCTGGGGCCGGCGGCGGCCGGCGCGATCATTGCGCTGACGCGGTCGCCGGCCATCGTGTTTGTGTGCGATGCGATGTTCGCGCTGGGGTTTTGCGCTATTATCGCAGATTCGACATCGACGCCGACGCACGCAGCCACAGCCGTTCACCGCGCACAACCTCGCGGTGGGAATCCGGTACGTGTGGCGCAATAAAGTGATCCTGGGAGCCAGCACGCTGGACATGTTTGCGGTGCTGTTTGGGGCGGCGGTGGCGCTATTGCCGATTTACGCCAAGGATATTTTGCACGTGGGGGCGACGGGGTTTGGCATCATGCAGGCGGCGCCGGCAGCGGGGGCCCTGGCGATGGCATTTATTCTGTCGCACCTCAAGCCAATGCGGCATGCCGGACTGGCTTTGTTTGCGGCCGTCGCGGGGTTTGGAGTGGCGACGATTGTGTTTGGCTTCTCGCGGTGGTTTCCTCTGTCGGTGGCGATGCTGTTTGTGACCGGGGCGATGGACAATATCAGCGTGGTGGTGCGGCAATCGCTGATTCAACTGCTGACGCCCGACGAGCTGCGAGGGCGGGTATCGGCGATCAACGGGATGTTCATCACGATTTCCAACGAAGTGGGCGATATTGAATCGGGCACGGTGGCGCAGTTGTTCGGTCCCGTGGTTTCGGCCGTCAGCGGCGGGGTGGGGACGCTGGTGGTGGTGGCGGCCGGCGTGTGGCTGTTCCCGAAGTTGCGCGATTATGGGCGGTTGGACGCGGCGGTGGCCGAACCGCCGAAGCCGGAATTTATCTAAGGGTATTCCCCTGCGGCTTGCGGAGGTCGTTTGACCTCCGGCTATTTGGCCAAAAATGGCGGTTTTACTTATTGACATATCGCAATATCACGATATATTTGAATATAGAAGGGGAACCTGGTGATGGCCGTCAAGACACAAGTCAAATTGACTGATTTAGAAGCCCTGGCGGAAGCGGCGGAATGCCTGCGGACGCTGGCGCATTCGCACCGGCTGCGGATCGTGCAAATGCTGCTGGGCGGGCGGTATACCGTGGGGGAACTGGCCGAAGCGTGCGGCATTCCCAGTCACATGGCCTCCGAGCATCTGCGGCTGATGCAGCGGTGCGGATTTTTGAAGCACAAGCGCGACGGCCGGTTCATGTATTACACAGTCGCCGAGCCGCATTTGCAGGACATCTTGAAATGCGTGGAAAAACGCTTCGGGAAAAAACGCGAAAAGGAGTGATGCCATGATCGCCACAATCACACCCCAAGAGCTACAAGACTTGATTCGCCGCGACAAAGCGATCGAGTTGATCGACGTGCGCACGCCGGCCGAGTTTCGGGCGGTGCACGTGGGTTGCGCACGCAATGTGCCGCTGGATCAATTGAATCCCGGCGCTATTGGCCCACTCACTCGACGAGCCGGTGTATCTGATTTGCCAGAAGGGCGGACGGGGCCAAATGGCGTGCGAACAATTGTGCGCGGCCGGATTCACCAACGTGTTTAATGTCGCAGGCGGAACGGCGGGCTGCGTGGAGGCGGGATTGCCCGTGGTGCGCGGCAAGAATGCGGTGTCGCTGGAGCGGCAGGTGCGGATGGCGGCCGGACGGATTGGTGCTGATTGGCGCACTGCTGGGCTATTTGGTCCATCCGTATTGGTTCATTTTGTCGGCGGCGATCGGGGCAGGATTGGTGTTCGCCGGCATTACCGACACGTGCGGCATGGCGATGTTGTTGGCGAAGATGCCTTGGAATCGTGTGCCCTCGGCACCTTCAGGCGCGGCAAATGGCAAATCGGCATCGTGTTGCTGCAAATAAGTTGTGGGCTGCACGACCAATCGCGGGAGGCGCAACATGAAAATCGTCATTGTCGGCGGCGTGGCAGGAGGTGCTTCGGCGGCGGCGCGGGCTCGGCGGTTGTCGGAAGACGCCGAAATTGTGATGTTCGAACGCGGGCCAGACGTTTCGTTCGCCAATTGCGGCCTGCCCTATTACATCGGCGGAGAAATTGTCGATCGCAGCAAGCTTTTAGTCGTGACGCCCGCAGCGGATGCACGAGCGATATCGGCTGGATGTGCGCACGCGGACCTCGGTGGAAGCCATCGATCGGCAGAACAAACGGGTGAAAGGTGCGCGAGCTGGCCAGCGGCCGCGAATATGAAGAACCTTACGACAAGTTGATTCTGGCGCCGGCGCCGCGCCGATCCGGCCGAATTTGCCGGGCATTGACTTGCCGGGAATTTTCACGCTGCGCAACTTGCAAGACATGGACCGAATCAAAGCGGTGGTGGATGGCGGGATCAAGGATGCGGTGGTGGTCGGGGCTGGGTTCATCGGGTTGGAGTTGGTCGAGAATTTGGTTGGGCGCGGCGTGCAAGCGACGCTGGTCGAACTGCAGGATCAAGTGCTGCCGCCCTTGGATGCGGAGATGACCACGCCGATTGTGGAGGAGCTGAAGCGGCGCGGCGTGAAGCTGATCCTCGGTCAGTCGGCAGAGGGTTTTGCCAAAGGCGATGGCGGCATCGAAGTGCAGCTTAAATCAGGCCAGCGGTTGGTGGCCCAATTGGTGGTTTTGGGCGTGGGCGTGCGGCCGGAGAATCGTCTGGCGATCGATGCCGGCCTGGAAGTTGGGCCGCGCGGCGGCATCCGCGTAAACTCGCACATGCAGACAGGCGATCCGGATATCTATGCCGTGGGGGACGCGGTCGAGATCAAAGATTTTGTGACCGGCGAGCCGACGCAAGTTCCGTTGGCGGGGCCGGCGAACCGGCAGGGGCGCATCGCGGCGGATCATATCTTTGGGCGCGATTCGAGCTTCCGCGGCACGCAGGGGACGGCGATCGTGAAGGTGTTCGACGTGGCGGCGGGCATGACGGGCGCCTCGGAAAAAACCCTGCGCCGCCTGAAGAAAGACTATCGGAAGATTTACGTGCATCCGGGCAATCATGCCGGCTACTATCCCGGGCGCAGGGGATGACGATCAAGCTGTTGTTCGAACCCGATGGCGGCCGGGTATTGGGAGCGCAAATTGTCGGCGGCGCAGGAGTCGACAAGCGGATCGACGTGCTGGCCGTGGCGATTCAAGGGCGGATGACGGTTTTCGATTTGGAGGAAGTGGAGCTGGCCTACGCGCCGCAGTTCGGGTCGGCGAAAGATCCGATCAACATGGCGGGCTTCGTGGCGGCGGGTTTGCTGCGCGGCGATCATCCGCAAATTACGGTGGAGCAATTGGCCGACGTGGAGGAGTTGCCCGCCGATCGCCGGCCGTACGTGGTCGACGTTCGCAGCGCCGAGGAGTTTTCGGGAGGTTCGATACCCGACGCCGTGAATGTGCCGATCGACGTGCTGCGCGAGTCATCTGGACGAATTGCCGCGCGACCGGCCGGTGATTGCGTATTGCCAGGTGGGGATGCGCGGTTATCTGGCCACTCGGCTCTTGAAGCAGCGCGGGTTTGATGCTGAGAATCTGAGCGGCGGATACAAGACGTATCAGCAAGTCGCCGGCCGGGACGTGTGAGTTGCCGCTGGCGGGTTCCAGCGGTGGCTTGCAGTGCGGGCAGCCGCGCCGTACTCTGCCGATATGCCCACGATCAGCATCGAGCAAAGCGGCGCGTTTGTCGAAACATTCGATTTGGCGCCAACCGGCGATGGAGCGCTTTCTGGGCTGCACGTTTGCGGTGAAAGATCTTGTGGACGTGGCGGGGCGGCCGACCGGTTGTGGCAATCCGACATGGAAGGCGACGCATCCGCCGGCGACGGTGCATGCGGTGTGCATGGAGCAACTGTTGGCGGCCGGGGCGCGGT
>CAVZDC010000015.1:0-13977 GCA_963773925.1 Pirellulales bacterium
GCTTTGGTGCGGCTGATGTTTCGCCGCCGTGCTCCTTTTGCCCGCAGGCTGCTTCAGCGATTGTCGATGCAATCTCGTGGCGCTCGCGGTCGCGGCCACAACCGACGATCATGGCAAAGCTGCCTGACAACTTGTGCAAGCCGATTCGTCGCCAATAGAATAGCCGGTGGGTTCCATGCCCTCCGGCTTTTATTTCAAACTGGCGTCAAAAATCGATTCTACGGCGAAATTGCCGGTCGCCCACATCCCATGTCCAAGCGTTTGTACATCGAAACCGTCGGCTGCCAGATGAACGTGCTCGATAGCGAGCTGGTCGTGGCGGCACTGCGCAAGCAGGGTTACGAATTGGTGGATGCGCCCGCCAAAGCCGACACCATTTTGTTCAATACCTGCAGCGTGCGGCAGCATGCCGAAGACAAAATCTACAGCGCTCTGGGGCGGCTGAAGCACGCCAAACAGCGCCATCCGCACAAGATCATCGGCGTGCTGGGCTGCATGGCGCAAAAGGATCAACGGCTGATCTTCGAGCGCGCTCCGTATGTCGATCTCGTCGTCGGCCCGGGTCAATTGCATCAAGTGCCGCGCTTATTGGAAGAGATCGCCGTCAACCGCGAGCAACGGCTGGAAGTCAGCCTCGACCGCAAAGCCGGCAGCCGCGAGGAAATCGAACGCAGCTTCGAAAGCTACGATCCCGACCGCGATCCGCAGATGCGGCCTTCGCCGTACCAGGCGTATGTGCGCATCCAATTCGGCTGCGACAAATTCTGCACGTACTGCATTGTCCCGAAGGTCCGCGGCCCGGAGCAGGGCCGGCACCCCGATCACATCGTGGCCGAAGCCAAGAAGCTGGCCGCCGAAGGTTGCCGCGAGATTACGCTTTTGGGTCAAACCGTCAACAGCTACCGCCACGATGACGGCGGCAAAACCACGCGGCTATCGGATCTGTTGTACAAGCTGCACGACGTCGAAGGCTTGGCGCGGCTGAAGTTCGTGACCAATTTTCCCAAGGACATGACCGACGATCTGCTGCAGGCGGTGCGCGACTTGCCGAAGTGTTCGCCGTATTTGCACGTGCCAGCCCAAAGCGGTTCCAACGCCGTGCTGAAGCGAATGAAGCGCGGATACACCGTGGAAGAGTATCGCGACATGCTCAACCGCATCCGCGCCACGATTCCCGACGCCGCGGTCACCAGCGATTTCATCGTCGGCTTCTGCGGCGAAACCGACGATGAGTTTCAACAGACCGTCGATCTGGTGCGCGAGTCGCGCTTCAAAAACAGTTTCATCTTCAAGTACAGCCAGCGGCCCGGCACGAAGGCGCCGGATCTCTGGCCCGACGACGTTCCGGAAGACGTTAAGCGCCGCCGAAACAACGAACTTCTGGCTGTGCAGAATGCAATTAGCGAAGAAGACAATCAGCAGTTCGTCGGCCGCACGGTGGAAGTGCTCGTGGAAGGGCCGAGCAAACGTGCGCAGCAGCTTCGATCGCACGGATGAACCGGGCTCATCGGACGAAACCTCCGATACGACAGACGTTTCGCCGGACGAAAGTCCAATCACCCAGCTCGTGGGCCGCACTCCCTGCGACCGGATTGTAGTGTTCCAAGGAAACCGCCGCCAAATCGGGCAACTGCTGGATGTAAGCATTTATGATTGCACGCCAATGACACTTTTCGGCACCGTGGTCACGCACGAAATCGGTCCGGAAGTATACAGCTTAGCCTGAAGGCCTACCGACGTGCCGAGTTTCCACAGTCGGCCGCCGGAGTTCACCTTCCGAGACTTCCCAGTTTGAAGCGTGCAGGCGGATCCATGGACGTTGCTCAACTTCGCGAATATCTCGATCGACCGAACGAAGCCGGCGGCTGGCTGGCCGCTTGGGGATTAGACGATGTCCAGCGCGCTCACGCCAGCCTGGTGCGCACTGCGCTGTCGGGCATCACACTCGACTTGCTGGGAACGATCTGCGAACAAGTTGCCGAGCAGTTGCCGCGGCTGAGCGATGCCGACATGGCGCTGAACAATCTGGACCGCTTCGTGGCGGCCAGCCGCAATCCGCTTTCGCTGGCCACGTTGTTCGAGCGCGATCGGGAAGCGTTGCCGATCCTGCTGCAAATCTTCTCGACCAGCCAGTATCTCAGCGATCTGCTGATCACCGACGCCGAAGCGTACGACCTGGTGCGGATCACCGAAGGGCAACCCGTGCCGCGGCAGGTGCTCGTCGACGAATTGTGTGCCGAAGTGATGGCGCTCGAACGACGAGCGCGACGTAATGACCGCATTGCGCCGCTTCAAGCACCGCGAAACGTTGCGCATCGCATACGGCGACTTGATTCGCAGCCAACGCCTGGAAATCGTGGCAGGGCAAATTTCCAATTCGGCCGACGCGGTGCTCGAGGCCGCCCTGCGGTTCGCCCGGGCGGCGCTCGTGCAAAAGCGGGGTGTTCCGCGGCGGCCCGATGGCCAGCCCGCGCGTTTCGTCGTCTTGGCGATGGGCAAGCTCGGCGGCAGCGAGTTGAACTATTCCAGCGATATCGACCTGATCTTCCTCTACGACGCCGACGGCGAAACCGACGGCGATCGACCGCTGGACAACGTGGAATTCTTCGACCGCTTGGCGCGCGATCTCGTCAAGCTGCTTACGGAACCTACCGAATTGGGCGTGGCCTACCGCGTCGATTTGCGTTACGCCCCGAAGGGCAACGCGGGCCGATGGTGCGCAGCCTGGAAAGCGCACTGCAATACTACGACGTGCTGGGCCGCACTTGGGAACGGCAAGCGTTTGTGAAAGCCCGTCCGGCGGCCGGCGATTTGGATCTGGGCCGCGAATTCCTGCAACAGCTCGAGCCGTGGATTTATCGCCGCTATCTGAGCCGCGCCGACATCACCGGCATCAAGGCGCTCAAGCGCCGAATCGAGCAGCGCGTGAAAAGCCAAGGCGCCGATCTGCAAAACGTCAAAACCGGCCTGGGCGGCATCCGCGACATCGAATTCACCATCCAGTTTCTGCAACTGCTCAACGGCGGCGACTTGCCGGAACTGCGCACCGGCAACACGCTGGAAGCGATCGCCAAGTTGGAAATCGGCGGCTGCTTGACGCACCAGGAGCGAATCCTCCTGGAGGAAAACTACGCCTTCCTGCGAAAAATCGAGCATCGCTTGCAAATCATGTTCGATCTGCAAACGCACCTGCTGCCCACTTCCAGCCAGGAATTCCGCCGACTGGCCATTCGCATGGGCTACACCGATGCGCCCGATCGCACCGCGCAAGACGCATTCAGCGTCGATTACAAGCAAAAGACGGAATTGAATCGCAGAATTCTCGACCACCTGTTGCACGATGCCTTCGGCGAGGAAGACAAGCCGGAACCGGAAGTCGATCTGGTGCTCGATCCCGATCCGCAGCCGGACCAAATCGCCCGGGTGCTGGGCCACTATGGCTTCCACGATGTTCCCGGCGCCTATACGAATCTGATGGCGCTGTCCGAAGAGCACATCAGATTTCTTTCCACGCGGCGCTGCCGGCACTTTCTCGCCAGCATCGCCCCGCGCCTGCTGCAGGCGATCGCCAACACGCCCGATCCCGATCAAACGCTGGTCAATCTTAGCAAGGTCAGCGAATCGCTCGGCGGCAAAGGCGTGTTGTGGGAACTGTTCAGCTTCAATCCCCCTTCGCTGCACATGTACGTCGAGCTGTGCGCCTCCAGCCCGTACCTGTCGAGCATCTTGATCAGCAACCCGGGCATGATCGACGAGCTGATGGACAGCCTGGTGCTCGACAAGCTTCCCACGCACGACACCTTGGAGAACAACCTGCGCGAGTTGGCCCGCGGGGCGGAAGATATCGAGCCCATTTTGCACAGCTTCAAAAACGCCCAGGTGTTGCAAGTGGCCGTGCGCGATATTCTGCACAAGGAAGATATCGTATCCACGTGCCGCACTTTGGCCGATATCGGCGAAGTCCTGCCTGCGGCTGATCACTCGCAACGAATATCCGAAGCTGGCCGCGAAGTTCGGCACGCCGATGATTCCCGACGGCGAGCGCACCGGCCAGCCTTCGGAATTCGTCGTGCTGGCGATGGGCAAATTCGGCGGCCGCGAAATCAACTATCACAGCGATCTGGACATGGTGTTTCTCTACGAGGCCGACGGCGGCACCTTCCACGCGCAGCTCACCACCGAAAGCGGCGAAACCACCACCAATCAGCATTTCTTCAGCGAACTTGGGCAGCGGATTATCAAAGTCGGCAGCCAGGCCGGGCCGCACGGCCGTTTGTACGAAATCGATCCCCGCTTGCGCCCCACCGGCCGCAGCGGCTCGCTGGCCACTTCGCTGGAGGAACTGCGCCGCTATTTCAAAGGCGGTCAGGGCCAACTTTGGGAGCGACAGGCGTTGTGCAAAGCACGGGTTGTGTATGGCACCGAGACAGCCGCGGCGGCGGCGCTCGAAGCCGTCACCGATTGCGCCTATCGTGTTCCTTGGCAGACGAGAGTTTGCCGACGAAATTTCCCACATGCGCCATCGCTTGGAAGAAACGGCCAGGCCGAACAATCTGAAGCGCGGCCCCGGTGGACTGGTCGACGTGGAATTCATCGCCCAGATGTTGCAGCTCAAGCATGGCGACAGCATCCCGAAGTTCGCGTGCCTGGCACGTTGGAAGCCCTGGCGGCGCTGGAAAAAATCGGGCACTTTCGAGCGGCGATTTCGAATTTCTCGACACCAGCTACCGTACGCTGTTGGCCTTCGTCAGCTATCTGCGCTTGATGAACGCCACCGCGCGGCACGACATGCCGGAAGATCCCGACGAGCAATTCAAGCTCGCCCGATTGCTGGGCTACCGCAGCCGGGAAAAGATGCTGGCCGATTGCGAAAAGGTGACCAAAGAAAATCGCGTTCGATTCGACCGCATCTTCGCCGCCGAAGGCAAAACAGCGTTAGAAATCGATCGTTTCCATCTGCGTCGCCGGCAGCACGAAGATTTTGCCGTCCCCCATGCGCCCCGTGCGCGCCACCTCGACGATTTTGCGGATAATTTCCTCCGACCGCGCCTCATCCACCCAAAAAACAATTTCCACTTTGGGCAGAAACGCCAGCGAATATTCGCTGTCGCCGTACTGATCCAGATAGCTCTTCTGCCGGCCGTAGCCTTTCACTTCGCGCACGCTGGCCGCTTCCAGCGACGCACTCTCCAGGCTGTCGAGCACCTTCTCCGCCAGATACGGCTTAACGATGGCGACGATTTGTTTCACGAGCAGCAGACTTGGCAAAAAGCGATCGGCGATTCTAGCTGAAAAAATTCTCGCCGAATAAATCGACCTGCGGATTGGTAAGCACCGTGATGTCGCCGCGCACTTTTACGCAGCAAGCCAATCGCATGGTGTCTTCATGGCCGATGTAGGCCAGGCACGGCAGCGGATCGGGAATCGGCGTGGGCAGCGGCGTCTTGAATTTCACCTTTTCCATGATCGTCATGGGATTGGTGTTTTCCATGCCCTTGGTGATCAGCACCCGGCACGTGCCGCACAGCCCAAACCCGTGGCAATTGAAGATCTTGTTCAGCGATGCCCCGATGCCGTTGAATCCGTGGTACAAGTTGACGCCGACTTTGATCGCCTCCTTGCGAAGATTCGCCCCTTCGGGCACCTGGATTTCCTTTTTCTCGTTAACAAAGGTGATCGTCGGCATGGCGGCGGATTTAGTGAGAAGTTGATTGTTCGCTGAGTGAATTAAGCTCTGTTACGAATCCCAATTTAGTGCTAATTCCGTCGAAAATCCAGGGTCCGGCCGGTCATCTCGTCCGGCGTATTTCGCTCCATTCCGCGCGGCCAATCAATGCCAACACGGCGGCATAAACCGCGAAGCAGGCGGCGATCGGCACGAGCACTCGCACCAGCGCATTCACGGTTCCAGGTTCAGATCGGCATCAGGTTCAGCACGATCAGACCCGCGACGGTCATGGCGGCCACGGCCACCATGGCACGCACCACCGTCATGCCAAGGCGTCGCCAGTCCAAGGGCACATGTTGGCGGGAAAACAAAATCGCCAGCCCGACGGCTTGCATGGCCGCGGCAATCGCCGTAGCGGCCGCCAAACCCGCTTCCGCCAACAGCCAGACAAGCGTCAGATCGAGCGTCAGATTGAACGCCACCGCCGTCAGCGACATCCGCAGCGGCGTGACCCGATCTCCCACCGCATAAAATCCCCGAACGATCACCGGCAACGCACAATACGCCCACACGCCGCTGCCGAAGACCGCGATCATCCTGGCGGTGCGCGCCGTGTCTTCGGCCGTAAACTGGCCGCGTTCGAACAGCAGCCGAGCAATCGGCTCGGCCAGCAGCATCAGCCCCGCCGAACACGGGATGGCCGCCAACAGCACCATCCGCACGCCCAGCGTGAGATCGCTGCCCGACGGCCGCTCGATCGCCGCGCGCGGCGTGATGGCTCAACAGCGGAAAGACGACCGTTGCCGCGGCGATGCCCAGCAATCCCAGCGGAAACTGGTACAGCCGCTCGCCAAAGTAAAGCGCCGCCGCCGCGCCCGATTTCATTGGGTACGCAGCTCCGCCGAGCCAGGAAATCGTCGCGCCCGTCCCGGCCGGCGCCGACAAGCCCCACGCCACGAGACTATCCATCAGCGTATTGAACTGCACCACCGCCATGCTCAGCGCGGTGGGAATCATGCCGCGGCGAATCTGCCGCAGCTCGTCCCGTGTGGCGTCGAAATCGTGATCGAACTGAAATCCGGCTCGCCGCAGCGCGGGCCACAGCACCATCCACTGCAATACGCCGCCGATCAGCACGCACGCCGCCAAAATATACGCCTGCGCCGTGGGATCGGCCGACAAGCGAGGAGCGATTGCCACGACGCCAATAATCCAACAGACGTTCAGCACCGCCGGCGCAAATGCGGCCGCAGCAAACCGCCCCAGCGCCTGCAGCGTGGCGGAGGTGATCGCCGCCAGGCACACCAACACCAAATACGGAAGCATCGCCGCCGACAGGCCCGCCAAAAGCAAAACTCGCGGGTTGTTTCTGACGATCCACGCCCAGATGCCCATCGCAGCTTCGCCCACGACGACCGCCGCCGCCAACACCCCGGCCAGCCACAGCGACGTGGCCACAAACAGCCGCCAGGCATTTCGCCGATCTCGCTCCAGCGACTGAGCAAACACCGGCATGTAACTGGCCGTGAGCGCCCCTTCGCCAAAGAGTCCCCGAAACAAATTCGGAATGCGAAACGCCACTACCAGGGCATCCATCACGCCGCCGGCCGCCAGGCCAAACAATGCCGCCGTGGCCATGTCGCGCACCAGCCCCAACACGCGACTAGTCAGCGTGCCCAAGCTCGTGACAATCGTGGCGGACAACAGCTTGTGCCGGCGATCAGCTTTCATGCCGCACGATCGTAAAGCCCCCAGCCACAGCGGGGAAGGCGAACTTGTCGGCAATCGTTTGGCGCCGTCGGGCAGCGATTTTCCGGTCAAAATCTGCCCACTTGTCGATCGCAAGCAGAATGTCTACTTTCAACGCACGTGTGAGCCAAAAAAGTCCGCTCTTGGGAATGGAAGCAAGGCCGTGGCTGAATATTCAAAATATCAGCAGAATATCATCAAGAACTATTACCAGAATCAGGGAGCGATTCTGCTGCAGCGGCTGGGCGAGCAGGTCACCGAACTCTATCTGGCCGAAGGAAAGGCTCGCGCAAAACGCTGGAAAGATATCGCCAAGATTCTTGAAAAACTGAAAGTGCCCGCCGCTCGAATCGAAAACCTGCTCAAGCGCGACGATCCCGCATTGGTCGCCAAGTTGCTGGAAGAATTGCTGGCCCAACAGAAATGAACGAGTAGCATCGCTCCATGCCCACTAATATCGCCATCGCCGACGAACTTCGCTGGAAGAAATTTCCGGTGCTTGGACGACGGATTCGTCTGCCTCGTCGACGTGATGGGCGACGATCAGGCGGTCGTGCAAGCCGCGCGCGTCAGCTACGGCGAAGGCACGCGCAAGGTATCCGACGACCGCGGGCTGATCCGCTACTTGATGCGGCATCGCCACACCACCCCGTTCGAAATGGCGGAGATCAAATTTCTGGTGCGCGTGCCGATGGACTGCTGGCGGCAATGGATCCGTCACCGCACCGCCAACGTGAACGAGTACAGCACCCGCTATTCGCTGGCAATCGACGCCACTCAAACCACGCCCGCCCGATCAGTGGCGCACTCAAGCCGCCGCCAACCGCCAGGGGAGCGGCGCGCCCTTGCGCGCGAAATCGGCCAAGGGCTAACCGCCGCGGAAACCGAATTTCAAGCTGGTGCGCGAAAGTTGTACGAACAGCGCATCGCCGCCGGTGTGGCCCGCGAACAGGCCCGCAAGGATTTGCCCCTTTCCACGTACACCGAAGCGTACTGGAAGATCGATTTGCACAATCTGCTCCATTTCTTGGCGCTGCGGATGGATGCCCACGCTCAAGAAGAAATTCGCGCCTACGCCACGACGATTGGACAAGCAGATTATCCGCCCGCTGTTTCCGTTGACGTGGGAAGCATTCGTCGATTATCGACTGGAAGCAATGTTTCTGACTCGCCTGGATCGCGAACTGATCGTGCGCTTGGCCGATCGCTTAGCATCCTCTGGCCGCGCCCGAGGCACCGAAGACGACTTTCTTGCCGTCCAAGATCCCACCTGGGCCGAGCTGACCCGCTGCCGCGAACGGGACGAATGCCGCGAGAAACTCGTGGCCCTGGGATTGCTCGAGCGCACCGGGGTATGATAGCCCTTAGGCGATGGGCAGCCGCTAGGTGTCCATCTTTGGTCTTTGCGTCGCGCCGAACGAGGTGCATTGTGTGGCATGTTTCGCGCGTGGTGGTCGTCTCCTGCATGGCGGTGTTAGTAACATCGGTATGCGCCGTTCACGCCCCTGCTGCAGAAGGCCAACCCACCGCCTGCAAATCAAATTCAGAGTTTCGCCGGCACAGGCCCAGCAAATCGGCAAGGGAGAGGAATTTCAGCGCCAATCCCCTGCCAAGGCCCGGCAAAACGAACGCGAGCGCACGTGGGGAATCGTTGAAGCCCTGAATCCCGAAATTGCTGCATCGTCTGCGTCGAATGCGGGCCTCGCCGAGACGAAGGCCATCGATCAGATTTCCGCGGTGGTCCGCGACGCACTGTCGCTTCGCAAAACGCTCGTCGTTTGGCTGGTCGAGCAATCGGCCGAGGCCGCTCCTCTTTCGCGCAACATGGCCGACCACATCTGCGAAGATGCTGAAAGAAGTTAGCGCCGGATCGACTGCTCCACAAATGGCCGTAATCGGTTATGGCGCCGAGCCGAAGTTTTTGGTCTCGGAGCCGACCAGCGACGTGGAAAAACTTCGCAGCGCCTCTGACCGAGCTCAGCGCCAAGAACCGCACTCGCTCGGAGAAAGTTGCTCCATTTGCCGCGGTCAGCAAAGCCATCGAAAAATATCTCCCCTACCGGAAAATGGGATATGAAGTGATCTTCGTCATCGCCGGTGCGTCGTCCGGGAGGCGACTTGCAGGAAGCCGACGAAGCTCATCGCGGCCCTCAAGCGACTCGGCCGTGCCAGTGTTTGGCCTTGGTCCCGCCGTACCGTTTGACAATTCGTCGGCCGGATCCCTTCAACCCTCGAATGCGTCCGCGGAAGCAACGTCTTCGCCGAAACCGCGGTCGGAATCGCTCTATCCCGAGCGAATTCAATTGGAGTTGGTGGATCGCGAAGCCGCCGACGACTTTGACCGACTCCGGCTACGGTCCATTTGGACTGGCGCGAATTTGCCGGCAGACGGGCGGGAAATTTTTCCGCCTTCGAAGCGGCGGCAGCGGCGGATGGGAACTCGATCCCGCCACAGGCGACGTGAAATCGGAACTGCTGGCCAAATACGCTCCCGACTACGTGAGCGAAGAGCAATACAAACAGTTGCTGGCCCAAAACAAATGCCGGCTGGCCTTGCACAATGCAGCCTTGTTGCCGCCTGCGTCGGGATTGCCCCCCAACGTTCGTACTTCGTTTGCCAAAGAAAAAGACGAAGCCACGATGGCCAAGAGCATCAAGAAAGCGCAACAAGACGCGGCCGAGCGCGATCAACCTCTGCAACAGTTGTACGATGCCCTCGCGCCGGGCGAGGCCGATCGACCCAATCTCACCGGCGCCCGCTGGCAGGCCGAATACGATTTGGCCATGGGGCAGATGCTGGCCGCCAAGGCGCGGCTGGACGGCTACAACACCATCCTGGCCGTGCTAAAGCAGGGAAAGAATTTCACGAATCCCGCCAGCAAGCGTTGGGTGCTGGAGCCGGCTGACGAACTGGCCGCCTCCAGCGCGCTGGATAAAATGGTGAAAAACTCGCGGGAGTATTTGCAACGCGTCGTTACGGAGCATCCAGGCACTCCTTGGGCCGTGATCGCGGAGGGGGAACTGCGTCATCCCGCCGGATGGAAGCTTGTCGAGGATAGCCAAGAGGATCCCACGCCTATCCGCTCGAAGAAGAACGCAAAACGCTGATGGCGGTTTCCTGTCGCCGCACGTTTTCGGCAAGCTCCGCCAATTCGCGCCGCAACTGGGCCACCTCGCTCCGCAGCGATTGCACGTCCTCGCTGCCGCCGCCAGCCGGTTGGTCCGATCTCGTCGCGGACGAAGCGCGCTCTCGTGGCGGCTCGGCCCATCCGCCTTCGGCCGAACTTTCGCCGCCAGATCGCTCTTTCAGCCGCTCCAGTTCTTCCGGCTCGTAAAGATTGTGGCTGATGATCTGTCCGCGGCCCGGCGGCGTGATGTCGATCACCAGCCGTTTGCGCGCAGCGACTGCAAAATGCCGCGCAGCGCATTCAAGTCGGCAATCGGCTCCATGCGCGAAGCCCTGCCGCGCAGCTCGCCTTCGGTCTGAGCGCCCCGCAGCAGCAGTTCCCCCATCACGGCCAACTCCACTTTATCGACCCCCAGCCAATCATAGAGCAGGTGGCGAAATTTCGGCACTCGGCCGCTCCCCTGCACTTCGGCCACGGCCCCCGCCGATTTCAGCCGATCGAGCGACTCCATTACGTCGGCATCTTCCAGTTGCATTTGCGGATCGCGGTTGTTCTTCTGGTTGCAGCCGTTCACCAGCGAATTGACGGTAAGCGGATACTGCTCCGGCGTCGTTTTCGCCTTTTCGACCAGCACGCCGGCCACGCGGCGATCGATCTTCCCCAGCGCTCTCCATCGTGCCGGGGCTGCGGACGTCGCCGCACCAGAAGTCGCCAGTTGTTCATCCATCAGGTTATCCGTCCCATTAGAATATTGGTGACTGTTGAACTGCGGGTGTTTTAGCACGATTCCGTTGGTTTGGCTATCAGCCCATGCTGCAGCGCATCCTTGAACCTGAACTGATGGATTCGCCGGAGGAGGCGCTGGCTTACGATGCGATGGACCATGGCGAAGTGAACCGGAAATTCGTCGACGACCTGCTCGAAGCGCTGGGCCAGCAATCGACGTGTCGATTCTTCGCCGCTAAAGATTCTGGATCTCGGCACCGGCACGGCACAAATTCCCATCGAACTTTGTCGCCGAGCGAAACTGGTTGAGGTGGTCGCCGTCGACGCCGCGCGGCACATGCTCAATTTAGCGCGACGCAATGTCGACACCGCCGGATTGGCCGACCGCATTACGCTACGTTTGTCGGACGCCAAACAACCGATCGGCATTGAACAATCGTTCGACGCCGTCATGTCCAACAGCATCGTTCACCATCTGCCCGAGCCAATTCAGTGCCTGCGCGAAGCCGTGCGGGCCACAAAGCCGAATGGCCGGCTTTTCTTCCGCGATCTTTTGCGCCCGACAACCAAACCCAACTGACCCGACTTGTGGAATTGTACGCTCCGCCCTCCGGCAATTCTCCGCAAGCCGATCATCAGCGGGCGATGTTCGCCGCCTCGCTGCACGCCGCTCTCACGCTGGCTGAAATCCGCCAACTGGTCGCCAAGCTAGGCTTTCAACCGCAAACGGTTCAGGCCACCAGCGATCGCCATTGGACCTGGGCCGCCTGGAAAACCATCGGTTGACGATCCATCGAAATTCCGCCGATTCCTTTCAACGCGCACAACGGAAGATTAGAATGACCGTGCTTTCTATTCCTTGTGAAACCACTACAGGGCGCGTACATGCAAGTTGAATTTCTCGGCCACGCGGGCATCTGCGTCGATTCGGGCAAGACTCGGCTGCTGATGGACGGCTGGTTCTCGAAGGAAGGGGGCTTCGACGCCTCCTGGTATCAATTGCCCGCCAATCAGCACCTGGGCGATCGGGATTGGTCGAACTTGGATGGCCAGATCGTGTCGCACGAACACCTCGATCATTTGGACCCCGAATTCCTTCGCAAGATACCCAAAGAATTGCCGCTATATGTCGTTTCCTACGGCTCGCCGATCTTCGTCAAGAAACTGCTGCGCATGACCGGCCGCACGCCAAAAGTGCTGCGCACTGATGCGGAACATCAAATCGGCGATATCAAAATCCGCCTGTGGACCGAAGCCTCGCCGATGAATCAAGATTCGGTTTGGGTATTCCAGTCGGGCGGCCAGTCCATTGTCCACACCGTCGATAGCAGGCTGACGCAGGAACAAATGGACGAAATCCTGAACTACCTGGGCCGCGCACCCGATCTGCTGTTGGTCCAATGTTCCGGCGCCAGTTGGTATCCGCTGGTTTATGAGAACTACGACGACGCCACGAAGCATGCCCGTGGACTTCTGAAGCGCGAGCAAAAGCTATCCTACGCATTGTCGGTGGCCAAGCGGATGCAGCCGCGCACGATGGTTTGCTGTGCCGGACCGCCCGCGTTCCTCGACGAATCGCTGCGGTACGCCAACAAGGATCCATCCTTCCCCACGCCGGGCGAATCGCAAGAATGGTTCCGCGCCAAAGGCTATGCGGGCCGCGTGGAAGGCCCGCTGCCAGGCGACCGCTTGGATTTAGCCAGCGGCAAAATGACCGAAGACGCGAAGATGCACGATGCCTTCGCCTGGAAAGACACGCCGCAATACATCGAGCAATACGCCCGCCGCATGCAGCCCCACATCGACGAGGTGTATCGGCGTGCCGACGCACTGAAAGTCGCCGACATGGATGCCGCCATCGCCGATCACTTCCACCGCATGTTGAAGCTCAGCCCCTATTTCAATGAACGCATCAACATGAACGTGTGCTTCGACATCGAAGGCCCCCAAGGCGGCCAATGGCTCGTGAACTTCAGCAACCAGCCCGAAGTGCGCCGGCTATCCGACAAAGACCAGGTTCATTATCGTTATCGTTTCCACAGCCGCTGGCTGAAGCGAATCCTGGTCGATCAAGTGCCGTGGGAAGATTTCTTTCTGAGTTTGCGATTCTCCGCCTCCCGCGATCCCGACGTGTACAACGACCACTTGCTCGGCCTGTTGAAATTCAATGATCTGGCCTCGCTCAACGCCGTCGAACAATACGAAAAGCGCGAGTGCGACGAAAAAATTGTCGTCACGGCGCCGGATGGATCCCGCTATGAAATCGCCCGTTACTGCCCGCATGCCGGCGCCAGCCTCGATGACGCCCCGATCGAAGGCCATATCATCACCTGCCTGAACCATCATTACATGTTCAATTTAGACACCGGCGAATGCCTGACGGGCAACTGCACGCTGCGAACAAAGAAATTGAGCTAGCCGGAATTTAGCCACGCCGAAAACCGCGTCCACGCGCAGACCAATCGACCTTTCAGCGATATGATACTGCCAGTGTCAACGACGACTTGATGTAGCAAACTCCCTGCATCTGGTCTTCGAATGGATTTTATCTGGCTGCATCGCGTGGCTCATGGCCGAAGCCAAACGCTCACCACTCCCTGATCTGGTCGCTCAACTTGCCGAGCAAGAAGCCGATATCCGGCTGGGCGGCGGTCAGGCCGCCATCCAGCGGCAGCACAAGAAAAAACGACTATGTGTGTGATGCAT
>CAVZDC010000016.1:0-93064 GCA_963773925.1 Pirellulales bacterium
TCCGAGTGCGGGCCAAACAGCTCGACTTCGGTGAATCCATCCGCTTTGAGCGCCGGCAGCACAGCCGACGCCCCCACGCCATGCAGCGGCGAATAGATGATCTTCAACTCTCGCGGCCCGGCAATGGCTTGCGACTTCACAGCAGCTATGTAAGCTTGGTCAACCTCCTTCTGGCAGTGCGAGATTTGACCGGCCGCCAGCGCCTCGGCAAACGGCTTCCGGTGCACCTCCTCGACATCCATCACGCGCTCGATAATTCCCTTGTCGTGCGGCGGCAGCACTTGCCCCCCGCCCGCCCAGTACACTTTCACCGCGTTGTCGCTGGGCGGATTGTGGCTGGCGGTAATCATGATGCCGCAAGTCGCACTGCGTGTATGGCGCACTGCGAAAGAAAGTTCCGGCGTGCTGCGGTAGCCGTCGAGGAAATAAGACTGTGAATCCGGCGGCCGCCATCACCTCGCTGCACAACTCGGCAAAGTGCCGCGAGCTGTGCCGCGTGTCGTAGGCAATGGCGCAGCGATGTTCTTTGCCGTGGAATTGCGAGCTCACATAGTCGGCCACGCCCTGTGCGCTTTCGCCGATCGTGCAATCGTTGATGGCGTTGGAGCCGATCGGGTACATCTTTCCGCGGCGGCCGCCGGTGCCGAAGGGGATGACGGTCCAGAAAACGTCGTCCAACTCTTTCCATTTCCCCGCGGCCAGTTGCCGCGCCACTTCCGCGGCATACGCCGCATAGCGCGGCTCCGTGAGCCAGCGGCGGATCATGGCGGCCGATTCCGGCGTTAGTTTCTTGGCCGCGGCGGCCGCATCGAGTTGCACGAGCGGCCGGCAGATCGAAAGATGTTGCGTTGGACATAACTTACAATTGAAAGATAATGAAGCCGGATTGAGCCATTGTGACTGAGCGACCCCGTAGAAAAAGGGGCGGCCAAACTTCATGAGCGAATTGATCATCAGCGTCTCCGGCCTGCGCGGCATCGTCGGCGAAAGCCTGACGCCCGAAATCGCCATGCGCTATGCGGCAGCTTTTGCCGCAACGCTGCCGCCCGGGCCGATCGTGCTACGTACGACGGCCGCGAAAGCGGGCCAATGTTTTTGACAGCCCTCTCCGAAGGCCTGACAATGCTCGGCCGCGACGTGCTTAACGCCGGCATCGCTGCCACGCCGACCACCGGCGTCCTGGTGCGACAACTCGGCGCCGCCGGCGGCATCCAAATCTCCGCCAGTCACAATCCACCGCAATACAACGGGCTGAAACTATTTTCCGCTGAAGGCCGCGTGATCCCCGCCGCCGATGGCGCAAAAAGTGTTGGACAATTACCGCGCCGGCGAAGTCGCGGCGAAAAGTGAACGCGCGGGCAAGCTGTATCCGGTAAGTGATTCGATCGGCCGCCACGCCGAACTGATTTTGGCGATCGTCGGTCGCCAACGCATCAGCAAAGAAAATTCCAAGTGGTGTTGGACGCCAATCATGGATCGGGCAGCCGCGTTGGCCGTCCACTGCTTGAGCAACTCGCCTGTCGGGTAACGGTGCTTGGCGGTGAGCCCGACGGCAAATTCGCGCATCCACCGGAGCCAACCGCGGAAAACCTCGCGAACGTGCTTTCGACGGTCGTAGAAAACGAATGCGACATCGGCTTTTGTCAGGATCCCGACGCCGATCGCCTGGCGGTCATCGACGAGAACGGGCGCTACCTCGGCGAAGAGTACACGCTGGCCATTTGCGCCGATCACGTGCTGCGGCATACGCCGGGGCCGATCGTGACCAATTGCTCTACCAGCCGCATGACGGAAGATCTGGCGAAAAAATACGGCGTGCCGTTCTATCGATCCGCTGTCGGCGAGGCCAATGTGGTCGATGCCATGCTCGAGCACGGCGCCGTGCTCGGCGGCGAAGGGAACGGCGGCGTGATCGATCCGCGCGTGGTGCTGGTGCGCGACAGTTTCACGGCCATGGCCCTGATTCTCGACGCCATGGCCGCCCGCAATCTCCCCGTCAGTGCCCTGGCCGACGAATTGCCGCGCTACGAAATCCAGAAATCCAAAATCACCCTGTCACCGAAGAAATTACCGGCCGCCTTTGACGCCTTGCAGCGGCATTTCAGCGATGCCGCAGTCGACACGCTCGACGGCCTGCGGCTTGATTGGCCCGAAAAATGGCTCTTGGTTCGAACCAGCAACACCGAACCGATCGTCCGAGCCATCGCGGAAGCCCCTACCGCCGCCGAAGCCCAGCGATTGTGCAGCGAAGCGGCCTCAGTGCTGGTTGCTATTTAACGCGGCGGCGTAATGCAATCTTTGCCCATCCATTTGCGCAGCACTTCGGGCACAATCACGCTGCCGTCGGCCTGCTGGTGGTTTTCCAAGATGGCGATCAACGCCGCGGCTGATGGCCACGGCGGTGCCGTTCAGCGTGTGGACGAAATGCGTTCCCTTTTCACCTTTGTGCTTGTAGCGGATTCCCAGCCGCCGGGCCTGATAGTCGGTGCAGTTGCTGGTGCTGGTCACTTCGCCAAACTCGCCGCTTTCGCCGCGCCCCGGCATCCAGGCTTCCAGGTCGAACTTGCGATAGGCCGGGCCGCCCAGATCGCCGCTGGCCGTGTCGATCACCCGATACGGAATTCCCAGGCCGTCGAAAATTTCGCACTCCAGGCGGCAGAAGTAATCCAGCGTTTCGTCGCTCTTCTCCGGCAGCGTGAAGGCGAACATTTCGACCTTCGTGAATTGATGCACCCGATACAGCCCGCGCGTGGCCCGGCCGTGGGCGCCGGCCTCGGTCCGGTAGCAGTGGCTCACGCCGCACATTTTGATCGGCAGGTGCTCGGCCTCCAGAATCGAATCGCTCAACAACCCGCCCAGCGTGATTTCCGCCGTGGCCACCAGGCTCAAATCGGTGCCTTCGACGCTGTAAATCTGCGTTTCCGGTCCGCGCGGAATGAATCCGATGCCCGCCAGGATTTCGTTTCGTGCCAAGTCGGGCGTAATCGTCGGCGTGAAACCTTCGCGGATCAGTTTATCGATCGCGTACTGTTGCAGCGCCAGTTCCAGCAGCACGGCGTCGTTTTTGAGGAAGTAGAACCCATGGCCGGCCACTTTGGCGCCCCCTTCGAAATCGACCATGCATAGTTTTTCGGCCAGGGCGACGTGATCCAGCGGCTTGAAATTGAACTTTGGCACCGGCGTCTTGCCGCGGCGCAATTCGCGGCTGGCCGCTTCGCCGCCGATCGGCGCGTCGGGATGCGTAAGGTTCGGAATCATGCGCAGCAGGGCGTCGGCTTCCTCGCTCACAATTTTCAAATCATCCGTCGCGGCCACCACCAACTCTCGCAGGCGGCGGCCTTCTTCCTTACGGGCGTCGCGCTCGGCGGCGTCCTTCGCCTGGCCGATCGATTTGCTGACCGTGTTCGCCTGATGATTCAGCCCATCGATTTTGGCCTGGAGCGTCTTTCGCTCTGCCTCCAGAGCCACTAGCCGATCGACGTCGGCCTTGGCGCCGCGGTTGGCGCAGTTTTTCTTCACCAATTCCGCGTTTTCAACAACGAATTTGCGATCGAGCATGACTTTCCCTGTCTTTGCGTCTTTGCGCTTGGCGCGAAACCTACTTCGGTTTGATGCCGGCCAACTCCTGCCACAGCCGGGCGCTGGCTTTGATTCCGCGATGGAAATCGGCCAGGCAAAACTTCTCGTTGGGGCTGTGCGTGTTGTCGTCGTCCAATCCCCAGCCCAGCAAAAGCGTATCGACTTCAAGTTGTTCGCGGAAGGCGGAGACGACGGGAATCGAGCCCCCTTCGCGCATGTACACCGGCGCTCGGCCGAATCCGTGTTCGATCGCCTTGGCCGCCGCGGCCACATACGGGCTATCCAGCGGCACCACCACACCCGGCGCCGCGCTGTAATCGACGAGTTCCATTTTGACGCCCGCCGGGCACAACTCGCGCAGTTTCTTTTCCAGCGATTTGGCGATTTTTTTCGGATTCTGATTCGGCACCAGGCGGAAGCTGAACTTGGCGCTGGCTTTGGCGGGCAAAATGGTTTTGGCCCCTTCGCCTTGGTAGCCGCTGGTCAGGCCGTTGATATCGAACGTCGGCCGGGCGGATCGTCGCTCCAGCGTGGTGTAACCTTCCTCGCCGGCGACCGCCTCAACGCCGATCTGCGCTTTGAATTCGGCCTCGTCGAATGGCAGCTTGGCGAACTCTTTCCGCTCCTTGTCCGTCAGCGGCAACACGTCGTCGTAAAAGCCAGGCACTTGAATGCGGCCACGTTCATCGATCAAGGCTGCCATGATCTTCGATAGCGCGATTGCCGGATTGACCACCGCCCCGCCGAACGTACCGGAGTGCAAATCCTGCTTCGGCCCGGTGAGCCGCAACTCGAAATAGGCTAACCCTCGCAGACCGTACGTGATGGCCGGCTGACCCGGGCCGAACTGGCTGCAATCGCTGATCACGGCGACGTTGCATTGCAGTCTTCTTGCGGTTCGCCGAGATAAATTCGTACAGATTCTCGCTGCCGACCTCTTCTTCTCCTTCGATCAAAAACTTCAATTGCACGGGCAGCTTGCCGGCGGTCTTGAGCCATGCTTCGGTGCTCTTCACGTGCGTGAGCATTTGGCCTTTGTCGTCGGTGGCCCCGCGGGCGTAAATATTCCCGTCGCGGCGCGTCGGCTCGAACGGCGGAGAAATCCATTGGTTCAGCGGATCGGGGGGCTGCACGTCGTAATGGCCGTACACCAGCACCGTAGGCGCGCCGAGCCACGGGCGGCGACTCGGCGTACACCAGCGGATGTCCGGCGGTTTCAATCAATTCCGCTTTCAGGCCCAGCGATTCGAACTGCTTCAGCACCCACTGCCCTGCGCGGCGCACGTCGGCTTTGTGCTGGCTGTCGGCGCTCACGCTGGGAATGCGCAGCAGATCGCACAGTTCGTCTTCAAATCGCTGCGAGTTGGCGGTTAAGATAGTCGTCGAGTGCAGGCATAAGAGTTGCTCTTTTTCGTGGTCAGCCGCCATAATACCCGGCAGAGCAAAGATCGCCTATTGCCGAATCATTTTTCCGAGGGTTGTTAGCCACCGGCTATTGCGAGTAGTGTCGTTATGTCCGACGATCTTACGTCATCCGCAGTCGCCGAACCGCCGGCCGTCGCCGAACCCGTTGTGGGAAAGCAAACGGCCAAGAAGAAAAAGCCCAAGCGGCAGCCGCGCTACAACGTCATTCTTTGGAACGACGACGATCACACCTACGCCTACGTGATCCACATGATGCAAAAGCTCTTTGGTCATCCCATGGAAAAGGGAATGCAAATTGCCAAGCAAGTCGATTCGCAGGGCAAGGCCATCGTGCTGACCACCACCCGCGAACACGCCGAGCTGAAGCGGGACCAAATCCACGCTTACGGCAAGGACGATTTGATCGCCGGCTGCAAAGGCTCGATGTCGGCCACCATCGAGCCGGTGCCATGAATGTCGAGACCGAGCGTCGAGCGACTATGAGCACCTGAATCTGCGGATTAGTTGAACGACCAAATGACGTCCCGCTCCCCGCTCCAAACTGCGCACCGTCACGCTGGGTTGCAAAGTCAACCAGTACGAAACCGAATTCGTTCGCCAGGCGCTCGCCGGAATTGGTTATCGAGATGCCGCGGCACACGAGCCGGCCGATTTGTGTGTCGTCAACACTTGCACCGTCACCCACGAAGGCGATTCCAAAAGCCGGCAAACGATTCGCCAACTGGCGGCACGCAATCCCGGTGCGCGGATCGTAGTGATGGGCTGCTACGCCACGCGCGCCCGCAAGAAATCGCCGCGTCTGCCGGGCGTGGCGGAAGTGATTACCGACAAGCGCGAACTGCCCGATCTATTGGGCCGCTTTGGCGTGGTGGATTTGCCCACCGGCATCAGCACCTTTGCCAACCGGCAGCGCGCCTACGTGAAAGTGCAAGACGGCTGCCTGCTGCAATTGCAGCTTTTGCATCATTCCGAAAGTGCGGCCGTATTTCGCCAGCCGGCCGCCTGCAGCACATTCTCGACGAAGTGCATCGACTTGTGGCCGCCGGATATCGCGAATTCATTCTCACGGGCATTCATTTGGGCCATTATGGCGTGGAGCACAACCGCGGCCGCCCGAAGCACCAGTGGCTGCGGCTGGCGAATCTGGTTCAACAAATCGCCGAATTGCCGGGCGATTTCCGCGTGCGGCTTTCGAGCATCGAAGCCACGGAGGTCACTCGCGAGTTGATCGCCGTGATGGCCGCGTTTCCCGAGAAAGTTTGCCCGCATTTGCACGTGTCGCTGCAAAGCGGCTCCGACGCGGTATTGCGTCGCATGCGGCGCCGCTGGTGCTCGAAGCGCATCATCGACCGCTGCCGGCTGGTGAAAGAAACGCTCGATCGGCCGGCGCTCACGACCGACGTGATCGTCGGTTTCCCGGGCGAAACCGACGACGATTTTGCCGCCACCTGCCGCGTGGTGCGCGAAATCGGGTTTTCCAAAATGCACATCTTTCCATTCAGCCCACGCCGGGGCACGCCGGCGGCGGAGATGCCCAGCCAGGTGCCGCCCGAAGTCAAAGCGGCGCGCATCGAGCAACTGGAAGCCCTGGAGAGCCGAACTGCGCGACGAATATTATGCTTCGCTGCGCGGGATGCGACTGCGGGTGCTGGTCGAATCGCCGATTGCGCGAACGGCCCGGCTGGATGGTCGGCACTGCCTGCCGCTACGCACCGGTCGAACTGCCTGGCACGGTTGCCATGCGCAAGCAGTTCGCCGGCGTTACGGCTGGTTCAGCCGTAAACGGCCGAATTTGTGCTGCCAAAACCGGCCTGGAACGCTAGCGGGCCATTCGGTTACACTTTCGCCCCATTTCTGCGGGGGCGTAATCCGGGGTTCTCCGGACGTTTTCGGTTCTGGTCGCAAGGGAGTGCCATGAATCGTTTGCTCCTTCGTACAATATTGCTCGCGATGCTGTGTGCTTGCATCGCGAGCACCTCGGCGGCCGCGCCGCCGTGGGAAGTGTTTGCGCAAGCCAAGAAGGTCGATGCCGATCCGAATGCCGATTACCAGGTGACGCAAAACAACGGACCTTGGATGATCATCGCCCACACGTTTCAGGGCGACCATGCCGAGGATGATGCGAAAGCCCTGGCACTGGAATTGCGCAGCAAGTACCGGCTGCCTGCCTACATACACAGCAAAGACGTACGATTTCACCCAGCATGTGCAGGGGCGCGGGCTCGATCCGCACGGCCGGCCCAAGGTGATGCGCTACCAGCAGGCCGAAATGCTCAAGGAAGTGGCCGTGCTGGTGGGGGACTATAACACCGTGGACGATCCGGCCGCGCAGAAAACATTGGTCAAAATCAAGCAAATGCAGCCCGATGCGCTGCGCGACGCCGGCAGCGAAGCGAACCAGCCGATCAGCGCCTTTCGCCAGTTGCAGCAGCCGTTCCTGCCGGCCGACAGCAGTAAGAAAATCAAAGGGCCCATGGCGCATGCGTTCATCGCCACCAATCCGCTATTGCCGCCGGAGTTCTTTGCCTCCAAGGGCGTCGACAAGCTCGTGCTGGACATGAACAAGGAAGTGCCCAACAGTCTGCTGGATTGCAAAGGGCAATACACGGTGAAGGTGGCCACGTTTACCGGCGCCGTGATTCTGGACCAGAAGAAAATCGAGGAGGTCGAGCACGGCAAGCACATGGCCAGCCGCCTGGCGGAAGCGGCCGAAAAGGCGCACAAGCTGACCACCGCGCTGCGCGAAAAGGGCTATGATGCCTATGAATTTCACGACCGCGAATCGAGCATCGTGTGCGTGGGCAGCTTCGATTCGGTCGGCGCTCAAAATATCGACGGCAAATTGAATATCAATCCCACGATTCAAAAAATCATGAAAACCTTCGGCGCGGAACCTGCATCGCTGACCGGCGGTGCGGTCAAGCCAAAGTCGGTCGACGGCATTCCGCTGGACATTCAACCTACGCCCATCGAAGTGCCGCGGCGCTCGATCAGCACCGACTATCAACGCAGCATGCTCAGCGACCACTGATCAAAGAATGCAGATTGCAAAATGTAGATTGCAAAATAGAATTCCTGCTGAATTCTCCACTTTGCATTTTTCATTCTGCACTCTGCCCTCTCATGCAAGTCGTCCTCGGCACCCACAACCGCAAAAAAGGGTTGGAGCTGCGCGATCTGCTTGCGCCGGCGGGTTTTGAGCCGGTCACTTTGGCCGACATGCCCGACGCCATCGAGGTCGTGGAAAACGGCGACACGTTCGCCGCCAATGCGGCTCTTAAGGCGTGCCAGCAAGCCAGGCATCTGCAGCGCTGGGTGCTGGGCGAAGATAGCGGGCTGGCGGTCGACGCTCTGGACGGCGCTCCCGGCGTGTATTCCGCCCGGTTTTCCGGACCCGGCGCCACCGACGAATCGAACAACCGCATGCTGCTGCAAAAACTGGGCGAAACGCCGCTGGAAAAGCGCACCGCCCATTACGTTTGCCATGTCACGCTCTCGGATCCGCAAGGAAACATCCGGGCCGAGGCCGAGGGCTACTGTCATGGTCGAATTCGCTTCGAACCGGCCGGCACTTACGGCTTCGGCTACGACCCGCTGTTCGAAATCATCGAATATCACCGCACGTTCGGCGAAATGGGCCAGTGCGTCAAAGAAGCCTTAAGCCATCGGGCCCGGGCAATTCGGCAGCTCATCCCGGTTATGATACGCTTGGTAGATGAGGGTACTTGGAACCAGTAATCGCCATGCTCAAGTTCTGGATTGCCGCATACGTATTGATGCTGGTGGCGATTGTTGCCGGGCTGTTTGCGCTGCGCAAGCGTGCTTGCGGAAATGAGCACGCCCGCCGCGGAGGCCGATTGGATGCGCTGGAAAGCCGAGGCAGCGAAGGAAGACGGCACGGCCGGACCGGTGCAGCGAACCGTGCCCAAGAGCAATGAGCCGCCGCTATTGATTTTGATGCGCGATTACTTCCGCGGCGTCGGTCGTGGGGCTGCTGCTGCCCGTATCGGCGCTGTATTGGTTTATCGCCTGGCTGGTACATGGCGTCGCCACGCAATCGGCCGAAGCGCGGCTGCGATCGCCGCCTGGCGAAGCGCGTTAGAAATCTGAACCGCCCAATCTTACGAACCGGCCACGGGCGCCGGCGGAGGCGGCACGTTGGACGAGCTGGGCGGCAAATAATTCGGTTGCTGTCCCGATGATTGCGGCGCAGCTTGATATGTCGGCGGAGGACTGGAGTAGTTGTATTGCACCGCGGGGGCCGGCTGCGTGTATCCGCCCGGCGGCGGCGCTGCGTACACGGGCTGTTGCACGTACCCTGGCGCGACTACGACCGGAGCCGGCGCCACATAGTACGGATATGGATAGTAGTACGGATACGGATAGGCGTAGTACGGGTGATAAATCGGACCGATCGGCACGCCGATGCCAATGCCCACGCGCACTCCGCCGCCGGCAACAGCAAACGATGCGGTCAGCATGCCCGCCACGACGACCACCGCAACGAGGACAGTTCTTGTAGTCTTCACGGCAAAATCCTCCATTCCATTTTTCGGCGCGCAGGCAGATGAACTTGTCGATGGTCGGCGCGGGCATGAATTTCGGCCGCGTAGTTTACCGTTCTGGGCGGAATGGGCAAATGTCACTCGAGTTTGCCAGCACCGCGGACGCCAAATCAGCCTCGCTTGCTGCCAATTTGACAGAGTCCAATCGCCGCCCAGCGATCCGTAAGAGGGGGGCGCTGGTCAGCGGTTTTTCAATCGCGGATCCAGCACGTCGCGCAGCCCGTCGCCAAGGAAGTTGAGCGCAAACAGCGTTGCGCCCAGCGCCAAGCTGGGGAACACGAACAGCCACCAATAGATTTTGATCGGCGTGATGACGCGAAATCCCTGATTCGCCAGCAAGCCCCACGACACCGCCGGCGCTTGTACCCCGAGGCCCAGGAATGAAAGAAACGCCTCGAACAGCATCACCTGTGGAATTGTGAGCGTGAGGTACACAATCACCACGCTCAGCAAATTGGGCACCAGGTGGCGAAAAATAATCCGCGACTCGGCTGGCGCCGATGCTGCGAGCCGCATCGACGTACAACTCATTCTTTAGGGAAATCACCTGGCCACGCACCACGCGGGCCATCGTCAGCCAGTAAATGGCGCCGACGACGAAATAGAAAATCGTAATCCGATCGATTCCAATGTTTTCCAGCCACGCTTTGATTGAACGGTCGCCTAGCATGTGAACTTTGACGGTGTCTTCGCTCAGAATCGTCACCAGAAAGATGACCACGAAGATAAACGGAATGGAATACAGCACGTCGACAATGCGCATCATCAGATTGTCAACCCAGCCGCCAAAATAGCCCGCCACCGCCCCATACGAAACGCCGATCACCAGCGACACCAGCGTGGCCACCAGCCCCACCAGCAGCGAAACGCGTGCACCCCAGAACACGCGGGCCAACAGATCGCGTCCCAGTTCATCGCGCCCGCAAAGGCTGTTCAGCGACCATTGGCCAAACAGCTTCACACGCAACTGCACTAGCCAGCGGTTTAGGCCGTTGATGTCGCCGAATTGCTTGTTGATCCAGTCGGCCCCCGATCCATGGGCGACGGACTCATCGAACTTAATAGTTTTGATGAACAGGGGCCGCGCGACGGGGCGGTCGAAGGCCAGCGGCGTATCGACGGTATACGGCGATTGCAGCGGCAACAGCGGCGTCAACAGGGCCAAGGCCGACAACACGATCAGGAACACCAGGCAAACCATGGCCAGCCGATTGCGCCGCAATCGCCGCCAGGCATCCTGCGCCAGCGACACGCCGTGAATCGCCTGGGCTTCGGCCAGCATGGCGCCGCGGGTTTCGAAGGTCGATGATTGCACGGTCGCTGGCACGATAGGCCTCAGTTCAGTTTCACGCGCGGGTCCAACAGCGTGTAGGTAATGTCCACGAGCGTATTCATCGCAAACAGCAGCGCCGTGTAGAGCATGACCAATCCCATCGCCAGCGTGTAATCGCGCTGCGTGGCCGATTGCACGAAGTGGTACCCCAGCCCCGGAATGGCAAACACGTATTCAATCACCACCGAGCCGGTCAAAATGCCCGCCACCGCCGGGCCCAAAAACGAGACGACCGGTAACATGGCCATTTTCAATCCGTGCTTGAGCACCACGGCCGGCGTACTCAAGCCCTTGGCGTACGCCGTGCGGATGTAATCCTGATGCAGCACGTCCAACAAGCCGGTGCGCACCAGCCGAGCGATCTCCGCGGCGAACATCGCACCCAGACACAAAGCCGGTAGAACAACATTTGCCGGGCTGCCCCAGCCTCCCGCGGGAAAAATCGGCCAGATGAACACGAACAAAATGATCGCCATGCCGGCAATCACGAAGTTTGGCACCGCGATGCCCACGGTGGCCAGCGACATCAGCGCGAAATCGAGCTTGCCGCCGCGGCGCACGGCCGAGATGGTGCCTGCTGAGAGCCCCAGCGTTAACGCAAACACCAGCGCCAAAATTCCCAGCGTGGCCGAGATGGGCAGTCCCGCGGCAATCACTTCTTTGACCGAGAAGTCGGCCATCTTGTAGCTCATGCCGAAATCCAGCCGCAAGTATTTGCCCAGTTCGATCAGATATTGCTGGCTCACGGGCAAATCGAGGTTGTAGCGCCGGGCGAACATTTCCTCGACGCCCGCGGGAGGCTTGCGCTCGCTGCTGAAGGGGCCGCCGGGGACAGCGCGCATCAGAAAAAACGACACCGTAAACACCGCCCACAACGTGGCCAGCATCCACAGCAGCCGTTTCGCCAAAAACCAAATCACCCGCGGCCTCCTGCCTTCAGGAACTGCTGCTTTTCAGCTTGCGTCGATCCAAATCGGATCCAGCGGGTGCACGTCGAGCAGGTTGGGATAAAAGCCCTTCACGTAGGGCCGGACCATGTTGGTGGAAACGTAATAGTAGAAGGGGATCACGGGCAATTCGTCCAACAGGATTGCTTCCGCCTGACGCAAGGTTTCCATCCGCTTTGCCGCGTCGCGCTGCGTGCCGGCCGCGGTTACCAGCGCATCGTATTTCTTGTTCGACCAGCCGGTTTGATTGTTGGGGTTGTCGGTCATCCACATATCGAGAAACGTGTTGGGGTCCAAATAGTCGCCGATCCAGCCGGCGCGGCACACCTGGTATTGCAGATTCTGTTGCGCGGCCAGATACGCGTTCCATTCCATGTTCTGCAAACCGACGTCGATGCCCAGGTTCTCCTTCCATTGCGCCTGAATCAGCTCGGCGATCGATTGATGGCCTTCGTCGGTGTTGTAGGAGATTTCGAGCTTGGGAAAACCGCGTCCGCCAGGGTAGCCCGCCTCCGCCAGCAGCTTCCGGGCGAGTTCGGGATTGTAGGGCTCGCCGGTGGCCGGCTTGTAGCCGGTCAGTCCCGGCGGCACGAAGCTGAGCGCGGGAACCTCGCCGCCGCGCGTCACGCCTTCCACAATTTGCCGCTTGTTCACCGCCAGAGCCAGGGCGCGGCGAACCAGCTTGTTGTTGAGCGGCGGCTTGGTGCAATTCAGCCGGTAGAAGTAAATGGTCATTTGCGGCTGCGGGAAAAAATCGTTCCGCTTTTGCGCCAACAGTTCCGGCACGATGGTGTTGGGCGCCTTGGGAATCCAATCGACCTGGCCGGTGAGATACAAATTCAACGCGGTCGTCAGCGATTCCACCGGCAGCACGTCGATCGTATTCAGCCGCACCTTGGCCGCGTTCCAATAGTTTTCGTTCTTCACCAGCCGGGTGAGCTGTCGCACTTTGCGGCTTTGCAGCCGGAAGGCGCCGTTGGTGACGATGTTTTCCGGCCGCGTCCACGCCGGATAGCCATACGTTTCCACGCATCGCCGATTCACGGGGAACAACGGGTAGTAGCCCGTCAGTTGCAAAAAATACGGCGTGGGGGATTTTAATTTCACCTGCAGCGTGTGGTCGTCGATCGCTTTGACTCCGACCTCGGCGAAATCCAACAACACGATCGCGCAGGGCTCGACTTTTTCCTCGCGCACTTGTTCCAGACGGGGCGGCGACCAGGTTGTCAGATCGCGCGCCAGCACCGGTTGAAACCAGCGTGGCTTGCCGTCGATTTCAATTTGGTAAACCTTGTCGCTCTTCGTGGCCGGCTCGATCGCCGCCAGTAGTTTTCCGCGCAGTACTTTCCCCCGGGCAAACGGCAGCGCGCCCGGCTCTCGATCGTGCAACTCAACTTCCACGCGGTCGCCGGGTTTGATTTCCCGTTGGGTGTAGCGCTGGGCGTTTTCGACGTACCAAAGCTGGTAGGCATATTCGCTGGCGGTGCGCGGATCGAGCATCCGCCGCCATTGCCACAGAAAATCTTGCGGCGTGACCCGCGTGCCGTCGGTCCAAGTGGCGTTGTCGCGAAAATGGAAGGTGTACGTGAGCAGGTCGGGGGAAATTTCCCAGCTCTTCGCCACGCCGGGAATGGGTTCCAGCGTTTTCGGGTCCCAATTCACCAGCCCCTCGAAGATGCCCATGATCACCCGCATTTCGGGCTGGCCGGTGACCAGCGCGGGATCGACCGATTTGATTTCCGTGTTGTTGACGAACGTGAAATCGGCCGGCGGCAGGGGCTTGATGGAAATGGCCCAAACCGTGGCCGCCGCCAGCAGCAAAACCAAGCAGAGCGAAAACACATTGCGGCCACGAGAGGTCATAGAGTGGTTCAATGACTGGCTTTTCGAGCTAAGGACCGCCTTGCATTTCTACGCGACAGCAGTGCGATTCGTCCAGTTAATGGCGTCAAAACGCTGTTTCCCCCCCGATAAAAAAGTTGTCCCGCATCAGGATCACCCAATATACTGGCGGCAACATTTCCCTCCGCCTCTTCTCCAATCGATCGCGGGCAGCTTTGGCGACATCGAGGAACGCTAATGAAATACTTGTGGATATTGATCTCGTCCCTAGTGGGACTGCTCTTTGCGCACCCAGCGACGGCAGGTACTTTCAGCCCCACGAATGGCTTCGTATTTGATGCGGCGCATCAACATCCTGACGATAAGGTGGATGTTGGCTTATCGAATTCCGTATCGATGGTTTCCGGGGGATATATTGGTTCGATTTTGACCGTCTTTGACTCCGCCGCGTTCACTATGAATGATGGATCTGTCGGATCTTACATTGACGTCCGAGATACAGCCACGTTTATCATGAATGGCGGGACTGCCGAATCGTACATTCGGGGAGATGGCGGAGTATTGAATATTTACGGCGGTTCTATTCCCTCATATCTGGAAGCGTCCGGAAATTCGACGGTGAATGTTTCCGGCGGCAGCATCGATCTGCTCCACCGCAGCTTCGGCGGCACCTTAAACATCGATGGCCAGAATTTGGTGCTCGGTTCTCATCACATCTCCGGGACGTTGGCCGATGGCACACCCCTCGACGCAGGCTACGTCGAGTTCTTTGCCAATGGAGGTTCACTTAATTTGATCAGTGTCCCGGAACCATCAAGCGTGTCGCTGATCGGGCTTGGGTCGGTCGGCGTTCTTGCGGCCCGGCGATTAACCATGAGACGCCGATTCTGACGTCTGCCAAAACCTGAGCTTGGCGAAATTCATTTTTGCGCGTTGCTACTCGTGTTTGCCAACTAATTTTTCCACCAGCGCCGGCACCCCGTCGTACGCCTTGCTGCCTTCGAACCGCTTGACAAGTTTCCCATCGCGATCATACACAAACACGGCGGGAATCGACGGAAATCCCAGCTTCTTGCACAGCTCGTCGGAAGGGACGCTGGAGAGCACGTTGTCGAACGTCGCCCCCTGCCGCTGCAAGAATTTTTCTACCGGCGGCTGTCACTTCGGCGAGCGGATCGCTCCCGTCGTAGTCGAAGCTGAGCGAAACACAGGCCACCTTCGCTGGGCCATATTTCTTGTGCAGCGCCACGAGATTGGGAAACTCCTTCACGCACGGCGCACAAGAGGTCGCCCAGCAATCCATCACCACGACTTTCCCCTTCTGCGCCGCAATCAATTTCTGCAGCCCGTCGTAGTCGAGCACCTGAACTGTCACGGCGTGTGCGTCGGATTCGCGCCGCCCGGCACGTCCCAATTGCGATTACGCAACAGGACGCCATCAGTATTGAAACAGCTTTCACCATTCGTCTCTTCTCTTCTGTCTTTCTCGCGCCTTTGCGCGAAAAAATCTTGTGGTCGATTTTCAGTTGAGTTGGTTTAAGTGTACAGTGTTAATTTCGTGGGAAGCAACCCGGATTCGCTCGCATGTCATTCGAGCACCAACGCCACAAGCTCGCCTTCCCCCCTGGATCGCCCGCGCGAACTGCTGATCGCTTGCGCTCCGCTGCGCTCGAACGTGAACCTCTCGCACATCATCCGCCTGGCGGGCTGTGCGGGCGTAGAACGCGTGATCGGCTGCGGGCACGCCAGGCTGATCGACAAAATTGCCCGCGACGGCGCCGACACGGTGCAACTGGAAATTCATCGCACACTGCCGCCCGTGCTGAAGCACTTCAAAAGCGAAGGCTACCAGCTCGTCGGCCTGGAGCAAACCACCGGCTCTGAGAGCCTGCCGGCTTTCGGATTCCAGCGCCGCACGGCGCTAGTGGTTGGCAACGAACGTCTCGGGCTAACCGAAGAAGAACTTGCCGCAATCGACCGCGTGGTTGAAATCCCGGTGTACGGCCTTCCCTTCGCCTACAACGTGCACACCGCGGTGGCGATGGCCGTGTACGAATACTGCCGCCAATTCCCGCGTGGCTAGCCGGTTTGATCTGCTCAACGTTCTCTTGCGAATTACGGCGCAGGCTGAACGTTGGTCGGCGGGCTGGAGGTGTTCCAATCGCCGATTGGCCCCCAATCGCCCCAACCCCAATATCCCGCGCGGTTCCAATAGGCGGCGTCGTAACGATTCGCTTCCACACGATTGCCTTCCGCCGGATTCACAAACGGATTGCGAACTACGTTTCGAACGGGTTCGTCCTCACGGGCATTGTTCCCAACCTGGTTGCTGGACCGCGCCGGTTCTTCCGGTGCCCGTTGTTCCTCGGCTTGCGCACGTTGCTCATTCGGTCGGGCATTGTTGTGGCCGTAAGCGCCGGCATGCGAACCGCCGCCGCCCCCGCCGCGACCGTAGGCAAATGAGAGCGCCGATAGCGCCAGAATCGCAAACAAGGCCAGAGTAAGTTGTGTAAAACGGCGGCTCATTTTTGCCCTCGATGTTGGGAAAGAAGTCTTCATTAACGGGAATTCGGCGCGGCCCGGTTGCCAAATTGCTGAGTTGGATTCACCGCCGAATTTTGCGGTGCAGCGGATTGCGGATAAATGACCGGCTCGGGAACAACTACGGCGTTGACCGCAGGTGTATTCGGATTTACTTGCTGATTGACGATGACTGGCTCATCGGCGGCGCCCCAGCCACCCCATCCCCAGCCGCCCCAGTCGCCCGCCCAACCGTCGTGATCCCAGTGGTGGTCGTGTTCGTGCTGGTGCTCGTGGTTGTGCGCGTGTTCGTGTTCGTGTTCGTGGTGGCTGGCATGTTCATGCTCATGACCGCCGCCGCCGTGGCCGTCTCCGCCGTGTCCGAAGGCAAATGAGTATGCTGAAAGCGCCAAAACCGCGCCGCAAAGACCGAAGAAACGTGCCGAGCGTCGGCTCATGTGGCCCTCGACGTTGTGACTTCATGTGATGCAAGTATCTTTTCAAATATAGGTCACGTCCGCTGGGCAGGCCGAAGGGCTTCGGGCAACACGCCGGCGGCTAAATTCAGAGAGAAAGCCGCACGTCGCGGCACTGCCTATTCCCGATGCGCCGTGCTCAATAGTTCGGCGTGGGGGCGCGGAATTGGCGCAAATCGAGCTTGCGGAACCACTCGATCGTCTTCACCAGCCCGTCGCGCAGCTTGATGCGCGGCTCCCAGTTCAGCTTTTGGCGGGCCAGCGTGATATCCGGCCGGCGCTGATGGGGATCATCCTGCGGCAGCGGCTTGAAAACCAGCTTCGAACTGGACCCGGTCAGCTCGATCACCAGTTGCGCCAGTTCAAGGATCGTGAATTCGTCGGGGTTGCCCAGGTTCATCGGCTCAAAACAATCGTCCGGCGCATTCATCAGCCGCACCAAACCATCGATCAAGTCGTCGAGGTAGCAGAACGAACGCGTCTGTTTGCCTTCGCCGAAAATGGTGATGTCTTCGCCGCCTATTGCCTGGCGAATGAAGTTCGACACCACGCGGCCGTCGTAGGGATGCATCCGCGGGCCGTACGTGTTGAAAATCCGCGCGATGCGAATGTTTACGCGGTTCTGCCGGTGGTAGTCCATGAACAGGGTTTCAGCGGCGCGCTTGCCTTCGTCGTAGCAGGCTCGCGGTCCGATGGGATTCACCGCGCCGCGATACGATTCGGGTTGCGGATGCACTTCGGGATCGCCGTACACTTCGCTGGTGGAAGCCTGCAAGATTTTTGCCCGGCAGCGGCGCGCCATGCCCAGCAAATTGATGGCGCCCATAACCGAGGTTTTCATCGTCTTGATGGCGTTGTATTGATAATGCCCCGGCGCTGCAGGACAAGCGAGGTTGTAAACCTCGTCAACCTCCAGCCACAAGGGATGCACGACGTCGTGCCGCAGCAGTTCGAAATTGGGCCGGTCCAGCAGATGCGAGACGTTGGTTTTCTGGCTGGTGAAAAAATTGTCGACGCAGACGACGTCGTGCCCATCGTCAACCAGCCGCTCGCACAGTCGCGAGCCGAGAAAGCCGGCGCCGCCGGTAACCAAAATGCGTTTGATGCTGGCCACGATTCAGTGTTGCTCCGGTCGCGATTGCTCGAACGAATTCCATGAGGTTCGCTTCCGCAATTATAGGCTAAATCCGGTTCGTTCGGCGGAGGATGGCGGCGATTGTGCGCGATCCCAATCCGGTGCGGCGGCGCGGGCCCGGCAACAGTCCGCCGCTACACTTTCGCGCATCCGGATTAAACCGTCGATCGACGGGGCTTTTTCGGGAAAATTTCCCAATGGCCGTCCTAAATCGTTGACTGACCCCGGCGTTTTTCGCTACAGGGGAATATACCGACTTCCGAGTCGGCGCTTTTCTCATCTACTTGGCGTGCGATTCAGCGGGGACACAGAGGAGTATCTTATCATGGTGTGCTCATCTCTCGGCTTGCTGTTGTTGGGTGAAGCGCTTTCGCTGGTCGAAGGCGTGGTCATGGTGCTTTCGGGCGTGCTGGCGGCCGCCTATGCTGCTGCCATCTGGCAGGTTCACCGGCCGAAGGCGCACCTTCCAAATCAGGTTGCGCCGCCCTCATAAGGCGGGTGGGCCGATCGCAATTCCAGTGCGGGCGTTCATCTTCTAGAATTGTCGGGCTGCTGAGCCGGACTGTTTTGCGCATGCGTTGCGCTCTCCGGCGACGGAACTTGACGCATTCTGAACGATGAACGTGCGCCCCTCCGACGTGGCGATGGACGACCCTGTGCTCAAGCACATCGGGTACGACTTCGTCCAGATTCGGCAGGATCAAACGGTCGGCGAAGCGTTGGCCCAAGTTCGCGAAACGCCGACCATCGGCCGCATCATTTATTTTTACGTCGTCGACGGCGAGGGCCGGCTGATGCGGCGTGGTGCCGACACGCCGCCTGCTGTTGAGCCCGCTGGAAACGCCGATCGCCGAGATCATGGTGCGCGAAGTGGTGACGCTCCCGGAAACCGCCACGGTTTTGGAAGCGTGCGAGCTATTCACGATGCACCGGCTGTTGGCCTTTCCGGTGATCGACCACAAGCGGCGAATCGTCGGCATTGTCGACGTCGACCTGTACACGCAAGGGCGCAGCGAAATCGAAGAAGCCGAACGCAGCGACGATCTGTTCCAGCTTATCGGCGTGCATCTGGTCGAGGCGCAACTGGCAAACCCCTGGACGGCCTTTCGCAGCCGCTTCCCTTGGCTGTTGTGCAACGTGGCGGCGGGCATCATGGCGGCGTTTCTCTCCGGCCTGTTCCAGGAAGAGTTGGAGCGCGTCGTGGCGCTGGCCATGTTTGTGCCCGTGGTGCTCGGGCTGGCCGAAAGCGTAAGCATCCAATCGGTCAGCTTGGCGCTGCAAATTCTGCACGGCCAGCCGCCGACGCTGGCGACGCTGGGCAAAAAGCTGAAACGGGAGCTGTTCACCGGCGCACTGTTGGGCCTATTGAGCGCAACCTTGGTGGCGATCGTGGCGGTTATTTGGCTGCGTAATGTGCGACTGGCCCTGTGCCTGCTCGGCGGCATCACCGGGGGCGTGGCGACGGCGGCGATGATCGGCATGACCATGCCCAACGTGCTGCGCTTGTTGCGCCGCAACCCGCAAGTGGCGGCCGGGCCCATTGCGCTGGCCGTCGCCGACATGGTCACACTGTTGGTGTACTTCAGCCTCGCCCGCTGGATTGCTTAGCGATGAGAAGTCATTGACAATTCCGTGATTGATCTACAATGTCCGACGCTGTGCCGAAACACCTCGGAGAGTCGTTCTCACACGTTAAAACATCCGTCGAGGGCTAAATAACATGAAAGCGACTTGTGGATTATTTGCAATTTTCGTGTTGGCGGCGTGTGGCGTTTGCTACGGCCAAGAGACGCTTGAATCGGCACCGCCGGTGGTCGTGAAAACAGTCCCGGAGGCTGGGGCGAAAGATGTCGATCCGTCGCTCGCGGAAATCAAAGTCACCTTCAGCAAGGACATGGCCGGCGGAAGTTGGTCGTGGTCGACCGCGTGGAAAGACAGCACCCCGCAATCCACCGGTGCTCCGAAGTATCTGGACGACAAGCGCACTTGCGTGCTGCCGGTGAAGTTGGAGTCTGGAAAGGTGTATGGCTACTGGCTGAACTCGCGAGAAGTTCCACAACTTCAAAGACGCTAAAGGCCATTCGGCAGTGCCGTACCTACTGATGTTCAAGACGAAGTAGGCAACGTGCCGCGGTATGCGTTATAGCGAACCTTCGGCCGTTTCGCGCGGGATCGGCGCTTCCACCACCGGCGGCACATGGCGTTTGCGCTCGGCTTCGGTGCCCGGCACAATCAGGGGGCTGGGCGAGGTTTCTTCGATCACTTGTTTCAGCTCGTCGCTGTCGATCACTTCCCGATCGATCAGCCGCTTGGCCAGCGCTTCGAGCGACGCTTTCCGCGCTTCCAGAATCAGGCGAACCGTTTGCATCGATTCGTCGATGATCCGCCTCACCTCTTCGTCGATTTCGCGAGCGGTTTGTTCGCTGTGCAGCCGGGCTTGCCCGATATCTCCGCCGGTCGGACTGACTAAAAACGGCGACCGGTTGCTTTCGCGATAGTTCACGCGGCCCAAGCGGCTCATGCCGTAATCCATCACCATGGCGCGGGCGATGTCGCTGGCGCGCTCCAAATCGTTTTGCGCGCCGGTGGAAACATCGTCGAAGATCATCTCTTCGGCGACCGTGCCGGCCAGCAGCACCTGAATGCGGCTTTCCAGTTCGCTTTGCGTCATCAGGTAGCGATCGTCCTCGGGGCGCTGCATGGTGTAGCCCAATGCCGCCAAGCCGCGGGGAATGATCGACACTTTGTGAACCGGATCGGTGTTCGGCAGGCTGTACGCCACCAAGGCGTGGCCGGCCTCGTGGTAGGCCACGCGCTGTTTTTCGTCGGCGTGGATGACACGTTTGCGCTTTTCCAGGCCGGCGGTCACGCGCTCGATGCCTTCATTGAACTCCGCCATGCCGACGGAGGTTTTGCTTTTGCGAGCCGCCAGCAGCGCCGCTTCATTCACTAGATTGGCCAAATCGGCTCCGACGAAGCCGGAGGTGAGGCTGGCGATTTCTTTCAAATTCACCGCGCCGTCGATTTTGACGTTTTGCACGTGCACCTTGAGGATCTCTTCCCGGCCACGTACGTCGGGCCGATCGACCAGCACGTGGCGATCGAAGCGGCCGGGCCGCAACAGGGCGGGATCGAGCGTTTCGGGCCGGTTGCTGGCGGCCATCACGATCACGCCGCTGTTGGAACCGAAGCCATCCATTTCGACCAACAGCGCATTGAGCGTTTGTTCGCGCTCATCGTGGCCGCCCACCACGCTTGAGCCGCGCGTTTTGCCCAGGGCATCCAATTCATCGATGAAGATGATGCAGGGGGCTTTGGATTCCGCTTGTTGGAACATGTCGCGCACGCGCGCGGCGCCGACGCCGACGAACATTTCCACGAAGTCGGAACCCGAGAGGCTGAAAAACGGCACGCCCGCTTCGCCGGCGATGGCCTTGGCCAACAATGTTTTGCCGGTGCCAGGCGGACCGACCAGCAGCACCCCCTTGGGAATGCGCCCGCCCAAGGCCTGGTAGCGTTCGGGACTGCGCAGAAACTCGACCACCTCGCGCAGTTCCTCCACGGCCTCGTCGATGCCGGCCACATCTTCAAACGTAATGCCGATATCTTCCTGGGCATACATTTTGCCGCGGCTGCGGCCGAAGGCCATCGGGCTGCCGGCGCCGCCCAAGCGGCGAAGCATGAAGAAGAACACGACAATGAACAGGCCCGTCAGCACCAACATCGGCACATAGCCGCGCCAAGGGCTGGGGCCGGAGGCGAAATCGTACGAGGGAATTTTCGCTTGTTGACACAGGGCCAGCAGTTCGTGGCTCACCGAATCGTCGGCGCTTTTGTTGGCGTGAAACGTGACGGTTTGCGGCTTGGTGCGATCGGTCGCGTCTTTGGGTGCGTTGGCGGTTGTGTCCTCGGTTGCCGCGCTGCCGGATGTCGATTCCACCTTACGAATCACTTTGCCGGTCACGTCGAACGTGCCGATCTTGATGTCGTTGGGCTTTTCGTAATGAACCTTTTGCTCCCGCCCTTCGCTGCCTTCTTGAATCGTGATGCCTTGAGGGCTCGCGTTCGGGGCGCTGGCTTTGATCAGATCGACCAGATCGCTGTAGGAAAGCTCGTACTGCAGCGGCTGGTTCAGATAGCCCACCACCATCAAAATGGCGACGCCAATGCCGAGCAAATACCAAACAATGTTGTTGCCCAACGGGGGCGTTTTTTTATCGACGGACGGTTTCGGAGCAGGAGGAGGAGGATTGCTTTCCATTCGTTTTCATCGAGAAAGTGAATAATGGCAGTTGCCAGCCGCAGGCCGTGGGCTCGGCCAGGCACTTTTTTATCCTATGCCGTGGATCGCAACGGAACAACCTGCCGGCGTGTAAACTTGCGATCGTAGCTGTTTTGCCCGCGTCAAAGTAGGCAAAATCGCTATGCACCGTCCGGGTTGTGGCTCTGCAAGCGTCAATCTAGAATCCGGGTTTGCGGGGGTTGAAAAGTCGAAAGGTCGAAAAGGTCGAAATACTCCAAGACTCTTCGACCGCTGATTGATCCCCATTGGTGTCACTCTTCGATCCTTCGACTTTCACTTCGACTTTCGCCTCCATGACGCGGACCACAACGAATATTGCCGTGTTGGGCTCCACCGGCTCGATCGGCGCCAACACGTTGGAAGTGGTCGATGCGTCGGCCGGATTGCTGCGGGCCGTGGCGCTGGCGGCGCGCAACAGCACGCAATTGCTGTTGGAGCAAGCGCGCCGCTTTCGTCCTCGGTGGGTTGTCGTGACCGATGCCGAAGCCGCCCAGCGGCAAGATTGGAGCGAACTGCCCAAGGATACCGAACTTCTCATCGGCCCCGAGGCGACTTGCCCAAGTGGCGGCCGCACCCGGAGGTCGATACGGTCGTGGCCGCCATCGTTGGCGCCGCGGGTTTGCAAAGCACCTGGGCGGCAGTTGAAGCCGGCAAAACCGTCGCGCTGGCCAACAAGGAAACGTTGGTGATGGCCGGGCCGCTGGTGATGGAACTGGCCGCCCACAGCGGAGCCCAAATTCTGCCGGTCGATAGCGAGCACAGCGCCGTGTTCCAGTGCTTGCAGGCCGGGCGGCGTGACGAGGTGAAACGGATCGTGCTTACCGCCAGCGGCGGGCCCTTCCGCAACCACACCCCGGAGCAATTGGCCCGCGTCACCGTGGAACAGGCGTTGGATCATCCCACCTGGGACATGGGCCCGAAAGTCACCATCGATTCGGCCACGCTGATGAACAAGGCGCTGGAAGTTGTGGAAGCGCGCTGGCTGTTCGATTTGAAGCCGGAACAAATCGACGTGGTGATCCATCCGCAATCGATCGTGCATTCGCTGGTGGAATTTGTCGATGGCTCGGTAATTGCACAGCTTAGTCCGCCGGATATGAAACTTCCCATCCAATATGCCCTGTATTATCCGCAGCGGCGGCCGGGCATTGCGCCGCGGTTGGATCTTTCGCGCGGCGTGCAGCTCGATTTCGAACCGGCCGATCCCGCGCAGTTTCCGGCGCTGGCATTGGGCCAACATGCGGCCGCCAGCGGCGGCACGACCGGCGCCGTGCTTAACGCCGCCAACGAAGAGGCGGTGCGCGGATTTCTCGCCGGCGAATTGGAATTCAGCGAAATTGTGCCGGTTTGCCAACGTATTGTTAAGCAACACCACTTCGAACCGCACCCCACGCTTGAACAAGTGCTCCAAGCCGATCGCTGGGCCCGTCAGGAGGTAACACGTTGGGTATGCACCTGATCGCCGCTGGATGGACTGCGTGGCTGGCTAACCCGACGAATTGGCCCACTATCTTGGCCGTGGCGGCCGGCTTGGGCTTTGTGATCTTCGTGCACGAGCTGGGCCATTTTCTCGTGGCCAAAGCGTGCGGCGTAAAGTGCGAAAAATTCTACTTGGGCTTCGACATCTACGGCCTGAAGTTTTGCAAGTTTCGCTGGGGGGAAACAGAATACGGCATCGGCATTCTCCCATTGGGCGGATACGTGAAGATGCTCGGCCAAGACGACAACCCCGCGCGCATGGCGGAGGAGAGCCAGCGGGCACGAGCGGCGAACAAAGCCGTAGCAGCGGCCGCCGCGCCGGGTTCGGCGCACAGCCAGGCATCGCTGGCCACCGCCGAGCATGCGCCGGCCATGACGCATGGCGATTTGCCGCCGGAACCAGTTTCCGATCCGCACGTGCCATACGATCCGCGCAGCTACATGGCGCAAAGCGTGCCCAAGCGGATGGCGATCATCTCCGCCGGCGTGATTATGAATGTCATCTTCGCTTTCATCATGGCGACGGTCGCATTTGCCATCGGGGTTCCTGAAGTGCCCTGCATTGTGGGCGGAACGGTGGTCGGCGGCGCCGCATGGCGAGCCGATCTGCAATTGGGCGACAAAATTACCAAGATTGGAAACGTGGAAAACCCGCGATTTCGCGATTTGCAAACCGGCGTCACGCTTGGGCGACGTGCAGGAGGGCATTCCATTCACCATCCTCCGCGCCGCCAACGGGCAGGCCGAAAACATCGTGCTGCATCCGGACTCCTCGCTCGGTTTGCCAATGATCGGCGTCACGGGCGAGGCCAAACCGCAGTTGCTCGACCGGCCGGGATATCACGCCGCGGCCCGATATTCTCCGGCCGGAGAAGCCAAACCCGAGTTCAAGCCTGGCGACACGATTGTGGCGATCAATAAAACCCCGGTGCAAACGTATCGGGAAGTGGATCATCTGCTGGCTCAATTGGCAAATCAAAGCATTGAAGTCAACGTGCACCGCGCTTCGGGCAAGAGCGACGGCGAAAAACAAAACGGCGAGGAAATGGTTGTCAAAGTGGAACCTGCCGCGCTGCGCGATTTCGGGCTCATCATGCCGCTGGGGCCGATCACCGCCGTGCAGAAAAATTCGCCGGCGGAGGAAGCTGGTGTGCAGCCGGGCGATCAGATCTTTTCCATCGACGGCAAGGACGTGGGCGATCCGATGGCGCTGGAACAACGGCTGCAGCAAACGGCAGGCAAGGCGGTCGTGTTTGGTCTGGATGCCGATCGGACAGAAATGTGATCAATGGCCAGGTGGTGACCGAGGCGGATGACGGTGCGGATAAAACGCCGGCCAACATCACGCGGTACACCGTCAAGATGACGCCGCGGATGCCGGAGTTCACCGATGTGGTCGTGCCCATGTCACCGCTGCCTTTGGATGCGATCGGCGTAACGTGCACGGTGCCCGCCACAATCGTAGCGGTCGAACCGAACTCCCCGGCTGCCGCCGCAGGAATCGAGCCGGGGGACGAGATTATTTCGGAAAAGTTGATTTGGCCGCCGGAGCGCAAAGACTCCGAAAGTGGCGGCGATGATTCACCGCCAGCCGCGAAGAAGGTCGAGTTTGGCAAGTGGCTCTCCTGGCCCGGATTTGTGCTCGATATTTTGCCGGCCGTCGACCCAGATACAAAAGTGCAGTTCGAAGTGAAGCACTCGGGCCAAACGCGCGAAGTTGAGATGAAGCTGGTTGTGATTAAAGACGAGCAAGGCAATTCGGTTTACTCGGCGCAGCGCGGGTTCAACTTCGCGCCCGTGACTGTGCTGCGTCAGGTTGCGTCCTTGCCGGAAGCGATTCGCGCCGGCGGCCAGGAGACACTGGAGAACTTGCTGTTGGTGTACCGCTTCCTGCAAAAACTTGGCGTAGGTCAGGTGCCGATCACAGGCCTTGGCGGACCGGTCACCATTGCCGAGCAGGCAGGCCTGGCGGCACAGCAAGGTCTTGGCAAACTGCTGCTGTTCCTCACCATGCTGAGTGCGAATCTGGCGGTGATTAATTTTCTTCCCATCCCGGTACTCGACGGGGGGCACATGGTGTTCTTGCTTTACGAGGGCATTCGCGGCAAGCCGGCCAGCGAGCGGGTGGTCGTAGGCTTCACCTACGCCGGCCTGGTGTTCATTTTGTCGCTGATGGTGTTCGTGCTATCGCTCGATCTGGGGCTGATTTCCCGGCGCTAGCGGGCAGGGTAACAGGCGGTAGGCAGTAGGCGGTTGGTGGCAGGAACGGCCGCGCCAACCGCTCTTGATTCGCCCAGTTGCCAAGAGCTAGATTGGCCCGTCCCTCGGATGGGGCTCCTTCGGAGAAGGAGCGTTCCGGCTCGATTGGAAAGGATTCCAACATGCCCACTCGCCTGGCAGATCTGGCTCGCATTGTCGGCGGGCGAGTGGCTGGGCGACGGCGCGCACCCTCGTCGCCGGCCCCAACACTTTAGACGCGGCCGGGCCGAACGACATCACGCTGTTGGATTCCGCCGATAAGGCCCACAAGCTGGCCCGCAGCGCAGGCGGGGGCCGTTGTTGTGCCGCGGTCGCTTGCGGCCGATCGGCCGGCCATTGAGGTGGACGACGTCCACGCCGCGTTCGCGCAAATCGTGCTGCATTTCCATCCGCCCCGCACTGGTGCACACGTCGGCGTCAGCCCCCTGGCGCACGTCAGCCCGACGGCGCAGATCGCCGCCGATGCCGATGTTCACCCCGGCGCCACGATTGGCGACGACGTGGTAATCGGCCCCGGTGCCGTCGTGCATAGCGGCGCGCACCTGATGGCGGGCTGCCGAATCGGTCGGCAAGTCACCATCTTCCCCGGCGCCGTCTTATACGAAAACACGGTCGTAGGGCCGCGACTGCATGATCCACTCCGGCGCCGTCCTGGGCGCCTACGGATTTGGCTATAAGGTGGCCGACGGGCGCCACGTGCTTTCGGCGCAGTTGGGTTACGTGGAGCTTGGCGCCGACGTGGAGGTTGGCGCCGGCAGCACGATCGATCGCGGAACCTACGGCGCCACGCTCATCGGCGAAGGCACCAAAATCGACAATCTGGTGATGATCGCCCACAATTGCCGCATCGGCCGGCACAATCTGATTTGCTCGCAAGTGGGCGTGGCCGGCAGCACCACAACCGGCGACTACGTGGTGATGGCCGGCCAGGTCGGCGTGCGCGATCACGTGCACATCGGCGCCGGCGCGGTGCTGGGAGCCAAGGCGGGCGTTTCGGGCGACGTGCGCGACGGCGTTCACATGCTGGGAACCCCGGCCGTGCCCGAGCGCGAACAAAAGCTGCTATTTGCGCTGATTTCCAAGCTGCCGGAAATGCGCAAGCAGCTTAAAGAGCTGCAGCAGCAAGTGGAAGTGTTGGGGCAGGCCATCGACGGTGCGCCGCAGCGTCCAAAGAACGAAGCAGCGTAAGAAAGGCGTTACACAGGATGCAGCAGGCAGAATGCAAAATCGCAACGCCCTCAGGCGACGGTGAACCGGCGGCCGTGGGATTGGTGGCCGGTTGGGGGCGCTATCCGATTGTCGTGGCCCAAGCGCTGCGCCGCCAGGGCCACCGTATCTATTGCGTCGCGCTGAAAGATCACGCCGATCCGGCGCTCGTCGAGTTTTGCGACGATGTGCAGTGGACTGAGCTGGCAAAGATCGGCAGGGCCATTCGCTACCTCAAGCGCAGCGGCGTGCGCGAGGCGGTGCTGGCTGGCAAGGTTTTCAAATTGCGACTGCTTCAACCGCGAGTGTGGCTGAAGTTGGTGCCCGATTTGCGCACCGTGCGAATTTTCTGGTCGCACTTCATCGGTGCCAGGAAAGATCGCAAGGACGACACGCTGCTGTTGGCCATCGTCAACGCTTTTGCCGACGACGGAATTTCCATTCGGCCCGCCACCGACTATGCTCCGGAGCTGCTGGTAAAATTTGGCCAGCTTACGCGGCTGGGACCCACACGCTCGCAACAAAAAGATATCGAATTTGGCTGGCAGTTAGCCAAGGAAATGGGCCGAGTTGACGTGGGCCAAAGCGTGGTGGTCAAAGACCGCGCCTGTTTGGCCGTCGAAGCGATCGAAGGCACCGACGAATGCATTCGCCGCGCGGGCCAATTGTGCCCCGCGGGTGGCTTTACCGTGATTAAATTGGCAAAGCCGCAGCAAGACATGCGCTTCGACGTGCCGACCGTCGGGCTCTGGACCCTACAGACAATGGCCAGCGCGGGTGCTAAACTGTTGGCGGTTGAAGCGGGCAAGACGATTCTGGTCGACGAGCCGGCGTTTCTGGAATTCGCCAACAGGCACAAATTGATCGTGGTTTCTCTGGAGGCCGCTTCGTCCGGCCAAAGCTTGCCGCGCATATCGGCCGCATGACGTGGCCCGATTCACCCGCAGGATGCACGGTTGACCGTTGTGGAACACACTTCGGAGGATTGCGCCATGAGAGCGCTCGTGATTTTGCCTTTGTGCGCCGGCACCGTCGTCCTGCTGGCGCTCGCTGGTTGTTCAAGCAATAAAACTCCCACGCTCGTCGGCGAGCACGGCCATCAACACATCCATGGCCCGCACGACGGCGAGCTGATCGAAATCGGCGAGGGCCAATACTACGCCGAAATGATTCACGACGACCAGGCGGGCACGGTGACGATCTACATTCTCGACAAATCGCACGAGAAGCCGATCCCCATCGAGGCCGGCGCGATTACCATCAAGATGGTTGCCAACGCCACGCCGGTGGAATTCAAGCTGGCCGCCAAACCGCAAGAAGGCGATCCGGAAGGAAAATCATCGCAGTTTGAATCGCGAGAACAGGCACTGGGGCTGGCCTTGGACAACGAGCAAGCGGAACGCGAATTGATCATTCCGATCGGCGGCAAACCGTACCAGGCCAAGTTTGCCCACTTCGAAGACGAGCACCACCATCACCATGAGCCACCCCCAACAGGAGGCGGTGAACAGGCGAAATAAGGCGCCCTGCCAGCACGAGTTGCACAATCCCAAGTGGCCGGTCGCGGGGATAGACCACGCCTTAATCGACGTCCTCACCCTTCGATGATCGGAACCGATCGCGCTCTGAAAGGCGCTGACGGAACCGCGGGCTGTGGCCTACTCCATTGTGGCCATTTTGATCTGCAAGCTTAACTGCCGCAAGGTGTTGCGCAGTCGAGGCTAGTTTTCCGTAGTGCCGCAGCCACTGTTCGTCGCCGCGAAGCACACCCTGGTGGCGGCAATCAGCTAAAAACTCCCCGAACCATAGTAGAAGCCTCACCGGTAGGCCTCGCAAACGTGGAAAAGTTGATAAAAGCGTTGCCGCAAGTATAATCAACAGTGATAGTTGGAAAGAGGCTGGGAGAGGCAACTTGTAGCGGCGAAGTGCATGTCGTCTCTCCCCTTCAGGAGAGTTTTGGGACACCGAAATGGATTTCTCTCGGGTGCCGAATGAACGGCGCCTGCGGGGCGTCGGGCCGACGTCCTGCCTGAGCCAGTGACGGCGCCCACTTATCGGCAGTGCACCATGATTAACGCCGTGAGTTCGTCCGCTGGCGCGCCAGCGGCCGCAGACCGATTGGCTGCAGCGGGATTGGATTTGGTTCTAGGTTCCAATCCCTCGATGCTCCGTATTGCGCAGCATGTCTCGCGCGCCGCCGAAGTTCAATGCTCCGTGCTAATCTGCGGCGAAACAGGCACGGGCAAAGAGTTGCTCGCGCGGAGGCTGCATCTTTCAGGTCCTCGGGCAGCCAAGCCGTTTGTTCCCGTCAATTGCGTGGCGCTCACTGCCACGCTGGCGGAAAGCCAATTGTTCGGCCATGAAAAAGGCGCGTACACCGGCGCACTGGGCAGCTCGTTGGGCGTGTTTCGCGCCGGCCATGGCGGCGTCGTGTTTCTCGACGAAATCGGCGAAATGCCCCTGGAATTGCAGCCGAAACTGTTGCGCGTGCTGCAAGAATGCGAGGTAACTCCGGTGGGCGCATCGACGCCGGTGCGCATCGACGTGCAAGTGATCGCCGCCACCAATCGGGAATTGGAAGCCGAGGTCGCCGCCGGCCGTTTCCGTAAGGATCTTTACTATCGCTTGAACATGGTGGAACTCAGCGTGCCCCCGCTGCGCAAGCGCTTGGAAGATATCCCGGATCTGATCGATTTCTTCGCCCACAAATTCTCGAAAAAATACAGCCGGCCGCGCTGGCGCCCCAATGCCGAGCAGCTCCGCGACTTTTACGAGTATCCGTGGCCGGGCAACGTTCGCCAGTTGGCGCACGTCATCGAGCAAAGCTATGTGCTCGATACTCCGCCGCGAATTCCGTCGGCCAGGCGTTCGGTCGAGGCTCTTCCCCGATTGCCATACCTCAATCTTGGGCGCCTGCGGGAAGCGGCAATCCGTCAAGCTCTGGCCGACACCAAGGGGCACAAAGGCCGCGCGGCGCGTTTGCTCGGCGTGCATCCCAACACGCTGACGCGCTTGCTCAGCCAATTGGACGGCGACGGCATGCTCGGCGACGCTTGATCGCCGGCGCCGGTTCCTCTCGTGTTTCGTTCCCTGCGACGAATTTCTGCGCGAACAGAGCCCCGCGCGCTGCTATCACCACAATAGTGAGGCGTCACTATCTCGGTGAAAGCGCATTAACGCGGCTGTGCGCATCGATTTGCGAGTGGATAAAAAAAATGAGCTCCTCAAAGCAGTGAAAATCGGCGCGCTGCGACATGCGCCGAATTTAGCGGCGCAAAATTTTCTCAAGTCGTTGCGGCGCCGTGCTTCTCACCGCGGCGCCGCTTTTTTGCGCCGTGGCATTCCGCGTGCATAAAGCAAGGCAAACAAAAAAGAGGAGGGAAAGCTATGTCAGCACGAACGTTTCGTGCTGGCGCGTGCGGGCCAATGAACGACCACCACAGGCAGATTCCATGAGTTCACCTTGGAAGTGCACCTCGATCGACGAAACAGAGTCCAACACGACAACCGCGTCTCCAGAACTAGCCTTGGCCGACCGGTCCTGGTCTGGCGCGGAGCTGGAACGCGCGCTACTCAAGCTCCGACTTTGGGCTGTCTGGTGGTGTCGTGCGATCCGTTACGCCAAATGATGTTCGGCCAAACGGCGCAGCGCACCGGCTGGCGCCCGCTGGTTTGCGGCGACGTGCCGGAGGCGTTGCAGCATTTGGCAACCAGCATCATTGGAGCGGCGCTGGTGGATATCGCCACGCCCGCCGCCGACGCCGTGCAGCGAATGCGGCAGTTGGTGGAACGATTAGCGGAAAACAAGGACGTGCTGACCGTGGTTTGCGGGCGAACGAACGACCGGATGGCCGAAATTTGGGCACGGGAATTGGGCGTTTGGGCACATCTGCCCGGCGTGGCCCCAGAAAGCGATTTGGATTCGTTGTTGCGGGCGGCAAGGCAAGTGGTCGAGCGGATGCACCAACGCCGAGAGGCGGCGGCTTCCGCGGGAACGAGCAGGTTCTCCGCAGGGTACTAACGGTTCGAGTTGGTCGATAAACGGTTTTTCAGTTTTCACACTTCACGAAAGGATCAGCAATGAACGCACAGAATCAATGGATGCAGGACGACGATTTCGAGATGGCGTTCGCCGTATCGTACACGCGGCGCGATCACGATCGCGAGCAGCGCATGCGACGGCATGCCTACGAACGTCGCAGTGCTCGTCCCAATTCGTTCAACGGCATCCATCGCCGTCGAAACAAGCGGATTGCGATCTAGCACGAGCGAGATGCGGTTGGATTGCCGGCTTTGAAGCGAGATCGCCAGCGCGCTCGCCCCCGAGCGCGGCGATGCGCGGAGTTTTGGCTTCACAATCGACAGATGAATCGTCTCACAAGCAAAAGAGAACCACAGATGTTAATTCCAGCACTGCTAGTAGTTTGTTTCCTCGTCGGTCTTTTCGGCGTTATGTCGACCCGCACCGACGGATCGGGACTGTACCTGGCGTTTTGTGTGCTTAGTCCGGTCCTGGTTCCGGTTTGGTTGGGCATGCAATTGGGCGAGTGGATCGCCAGCCCAAAGAAGAAGGTCGTCAGCAGCGCCGCCAGCGTAGCACCACGCATGCGCACTCGTGCTGCCTACGTCCGCCCCATTCGGCCGCGCGCTATGACAGCCAGGCCGAGTTGCGTGGCTAAGGCGTCCTAGCACAGCCAAAAAAACCGGTCGGAAACGTTTTGCAGCTTGTTGAGATACACCTGGCGTCGTCGCCGAGGAGCGTCGCGTTCGCGATGGTCGGCGGCCGCCCTTGAGAACGGAAGCGAGAGAAATGCTACTTCGTCATCACCTTGAACGCTGCCGCTTAAATTGGGCAATCAGTGCGTTGCTGGCCTTGGTTTTACTGTTGGGGATTTCCAGCGCGGCCTACGCTACCAATTACGGCATTCTGACCGGTCCGCACGTCACGTACTCCAACATTACCGAAATCGATTCTCAGATTTTCGGACCGCCACCCGCAAATTCGTCGCCCACGTTGTTCGGTCCCCCGGTGCTATCACCGTCTGGAAGCGATACGTTCTCGTTCGGCGCCATGAATTTCAGCGTGCTGGTGGCCGACGGTCAGTTTGAACTGCAAGACGGGAAGTTGACGATGGATATTTCGCCCACCTTGGAAGGAGGCTCAATTAGTTCATTATTCTTCGATGAAGGCGGCGCCTGGCGAGTGCTGGGTCCGGATTCAGACATTTCGCCCGATTTGACATCTTTGGCGGAAGCAACATTGTTGTTCAACGACCTGCGAATCACCTCTGTCGACGGCGTTTCATTGGGTCCCAATCCTATCGTCGTCACTCCCACCTTCGCCGAAGTCGCTTCAGCCCAAACCGGAACAGCGCACTTCAGCCTGACTACTGGCGACGTCACGATCACCTCTGCTGGCGGTTCTGGCATTGGTCTGTGGGACATCACGGCTTCATTCGACCTCGACGCCGCACTGGCCGCGGTTGGTAAGTCTGGCCAACACGTCACTGGAGTCTCGGTGGCCTTGGACAACGAATTGTTCGGTCAGACCCACGACGTTGAAGGCTTAACGCTCGCAGCCATCGACAAAAAACACTTCTTTATCAACGGCATATTCGTCGATCCGGTTTCCGAACCCAGCACCATCGCGCTGATCTTGGTGGGTGGTCTGATTGCCACGCCGCTAAGATACTGGAAACGCCGCGAAAAATCGCAAAAGCACGAGTGAAAATCGAGCTGCAGTGAATGATTGCACCGTGGGCAATGGATACCCGAGCCTTGCCGCTGGGGTTTTCTTGCTAAGGCCAGAGAATGGTTAGGGCTGGCTCGCAGGCGGTTGCGGCGGGTTCTCGCTGGCGTTGCGCCGATTCAATAAGGGACCGTGGCGAGTGGAATCCTCGCTCTTCTCCACTCGGCGCCGCCCGAGCCAGTCGGAAAGCGCCGACAGCGTCGGCGCAGCGAGTTTTGGACTGGTTAGCGTTCCCACGAAGTGCAGCGTTACTTGACTGAGCACGCCGCGCAGAATGCTTTCGGCGGGCAGCGCAGCCCCTAGCGACGAAATATCGAGGTACAAGTCGAGCGTTTCGTCGAGTCCCACCGATCCGTGCGAACGGATCGTCGGTTTGTCTTGCAGTGCCGATAAGCTGAACGCCAGGTTTTCGTGGTACACCCTGCCATTGCGCAGTTGAAACGGTACGACGTCGTCCTTGGCGATTTCCAGCGCCGTAGGCACAGTCTTAAGCTGCATCAGTTCGGTAAACATTTTCACAAATCCACCCGGACCGACCTCCACCGAATGCAGCGTCAGCTTGCCCTTGACCTCCGCACTTTCCGGCTTTCCCAGCGGCCAGGAAAAATCGTCCAGTTCCAGCGATACCCGGCCCGACGCGGTGGTTGTTTGCGAGAGCATCGGTGCGATGAATTTAAGTAAATCGTTGCACAACTGCGGCGTCAGTTCCGACTGGTCAAGCAATCGCACCGCTTTGCCGTGCAGCACCGGCACCCCCAGCGGATTGTCGGAAGCCGGAACGGTCGTGCCTTGCAAATTCAGCTTCTCGACGGTCCAGGGTCGCGTCGAACTTGGCCCGCGCAACGAAAAGCTGCCGTCGACAATTTCCCATTTCATCGCCCGCTTGTTCATCAGGGCGGCGCGGCCCATGACTTGCAACAATTGCGCGAGATTCCACCCCTGTTTGTCGAATTCGATGTTCAATTGCGGGCCGATCACGCGGAAAGTTCCCGCATCGTGCCCAAATAGCACGCGCCACAGCGCGGTGTCGCCTTCAATTCTTTTGACGCTCAGCACGGCTTGGCGCGAATCGTCGTTTTGCACGCTGATGTCGCCTACCACGATCGGCGAAAACCAGCTCAGTGAAAGTTCCTTGGCGCTGATTTGCAGATTCGCTTTTGCCGACAGGAGTTTAAAACACCAATCGCGAACCGCCGGAATCGAAGCAATCGAGGGCATCGCCAGCACGCCGGCCACCACCAAAATCAGCACCGAGCTGAGCCACCACGCCCAGCGACGCCGGCGCTTGATGGCGATCGGTGGGATCGGCTGGGCCGGACTGGCCGGTGGCGCGGCAGATTTGGTGGGCTGGGGTTCGTTCATGGAGCGACTATGGCGGCGCCGATGGGGGCCACTGGCCCTACAGCGTGATTTTGCGTCGATGTCTTATCGTACGCATCCGCGGCGACAATTTGAATATCGCAAGCGCCCAGCGCGAACTCGTTTTTTCCTCCGGCGAAGACTCGCAAATGACATGCTCCGATCGCATCGGACGGCGCCGTGAGCGTCGCGCTGAATTGGCCGTTGACCACTTGAGTTGCCACGCTGGCCAGCCGCGGATCGTTCGCCCTTTGATAGGCGAAGGCGAATTGCCGCCGAGCCTGCGAATCGGAACTGTATTTGTCGCGCGGCGCAAATCGTCGCGGACCCGATCCCGCCCGAGCACCAGCTCGATTGTCGCAGCGCCATCGATCGGACATTTTCCGTCGACCTGAATGGTTTGTCCCGCCGCGGCAGTCGAAGGCGCCAGAACGGCGACTTGCTGCGGGCAATGCAAGCGCAGCGTGGGATCGCCCAGCAGGTTGAACAATTGCACGCATTCCTGCCGCTCCTGCTTGGCAGAATAATTCGGCGTCACGGCGGACGTCAGCGCACTTACGGCGCCCCAAATCGGCGAATCCTCGCCATTGATCGTGTCGCGCTTGGCGTGCAGGATTAGTTCGCCAACGGTCGAGCGATGATTGACAAAATACTCGTGCATCGCTTCCCGACCCAAAACGGTCATGGAATAAGGCATCGTTACGTTGGAACCGGCCAGTACGGCCACCGAGCCCTGCGGATTGCCAAGCAGCTCTTCGGCCAGGCAGTTTTGCGGCTCGGCGAACGCTCCTGCGTAGCAGCAAAACAACAGTGCAATCGGCGGCGCGAAATCGCAATGCAGCCGCCGGCAGTCGTCGCAGCCCAGCACAGCTTGCGTGCAGTCGGGGAATTCGGCCGGCTCAAGTTCCCGCGGCGAACCGTGCCCCATGTACACGCAAAACAGCGCATGTTCGTTGAACCGCGCGAGACAGCATTCGTGAAATGCGTGGGGATCTGGGCAATACTGACTGCGCCAACTGGCGTAGGTCAGCGTGGTCTGATAGCTCGGCGGCACGCCAGACACAATCGCCTTGCGAACAACGCCCTCCAAAAGCGAATCGGCCAGGTCGCCCAGTCCGCCCTGTCCGGCCACGAAATTAATTTTGGTGCGCCACGGCCCGAAATCGTGGCACTCTTCGTAGGCCAATGTTTTCCTGATCATCGTGCCAAGTTCTTCGGTCGAATGAGCGGTCAGACGCCCCACGGCCACGTCGGGCACGCCGTCGTCGTTCAAATCGGCGTAGGGGTTGTCGGACGCGAAATCCGGTCCCCCGCCCCAATAGCAATCGACTTTCGATGCCACGCGAAATGTGGGTGTGAAGCGATCGCGCCCGGCGGCGCTCAGCGCCGCATGACTGCCGTCCGGCGGCGGCGCGTCCCCCACCAACACCACAAACCGCAGCTTGCCTTCCTGCGCCACTTGGCGAATGCGCTCTCGCACCTGGTCGGCCGTGCCCTGGTTCGAGACGAAGCACACCGCGTGCCCTTGTTTGGAGCGAGCCTCCAGCCATGGTTGCATCGCTGCGCGGAATTCGGACGGACAAACCACGGCGACATCCGGCGCGACGTTCTGCCCGGCCGATACCGTTAGCAACAGTGAAATCAGAATAGCGTGCATGGAGTGATCGGAGATGCCGGCGGGTGCTAGCCAAACCGCCAGGCCAATGGGGCAGGCCTGCCAAAATGCGACGGAAGTGTAGCGTGGGCCCCGGGGTTCGAACAGGCGAACACGGCGCAATAATTGCCGTAGTACGTGCGCGGAATACGTCTTAAAGTGAGTTTGCCGCCGCTTTCAATCCGCGCCCGTCGAACGATCACTCGACAATTCAGCCTCTAAAACTCCCGTGCTGTCGAATCATTTTAACACAATCGTCCAATGGTTCGACCACCATGCCTGGGTGTTATGGATCGGCTTTGCGTTGTCGTTGGTTACGGTGCTGGCATCGATCGTGTTTGTGCCTTGGGCGATCGTTCGCATTCCGCCCGACTATTTCACTCATCGGCGGCCGCCGGAAATACCGTGGAACAAATTGCACCCGGCGGTGCGTCCGCTTGCGATGGTGATCAAGAACCTGGTGGGAGCGGCGCTGGTCTTCGCCGGTTTCATCATGCTGTTCATTCCCGGCCCCGGAGTGATCACCATCCTTGTCGGATTGGCGCTCATGAATGTTCCGGGCAAGCGCACTTTGGAACGCTGGATTGTGTCGCGTCGGACAGTATTTTCCGCGCTCAACAAGCTACGGGCCAAGTACAGCCATCCGCCGCTGGAGCATCCGCAGCGCCAGTAACTGCCGCAGCACCTCGAGCGATTCCGCCGCAGCGCATCCCAGCAGTGCTACTTTTTCGGCTCGGGTGGCAGATCGGGTAGCGCGATGTCGACCGGCATGTCGGGCTCTTTGGCATCGGACTGCTTGGCGTTGGGATCGAATTTCGGAGTGTCGTCGCTGCCGCTATTGGTTTCTTGAGCGATGTCGAGGTGCTGCTTGTCGGGGAATTCCAAATCCAATTGCGAAAAGCTCCACTGCCCCTGCATAAGGCGTGATTTGGCCGAGACCTTCGCCGTGCCCTTGGGGCCTGCGACGTCAAAATAGAAAAACGCCTCGCCGCGATCCCCTTCGGTGTGAACGCCGCCGCCGGGAAACAGTCGAACGGGATCGATCGGTTGCCCGATCCGCTCGGCCACCTTTGGGCTGTGGCGAATTGCGTCGACGGCGGCTTGATACTGGCTGTGAAATCGCAGTTTCATCAACGGCCACGCAAGCACGTAACCGCCGACTAAAACGACGACCAGCAACAGGATCACGAAAGCGAGAAATTTATGCCGACCGATCCACGAACGGTTCGAATGCGGCGCCGACTGCGATGCGGCTGGAACGTTGGACATGGCACGACTCCTTTCGGCATTCTAATTTTGTACACAGCGAAAGCCGCTACTTTTTGCTGTCCACCCGGCGACAATAGGCAATTTTTTCTGGCAGTCGTGGTGGGCAATGGTCCAGCCGATTCTTTCTTCGCTGGCTTCGCTTCCGGTTCGACGATGGGCGCTGCTTCGGCGACAGGTTCTTCGGCCTCCTCCGGTGTCAGCGGCGCAGGTTCTTCTTCCGGCTGACTAGCAGCGGCTGCCTGCGGCGGCGGAGCCGCGGCTTTTGCTCGAGCGGCGGCGAGGATTTCGGCTGTCGAGAGTTTTGTCCCGGCCTCGGATTTCGTGGCCGGCGCCGGTTTGGCTGCTGGCGCCGGTTTGGCCGCAGTCGCTGCCGTCTGGCCGGCGGCCTTCTTGGCGCGGGCTGCGGCCAGAATGTCGGCCGTGCTCATCTTTCCGCCTACAGCCGGCTTGGCCGACGCTTTTGCCGCAGCCACCTGCCCGGCCGAGGCCGCGGGTGCCGTGACTTTTTCCGTCCCCTTTTGTGTGGCGGCTTTTCCGGCTGCTTCCTTCTTGGCTTCCGCCAGCTTCGGTTCCGGCTTCGGCACGACCTTCAGAAAATCCAACTCGATATCGTACCAGCCGATGTTGTCCCATTGATCGAATTCCACCAGCGCCCGGCCGCTCATGTTCACGGTCTTCACCAGCCCGATCGCGTCGCGGAATCGCGCCAACTCGGGGCGCGATGCATCCACAACCACGTACTTATCCGTGAAATCGCGCTTCAGTTTTTCGATGTGTTCAAACACCATAAGACCGGGCATTCTCTCGCAATCGTCGCTTGGAATCAAGGCATTTTCGTCAGTGCGCGTCGATCACTCGCGGCAAGTACATGTGTATTGCCAGCGGAACGTCGCAGGGAAATCGAAACTCTCCGGATCGGCTTCCACAACCACGCCGCCGTCTGCCGCAGGCCACAGCGAACTTCCGCGCTCGGCTCGCAGCATCAAGCGATCGGACCAAATCCATTGTGCCCCGGTGGCAAGCGTTTTTGCTTTGCCCGCCAGCGATTGGTACGTGCTCGACAGAGTTCCTAAGTGTTCTTGCGCAGGCACGCGGCACGCGGCGTCGAACCGCAGGACGGAATTTTCCGCGTCTGCCTCAACGCTCAGCGACCAATGACACTTGGGCGTCCGGCCCGACCAAGAGCGCCACGTTGCCCTGGTCGCGATTTTCGATTTGCAATTCCTGAAACGGCGGGCTGCAGGGCCATTCATCTTCGGCCTTGCCTTCGATCGATGCGAGCACCACGCGAAAATGGTCGCCATCGACAAACCCAATCCCATGCGCCCAACGGTCGTCGTTCCACGTGAGTACTACGCGCAAGTTGCCGGCGTACAAAAATTGCCGCTGGCTTACTCATCTTCTGCCTTGCCTGCTTCGACTGGTTTGCCGTCGGTGGCGCGCAGCGCAGATACGCATCGAGAAAGCCTTGAATGTTGCCGTCCAGCACCTGATTGAAGCTGCCCATGTAATGCCCGGTGCGGGCATCTTTCACACGCTGATCGGGATGCAAAAAATAATTGCGGATTTGCGAGCCAAACCCGGTTTTGGTCTGCGAACGATACTTGGCGGCTTGCTGCGCTTCTTTCTTTTCCTCCTCCAGTCGCGCCAGCCGTGCCCGCAGCATTTTGATGGCCGTGGCGCGGTTCTTGTGCTGGCTGCGTTCGTTCTGGCATTGCACGACGATCCCGGTGGGGAAATGCGTGAGCCGGATGGCGCTGGAAGTTTTGTTGACATGCTGGCCGCCGGCGCCGCTGGCACGGAATACATCTTCGCGGATGTCTTCATCCTTCAGTTCGATCTCCGTGTTGTCGTTGATTTCGGGCGAAACATCCACGGCCGCGAAGCTGGTCTGCCGCTTGCCTTCGGCATTGAACGGGCTGATGCGCACCAGGCGGTGCATGCCGGTTTCGCCTTTCAGGTAGCCGTACGCCATCGGTCCGCGGATGGCGATGGCCGCATGCTGGATGCCGGCCACGCCGTCGTCCTGGCGATCCAACAGTTCGGTTTCGTAGCCATTTTTCTGCGCCCACTGCAGATACATGCGCAACAGCATTTCGGCCCAATCGTTGGCGTCGGTGCCGCCGTCGCGGGCGTTGATGGCCAAGATGGCGGCGTTGGCGTCGTGCGGGCCGCTCAGGAGCGATTTCAACTCCAGTTCGTCGAGCATCGGTTCGGCCCGATCGAGCAGCTGGCGCAATTCAGGGATGAAGCTGGCATCTTCATCCCCCATTTCGACGAGGGTTTTGATTTCCTCGTCGGCGCGCATCGCCTCATCCATCGGCTTCAAAAGCGCGTTAAGTCCTTTGAGCTCGATCACCGTGGCCTGGGCGGAGGCTTGATTGTTCCAGAATTCCGGCGCCGCCATCCGCTCTTCGATCGATTGCACCTGCTTCTTTTTTGCGGCGTAGTCAAAGACTGTCCCGCAACTGCAGGATTCGCTCGTGAATTCGCTGGGCCCGATCGGTGAGTTCTTTTTCCATGATTGACGGCGTCTATGTGGCCATCCGTTAGAATGCCGCTGTGGCGAGGGATTTCGTAACCACCGCGGGAATTATACTCTTCGCCCGCTCGCTTGGGAAACATCGAACAGCACGATGCGTTGGCCGCTGCGGTATCAAATTCTGATTCCATTTGCCGCCGTGATGCTGGCGGCCATTTTCGCCGTCAGTGTGGTCAGCGCCGTTCTGGCCACTCAGCGCGCCGGCCGGCAAATCGACGAACAATTGCAAAGCATGGCGGCCACGCTGGTCGACACCAGCTTTCCGCTAACTGATACCGTGCTGCGGCAGATGCATGGACTATCGCAGGCCGAATTTGTGTGTACCGATTTCCAAGGGCACGTGCTGGCCGCCAGCCGGCGGTTGCAACTGCCGGAAGAAACGAATCCGCCGGTCACCGCCGATTGCGCAGCAATTGCATCTGGGCCCGCCGGTCACGATCGACGGCGAGCGATATTTTCAATCGGTTTTGCTCACCGAGGGGCGCGGCGCACGGCAGGCCGGCCGCTTGACCATCCTTTATCCGGAACGGCATTGGCGTGAGGCTCGCAACGAGGCCGCCCTGCCGCCCCTGGTTGTCGGTGCAATTGCGCTTGGCCGCGACCGCGATCTTGGCTTTCCTGATCGCCGGCCGCTTGAGCCGGCCCATACTCGAATTGCGCCGCCAAGTGAATCGCATCGCCGAGGCCGATTTTGCGCCGATGCGGCTGCCCGAGCGCAACGACGAATTGCGCGACCTGGCCAGCGCCGTAAATCGATTGGCTGAGCAACTCAGCGAGATGGATCGTGTGATTCGCCGCAGCGAACGTCTGTCGCTGTTGGGCCAATTGGCCGGCGGATTGGTGCATCATCTGCGCAACAACGTGACCGGCGCCTTGATGGCTGTGCAATTGCACGCGCGCGGCTGCAATGCCGATCCCGAGAGCCTGGACGTGGCGCAACGGCAGTTAGCGCTGACCGAGCAAAATCTCAAGCAGTTTCTCGCCGCGCCGCAACCGGCATCGGTCGCCGAAACTCCGCGACAACAACAACTCTGTCGATTAGCCGACGTCGTTCAAGAGACGATCAAGCTGGTCGGCCCGGCGCTATCGCACCGCCGGGTGACGCTGTCGGCGGTCGATCTCACCGATCCAATGCTTCGCGAACCACCGGAACAACTTTGGGCCGACCGCGATCAACTCCGGCAAGTGTTGGTGAATCTGGTGCTGAACGCCGCCGAAGCCGCCGCGGCAGGAGGTTGGGTGAAAATCGAAACCTGCTGCCAGTTGGGCAATGCTGCAGCGGGCGACGACGGCCGTTCGTACTCCATCCTCCGCGTGCGCGATAATGGCCCGGGCCCGCCCGTGGACATCGTTCCGCGCTTGTTCGAGCCTTTTATCACTAGCAAACCTGAAGGAGTCGGTTTGGGGTTGGCGGTCGTCCAACAAATTGCCCAGTCGCACGGGGGCCGGGTTGTGTTCCATCGCCAAGATGGCGAAACTTGCTTCGAAGTATATTTGCCAACCGGAAATTCCTCGCCCCTCTTCTCTCGCCCCTCGCCCCAGGCATCATGTCAAACATTCTGATCGTCGACGACGAAGAAAGCATCTGCTGGGGACTCAGCCGTTTGCTAGGCGGTGAGGGGCATGCCGTCAGCGTGGCCTCTTCGGCCGAGGAAGCGCTGGAAAAAGTGCCGCACGCCCGCCCCGACGTGGTGGTGCTCGACGTCCGCTTGCCCGGCATGGATGGCCTGACGGCCATGAGTAAGTTTCGCGAAGTGGCCGGGCCGGTGCCGATCGTGGTCATTACGGCCTTCGGCAATTTGAACACGGCGGTCGCCGCCCTCAGCGAGGGAGCGTTCGATTATCTGCCCAAGCCGTTCGATTTGGATCAGGCGGCAACGGTTATCCAGCGGGCACTGGCGGCTCCCAACCCAACTCAGCCGGCGCAGGCAGACCGCTCGCAGCCCGCCGACGAGTTGTTCGGCGCCAGCCCGGCAATGCAGGAAGTTTTCAAGCGCATCGCCTTGGTTGCGCCCACCGACGCCGCGGTGCTGATCAGCGGCGAAAGCGGCACGGGAAAGGAACTGGTGGCGCGGGCAGTTCATCGCCACTCGAAGCGCGCCGACGCCCCGTTGGTGCCGGTGAATTTGGCGTCGCTCAGCCCGAGCTTAGTGGAAAGCGAGCTATTCGGCCACGTGCGCGGAGCTTTTACCGGCGCCACGGCCACTCGGCAGGGATTGTTGGAATTGGCTAACGGGGCCACGGTCTTCTTCGACGAAGCCGGCGATATTCCGCTTTCCGTGCAGGTGAAATTGCTTCGCGTGTTGGAACAGCAGGAGGTCATGCCGGTCGGCGACACACGGCCGCGCCCGACCAGCTTCCGTGTGGTGGCGGCCACCAACCGCGATCTACGGCAGGAATGCTCGGAGAGTCGCTTCCGCCAGGACCTGTTCTTTCGCCTGGCGGTGTTCGAAATCCATCTGCCGCCGCTACGGGAGCGCCGCGAAGAAATTCCGCAATTGGCCGAGCTGTTTTTGCGCCGCTTGTCGGGACCGGATCGGCCGGCACCCAATTGTTGGACGAAACGATAAGCGAACTTTGCCGCCGCGAGTGGCCCGGCAACGTGCGCGAATTGCGAAACGCCATCGAACATGGTGCGCTGATGGCGCGCGGCGGCGCGATCTCGCCGCAGCATTTGCCGCCGCCGACTCACGTGCTGCAATCCACCACGACAGCACCGGAGCAGACGCTGCGAGACTCGGTGTGCCAATGGGCTCAGCAGCAGTTGATCGCAGCGGGCCGATCCGATGAGCTGTACCAGCGATTTTTGAATGCCACCGAGCCCGCCCTGTTCGACGCCGTGTTGGCCGCCACGAGCAATAATCGTGCCCAGGCGGCGGCGATGCTAGGCATCCATCGCGCCACGCTCCGCAAAAAACTAGGCGGCGACACTGAACACGCAAACTGAAGGCCGGTTGGGCTGCCGATCGGGCTCGAATCGGTCCGGCGTAGAATGTGCCGCCGCCGAAGCTAATTCGAGTTCGTTTGCTTCTTGTCGCCTTGACTGGCCGGCCGGACGACCGCGCGATCGAGCTTCTTATCTTTGTCGAAATCAAGTTTCAGTGCGTATTCCCGGTCGTTGTCCTTTACATTCCAGACCATGTGTTCCGGACCGGCCGCGTCGTGAACTAGTATTGCCGGCTTGCCGAGTTGCTCGATCACTTTGTCGCTTGTTTCGCCCAGCGTGACTCCCAGAACCGGTCCTTTCCATTCAGACCAGAACAAGCTGGCACGGACAACCTTGTCGCGGACGACGTAACCGTAGGCGCCGTAGTCGAAGCAGACCGAGGGCTTTTTCGTATCGGCGTCGGCGACAAACATGTTCTCCGGAGCTTGGAACGTTTCGAACAGCTTCGCCATCGGTCCGCCCACCAGCGAGTAAACCTCGGAATCCTTCGGTTGTGGCTTGCGCTCGCTTTCTAGTTCTCCCTGCGCGATGGCCGAAGCCGGCGGCGCGAGCATCCACGTCAGTACGAGGCAAGCGGCCAGACGCATTGCAAAGTTCTCCCGTCGGCGAAATCGCCGATCGACTCACTTTACTTGATTGACACGACGATTCGTTTGCACTTGCTGTTTTCAAAACCGACTTGCAGTTGTTGATCGCGATCTTTGAAATCCCAAAGCATTGCCTGCTTGCCCCCTTCGTTGTCGATTTGCACTCGCGGCCTTCCAAGTTTTTTGATCACTTCTTCGGGCGAATCGCCGAGTTTGCAGCCAAACACGGGCGCGTCGTACTTCCCAAAGAAGTAGCAGCCGATGACGTTCTTGTCCCGGATTTCGAACATGTAGCCGTCGTAATCCAAACACACCGTGGGATTCTTCTTACTGTCGTTGGCCGCGAAAACATCGGTCGGATATCCGCATCGGGCGAATACTCTCGGCAGCCGGCAACCATCTAGGTCGATGATCGCCGACGACGAGGGGCGCGAAGGGGCGCCAGCTTTCGGCTCTTCGGCATTTGCTGCGATAGTAATAATAAGCACAGACAGCGCAAATACGTTGAAGGCAGCACCCATTGATCCACCAAAATGGCCGAAAGCGAAAAGAAGTGCCGGCAAGACGAGGGTAAGCTCGGCCATAATGTTATTGCTTGCCGTTCGACTGATCAATGAACGAATCGCGGCTTCACACGTCTAATGCTGAAGTGTGGATGCCTACGCGTTGTGCGCCACTTGCCTAAAAAGCCAGCATTTTCACGCCACTAGCCGATCACCGACGAACACATCTTTTTTTCGCTAACCCGATTGCAACGCGGGAATTACGCGCTATCATGCTGGTTTGCACGGCTGCGTGGCATTTGAATTGCTTAAACGCGGGGCTTTCCAATCCGGATGGAGTTCGCCGGGCCCGCCAGGCGTCGCCGCTGTTGGATGGCGACATACCGTGACAGGCGCCCGCAGCGATTTCAATTGACGATTTCAAATGGACTATTCGCCCGAAGGAGTTTGTCGTGAAACCTAAAGAAGTGTTGGCGTTGTGTCGTGAAAAGGATGTCAAAGCGGTCGATCTGCGGTTCATGGATTTTCCAGGCCTGTGGCAGCACTTCACGGTGCCGGTCAACAAGCTGGACGAGGACGTGTTCGAAAACGGGCTGGGCTTCGACGGTTCCAGCATCCGCGGCTGGCAAGCCATCAACGAGAGCGACATGCTGGTGGTGCCGCAGCCGGAAACCGCGTTCCTCGATCCATTCACCACCATCCCCACGCTGTCGATGGTGTGCAACATTCAGGACCCGATCACGCGGGAAGATTACTCCCGCGATCCGCGCAATGTGGCCCGCAAGGCGGTGAACTACCTGAAGAGCACGGGCATTGCCGACACGTGCTTCATCGGCCCGGAGGCGGAGTTTTTCATCTTCGACGACGTGCGGTACGACTTCAATCAGCACGAAGGTTATTACCACGTCGACAGCGCTGAAGGGGAATGGAACCGCGGGCGCGATGAAAAGCCGAACCTGGGCTACAAAATTCGCTACAAGGAAGGTTACTTCCCGGTGCCGCCGGCCGATCAGTTGATGAACATCCGCAACGAAATGATGCTCACGATGATCGAATGCGGCATCGACATCGAAGCCCAGCACCACGAAGTGGCCACCGCCGGGCAAAGCGAAATCGACATGCGCTTCCAAGAACTGGTGCGCATGGGCGACCAGGTGATGATCTACAAGTACATCATCAAGAACGTCGCCAAGAAGTACAACAAAACCGTTACGTTCATGCCCAAGCCGCTGTTTGCCGACAATGGTTCGGGCATGCACACGCACATTTCGCTGTGGAAAGGCAACACGCCGTTGTTCGCCGGCGGCGGTTATGCCGGCTTAAGCGAAATGGCGATGCACGGCATCGGCGGTTTGCTGAAGCACGCTCCGTCGATTCTGGCGTTTTCCAATCCCACCACCAACAGCTACAAGCGATTGGTGCCGGGATACGAAGCGCCGGTGAATTTGGCCTATTCGCAGCGGAATCGCTCGGCCTCGTGCCGCATTCCGATGTATAGCCCCAGCCCCAAGGCCAAGCGCGTGGAGTTCCGCTGCCCCGATCCCAGTTGCAATCCGTACCTGGCGTTCTCGGCCATGCTGATGGCGGTGATCGACGGCATCCAGAACAAGGTCAATCCCGGCCAGCCGCTGGATAAGGATATTTACGATCTGTCGCCGGAGGAACTGGCCGAAGTGCCCAAAACGCCGGGCAGCCTGGAAGAGGCGCTTACGGCGCTGAAGCACGATCATGCGTTCCTGCTGCGCGGCGACGTGTTCACCAAGGACGTGATCGACACGTGGATTTGGTATAAAATGGAGAAGGAAGTGGATGCCATGCGGTTGCGCCCGCATCCTTACGAATTCTGCCTGTACTACGACATGTAGAAGATCGCCTGATGCACCTTCAAGCCCACGGGCTGCCACCCGTGGGCTTTTTTTATAGATGCCTGACGGTGCTACTACCGTGCCACTGCTGCAAACGATCAAGCAATTGCCTGTTGTATCGAAGTTGCACGCCGCCTATCGCAGGCGGCAGCAGGAGCAATTGTTTGAGCTCACGCAGGCCGATTACCAGCAGCGCGCCGCGGCCGCGGGAATCCGCGTCCTGGAAGGCGTCGATTTGCAAAATGCCCTCCGCAGCCGGTTGGCCCAACGACCGCATCCGCCATGGCCGAAGCGCAAAGGCGAGCTGCACATCTTCTTGGCCTATTACGTCTCCAATTGGGAATTCGTGTTGCCTTCGGCACTGGCGCCGTTTGGCAAAGTGACTCCGTTTGAATGGACCAGTCTGGGATTCGATCTGCGGCAATCGGGGCTTGCGGGCCGCGAAGCGATGAATCGCGCCATGCTCGATGCGTTTCACGCCGCCGCGCGCAAGCAACCCGTCGACGCGGTGATCGGATATCTTTCGGGCGCGAACACGAATCCCAACACGCTTGCGGAAATGGCACGCAGCGGCGCCGCAATTTTCAATTTCTGCTTTGACGACAAGCTTTGCTTTCCGGGACGAAAACTGGACGGTCAATTCGCCAGTCCCGCGGCGCTGTGCGATGTCGTCGATTTGAATCTTACGTCCGCGCCCATTTCGCGCATGAAATACGCCATGCACGACGGCCTATCGATGTTCTTCCCCGAGGCCGCGCATCCCGATTTTCATAAGCCGTACGATGTGCCTTTCGAGTTCGACGTCAGTTTCGTCGGTGCACGCTACGGGTGGCGCGGGCCATTCATCGACAAATTGCAGCGGCTATTGGCTTCGTCGCAGATCGAAGTCGCCTGTTTTGGTCCAGGTTGGCCAGCCGGCCAACTATCCGATCGCGAGATGGTTCGGTTATATTCCCGCAGCCGAATCAATCTCGGCTTCGCCGGAGTCGGCTATTCCCGCAGTTTGATGTGCTTGAAGGGGCGGGATTTCGAAGTGCCCATGAGCGGCGGGCTGTATCTCACGCAAAACAATCCTGAGCTGAACCTGGTGTTTGATGTCGGTAATGAAATTCTGACGTACAAAGACGAAGAAAACTGTGCCCAAATTATTCGCCAGATGCTGGCCGACCCCAAGGGCGCCGATGCCATCCGCCAGGCCGGCCGCGCCTGCGCCTGCGCGATCACACCTACGAAGCACGCTGGACGGCGCCGCTGAAGACCGCCGGCCTGCTGGCCGATTAACAGTGCCGTTAACCTCTTCAACCGAGCAAAACAGCTTCTATGGGACTCGGCTGGAAAATTGAACAGAGCTCTGCGGCGATATCGGGAATCGCGTCGTTTGAAACAATCAGGCCCCATGGGCGATTTTTATCGTGCCGGGGGCAATGAGCTGCTGTGGACGGCACTGCCGCTGGGCGACAACGATCTGGTGCTCGACGTCGGTGGCTTTCACGGAGATTGGACCGCCGAAATTCTCAAACGCTACGGCTGCCGATCGATCATCTTCGAACCGGTGCCGGAAATGGTCGCCAATCTTAAGCAACTGTACAGCGCGAACCAGCGCGTGGAAATCGTCGCTGCCGGACTCGGCGCCAAATCCGCCAGTGCCGTGATCAACGTCATGGCGGACGCCTCCAGTACGCTGCGCAGCGGCGATTCGGGCCGAACCGTCGAAATTCAAATCATCGGGGCATGCGACTTGATTCTTCAGCGGCAACTAACGGATATCGGCTGTGTAAAAATCAACATCGAAGGCGCGGAATATGACTTGCTCGACGAAATGATTGCCCGCGGGTGCACAAAGTTCGTGCGCAGCTTTCTCATCCAGTTTCACAATTTCGTCGACGATCACATTGCCCGGCGGCAGCGCATTCAAAACGCTCTGCAACAAACGCACGAAAAGGTTTTCGATTTTCCCTTCGTGTGGGAACGCTGGAACAGAAAACCGTGAAACGCGGCGACTTAACTGTTCTTAATCGCCACAAAGTTCGTGGTTCGGAACTGCTCGTAGGCCTCACGGTAGTCTGGCATCGGGCGAAGAAAACCCGATGGTGCGATCCGGTAAAGAGTCATCTGCTGATCGCGAAAAAAGTAAAAGAAATCTTGAACGAAGGTTCGGGTATCGATGTTGCATCCGCCGAATTCAAAAGCGACCAGGTCGATCGCTCGTTTGGAAAACATACTTTCGGTGCCGGCCAGCACCTCCAGCTCGTGCCCTTCCACGTCTAGTTTCAGCAAGTGAACGCGTTCGATATGGTGTGTTTGGCAGTAATGATCGAGCGTATCGAGATCGACCGTCTCGGATCGATCAAACTGAATGCCAAAGTGATCTAACCTGCGCTTTGTCAGCGAAGCCAGACCCGAGCCCGATGCGTCGTAAAACAGCGTGCGCTGCCCCGGCTGATTTCCCAGCGCCAGGTTATTCAGCCGCACGACGTTTCGGTAGGGTTTCGCGACCTGCGACTCCAGCATTTGAAAAGTTTGCTTAACTGGCTCAAAGCAGTGAACGTTGAGTTCCGCCGGGAGGAAACAGTCGGTCAATAGATGTCAATATTGGCCCTGATTGGCGCCTACGTCAAAAACGTAGTAGGGCGCTGTCAAGTGGCGGCGCATCACGTTCAAAACGGCCGCCTCCCCACTGGAATGAACATCGGTGCCCGAACCAATGCCTTGCAGAAACTGCGAGATGTGAACGACCTTTTCCAGTAGCAGTTGCGACGGCCGATTGTTGCTCAGCCGCGCCAAAACCGATTTTACCAACCGCATGACAACATCTCCCGTCAGGTGGCTAACGTCGGTCTATCGGTCGGATGAATGGGCGTCGTTGTCCGCCAAATCCAGCTCGTCGATGATGGTTTCCTTCAGGCGCTTCTTGTCGAATCAAGGTAGGAAACTACCGTTTCGCGGCGCAAAGAATTCGGACGGTGGCCGACGATCGCGTACATCATCCCGATGATCCCCGGCCCCCGCGAAGTACAAACCGCACCAGCGCCCGGTCCACCAGTCCAACGTAGCACAAGCAAAGGGCCACAAACAAACCGCCCTCAACTAGCAATCCAGGCCAATGGCGGGCCGGCGGCACCGCCACGGCAAACGCCGCGGCCAAAACCAGCGGCCCGGCCGACAATTTGATCAAGCTGACCGCGAGCATGCCGAATTCCGCGCGGGTAATATGCAATCTCCGGGCGTTGATCCACGTTAGGGGCAGCAAAATGCCGAATAGTTGGCAAATCAACGAGCCGATGGGTGCCCCCAAAACTCCGATCAGATGCAACAATCCAATCATCACGATGATTCGCACGATGACTTCGAACCACACCACGCTGGCAATTGTCGCAAAGCCGCCCCGCGAGAAAATCGCCTCGTAAGGCACCGTCGTAAGCAAATACACGATGCCGGCGATGGCCGCAATCGTGCTGACCAGCGTTCCAGAATAGCTCGCCGGGCCCACCCACAACAGCATGAACGAATGGTTGAATGAAATGACGCCGCCGTAGCCGATCACGGCTGTCAGCACTGTCACTTTGAACAGGGAAAAAATCACCTCTTTGAATCGGGTGATGTTTCCTTCTCCGTGCAAATGCGCCAAAGGAGATCCAATCGATCCGCCGAAGCCCTGCGAAAACATCCGCACGGTGTCGTGTGCGCGGGTGGTCAGCGCGTACGATCCGCCAATCTCCTTGCCAAGAAACACGCCGATCAAGAAGCTGTCGATCGTCGTCTTGATGCGGCCGGCCACTTGCGTCAGAAACTGGTAGACCGAATAGCCCCACAACCGCCGGACCTGATGCCAATCCCAGCGCGGCCGGAGTTTCAGGTGCCTCACGCTGACCCACACGAACGTGCTGGCGGTTCCCGACAGTTCGACCGCCGCTCGAATCACCAAACCGATGACGATTGCATACAGCCCCCAGCCCGTGATCACCAGATATGCCGTGGTACCCAGCGACGCCAACTCCGAAAGCACCACGAACAAGCCCGGAAAAAAAGTTCGCTGCAAACTCCGCAGCAGCCCGGCAAATGCAAATCCTAAAAGCTGCACGGTATTTGCCAGCGCGACGATCAAAAAGCAATACGTCAGCCGACGACCAACATCCGGCTGCACGTCAATCAAGTTCGGCAAAATGGGGCTGACCGCGGCCGCAATGCCTCCCACCACCAGCGAAACGAAGGCGGCCAGCACCAGGCCCGTGCCAATGAGTTTTTGGAGCTGGTCTCGATTTCGGCTGCCATAAGCCGCCGCTGTTTGTTGCAACAGCACCCCCATCAATCCAAAATCGACGTTCGTCAATTGCATCAGAACCGCGCCGGTCACCAGCCAGGCATCGAATTCCGACTTGCCGATGTATTTCAGATACAGTGGCACTAGCGCTAGATTTCTCGCCACGACGAGCACCATCGCCAGGTAGGAATACATCGTATTCCACATCGCGGCGGTGCGGCGGCTCACCGGTCGCAAGATAGCGTCGTCTTCCGAAAGACTGTTGACATCGCTTGGCGACGTGCCGGAATCGGAGGGGGGCGTTTCGGATGGCGAGGAGGTCATGCCGCGTTAGCGATGCTCGAGTCCGGCGCTGGTCGGGGCCAAAGTCTAACTTGTGCTGGCGTCTTAAACTACGTGACGATCGTCAAACACGTGCGCTCCGCCAGCCTGCCAATCGAGGTTGTTAGCGATTTCGGCCGGCTCCAAGGCCGATCCGGATGCGGCGCTCCACGGCCGATCGAAGACGAAAAGCACGAACGCTCCAAAGAGATTGACCACAAACACGCGCGCCAATCTATAAGAGCTCGTGATCTCAGAAAGGAGGCTGCTAAGATCTTAAAACATTGCCAATTAATAGCTTATGGATATCGTGTCCAACCGGTCGCCGCCAACGAGCCGTATCTCAGTATTGATTTTCCTTCGTGCTAGCACCTTGACGACTGCCGAAAACGTCATTAACCTACTATGTCCACTATAAATCCTGCGGCATCCTTGTATTCAGATTCTTGATCCTCGCTCGAGTGGGCGCCGACCGGCAAAAATATGCATTTGAAGTCACTTAAAGTCTTTTGCGACGTAGTTTACCGCCGCAGCTTTTCCAAAGCCGCGGAGGAAAACGCCATTTCCCAATCCGGTGCCAGCCAGGTAATTAACCAACTGGAACGCCGCCTGGGAGTCAAGCTCATCGACCGCTCGAAACGGCCATTTTCGCTGACCCCGGAAGGCCAAATCTACTACGACGGCTGCCGCAAGCTCGTGGAACGGTATTTTGCCCTGGAAGAACAGGTACGCACCCTGCACGACGATGTCGCAGGCCGGGTTCGGGTGGCCTCGATCTATTCCGTCGGCTTGCACCACATGAACCGCTGCTTGCAGCAGTTCCTCTCGCAGCACCCGAAGGCCAATGTTCGCCTGGAGTATCTGCATCCGCACAAAGTGTACGAAGCGGTCGAAAACGATCAGGCCGATTTGGGACTGGTGAGCTACCCGAAAGCGTCACGCACTATCAAGGCGATCCGCTTGGAGGGTGGAACCGATGGTGCTGGTCTGCGCTCCGACGCATCGCTTTGCCAAACAAGGGCGGGTGTCGCTGGCAGAGGTGGCCGGCGAACCGATCATCGGCTTCGACTCCAATCTGACCATCCGCCGCGAGATCGACCGCGCCCTGTACGAACATCGCAGCGATTTGCGCGTGGTGATGGAATTCGACAATATCGAAACCATTAAGCGAGCGATCGAGATCGACGCCGGCGTGGCGTTGTTGCCCGCCCCAACGGTCGTGCGCGAGGTCGAAACCGGAACGCTGGCTGCCGTGCCGCTTTCGACCGACAAGCTCGTGCGGCCTTTGGGAATCATCCATCGCCGGGGAAAAGATCTGGGAGTAACGGTGCGTCGCTTCGTCGAATTGCTTCGCAGCGACGCGATTCCTCGCGCTGCGCAACCGAACGATAAGGCCCCGCTCGTTCATCCGATGCACGTGAACGGCAACGGTGAAAGTGCGGCTACGGAAGAGGGAAATGGCCACAGCAAGTCGGGCACTGAGGTTGCCGGCAAGCGCCTGGCACAGCCGACCGCCGCAGGCTGATTGCCGTTTACGGACAAACCCAAGCATTCGACCGATTTCCATCATCACCTAACGATATGTTGCCGCAATTTCCCTACGATCCGAGCCGTGCCGAGGGCCTGTACGATCCGGCCAACGAGCATGACGCCTGCGGCGTGGGCTTTGTCGTCGACATGCAGGGGCGCAAGAGCCACCAGATTGTGCGCCAGGGGTTGGAAATTCTGGTGAATCTGACGCACCGCGGCGCGTGCGGCTGCGATCCGCTTACTGGCGACGGGGCCGGCATATCTGATTCAAATGCCGCACGAATTCTTCGCGGCGAAACTGGCCGAGCAGGAAATCGCGCTGCCCGCCCCGGGCGACTATTGCGTCGGCAATGTATTTCTGCCGCGCGACGATGGTGATGCCGAATTTGCGAATCGCAACTGGAGCAGATCTGTGCCGCCGAGGGACAGCAATTCCTCGGCTGGCGCGACGTGCCGCTGGATAATTCGGTCATCGGCCAAACCGCCCGCGACGTGGAGCCGGTTATCCGCCAGGCAGTCATCGCCCGCGGCAATGATACTCCGCGCGAGCTGTTCGAATGGAAGCTGTACGTCATTCGCAAGCTGCATCAAACGGCCATTCGCGACGCCACGGCAATTGAAGCAGCGGAAAATACTGCTACATTTGCACGCTTTCATCGCGCGTGATCGTGTACAAGGGGCTTGTTATTGGCCGACCAAGTCGAAAAGTTCTACAAAGATCTGGCCGACGAGCGAATCGTCACCGCCCTGGCCATGGTGCACCAGCGCTACAGCACGAACACGTTCCCAACCTGGGACTTGGCCCATCCGTTCCGCTATTTGGCCCACAACGGCGAAATCAACACGCTCAAGGGCAATGTGAATTGGTTGCATGCGCGAGAAGGGATGCTGGCTCATCCGGTGTTTGGGCCCGACCTGAAAAAAGTATTTCCCGCTGTGCGTGCACGGCATCAGCGATTCGGCCACGTTCGATAACGTGCTGGAATTGCTGGTGCTCACCGGCCGCTCGCTGCCGCAGGCCATGTCGATGCTCATTCCCGAGCCCTGGAGCGGGCACGAAAGCATGTCCGACGAGCTAAAGGCCTACTACGAGTATCAAGCCTGCTTGATGGAGCCGTGGGATGGCCCGGCATCGGTGGCATTTACCGATGGCACCGTGATCGGCGCCACGCTGGATCGCAATGGCCTGCGCCCCAGCCGCTACTGGGTGATGAAAAACGGCCTGGTGGTTATGGCCTCCGAAACCGGCGTGCTGGCTTTGCCGCAAGATCAGGTGGAATACAAAGGCCGCCTGCGCCCCGGGCACATGCTGCTGATCGACACCACGCAGGGGCGCATCATCCGCGATCACGAAATCAAGCAGAGCCTGGCCGCGCGGCATCCGTACCGCAAATGGATTCAGGAAAACCAGGTCAAGCTCGACGATCTGCCGGAAATCGCCGGCGTGAACGGCCACCTGGACGAGCCGATCACCAAGCTGCAACGCGCCTTCGGCTACACGCTGGAAGATCTGCGCGTGATCATCGGCCCGATGGGCACCGACGGCCAGGAACCGATGGGCTCGATGGGCAACGACACGCCGCTGGCCGTGCTCTCCGATCGCCCGCAGCTTTTGTACAACTATTTCAAGCAGCTCTTCGCGCAGGTTACCAACCCGCCCTTGGACGCCATTCGTGAAGAAATCATCACGTCGATGATCACCACGATCGGCTCCGAAGGAAATCTGCTCGACGAAACGCCGGAGCAATGCCGGCTGCTGCGGTTGGAATCGCCGATCATCTCCAACGCCGAGATGGCGAAGATCAAGGAACTGAATTCGCCGGGCTTGCGCAACTCGGTCTTTGTCGATCCTATTCCCGCGCAGCGAGGGGGCGGCCGGCATGCAGCGGCGATTGAAAGAATTGCGAGCCGAAGCCAGCCAGGCGATCCAGGAAGGCATCACGATCCTCGTGCTTTCCGATCGTGGCGTGAATCAGGAAAACGTCGCCATTCCCTCGCTCTTGGCGGTAAGCAACGTGCATCATCACCTGATTCGGGAGGAAACTCGCACCCGCTGCGGCATGGTGATCGAAACCGGCGAAGCCCGCGAGGTGCATCACTTTGCCTTGCTCACTTCGTACGGCGCCGGGGCGGTGAATCCGTACTTGGCCCTGGCCACCTTGGACGAAATGCAGGCCCAGCGCTATTTGCCCGGCGAATTCACGCACAAGCAGTTGCAGAAAAACTTCATCAAAGCGGCGATGAAGGGCGTGCTGAAAGTCATGTCGAAGATGGGCATCTCGACGCAGCAAAGTTACCGCGGCGCGCAGATTTTCGAAGCCGTCGGACTGAATTCTCAATTCGTCGACGAGTATTTCACCCGCACTCCCAGCCGCATCCAAGGCATCGGCCTGGAGGAAATTGCCGAGGAAACGCTGCGCCGCCACGAACACGCCTATCCGCGCATCGAAGTGCCGGAAGTGCTCGATCTCGACGTCGGCGGCCAGTATCAATGGCGTCGCAAGGGCGAAGCCCACATCATGAATCCCGACGTCGTGGCCAGGCTGCAGCAGGCCACGCGAATCAACAGCCGCGAAGAGTTCAAGCAATTCTGCAAGCTCATCGACGAGCAGCAAACGCGGCTGCTCACGCTGCGCGGCCTGCTGGAATTCCGCAAAGACACCACGCCGGTGCCGCTCGACGAGGTGGAGCCGGCCAAAGAAATCGTCAAGCGGTTTGCCACCGGCGCGATGTCGTACGGCTCGATTTCCAAAGAAGCGCACGAGACGCTGGCGATCGCCATGAATCGCATCGGCGGCAAAAGCAACACCGGCGAAGGGGGCGAGGATCCCGCACGATTTAAGCCCGATCCAAACGGCGATCTCCGCTCCAGCGCCATCAAGCAAGTGGCCAGCGCCCGCTTCGGCGTGACCAGCGAATACTTGAACAGCGCCCGCGAACTGCAAATCAAAATGGCCCAAGGCGCCAAGCCCGGCGAAGGGGGCCAATTGCCCGGGCACAAGGTCGATAAGGAAATCGCCCGCATTCGCCATAGCACGCCGGGCGTGGGGCTGATCTCGCCGCCGCCGCATCACGACATTTATTCGATCGAAGACCTCTCGCAACTGATCCACGATTTGAAAAACGCCAACCGCCAGGCGCGCATCAGCGTGAAGCTGGTGGCCGAAGTTGGCGTGGGCACCGTTGCGGCTGGCGTGGCCAAGGGAAAAGCCGACGTGGTGCTCATCTCCGGCCACGACGGCGGCACCGGCGCCAGCCCGCAAACTTCGATCAAGCACGCCGGCCTGCCGTGGGAATTAGGCCTGGCCGAAACGCATCAGGTGCTGGTGAAGAACGATTTGCGCGGCCGCATCATCGTGCAAACCGACGGCATCATCCGCTCGGCCAAAGACGTGGTGATCGCCACGCTGTTGGGCGCCGAAGAGTGGGGCATCGCCACCGGCGCTGCGTGACCATCGGCTGCATCATGATGCGCAAGTGCCATCTCAACACCTGCCCGGTGGGCATCGCCACGCAAGATCCCGAATTGCGCAAGAAGTTCGCCGGCAAGCCGGATCACGTGGTCAACTTCTTCTTCCTATTGGCCGAAGAGATGCGCGAACTGATGGCGCAGCTTGGCTTCCGTACGATCAGCGAAATGGTGGGCCGCGTCGACATGCTCGACACGCGCAAGGCCATCGACCATTGGAAGGCCAAGGGGCTGGATTTCTCCGCGATCCTCTTCAAGCCGCAACCGCGGCCCAACGTGAAAACCTTTTGCAGCGAACCGCAGGATCACGGCATCGAACGATCGCTCGACGTGACGGTGCTGCTGGATAAGTGCCGCCCCGCCCTGGAAAACCAAACTCCGGTGGTCGTGGAACTGCCCATCCGCAACATCAATCGCACGGTGGGCACGATCTTGTCGAGCGAAGTCACGCGGCGCTACGGGGCCAAGGGATTCGCCAAGGAAGACACCATCCAACTGAACTTCAAAGGTTCCGCCGGCCAAAGCTTGATGGCCTTCGGCGTGCACGGCGTGACGGTATGCGTGGAAGGCGACGTGAACGATTACTGCGGCAAGGGCCTGTCGGGCGGAAAGATCATCGTCTATCCGCCCCGCGAGGCCACCTTTGTCGCCGAGAAAAACATCGTCGCCGGCAACGTGGTGCTCTACGGCGCCACCAGCGGCGAGTTGTATTTGCGCGGCATCGCCGGCGAGCGGTTCTGCGTGCGCAACAGCGGCGCGCATGCCGTGGTCGAAGGCGTGGGCGATCATGGGTGCGAATACATGACCGGCGGCCGCGCGATCATTTTGGGCGAAACGGGGCGCAATTTCGCCGCCGGCATGAGCGGCGGTATCGCTTACGTGCTCGATGAAACCGGCCGCTTCCCCGGCCGGGTGAACAAGGAAATGGTCGAGCTAGAGGAACTGACCGACGAAGATCGCGAGTACGTCGGCCAACAGGTCACCAAGCACGTGCACTACACCGGCAGCGTGCCCGGCCAGCGATTGCTGAACGATTGGGGCAACTTGATTCGGAAGTTCGTGAAGGTGATGCCGACCGACTTCAAGCGCGCCTTGGCGGAACTGGCGAAGGCCGAACAGCAAGCCGCCGCCGATCGTGAACTACTGGCCGCTAACCGCTGAGCGAAATAAGAGGTCGGCATGGGTGACGTTCGCGGCTTTATCAAGTACGAGCGCAAGGTCAGCGGCAAGCAGCCCGCCCCCGAGCGAGTGAAGCACTACCGGGAGTTTCTCACGGTCCTGTCGGAGGACGAACTGCGCAAACAGGGCGCCCGCTGCATGGATTGCGGCGTTCCCTTCTGCCACACCGGCTGCCCATTGGGAAACATCATTCCCGATTGGAACGACCTGGTGTACCGCGACCATTGGCGCAAAGCGCTCGGGCGGCTGCACGCCACGAACAACTTTCCGGAATTCACCGGCCGAGTTTGTCCTGCTCCTTGCGAAGCCGCCTGCGTGCTCTCGATCAACGAAGACCCGGTGGCCATCAAGCAAATCGAAATGTCGATCGCCGATCGCGGCTTCGACGAAGGCTGGATCGTGCCGGAACCTCCCGCCGTGCGCACCGGCAAAAAGGTGGCCGTCGTCGGCAGCGGGCCGGCGGGCCTGGCCGCAGCCCAGCAACTCAATCGCGCCGGGCATCACGTCACCGTGTTCGAGCGGTCCGATCGCCCCGGCGGGCTGTTGATGTACGGCATTCCCGATTTCAAACTGGAAAAATCGCGCGTCTGGCGGCGGATCAAGCAGATGGAAGAAGAAGGGGTCGAATTCCGCTGCAATGCGAATATCGGCGCGAATGTACCGACCGCCGATCTGCGCCGCGATTTCGACGCTATTTTGCTGGCTGGCGGCGCCACGCAGCCCCGCGATCTGCCCATTCCCGGCCGCGATCTGAAGGGCGATCCACTTTGCGATGGAGTTTCTGCCGCAGCAGAACAAGGTCAACCAGGGGGATGCAGTTTCCGATCAGATTCTCGCCACCGGGAAAGACGTGATTGTCATCGGCGGCGGCGACACCGGCAGCGACTGCGACGGCACCTCCAATCGTCAGGGCTGCCGCAGCCTCACCCAATTCGAGCTCTTGCCGCAACCGCCCGACGTGGGCAATTATCCGCGCGCCCACGAACGTCCCGCGGGCACGCCGTGGCCGCTGTGGCCGATGATCCTGCGCACCAGCACCTCGCACGAGGAAGGCTGCCACCGCGAGTGGAGCATTTTGACCAAAGAGTTCCGCGGCGACGCCAACGGCCAGGTGGAAAGCCTGGTGACGGTGCGCATCGAGTGGACCAAAGACGATCAAGGCCGCCACGTGTTCAAGGAGGTCGAAGGCACCGAGCGCGTCTGGCCCTGCCAGTTGGTGCTGTTGGCCATGGGCTTTCTGGGCCCCGAAAAGCGCGGACCAATTTCCGATTTGAACTTGGAAATGGACCCGCGGGGCAATGTGAAGACGAACGACAGCTACATGACCAGCTTGGAGGGCGTATTCGCCGCGGGCGACCTGCGCCGCGGCCAATCGCTGGTGGTGTGGGCAATTCATGAAGGGCGCGAAGCCGCCCGGGCTGTCGATAAATTTCTGATGGGCGTTTCGCACTTGCCCAGCGTCAACGCCGGCGATTTCGCCTGGAAATAGCGGTGTTCGAACCCGCCCGGTGGTCGGCGGCCGATTCGACTGATTTTGTTCCACCGCTGTGACGATCTGTAGCATCATGGCGTCTATATCTACGGGTTGCCGCAAAAGCGATACGGCTGCTACCCACGGAACAATCGCGCGCACTGCCGCAACCTATGGTTGATGGGGCAGTCTCGGCACGGCGAAAACATAATCGAACGAGAGACATCTATGCGTTCGCAAGTCACTCGGCATACCCGCATGGGTAACCAGGCTGCCGCCAAGACGCAGCCCAGCGTGATGGTGATCGACGACGATTCGGCAATTACCACTACCGTCGCCGAACTTCTTTCGACGGCCGGCTATTGCGTCATCAAGTGCCACACTTGCGACGAAGCGCTGCAAAGCGTGCGGCAAGCCACCCCCGACATGGTCATTTCCGACGTCAACCTGGCCGGTTACAGCGGATTGGAACTTTGCCACCAGTTGCGGCTGGAAGCCGGCATGAGCGACGTGCCGTGGATGTTCCTCTCCGGGGCCCAAACGCCCGACATCATTCGCCGCACCGACGAAACCGGCGGCGTGTATCACCTTCGCAAGCCGCTGGACCGCGAGGTGCTGTTGGAATTGGTCCGCAGGGCGATGTGGCTGCCTGAAACGGTCGCCGCGTGCTCGGCGTCTTAGGCTTAGTTGGCGCGGCGCTAAGGTTTTCTTCCGCCGGTCGACTGGCGTTGATCCCGGCCAGTCGCTGCCTGTACGATTGCTGCCGCTCCCGACGAAGTCGCCCCGAGCCCCCAGCAGTCTCTATGAAGCCACGGATTCGGCTAGCCTTCAGCGATCACTACCGCGGGTTCGATCCGCGCACTCACTATTTGCCGCGGCTGTTGTCGCAGCGGTACGAAATCGAACTCTCCGACGACCCCGATTTTGTAATTTATTTCTCGTACTCCAACAACTTTCTGCGATACCGCTGTATTCGCATTTTCTACACCGGCGAGAACGTGTGGCCCAATTTCAACGAATGCGACTACGCCATCACGTTCAATTTCTGCAACCATCCCAACCATTTTCGCCTGCCGATTTACTGCCGCGACGACGAACACATGTTGGGCTCGAAGGAAAACTTGGATCCGCGCCAGGTGCTGGCCGAGAAAACCGGCTTTTGCAACTTCCTTTATTCCAACCGGTATTGTGTTTTTCGGAATCGCTTTTTCCGCAAGCTGTCCCAATACAAACGCGTCGATTCAGGCGGCAAGCTGCTGAACAACATGGGCGGCGGCCGCGTGCCCGACAAAATGGCCTTCATCAAAAACTATAAGTTCACCATCGCCTTCGAGAACGAGAGCTTCCCCGGCTACACCACGGAAAAACTCATCGAGCCCATGGTGGTCAACAGTTTGCCCATTTATTGGGGCAATCCGCGGGTGCACCTCGATTTCAACAATCAGAGTTTTTTGAACTACTTCGATTACGGCAGCCAGGATGCGCTGATCGAGCGCGTGATCCAACTCGATCGCGACGACGAACTGTATTGCCACTATCTGCGCCAGCCGTGGTTTCCTCAGAATTCGCCGGAAAAGCACGTGACGCGTGACGATCTGCTGGCGCAATTCGACCGAATTTTCTTCACTCCCAAGGTGCCCATCGCCCAGCAGCCCAGCGTGCGCCGGATATTACGGATCGATAAAGCGTCGCGGGGCGTTCGATCGTTGCGACAAAAAGTCGTCAAAAAAGTGCGCAACGCGCACTATCATCTGGACCGGCTGTTGTCGTAGCGTCTCTGGCTGCTGGCGCGGAAGGCCCTGTGGCGTCGGCAACGGAAGTCGCCCGCTAGCAGCCGGAAGCTGGGTAATTCGGGCAAAGTTTCCAATTATTCCGTTCGATCCGAATCTGCCGATTTTCTCGATTCTGCCGATTCATCCGGCCGATACCCCGTAGAGAAGCCGCACTTTTCCCGCGAGTTTAGGCGGCTCCATCGTGCTTGCAATATTGGGGGGATCACGGATGACGAAGCATGCTCTTTGGGCTGCCGCTGCGGCCCTATCGATCGTGGCCGGCTCCAGCGGCTGCTGTTTCTGGCACCATCATGGCTGCGGCCCTTGCGGCGGATGCGGCTGTGGCGGCTATTGCGATTCTTGCGGTGGCGACTGCGGCGGAGGCTGTGGCGGAGGCTGTGGCTGCGGAGGCTCTTACGGCGGCTGCGGCGGATCTGGCACCGGCAGCCAATACATCAGTTGGTACGGCACCGGCTACCCCTGTTGCGACGGCTATTGTGGCGGCTGCACCGATTGCTGCAACAATTGCCAACATCATTGCTTCCTGGCAGGGTTGTTGGACATTTTCCATTGCTGCCATCCAGAAACGTTCGACTGCGGCTGCCAAGGCTGCGGCGAATATTATTTCTGCGATTGGTTCTGCTGCCCGCCCACGCCCGATCCGTGCACGTGCTGCGGCAACTACTGTGGCTGTGCGCCGTGTTCGCATTTCCATCCGCTGCCGCCTCGCTGTGGTTCGATGCCCTACGGTCCGCCCATGGGTCCGTACGACGGCTACACGCCGGGCCCAGGCATGCAAGCGCCGCCTGGTGGCAATATGCCGCAACCTCAGGGTACCTCGGTACAGGCGCCGTCCCCCGGTATGCAAGGCAATCGTTAGTCGTGACTGCGCCGATTCGGCCCCGCGAGACATGACAACTAAGCCGCCGAGCAATCTTCGGCGGCTTTTTTATTGCGCGGCAGGCTGCGGATTCCCTCCGCACGTTGATTCCGCCTGCGCCCCGGCGTACACTAGCGTCCATGCCTACTCGCGGAATCGACGCCTTTCTCGAACTGCTGCACTCGGCCGGCGTGCGGCACATTTTCGGCAATCCAGGCACCACCGAGTTGCCGCTCAATGATGCGTTGGTGGCCGACCAACGCTTCCGCTACATCCTGGGCCTGCAAGAAGTGCCCGTGATGGGCATGGCCGACGGCTTCGCCATGGCGTCGCGCTCGCTGGGCGTAGTGAATCTGCACATCTGCTGCGGCTTGGGCAACGCCATGGGCATGCTCTACAACGCTTACCGCGAAGGCACGCCGCTGTTGGTGACCGCTGGTCAGCAGGATCGCCGCTTCCAGTTCGAAGAGCCAATTCTCTGGGGCCGGATGGTTGAAGTCGCCCGACCTTGGACGAAGTTGGCCATTGAAGTGAATCGTGTGGAAGATTTGCCTTCCGCCACACGCCGCCTCATTCAAGCTGCCTTCACGCCGCCGACGGGCCCCGTGTTCATGTCGCTGCCGGTGGACGTGCAGTTGGCCGTTTGCCGACGAGCTGGATTTAACGCCCGTCCGCCTGCCCGATCACCGCGTCCGCCCACCGCTGGAAGCGCTGCAGCGCGCCGCCACAGTGCTGCTGAGCGCAAAAAATGGAGCGATTCTTGTCGGCAGCCGCGTCCAGGAAGCCGACGCCGTTGACGAGTTGGTGCGGCTGGCCGAATGCCTGGGCATGCCCGTGATTTCCGAGAGCGGCACGACGCACGGCCGACTGTCGTTTCCCTGCGATCATCCATTGTACGCCCAAGGCTTGCCGCTCTGGTCGCCCGAAACGGTCCAGCGACTAAAGCCGTACGATGTGCTGTTGGTCGTCGGCATGGACCTGCTGCGCCAATACGTGTATCACGATCCGCCCAGGGCGATCCCGGCGCACATTCGGCTGGTGCATCTCGACGAAGACCCCTACCAACTGAACAAAAACTATCCGCTGGAAGTCGGCTTGATCGGCGATACCAAAGCGGGCCTGGCGGAATTGATCGCCGTAGTCGAGCAATTAATGACCCCGTCGCAGCGCGAAGCCGCTCGTCAGCGCACCCAACAGTACGCTGCCCAACACGCCGCGGCGCTGCAAGCCGCGCAAAAGGAAGCGCTCGCGCAGCGCGACGAACGACCGATGTTCCTCCGGCGTCTTCATGGACGCCATCGCTCGGGCAATTCCCGCCGACGTGGCCGTGATCGAAGAAGCGGTCACCACTACCAACACCATGCTCGAGCGCCTGGCGGCGCTAAAAAATACCTCCGGCTACTTCGGCCACCGCGGCTGGGCACTGGGTTGGGGCTTGGGCGTGTCGATCGGCGTCAAAATCGCCTGGCCCGATCGCCCTGTGCTGGCCATTCTCGGCGAAGGAGCGGCACTGTACGGCATTCAAGGATTGTGGTCCGCGGCGCATTACCATCTGCCCGTGACCTTCGTGATTCCCAACAATGCCCAATATCAAATCTTGAAGGTCGGTTCAGCCGGATTGCAATTGCCGCACGCCTTGCAGGGAAAATTCCACGGCATGGACCTCGTGGAACCGGAGATCGACATGGTCAGCCTGGCTCGTTCGCTGGGCGTGGAAGCCGTGCGCATCACGGAGCCGGACGAACTTTGCGAAGCAGTGCGAAAATCGCTCGCCGGCGACAAACCGCGGCTGATCGACGTGCCCATCTCGCGTGCCGTGCCCGGCCGGCTGAATTATGGATAGGAAATGACTGAACGACATACGCTGAAACGAATCCTATCGCGGCCGCTTATCGTTTAGCATTAATCATTTATCGTTCGACCGGCTTCTTGTTATGCAGCATCTGCATCAACTCAGGAACCGCCAATTGCGCCTGTTCGCCGATTTGTCCCAGGGCGTGGGCGGCTTCTTCACGCACCGTTTCCTCGGAATCGCTCAGTGTCCGGGTCAGTGCTGGCACGGCGTCCTTCGCTTTGGCGGCCATGTAGGCCAAGGCGCGGCAAGCTTCAATGCGGACCGATGGATCGGGATCCGCTAGCGCTTCGGAAAGCGGCTGCACCGCCGGAGTTCCGATGCGGCCCAGCGCGTCGGAGGCGACATCCTGCTGCGGCGACTGGCGAACCACGGCGATCGATTCCGCATTGACCGGGGCCTCCAGCTTGGCGGCATCGATCGCGGTTTCTCCTCCGGTGCAACCGATTGCCAACAGCAATCCCAGCGCCGGCGGCGCCCAAACGTACTTCCAGTTCATTTTTCACTCACTCCGCCGGCGCATGGCCGCCGTTGCTAGCAAAACGTTAAACTCCGAAATGCCCCTGAATTCTAGCACGATTCGGGCCACAAGGATTCTAAGCCACATAGTGCCGTCCTGCTTTGGTGGAGGCCGCTGGAACCGCGGCCCCCTATAATCGGAACAGCGTATCGGCCAGCCGACTTCAAATTCCCTAGGAGCACCCGTTCATGCGAGTTCGATTTTGGATAGCACTGTTTCTTGCCGCATTTGCACTTCATCCGGCAGTGGCCGCCGACCGTTTTGCCGTTGAATCGGCAACTCACGAAGCGCCGCCCGCTTCCGAGGCGTTGAAGCAATATGTCGAGAAGCCCGACCCCAGCTACCACTGGACGAAGCGCCGGGAAGGCACGTTGGGCAAGGGAACCTACGTCGAACTGACTCTCACGTCGCAGACGTGGCGCGATATTGTCTGGAAACATCAATTGTTCATCTACAAACCGTCGCAGCTAAAAAAAGATGCGTCGGAAGCCATTCTGTACATCGACGGTGGATCGTGGCGTGATTCGCTGGCGCAGCCGCCCAAACCGGGCGAGGAAAAACTCCCGTCGGCTGCGTTTCTGATCGCCTCCGCCGCGGAAAGCGCCGAAGTGCCGGTGGCCGTGCTGCTGCAGGTGCCCGAGGAGCCCATTTTCAACGGACTACGCGAAGACGGAATCATTTCCTACACGTTCGTCAAATTTTTGGAAACGAGTGATCCCGAATGGCCCGCGCTTTTGCCCATGGTCAAAAGCGCCGTCCGTGCGATGGATACCGTACAAACCTACGCTCACGACAACTGGCAAGTCGAAATCAAGCACTTCCTGGTCACCGGCGCCTCGAAGCGCGGCTGGACCACCTGGCTCACTGCCGCGGTCGATTCGCGCGTGAACGCGCTAGCCCCCATGGTCATCGACATGCTGAACATGGGCCCGCAAATGGCCCTGCAATTGATGTCGTTTGGCGATTATTCGGAGCGGATCCACAATTACACCGACAAAGGATTGCAGAAGTTCTTGCTCACGCCCAACGGCGGCGCACTGCAAGCCATTGTCGATCCCTACAGCTACCGCCAGCAACTTCGCCAGCCCAAAATCATCATGCTGGGCACCAACGATCCCTACTGGCCCGTCGATGCGCTGAATGTTTATTGGGACGGGCTGGAAGGAGAGAAGTACATCATGTACGAACCCAACGGAGTGCACGGGCTGCGTAATTATCCGCGCTTGGTCGGCGATCTAACCGCCCTGTTGGATAGCTGCACTAGCGGCAAACCGCTGCCGAAAGTCACCTGGAAGTTCGAGGACCACGACGACAGCCTGCGGCTGGCGGTCAATAGCGACACGCGTCCGCAATCGATGCATGTGTGGACGACCGACAGCTCCACGCGCGATTTCCGACAGGCCCACTGGGAATCGCAGATCGTGCAAGCCGATAGTGCCGGCAATGACGAGAACGATCCGACCTATGTCTTCGATCTGCCGAAGCCCGAACACGGCTATAGCGCCGTGTTCGGCGATCTGGAGTTCGCTGGCGAAAAACTGCCCTTCTACCTGTGCACGCAAATCCGCGTGCTGCAGGCCAAACCGGCGAAGTAGATGGTATGATCGAGGTTGATGAGCTCGCGCCAACAATACTCGCCTGCGGAGCTGCCTGCAAACGAGTTGCCCTCGCGTCGGCGCGCCCTTACTGCGGTCGCGGTGCTCTTACTCATCGGCGCGGCCTTTGTCATCTATCAGCCCTGCTTCAAAGGCGGGCTGATTTTGGATGACGATATCTACTTCACCGCCACCGGCCTGCTGCCCGCGCCAAATGGCTTGCAGCGCATCTGGTTTAGCCGCGAGCAGCCGGAATACTATCCAATCAACTACACGGTGCTCTGGCTCCAATGGCGGCTTTGGGGGTTGAATACTGCCGGCTATCACGTCGTCAACGTGCTGTTGCACATCTCGGTGGCGCTGTTGCTCTGGAGACTTTTGCAAAGACTGTCGATTCCCGGGGCGTATTTGGCGGCGCTATTGTTCACGGTGCATCCGGTGAACGTCGAATCGGTGGCCTGGATTTTCCAGATCCGGGGTCTGCTGGCGATGGCGTTTGCGATTCTGTCCATCCTCTGCTACTTGAATGCCACCCCAGACGATTTATCCGAGCAAGTAAATAGCTCCGACGTGCTGCCGCGGCATTCGTTCGCGCCGTTCAAACTTGCGGCCTGGTACTGCGCGAGCTTGCTGATTTTTTTGCTGGCAATGCTCAGCAAAGGCTCCGTGGCGATTTTGCCCGTGGTGTTGTTGCTGATCGTGTGGTGGCGGCAGCGCCGGATCACGCTTGCCGACCTGGCGCGGTCCGCGCCGTATTTTCTACTGAGCGCGGGGCTAACCTGCGTGAATCTTTGGTTCCAAACACGCGGCACCGGGCGCGGCAATCCGCTCCGCCGGTTTTGCCGAGCGTTTGGCCGGCGCAGGCATAGCTTTGTGGTTTTATCTATCGAAAGCGCTGGCGCCGGTTGATTTGCTGCTCGTTTATCCGCAATGGCATTTCAAGACCGACGAATTTTTGTCGTGGCTCCCGCTAATTTCCGCGATCGGCGTAACCGTTGTGCTCTTGTGGCAACGCAGCAGCCGTTGGGGACGCACCCTTCTTTTTGCCTGGATATTCTTCTGCGTCGCCCTCGCGCCGGTATTGGGCTTCGCCGACGTCGGTTTCATGAAGTACTCCTTGGTGGCCGACCATTACCAGTACATCGCGCTGGCCGGCGTGGCGGCACTGGCCGGCGCCGGCTGGAGCATTTGCCATCGCCGAGCGCATGCATTTGCGCGCACCGTCGCGAAGGCAACAGCCGCCGCCGCAGTCGTCGCGCTAATGCTTCTGGCATGGCACCAAAGCCGGCTCTTTGGCGATCCTGCCGCGCTGTTTGGCGCCACCGTCGAAGGTAATTCCGACTGTTGGATGATACAGAACTTCCTGGGCAACGAGCTGGCTCACCAGGGCCGCACTCAAGAGGCGATCGACTGCAATATCAACAAGCGCTGCGCGTAAATCCCGATTTTGCCGGGGCGCACGCCGAATTTGGGATTCTTGCTGGCTTTCACCGGCCAGCCCCAGGCAGGAATCGAACACCTGCAAGAAGCGTTGCGGCTGGATCCGGAGCTGGAGGAGGCCCACAACAATCTGGGATTTGTATTGATGAGTGTGGGGCAATTACCAGCCGCCATTGAAGAGTATCACCAGGCGCTGCGGTTGAAGCCCAACTTCGTCGACGCCTGGACCAATCTGGCATATGCCGAGGCCAGGCTGGGCCATTCGGAAGAGGCGCTATTTGCCGCCGGTCGGGCGTTGGAAATTGCCAAAGCTCAAGATCAAACCGCCATCGCGCAACATATCGAAACGTGGCTGCAATCGTATCGGGCCCGGTTGGCCAATCCGCCGGCTGCAACCGAAACTCCCAATTCAGCGCAACGGCAGCCATAAGCTGGCAGGCCGCGGCCGCATTGGCACAGAATGATGTAGCCCAGCACCAAACCAATCGGTCCCGCGCTGGCCTGTAGCGCAATCCGCAACCAGGATGACGACTTGCGGCGGTCTGCAGACATGACCGGGCCCCTTCCAAAGCGGATCTCTAGCCCTTTGGAGCGGCCATTCTAGCGTTCTGGCAAAAGGCCCGCAATCAATTCCGCCCTCGCGGCCCACTACTCCATTCCATGCAAAGCCGACCGACGAGCGCAAAAAAATAGAGGGTTCTTGCTCGCCGGGACAAGAACCCTCTCAGTTGGCTGTCCGAAAACTGATTTTCATCGGAGTTCGGAGACCCACAGCCGTACAAAGCGTATCGGGATGCGTGCGGCATGCACTTTAAAGGTCGCGGCGGCTGCCCGCGCGCACCGCACAACCTGATCAACCGGCTCCCGCAACAAGCCCGACGATAAGTTTCCCAATTGCGAATCGCAAGATTCAGAAATCGGCGCTGCCCGGCGTGCGTGGAAACGGGATCACATCGCGGATGTTCCCCATGCCGGTTACAAACTGCAGCACGCGTTCCAGCCCCAGCCCGAAGCCGGAATGGGGCACCGTGCCGTATCGGCGCAAATCCAGATACCACCAGTACGGCTCCGGATCGAGCCCCTGCTCTTTCATCCGCTCCTGCAGCACGTCCAAACGTTCCTCGCGCTGGCTGCCGCCGATAATCTCCCCCACGCCGGGCACCAGAATGTCCATCGCCCGCACCGTGCGGCCGTCGTCGTTCACGCGCATGTAAAATGGCTTGATCGTGCGCGGATAGTCGAACAAGATCACCGGGCTTTTGAATTCCTGCTCCGTGAGCCAGCGCTCGTGCTCGGCCTGCAGGTCGAGTCCCCATTCGACCGGAAATTCAAACTTCCGGCCCGACTTCAGCAGCCGCTCCACCGCCTCGGTAGTATGAAAGCCGTTTGAATTGGCTGGCGACAATGTGCTCCAGCGTGCCACGCACCGTTTTATCCACGCGCTCATGGAAGAACTGCATCTCCTCCGGGCAGCTTTCCAGCACGTCGCGCAAAATGTGCTTGATGAACTCCTCGGCCAGTTGCATGTTGTCGGGCAGTTCGTAGAACGCCATTTCCGGCTCAACCATCCAGAACTCGGCCAAGTGGCGCGAAGTGTTCGAGTTTTCCGCCCGAAATGTCGGGCCAAACGTGTAAATCTTGCCCAGGCCGCAAGCGTACGACTCGCCGTTCAATTGCCCGCTGACGGTAAGATACGCCGCCCGCTGGAAAAAATCCTGGGCATAATCGACCGTGGCGTCGCGCCGGGGAACCTTGGCCAAATCCAGCGTGGTGACCTTGAACATCGCCCCGGCCCCTTCGCAATCGCTGGCCGTGATGATCGGCGTGTGCAGGTACAGAAACCCGCGCTCCTGGAAGAACTGATGGATGGCCCAGCTCATCCGATTGCGCACCCGGGCAATGGCGCTGAACGTATTGGTTCGCGGTCGCAAATGGGCGATGGTGCGAAGAAATTCGAACGAGTGCCCTTTCTTCTGCAGCGGATAGCTTTCCGCATCGGCGCCGCCGTGCACGATAACTTTCGCCGCCGCCACTTCCGTGGTTTGCCCTTTGCCCTGCGAGGCCTTCACTTCGCCTTCGATCGTGATGCTACTGCCGGCGGTGAGATGTTTGATTTCGCTTTCGTAGTTCGCCAGCTTGCCGTCGGCCACAATCTGGATGTTCCCCTGGCACGAGCCGTCGTTCAGCTCCAGAAACGAAAAGCCCCCTTTGCTGTCGCGCCGCGTGCGAATCCATCCCTGCAAGCGCACCTGCCGCCCGACCGATTCGGCCTTGCGCGCTGTCGCGACACTGATCGTATCCATGCGTTCCTCCGTGATCACCGCTCACTGCTCATTGTTCATTGCTCACAGCTCAATGAATTCCTTTCGCCGCCAGCCAGCGCTCCGCATCCAGCGCCGCCATGCACCCCGTGCCGGCCGAAGTGATGGCCTGGCGATAATAATCGTCGGCCACGTCGCCGGCGGCGAATACGCCCTCCACGCTGGTGTCGGTGCGGAACGGCTTGCTCCACTTGATGTAACCTTTGTCGGTGGTCGCGACCTGACCTTTTAGAAACGCAGTGTTGGGCGTGTGGCCGATCGCCAGAAACACGCCGCTGGCGGGATGCTCTAGTCCGTTTTCATTCGTCGGTGCTGGTTAGCCGCACGCCGGTTACGCCCTCCTTGTCGTTGCCCAGCACTTCATCGAGTTCGCGGTTCCACGCCATTTCGATTTTTGGATTTCCCAGCGCCCGTTCCTGCATGATCATGCTGGCGCGCAGCTTGTCGCGGCGATGGACCATGTACACTTTCGACGCATACTTGGTCAGATACGTGGCTTCTTCGACCGCCGAATCGCCGCCGCCGACCACCACTAGCGGCTTGTTGCGGAACCGCGGCAGGGCCCCGTCGCACACGGCACAAGCGCTTACGCCGCGGTTTTTGTACGCTTCCTCCGAAGGCAGTCCCAGATAATTCGCCTTGGCGCCGGTGGCGATGATCAGCGTGTGTGCTTCCTTTTGCGTCGCCTCGCGCGTGCCGAATGTAAACGGCCGGGGTCTTCAAATCCACTTCCACCACGTCGTCGGTGATAATCCGCGTGCCGAAGTTCACCGCCTGCTGCCGCATCAGTTCCATCAGCTCCGGCCCGGTCACGGCATGCTTCTCGTGGATCAGGTTCATGTACTGTAGCCGATCCTTTGACAGCGCCGTCTCCAGAAACTGCTTCAGAATGCCCGCTGGAAATCCGGCGTAGTTTTCCACTTCGGTCGTCAGCGCCAACTGCCCCAGCGGCAGGGTGCCGTTGAGCCGATTCTCTTCGGTAATGGCCCCTTCGAACACCAGCGGCTGCAGCTCCGCCCGCGCGGCGTAAATCGCTGCCGACCATGCCGCCGGCCCGCTGCCGATGATCACTGCTTTTTCCGTCACTGTTCGCTCCTTTGTCGAAGTGCGATCTAGCCGCGGAGACGCCGAGACGCGGAGAACTCAATTAGGTTGAATCAAGCTGGCAATTATAGGGGAGCGGGCAAATGCGTCCATCGGAAACAAACTTGTTTCACCTAATACGTGCCGTTATTCTGGCAATTAGTGTTTGCCCACTCTGCGTCTCCGCGTCTCCGCGGTAAAAAGAGCGAATCGATATGCATGCCATGCCCTTAATGGTCGCCGTGTTGTGCTGTTTGGCGATCGCCTTTCGCTTCTACAGCCGATTCTTGGCGACGAGGGTGGCCGCGCTCGACGACAGCCGCGTAACCCCAGCCCACACGAGCTACGATGGCCAAAATTACGATCCGACCAACCGCTGGGTGCTATTCGGCCATCACTTTGCCGCGATTTCCGGCGCAGGACCCCTAATTGGCCCGGTGCTGGCGATCCAGTTTGGATACTTGCCGGGTCTGCTGTGGATCGTCATCGGCGTGTGCCTGGCCGGCGCCGTGCAAGACATGCTGGTGCTGGCCGCCAGCGTGCGCCATGGCGGCCGGTCGCTGGCCGAAATCGCCCGCATCGAGGTTGGCCGAATGGCCGGCAACACCGCTTCTATCATGATCTTGTTCGTGGTGATCGTGGCGCTGGCCGGCCTGGGCATTATCGTCGTCAAAGCTTTGGGGGGCGAGGATGTCAAACTGGCGACGGGAACCGTGTTGACCCTGACAGAAAATTCCCAACTCGAAACTTCGTCCGACGGCCAGCGCGATTACGCCATCGTGCCGCCGGGAACGAGGATCGCCTATCCCAGCGGCGGCGAAGTCACACGCAGCGAATCGTTCACCATCGCCAAGCCAAAACCGCCCAACGCTGGCGATCCTGCACCTTCGCCATTTGCCACCATAGAAAACAAGCTCACGCTCCCTGCCGGGGTATCGCAGGCCGTGCCCGGCAGCTCCTGGGGCACCTTCACGATCGCTTGCACTATACCGATCGCGCTGTTCGTCGGCCTGTACATGTACAAGTTGCGCAAAGGAAAAATTTTGGAAGCCTCGCTGCTGGGGGCGGCGGCCACCATTGGCGTGACGATTGCCGGCCATTGGATTCCCGGCTCGGCACTGGCGCCGTTTTTCTCCCTTTCCCGCGACGGCACGATCGGCGCACTGTGCCTCTACGGCTTTGTTGCCTCGGTGTTGCCGGTTTGGCTGCTGCTGTGCCCGCGCGATTATTTGTCGAGCTTTCTGAAAATCGGCACAGTGATTCTCTTGGTTGCCGCCGTGCTGGTGGCCAATCCCACGCTGCAAGCGCCCACGGTGAATTCGCATTTCGCCTGGGGCGGCGGGCCGTATTTCGATGGCCCGATCTTCCCCTTCTGCTTCATCTGCATCATGTGCGGCGCCATTTCCGGCTTCCACGCACTGGTCGCCTCGGGCACCACGCCGAAGATGATTTCCAGAGAATCGGACGTGCGCACCATCGGCTACGGAGCGATGCTCATCGAAGGGCTGGTCGGCGTCGTCGCGCTCATCGCCGCCGCCTCCATGCCGCAAGGCGATTATTGGGCGATCAACATCGATCTCTCGAAAGCCCCCAAATACGCCAACACTCTCGAGCAAATGCATGCCAATACCGACCGCCTGCCGCTGATCGAGCAGCAGGTCGGCGGCGAATCGCTGCGCGGCCGCACCGGCGGGGCGGTGACGCTGGCCGTCGGCATGGCGGAAGTGTTCACGCAGGCAATGGATCGCCTTTCCGGCGGGGCAATCAGTCTCGATGCGGTGAAAAAATACTGGTACCACTTCGCCATCATGTTCGAGGCGCTGTTCATCCTCACCACCATCGACGCCGGCACGCGCATCGCCCGCTTCCTGCTGCAGGAAGCGCTGGGGAAAATCTACAAGCCGTTCGATCGCACCGATTGGTTGCCCGGCGCCATCATCGCCACCGCAGCGGTCACGGTCGCCTGGGGCGGATTGATTTGGGCCGGCTCGATCGACACCATCTGGCCGATGTTCGGCATCGCCAATCAACTGCTAGCCGTGATTGCGCTGGCCGTGGTGACCACGTGGCTGGTAAACAACAGCCGCGGCAAATACGTGTTCGTCACTATTCCTCCGATGCTTTTCGTCATCGCCTCGACCATGACCGCTGGCTACCGGCTAATTACTGGTCCGTTTTCCAATCTCGTAACCGACGGCTGGCGCGTGAATAGCTTGGGCATGCGCAACTGGGGCCTGCTTGTGAAAGGCGGCCTGAACATCGGCCTGACGCTGTTCATGATGGCCGCCGTGACAGTGATTCTGCTGCAAGCCCTCACCCGCTGGATCGATAGAATACGAACGGCGAGTTAGGCATCTGCAATTGGCCGCTCAATGCGGATCGCCTTGCGGCCGCTGCACACGCCGCTGCGGGCTAGAAAATGCGGCGCGCCGTCGATTCGCAAGATCACCGGCTCGTCGATCTTGTGCTCGGTCGTGATGATGTCCCCCACTTCCAAAGTTTCCAGGTCGGCGTAGCTAATCTTCGTTTCGGCCAGTTGTGCCACCACTGGCGCCAATGCAGCATCCGCTGCTGCCGCCGCAGTTGAACTTTGCGTGTTGATCTGATTTAGCGCGCTGGCCGGGATGCCCAGGCTCAATCGCCCATGCGCACCGCCGAACGACAGCTCGAATTGCACCAGCGTCATGGCCACGCTCGTGGACGACAGCGGCGCCGTGCGTGGATTGCTATCGGTCCGCTCGACCGTCAGCCGCAATTCGAGCAGATCCTGCCATGCATGGCGTAGCTCGTCCAGTAGCACCGTCGTCAGGCGACCCGCCAATCGATTTTCGATTTCCGTCAGCGGTCGCCGCAGTGGTGGGCCTGGTTCGCGGCCGCCGCCCAGCAAACGGTCGATAATCGGAAACAGGATCGAAAGATTCACTTCCAGCAGAAGCCGTTCGTCGATCGCTTCCGAATGCAGTACGGCCAGATAGGTAGGGCTATCCGCCCGCAGCAGAAACTCCCGCCCGGTAAGCTGCTGGATTTCAGCCAGCCGCACTTCCGCGCGGCCCTCGCAGCATGCCGGACAGCGCCGTTGACAGATTGCGGGCGAAGTTTTCGCTCGCTGTGCGTGCCGCGGCGGCCGAATCGCTCTCGGATGGCTGCGAGCTGGCGTGTTCGTAATCGTCCATGATCGGCATCCGTGCTAAACCGCAATTGCCCGCCAATGCTCGCCCCTCGTCCTCGTCTACTCTCCCTCCGCACTTGCCCTTCGCCCAGCACCACGTATTTGTAGCTGGTTAGTTCCTTCAGTCCGCATGGTCCGCGGGCGTGGAACTTATCGGTGCTGATGCCGATTTCGGCGCCCAGCCCGAATTCGCCGCCGTCGTTGAACCGCGTGCTGGCGTTGACCATTACCGCCGAGCTATCTACGCGGTCGGTGAATTGCTGTGCTGCCGTCAGATCGCCGGTGACGATGGCGTCGGTATGATGCGATCCATAACGATTCACGTGCTCAATTGCCTCATCCAGCGAACCGACCACGCGGCAGGAAATAATCGGGCCCAAATATTCCGCCGCGTAATCTTCTTCCGTTGCCGAATGCGCATTGGCAATATACTCGCGGGTTTTCGCGTCGCCGCGGATTTCGATATTCTGTTTCGCCAGCGCGGTTCCGATGCGCGGCAGGAATTTGCCGGCCACGTCGGCGTGCACCAGCAGCGATTCGGCGGCGTTGCACACGCCCATCCGCTGGCACTTGGCGTTGATGGTAATTCTTCTGGGCCATGTCCAAATCGGCGGCCCGATCGACATACACGTGGCAATTGCCGGTAAAGTGCTTGATCACCGGCATGGTGGCTTCGGCGGCCACGCGGCGAATCAGCCCCTCGCCGCCGCGCGGAATCGCCAGATCGATATATTCGTGCAGACCGAGAAAATGCCCGACCGCTTCCCGATCGGCGGTGTTCACCAGTTGCACGGCGTCGCTGGGCAAGCCGACGCCATCCAGGGCTTGTCGCAACAAATCGACGATGGCCAGGCTGCTGTGGGCCGCTTCTTTGCCGCCGCGCAGGATTACCGCATTGCCGCTCATCACGCAAATCGCCGCCGCATCGGCCGTTACGTTGGGCCGCGATTCGTAGATGAAAAAAACCACCCCCAGCGGCACGCGCACCTTCAGCACTTTCAGCCCGTTGGGCCGAACGTTCGATTCGATGACTTCCCCCACTGGGTCCGGCAATCCAGATACCTCTTCCAGCGCCTTGGCAATCGATTCAATGCGCGCCGGAGTGAGTTTCAACCTGATCGGTTTCGGCGTCGGATAAGACCGAATCCCGGCGCCGCTTGCAGATCGCGGCGATTTGCTTCCAAAATCTCGCCGGAATGTTCCCGCAACAGTTTGGCTGCGCGGTGCAAGCACTCGATTTTTTGGGCGCCTTTGGCGCGTGCCAGCTCCGTCGACGCATCGCGTGCTCGTCGCGCCACGTCGACACAATAGGCGCGCAGGTCGTTGGTTTCAGCAATGGCCACGATGAAATCCCCGGCGGAATGGACAAGACCGTACCTAGAAGTATCACGTAAAAACTAGGGTGAGTCAACGTCGCCGCAGGCCCCGGCGCCGCGCACCGCGTCAAATAGTTGCAGCGCTTGGCGCACCGCTGCGACGTCATGGACCCGCATCAACCTGGACACCTTGCGCCGCTGAGCGCACGCCACGCCGATAGTTCCCGCCGTGCGGTCGGCTTCCGGATCATTCAGCAAATGCCCGATGAACGCCTTGCGCGAAGGACCGACCAGAACAGGGCAGCCCAAATTCATGCAGCCGCCAACAGTTGGCCAACAGTGCCAGATTGTGCCCGTGGGTTTTTCCAAATCCAATACCCGGATCGACGCAGATACGCTCGCGAGTTGACGCCGGCCGATTCCAGCCGATCGCGAGCAGCTCGCAAGAATTCAAACACTTCCGCCACAACATCGGTATAAGTGGGGTTGTCCTGCATTGTTTGCGGAGTGCCTTGCATGTGCATGACGCAAATGCCGACGCCAGTTTCGCGCACTACATCGAGCATCCGCGGATCGCCGCGATAGCGCCGTAACATCGTTGATGATCTCGGCGCCGGCCTCGATTGCCGCGCGTGCCACCGCCGACTTGGAAGTATCGATCGATACCGGCACATTCACTTGTCGGCAAACCGCCTCCACCACCGGCAGCACCCGGCGGAGTTCTTCCTCTTCCGGCACCGGCTCAGCGCCAGGCCGTGTGCTCTCGCCGCCGACATCGATCAAATCCGCCCCGTCGGCCGCCAATTGAATCGCATGCTCGATGGCAGCTTGCGGCTCGAGATACCGTCCACCGTCGGAAAAACTGTCCGGCGTGACATTCACAACGCCCATCACCAGTGGCTGGCCGGGAAATTCGAGCGTGCGAGTGCGGAGCTTCCAGCGAGTTGCGCGCACAAATCCATGCCGTCGATAGTAACACAACCGCGTCCGCGCCTCACCCGCTCACCACGGTTTTTCCATCAGGCCCACGATCTGTTTGGCCAGCCTTTGCACAACCTGATATTCGGCGGTGGTGTACGATTGGCCGTACTCAGGAATGTACTGGGCACTTTGGCCGATAGTGACCATTCCCGGCGGCAGCGGCACGGCGCCCTGATAGATGGTGTCCCCTTTGCGGTTGGCCCAGGTGACTTGCACCTGATAGTTCACTTCGCTGTCGCGTGGCTCGTCGAATGCGTTCAGAACGACATTGCGTTTCGTGTCGCCGATGATTTTCGCCGTCAGGATGCTGTCGGCGTTGGGCGTACTGACCACTTTGTACGGCGTTTCGGCTTCAATCTGCTTGCAGATTGCTTCCGTCAGCGCTTCGCCCAAATCGGGCCGGAAGCTTTTCGATTCCACCATCGGCACGTACACCGTGGTGATGTCGGGCGGAAACAGTGTGCTGTTGCCGATGTGATACGCCGCACAGCCGGGGCCGAAGAGACAGCAACCGTGACCAGCAGGCCAAGCAGGCGGCCGGCTGACCGCTTGCGGCTTAGCCGAATTGGTTGTTTGGTCCCTGACATTGTTTTCACTGCTGTGTAGTATCGGCAGCTCGTTCGCGCGGCAATCGCGGCGTCGCGCTTGTCGGGCGGTTCGAACCAATCGGTCAGGAATGCGACGCGATTGGGCGGGTTGTCGGGCTCGTGTTCGATCTTGGCCAGGCGCGTTTTGGCTTGTTCGGAGAACGGAGTCTGCGGAAATTCCTTGATCACCTGTGCGTAGTAAATCTTCGCGGCGCCGTAGTGCTTGCCGTTGTCGAAGAATTGGGCCAGATGAATGTCGCGCGTGGCGCGCTGCGCCTGCACTTCCGCCTTGGCCTTGATCAGCCGCTCGCGCTCCGGACCCAACTCGGAGGCAAACTGCACCAGCGTCTGGTTGATCAGCTCGTTGGCTTCCTCCAGCGGTTTACCGTTGTAGCTGGGCCCCTGATACTTCCGCAGTTTGCATTGCAGGCCTAACAGGTGTGCCTGAAGCTGGTAGCCGCTCTTGGGGTAATCGCTGCGCACCAGGCCGTAGTAATAGTCCGCATCCTCGTAGCGCTGTTTTTCGAAATAGGTGTTGGCCACCGCCATAATGGCGCTGTCGGCCAGCGGTCCGCGCGGATCGTTCACGCGCACATTGTCGAACGCGTTAATCGCATGCCCGCCGGTATCGAACAGCGGCCGGGTTTTATCCACCAAATTCGGCGTAAGCGCCCAGTGCGGGTGCGCCTTGTCCATTTCCTGCCAATAGCGCGCGATGGCAAACTGCCGCGCCGTGCTCTTGTTCAGATAGCGCGTGTTGGGATACTTCTTCAGCAGCTCGCCGTACTCGTCATCGGCTTTCGAATAGCGATCGGCGAAGAAGTACGACTCGGCCTCGAGGAACATGGCGTCCTCTTCCATTGCCGAATCGGGCCACCGATCGGCCGCCTTGCCGAACTTCTTCGCCGCGGCATCGTACTTTTTCTCGGCCAGGTACTTTTGGCCCTCGTCAAAAGCGGTCTGCGACACGCTGTGATTCGGCCCCATGCCGACCGCCTTTTTCATCGTCTTGCTGATGTTTTCCGGCGCGAACCGATCCCAGCCTTCCGGCTCCCCTTTGGGCTCGAAATCGTTGGCGATGAAGCTGTTGTCGCCATCCGCCGGGCGGCCTTTGGCCACGTCGATCGGCGTGTTGCGGCAACCGCAGAGTGCGGTCAGAAGCAGCGCCGCCGTGCAAATCAGGCGCGCAGATACTCGTGCATGCGCGGACGGTGTCCCACCAAATGCGCAATGTAATTGCTCATCAGGCCGCGCAATTCGCCGCGAGTTCGTGAATCGATTTCCAGGCGCTTCCATGCATCGCCCTGAACTTCGGATAGTTTCGACATCGCCGACAGAGCCGCGCCGCTGATCGACACCACCTGCCGCTTGCCGCCCCGGCACTGCGGGCACAGCACGCCTCCGGCCAACGGAGCGAACGCCACTCGGCCTGCCGCCGGAACCGGCTCGCCGCATTCCACGCACGTATCCAGCGACGGCAAATGCCCGAGCACCGCTAGCGCCGCCAATTCGAAGCGCAGCACCGACAGCCAGACCGCATCGCCGGCGGCAAGATCCAGGAGGGTTTGTTCCGCCAGATCGAACAGCTTGGGATGAGGATCGTAGTCGTCGGTCAGTTCGCTCAGCAATTCAGCGACGTAGTAACCGGCGTACAGACAAGACAAGTCACCGGCCGGCGGACGGAAGCGTCGCTGCAGCTTCGCCTCCGTCAGCAAGTCCAGTGCACCGGACGATTTGCGGAGGAACACTATGCGACACAGGGCTAGCACGTCAAGGGCAGACTCGAACGGCCCCTTCGGCCTGCGCGCACCTTTGGCCATTCCGTGTATCTTGCCAAATTCCCGCGTGAAAAGCGTCACCACGCTGCTGGTCTCGCTGAATTCCACCACCTTGAGCACCAAAGCCGTGGCTTTTTCGGAAGACATGGACGCGTGCGAGGTTGATTGTGCGGCGTGCGGCACCTGCGGCAGTGACAGCGTTACTCCGCACTCCGCACTCCGGACTCCGCACTTGCGTCCGAAGAGTGTTCAGCCGGCGGCACGACTTCAATCGCGACGCGGTTGATCCGCCGGCGGCCGGCCTCCAGCACTTTGATTTTCACTCCATTGTACAGCAATTCCTCGCCAGCGTGCGGAATGCGCCCCATTTGATGGAACACAAAGCCGCCGATCGTGTCGAAGGTCTCGTCTTCGGGAAGATGCAGCCCCATCCGCTCGTTCAGTTCGCTCAGATGTACTCGAGCCAGCGCCTCGCACGCGCGATCGCTGAGCGGCTTGATGCCGTCGCTGGCGGCATCGTCGTGCTCGTCGGCAATTTCGCCCACGATTTCTTCCAGCACGTCTTCAATGGTCACTATCCCCGATACGCCGCCAAATTCATCGAGCACCACGGCAATGTGGTTGCGACCGCGCTGGAACTCCTGCAACAATTCATCGACTCGCTTAGATTCCGGCACGAAAAACGGCGGCCGTATCATCTCCACAATCGGCCGGTGCGCCTTCGGCGATCCGTGCACGAGCTCGTGCAGCATCTCTTTGATGTGCAAAATGCCCAGAATATCGTCATGGCTTTTTCCATAGACCGGAAATCGCGTGTGGCCGGAGGCGATGACCAGTTCCAGAGCTTCTTTCCAGGATATGTCGACCGGCAGCGACACCGTGTCGGTCCGCGGCGTCATGATTTCCGACACGTGCACTTCGCCCAAGGTGATCACGCTTTCGATCATTTGCCGCGCGTCTTCCTCCATTAGCCCCTCGCGCTGGCCTTCGTTCACCACCTCGCGGATTTCCTCTTCCAGCTCTTCTTCGGTGAATCGTCTTACCTTCTGGCCCGAAAGACCATAGATGATTTGCTCCACCGCGCGGCGCCAAGCACCGAAGGAATTGCCAGCTTGCCGATGGCTCGCCAAAACGGCCATGTGCGGATCAAGATTGCATCGGCCCAAATTCGCCCGACGCACATGGGAATCCAAATGATCGCCAGCCAGAACAAGAAAACGCCGACGACCGCGTAACCCACAATCATGGGCAAAGACCATGTCCAGCTTGATTCCGTGGCTGACGATATCCAATAAGAAGCAGTGGCGGCGATTGCGGCCACAATGCTGGCAATCACGCGCAGGCTTTCTGCCCCTAATGCCGCCCGCTGGTGCTGGTTCAAGATCTCATCGAACCGTGGCAATCGGTTTTGTTCGCGGAGGATTTCCCGCACTTGCGATCGGGAAAATTCCCGCAGCACGTGCACCCCAATGGCCGCAAAGCTGGCCACCGCCAGCGCCGCCAATGTCAACCAAAACAAAGTGACGCTTGTCATCGCGGAACTCTTTTTGCCTTGGCGTGGTGAAACGTTCGCGGTATTGCGGCCGCAGTCCAAATTGGCCCAGATAGTGCTGTTCGCGCCGCCGCATGGTGCGCTGAAGCTTGCGGAGTTTGATCGTCGAAACCCACCAGATGCAATGTGCCGTGAACCACGTACAGCAACAATTCGTCGGCGAGCGGTCCAGCCGTAACGTTCCGCGGTCGCGGCGGCCGTATCGGCACTCACCACAATCTGCCCGTCGACGATTCCATCCGCTTGGTCCAGCAAGAAACTGATCACGTCGGTCGGCTCATCGTGCTTCAGGTAGCGGCGGTTCAGCTCGTGGATCGTACGATCGTCCACAACCGCCAGCGAAACGCTCGCCTTGCGGATTCCTTCGCCGGCCAGCACTGCCTGAATTGCTGTGCGAAGCCGCTTCGGATCCACCTTCCAGCGGCGCTGCGAATTGTCGATTTGAACGACAAGGGATTTTGATCGGGCGGCGGTAGCGCGTCGAGTTTTGGCAGGCCGCGAACGACTTTTCATGTTTGCCGACTTCAGTCTGCTGATCACCGATCGTCCCTGATTGCTCGCGGCCTGAACGCCTACAGCCCGCCCAATGCCGCACCTCGGCTGCGGCTTACGCGGTTTTTTGATCTGGATACCGCACGCGGCCGTGGTACACCGCGGTGAGCGATTTTACCAAACTTTCCTCCACCACATGAAGCTCCTGCAAGCGTAAGCCCGCATTCGTCGAATTGGCCATCTAAAAGCCGGTTCATGGCAATTTCCTGCACCAGGCCTTCCAGCCGCGAAGGGGTCGGCTCGACCAGCGATCGGCTGGCGCTTTCCGCGGCGTCGGCCAGCATCAGCACGCCCGCTTCCTTGGTTAGCGGCTTCGGACCGGGATAGCGATACGAGTGCTCCTCGACCGTGCCGGTTTCGCTTTGCTGTGCGGCCCGGCGATAGAAATATTCCACCAGCGTGGTGCCGTGATGCTGCTCGATGAAGTCGATGATCGGCTGCGGCATATGGTGCTGCCGCGCCAGGTCGGCGCCGTCCTTGACGTGCGCGACGATAATCAGCCGGCTCATCGCCGGCAGCAGCGTTTCGTGCAGGCTGGCGCCCTGCGGCTGGTTCTCCGTGAAATACTGCGGCTTGAGCATCTTGCCGATGTCGTGGAAATACGCCCCGACGCGCACCAACAGCCCGCCGGCGCCGATGGCGTCGGCGGCCGCTTCGCCAATCGAAGCCACGTTGATCGAATGGTTGTAGGTGCCCGGCGCACGCCGCACCAGCTCTTGCAGCAGCGGATGCGAAATGTCGCCCACTTCCAACAGGCTGATGTCGGTCAGCACGCCGAACATCTTCTCGACGAACGGCAACAGGCCCGTCATCAAGAAGCCGGCGACGACAGCCCAGCGCCCGACCGGCGGCACGTCGACGAACAACGCTTGCTGCAGCGGCTGGCCGTCGAGAATGCTGTCGCCCACTTCGGTGAGCATGGCCACGACCGCGGCCACCAGGCCGACGTAAATCAGCTTGCTGCGGCTGCGGATGCGGCCCAACAGCAAAATGGCCGTGGCCGCGGCGCTCATCAGCGTAATGTACGACGACATGGCGCCGTCGAGCTCCAGCACCACCACCACCAGCGCCAACGCGGCCGTCAGCAGCAGCGCCAATTCCTGATGGTAAACGATCGCCAACGTCATGCCGAACAGCATGATCGGTATCGATTCGGCGCGCCAGGCGTCTCCCTTCGCCATGGCTGCCAAGCCCACCGACAGCACAAACATCCCCAGCAACATGCTGAAGCGATACAGAGTTGCGAAATATCGACGGCTCGCGGTACATGATGTACAAGTCCGCTTAGCGTGTACAGCGCCAGAAACATGCCGAACACCGCCAGCGATCGGGCAATTTTCTCGCCCGTCGTCAGTTGGGCCACATAGGCCTTGTGTTCCAGTTCCAATAGTTCCAGGTTCTCGCGCGTCAGCGGCTTGTCGGCGTACACCAGCGGTTCCTTGGCCAATTTGTGCCCCGGAGCATACTCGACATATTGCGGCGGCACCTTGTCGGCTGCCTCTTGCTGTGCGGCACGAGTGGCCGGCGCATCGAGCTGCAACGTGGAAACGAGCTTGGGCTTGATCCAATAGAAAATGCGCTGCGCCAATTCCGGAGAGTTGAGCTCTTCTTTCAACCGATCGTGCAGCCGGGCCGCGGCTTCCGCCGAGCATCACTTCCGAAACCTGCACCACCTGCGGAAACGCCGCCGATCCCACCGGATGAACGTAAATCTCGGTCTGATTTCCCTCGTCGTGCGCCTGCTGCAGTTTCTCCAACAAGCCCTTTTGCTCCAGCGGCGCGAACGCCCGCTCCACTGCCTTCTCAACCTTGGCAAGCTTTTCCTGATCGTCCAGCGCCGCATGAAACTGCTGGTACTGCGCTTCCTGCTGTTCTTTGGTAAGCGGTTCCACGTTGGGCATCGGCGGCGGCGAGAACGCCTCCCACACTCCCGGCGGCAGCGCGGCCAAGTGTCGCCGAATTGCTGACTTCCGCCAGCTTGTTGATCAACGCCGCACGCAGTTGCACCAATGCGGAAGAATCTTGCTGGTAGACAAATCGCACCTGGTTGGCCGCTTTGTCCTTCGCCGTCTTGGTGGCGACCGGATCGAACTCGCGGAATTCAACCCGTGCCAGAATATCGCGCTGCGGCACAAAGCCCGTGCGATACGAAAATGGCGGTTCCCAACCCCCGACGATCAACCACATGGCTACTGCCGCCACAACACACAAGCCGATGCGCGCCAGCACGTCGATGCGCTGCAATCCGCGCAGCATGTGGTCGAACAGATTCGGCGGCAGTTCCAGCGCCGCCACACGTTCCAACCGCGTCTTTTTTTGTCCGCCTGTCGACATTTTCAGGAATCAGGAATTGCGAATCACGGTCAACTATCGTTTTCGTTTCGGCTCGTCTTCGTACGCGCGCACAATCTCTTGCACCAGGCGGTGCCGAACAATGTCACGCCCGGTCATTCGCACCTCGCCCACGCCGTTGATGCCGCGTAGGCGGCCCTGTGCGTCGATCAGCCCGCTACGCACGTGCGGCGGCAAATCGATCTGCGTGACGTCGCCCGACACAACAATTTTGGAGTTCATGCCCATCCGCGTCAGAAACATCTTCATCTGCGCCACGGTGGTGTTTTGCGCTTCGTCGAGAATGATAAATGCGTCGTTCAGCGTGCGGCCGCGCATGTAGGCCAGCGGGATCATCTCGATCACGTCTTGTTCGGTTAGGCGGCGAATCTGATCGTAATCCATCATTTCGCGCAGCGCATCCAACAGCGGCCGCAAATATGGATTGATCTTCGCCTGCAAATCGCCCGGCAAGAAACCAAGGCTTTCCCCCGCCTCGACGGCCGGACGCACCAGCACAATCTTGCGAATGCGTTCCTGTTTCAATGCCGATACCGCCATCGCCACTGCCAGATAGGTCTTCCCCGTGCCGGCCGGCCCGATGCACATGATCAAATCGTGCTCGGCAATGGCCTGTACGTACTCAGCCTGACCAGGCGTGCGGGGGCGCACGTTTCGGCCCGCCTGCAGCACGGCGATGGGCGGATGATCGACGACGGCCTGGTCGCCCGTGACGCTCGATAACGCCCGATCGACGTCGTGCTCGGCAACCACGCCTTCCTGATCGGCCACGCCTCGCAAGTGCTCGAATACCTCCGTGGCTTGCGCCACGGCGGGTTCTTCCCCCTCGATGCGAATTCGCCCATCACGCGCAGACACTTCCACCCCCAACGCGGAGCGGATTTTCCGCAAATACTGGTCGCGCGGCCCGAACAGCGACAACAGAGTCTTAGAGTCGAGAACCGAGATGGTGTTTTGTGTCATCAGCCTGCCGGGAGCTCTCCCGGAGTAGCACCGGCGGACCTAAGAAGCCGCCAGACACCAAACTATACCCGAAAGGCCGGTCTGGTGACTAGAAATCCAATGGCACAAACGTAACCCTAGCGGCATTAGATACTTGCGACGGTTTCTCTCGGTTCCTCCGAGGACACATGGGGTACCGGTTGTTCCGTAGAATCCGTCCGAATCCGTTCCGCAGCCGCATCACCCACCTGGGTGTCGCTCGGTTGTACGCTGGCCGAAAGGTCGACCGTTTGCCATCCGACGAGTTTCAGCAGTCGTAGAAAGCGTTTCATCGCGGCCGTTTCAGAAAAAGGTCTTGCCAGCGGCACTGACAATAATCGGCGCGGATTTCTTGGATAAAGATCAGAAAATTTATCTGCGGTGACAGCCTGTCGTCACTGATGATCGCGGCCGATCATCAAGTTTCGTGAAAGAGCACCTGGGCTCTGGCTGCGAAGCATAAAGATGCCTCGCAACTTAGCGATAGCGCGGAAAATTAATAGCATTTCGTTCCGCGTCGCGCGCTTCGCCTGTGGCGGTCTGCCGCAAGCTTGATTTTTGCGGCAATCCGCCAGTCTTAGATGCGGCAAACCGCGTCAAACTGCGCCGCAAAGCGCTCCGTTCACCGCACTAATCCGGCGGCCCAGCACAAATACGCCACCGGCGCGGCGAAGAGAATCGAATCCAGCACGTCCAGCACCCCCCCAAAGCCAGGCATCCAAGGGCTCGAGTCCTTGCGCCCGCATTGCGCTTCAGCAGCGACTCCGCCAGGTCGCCGATCATCCCGGCAACACCGACGATCACTCCGTACGCAATCCATCGCCAGGCAGCTAACGATTCGGAAGTCCGACCATTCAGGTGCGCGCCAAGTAGTTCAAACACGGCCCAAGATCCAATCACGGCGAACAGCACTCCTCCAACAGCACCTTCCCATGTCTTGCCCGGGCTGAGCTGCGGAGTCATTTTGTGCCGACCGATCAAACGTCCCACGGTGTATGCGCCGGTGTCGCACATTTTCACCACCGCCACCAGCGACACCAGCGCCAAAATTCCTTGAACGTTTGAACCGAACAATCGCAACTGCACCGTGAAGCTGAGGAGCAAACCGACATACGCCAGGCCAAGGATTGAAAGCGCTAAGCTGAGTACGCGGTCCGGCCGGTAGCGAACTATCGCAATAATGAAAGCGGCCAACACGGCCAAAGCGAAGGCGCTCAAGTGGCCAGCCGAAAAGTTCCAAGGGGCACCCCAACCGCTCCTCCGGCCAGAACAGCGGGATTCCGTTGGATGCGACTATCGCCAGGCTGCCGGCGTACACCAAGCCGCGCTGAGGGCGATGTTCGGCCGCCGTCAGCAGCCAAATCATTTCACCGCTGCACAACAGTGATAATGCAACCGCCAACGGAAACAGCCATGCACCCGGCAGGGCGCCGGCCACTTGCAGGCCGTCCAACCAGCACAAGCCCGCCAGCGCGGCGATGAACAGTGTGCCCAGTAAAAAGCGGTGTCGTAGCACAAGAAGTGAAACCAGAGGGGAGAACTCTTACATCTACTTGTCTTCGGTCAGCCCGCCGAAGCGCCGGTCGCGCTGGGCAAAATCGCGAATTGCCGTGTGCAAATCGGCTTCCTCGAATTCGGGCCAGCACTTGTCGGTCACCCAAATTTCCGCATAGCTGATTTGCCACAGCAGGAAGTTGCTGATCCGCATTTCACCGGCGGTGCGAATCAACAAGTCGGGGTCGGGCATGCCGGCGGTGTATAGCCGATCGGCGATCGTTTGTTCCGTGATATTCTCCGGCGACAGGTTGCCGGCTTCAGCGTCGGCGGCAATCTTGCGCACGGCATCGAGCAGTTCCGACCCGGGCGCCATAGTTAATCGCCAGACACAGCCGCAGACCCCGATTTTCAGCGGTCATGCGGATGGTTTTATCCATTTCGTCCAACGTCACTTGCGGAATGCCTTCGCGGTGGCCAATCACTGCCACGCGGATATCGTTTTCCATGATCGTGGTGCGCTCCTCGATCATGTACTGTTCCAACAGGTGCATCAGAAAGCTGACTTCCGGCTGCGGCCGCTTCCAATTTTCGCTCGACAAGCAGTACAGCGTGAGCTGCTCGATGCCCAGCCGGGAGCATTCTTCGGTCGTGCGTCGCACGCTGGCCACCCCGCGGCGATGCCCTTCAATTCGCGGCAAACCCTGACGCTGTGCCCAGCGCCCGTTGCCATCCATGATCACCGCGATGTGGCGGGGCAGGCGGTGACGCGGCACCGGCAATGCTTCGCTAGGAGTGGAGGCAACGTGCGACACAATCAAAGGCAGAAAGCAGAAGGCAGAATGCGGAATCCGGCAAAGCCCACCATTATACTTTATGCAACCAGAGATGGGACGCGCGCCGCCGGCGAAAATCGTCTGCTCCCGGTCCGGCCCGACAGAAACCACTTCCACAGGCCGGCCGATCAGTTCGCTCAAGCGCTGCAAATAGCGCCGGGCATTTTTCGGCAGTTCGGCCATCTGCCGCGCTTCAGTAATTTCTTCCTCCCAGCCGGGAAGCGATTCGTAGATCGGCGTGGCCGTGCGCAGATCATCCACGTGGCTGGGAAATTGCGTCACGCGGCGGCCGTTGATTTCGTACGCCGTGCAAACTTTTACTTCCGGTAGTTTGCTCAGCACGTCCAACAGCATCACCGCCACGCTGTCGACGCCGCTAAGCCGAGCCGTGTAACGCACTGCTACCGCGTCGAACCAGCCGCAGCGCCGCGGCCGTCGCGTGACCGTGCCATACTCGTTGCCGCGCTCGCGCAGATGCTGGCCAATCTCGTTATCCTGCTCGGTGGGAAACGGTCCGCCGCCAACCCGCGTGGAATACGCTTTCACCACGCCCAGCACCTTATTGATCCATTTGCCAGGCACACCAGAACCGCTGGGCACGCCCACCCCCGAACTGTTGCTGCTCGTGACGAAGGGGAACGTGCCATGATCGATGTCCAACAGCGCCCTTCGGCGCCTTCGAATAAAATCCGCTTGCCCGATTCGGCCGCTTCCAGCAGATACGCGGTTGTGTCTGCCACGTGTGGCTTCAGCCGATTTGCATAGTTGCAGTATTCGGCATAGATGCTGGCCGGGTCGAACGGTCCCACGCCCGTCTCGCCGGCGAACCCCGCGAGTTCCTTATTCTTTGCTTCGACAATGTGGTCGATGTGAGCGCGGAACGAATCGCGGTACAGATCGCCCAGCCGCACCGCGTAGGAGCGGCGCACTTTGTCGCTATAGCACGGGCCGATGCCGCGCATCGTGGTGCCGATGTTCTCCCCGCTGGAGCAACTCTTATCGAGCAGCCGATCTTCGGCAATGTGCCAGGGGAAAATGACGTGCGCCCGATCGCTGAGCATCAAATTCGCGCCGACTTGCACGCCGCGGGCCACCAGGCCGTCGATCTCTTCCAGAATGCTCTTGGGGTTGAGCACCACGCCGCCGGTGACGACGCATTGCACGCCCGGGGCCAAGATTCCACTGGGGATCAGCGACAGCTTATACTTCTCGCCCCCCACGACCACCGTGTGGCCGGCGTTGCTGCCACCCTGATAGCGCGCCACGATGTCGTGCTGCCGGGTCAGCAGATCGACGAGCTTGCCCTTGGCTTCGTCGCCCCATTGCAAACCGATGACGCAAGTGGCAGGCACGGTAACCCTTAATGTTGCCGACAGAACGGACTTCTCACACCCGCGATTCTATGGGCGCGTTTTACCGATGGGTCAAGGCGAAGCGGCGTGCTGAATTGGCACAATTATGACCTAAATGACCAAATTCCAACAAACAAACATGCGTCCGCAACGGCGTCGACAATTGGTCATTGGACCTTCATCATTGGTCAGTGTTCCGCGTATGGAACCGCTCCAGCCGCCAACACACGATCGCCGCCAACGTGAGCCCGATCAACGTACCGCACACGTCGGCATACCAATCCAGCCAATCGGCGGTGCGGCCGAACGGCGGCTGCGTCAACTCGTCCAGTCCTCCGAATGCAGCCACGGCGAGAAAAACTGCCAAAAGATTTGTCGCCTTCAGCGGCCCGCGCCACCACACATTCAGCACCACTAAAAACGCCAGCCCCGCATAGGCGCTGGTGTGCAAAAACTTGTCGTGCTTCTCCAGCCCCATCAAGCTGGGCGGCTGTGGCACATGCGTGCCCGCCACCAAAGCCAGCCAGTACGCAACCAACACGAAAAAAGTTCCGCGGCGAAGCCAAAAATTCCAACGCGGCGACATGTCGATCGGCTCGTAATTTGTGAGGGCCAAGGGATACTAAAACAAATTGATTTCGTCCTAACCTCAACAGTATACGTGGGATCGGATCGAGTTGCGCCCTTGATAGCGAAACTCTTCCCACGCTTTTGGGTTGAAACCATTAGCTGGGCCACAGCAGACAAATCGCGGCCGGAATCGTTCCAGCCGAATGACGCACAATTCCAGTTTCACAGGAGCAGCGAAATGAGAAGATTAACAATTTTGTCGGTCCTTGCAGGTTTAACGTTGATTGCGGCCGGCGCGTTACGGGCCGACGACACGCCCAGCGCGCCAACGCCGAAAAAACGGGAAAGCGCGATTTCGTGCAGCGCATCTTGTCCAAGTTCGACAAAAACGGCGACGGTGCGCTTCAGGCCGATGAGCTGGCCGCTTTTCTGGCGGCTCACGACAAGCGCGTGGCCGAAACCAGCCAGGGCAAGGAGGTTCCGCCGGCCCGACTGCCGAAAAGCTGATGACCAAGTTCGACGCCAACAGCGACGGCAAGTTGGACGCCACGGAACTCCAGACGATGCTGCGTGAGCTGCACGCTCGCCACGGACATCACAGGAAAGCCACGCCTCCCACGGCCGCAACTTCCTAAGCAGGCCGAATTCCCCAGCCGCCGTGCGTCACTGCGCGGCGGCTGCTGTTTGCGCACCGGCGCAGCGAGCATCAAGCTTTGCGAATCTTTTCCCGCCCTTCGCGCACCTTCTTGGTGGCGTTGCGGGTATCCACGACCAGGCGGGCGTGTTTCACGATGAAATCGAAATCATACGCCGAATGGTCCGTGGCAATCAGCACGCAATCTTGCGCTGGCCAGAAATTCGGGCGTGAGCGGCTGGCTTTCCATGTCCGGCACGTGGTGATGACGCATCTTCGGCAGCCGCGGCACATGCGGATCGTTGTAACTCAGCACCGCCCCGCGCTCCAGCAATAATTCCATCAACACGAACGACGGGACTTTCCCGCGGATCGTCGACATCTTTCTTGTATGCCACGCCCAACACGCACACCTTGCTGCCGCGGATCGGCTTGCCCTGATCGTTCAGCGCTTCGGCCACGCGCTCGATCACATAGTCCGGCATCGCAGTGATTGATCTGGCCGGCCAATTCGATAAAGCGCGTGGACTGGCCTTGCTTCCGCGCCAACCACGTCAAATAAAACGGGTCGATGGGAATGCAATGTCCGCCCAGCCCAGGGCCCGGATAAAACGCCTGAAAGCCAAAGGGCTTGGTTTTCGCCGCGTCGATCACTTCCCACACGTCCAGTCCCATCCGGTCAAACAGCATCTTCAACTCGTTCACCAGGGCGATGTTCACCGCGCGATAGGTGTTTTCCAGAATTTTGCACGCTTCGGCCACCTCGCAACTGGAAACCGGCACCACTTGCTTGACCGCCTGGGAGTACAGCGCGCACGCCAGTTCGAAGCTCTGTGGATCGTCGCCGCCAACCACCTTGGGAATCACCTGCGCCGTGAAATCCGCGTTGCCGGGTCTTCGCGTTCCGGGCTGTAGGCCAGAAAGAAATTGCGCCCCGATTTCAGACCGGTCGCTTCCAGGATGGGCTTCACCACGTCGCGCGTGGTCGTGGGATAGGTGGTGCTTTCCAGCACGACGAGTTGCTGCGGGCGGAGCACAGCGGCGATTTGCTTCGCCGTGCCTTCCACGTACGTCAGGTCAGGATCGCGGCTATCGCTCAGCGGCGTGGGAACGCAAATCAGAATACAGTCGGCTTCCGCCAGCCGTCGCATGTCGTTCGTGGCATCGAACCGCCCGGATTTGTTCCACTGCTGGATCCACTCGGCTGGAATGTGTTTGATGTAACTTTCTCCGGCCTTCAGGCGGCACACCTTGTCGGAATCGACGTCGAAGCCGATCGTCGGAAATCCGGCTTGATGGAATGCCCGAACCAACGGCAGGCCGACATAACCCAATCCCACCACGCCGATTTTGGCAGTCTTTGCGGCGATGGTTTGCTGCAGTGATATCATTCAATTAGCGTTCCAGGTTTCGCCGGCGGGAGCACGTGCGGCGCAGTGAAGGTCTCTTTGTATCATACCATTGCCGACGCACACCGCCCCGCAAAACAAAAAGCCCGCCGGGGAAGCCCAAGCCTCCCCGACGGGCTGCAATGCTCACGCAATCAATTACTTCACGGAATCGCTATCGAGCGGCTCGCCACCGTTGCGAGTATACAGCCAGAGGTACACTGCCGGATCGATTGAATCGGTGACCTGCTGCACGTGGCCGTCGCCGAACAAGTGGTTCACGATATTGCCGCCATGGTCGCTACTGGGACCCCAACGACGGCCAGGAGCCTGTATCGCGGGCCACGTGACTGAATTCTGTGGCAGATAATAAATGCACGACGGCGTTTGCGTCGTGCTGTCCGGCAGGTTGTGACCAATGTTGATCGCCGAACCGCCGTTGGGAGTGCCGGTGGTCGGATACGGAACCAATCGACTCTTATATTGGACCGTGTCAAAGGGCGACTGTGCTTGGTTGTAACCAGTTACTGCCGGTGCCGGACCACCATAAGTAATCGTACCAGGGTTCGCTGAGTTGTTAGAAATGGCGGTGCAACTGGACGGGTCCATCAATCGAGCAGCAACCAACCAATTCATCGTTCCGTCCATCCAGGAGCCGTACCACCGCTCTTTGGTTTCCGCCGCGACCGCCGTCTTCGAAGTGCCGTCGGTCATTCCTGCCAAACGGCTGCCCACCGTGCCGTAGTAACTGCCGGAAATAGTCGGAGTGGCATTAAGCTGCATGGCACCGTTTTGCATCGGCGTTTGGTAAGTTGCAGTTCCCGCGCCCGTCACTGTCGTCTGGCGAATGTCCGTTCCGACGCATAGGTTGTAGTTGGTCATCGCGCAATGCGTGCCCCCCCCGGTACCAACAGGAAGTGTGCCCACCGTCGAGTAGACCGTGGCAGGCGCGTTTGAGTCATCGATCGTCCGATCGCCGGAAAAACTGGGGCAAATCATGGGGTTCAAAACGGCGGTCGAAGCATGGGCGCCCAAATTCCCGGTCGACAGACCAATCCACTTTCCAGGCGTATTGCTTTTATTGGCAGTAGTATTAAAGGCTGGCTGGGAGAACTTGTCGGAGTTCTGGGAAATAGTTTGGTACAGCGCCGTTTCTTCCATGTCCGGCAGAATCAAGACGACCCAACTGTAGCCAGCCAAGGTGGGGTCGGGATTGACAACGGTAGTGGCTCCCGTGGGACCATAACTGGCATTGCGTCCTTTTGCCGGAATATCCGCCCCTAGGTCGGTGGCGACCGTAGTGGTTACCGGCGGCAGCGTTTTGGTGGCGCTTTCGAAGTTCAAAATCGCCAGACCAATCTGCTTCATGTTGTTTTGGCAAGAGTTGCGATTCGCTGCTTCGCGCGCTGCTTGCACGGCCGGCAACAGCAGTGCGATCAGCACGGCGATGATCGCAATCACCACCAACAATTCGACGAGGGTAAACCCTCGTCTCTTCCAGATACTGCGAGACATACTGCACCTCCTGAAGAATAAAATAAAAAAATGAGACCGACTAACGTGCATCCAACGGGCGCAAACCCTCACCGAGTTCCGATTTAGCCGTAAACCGGCTCGCCCCTGTTGACGTCACATTAGAATGAAGCCAAGCTGCAGTCTATAGTTACGTTGCACGCTTGTCAACAAATCTGGCGGCGGTCCCAGAGCCGGCAGTAAGCCCGCCGCGAGCGTTGGTTTCGCCGGGCCAACCCCATTTGACAGGCGTATTGGGTCTAGGAGCCCCCAAACCGGCAAATGGTCCGCATTTACCACCAATTTCTCGCGATCCGATGGCTCGGCGGCCTGCTGTCGGCCGCCTGCTGCCTGCTTGCCGCGGTTGGCCCGGCTTACGCCGGGGGTGGGCCTGAGAACCTCCTGTTGGTGGTGAACTCGGCTAGCCCCGACTCGCAAACCATCGCCAATCACTACATCCAGCTCCGTGGCATTCCGCCCACCAATGTGATGTACATCGATTGGCGCGGATCCGAAGCTCGGATCGACGTCAACACGCTGCGCGAAAAATTCCTGCACCCCATCGCCAAGGAAATCGATGCGCGCCACCTTACTTCGCAAATCGACTACGTCGTCTATTCCTCGAACTTCCCTTGGTCGATCGATTTCAGCTCCGACCTGCCGGAAGATGTGCGAAAAGACGAGGCACTTCAATTCCCCGTGGGCTCACTCAGCGGTCTGACCTATTTGCTCCGTTCGGTCATCGCTCAAGACGGGCTGGGCTATACCAGCCTGACGGCGAACCATTACATGCGGCTCCGCGAAACTTTCGATGGGTCCACCTATCAAATTCCTACCGCCGACCCCGCCGATAAACTGGAAGCCGGCATCATCCCGCCCAAACCGCCCCAGCGCTTGCTGGAACGGGTCGGCAAGGATTTCAGCGTCGGCTCGCACGGATTTCGCGGTTGGTACAGCTGGGGACCAAACGGAGAATTGATGGAAGTCGGCGGCCCACGCTACATCCTTTCCACCATGTTGGGAGTCACGTACGGCCGGGGCAACACGCTGGCAGAAATCCTGAACTACCTGCAGCAAAGTGCCACCGCCGATGGCACGCATCCCCAGGGAACGATCTATTACATGGATTCAGGCGACGTGCACCGCAGCGGCGCTCGGCGGGCCGGTTTCGACATGGCCGTGGCACTGCTCAAACAGTTAGGCGTTTCGGCAGCGATTCTGCAGGGCGATCTTCCCCGCAACCGCAACGACGTCCAAGGGCTGATGACTGGCGTGGAGGATTTCAATTGGCGCGCCTCGGGAAGCGTCATCCGTCCCGGCGCCATTTGCGACAATCTGACCAGCTTCGGCGGCGATCTAGAGCCAACGCAAATTCAGGCCACGTTGTCCATTTTCTGCGGTCCGGCGCTGCCGGTGCCAGCGGCACCGTTGCCGAGCCGTATGCCATTCAAAATAAGTTCCCCTATCCGTTCATTCAGGTGCATTATGCTCGCGGCTGCTCACTCGCCGAGGCGTTTTACCAGTCGGTGTATGCCCCCTATCAGTTGCTGATTGTGGGCGATCCGCTGTGCCAGCCCTGGGCGAATATTCCCGAGGTAACTGTCAAAGGCGTCGCGGCAGGCCAAACCCTCAAAGGCAAGGTTACTTTGACTCCCTCGGGACTAGTGGGCGGGGGCGGCGCCGTCGATCGCTTCTATTTTTTCGTCGATGGACTGCTCGTTGACGTTTGTGCTTTCGGTGACAGCCTCGAGGTCGACACCAGCCGCTTCAGCGACGGTTATCACGAACTGCGCGTGGTGGGTGTGGAGAACAGCCCCATCGAATCGCAGGGACGCCAAATTATCCCGGTGCACTTCGATAACTACGGCAAGAAAATGACGTTCGACGCCTTGCCCCGCACTGTCCGGCCCGACCGTGCGCTTAAGTCAAAGCCGATGCGCCAGGCGCGATCGGCGTGGCATTTTATCAAGGCAATCGCGTCGTGGCGAAATTCAACGGCCCGTCCGGCGAAAAAACCATCGATCCCACAATGTTGGGCAATGGCCCGGTTACGCTGCGGGCGGTCGGCTGGGGCAAGGGCACCAGTGTTGCCAATCAGGTAGTCGCCGATCCCGTGCAGCTCAACATCGAAAGCACCGTGCTCACCAGAGCGGCCGAGCGCCCGGCGGTGGAGAAACCAGCGCCGCGCCCCACGCCAGAAAAGTCTGGCCCGCCTGCCTCAAAATGAACAATGGTCCACAAATATGCCAGACTCTTTTGCCGCTGCTGGCCCCGCCCTTGCCGTTCGGTCCTGATCGCACGGCCAAGGACGTTTAGCACAAGCACCCTCACCAGCCGAACCATGCACGACTACTTCATGCAGCAGGCGTTGGCCGAAGCCCAGCGGGTGCTGGACGAAGATGAAGTGCCCATCGGCGCGGTGATCGTGCACGGCGAGCGCATCGTGGCCGCGGCCCACAATCACGCGAGCAGTTGCGCGATCCCACCGCGCATGCCGAAATGATCGCCATCACTCAGGCCGCGCAAGCGTTGAATTCCTGGCGTTTGGAGGGCTGCACGCTGTACGTTACCCTGGAGCCCTGCCCGATGCTGGCCGGGCGATCGTGCAGGGCGGATTCCGCTAGTGGTTTACGGGGCGGTCGATCCCAAGGCCGGCGCCGTCAGCACGCTCTTTCAACTGCTGACCGACCGGCGGTTGAACCACCAGGCCCAAATCGTCAGCGGCGTGTTGGCCGACCGCTGCGGCGAACTCTTGACGCGCTTTTTCGCCGC
>CAVZDC010000017.1:0-22474 GCA_963773925.1 Pirellulales bacterium
TGCCCAAAAACCGCCCCAAATCCACCGCAAATTAGCCGCCGAGCTTGCTTCGCGCGTGCGACGGTGGACAAATTGCATCGCAATCTGGGCGCGTTATCCTGTCACGGTCTGAATCGAGTTTTATCACTTGGCTTATTCTTGGATGCTTGCCAATAGGGGCGGTCATGAGCGCGTTGGCACAAGTGAAAAGAAAAGGTGCGATTTCCGCCGATCGAGTCCGCTATATCAAACTCGGGTGAGAGGGAAAGTGGGAAGAAGAATGTCAAAAGAAGGGGATCATTCGATTTGGATATGGTAGCGCCACCGATGAAAGGTTTCCGCTTTGTCAGACAGGTCGATGGGATGAACTTACGAAATCGTTCATCTCGGCTGGAAAGAATAAGGCGACCGCCACTCGGTTTACAAACGAGACGCAGCTTTTCTTCGACGACGACGGCTCCACGCTTTGGATTACTTTTCTGGGCGATCGCCTATGCTGGGGATTTCTCACCTCCACTCCCCCCAAATGCCACGAGGATGGGGACGGTGTTTGGCGGGCAATTGACGGCGGATGGAAATGGACCGATCTCAATGGAGAGTCACTGACAAAGGACCGTCTGTCCGGTGCCCTGACACAGATTGCGTCGTATCGAGGAACATCTTGCACGGTGCGAGAGGCGAAATACGTCATTCAGCGTATCAACGGCTTGAAAACTCCGCAGGTGGAACGCGCCTTAGTTGCAGCACAAGCTATGAGGTCTTCTGTCTTGGAGTTAATGAAGCTTTTGGATTGGCACGATTTTGAAACCTTAGTCGGCCTTGTCTTTTCAACCAGCGGGTGGCGACGGCAAGGAGATGTGGGAAAAACCCAAAAGACGCTCGATATCGACGTAACGCTTCCGAGCACAGGTGAGCGCGCAATAGTCCAGATCAAGTCGAAGACGAACAACGCGGAGCTTGCTGAATACGTCGCGCGGCTAGAAGATCTAGGTGCCTACGATCGAATGTTTTATGTATACCATTCCGGAAATGCCAAAACGGATGACGATCGGGTAACTGTCATAAGTCCTGAAAAGCTTGCAGCGCTCGTAGTGGATGCTGGGCTAATCAATTGGATTATCCAGAAAGTTTCCTAGATCGTAATTCAATTGTCGCAATGGCCCAAAAACTTCCTTGCCAATTGAGCCACTTTCGTGCTAAACAAATCTCAGACGATGCGGCCATCGAGCTCAGCCAAAGTAGTATGCCGGACTAGGACGTCCGCCTCTGACGTGCCGACATCGGGAAGCCTTTCGCCGCCTGGGATTGCCGTGCCACGGGGTTAGCGTGCGCGGAACAACGACTCGGGGCGGTTACCATCAGGCAGCCATTCCGCGCACTGGTGCCTCCGCACTGCCGCCCAACAAAAAAACCCCGGGGGAAGCGAATCCCCGGGGCTGGAGAGCATCGCTCGATGAAAGCGATGAAGTTCGATAGTCGTTTGTAGGTGCCATGCCCACGGCTTTTGCGTGGGCATGTGTTTTCGTCGAAGCATGGCCACTGTGAGCAGTGGCCATGGCACCCAATGCGGATTCACACGCTTAGGCGATTTCGTCCAGCAGGCGGTCCAGCGCCACGCCCATCTTCTCGTCAGTCATGTACGTACCGTCGGCGATGGCGGCTTTGATCTGGTTGACGCGCTCCCAGCGAATGTCGGGAATCTCGCTGAGCTTGCCGGCCATTTGGGCCGCCGGCGAAAGCTGCAGCTCGTCGGTGGTATCGATGTGCGTCGACTGCGCGGGCGTCGACGGCGGATTGACGCGGTTGGTGTGCGGGGCCTGAATGCCCTGCGTACCGTGCAACTGGCTGGGTCCGTAAATCGGCATAGTCATGGTCATTCTCCTAAAGACCTCAAGCCCACGATCTCTCCAATCGTTTACCCGGCGGAGAATACCGCCGGTTGGCTTGTTAGTCGGCTCGTCGTAAAACCGGCAGAACTGCCGGCGGCCAATCGGGCTTGCTTGGGGCGACTGCTGGATTCGCCGCCCAACGGCCAGCAACTGGAATACGTTGGGAGTGACGAATCGCATGAATCAGCAGTTCGCTTTCGGCGAAACTGATTGTCCTGGGAAATGTACCTCGCTACTTACTTAAGTGCCGCCGATGGTTCGATTCATTCAGCCCTGGCAGCGGGCACCAAATATTCGCACTGCTTGAATCGTCCAATCGCCGGCGGTCGTTGATCCAAAACCGAATCCACCTCTCTAAACCTGTTGGCACGGTTTCCCGAACCAGCACGGCTGTACCAAAGTTCGCGGCTGCGCGGTGAAGCTGGCGGGAGGTTGTCGATTTTTCGCCACCACTTACGTCGTTGCGTGTCGCCAGCGCGCACCTGTTGTGGTTGTTGGGCCACTAACTGCTGCGACACGTGTATAGTGGGCGACCAATCGCTCCTTCCGTTCGTTCTACTCCGCACGACCGCTCACTTGCACGAAACCATCGTAATGCAAACGCCGGACCAATGGAAAACCGCCGCGTGCCGGTGCGACCGTTGCCAGCACGCGCGGACGCTCCGTGCCGACCTGCCGACGCGAAATTATCGTAATCTTGCGCGCGCGGCGGGCATGATCTGGCGAATCGGGGCGAATTATAGGGGCCGTCGCCAACCGCCAACAAGCCCGATTAAGTGCCGCTATATTCGCTACTTAAAGCGCAAAACGAACCCTGCCTTGCCGCCGCGGCGCTAATCACACGCTAGGCCCGCTTCGTGAGCGAAACTTGAATAAATCTGGCCGAAACAAAATGTTTTATTCGCGGTTAGATGCTGTGGCGGAAGGAAGAATTCCGCCGCGACCGATCCCACCCACCGCCAGCCGACGAAACTTTTACACCCCAGCGCCGGCGCTTACAAACGCAAGTTTGGCTCGGCTGGCAAGTTTGTTAAAAAACCGTATCGAAAGGTCATTTATGCTCCGCACGATGTTTGCTGCCCTGATGACTGCGTCGGTGTTGTCATTCACGGCCTCGGTTTTTGCCGCCGACCAAAAGAAATCCGACGATCCTGCCGCTGACGCCGACGCCGCCAAGCGCCACGGCGAGTTGTTCGACAAGCTCGACGCCAATCACGACGGCTTCATCACCGCCGACGAAGTGCCGGCGGATCACAAGCGCTTGTTCGATCGGCTGGTGCACCGCAGCGACAAAACCGGCGACGGCAAGCTCAGCCGCGACGAATTCATTGCCGGCATGGCCGAAGACCGCACCAAGGATCGGCCGTTCGCCGGTCTGGGCCCGCGGGCCGAAGGCGGGCCGGGCGAAGGTCCGCCGGAGGGCGGCCCGGGCGGACCGCGCATGATGATGGGCGGACCGCTGTTCCGTGCCTTGGACACCAATCATGACGGCAAGATCGACGAGAAGGAAATCGAGGCCGCCAGCGACTCGCTCAAGAAGATTGCCAAGAACGGCGAGATCACCCGGGAGGATTTGATGGACGCTGCTCGTGCGCAGTTCGGAGCAGGGCGCCGGGCGGATTAGGCCGGCCGGAAATCAACCCCGAAGAAGCCGCCAAGCACATGCTCGATCGGTTGGATAAGAACGGCGACGGCAAGATCCAGAAAGACGAACTGCCGCAGCGCCGCCAGAAAGATTTCGACAGCCTGGATACCAATCACGACGGTGTGTTGGACCAAGAGGAACTCAAGGCCGCAATTCCGCAGATGATGGAACGCGCGAGGGAAGGTCACACGGCCAAGACCGACAAGCGGCATACGTCGACCGGCGACGAGAATAAGCCGGACGAAAACAAGCCGGAAGATAAAAGCGGCGAAAAATAACCGTTTCCCCGGGAACCAATAAACGGGCTGAGCGGTCGAATTACTAGCGTACCCCGTCAACGCGCCGTTCACTGGCGCGTACCCCGAACGCCTGGCGCTGCGATGTTGTTAACCCACCTGCATCGGCCAGGCGTTGTTTTTTCGCCCGACACATTGGCAGGCTGCCAAATGGCCTGGAAGCGAATTTGGCGGCGGCGAGCTAAGGTGGTCGGCGAAATTGCCTGCAGATTCAGCCCAAAGCGCGAACCCGAAACTATTGCCGCTGTCAACCGTAATAGTTGGTACAGGGTTTGCATCGGTAGGGAGCCGGAAGGAGACAGAGGCATGTCAAAACGACCCCGACGCCACCGCAAGGGGGCAACGTCAGCGGAGCAAATCCGACTCGACGAATTGCCGCCGACCGTCGCGAACAGCCCGGCTTTTCAAGCTTTCGAAGCTCGATTGGAGCAGGCTTTGGAAATGCTAGTGAGTCGTTGGAGCCATGTTGCGGCGCCGGTGTCGCTGAACGTACGCCGCGTGATGCCGCTGCCAATTCGGCGGCGAACCGAACCTGCGTAACTGCAACTTTCGATTTTTTATCGCCCGAGCAGGCCGAGTCGTTCGGCCCCTCGGGCGTTTTTGTTTTGCTGCCGGCTTTCTTGATTCCGGCAAACTCCGCAGGCTGAACGCGCAGCGACCGAAGCTGCGCGCTTGCACACCGTGCCACAGTGGCATTTGACAACTGCCCCCGATGGCATTTACGATTCCCGGTTGCCGCAAACGTGTTGACGCAAGATTGGTAACGCGAAGGCGCGGGCGGCGACGGTCGGGTAGCTCAGTTGGTAGAGCAACGGACTGAAAATCCGTGTGTCACCAGTTCGATCCTGGTCCCGACCACTGGTGAGCAGCAGGTTACTTCGCATAATATTTCAGGGCGCGCTCGATGCCCTCGCGGAAGCCGATTTTATGTTCAAAGCCAAGCTGCTTCTGCTTGGTGGTGTCGCCACCGCGGGCGTGCACGCCCGCGGGTTTATCCGACATCCCGCGAACATCGGGATGGTAGCCCAAAATGTCGGCCGCGAGTTGGGCAAACTCGATGAAGCTGGTATAGATGCCCGTAGATAGATTGACCGCTCCGCCGCCGTCGATTTTGTCCATCGTCGCCAGCATGCCGTCAACGCAATCTTCGATGTGGATGAAATCCCGCATTTGGGTGCCGGTTCCCCAAACATTCAGGGTTTTAGCGCCTTGATGCGCGATGGCCCGCTTGCAGATGCTGGGGAAGGGGTAGTTGTCGTCCTGATCTTCTCCGTAGCCCGAGAAGGGACGGTAGCAAATCGACTTCAACCCGTGCTTTTGGTAGGCCAGTTGCGCCAGGTACTCGCAGGTTAGTTTTGCCCAGCCGTAGGTCATATCGGGCATGCCAATGTCGCCGTCGAAGGAGATCATGTCTTCCTTCAACAGCACGTAATGATCGGCGCGCTGCAGTTGGATGGGATAGGCGGCACTGGAACTAAAGCACAGCGTTTTTTTCGGCTTGGCCACTTTGGCCCACTGCCAGTAGGCGGCGTCGATGGCCAGATCGTCGGCCACGGCCAGCGGATTGTTTTCGATCATTAGCCGGCCGCCGACCATGGCCGCCAGATGGAAGGCATAATCGAAATCGGAATCGGTCACGCGGGCAAACCACGTGCGGCAATCTTCCTTGTAGAAATGAAAGTTGCGGAATTCGCGAGGATCGAACAGCGGCCATCCCTGGACCGGATCGATTCCGCCGGTGTCGGGAGCCACGCAATCCACCGCGTGGACTTCGTCCCCCATAGCCAGGATCCGCTTCACCACGTGCCGGCCGACGAAGCCGGCTCCGCCTGTAACGAGAATTTTACGCACGGTCGAAATGCCTTCGATAAAGCTGAAATGCCCAGATCGAACGACCGGGAAGATACGCCTGAATTGCCTCGGGGTCCTTGGTCAAATCCTGCACTAGTTGCAGATTGTTTTCGTAGCCCACGTATTCCTGCTTCATGTCGCGCACCAGGTCGTGCGGGTTCCGCTCCTGGTAGACGGAAGCCTTGTTGAACACGACCTTGAAGCCCTTGGCCTGCACATAGTACGCGGCCCAAATGTCGTCCATCCGGCCCACGTGGGGAAACAGGAAGTAATGCGGCAAGCACTTGCCGCTGAGAAACGTGTTCTGCGAATTGAACGGCGCCAAGCGATTGGCGGCCAAGGGAAAGCGGCTGGCATCGAAGTCGCATTCGGGGGCGTGTTCCATGCGGCAGACGGCGTCGATATCCGGATCGCCGTTCCAGAAATCGGCCTGTACGTCGACCGACACTTTACGCCGCGACTTGCAGCTGTAATCGCGCTTTGGCAAAAGCTGCAGCGGATATCCGCGGTGCCAAAGCTCGCGGTGATTGGTGGCGCCGACCGGGTCGAACGCGGGCAGGTCGGTTTCGTAGAAATTCACTTCGGCTTCCTTGCCGATCAGCAAATTCTCGCCCCAACCTTCGAAGGGAATATTGTCGTCGTCGACCACCGCCACGACGTCGGCGTGCATGTCGTGAGCCCACAGCAGGCCGAAGCTGCGGCGTTGAATGCAGTTCCAACCGATGGCGTCAGACAGGGCCGGATCGTACTTCTGCTGTTCGTCGGGAGTGACGTAGATGCCACGCTGCAGGCGATAGCCGGCCGGCGTTTTTTTGTCGCCGATGACGACCAAATCCCAATCCTTCATCGATTGGAACTTTTCGATCGCCTTGGTGGGAGGATTGATGGTGGTGGTGACAATGACTTTTTTCATCGGTGAATCGACCGCAAGATGTTAGGGAGAATTATCGGGCGCGGCCCGCAACAACGACGCCCGGTCGGCAAATCGGGTTTTCAAGCCGGTGCGGAAGTATGCAAAATTCCGCATGAAGGTGTTTTGCGAATCTCCCTCCTTGCGCGGCGCCCAGGTGGCCGGAACCTCGATGACTTTGACGCCTAAACGCAACGGCTTGATGAGGGTCTCGAACAAGAACGGATGCCGCAACTCCTCCCAGCGGATCGACTGCACCAGCCGCGTCGGCATGATCCGAAAGGCATAGGTCATGTCGGACAAGCGGGTGAAATAGATGAGCGAAAAGAAACGTTGAAAAATCCAGTTGCACAGCAGTTTGATTTTCGAATAGCCCTGGAACGAACCGCCGGTAATCCACCGCGACGCCGTCACGATGCCAGAGGGATGTTTGGCTTCCTCGTCGATCATTTTTCGCACGAGATTGGGGTCGGTTTCCAAATCGCTGGCCATCAAGATGACGTGCGTGCCGCGCGCAATTCGAACGCCTCGCGAATGGCGCCGCCAAGGAACGGCAGTTTTTGGTGATGGATGACTACCAGGGGACCCAGCTCTTTTTGCAACTTCTCGGCGGTCGCCATGGCCGCTGGGGTGGTGCGGTCGCAAACCACAATCAGGAATTCGCAAATCCGATCACGGGCGTCGCGCAAGATGATTTCCACCGTTTCGCGGAGCGAGACGGTTTCGTTCACCAACGGCAGAATGACGGTCACAGACTCCAAAGCAGCAACATCAACGTGCGCAGGTTCGGCTGGCTGTGGAGGATCGTGCCCGGCAATATCACTGTCGGAGAGGCTCGCCATGGCTGCAACGTTTTTGTGTGTTCAATGGGAGTTGGCTATTGTAATTGACCGACGCAATTTGCGGATACAAAATAGGGAGTAGAATTCGGCTCATTTTCGCGATTCTCGAAGTGTTGCGTTCGGTGGGTTTTATCGTATTGTCAGCCCCAGCGGTGCCGCTATTTCAGCAATTCCAGCGCAAACAGCCGTCGAGCCACCGGTCGCCGATGACGCAATCGCTGGCTGTGCTCCCCCCGGCCGCCGTTTTTGTCTGGTCCTGGGACTGAGTTTGCTGGCGATTTCCGGCGGACTGTTGTTCTATCAGCTTGGGCACTACCCTCTTTGGTGCGATGAGGCCGACACTGCCTTGTACGCCCGTGGCGTGGCGCGCACTGGGGATACGTATGCGATGCTGGGCCAGAACATTTACGCCTGGCGGCAAGGCACGTCGCTGATCGAATTGCGAGGGCGGTACGCGCCGCCGGCACCGTTCTACTTTGCGGCACCGTTTGTAGGTCGTAGCGGGGCCGGCACCTTCTGGCCGCGTTTTCCTTTTACCGTATGCGGGTTGTTAAGCATCGCTTTGATCGCTTATTGGCTATGGCGCGACGGCGCTAGCCGATCTATGTGGGTGGTCATGTCACTGGGCATCGTGACGAATGTTTCGCTGATGCTTTATTTCCGGCAATGCAGATATTACGGCCTGGCAACTTTGTTGTCGCTGGCGGCTGCTTATTGCTATCTCCATTGGACGGGGGGGCGGCGGATGCTTGTGCTGTTTTCGGTGCTGGCGATCTTGCTGATGCTCACGCAATATCTCCCGTATGCCGGCTTGATGGTCTGCATCGTGATCGACTATCTGGTGTTCGGCAGCCAACCGCGCCGACTAACGGCGCGCGAACTAGCGGGATTGCTGGTTCCGCAGCTTGTATTTGCAGTTGTGATTGTTTCGATTTGGAATCCACTGAATAAGGAACTTATTCCGCCAACTCCGGGCCGCATTTGGCTGGCCGACAAGCTGACGCTGCTGTGGTGGAATTTTCGGGACATGAATCTTTGCGAATTCGGCGTCCCGCTATTGATGCTCGTCGCGCCGCCGCTGTATCTGCTGGAAAAGAATCCATGGTTGCTGCATGCCTGGCTGGCGATTTTGACGTACACGCTGATCGTCACCATCCTTTCGCCGCAACCGGTGGGCGGAACGTTGATTGCCGACGTTCGCTACCTGGAAGCAATGATTCCGCTGTGCATTTTTTTGACGTCGCTGGTGATCGTCACTCTGGCGCGGCACAAGGCGATCATCGCCGTGCCGTTGGCAGTCCTTGCTTTTGGCACCAATACTTTGAATCAGCCGTGGAACCCGCACGAATGGCGCAGCTCGCTTTGCTTATGGATTGAAGAATTAGCAGCGGCACGGAGCACGGCCATGCAGCAGGCCATCGATTGGGTCGATCGCAACGTGGCACCCGGCCAAAGCATTTGGGTTTGGCCCGACTTCATGACCTATCCGCTGATGTATCACGCGCCGCAGGCGTTGTACGCCTGGCAGCTTCAGCCGCCGGCGGCGGGTGAATTCAAGAACCTGCCGTCGATTCATTTCATCGGCCTGGACGCCCCCGACTACATCCTGGCGTTCGGCCGCAGAAGCCAAATTGGCGAAGCCCTTGAGTTCCTAAAAAAGCGGCACCAGGCGGACTACAAACTTGTCGACACGCTCGACGTATTCTGGGACGATTTGACGCGGCCGGAATTACTTTGGCGAAGCTTCAAACCCAAGAAGGATTACAATCCGGAAGTCGAAGCTGTATATGTTTTGCGACGCAGCGATTTGAAACCCAGCGCGCCTAATTAGAGTGCACGAGCGTGCACGGGCGATTGCCAGTGTTGGATGACCGAGGAACCGGGCGAGGAGTGCGGCGCTACCGATCTGGAACCACTAACAAATCATGTCCGGCAAACGAATTCGCCAGCGTTCTGCTGCCAGAGTGCCGGGCGCATCTGGCCGTGCTCAGTCCACGGGCGCTGCGGAGGCAAATGGGTCCCCACTGCGGCCCGCCTCGCGGCGGTTCTGGCTGCCGCTGAGTTTCGCCGTCTTTCTTATTTCCGCCGTGCTGCTGTTTTACGGGCTGGGACACTACCCGCTGTGGTGCGACGAAGCCGACAATGCGTTGTTCGGGCGCGCCGTGGCCCGCACCGGCGATTTGAGCGCGCAGTTGGACCACAATTTGATTGCCAATCGGCAGGGAGCGTGTCTTAAGAATCTGCGGGGCCGATATCAGCCGCCCCTGCCGTACTATTTGACGGCGCCGTTTGTTGGCGCCGAGGGAACCGGTTCGTTCTGGCCGCGGTTGCCGTTTGCGATTTGCGGGCTGCTATGCGTGGCGCTGATGTCGTATTGGATGTCGCAGAGCGAATTGCCAGCAGTGGCCTGGGTCGTTTATTCACTGGGCTTGTTGGGCAACGTTTCGTTTTTTCTGTATTGCCGCCAGTGCCGGTACTATGCGCTGGCCATTTTATTGTCGCTGGTGATCACGTACTTGTACCTGCATTTGAACGGCAACTGGTGGAAGCTGACGGCGATGATGGGGGCGTCCATCTTGCTGCTGGCCACCCAGTACTTGCCGTATGCCGGACTGTACGCCGCGCTTGTGTGCGATTATTTGATTTTTGCGCGGCGCCGGCGGCGGTTCACGCTGGGGCAAGTGGCGTGGCTGCTTGTGCCGCAATTGCTCGCCGGCGGGATTCTTGTTTCCATTTACAACCCACTCGGCACGGGGGCAGTGCCGCAGCAAGAAGGGCGCAACCTGCTGTTTGACAAACTCACGATTTTGTGGTGGAGCCTGCGCGACATCAATATCTGCGAGTACGGCGTAGGCCTATTGATGCTGGCCGCCCCGGCGTTGTATCGGCTCAATAAAGACCAATGGCTGCTGCGCGCGCCCGTTGCGATCTTGGCGTACGCGGGGGCAAATACGATTCTTTCGCCCCAGCCGGTGGCCATGACGACGGCGTCGGATATCCGGTATCTGTGCGCTTTGATTCCGCTGTGCATCTTCCTGACCGGGCTGGCCATATTGTGCATGTCGCGTTACCGGTGGCTGATTGCGATACCGCTGGCCATCGTGGCCTTTGAAACCAACATTCTGAATCGTCCTGCCAGTCCGCATTTGTGGCGCAGCACGATCTACCAGTGGCTTGAGGAGTTGGCTGCGGCCCGGACGACCTCGACCCAATTGGCGATCGACTGGATCAATAAGAATGTGCGAGACGGGCAGAGCATTTGGGTCATGCCGTTGGATCAGATGACGTACCCGCTGATGTATCACGCTCCGCAGGCAATCTACGCCTGGCAACTTCAATCCCCGGCGGACGAGCAGTTCAAAGATCTGCCGGCAATCCACTTTGTCGGGAAGGCGGCACCGGATTATATTATTTCGTTCGGTCCGCAAGCCGACGTCGAGCGCGTGCTGGCCGCCTACAAGCGGCAATTGCAAATTGGCTATTTGCTCACCGAGACGCTAGACATTTACTGGAACGACGAGATTCGGCCGGAACTTTTCATGCACAGCTTCAAGCCCTTCTCTCAGTACAATCCGGCCACGGACGCCGTGTACATTTTCCGACGGCCCGGCATCGATATTAAGAGGCCGCGAGCGGCCGAATGACGGTTCGCCAGTCCGGCGGGCTGCGAGGTACCAGGAATGTTTATCAAGGCGCAGCGCTGCCGCATCTGCGGCAACACCAATCTGCAACCGATCATTTCGCTGGGTCAGCAAACGCTGACCGGGGTGTTTCCCCGGCATCCTTCCCAAAAACTCACCGTCGGTCCTCTGGACCTGGTACGGTGCGCGGTGGACGACCCGGCCAAGCATTGCGGCCTGGTGCAACTGGCGCATTCCTACGAACCCGGCGAAATCTACGGCGACGACTATGGCTATCGTTCCGGGCTGAATCGCTCGATGGTGGAGCATTTGAAAAACAAGGTTGCCGGGCTGCTAAAAATCGTTCCGCTCGAAAGCAACGACATGGTGGTCGACATCGGCTCGAACGACGGCACTACGCTAAGCTTCTACCCGGACAAAGGCGCCACGTTGGTGGGCGTGGATCCGAGCGCGAAGAAGTTCGCCAAGTACTACAAGCCGCGCATTCACCGCATTGCGGAATTGTTTTCGGCCGCCGCGCTGCGCGACAGGTTCCCCGGGCGGCACGCGAAGATTGTCACGTCGATCGCCATGTTCTACGACCTGGAGGCGCCGGAAGAATTCATCCGGCAAGTGGCTTCGATTCTGGCCGAGGACGGCATCTGGCATTTGGAGCAGAGCTATTTGCCGTTGATGCTGCGCACCAACGCCTACGACACCATCTGCCACGAACACATCGAGTACTACGCGCTGCGGCAGATTAAGATGATGATGGAGCGCTGCGGGCTGCAGCTGATCGGCATTTCGCTGAACAACGTGAACGGCGGCAGCTTCGCGCTTACGGTGGGCAAGGCCGATTCGCGGCACGTGGCCAATCAACAGGCGATCGATGAGCTGCTGCAACTGGAAGAGCAACTTGGCCTGACGACCTCCCGCCCGTTCGAGCAATTCAAACAGAATGTGTTCCGGCACCGCGAAGAGCTGATGGCATTGCTAGGAGAGCTGAAGTCACAAGGGAAGCGGGTGCTCGGCTACGGGGCGTCGACCAAGGGAAACGTGATTTTGCAGTTTTGCGGGCTGACGTCGGCCGATCTGCCGGCAATCGCCGAAGTGAACGAGGACAAGTTCGGGGCTTTCACACCCGGCACTTTGATTCCCGTCATTTCCGAAACAGAAGCCCACGCCATGCGGCCCGATTACTTTTTGATAATGCCGTGGCACTTCCGCCAGAATTTGCTTGAGCGCGAGCGGGAATTTCTGCGGCGTGGCGGGAAGGTGATATTTCCGCTGCCAAGGATTGAAATTGTCGGGGCATGATGTTTGCGCACGGTCCCGCGAGAAATGCGCGGGCAGCAGAGCGCGCGGGAAGCAGGCAAAAAAACCGGCCGCTTGAATGTGCCTTTGTCCGCGACAAAATCGATTGCCGCGTGAGGCAATCGATTCTGCGCCAATGGCAAACGCTCAAACGGCCGGTGCTCGAATTTTTCGGCGGGCGTTCCGCACGCCGCACTTTCGGCTTAGGCCATGGCCTTGAGTTGCTTCAGAGGCCGAACCTTGATCTTCGTGCTGGCGGGTTTTGCGGCCACGTCCATCAACTCGCCGGGCTTAAACGGATTGGGCACGCCCTTACGCGCCGGGCGGGCGGGTACTTTCTTCTTTTCGATCTTCACCAATCCGGGGATGGCGAACACGCCCGGTCCCTTGCTGCTCATCGCCTTTTTGATTTCGTTGCCGAGCGCTTCGAGCACAGCGCTGACGTCCTTCTTGTTGACGCCCGTGGCTTCGGCGACCGAAGCCAGAATCTCACTTTTCGACGGTGATTTCTTGGATGACATGGTAGCAACCTTCCCCATAGTGTTTGACCCTCCTTGCAAAGTACTAGGAAAACGTTCGTTCGTCCGACGTACGGAACGTGCTGATTTAATCGCGCCGGGCCGAAATTTCAATCCTAAGAGGCACCAATTCGGCCAAAATTCGCGGAAAAATCAATCGTAGGCTTTCTCGCGCCCCAGCAAATGCCGAGGCGCCGCGGTCGATAGTTCGCACCATTTGGCCGACGGCGGCAACTCGTTAAGCTGGCCGGCGCAAGCACTAGTGGCGGAATCGTCCACACGATTTTGCTAGGGCAATATAGGTCATTGGCCGAACTTATTGCAGAGCAACCGCGAAGATTCTGTAGGCGGCTAGGGTGGTTACGGCTTTAGCGGTTAAACTGCTACGCTGCCCTCGGCAACGGGACGTAATACAAACAGAATCGTGAAACTGCGAGTGGTACGAGTCGATTGCCGGTCTTGTACGCATCGTGTAAGATACACTGTAGCACTAACTTACGGCATGAGAATCGATCGCCGATGCACTTGGCCGCTTGATCGTCCTGACGGCGGAGATCCTGGAATCGCCCCCCGACTTCCCAGGCCGTCAGACTTGAACTTCCACACTGCAAGTCGCGACTAAACTCCAGAGCCCGACCGTCATTGGGGCAGCCCGCCCGGAACATCATCATGCAGGGGAAATCGCCAAAACGGCTACGAATGGGGCTGTTGGCCCTAGTTGCGGTGGCGACGGGCTCAATGCTTCTGGGGCTGTTTTGGTTCGCGGGCGGCCAGGCGGTGGCCCAGATTCGAATCGGCCCAAACGCGCGGGTGCGTTTTGGCGTACAGCCGCAAAATCAGGGGAACGATGTAGGCGAGGGAGTGTTTTTGCCGATCGATCGCGAATCCACTCGCCACTGGGAAAAGGCCCGGCAACTTTTTGAGGAAGGACACTACAGCGATGCCTCGGTGTTGCTCGACGAGATTCTGCGCCGCGATGAAGATTTCTTTTTCAAGCCCGATGACGACAAGCCCACGCTGAGCAGCCTCAAGGCGGAAGCTCAGAAACTGATCGGCGAGATGCCGCCGGACGGATTGCAAGCGTATCAGTTGCAATTTGGCGCCAGTGCGCAGCAAAAGCTAAACGCGGCTATTGCTTCGGGCGATGCCAAGGAGCTGGAGGAAATCACGCGGCGGTTTTTCCACACCCAGGCCGGTTACGACGCGGAGCTGCTGTTGGGACGGCACTGGTTGGATCACGGCGAACCGTTATCGGCCGCGTTGTGCTTCCAGCGGCTGGCCGATACGCCGCAAGCCGCCGCGCAGTTCGAGCCGGAGCTTTCGGTGCTGTTGGCGACGTGCTGGTTGCGTGCCGGCCGCACTGATCGCGCCGAGAAAGTGTTGCTGTCGCTGAAGAAGAAACAGCCCAACGCCACGGTTCGCGTTGCCGACAAAAAAGTGAATCTGTTCTCCGACGATCGACAGGCGGTGAATTGGCTAACCGCGCAGTTGGGGGCCACGGGCTTAACGAAAACAGAAAACTCCGACGACTGGGAACTGTACCGCGGCAACGCGGCGCGAAACGCCACGAGCGTGGGCGGCATACCACTCTTGAATCCGCGGTGGCGCGTGTCGACGACCACGCACCCCATTCTTGAGAAAGCGCTGGCGGACCTGCGCCAGCAATACATTGAACAGCAAGTGGCATTTTTGCCGGCAATGCATCCGTTGGCGGTGGGGAATTTGATACTGATGCCCACTGCCCGCGACGTGCTGGCGGTGGATTTGGAAACCGGCAAACGGCTTTGGCCGATTCGCGGCTCAAGCGAAAACCCGCTGGAGCAACTGCTGACCTCATCCAACGGCTCTCCGCGGGTCGACGCTCAGACCAATCCTTGGCTCACCGAGCGATTTTGGTGGGATGCCACGCGCGGAACGCTGGCCAGCGACGGTCGGCAGGTTTACCTGATAAGAGATCTTGGCGGCGGGCCAAACCCGATTTCGGCAAATGCAGCCATGCCGATGTTTCGGCGGCGTGGGTTCAACGTACCCAACGACAACCAGGCGCCAAGCAACAAGCTGATTGCGTGCGAGTTGCGGACGCAGGGAAAATTGAAATGGGAAATCGGCGGACCCAGCGGCGAGGAAGAACCGAAGCTGGCGGGCGCGTTTTTCCTGGGCCCACCGCTGCCGCTGCAGAGCAGGTTGTACGTGCTGGCCGAGATTAAAGGCGAAATCAAACTGTGCGTGCTGGATCCGGCCACCGGGCATCTCGATTGGTCGCAGCAATTGGCCGTCGTGGAAACGAACGTTCAGCAAGATCCCATCCGGAGGCTGGTCGGCTGCACTCCCAGTTTTGCCGATGGCGTGTTGGTGTGCCCGACCTCCGCGGGCGCGGTGGTGGCCGTCGACATCGTCAACCGGTCGCTGTTGTGGGCATATTTGTACGCGCGCAATTCTCAGAACCCGCAGAACCAGGTGATCGTGCGCGGTCCGGCGGTGGTTTTCAGCACCAATGTCGCGGGTTATCCGCTAGAGCGTTGGACCGATGCCAGCGCAACCATCGCCGAAGGTTACGTGCTGGTCACGCCGCCGGAATCGAACGAATTGCACTGTCTGCGGCTGTCGGATGGCGAATCGGTGTGGCACAAGGCCGCACAACGGGGCGACAGCCTGTATGTAGCCTGCATCCACGGAGGCAACGTGGTGCTGGCCGGCAAGCGGCAAATGACCGCACTGAAGCTGGCCGACGGCAGTCCGGCGTGGAAAGGGGAATCGATCGAATTGCCGGATGGCGCGATGCCCAGCGGCCGCGGCTTCGCCAGCGGCGACGACTATTACCTGCCGCTGACCACGGCCGAAGTCGCTCAGATCGATTTGGACCGCGGAAAGATTACTGCCCGCGCAAAATCGCACCATGGCGCGATTCCCGGAAACTTAATCTGCTGCCACGGGCAAGTGATCTCCGAGGGCATCGATTACATGGAATCGTTTTTTCAGTTGAAGCCCCTGGAGCAGCGGATCGCGAAATCACTGGAAAAGAATCCTGACGACGCATGGGCGTCTGCGCATCGCGGCGAAATTGCGCTGGATGCCGGCCGGTTGAACGATGCGTTGGCCGATATTCGCCATTCGTACAAGATCGATTCCGACCCATTCACTCGCGAACTGCTGATTGAAGCGCTAACCACCGCGCTGGCGCAAGATTTTAGCGGCAACCGCGACGCTGCCGGCGAACTGGAAAAACTGGTGCGGCTGGATCGGGAGCGCGCGGCGTACATTCGCGTGCTGGCGACCGGTTTGCAAAAAACCGGCGACACGCTCGCGGCGCTGGAGGCGTACGTAAAGCTGGCGGCCCTGGAATCGCCGGAGGAGCCTGAAGACGTCGATCCTTCGCTATCGGTCACTCGCAGCCGCTGGGTTCGGGCCCGCTTCGATTCGCTGTTGGCCGAAGCTTCCGCGGCGCAGCGCCAAAAGATCGACGTGGTTGTTAAAGAGCAATTGAGCAAGGCGCTGGCCGCGAAAGATTCCAATGCGCTGCAACAGTTTTTGAACAACTTCGGGGATCATCCGGCCGCGGACCGGGCGCGCGAGGCGCTCGTGGAGCTGAACGACGACGGCGAAGCCCCCTTGGCGCGCGAAGAATTGTTGCGGCGCTTGGAGAAATCGAGCGACCCGGCGGTGCGCAAAAGCGCCATGGCCAGGATGGCCGCCCTGTTGCACACGACGGGGCACGACGACGATGCGCGCGTATTATCGCCGCCTGCAGGACGAGTTTGGCGACCGGCCGGTGCTGGATGGAAAGATCGTGAAGCAGCTGCTGGCCGGACTGCCCGCCGATTCCTCGCTGCGGGCCGCCGAATCGGCGCCGGCCGAATGGCCGTTGGGCGAAGTGCTTGTGGAAAAAAGCGGGGTGAAGCAACAGCGCATGCCCGGATTCCGCGTCAACTCGAACATTGAGCTGCGCGGCCCGATCTCGCCGTTCTTTCAGGACATCACACTCGAGGTCGATCTGCAGCGGATGGAGCTGGTGGAGCGCGACGGACTGGGCCAAGAGCGGCTCCGGCAGCCGCTGAACGAAGGGGGCCGGATTGCCAACTTCTTTGGCGCGGCCAACGGCTTGTCGTACTACGCCTCGACCAACGGCCACCTGATCGTCGTCTGCCTGGGGACGCAGGTGTTTGCCATCGACACGCTGGCGCGGCTGTCGGCACGAATCGAATGCTGTGGACGCAATCGCTGACTGATCCCTTCGTTTCACCGTATAACTTCGGCGGACCCACGTTCCAACTGCCGCAAATGCCTTGGGGCGGAAGGCGAACCGTGGTCAAGCTGCAAAATCAATACTTAGGGAACATCGGACCGAGCACCGCCAACGGCATTTGCATTCAGCAGGGGCGCGAAGTGATGTGCCTGGATGGCATCACTGGAAAAGTGCAATGGGTTCGCCACGGCGTGCCGCCGGGCAGTGAGATTTTTGGCGACGACGAAATTACGATTCTGGCGCCGCCTGCGGAAGAGTCGGCCGGAGAGGCGTTCATTGTGCGGACCATCGACGGGCAGTTGCTGGGCAAGCGGCCGGTTCCCGCCGGCCAGGAGCGGTGGGACACCGTGGGCCGCCGCCTGCTTACCTGGCGCAGCACCACGGGCAACAAATTGCTGGTTGCGCTCAGCGACCCCTGGGCAGAGCGCGAGATTTGGTCGGCGACGTTCGCTCCAGGCTCCAAAGGGGAAGTGGTGGACGAAGATAGCGTGGCGGTCATGCAGCCCGACGGCCACTTCACCATGATTCGCCTTGCCGACGGGAGCAAAACGATCGACGAAAAACTGGAAAGCGAGTCGAACCTGCAAAGCATCCACGTCATGCGCTCCGAGGCGCAAGATATTTTGATTACGAATCATGTTTACGTCTCCGATCATCCGCAGCAGCGGATTGTGCAAATGCCGCAGCCTTACAACGATCCCTGCTGGCTGCAGGTTACCGGTCGCTTGTATGCGTTCGATCAGGGGAGCGGCAAGCCGCAGTGGGCCGCTCCGGCCGCGGTGGAACAACACGGTTTGGTGCTCAACGCGCCGGCCGAACTGCCGGTGATCGTATTTTTGCGCACGATCATTGTGAATCAAAACCAGCAGCACGCTTCGATACTTTGCCTCGATAAGCGCACCGGCCGCGCGGTGTGCGACGACGATGATTTGCCGCAGGCGGTGCAGAACTACGATCTGACGGCCGATCCCAAGGATAAAACGGTGACGATTGTGGCGGCTCCGTCGCAAACCGTTACATTGAAATTCACCGATGCGCCGATTCCGCCGGAACCGCCCTATCAGGCGGGGCTGTTCGACAAACCCAAACGCATCAAAATCCAGACGCTGTTCAACGCCATCCGCAATCACTTGCCGATTTTCGACTCCAACGGCTCCCCGTAATCGCCACTACTACTACCTCGCATGCTGTTCCGCTTCCGAATATCGTTGGGCTTAATGTTGGCGGCCGCCCTGTGCGCCGCACCCAGCGTGCTGCGCACGACGGAGAAGCCCGAGCCCCGGTTGCAGCACGTAATTTCCCGCGGGCTGGATTGGATTGCCAACAGCCAATCGCGGCTGGGGCACTGGTCGGCCAATGACGGCCGGTATTCCACGGCCATGACGGCGCTGGCGGGCATCGCGCTTTTGCAGGAGGGCTCCACCACCACGCAGGGCAAGTACGCACTGAACATTCGCCGTGCGGTGGATTACCTGTGCAGCCGCAGCCGTTCCAACGGGCTGATCGGTGAGCAAAAAGACGACCGGTACACCTACGGCCACGGCTACTCGATGCTGTTTCTGTCGCAGGTGCTGGGTGAGGAGGAGGACGAAGCGCGGCGCAAGGAGTTGATTAACGTGCTCACTAAGGCGGTGGAATTTTGTGGGCGGGCCCAAACCGCCGACGGCGGCTGGGGCTACGTGAGCGCCAAAGATGGCGGCGGATTCGACGAAGGCTCGACCACCATCACGCAGGTGCAAGGGCTACGCGGCTGCCGGAACGCCGGCATTCCGGTGCCCAAGGAAATCATCGATAAAGCGATCAAATATATCCACAAATGCACGCTCGAAGAGGGCGCCGTGCAGTACAGTTCCAAGGGAGGTGGGCCGCGACCGGCCATCACCGCCGCCGCTATCGCTTGCTTGTACAACGCCGGCGATTACGACGACAAGTTCGTCCCCAAAATGCTGCGATACGCCGAGAGCAACCTGAACAATATTTCGAATCAAGGCTTCGGACATTGGCACTATGCCCATTACTACTACGCCCAGGTGATGTACCGCGAAGGGGGCGAGAAGTGGGAAAAATACCGCGACCAGATTTATGCGCGCTTGATCAACGAGGCCGCCGAAGACCGTAGCGGCGTTTTCTGGACGCAAGGTTACGTGGGCACCATATACACGACCGCCATCAACCTGACGATTTTGCAACTGGATAAAAACATCCTGCCGATTTACCAACGATAAAGAATGACTGAATGACTGAATGTCTGAATGAGAGCAAGATCACCGTCGCTCGTTCATTAAGTCATTAAGACATTAGTCATTTGCACCCTCCCAGGAACCTCCGATGACCGAAAGCATCATCGCCCATCATTCCGCCGCCATCAGCAAGCTCAATGACGCGCGCGAAAAAATATTCCAGCAACTATCGCAAGTGATTGTTGGGCAGAACGAGGTCATCGAGGAATTGCTGATCTCGCTGTTCGCGCGCAGCCATTGCCTGCTGGAAGGCGTGCCGGGGCTGGCCAAAACGTTGATGATCAGCACGCTCGCCCGCGCGCTGAATCTGTCGTTCAGCCGCATCCAGTTCACACCCGACCTGATGCCCGCCGACATTACCGGCACGGAGATCATCGAAGAGAACCGCACGACCGGCAGCCGTGAGTTCCGCTTTCTGGAAGGGCCGCTGTTTGCCAATGTGATTCTGGCGGACGAAATCAACCGCACGCCGCCGAAAACCCAGGCGGCGCTGTTGGAAGCGATGCAGGAACGCCAAGTGACCGTGGGCCGGGTGCGGCATCCGCTGGCGGACCCATTCTTCGTGCTGGCCACGCAAAATCCGATCGAGCAGGAAGGCACGTATCCGCTTCCGGAAGCGCAGCAAGACCGCTTCATGTTCAAGATTTTCGTCAAGTATCCCAGCTTCGGCGAAGAGTTCGAGATCGCGGCGCACCACCGCGCTGATGACCGACGACGTGGCGCCGGTGCTGTCGGACGAGGAAATCATCGACCTGCAGAAGCTGGTGCGCGAAGTGCCGGTGAGCGATCACGTGATTCAATACACGCTTTCTTTGGTGCGCCAAACTCGCGTGGGCGAGCCGGGAGTGCCCGACTTCGTCACCGACCAGGTTTCGTGGGGCGCCGGCCCGCGGGCGGTGCAGTTCCTGATTCTCGGCGGCAAGGCCCGGGCATTGTTGCACGGCCGCACGCACGTTTCGACTGACGACATTCAAGCGCTGGCGAAGCCCGTGCTGCGGCATCGGCTGGTGGTGAACTTCGCGGCGGAAAGCGAAGGCATCGGCCCCGACGACGTGGTCGACCGCCTGCTGCAGGTCACGCCGACCAAAGAAGACGAACTAACCAGCGACGCGCGATTCCGCAAAATTTTCGCGTCGTGACCGCTCCGATTTAGCGACGCGATAGCGGAGCGCATACGTCAACCATCCGCTTGCGGTATAGCATGGCCATCGCCGACACCAAACGCTTCTTGCACCCCGAGGCGATCAAACGCATCGCGCGCCTGGATCTGCGGGCGCGCCACATCGTGGAAGGCTACCTCACCGGGTTGCATCACAGCCCGTACTTCGGGCAGTCGGTCGAGTTCCTGCAGCATCGCGAATACACGCACGGCGACGACCTGCGGCACGTCGATTGGAAAGTATGGGCCAAGCAAGACCGTCTGTACGTGAAGCAGTACGAGGAAGAAACCAATCTGCGGGCGACGCTATTGGTCGACATTTCGCACAGCATGCAGTATGGGCGCGGCCCGTTAACTAAATACGAGTATGCGTGCACCGCCGCGGTGAGCCTGGCCTATTTGCTGTTGCGGCAGCAGGACGCCGTGGGCTGCATCGCCTTCGACGAGAACCTGCGCGCCGCCGTGCCGCTGCGGACCAAGCGTTCGCACTTAAATTCGATTATCCAATCGCTGGCGGCCAGCGCCCCGCTGCACAAAACCGATTTGCAGCACATTTTGCGCTACGCCGCGGAAAGCTTCCGCGCGCGGGCATGGTGATTTTGATTTCCGACCTGCTGGCGCCGCGCCGGGATTCATCAAGGGGATCAAGATGCTGCGGCAGCGGGGCCACGACGTGATGGTGCTGCATATATTGGACGACGACGAATTGGATTTCCCGTTCGCCGGCCCCACGCGCTTCGAAGGCTTGGAACTGCCCGAACATCTGACCTGCAACCCGCGCGCACTGCGGGAAGGATATTTGCAGGCGCTGGGGGCGTATCTGGAAGAAATTCGCCGCGCCTGCGCCAAAAACGAATGCGACTACAAACTCGTGCGGACCAGCGATCCGTTGGATGCCGTGCTGGCCCACTTTATCAGCAACCGCCAGGCCCAACTTCGCGGAGCATAACGACGCAAGCGCGTCTCACCGCTTCACCCTTTCACACCTTCACCCGTTCATCGCTCCGTGCCCTCGTTCCTTTACCCACTGCCGATTGCCGTCGTGGCCGCTCTGGTAGCGCTGCCGATTGCGATCCATTTGATCAACCTGATGCGGCATCGCAAGGTGCAGTGGGCCGCGATGGAATTCCTGCTGACCAGCCAAAAGCGCAACCGCACGTGGGTGATGCTCAAGCAATTATTGTTGCTGCTGCTGCGCGTAGCGGCGATCGCGGGGGCCGTGCTGTTGGTGGCGCAACCGATATTGCGAAACAAGTTGGGCGGCCTGTTCGGCGGCAACAAGCTGCACCACATCGTGCTGTTGGACGACAGTTATTCGATGTCGGACGCTTGGGCCGGCACTACCGCCTTCGACGAAGCGAAAGGCGTAATCCAGCGCCTGGGCACTCAGGCGGCGCAGCAATCGGCGCGGCAAGAATTCACGCTGCTGCGATTTTCGCAGGCAAGCCGCCCGCAACACGGCACCCAGGATGATCTGGCGAAAGTGACCGTCGATGACGAATTTCCCAAGACGCTTGAACAAACGCTGGACAAGCTGCGCGTTTCGCAGCTGGCCGTCGGCCCGGCGGACGCATTGCAGGCCGCCGCGCAAATGGTGGGGGACAAAAGCGACTCCAACAACGTCGTCTATCTTGTGAGCGATTTTCGCGCAAGGATTGGACCAGCCCCACGGCGCTAAAAAAACTGCTGCAAAAACTGAATAACCAAGGCGTGCAGGTGGAGCTGGTCAATTGCGTGGATTCGGCCCGGCCGAATCTGGCCATCACGTCGCTCAAGCCTGCGGGCGGAACCCGCGCCGCCGGCGTGCCGCTGGAAATGGAAGTGACGGTTCACAATTTTGGCGCCACCGCGGTCAGCAACGTGTCGGTGCGATTGGAAGAGCAGGGCATCCAGCGCCCCGCGATCGAGATCGAGAAAATCGAGCCTGGCCGCAGCGTCACGCGCGAATTTGAAGTCCGCGCCACGATG
>CAVZDC010000018.1:0-248252 GCA_963773925.1 Pirellulales bacterium
AAGCAGACGACGAGTATTTCGAGCTGTACAAAGCTCTGGCCGACACGATCGATCAGGTTGAACGGAATTACGTGAAGCCGGTCGATCGCCGGGAATTGATGGAAGCGGCCATCAAAGGAATCGTCAGCAAGCTCGATCCGTATTCGTCGTACATCGGACCTGATGAATTCGGCAATTTCCGCGACTCTGTGGAAAGTCAGTTCGGAGGTATTGGCATTCAGGTGACGGTCGACGACGGACAACTGAAAGTGATCAGCCCGCTTGTGGGAACGCCGGCTTATCGGGCGGGGGTGCAAGCAGGCGACAAGATCGTGAAGATCGACGATCAGCCGACCGAAAACATCACGCTTGATGAAGCGACGAAGCGGCTGAAAGGAGAATCGGACGAGCATCAACCTCACCGTGCAACACGCCGATCACGGGAAGACTGAGACGTTCAGCATCAAGCGAGAGTTGATCACGTCGGTACGTGTAGGCAATTCGCGTAGGCCGACGATACGTGGGATTACATGCTCGATTCCGAACGCGGATCGGTTACATCCGCGTGACTGCTTTCAGCCGTGATACGGCCACAGATTTACGAAAGGCGGTAGACGATTTGAAAGCCCGAAAGATGCGTGGGCTCATTCTCGATTTGCGGTTCGATCCCGGAGGGCTGTTGAGTTCGGCGGTCGAAGTTTCGAACATATTCATTAGCAAGGGGCGGATTGTGAGCGTCCAGGGCCGGAACACGCCCGAGCGCATCTGGGACGCGGTGAAGGGGGAATCGTTCGAAGATTTCCCTATGGTGGTGCTGGTGAATCACTATAGCGCCACGCCAGCGAAATCGTGGCGGCATGTTTGCAAGACAACATCGGGCGGCCGTGGTTGGCGATCGCACATGGGGAAAAGGAAGCGTGCAAAATGTGGTGGAGTTGGAATCGGGCAAAAGTGCGCTCAAACTCACGACCTCGAGCTACACGCGGCCGAATGGTCACAAAATTCATCGCTTTCCCGAGGACAAAGAAACGGACGAATGGGGCGTGAAGCCAGAAAGAGCTTGGAAGTGAAGCTTTCACGACCGAGATGGCGGAGATGCTTAACTACCGCCGGGAGCGAGACATTGTGGAAGGCAAGCATCACGACGAGAAACAGCAAGCGGGGAGCAAGAACCGGAAACCGCGAGCGGACAATCGAAGGGTGGCGATGCGAAGGCGGGCGCCTCGCAATCGGCCAAACAGAAAATCGCGGAAAGCAATGGAAAAAGAGCACAGGAGAAGAATTCAACGACTGCAAGTGCGCATCTGCCGAAGTTCTTCGATCGCCAATTGCACAAGGCGATCGAATATCTAACTACCGAGCTGGCCCGCGCACCGTGACTTTGACACCGTGAAACTTCTGGCTCTGGAAACAACGTGCGACGAAACGGCGGCGGCGATCATCGCCGAACCACTGGAAGTGCTCTCCTCGGTGGTGGCTTCGCAGGACGAGTTGCACCAAGCGTTCGGCGGGGTGGTGCCGGAGATTGCCTCGCGGGCTCACGTGGAACGGATTTTGCCGGTGGTCGATGAAGCGCTGCGCGAGCGGCGTAACGCTCGATGAACTGGACGCCATCGCGGTGGCCAACACGCCCGGACTGGCCGGTTCGCTGCTGGTTGGCCTGGCCGCCGCAAAGGCTTTGTGCGTGGCAACGGGAAACCGCTGGTGGCGGTCGATCATCTGCAGGCGCACATTTATGCGTGCAAAATGGCTGGTGCGCTGGATTTGTTTCCATGCGTGGGCCTGGTGGTCAGCGGCGGGCATTCCAATTTGTATCGCTGCGCAAGCGCGCTGGATTTCACACTGCTGGGCGGCACGATCGACGATGCCGCCGGCGAAGCATTCGACAAAGTAGCCAGCTTGCTGGGCCTGCCATATCCCGGCGGGCCGGCGATCGAGGCGGCGGCGGAGAAGGCAATCCACAGGCCTATGCATTTCCGCGAGCATTCTGGCACGATCCGACCCGCCTGGCGTTCAGCTTTAGCGGACTGAAAACGGCCGTGCGATATCAGATTGCGCCGCCGGGCCAAACGCCGCGCAGCTGAGACGCTGTCGCCCGAAAAAATTGCTGATCTTGCGGCTAGTTTTCAGCGAGCGGTGATCGATTGCTTGATCGACAAATCGCTTTTGGCATTGGAGCAAACGGGGCTGAAAACGTTGGCCGTCGGCGGCGGGGTGGCGGCGAACAAGGAATTCCGCGAACGGTTGGCAGCGGCGTGCCAGGAACGGGGCATTCGTCTGCACATCGCGCCGCGGAATCTTTGCACCGACAATGCGGTGATGGGCGCAATTGCGCTGGAGCGATTAAAAGCCGGACTAATCGAGCCGCTTACGCTTGACGTGCAACCGGGATTGGTTCGATAACCGCCGCAGATGGTGAAACTGCGAATTAGGAACCGCCGGTGCTGCTGCCGCCGCCGCCGCCCGATCCGGTGACCGTATTGAACGTATCGACTTGAGGAATCGTGGTGAAGTTCGGCTGGACGTTGATCCGCACATAGCGGCGGTCGGCCGAAACGACGGCGAACGCCTGCAATTGCGTACCTTCCGGCAAAATGGTGGGCTTCACCGTGAATCCGACCGCCCCACGCAGCGCGAACGGGAAAAATGGGTTCGCGGTGGCGCCGGCGCCAACTGCCCGCTGAACTGACGTCGGTGGCGGAGGCAGACGCCGTGTTCAAGGCGCTCAATTGCTGTGCGAGCACGGCGCGATTGATCGACGTTTGATCGGCCACGGCTTGCGCCAGTTGGGCTTGTTCCAGCGGCTCGGTACGGCGGCCGTCGGCCACAGCGAAATTGACGACCGCATCGCGCTCGCCCACCGGGATTTGCTGCCGAATATGCGTTTGCTGCGGCGTGCCGTAATGGGTGTAGATATCGACGGTAACTTTGCCCGTTGCCACCTGGCCCCAGATGCGTCGCAAGCGAAGCTTATAGTTGCCGCTAAAGCCTTGAGGCAACACATACGATTCGGTGGAGCCTTCGGTGTTTGACTGGGTTGGATTTAGCGTAGGCGTCGCCCAACATCACACCGCCGCCGGCAGTGCGCGGATGTTGGAAAGAAGCGACGGCGCCGGTGGGTTCTTCGACCATCAAGTCGACGTCGGCTTCGCCGGTCCAGGTAACTTTCACCAGGCAATCGCGCGGTTGCGCTTCGTCGAGCGATTTACGGAAATCGTCGGCTTCGGCGGTTTTGCCTTCCTTGCGGAGTTTTTCAATCAGCGCGGAAGCGGCGTAATGGGCCGAATCTTCCACTCCCTTTTTATTGTTGGGCCAGGCTTGCGCAGGATGCCCAAGCACGCCCAGCGAATTCCATCGTCATCGCTCAACCGCTGCGCAATTTGCAGGCCGTGCATGTACGGCTCGTGACGGAAAGGCTGCAGGGCCGAAGCTTGCCGCAACAGCTTGAGGGCGCGTTCATCCAGCCCGATGCGGCCATGTACAGAGCAATTTGCATGATATCGCTGGGTGTGTTGGCGAAATCGACGGCCGACATCAGCGCGCGTTCGACATCTTCCTTGGGTTTGCCTGCTGCTTGCAGGGCCAACGCCAACGCTTCGTACATCCAGGGGCGAGCGTATCCGTTCCGCAGGGCGCCGTTGATGAGCGCCGCGACGTGATCGAATTTTTGCTGATCCATCAATTCCTTGGCGACATCGCGGATCGCGGCATCGCGCTTGGCGGCGATTTCGGCCGCATTGTTTTCGTCCGGTTCCGGAAGCGAAGTGAAATAATCGTTCCAGAATTTATCGGGATCGACGTCGGTGTTGACGACGATGGTTTCGCGGTTTTCAATCGCAGGTTTAGCGGCACTGGCTTCCGCCGCCGGTTTAGCAGGCGCGGCTGCCGCAGGCGGGGCAACAGGTGTCGACGCCGGAGCATTTGGTTGCGTTTGCGCGGCAGGTTGTTTCTTCGCTGCAGAAGCGCCGGTAAGTTTCAGATCGTCGGCCACGTCGAGGGCCCGCCGCTGCCGGCCGCGGGTATCACATCGTCGGGCACATTGAAAATACCGCCGCCGCCACCGCCGCCGCCGCCAAAACCGCCGCCACCGCCGCCGCCGCCGATTCCGCCGCCACCGCCGCCACCGCCAAAGCCGCCGCTCTAGCGCCGCCAGAAGCAACCGCCATTGCCCAGCACGTCGATCGGCATTACCAGATCGCCGACGGGGTACACCTTGGTGACCAGCACTTTGTCGGCTTCGTCTTTGGAAGTGATCTTCAGCACTTCGTCCTTAACGACATAAGTGAGATTGTATTCCGACAAGATCAGCTTCAATGCGGAACGGAGCGTCACGCCTTTGAGGCTGCGGGTGATCAGGGTTTGGCTGGGATCGATCGGAGGATTGGCGTTTTTCAACGCGTTTTGATCGAACTGCACTTCGATATGGTGCCGTTCCTTGATGTAATCCATCACGTCTTTAAGCGGCGTTTCGGCGAAGTCGAGTTCTGTCTTTTCATCCAGCGCGGTCAGGATTTTTTGCTCCACCGGACTGGTGTTCGACAGATCGACCGATTTGTACTTCTTTCGCCGATCGGTAATTTGCCGCCAGTAATCGGCCGGCGGATAAACAATCGGCGGATCGTCGGGGGTTGGAATGGCCGCGACGTCGACCAAATGCATTTGGTCCAGCCAGTTTCGCTGCTTGGCCTCGCGGATCGCCAGGTAATTCGAAATGTTGCCCGACAAGTCGGCGAACAACGGCGCCGAAACAGCGATCGGATCCTGGCGGCCGTACGGATCGGAAAGCACGCGGGCGGACTTCGTCGGCGGCTTTGATTTTGGCGTCCATGTAGTACGGATTGGTGAACGTGTCGAAATGCAGATAGCCCTGCTCCATCAGCGCGTTGAAGCGATCGATCAGGCCTTTCACCTGCATATCTTTGCGGGCCAGATTATCCAACAGGCGTTGACGTTCGCGGGCGGCGGCGAGGTTTTGCTCGCGTTCGACGTCGGCCACTTCTTTTTCCTGGCGACGCCGCGTGGCTTGTTCGATCAAGGCGGTGAGCTGGCTACGCAAGCTGATGCGCTGGTCGGCAGTCAGTTCCGGCACTTGCAGCACTCGCTCCAGCAGCAATTTCATATCTTGCTGCACGCCGGCGGGATCGACCATCATGCGATCGCGCGCGCGATTCATTTCCACGTTGGCGTCGGTGACTACTTTTTGCTGAATCACGCGCTGCAGCTCTTCGGTGGAGCTGAGCAAGTCGCCGGGCTTAGGACTGGCATCGTCGGAGGGTTGCGGTGGAGGCGGAATTTCAGCCGCGACCATTTGCACCTTGCCGTTGTCGACGGCGTGTTTCAGCACCAAAGCGTTGGAATTGTTCGGATCCATACGCACGGCGGCGTCGGCAAATTGTTTGGCCTGCTGCACGTTTCCCGACGCGGCGGCTGCGCTGCCAAGCTTCGCGAGATTTTGCGCATCGGCATTCAGCACGCGGCGAGCTTCCCACAAACCTTCCGAACCGAGCGTGGGCAAACTGTGGCCGCCGTCGGCTTTGGCGGAATCGACGAGTTGCGCCAGGTAGGCGTTGTCGTCGTCCGGCTTGGAGGGCTGAACGTTCCAGTGCAGATCGATCGGTTTACCTGCGACCTCGCCTTTGATGGCCACTTCGAACGGCTGATCGGCGGTACCTTTGCCGATCAACACGGTGTCTCGGTCGGCACGGAGCGGCGGAGTATTCGCGGGATAAACTTCGGCCAACGAGGCCGGCAATTTGCGGTCGGCGGGCCAAATGACCGGTTCGTGCAAAGCGCGGCTGAGCTGCGAGCCAACTTCGCGGCCGGTAATCTTTTCGCCATCAATCGCCACGACGCCGCCGGTTTGATTCGCCAGCGCCGCCAGATTGGCGACGTTCTGGCTCGGCCCCACGGCGAAACTGCTGACGGAAATGCGCTGCTTTGCGAGTTGGTCGATCAGCTTGGGCATTTCGGCGAGGCGGCATTGGCGCTGCTGCGGCCGTTGCCGATGTACACCACGGTGCGCGGCGCGGCAGGGGCGTTTTGGTAGCTTTCGAGGACCGCTTTCAACGCCGCTTCCATATCCGTGCGCCAAGCGGCGTGCGATGCTGCAATTGTTCGATCGCGGCATTCATATCGGCGCCGCGCGGAGAGACGAAGTCGTGCGTGATGGGAACGGCTTTGAGATCGACCGCCATCAGTTTCACGTGATCTTTTTCGCCGAGCGTGGCCATCAGTCCGCGCAGCACTTCGATGCCTTTATCGCGGAACGGACCGACTTCGCTGGCCGAGGTGTCGTACAGCACGACGACGTCGCTGGATTCGACGGCCGGCAACATCGCCTGAGGCATCAAGCTCAACGCGAAGTACGTTTGCCCCGTCGGGCTTGGCGTACGCATCGATGTGAGCGGTTTGCGTGCTTGCTTTTTCAGGCGGCGCGGCCGAGATGAAAATCGGCGCGGCAAGATCACAACCAATCCCAACAATGAGATTCGGCCAATGAGACGCGACATGGCGGATGCTCCAACCACGAAAAGCTATAGTGCGCTTGCCGCGTCGTGTTCCGGCGCAACGTAAGGCGGCCAGCGCATCAAATTAGGCTGCTTCGAAAACGCTATTTGTTGCCCGGCCGTCTTAGGGAAACAGCCGGGCAACGTCTATTGTATTCGCAGGTTGGGGCACATGCTACGCAAATACCCCATTTTTCACCTTTTCCCGCGTGAAAACAGCCCTTTTCGCCATCGGGGGAGTAGGTCCGATTGTGCGGGCGCGACCTCGTTTTTTGATAGAAATGCGGCTACAAATGGGGCGGATGCTTGCTGTGTTTTGGGCTGCGAAGTGGGTGCTTGGATACGTAACGGGTCGCTGCATCTGACTTTGCTATCCACCAGTTCCGGATAATCGACTATCGTCCGATTCCTTGAATGCGCAATGTCATGCAATCAACATTGGCCCTCCCACGCCTGTCGGTCGTTTCCCTCTTAGCCGCCGGGCTGGGGTGTTTTCTATGGATTGCCATGGGCGGCTCTTCTCTTGCCCAGCAGCAGCATCCAGGACAGGGTGATTCGACGTTTCGTCTGGCCGAGCCGGATCGGGGTGCAATAGCGGGCCGGTCGCCGTTGCCGATCGCGCCATCGCAGATCGTGGATTCGGCGGAGGAATTGACGCCTGAGGAGCGCGTGAATGTGGCGGTGTACGAGGCCTGCAATCGCAGCGTGGTGAACATCAATACCAAGGTCGAAACGCCGACGCTGTTTTTGATCGACGTGATTCAGGAAGGCAGCGGTTCCGGTTCGGTGCTCGATAAGCAGGGGCACATCCTCACGAATTACCACGTGGTCGAAGGCGCGCGCGAAGTGCAAGCCACGCTGTTCGACGGGCACAGCTACGATGCCAAAGTGGTCGGGCGCGATCCCTCGACCGACGTTTGCGTGCTGAAGATCGACGCCCCGGCCGATTCGCTGTTTCCGGTGAACTTCGGCGATTCCACGCGGCTAAAGGTTGGGCAGAAAGTGTACGCGCTGGGCAATCCGTTCGGTTTGGAGCGCACGCTGACCACCGGAATAGTGTCGAGCTTGAATCGATCGCTGCCGTCGCGCACGCAATCGCACGATCAAATCGATCATTCAAATCGACGCGGCGATCAATCCCGGCAACTCCGGCGGACCGCTGTTGGATACGCATGGCCGACTGATCGGCATGAACACGGCGATTGCCAGCAAGACAGGGCAAAACGCCGGCGTGGGCTTCGCCATTCCCATCAGCGCCATTACGCGCGTGGTGCCCGAATTGATTGCCAATGGCCACGTGGTGCGGCCGGAAACCGGAATTTCGCGGGTCTACGAAACTGAAAAAGGATTGCTGGTGGCCACGCTTATTCCCGGCGGGCCGGCCGAGCAGGGCGGCATGCGCGGTTTCAAGGTGGTGAAAGAAAAGAAACACCAAGGGCCTTTCACCTATGAGACGCAGACGATCGATCGCAGCGCGGCGGATTTGATTGTCGCCGTCAACGGCCAGCCGACGCTAACCGCTGACGATTTTCTGTCGGCGATCGACGCGTTTCATCCTGGCGAAGAAGCGGTGATAACCGTGCGCCGTGAAGGGCACGAGGTGCCGGTGCGCGTGCGTTTAGCGGCGGGTGAATCGTAATCGAAAGATAGCCTGAGCTGCCTACTCCTTCTGCTTCAATTCGCCGATGTCATCCGCACCGCCCGTCAATGGTTCGAATCTCACCGCGGCGTGAAGATTTTTAGCGATTGCATATTGGCCGCCGTGCCGCAGCTATTGTGATCGGTTTGGGATGGCAAGCTGCGCAAAAAAAGACCCACCGGTCTGGCAAGGCCGGCGGGTCTCTATCAATTTCAACTCGGTAGTTTGTTTCGATTTTCCGGCGTGAGCCGGAACCGCTTGTGCGTCGTTGAGTTCGACACTCAGCGAATCGAAGCTGATCTTATTTCCAGCCCAAGTACTGTCTCCATGGTTGACTCGTCAGGAGTGTGAATTCCAAGGAGTCGGAATAAATCCTTAGAAAGGAGGTGATCCAGCCGCAGGTTCCCCTACGGCTACCTTGTTACGACTTAGTCCCAATCGCGGAGTTTATCTTAGGCGCTTAGCTCCTTACGGTTGCGTAGGCGACTTCGGATACCCCCCACTTTCGTGGCTTGACGGGCGGTGTGTACAAGGCTCAGGAACACATTCACCGCGGCATTCTGATCCGCGATTACTAGCGATTCCGGCTTCATGCAGGCGGGTTGCAGCCTGCAATCCGAACTGGGGCACGTTTTTTGGGATTTGCTTGCTCTCGCGAGTTTGCATCCCTTTATGCGTGCCATTGTAGGACGTGTGCAGCCCTAGTCATAAAGGCCATGAGGACTTGACGTCATCCCCACCTTCCTCCGGTTTAACACCGGCAGTCTCTCCAGAGTCCCCGGCATGACCCGCTGGCAACTGGAGACAAGGGTTTCGCTCGTTAAGCGACTTAACGCGACATCTCACGACACGAGCTGACGACAGCCATGCAGCACCTGTGCTCGTTCCACCCGAAGGCGTGGCTGCTGTTTCCAGCAGTTAATCCAAGCATGTCAAGACTAGGATAAGGTTCTTCGCGTAGCCTCGAATTGAGCCACATCCTCCACCGCTTGTGTGAGCCCCCGTCAATTTCTTTGAGTTTCAGCCTTGCGACCATACTCCCCAGGCGGAGCACTTAACACTTTCGCTACGACTAAAAGGCTATGGAGGACCCTTCAATCAAGTGCTCAGCGTTTACGGCTAGGACTACCGGGGTATCTAATCCCGTTCGCTACCCTAGCTTTCGTGCCTCAGCGTCAGATAAGACCCAGTACGCCGCTTTCGCCACCGGTGTTCCTTAGGATATCAACGCATTTCACCGCTCCACCCTAAGTTCCGCGTACCTCTGTCTTCCTCGAGCACGGTAGTTTCAGGCGCAATTCCCCAGTTGAGCTGGGGGATTTCACACCCGACTTTCCGCACCGCCTACGCACCCTTTAAGCCCAGTAATTCCGAATAACGTTAGCAAGGTTCGTCTTACCGCGGCTGCTGGCACGAACTTAGCCCTTGCTTCCTCTGCGGATAGGTCAACATAGAGAGATTACCCTCTACGATTTCCTCCCCACTGACAGCGGTTTACAACCCGAAAGCCTTCATCCCGCACGCGGCGTCGCTCGGTCAGACTTGCGTCCATTGCCGAAGATCCTCGACTGCAGCCACCCGTAGGTGTCTGGGCAGTGTCTCAGTCCCAGTGACGCGGGTCGTGCTCTCACACCCGCTACCCATCATTGCCTTGGTAGGCCGTTACCCTACCAACAAGCTAATAGGACGCAGACCGCTCCCCCGGTGGAATCACACCTTTGGTCCGGAGACGTTATCTGGTATTACCCCGTCTTTCGACGGACTATCCCAGACCGGAGGGTACGTATCTACGTGTTACTGTCCCTTTCGCCACTCGTGTATTGCTACACGCGTTCGACTTGCATGCCTAATCCACGCCGCCAACGTTCATTCTGAGCCAGAATCAAACCCTTCAATTCTTGCTGCTTTCCGAAATGCATCGGCCGAAGCTACAGCCGAAGCCGCAGCTAAAGCCATTGCATCCCGGGTTAATAGCCATTGGAACCGAATTGGTTCGATCTTGTTTTGGCAACTGATTAGTCTGTATCACCGAAGTGAACAGACTTTCAGCCGCCGGTCACAAACTTGTGCTGGCTTTACTCAAAAAGATCAACTACCGAATTGTCAAAGATCGATCCCGCGCAAGTAGAAAAAACCTGCGACGGCGCCAGCGAATTAAGTTGGCCGGCTTGTAAACGCCCTGCATCCACTTTCCGTTCGGACACGAGCCGTAGCTCGTTCCAGGGCTTCGTGATTCTATCCGATTGGCGCGGAGTGTCAACCGGGCTAACGAGCTTCAAAAGGCTGATTTTCTAGGCCAAATTGCGTGCCGAAACGAGCGGCATTTCCGCGTTAAGTTGGGAAAGCTGGGCAGCGAATTGCCGCGGTTTTCTCAGAATCTCTCGTTCCAATCGGCACGACTGTATTTGTCGGCGACTAACTTCTCGGTGAGATTACGCGGCCAATCCGTCGTTGGTTCATTGGCGTCGAACGCCGACGATGAGTGATTGTTTCAGCGATTGTCGCATCGAGCGGCAAGTTCATCACGAACTCGCCGTGCGGGCGGCCCTGTCGATAATTCGGCTGCCGCGCCGGCATCTTCAACAGCTCGCCGATTTGTTCCAACGGAAATTGGTACAGCAGCGTGCCGTGATACAGAAAATGATCGCGCTTGCAGCGCAAGCTGTTGCCGGAGAATTTGCGATCGCCCAGCACCAGGTCGCTGATGCCGGCGCGCTTCACGCCAGGCTACGCTTCGGCTCAGCGCGGCGGCGATTGTTTCCAGCACAAACCGATGTGCCCGATCGATCATTCGCAACTCGGGCCGCAACTGATAGCTGAGCACCACGGCGTACATCAAGCATCCCGGCCCGGCGACAATCGGCGCACCGCCGCTGGGGCGCCGCAGCACGGGCACCCGCAACCGCCGGCAAGCATCCACATTCACTTCATCCGCCACGTGCGTCGAACTGCCGACGACGACCATCATTTGCGGCGATTCCCACAACCGCAGCACTTCGCTTGGTTCGGTCGGATTGCTCGGCCTCTTCCAGCAGCGCTTCATCCAGCGCCAGGTTCTCGGCAGGTGTGTCGAGTGTGAGATCGAGCAGTTGCATCGGGTTGACGGCAGGTTGCCACTTCCTAGACTTTAGATGACCATGTCGCAGCCCGGTATCGCCTAAATCGTTTTCGCCCGACGACGCTTTGCCGCCGGTCGAGCCGCCCAGCGCCGGCTTTCTGGTGCAGTTGTTTCTGATTCCCGGCGTGATTGTCGCCATTATTGTCGTCGTGTGGCTGTTGTTCCATTGGCTGGCGCAAATGGGGAACGATCCGCGGCAATATGTCAAGCAACTGCGCGGCAACAGCGAAACCCGCTGGCAGGCGGCGGTGAATCTGGCCGGTGCCTTGCACGGCGAAGCGGGCGAGTCGATCAAGCACGATGCAGTCGCTTCGCCGCGGAATTGGCGCAAATCCTGGACGATGAAATCCGAGCCGGCAGCATGGAAGAGGGCTCGATCAATATGCGGATTTATCTGTGCCGCGCTTTGGGCGAATTTCAGGTTGATACCGGCGCTGCCGGTGCTGTTGAAAGCGGCGGCCACGCAGCGCGGCGATGCGGAAATCGACGTCCGCCGGGCCGCCGTGCAGGGCATCGGATCGTTGGCCGCCAACATGCAGAAGGCGGGACAGCCGTTGCACGATCCGCAGCTAATTCCCACACTGATCAAGGCCTCGAAATCGGACAATCCCAAGCTGCGGCGCGGAAACCGCCTACGCGCTGGGCGTGATCGACGATCCGCAGGCGGTGGCGCGGCTGATGGAGATGTTGAACGATTCGCATCCCGACGCGCGCTTCAACGCGGCCACGGCACTGGCCAGCCACGGCAAAGCGGAAGCATTGCCGGTGTTATTGGAGATGCTTCAGCCCGATCAATCGGCGGCCATGCAAGACGAACGGCCCGATGCGCGGCAATTCAAGCAAATGTTGGTCAACATCAACGGCCTGCGCGGCATCGTGCGGCTGGCCGACATGAATCCGACGATCGATCTGACGCGGGCCAAAGAAGGCGATCGCGGAACTTACCAAATCAAAACTGCCCGAAGTGCGCGACAATGCCTTGGCGGCGCAGGAGAAACTTTCCAGCCGCGCTGCGAAGACACCTTAACCGACTACTTATACCCATTAAAAACTGGAGACGAAAACATGGCTGCTTCCAAAGCGGAAGTGATCGAACTGTTGCTAACTGCATACTCGATGGAATTGGAAACCGTGCTCAGCTACCTGGCGCACAGCACGAACCTCGACGGCGTGCGGGCCGAGGAAATCAAGAAATCGCTGGCCGCCGACATCACCGCCGAACTCGGCCACGCCACGCAGATTGGCGCAGCGCATTAAGCAAATGGGCGGATTAACTCCCGGCTCCACCGGCGTGAAATTCGGCAATCAAAAGCAGCCCGTTGCCGACACCACCGACGTGATCGGCGTGATCGAGGCGGTGATCGAAGCCGAGGAAGCGGCTTGCCGGCAATACAAGAAAATCATCAAAGCCACCGACGGCGAAGATTACGTGACGCAAGATATGTGCATCACGCTGTTGGGCGACGAGGAAGAACACCTGGTGCTGTTCAAAGGATTCTTGAAGGAATACAAGAAGTCGTGAGCAGTCGGGTGAGTAGGTGAGCAGTGAGTAGGTAAGAATCGGTGCACCTAAACTCCGTCGTCCATCTTACTTACTCACCTACTCACTTCAGTTCTTCCAAAATCAGCCGCACCGCCTGCGCCGAAGTGTTCACCGGCAGCGAGGCCGTGCCGTGCGGTTCGTTCACGACTTGCGAGATATCCAGCGGCAAGTGGATGAATGCCGCCTGCGTTTTCACGCTGCTGCGCTCGATCAGGTAGTGCGTCAGATACAGCGTGGCATTGCACAAGTACGTGCCGGCATGAAACGACACTTGCGCCGGAATGTTCGCGCGGCGCAGTTTCACTGCCCAATCGGAAACCGGCAGCGACGTGCGATACGCCACCGGCCCGTCGTCGACCAGTGTGCGAAACTGATCGGGCGATTGGCTGCTGGAGCCGCCGATGTTCAGGCCGATGGCTTCCAACTGGATTCGCGAGCTGCCCGGCGCCTGGCCCAGATGCAGGGCGTAGTCGAAATTGCCGGCCAGGTCTTCGGCCAGTCGCGCTTGCAGCGTGGCGAAATCGACCGGATACAGCCGCGTGGTGATGTGCGGCTCTTTGGGCAAATCCTGCGTCAACTGCACCAGCGTCAGCCAACTGGAATTCGCCTTCCAGCGATCGTAGGGCTCGAAAGCAGTGAGCAGGACGCGGGGCATGTTCAGCAGGAGTCAGGGATCACGATGGCGAGATTGATTGCGGATCAGTCTAGCCTCGTTGTGACAATCAGTGCCCAGGCGATGCGCTAGGCAGAGCTTCGTGACGCCTGATTCCTGACCCCTGACTCCTGGCCGCGGCCATGAATCGCCCCGTCCATTTCGAATTTCATTCCGCCGATCCGGCGCGCGACATGAAATTCTTCAGCGACGTGTTCGGCTGGAAATTCGAAAAGTTCGACGACGAGGGAGACGGCCCCGAATACTGGCTGGCGACCACCGGGCCGGATTGCACGCCGGGCATCAACGGCGGGATGATGAAATCGCCCGACGACAAGCCGCGCACGATCAACACGCTGTCGGTTTCGAACGTCGACGAGGCCGCCGCCAAAGTGACCGCCCACGGCGGCAAGATCGAAAAGCCGAAGATGACGATTCCCGGCGTCGGCTATCTGATTTTCTGCAGCGACCCTGGCGGCCAAATGTTCGGCATCCACCAGCACGACCCGGATGCGAAGTGAGCGATTGGGCTACTCGCAACCGTAAGCCAGTGCCACGATCTGCGGCGCCCGGAGGAACCAAATGCCGACAATAAAGAGGAATGCGTAGATAAACATCAAAGGTGCCTGCGCCGCCACTACAAGTCAACACTGCAACAGAACCACAACGACGACATACAGACAAGCCGATGTTCTAACAACAACTCCAAATAATTCTTGCGGTTTCATTTCAAACTCCTGAACGGGTGTGGGTGATTAAGCTTAAACGGCCCTTCGCAAATGGTTTGATCCAGGTTGCGGCGGTCGCTGGGGGCTTCGCGTTTTTGCTGTTCTTCGGGGAGCGATTCTTTTTTGCCGGGCTTGCCGATGGCGATCATCGCTTCCACGCGGTAGCCGGCGGGAATGTTTAGCGACGTGCGGGCTTTCTCGTAATCGAAGCCTTGCATGCCGTGGACGACGTAGCCTTTCAGCCAGCCTTGCAGGGCCAGGTTTTCCCAGGCGGCGCCGCAATCGAACGAGTGCGTGATGCTTGGCTTGCCGTTGTAGTCGAACGTTTCTTTGGAGATGAATAGCACCAGCGCCGCGGCATCTTTGCACCAGGTTTTGTTGGCATCGACCAGCAGATCGAAGAATTTCTGCCAATGCTCGGTGCCGCGGCGGGCGTAGAGCATCCGCCAGGGTTGATTGTTGTACGACGATGGCGCCCAGCGGGCCGCTTCGAACAGCACCATCAATTCCTGCGGGCTGATTTCCTCGCCCGACATTGCCCGCGGCGACCAGCGGTCGAGGAACAGCTTGTCGATCGGATGATCTGCTTTGCGGACTTCGCTGCCTTTGATCATGGTGAGGCCTCCGTTAGCTGATTTTTCCGGTGAGGATTTTTCCGCGGTCGGCGATGGCTTTGTTGATGCGGCGCATTTGGTCGTCGGTCAGTTTCCATTTCATCGCGGCGGCGGTGTCGCGGATTTGCGCCGGCCGCTTGGCGCCGCACAGGGCCACGGTGATGCCGGGCTGGTGGATGGTCCAGTTGATCACAACCTGGGCGACGCTGCGTTCGGCTTCGGCGGCGATGGTGCGCAGTTCGTCGAGGAAATCCTGGTTCTTTTGCCACTCTTCGCCTTGATACATGGCGTACTTTTGCCGGCCGTCGCGGGGATCGAACTGGTGATTGCGGCCGAACTTGCCGGTGAGCAGGCCTTTCATCAGCGGCCAGTAGACGCACACGGCGATGTTGCGCTGGCGGCACCAGGGCAGAATGTCGGCTTCGATTTCGCGCTGCAGCATGTTGTAGCGCGGCTGGTAGGCGGTCAGCGGGCAGGCATCGGCGAATTGCTTGAGTTGCTCGAAGGTGCAGTTCGAGGCGCCGACCGTGCGGGTTTTGCCTTCGTCCATCAAGCGCTTCAGTTCGCCGGCCGATTCGGCCACCGGCGTGGTGCGGTCGGGCGAATGCAGATAGAGCAGATCGACACGGTCGGTGTTCAATCGCTGCAGGCTTTCTTCGCATTCGCGGCGAAGCGTTTCCGGGACGAGCGTCATCGGCTCGGCTGCCGTCGGGCATTCCAATGCACGCCGGCTTTCGCGGCGATCACGGCCTTGTCGCGCTTGCCGGCGAGCGCTTTGCCCAACAGCACATCGCATTCGCCGTGCGCGCCGTAGCAGTAGGCGGTATCGAAGAAGTTCACGCCGGAATCTAGAGCGGCGGCGATCGTGGCCAGGCTATCGGCATCGTTCACTTCGAGGCTGGTCATGCCCGCCATCGGCCACGTGCCCAGGGCGACGGCGGAAACGCGGAGATCGGATTTGCCCAGTTGGCGCAGGTCCATTTGCGGAGGGTTCAGGGTTCGGGGTTCAGGTGAAGTGTCGTATAATTCTCACGGATCACTCGCAGGCCGGCAAGTTGCGGAGATTTCATGGCCAGTTCGTACATCATCGCCGGATGTCGCACGCCGATTGGGAAATTCCAAGGCGGATTGGCGGGAATTCCTGCGCCGAAGCTCGGGGCGATTGCCGTGGCTGAAGCGATCCGCCGCGCGGGCGTCAAGCCGGAAGAGGTCGACGAAGTGATCATGGGCAACGTGCTTTCGGCGGGTTTGGGCCAGGCGCCGGCGCGGCAAGCGGCGCTGGGAGCGGGTTTACCGCCGACTGTGTTGCGGCCGTCACGGTGAACAAAGTGTGCGGATCGGGATTGAAGGCCGTGATGCTGGCGGATCAGGCGATTCGCGCCGGCGATGCCAATGTGATTGTGGCCGGCGGAATGGAAAGCATGAGCCGTGCGCCGTATCTGTTGGAAGGTGCGCGAGAGGGATTGAAGTTTGGCGACAAGCAGGTGATCGATTCGATGCAGCACGACGGGCTGTGGTGCGCGTTCGAAGATTTGCCGATGGGGAGCGAGGCCGATTTCATTGCCGCCAAGTGCGGCGTGAACCGGGCCGATCAAGATGCGTTCGCCTTGGAAAGCCATCGCCGCGCCGTGGCGGCCGCGGAAAGCGGCGATTTTGGCGACGAAACCGTGGCGGTGAACGTGCCGGACAAAAAGCGGGGGCAGATTGTCGTCAGCCGCGATGAAGGCCCGCGCGCGACAGCTCGACGCTGGCGGCGCTGGCGAAGTTGCGGCCGTCGTTTGCGGCCGATGGAACGGTGACGGCGGGCAATTCTTCGCAAATTAGCGACGGCGCGGCGGCGGTGGTTGTGGCCAGCGAAGCGATCGCGAAGCAGCATGACAGCCCAATCAAGGCGCGGATTGTGGCCACGGCGACCAGCGGCGTGGCGCCGAAGGAATTGTTCATTGCGCCGGTGAGCGCGATCGAAAAAGTGCTGGCCAAGGCGAAGCTGAAACTGGCGGACATCGATTTGGTCGAGCTGAACGAAGCGTTTGCCGCGCAGTGTTTGGCCTGCATGCGGCCGCTGGGGTTGGATCCGGCGAAGACGAACATCCACGGCGGGGCGATTGCGCTGGGGCATCCGATCGGCGCCAGCGGCGCGCGGGTGTTGGTCACGTTGCTGTATGCATTGCAGAAGAAGAATCTGCGCCGCGGTCTGGCGGCGCTGTGTTTAGGCGGCGGCAATGCCGTGGCGATGATTGTCGAGCGCGACAGCTCTAAGCTGGCCAGGCCGTTTGCGGCGGCTGGACAGCAATCGGGAGGGCAAATGTCGGGAGCCGGGCCGAGTTTGCCAAGCGTCGGGCGCTCGGAACTGCCGCTGATTCGCTCTTCGATCAATTCGCGGATCATTTGGACGAAGCGCGGGTGCGTGCCGACGGTGGCGGCGCGGATCATGTTCAGGCCGAGCCCATCGGCGGTTTGCTTGGCTTCGGTGTCCAGGTCGTAGAGCACTTCCATGTGATCGGAGATGAAGCCGATCGGCACGACGACGACGTCGCGCACTTGCTCTGCCTGCGAGTTCACGCAGCACGTCGTTGATGTCGGGCTCCAGCCACGGTTGCGTGGGCGGGCCGCTGCGGCTTTGCCAGGCCAATTGCCAATCGGGTTTGTTCACGCCCGCGGCGACTAATGGCAGGCGTCGCGCAATTGCGCTTCATACTTGCTGCTGGTCGGCCATCGCCTGCGGAATGCTGTGGGCGGTGAAAATTAGTTTGGCGGCCGAGCGGCGCGCTTCGGGAATTTGGTTCAACGCCGCCGCCGTGCGCTCGATCATCGGTTCGATGAAGCCGGGATGGTTGAAATAGGCGCGGAGCTTATCGACCTGCGGCGCGCGTTGGCCCACTTCGGCCTGCGCCGCGGCGATGTTTTCCAGATACTGCCGGCAGCCGGAGTAGGAACTGTAGGCCGACGTGAAGAATCCCAGGGCATGCTTGACGCCGTCGGCCTTCATTTGCCGCAGCGTGTCGGCCAGGAAGGGACGCCAATTGCGGTTGCCCAGATAGACGGGCAACTTCAGTCCGTGCTGTTCGAGTTCGGTTCGCAGTGCGTCGGCCAGCGCACGATTTTGCGCATTGATCGGGCTCACGCCGCCGAAGTGCTGGTAGTGCTCGGCCACTTCCAGCAGCCGCTCGCGCGGCACATTGCGGCCGCGCAGCACGTTTTCCAGAAACGGGATCACTTCGTCCGGCCCTTCGGGCCCGCCAAACGAGACGATCAGCACGGCATCGTAAGCGCGCGTAAATCACACCCTCGCCGCCAAAGCGACACGTCAAAGCGATACTATTTGAAAGTGACCCCGACGGGACTCGAACCCGTGTTACCGGCGTGAAAGGCCGGTGTCCTAGACCGCTAGACGACGGGGCCAGGTGCGCGTGCATCCGAGCTTGTTGCACCGCAAGGGTTTGTAGTGAATGGCGCGACGGAATCGTCAAGTGGACGAGGCGTTGGACGGCGTGCGGATCGCTCTGAGCGAGGAACGGCCTGCGGCGCGAAAAATTACGCGAAAAAATATTTCAGCACTCGCTGAGCCGCACCCGAATGAGAACGACGCATCCGTGCGGCGTGTTACGGGTTGTCGGCGCTGGAAGACGGCTCGCTGCCGCCGTTGGCACTGGCACGCGCTTGTGCCGCAGCCGCGTCGTTGCGGCGAATGGCGTCGTAGACCTCGCGGCGGTGAACGGGCACTTCCTTGGGCGCTTCGACGCCCAGGCGTACCTTATCTCCCCGGATTTCCACAACGACGATCGTAATGTCATTGTTGATGACAATACTCTCGTTCTTTTTGCGGGAGAGAACCAGCATTTTTGGCATCCCTCATGGTTTCGCGTCGGCATGCGATTCGCTACACGACCCACCATGGCCGTCGGCGGTTCGGCACACGGTCCGAACCACCGGCGAAAGCCGCCGGCGAGGTGCTTGCACAACGCCGTCAAGTGGCGTTGCCACAGGCACTTCCTTCAATTCACTCTACGTGCTGCGATTGTAGAGTCAAGCAAACCGGAAGGGCCAAAAGGGGCTTTTTGGATCGATTTTTTGGCGATTGGCACGAGGCTGGGGATTGCCAAGCTGGACCTGGTTGAGCGGGTGGCAGTTCGCATTGGGCCGCAACTAACTGCTGGAAAAGGGTTTATAGGAACTCGGTCGGCGGTTATTGCGGAGCTTGCTCGACGGGCCTGACTTGGATCGGCATTTCGGCTATGCGGCTAGCGGCTGGCACTGCTCGGGTTGCAAGCAGGGATCGGACTGGTATCTCAGTTCGAGACAGGCGCAGCTTGGCGGTGGCTGGACCAAGGCCAAGGCAGGCGCGGCGATTGTCCGAATGTCCGGTCCAAGAGTTGCTAGGCCGCGATCAAAAACGGCCGTAGATTTTGGCAAATCGAGGTCGCCATCATGGATTGCACGCGAGACCGAGTCATCGACTGCACGAGAGAAGGATTTCTAATACAAGCAGTGCGAACGCAGCGCGAGATTTTGTCGCAAATGCGTGCGCCAATTTGCGCTCGGTGCTACGTTTGCTTGCGGAGTTGAGGCGCGTGTCTATAATTCGAGTGCGGGATAATTGTTCGTGCGATCCGACAATCGAGAACCACGCCATGCGACAATGGCTGCGCGATATTTGGGATGCGATTTCGACAGTGGCCCAAGGCATGCGGGTAACGCTGCGATACTGGATCAAGACGTACGAGCCCGGGCGCGGCACGTTCACCCACAAGTTCGAATATCCCGAACGGCCGGTGCCGGTGGCGGCGCGGTATCGTGGCTTTCACCGCTACGATTTGACCACGTGCATTGCCTGCGACCAATGTGCGAAGGCCTGTCCGGTCGATTGCATTTATATCGGCAAGGAGCGCGTGACCACCGGCAAGGGGTTCAAGATCACGGGCTTCACGATCGATTACTCGAAGTGCATGTTTTGCGCGTTGTGCGTGGAGCCCTGCCCGGTGGATTGCATATTCATGGGGGCTTCGCACGATTTGAGTTGCTATAGCCGCGACGGATGCATTGTCGATTTTGCGCGGCTGCCGCTGGACGTGGCGTGGGGCCGGGCGACGCTGAATCCAACTGCCGTGGCGGAATCGAAAGTGATTGTCGAACCTGTGCATGGAGGACCGAATCAGTAAGAAGGAGCGAGAGACGAGGGGCGAGGGACGAGAGGCGAGAGATTCGAGGCACCCGCCATGGCCGACAATCCAACATCCGAATCACGCAAGTATTTCACGGTCGAGCAGGCCAACGCCATGTTGCCGTTGGTGCGGGCGATTGTGAAGGATCTGGCCGATTTGTCGCGCGAAGTGATCGATCGGCGCGAGCGGCTGTCGCATTTGCTTTCGGGGCGCAACGGTCAATCGACCGACGTCTATCGAGAAGAACTGGTGCAGATCGAAGAAGAATTGGAAAAAGACGGCCAGCGGCTGCGCGAATACGTGGAGGAACTGAAGCGCCTGGGCGTCGAGCCGAAAAACGGTCCGGAAGGACTGGTCGATTTTCCCACGCTGGTCGATGGGCGCGAGGCGTATCTGTGCTGGAAGCTGGGCGAGCCGGAAGTGCTGTTCTGGCATGAACTGGAAGCGGGCTTCGCGGGCCGGCAATCGCTGACGGCCGATGCCGGCGCCGGGCCGGGACCCAATGCCGCGGGCGGATCGGGTTCGACTTCTTCGGGCCATTGATTGGCTACGCCGGCGGCTTGGCAATCGATGCCAGCTTGCAATTGCGCCGATATTTTCGCACATTGAGTGGCCTCTTGATTTCGTAGTTCGGAGGTCACACATGCGCGTCGGACGTTACGTTAGCCGCCCTTCTGGCTGCGATATTGCCATTGGCAGCGTGATGGCAGCCGCCGCTGCCGACGACGCCAGCGAGACGGTCGCGGTATTTCGCCATCGAAGTGGTTGACGAGCAAACCGGCCGCGGCGTGCCGCTGGTGCGAGCTTTCGACGGTAAGTCAACGTAAGCTATTGGACCGATAGCGCCGGGATGGTGGCGATTGACGATCCGGCGCTGGTGGATCGAAAGGTGTTTTTCAACGTGAGCGGCCACGGATACGAATATCCGGCCGATGGATTTGGCATTCGCGGCGTGGCGCTGGAGGTGAAGCCCGGCGAAACGGCGCAGATCAAAGTCAAACGAATCGAACATTGCCGAGCGGCTGTATCGAGTGACCGGCGAAGGAATTTATGACGACAGCGTGCGGTTGGGACGCAAAGTTCCGATTCGAGCAGCCGCTGTTGAACGGCCAGGTGGCGGGGCAGGATAGTGCGCAAAGCGTGGTGTATCGCGGCAAGATTTATTGGTTTTGGGGGGATACATCGCGGCAATCGTATCCGCTGGGGAATTTTGGAACGTCGGGCGCAACTTCGGAGTTGCCGGGCAAGGGCGGGCTGGAGCCTTCGGTCGGCATCGATCTGACTTACTTCGTCGATGCCGAAGGCTTCAGCCGGCCGATGCTGCCGAAACCAGACAGAGGGAAACGTGATGTCGTGGCTCGATGCGCGTGATGGTGCTTAAAGATCCCAGCGGGGCGGAGCGGATGGTGGGGCGAAGTTCGCAAATGAAAAGTTTGGACGAATGCGTCGGGGCGTCAACTGGTTGTGTTCAACGACGAAAAAGGCCTGTTCGAGACGCTCGCGCCGCTGCCGATCGATGCGCCGCTTGGGCCGCACGGAAATGCATTTCGCGTGCACGATCGACGGAGTGGAATATTTCTACTTTCCCGAGCCCTATCCCAACATGCGCGTGAAGGCCGATTGGGCGAGCATTCAAGATCTGAGCGCGTATGAAGGATTCACGTGTTTGAAGGCGGGATCGAATTACGATCCGAAGACGGATGCGAAGTTCCGTTTGATCGCGGCTGCCGACGGCAAACTGCGTATGGGCTTGGAAGAAGGGAACGCCGTCGCTTCCGGCGGAGCAAATCGAGACGCTGGTTGCAGTCGGGCAAGTTGAAGGCCGACGAGGTTTGGTTTCGGCCGGTCGATGTCGAAACCAAAAAGCCGATCAAGTTGGCCGATGCTTCGGTGAGAGTACAACGACTATCGGAAGCGGTGGGTGATGATCGCCGGCGAAGTGCGGCGGATCGACTTCGTGCTTGGGAGAGATTTGGTACTCGGAGGCCGACAAGCCGGAAGGGTCCGTGGGCGGCGGCGCGGAAGGTTGTGACGCACGATCGCTACTCGCTTTATAACCCCAAGCATCATGTTTTCTTCGACGAGCAGGGTGGCCGCATCATTTATTTCGACGGCACTTATGCCACTACGTTTTCCCGCGAAGGCGAGGCCACGCCGCGCTACGACTACAATCCGATCATGTATCGCTTGGATTTGGCCGATCCGCGGCTGAAGCTCGGATCAGTGAGCCGCTGCCGCCTTGCAAACGCAGGGCCGATTCTTAAAATGCGGGTTCGTTCGGCTCGTTCCAACAGGCTGATTATCTATGACCACGCCCACGATGATCGCCGGGTATCTGGCGCTGTTTATCGGCTTTGGGTTTTTCTTTTTGTGGGTGAACCTGCTGGTGGGCAAGTTTCTGCGGCCGAAGAATCCCAACTTCGAGAAGCTGGAGATTTACGAGTGCGGCGAGCCGACGATCGGCTCCAGCTTCGTGCAGTTCGACATTCGGTTTTACGTGGTGGCGCTGTTGTTCATCATCTTCGACGTGGAAATCGCGTTTTTCTTTCCGTGGGCCACCGTGTTCGGCAAAGCGACGCATTTGATGGACGATCGCTTGCCGCCGCAGGCGGTGACGCAGACGTATCGGCAGTTGGGAGTGCCGCCGGCCGCGCAGGCCCAAGAGTGCCAGAGGCGCCCGAGAATCGGCAACGGCGGTGCGCCGCAACCGCCAAGCAATTGGCGGGCTTGTCGATCATCGATATTTTGGTTTTCTTCGCCGTGCTGATGGTTGGCTTTGCCTACGTGTGGCGGCGCGGCGATTTGGATTGGGTGCGCTCGGTCGGCGCGGAAGAAGCAACAGGCCCGCCGCAGCGCGAGCCGCCATCGTTGACGATCGAGCCGGAGACGGGCACTTTCGGCGTGAACGGCTGCGCTCCGCTGCCGCGTCGCGGCTAAACGGAAAACTCACGGAAAATCACTATGCGTGGACAACAGTTTCTCGATCGGTTGAAGCAGAAGTTCGGCGACAAGATCACCGGCGCAAATCTCGAAGCGATCGATCCGTGGGTCGAAGTTTCGCCCGAGGGGCTGGTGGAGGTGTGCACTTATCTGCGCGATGAGCCGGATTTGCGGTTCAACATGCTGCAGTTGATCACGGCGGTCGATTACTTCGAGCCGGACCAAAAGAAGGCGGCGAAGGTTACCTGGCAGCCGCATTTGGAACTGGTGTATCACCTGTGGAGCGTGCCGAATCGGGTGACGCTGGTGCTGAAGGTGATGCTGCCGCGATGGAAGAACAACGTGCCGGGCGAACTGCCGGAGGTGCCCACGGTGAGCCACATTTGGCGCACGGCCGATTGGCACGAGCGCGAGGTGTTCGATCTCAGCGGCGTGCGGTTCGTGGGTCACCCTGGGCTGCGTCGGATTCTGTGCCCGGAAGATTGGGTCGGCCATCCGCTGCGGAAAGACTACGAAATGCCGCTGGAATACCACGGAATTCGGGGGAGATAAACGCTTGATCGGGCGGGTGCCACCGCAACAATTGTAGTGGTACTTTTCATCCTGCAACTCGAGGATTTGCCCATGATTAAGCGTGTGAAGACGAAGTTTGAGCACAAGGTTCGGATTGGTCAGATGCCGGCGTTGGAGATCGTGCACAAGGATTTGGTGATTTCGGTGAAATCGCGCTCCAAAGGGAAACTGGGAGATTTGACGATCAGCCGCGGCGGCGTGGGTTGGTTTCCCAGCGGGCCATCGAAGGAACGCCATTTTAGTTGGGAGCAATTTGTGCGGTGCGTGAGAGAGTGGAAGGGTTAGATTCGCTCGGCGACTGACGACGGACAACGGACATACGGACAACAAGGACATGCCACTAGCAGTCGAAGATCCGCGGATTATTGAGTTCGATGTTCGCACCGACGAAATGTTGGTGAACATGGGGCCGCAGCATCCCAGCACGCACGGCGTGTTGCGGTTGGTGTTGCGCACCGACGGCGAAGTGGTTTCGGAAACGACGCCGCACATCGGGTATTTGCATCGCTGCGCCGAGAAGATCGGCGAGAATCTGACGCCGCGGCAGTGGATTCCGTACACCGACCGGATGGATTATCTGGCCGGGATGAACATGAATTTGGGCTGGTCGCTGGCGGTCGAGAAGCTGCTGAAGTACCAGATGCCCGAGAAGGGGCAAGCATCTGCGCGTGATCATCGCCGAGATGGGGCGGATCGCCAGCCACTTGGTGGGCATGGGGGCGTATGGGCTCGATTTGGGCACGTTCAGCCCGTTTTTGTATGCCTTCCGCGAGCGGGAAAAAATTCTCGATCTGTTCGAAGAAGCCTGCGGGGCGCGGCTGACCTACAGCTACATCACCGTCGGCGGGGCGACGGCCGATTTGCCGCCGGGCTGGCTGCAGCGCTGCGAGAAGTTTCTCGATGAGCTCGATCCGGTGATTGCCGAATATCACGCGCTGCTGACGACGAATGCGATTTTTGTGCGGCGCACGGCCAACATCGGCGTGATGTCGGCCGAGATGGCCATCAGCTACGGCTGCACGGGCCCGGTGCTGCGCGGCAGCGGCGTCGATCAGGATCTGCGCCGCGACGGCGAGGAACGCTACACCGAAATGTACGATGGCTACGCTTTCGAAGTCGTCGTGCAGAAAAACGGGCACTATCCGAAAGATCACAACTATCCGCCGGTGCCGTCGCAGGCGGTGCTTGGGCGACAGTTGGCACCGGTTCTATGTGCGGATGCTGGAAGTGGTGCAGTCGATGGATTTGGTGCGGCAGGCGATCGATCGCTACAGCCGGGCCACGCGGTTCCTGGGGCGAGCCGGTGAAGCTGATGGAAAAGCTGCCCAAGGGGGAGGCGTATTTGGAAACGGAATGCCCGCGCGGGCAGATGGGCTTTTATATCGTGAGCGACGGCAGCTCGATTCCGTGGCGCGTGCGGGCCCGCAGCAGTTCGTTCTGCAATCTTTCGGTGACGCACGAGCTGTGCAAAGGCTGCTTGATTGCCGACGTGCCGGCGATTGTCGGCTCGCTGGACGTGGTGATGGGGGAGATCGATCGGTAAATTGCCGATCTTCTCGAGCTTTCTGAAGCCCAGGGGTTGCAACCCCTGGGCTTGGTCTGAACGGCTGAAAATCGCAGCCGTGGGGCTTGTCGATGCGGGGGACTTTGTGCCATATTTCACAAACTTTGATGGCCTGATTTTCTGCGCCTGAGAACGATCATTTGCGGTGGCCCAATTTTTCATCAATCAGGGTTTGTGGTCCTGGCTCGCCTATCTGGTGGCCGGCCTGATTCAGTGTGCGCTGTTGCTGTTGGTGCCGTTTCTGGGCGCCATGTTTTTCGTGTGGGTGGAGCGCAAGGTTTCGGCGCGCATTCAGGATCGGCTGGGCCCCACGCGCACCGGCGGTAAGTTCGGCTGGCTGCAATTGTTGGCCGACGGGCTGAAGCTGATCACCAAGGAAGACCTGATGCCCAAGGGGGCCGACGGGATGCTGTTCAAGCTGGCGCCGTACGTCAGCTTTGTGACTTCGTTTGCGGCACTTGATGGCCCTGCCGTTTTCCGACGGCTGGGTGGCGCTGCCGATGAACGTCGGCGTGTTTTTCATCATCGCCGTGCTGGGGCTGGAAATTTTCGGCGTGATTCTGGCCGGCTATGCCTCGGCTTCGAAATGGTCGCTGTTCGGGGCGATGCGCGAAGCGGCCCAGGTGGTCAGCTACGAAGTGCCGCTGGGGTTGTGCATCGTCACGCCGTGCTTGATCGCCGGGTCGCTGGATTTGGTGACGATCGCCAATCAGCAGGGCTATATCGCCGGGATTGCAAAGCGGCTGGTTTACGGATTGGTATATTTTCCACGATCCGTTCACGTTCATCGTGTTCTGGGTGTATTTCACGTGCGCCACGGCGAGCGTGAACCGTGCGCCGTTCGATCTGGCCGAAGCCGAAAGCGAATTGGTGGCCGGCTTCCATACCGAATATTCCGGCTTCCGCTGGCTGGCGTTTTACATGGCGGAATACGGATCGATGTTCACCGTCAGCGGGCTGGGCGCGATTTTGTTTTTCGGCGGCTGGAACGGGCCGATTCCGATCACGCACATGCTGGGCTGGCACTATCCGGCCGGCGCGGTCGATTGGCACTTATCCGGCTACGTGGCGAATTTGCTGGGCTGTTTGAATTTCATCTCCAAGTGCATCCTGGGCGTGACGGTGATGATTTGGGTGCGCTGGACGCTGCCGCGGTTGCGGATCGACCAGGTGATGAAGACCTGCTTGAAATACTGCACGCCGATTGCGGCGGTGATGTTCGTGGGCGCGGTGCTGTGGACGTATGAATTTCCCGCGGGCGTGTTTCGGAAGTTGATGACGCCCGGCGGCGACGCGAATCGAAAGAAGCGACGGCGGCGACGGCTGGCTCCCACGTTGGTTGCCAATGAGAACGCCATGAACTGGCATTCCATATTTTTCCTGATGTTCTCGATCATGGCCTGCGGCTTTGCGCTGGCCGTGGTGCTGTCGGCCAACATCGTGCGGATGGCGTTTTATTTGGTGTTGTCGCTGGGGGCGACGGCGGGGTTGTTCTTTCTGGCCGGCAGCGATTTCATCGGCGCCATGCAGCTTTTGATTTACGTCGGCGGCACGCTGGTGCTGTTGATTTTCGGCGTGATGCTGACGGCCCAGACGCCGTTCATTTCGATGAAGACCCGCAGCGGCGATTGGGTTTTGGCGGCCATTGTGGGCGGGTCGCTGTTGGCGGTGCTGGTGCAATCGGCGTTTAGCGTGCCCGATTGGCAGGCTGGCACGACGACCGCGGCGCAAGGGGTGACGGCGGCGCCGACGACCGCCCTGGTCGGCGAAGCGCTGTTGGGCGTGCGCGTCGATGCGTTGCAGAAAGCCGATCCGGCGCAGCGGGCCGGCATGTCGGGCTATTTGTTGCCGTTTGAAATCGTATCGGTGCATTTGTTGGTGGTGTTGATCGGGGCGGCGTATCTGGCCCGGGCCAAGCGGCGGGCGCGGCCTTCGATGGTTACGGAGTAAAGCGATGAATTTGTTTGTCGAACCGGTCGGCGTGGCGCATTACCTGGTGGTGGGCGCGGTGCTGTTTGTGTGCGGCGCGGTGTGCATGGCCACCAAGCGCAACGCGCTGGGCGTGCTGATGGGCATCGAACTGGTGCTCAACGGCGCGAATTTGAATTTCATCGCCTTCGGCAGCCAGTTTTTGCGGAAGGATGCGACGTGGTCGATCGGACTGGACGGGCAGTTGATCGCGCTGTTTGTGATTGTGCTGGCGGCGGCCGAGGCGGCGGTGGCGCTGGCGATCACTTTGAATTTTTACAACAACCACGGCACGGTGGACGTGGATCGGGCGGATGAGCTGAAAGGTTGAGGCGATGGCGATGCTATCCCCCGGCGAACTGGGCGCTGACGGGCGTTGATAGAACGCGATTTGAATATGAATCTTGCCACATCACTACCGACGCTGCTGGGCATCGCCTGGCTGTTGCCGTTGGCGTCGTTCGTGGTGATTGTGTTTTTGGGGCCGCGATTGGGTAAACATGGCAAGGGGCGGCGTATGTGGCGTGCGCGGCGATCATTGCGGCTTTTGTGCTGTCGGCGATTGCGATGGTCGGCTGGCTCGGGCAGCATCCGCTGGAGCCGCCGCATCACGGCACGGTCGAAGGCGTGCCGATGGCCACCGCCACCGAAGGCGTCGCGCCGGTGGAACACGGTCCCGCCGCGCCGGCGGCTTACTTCGGCGATTGGTACACGCTGTTCGCGGTCGGCAAGTTGAAAATCACCATCGGCTGGTACATCGACGCGCTTGACGGTGGCGATGTTTTGCATGGTGACGCTGATCGCCTCCTGCATTCACGTGTACTCGATCGGCTACATGCACGACGAATTGCACGAGGTGCACGATCACGAAGTGACGCTTTCCGACGGGCACGAACTGCACCGCCGCGGCCGGTATCACCGCTTCTTTCAATATCTGTCGCTGTTCTGCTTCAGCATGTTGGGGCTGGTGATCTCGGGCAATATTGCGATGGTGTTTGTGTTTTGGGAATTGGTGGGCATCTGCTCGTACTTCCTGATCGGTTTTTATTTCGAGCGCAAAAGCGCATCGAATGCCGCGAATAAGGCGTTCATCGTCAACCGCGTCGGCGATTTTGGATTCATCATCGGGCTGATGGCGCTGTTTGGGGCGCTGGGCACGTTCACCTTCGGCGGCGACGGCGGGCTGTTCGAATTGGTGCGGCCCGGCGGCCGCAGCATCACATCGTGGTGCCTGGCGGGAATGACTTACAGCTTGCTGGTGGTGGCCGGGCTGGGCATTTTCTGCGGCTGCGTGGGCAAAAGCGCGCAGTTTCCACTGCACGTGTGGTTGCCGGATGCGATGGAAGGCCCCACGCCGGTTTCGGCCTTGGTGCACTCGGCGACGATGGTGGCGGCGGGCGTGTATTTGGTGGGGCGGTGCTTTCCGCTGTTCACGCAGGAAGTGCTGCTGGTGATTGCGTACGTGGGCTGCATCACGCTGTTCATTGCGGCGACGATTGCGCTGGTGGCGGTGGATATCAAGCGCGTGTTGGCGTATTCCACGGTCAGTCAGCTTGGATACATGATGCTGGCGCTGGGCGTGGGGGGCTGGATTGCCGGGCTGTTCCATCTGCTCACGCACGCCTTCTTCAAAAGCTTGTTGTTCATGTGCTCCGGCTCGGTGATTCATGCCTGCCACACCAACGACATGCGGCGATGGGCGGATTGTTGCGCAAGATGCCCTACACCGGCTACACGATGTTGGTGGGCTGCCTGGCGATCATCGGCACGGGCATTCCGTTTGTGGCCGGCTTCAGCGGTTACTACTCGAAAGATTCGATCATCGCGCAGTCGCTGTTGTTCACCAATCACAATCCGATGCACCGCGTGCTGTTTTACGTGGCGGCCGGCGGAGCATCGCTGACGGCGTTTTACATGTTCCGCTTGTGGTATCTGACGTTTATCGGCAAGCCGCGCGATCATCATGTGTACGAGCATGCCCACGAATCGCCCAAGGTGATGTACCTGCCGCTGGTGGTGCTGGCGATTTTTGCGTTCGGCATCGGCTGGCCGATGTGGGGGCTGACGTCAGCTTGTTGGAGCAAGCGCGGCCGGCGGGCACCGTGGAAACCGCCAATGGCGCGGTGTTGTGGCCGGGCGTGGTGCATCCGTCGGAACATCTGAGCCACGAGGTGGCGATTCACGTGCCGGCTTCGATCGTGGCGTTTTCCACGGCGCTGGCCGGATTCTTGTTGGCCACGATTTGTTATGCGTGGCCGGTGGTGAATGCCGGAGACGTTGCGGCGGCGATTGAGCCCGATCTACACCTTCCTGTGGCACAAATGGTATTTCGACGAGATCTATAACGTGTTCATCGTGCAGCCGGTGCTGTTCATTTCGCGGCGGATTGCGGATTTCGATCGCAAGGTGATCGACGGCTTGATCGACGGCAGCGCGCTGGCGGTGCGCGGCGTTTCGACCATCGACGACACGATCGACCGGCTGTTCGTCGACGGCATTGTGAATTGGCTGGCGGGCATCACGTATTCGATCGGGCTGTCGATGCGGCGGATGCAAACGGGCCGGCTGCGGCAATACGTGATGTTTGTTGTGGTGGGCACGGTGGGGCTGTTTATCTTGATGAGCTTTTTTTGGAACTACACGTGGGCGCGGTGAATTGAAGTTATCCGAGCCGCTGAAGCGGCGGCTGAACAACGGTACTCAAGTCAAATTGATCATGGAAAATCCTTATATTGTGCCGCTGAGTCTGGTCACTATTTTTGCCGGCGATCGGCGCGCTGTTGGTGGCGTTTTTTCCGCGCGACAACAAAAGCGCCATTCGCTGGTTCACGCTGGCCATTACCGCGGCGGTGTTTTTGATCACGGCCTGGATGGCGCTGCCGCGGCCGCAAGGGGTCGACACGGCGCAGTTCAGCTTGCATGGAGCCGGCGGTGCAGGCAGATGCAGGATCTGTTTTCGGTGCCGTGGATCAAGTCGTTCAACATCCATTATTTGATGGGCACCGACGGCATCAGCTTCCCGCTGGTGATTCTGACCTCGTTCATCTGCATGCTGGCGATGGGGGCAAGTTGGAACATCGACAAGCACGTGAAGGCCTACTGCATTTTGTTCCTGCTGTTGGAAACCGGGATGATCGGCGTGTTTTTGGCGCTCGATTTCTTCCTGTTCTACGTGTTCTGGGAAGTGATGCTGTTGCCGATGTACTTTTTGATCGGCGTGTGGGGCGGGCCGCGGAAGGAATACGCGGCGATCAAGTTCTTCTTGTACACGTTGGTGGGCAGCGTGCTGATGCTGATCGCCATTTTGATGCTGTACTTCAACAGCGATTTGCGTTTGCTGAGCGAGCAGCAATTGGCGAGCACGGGCGTGATCGATCAGCAACTGCCCGCGGAGCAGCAGGCGGCGGCGATCGGCCAGATCAAGCAAGCCCCGGAAGCGCAACACACGTTCAATATTTTGGCGCTGTCGGCGATGGGGCAGATGCCCAACTCGCCGTTTAGCCGCGATGCCGATCGCGTGATGGGCAAAACGCTGCAGTGGTGGACGTTCCTGCTGCTGTTCATCGGGTTTGCGATCAAAGTGCCCGCCGTGCCGCTGCACACGTGGTTGCCCGATGCGCACGTGGAAGCGCCGACGCCGATTTCGATGATTCTGGCCGGCATTTTGTTGAAGATGGGCGGCTACGGCATCATTCGCATTTGCTATCCGATCTGCCCCGATGCCGGCTACGACCTGGCGTATTTCGTGTGCGGCGTGGGCGTGCTGAGCATGGTCTACGGGGCCTTTGCCGCCATGGCGCAGAAAGATTTCAAGCGGCTGGTGGCGTACAGCTCGGTGAGCCACATGGGCTACGTGGTGCTGGGGCTGGGCGTGTGGAGCGCCACGGCCAACTGGAAATACAACCCGGATTATTGGGCGATGGGCATGAACGGGGCGATGTTCCAGATGATCGCCCACGGCATCAGCTCGGCCGGCATGTTCTTTATGGTCGGCGTGATTGTACGACCGCGTGCATCACCGCAACTTGGACGAGTTCGGCGGGCTGTTCCACAAGATGCCGGTTTACAGCGGTTTGGCGATCGGCATTTTCTTCGCCGGGTTTGGGTTTGCCGGGCTTGTGCGGTTTCATCGGCGAAGTGTTGGTGACGCTATCGGCGTGGAACTTCAGCCACACGTTGGCGATCATTTCCGCGGCCACGGTGATCCTGACGGCCGGGTACATTTTGTGGACGATTCAGCGCGTGTACTTGGGGGCGGAATACAAGGGCCCGCACGGCGATCATTTGTATCCGATCACGCGGCGGGAATTGGCCATTGCCGCGCCGCTGTTGGCGTTTGCGATTTTGTTCGGCGTGTATCCGCAGGCGCTGTTTAACTACATGACTCCGACGATCAAGCAGCAGGCCGATACGCTGGCCGAGTGGACGAAAGACGTGAAGAAGCCGGCAGCCGACGAAACGGCACGCACACACGTCGAAGCCCAGGGGTTGCAACCCCTGGGCTTGGCTGCGATATCGCACAGCCAGCAATCAAACGGAACAATCACCGTGAATTTATCCGACCTCGTCAATTCGCTGTTGCACGATACGACCGGCAGCCTGGCGCTGTATCGGCCGGAGCTGACGCTGTGCGCCACGATCGTGCTGATGCTTTTGTTGCGCGTGTTCCGGGCCACGGAGAAGATCAACGCGTTCTACATTGCTTTGATCGGGGCGGCGGTGGGCTTGTGGTTTTCGGCCCCGTGGCAGCAATTGGATTCGATTGCGTCGATTTCACGGCAAGAATTATTCACCGGCATGCTGGTGTACGATTCGTTCACGATTTACTTCCGCACGATATTGCTGTTCTTCGCCGTGCTGTTTGTGATATTCACGAGGCTTTCCGGCGTTCCGGAGCGTGAGGATGCCGCCGACTTCTACACGTTGGTATTGGGCGGCACGGTGGGCATGTGCTTGATGGCGACGGCCAATCACCTGGTGATCATTTTCCTGGGTGTGGAAATGGCGAGCGTGCCGTCGTACGCGTTGGCGGGAATGCTCAAATCGCGGCCGCGCAGCAGCGAAGCGGCACTGAAGTATTCGGTGTACGGCGCGGGTGCGGCGGGCATCATGCTGTACGGCATCAGTTTGTTGGCCGGCGTGCTGGGCACGTGCCACTTGCCCACCATGGCCCAGCGATTGGCCGAAGGCATTGCCGCCGGCACGCTCACGCAACCGCTACATGGTGATGGCGCTGGGCGGTTTGATGATTGGCGTGGGGCTGGCGTTCAAGTTGTCGGCGTTTCCGTTTCACTTTTGGTGCCCCGACGTGTTCGAAGGGGCCACGGCGGAAGTGAACGCGTTTCTGAGCGTGGCTTCCAAAGCGGCGGCATTGGCGCTGTTGGTGCGCGTGGCGGTTGGGTTTACCACTTTGCCGGCGAAAGCAGGTTCACCACCGCTGCCCGGAGGAATTGCCGCCGGCAGCGTGAGCGACCAACCGCACGATCCATTTCGCCTGGTCAGCATGGAAACGGCGCGCGCGGAGGGAAAAGATCTTGTTGGCGCCCGTGCGGCGATACATTGCGCTATTAGTGGCACTGATCGCCGCGGTGACTTGCACATTCGGCAATTTGGCGGCGTACGGGCAGACCAATATCAAGCGGCTGATGGCGTATTCCACCATTGCGCATGCCGGATACATCATGATGCCGATTTCGGCCGCCGTGGCGCTATCGGGGAGCAATCCCAGCGCGGCTCGATATGCGTATTGCGCGGTCCCGTTTTACGTGGGGCTGTATTTGTTCATGAATTTGGGTGCGTTTGCCATCATCGCCTTTTTGCGAAACACGACGCGCAGCGAAGAAATTGCCGATTGGGGCGGGCTGGTGCGCGTATCGCCGGGCGTGGTGGTGTGCCTGGCGGTGGTGCTGTTCAGCCTGGTGGGCATGCCGCCGCTGGCTGGTTTTTCGGCCAAGTATGTGGCGTTTGCTTCGCTGGTGAAAGCGATGGAAGCGCCGGGCTTCCGCGGCGTGATGATCACGCTGCTGGTGGTCGGCGGCTTGAACACCGCGCTGAGCTTGTTTTATTACCTGCGCGTGGTGAAAACGATGGCCATCGATCCGGAGCCGGAGCATCGTCCGACAACCGGATTTTCCCTGGTCTCGTTGCCCGGCGCATTCATTGTGGCCATCACGCTGCCGATTCTGATACTCGGGCATTTTTTGGGATCAGTTTTACGCGTGGCTTACCGCGGGCTGCGGGAAGTTTGCTGTAAGCCGAGCTCGGATCGCATGGCTAAAAGCAATTCCAACGCCGCGCTCAATCGGCTGCTGTCGATTGTGTATCGCTCGTTCCCGATGTATGTGGCCGATGCTTGCCCTTGGATTCACCAGGGCGATGCCCGGGCCAAGCAGGTGTTGGATCACATGGTGGCGCGACTATCGGCTGTACTCGCAGCGAATTTCGAACCTGCTGATGGAGCGGCGGGCGCTGGTCGGGTTCGGCGACTACCCGATGGCGTTTACCGACACGCACGATTTATCGCTGGATTACTTGCTGAACGAGATGGCCTACTATCAAAAGCAGGATATTGCGGCCATTCAGCAATGCGTGGCCGCTTTAGCCGGCGAGCCGGAGGGGCGCGCGCTGGCCGAGGAGGTGCTGGGCAACGCCCGGGGGCACTTGGAATCGCTGGAAGAGCTGCTTGCGGCAAACGCGAAACGATGAATGATGAACGATGAACCGCGAACATAGCGATCTGGGGTTCATCGTTCAAAGTCGGCCTTCATGCTCATCGATACCCACGCCCATCTGGATCAGGAAGAGTTCGACGCCGATCGGGCGGAGGTGATTGCGCGGGCGGTGGCGGCGGGCGTCGAGAAAATGGTCGCCATCGGCGTGACGGCCGAGTCGAGCGCCGCAGTGGTGCGGTTGGCGGCCGATCATCCGACGGTGTTCGCGGCGGTGGGCATTCAGCCCAACTATTGCGGGCAGGCACAGCCGGGAGATTGGGAGCGAGTTGTCGAATTGGTCGGCTTCGCCGAAGGTGGTGGCGATCGGCGAAACCGGGCTGGATCGTCATTGGGACTACAGCCCGTTTGATGTTCAGCAGGACTATTTCGATCGGCATTTGCGGCTGGCGCAAGAGCGCGAATTGCCGTTTGTGGTTCACACGCGCGAAAGCGATGCCGACGTGCTGGCCATGCTGCGCGAGGCCCGGATTGCGCGGCCCGCTACGGGGCGTGATGCACTCGTTCACCGGCACGGCCGCCACCGCCGCCGAGTGCGTGGAACTGGGGCTATACATCAGCTTTGCAGGGATGGTGACGTTCAAGAAATCGGGCGATTTGCGAGCGGTTGCGGCCGCGGTGCCGGACGATCGGATTCTGATCGAAACCGACAGTCCTTATCTTTCGCCCGATCCCTTGCGGGGCAAGCGGAACGAGCCGGCCAATCTGATTCATACCGCCCGATTGTTGGCCGAAGTGCGGAAGGTGAGCTTGGACGAATTCGCCCGGCAAACGACGAGCAATGCCCGGGCACTTTTTCGATTCGCCTGAAGCGCGGCGCACGCATGGTTCATCCACCCACTTGCCGGCCGTGGAAGGCCGTGGTACAAAGCGCGCGGCGGGCTGCAGTGGGAGCATGGCGGCATCTTGGATGAGCGACCCAACTCTTGGAGGAGGCATTTCGCCCACGAACGATGAACGAACTGAATGACGGTTCGCACCTGGTCGCGCCGGCGGGCGGCATCGTGACGAGTGAGAGCGAGGAGCCTCCTGGTGCGGGGCACGAAACTGGCGGCCGGCGGCACCCGCGGTGGCACGACGTGCCCGATCATTTGTGGCAGGATTGGCGCTGGCAGCGGCAGCACGCGATTCGCACGACGGCGGAACTGGTTGAATTGCTGCCGATGTCGGCCGAGCACGTTGCGGCGCTGGAATGCAGTTGGAAGCCAAATATCGGATGGCGATTCCGCCGTATTATTTCTCGCTGATCGATCCGCACGATCCGCACGATCCCATCCGCTTGCAGGCCGTGCCTTCGCCACAGGAGGCGATTGGGGATCGGAGCATCGAGCTGAACGATCCGCTGGAGGAGGATCGAGATTCGCCGGTGCCGGGCATCACACATCGCTACCCGGATCGGGCTTTGGTGATCACCACGCCGGTGTGCAGCATGTACTGCCGGTTTTGCACCCGCAAGCGCGTGACGATGGATCGCGACGGTTGGGATGCGCCCAGTCACGACGAGTGGCAGATGATCGAATATATCCGCCGCACGACGGCCATCCGCGACGTGATTCTTTCCGGCGGCGATCCGCTTACGCTGCCCATTGCCAAGCTGCGGTGGTTCGTGGAGCAGTTGGCGGCGATCGAACATGTGGATGTTATTCGGGTGGGCACGCGCGTGCCGGTCACGCTGCCGCAGCGGCTGTTCGATGCGGAAGTGGTCGATCTGCTGGCCGAGGCGGAGAAAATCTGGATTCAAACGCACTTCAATCATCCCCGGGAAATCACGCCGGAAGCCGCGCGGGCGTGCCGCGTGTTGGTCAACGCCGGCATGCCGGTGCACAATCATTCGGTGCTGTTGAAGGGGGTGAACGATTCGGTGGAAACGATGCGCGAGCTGGTGCGCGGCCTGTTGCGCATTAAAGTGCGGCCGTACTATCTGTTCCATTGCGATCCGGTGACCGGGGCGGGGCATTTCCGCACCTCCGCTTGGAAGGGAATCGAAATCATCGAGGGGCTGCGCGGCCATGTTTCCGGGCTGGCGGTGCCGACGTACGTGATCGACGGCCTGCATGGGGCCGGCAAAATTCCGCTTTCGCCGAATTACTTGATCTCGGCTTCCGAAAATGCGTTGGTGCTGCGGAACTACGAGGGGATGATTTTCCGCTATACTCCGGGAGATCAAGCGGCCGATCGGGTCGGCGGAAGTTGCGCAGCACGACTCGCTGCCGCCGGAAGGCGTGGCGGCGGTGCTTAGCGGCGATGGTCGGCCGTTGGTGCCGCCGGGCGGGGCGCGGCACTCGCGCCGCCGCAAACAAGCCGAACCGTTTTCTAAGAACGAGTTGTCGGGCAACGGTAGAGCGAAACCGCGCAAGTGAGTTATCACCAGGTTTTTCATCGTGAAGATCGGTTTGACATATACCGCTCGATCGGCTGATGCTCATGGCGGCAATGTGTTGGCACCGACGACGAGGAAGAATTCGATTCGCCGGAAACCATTGCCGCGATTGCGGCCGCGCTGCGGTGGCTGGGCCATGACGTAGAGCTGTTGGGAGATGGCCTGCCGCTGGTGCGACGATTGCTCGATGGTCCGTTGCCGGAATTGGTTTTCAACATTGCCGAGGGAAGAGGCATTGGCCGGTGCCGCGAGGCGTGGGCCCCGGCGGTGCTGGAAATGTTCGGCGTTGCGTACACGGGATCGGATCCGTTGACGCTGGCGGCCACATTGGACAAGGACTGCGCGAAGCGATTGGTGCGCGAGCGCCGGCGTGGCGGTTCCGGCGGGCATGTTGGTGGACGAGTCGATCGACCAGTGTGCGGAACAGCTCGATGCGTTGCTGCCGGCGGTGGTGAAGCCGGCGTTCGAGGGCTCCAGCAAAGGCATTTCGCGCAGCAGTTTGGTCGGCGATCGGGAGGAATTGCGCGATGCGGTCGGCGCTGTCGGGAAGTTTATCGGCAGCCGGCGCTGGTGGAGGATTTTATCGACGGTGACGAACTAACCGTGGGGATGGTAGGCAACGCGCCGCCGCAGATTCTCGGCGTGATGCGCATCAAGCCGTTGGAATCGGACGGGCCGTTTTTGTACGGACTGGATGTGAAGCGCGATTGGCGGCGGCAGGTGAGGTACGAAACGCCGGCGCGGCTGAGCCTGGCCGATAAAGCGGCGGTGCGCGAGGCGGCGCTGGCGGCATTCGGCGCGCTGGGTTGCCGCGACGTGGCGCGGATCGATTTCCGCCTGCGCGACGGCGTGCCGTACTTTCTCGAAGCCAATCCGCTGCCGGGCCTGGCGCCCGGCGCCAGCGATCTGGTGCTATTGGCCGAGGGGATGGAAATTGGCTTTCAGGAATTGATCGGCCGCATTGTCGGCGCGGCGCTGCGCGGCTGGCGTCAGCGGATGCATCGATTAGCTCTGTTTCACAACCTGCCCCGATCTAGCCGTGGCACAATCGCTGCACGTTTGCGTGCTGTACAACGCGCCGGTGCTGGGGGCGAGTCATCCTGATCGGGCCTCCGAAGCAGGCGTGCTGGAATCGGTCGCCGCGCTCGGCTGAGTCGTTGCGCGCTGCGGGTCATCGGGTGGTCGAATTGCCGGCGAGTGCATCGGTCTGCGATGCTGGCTCGGCAACTCGATGATTTGCGGCCCGATGTTGTCTTGAATTTGTGCGAGAGTTTTGCCGGCGATTCGGCCGGCGAGGCGCATATTGCGGCGCTGCTGGAAACACTTGGGCTGGCGTATACCGGTGCGCCGCCGGAATGTCTGGCTTTGACTCGAAACAAGGCGCAAACCAAGCGGTTGCTGGCTGGCGCCGGGGTGCCGACGGCGCCGTTTGTCGAGATATCGCCGCATCAGCCGGCGCCGGAATCTCCATTCGCGATCTTGGCTGCAGCAGGGGCCGCTGTTTATCAAACCGGCGCGAGGATGCGAGCTTGGGAATTGGCCAGGAATCGGTCGTCAGCGATTGGCCGGCACTCGTGCGACAAGTGGCCAACATTCAGGAGCGCTACGGCAACGTGCTTGTGGAGCGTTATATTGCCGGCCGGGAATTCAACGTGGGAATTATCGAATTGCCTGGGCTGCATGCATTGCCGATTGCAGAAATTGAGTTTTGCAGCTCGCCGGAAGCGAAGTGGCCGATTGTGACGTACGCCGGCAAATGGGATGTCGGCAGCGCTGCGGATCGAGCGACGCCGGTTCGCTGTCGGTGCGAAGAATCGAAGCTGAATTGGCAACACAAATGAATGCGGTTGCCACGGAGGCGTATCGACTGACTGGCTGCCGCGATTATGCGCGGGTTGATTTGCGCGTCGATGAGCAGGGAAGCATTTTTGTGCTTGAAGTGAATGCCAATCCGGATTTAGTGCCCACAGCGGGATTGGCGCGAATGCTTACGGCGGATGGCATCGGTTATGCACAGTTTGCGCAGCAATTGGTGCAGACGGCGGCAGGGCGGAAGGCAGAAGGCGGAAGGCAGAAGGCGGAAAGCAGAAGTCAAAATTCGCACATCGTCCTCCGCGCGATTGGTAAGGATGATCGGCCGGCTCTGGTGGAGCTGACCTGTGCTTGCGGAGCATTTAGAGAAGATGAAGTCGCCGTCGCGGATGAACTGATTTGTGAAGCGCAGCGAGAGGGCAGTTCGGGAGATTATCAGGTGCTGATCGCGGAGGATGGAGGCAAAATTCTTGGCTGGGCGTGTTACGGGTTGGGGCCGATGACGGATGCGACATTCAATTTGTATTGGATTGTGGTTTCGCCGGATGAGCAGCGGCGGGGAATCGGGGGGCAATTGCTGGAGGAAGTGGAACGTCGGGTTTGCGCGGCCGCCGGTCGCTGGCTGTTGGCGGAAACTTCATCGACGGCGGCATACGAGTCGACGCGCGCTTTTTATGGCCGGCGCGGCTATCGGTTGCTCGGCGAAATCGGCGACTTCTATCGCATCGGGGATGGAAGAATCACGATTGGCAAACGGTTCGACCGGTAGCACCGGGCGATGCTAGCAAGGTGGTTTTGCCGCGATATGGAGTTGGCCTACGGGCTGCCAGTCTATAACTTATCCGCACGCCAAGGTATTTTACGGAATTGGGCATCGCAAGCGCGAAGGGAGTCGCCATGCGGCAATCGGTCCGACATCAGCTATTCATCGCCGCGGTGGCGGCGGTTGTGTTGTTCACAAATTTGGGGGCCACGCGGCTGTGGGATCAGGACGAAGCGTTTTTCGCCCGTTCGGCCGTGGAGATGCACCAACGTCACGAATGGGTGGTGCCGTACTTCAACGGCGAGCTGTTCGCGCACAAGCCGCCGCTGATGTTTTGGATGATGCGCACCGGATTTTATATGTTCGGCGTGACGGAATTTGCCGCGCGGTTCTGGTCGGCTGTGTGCGGGGTGGCGACGGCGCTGTTGACGTACCATATCGGCCGGCGAATGTTCAACGCCAGCGTTGGCCTGTGGGCCGGGCTGGCGATGACCACGGCACTGATGTTCGACGTGGTGGCGCGGGCCGCGACGCCGGATAGTTTTCTGGTGTTGTTTTGCACGCTGGCACTGTATTTGTTCGCGCGGCATGAGAATTGGCAAGACGAAACAACTGCTGCCGATCCGGCCGCCCTGCCCTGGCTGACGTGGGTCAGCGTTTACGCCACGATGGGCGTGGCGGTGCTAGTGAAGGGACCGATCGGCGTGCTGCTGCCCGGGGCGGCGCTGGGACTGTATTTACTGGTGCGCGATCCGATTGGGTGCCTGCCGACCGACGCTACCTGGGGCGATCGAGTGGTCTTATTCTTGCGCCGTTTTACGCCGGGGCGGATTTTGCACGCCGCGTGGTCGATGCGGCCGGTGACGGCGATCATCACCGTGCTGGTGGTGGCCGGGCCGTGGTTCGCGCTGGTCGGCTGGCGAACGCACGGCGCGTTTTTGAAGGAATTCTTCGGCACGCAGAATTTCGGCCGCTTTACCAGCGCCATGGACAATCACAGCGGCGGAATTTGGTATTACGTGCCGGCGATTTTGGCGGGATTTTTTCCGTGGTCGATATTCGGCATACCGACGACGATCGATTTGGCGCGGCGCTGCCGTGGCCGGGAGCAAATCCAGCGTGGGGCGAAATTTCTGGCGTGCTGGATCGTGGCATTCGTCGGTTTCTTTTCGCTGGCCAGCACGAAACTGCCCAATTATGTGCTGCCGGCATATCCGGCATTGGCGCTGGCGACGGCGTGCTTTTTAGATCGTTGGCTGACCCGGCCGGAGAGCGTGCATCGCTGGTGGCCGCGGCTGTCGTTCGGATCGCTCGTGTTGGTTGGTTTGGCAACGGCCGTGGCAGCGCAGCTAGTGGCATTCGGTAACGTCGGGGGCCGATCGCTGCTGGAGCGGCTTGGTCTAGCTAAGGAATTACAAAGTGACCTAGCAGCGGTTGGATTATTAGGCGCGCTGCTGATTGCCGGCGGCGTGGCTTGCCTGGCGCTGGCAGAATTGCAAAGGCGGCGTGCGGCAGCCTTTGGATTGTCGGTTACCGCCGCCGCATTTTGCTTGGCGCTGTTTGCGGTCGTGGCGGTACGATTGGATCGATACCAGCCCAGCCCGGGCGTGGCCGAATCGATCCGTCAGCACGCCGAAGGGACGCCGCACGTGGCGCAGTTCGGATATTTCCGCCCCAGCCTGGTGTATTACACCGGCGAGCGCGTGGACGCGTGCAAGAACTTGCAGCGCGTGGTGGAGTTTCTTAATGAATCAAGCGATTCGTTTGTGGTGACCACGGCCGAACATTTTGCACGGCTGAAGGCGCAGTTGCCGGCGGAGATTGTGATCGTGGATCGCCGGCCGGAATTTCCGCGCAGCGGCACCGTACTTGTGCTGGCGCGAAAGACGGCGGTCGCCCAGCGCAGCGAAGAAGCCAGGCATTGATTCAGGCCGCGCGGCGTCGTGTATCGCCTGCGGCATACGAGTGCTCGCCGGCCGAAGTTGCCGGCATCGCGAGCGGCGGTGCGCCGGGCGCAAGTAGTGCCACCAGATGGCGGTTAGCTCCACGAATGCCTTGAGGAAATCGGTCGATTTCAGTTTCGAGCCGGCGACATCCTGCCAGCGATCCAGCGGAAGTTCGTAGAGGCAGTCGTCCAGCGGCGTGGGCGATTCGTGGTAGCGCAGCGATAGCAGGCGGGCCAGGATTTCCACGTCGAAGATCCAGTGCGAGTGAAACGGCTGGGCGAACAGCGCGAAAACCTCCGGCGTGGCGCGGAACAGTTTGGCGCCGCATTGGGTGTCGGCGAACAGTGCGCCGAGCAAGTAGCGATGCCGCGTAGCAAAACATCTTCCCCAGGCGGCGGCGCAGCGGATGCCGCTCGATGCGATGACCCAAAAGCGGCAAGCGCACGCCGATGGCGAGCAAGGCCTCCGGACGGCGATCGAGCGCAGCGATGAACTGGGGAATCGCGTCCAGCGGCGTCGCCAGATCGGCGTCCCAAAAGCCCATGTAGCTGGACTGCCAGCGCGCCGCATACAGCATTCCCCGGCGAACCGCCTCCGCCTTGCCACAATTGTTCACGAGATTCAGCACTTCGAAGCAGGTCGGGTTGCTTTCGCGCAGTTGCTCCAGCAGTAGCAGCGTATGGTCGCGGCTGCCATCGTTGACCAGCAGGAAGCGCACCTGGGAGAAGGCTGCCGCGAATTCGCGGAAACGCAGCGTGGAAAGGCGCGTGCGCTTCGTTGAAACAGGGGACCACGATCATTGCCTTGGACATAGTTTGTTACCACCTGCTGCGCAGCCAATCGATGGGGCCGCTGGGTTTGCTGGCCTGTTTTGCGGGCGGGTTTTGTGGCGGTTGGTTTCCGGCCGGCTGCTGCGGCTGCTGATTCGCCAGGGGACCGGACAGAAGCGGAACATACGCGGCAAGATAGCGGGGCCAATAACCGTCCAGTTCGCGCAGACAATCGCCCAGCTTGCCGGATTGAAGTTGGAAATCGGCCAGGGCGACGATCTTTTTCAATTGCGCCGTTTCATTTTCGGAATTGAAATACAGGTCGAAGAGCTGGACGTCGTCGATCCACACGCGGCCCGGGCCCATCAGGTCGAAGCGCACGCGCAGATTGTCCATGCCGGTGACGGGCAGATCATCGACCTGCAGCAGGAATTGCGACCATTCCTGTTGAATCTGCTGTGCCGGCGGCCGCCCCAGCCCGACGGGGGCAAACACGTAGTATGGACTTGCCGTCGTGCTCGCCTTCAATCGCCAATCGCAGCGAGCGGTTGTTTCGCGACGTCCTCGGTGCGCAGCCACATCAGCACGCTCAATCGTCCGGTCGTGGGCGGAGTGAACGGATCGCTGTGCAGCGAAACGACGGGGCCTTTGCTCGTGAGGCGGGCGGTGAGTTTATTCGCGGGCTTGGCGGGCAAAGGGGGCGGGATGTCGGCATCCAAGATCACTTCTCCCGTCGCGGGATTCACCAGCGACCACCCGGGAATCTGGCCGTTTTTGGCCGGCATTGCGAAGTTGGGATTGGCCAATAGCGGCAGTGGTTGCGGGTTTGAAAGCAGCGTGACCAGCCGCTGGCGAAGATGTTGCACGTGATGCTCCAGCGCCGTTTTCAATTTTTCATCGGCCGCCAGATGCGGATCCGACAGCCGCGCGTCGGGAGACGAAAATCGCACGGCAATCAAGTCGTACGGTTCCAGCGATACGGACCACGTCTCGCCGCTGGGCGCCGGAAGCCGACGCCGCCCGCTAAGCTCCTGAATGCGGCATCCTGGCGGCATTTTGAGCTGCAGTTGCACAGTCAGCGGCCAATCGGAGTCGTTCACCAGATAGGCATAGGTGCTGCTGCGGGTGGAAAGCTGACGGATGGTTACCAGCGAAGCCGGTTCGGTTAGCGATTCGAACTTGCCGACCGGCAAGCGGCGATAAGCGGCGACGATGTCGGCCAGCGATTCCTCCTCGCCCAGCGGCATCAGCCAACCGCCGTCGAACATGGCCACCGGATCGAGCGTGACTAGCGCGTGCACAAATCGCTGCCGATTGCGGCGATCGGCGGGGGAGAATTCCGACATCAGCGAGAGATTGGTTTTTTCTTTGCCCGCGGGGCCTTTGGTGTCGAACGAGGCCAGGCGAATTCGTTGCGGCTCATGCAAAAACAGCGCACCCGGAGTATTTTGAGTGCGCAGCGTGGCATCGAAATCCGCTGCGCGGTTGAGTTGGATATCGACCGCTTGCACCGCCACCGAGCCGGGCGGCAGCAGGCGCTGCGGCCGCAAAAGCGTAACGCCCTGTTCATCGCGAAACAGCTCCTGGCGAATACCCAGCGAAAGCAGCGCGTCGTCGACGCGGTCGGCGGGGGGCAGGGTGGGGCGCAACCGCCGCTGAGCATCGGGGCTGTCGAACAAATTTGTGGCGGCCAGATACAGCATGGCGTCGCGCCGCGCGGAAATCAGTTCGCTGTGCACTTGGCGGTAGAAATGGGCCAGCACTTCGGCCCGCCAGTTCAGCCAGGCTTCGCATGCTTTGGCTTGCGCGGGATCGGCCAGGAATTGTGCCCGTTGGGCGAATCGGGTATCGCCGGAGCCTGGCACTTCGACGCCAGTTTCGCGCTGGAAGCGCGCGATGGTGGCGTCGTCCAAGCCCCAGAGCTCGCCCGGAAGCTGCGTGAAACTATCTGCCGACAATTCGACTGCCAGTCCGGCGAAGGAGGGGTGATCCTTGTAGCGCTGCACCAGTTCGCGCACCACGGCCAACATGGCTTCCTGCACCAACGGATTCAGCGGATTGTAATGCGGTGCCACCCCGGGCAGCGGCGGATGCTTGTCGACGTACGGGGTACCCTCCGGGCCGATCAACTGAATTCCAGCGGCATCGTCGCCGCCGATTCGCAGCCGAGTTTCCAACTCGGGCAGCGGAGCGCCGAACTGCAGCGTGGGGATGAGTTTCAATCCTTCGCGATCGAATAACCGCAGCATCAACTCCAAGGCGTCCTTGCGCACTGGATCTTGGGCCGATTCGAAGTGGATGCCGTTGTCATACCTGGGCGTAGGCTCGATCAGAGCGCTGGGATAAATCGTGCTGCCGTCGGCCATGACGGTGAGCATCTGGCCGCCATAACCCACGTAGTTCAAATATTCCACCAAGCGCGAGGCGCCTTGGTAAAACGTTTGCCAATCTTTGAGGCTGCGGCCGCTGGCGGCATCGAGTGTTTCGACGGCGCCAAAGTTCTCGGGCACCAAGGGGCGGCTGAAATATCCCGCGAGCAAACGCTCCGGCAGATCGCCCGGGGGAAAGGCGCGCGGCAGTTTGGCCGGCCCGGCGAGCACGCGAATTTTGCTGAACACCGCACGGCTGCCGTCGCGGTGATTCGACAACAGCACCAGCGGCGTTTTGGTGCGCGGCCAGAAGATGACGCGATGCCGCAACATTTTCGGGCCCGAGGAAGAAGGGGCGTCCACGACGTAGATGCCGGAATCTTGCCCGATCGAAGTCATGGATCCCGCGGCGTTGGGCTCCAAGATGCTGACGCCCAAGGTTTGCGGCACGTCGCTGGGATATTCGACTTCCAGAATGTGCGGCGTGCCGGGACGATTGATCGACAGCGGATACGCCTCCCAGTGCGGTTCGGAGCCGGCGGTGTTGGCGGCCAATTGCACCGCCGCGCCCAGCGTCGGGATGTTGCCAGATTTGCAAATCGCCGATGCCGAACGGGCCTTGCACGACGCCCGGCAATATCGACCAAGACCTGACACGATCGTACCAACTGTTGTTGGCCGGATCGATTTCGGTGACGCGCGTCCAAGCGGCGTTGGTTTCGGAGGCGCTTGCCGGCGGCTGATTGTCGACCACGATCAGTTGCACGTGGCGCTCGGCGATCAGCTTGGGCTTGTTCCAGCGCAGCGACGCCGGTTCCAACGCCTCGATGATCACGTCGTACACGCCTTCCTTCTCGGGCAATTTGAACCGCCAGGCGGTGCTGGGGGGCGACGTTTCCTGGGAGGTGGTTTTGACGACTTGCTCTTGCACGCCCAGCTCGTTGCCGGCGCCGGTGGCGATCAGCCGGGCCTTAAGTTGCAGTGACGTGCCGGCGGCCACGGGCAGAAGGCGCGGCTCCAGGTCGAATTCGAAGGTTTCGCCTGGAGAAAACACGAGCTGCTCGCGATGGGGAATCAAGCGCAGCAGATCGCCCGGCGTGCGGCGCACGGTGAGCCGGTCGCCCTGCTTGTCGATAATTTTGGTCGATGGCTTTTCCAGCAATTCGCTGAGCATGAATCGGCTGGCGGTGGTGGTTTCGGGCTTTTGCGGCTCGCCCAATTCCACGGTTAGCGTGGCGTCTAAAGGCGCGGTTGCCAGGATATCGACGCCGTCGGTGGATCGCGCACTGCGGGGATGTATTTCAATGCGGTTGCCATCCAGCCACATCGAGCCGGGCTCGTCGGCCTCGGTTCCCAATGAGCGCACCATGCCCAGCGTGCCGTGATCGATGGAAATGGCGCCGTTCCACTGCCGTTCGCTATTGGGCTCGGAACTGCCGCCCCAGATGACGCGCAGTTGAATGGTTGGCTCGGCCGGCGGCGCTGGTCGCAGGGCGCAAAACGATCGTGGCCAGCAGCAGAATCGGCCACGGCGCACAGCGTCGGAGCCAACTGCTGCGGTGCGCAGTTCGACCGGCCTGCGCAGGCGCAGCGCACAGCGAATGCCCGGACTTCCGTGTCCGACCATGAATGCTTCCAGGCGGTAACTTCGTCCTTGAAATCTTGCCGGGGAAATCCCGGAGAAAAAGGAGGCGGATTATAGGTGCAAGCGACTCGCCGACCCAGGCCGGTTTGCATTCCGAAGGTCAAGCCGCGGCAGAATTTAGGGTGTCGCCGAATCGGCTCAGCCGGATGACCAGATGGTTCTCGCGCAAAGGCGGAAAGACGCCAAGAAGAAGAGAGAAGTCACGCAATATGGGAAGATGCTTGCGTGATCCCTTATTTCGCCGATCTCTTCCTGTTTGCAGGTATTTCCCTTGGCGACTTTGCGGCTTTGCGTGAGAAGCTGCCGGCGCGGCTATTCGATGCCGTGAATCAGCTCTGTTGGCAGCTTTGATAGCGTGCCTGCGGCGCCGGATTCACAGGCGCTTTCGAATTCGTGCAGCGCGGTGCGGAGTTGCTCGACGACTTCCGGGGCGCGGTTGGAAACTTCGTTCACTTCAAACCAGTCGTCCGGCTGGGCGAAAAGTTCGGCGTTGTGTTTTCTCGAGGTGCCCAGAGACCAGGCGGGCGTGACGATGGCCTTTTGGTTCGGCGGCGCGGTGATGCAGGCCCGATCGAATTCGGCAAATCGATGGCCGTGGATGAGCGGAAGCAAGCGATCGGCCGTGGCCGGCGATCGGGGGTTGGTCGTCGGATGGATTTAGGCTGGACCAATTGAGAATTGTGGCTGAAAAGTCGGCAGTTTGCACCAGTGCTGCGCAGCGATCGGCGGCGCCCAGCCCATCGGGGAAACGCAACATTGCGGGCACATGTGTCAGTTCGGAATACAACGCGTCGTCGCAGGGGCCGATGCGGCGATGTTCGCCCAGTGGAAAACCGCGCGGCGAGAGCAGTACTAAAAGCGTGTTGCGCGTGCCCCAATTCGTCGATCGAGGCTAGTAGCGATCCGACCCATTGGTCCAGCAGCGTCACCTGTCCGGCATAGGCGTGCGAAATGCCCAATAGCTGATCGGGATCGAACTGCTCCGGCAATAATTTGTTCGGCACTGCAAACGATGTTGCGGCGGGCGGATCGTCTTCGTCGCGGTATTGTTCCCGAAATCCCAAGGGCGCATCCCAGATGCTGCCCAATGCGGCCGTATGCAACCACCAGAAAAACGGCGGCTTGAGTTGCTGAAGCTGGCCGACCGCGGCGGCGAAGAATTCGGCAGTTTGTGTCGCTTCCGCGGTTTCCGCCACGGCGTGATGGTGCGCGGCGGGTTTCAGCAGCACGCGCTCGGAGAAAGGCGTTGCCAGCGCGTGTTCCGCCACTGCTGCGTCATCGGCCAGTAGGACCGTTTGCCAGCCTGCTTGGGCAAATTGCTCCGGCAACGATTGATGCTGCCTGGCGATGGCCGCCGGGACCATGGCGTGCAGGCCCTGCCACAGCGAGCGGTAGAGCAGCTCGAGCCGCGGCGAATCGATGATCGCGCGATCGAGCAGGAACGACTCGGCCGCCAGTCGATCGAGCGCCGGAGTATTGATCCACGTGTTGCCGTAGGCCCCCAAATACCCGGCGTGCAGCCGATCGACAGCCAGGCAGATGATGTTGTTTTGAAGCTGGGCGGCCACTTTTGTCCTCTACCACTCGCACTGGTACGGGCACTGGATTTCAGTGCCAGTATAGGTGCCAGTGGCGAGGAAGCAAAAGCGAATTCAGCATCCAGTTAGATACGCTCAGCGCCGGTACCACCACCAATCGGAAGAGTGGTGGAATGTGTGATGTCCGACGGGTGGTCTGGGGCTGGGAGTCGGCGTGATCGCGGACGGCAGGATGAAATCGATGCCATCGAAGAACTGGTCGCCGCGCGTGACATTCACTGTTTTGGTAAGCGGCAAGTTTAGCGTGGCGCCGGAGGCCGACACCAAAATCTGGATCTGGATACTGGGCCGCTTCGGTGATATCGAAGCTGTAGTTGCCGCGGCCGTCGGTCGTGGTACTGGCCACAACTTCATTGTCGGCTACGTTGATCAGGTTCACGGTGATGCCAACAAGTCCTTTTAACTGGTTGACCGTACCGAATTTCGACAAGCGTGGACACCAGGCTCGACACCGTGCCGGAAATATTCGCGTGGAACTGGAACACATTGTCTTGCAGGTTGAACGTGTTGGAGTTGGCGCGAATGATATCGGCCAGCGTGGTGTTCTGGATCGCTCGCAATTGCGCCTGAGAAGATGTTCTGGTACCACGAGCCGATCGCCATCGCGGATGCGTTCGAATTGGTTGGCGATGATGGCCTGGAAGGTCGGACCCACGCTGCTTCCCTGGGCGTGATCTTCGACCAGTCCGCCCACGAACAATTCGACGTTGTTCACATTACCGTACAATTGCTTCAACTGAGCTTGGATCGCCGGATCGCTGGAGATCTGGCTAAATTTAGTCACGGCCGGCAAGCCGTAGGCCACCCGGGCCTCGTTGAAGGTGGGGAGGCCGACATCGCGGCCGCGCTGCACGTCGAGCGCGAACAGATCCATTCCGCCCGCGCCGGTGCCCGGGGCGCCGAAGAGGATGTTGCGCACCGAGTCGACCATCGGGCCATCGACGGCTTGAGCGACGGTCGAGGCGAGATACTTGAGGAGGGCTCCTTCGACATCCGATCCTCCCGTGCTCAAGATGTAGGGATTGAAGAACGCTTCAGCGAGTTCGACTTCGCCGTCGACGTTCGACCGTGCCGAAGCCCGGCAGGTTGATGGAGAAATTAAGCGCCGAGCCATTGTTCTGGAAGAACTCGACGTCGTCGTCGAGCTGCGTATGGCCGACGCGGAAGGCGGCCTCGGAGAATTCCGGCGCGATGCCGGGATTTACTGTCGGGATCGTATCCGGCGTAGGGCGTGATGGTGCCGCGGCCAAGCAGAGCCGGGAGGTACTCATTGAACGTGATCGACTGAATTTCGGCGATTACAATTTGCCGGGCACCCTGGTAGAGCTGCTCGTCGGTCCAATCGGGATGCAGTTTCGCCAGAATCGACGCCTGGCGGTTGTGCTCCCGCATGAACAGAGTTTGAATGGCCGTCAGTTCGATATTCTCGTTGCCGCGAATATCGCCGGCCATAAACATATCGGTGTCGGGAAACGGGCTGCTATTGGCCATGGTGATCAGGCCAGCGGAATTCAAGGGCAGCAAGTTGCCGTCGCTGGTTTTCAGCATGCCGCCGGAAAAGGTGCGCAAGGCCGCGGCGCCGTGCGGCGTCGGAGCCATACACCTGCGAACCGTCGAGGAACGAGGTGATGACGGTGATCTGATTCAACGGGTTGTCGAGGCCGGTGCCGGTCGTTGGGTCGGTCAGCGAGCGGGTGAACGGCAGCGTCGTGCCGGCAAATTGCGGATCGTCGGCAGGCACCGAAATGGGCACGGACGCGCCGCCGTCGGGCGTGAGATCGACGTCGTGATCGATGAATTGTCCCCAGGCGTAGATGAACGCCGACAGGTCCCGGCTATCCTGGATGCTTTCGGTTTGCGTGCCCAGCAGGTCGCTGATCGCCCGCGCGCTGGGCAGGGCGACGCTGGAGTTGGTTGCGGCTTTATCGTTCAAAGCCGAAATGCCGTCGGCGTAATTGGCGGCCACGATTCCGCGGTACAATGGCTGGTTGGCCGCTCCGAAGTTGGGATTGGCCAAGTTGTTTCCCGTGCCGTCGATCGAATAGAGGAGATTCAACAGGGCGGACGTTGCGGTCGAAGTGCTGGCCGACATGACCACTCGCGGTTCGAGTGGTTCAAAGGATATGGTTCGAGGGTTGTTGGCGTGCTTTCTCATGGTAGCGCTCCCGGCTGCGAGGGGTGATTGGGAAGGAGCCTATTTGCGCACCGCGACCGATCGAGATTGGGACTGCGTGAGAGCGCGATGAGCGCGGGTAGGCTCACGAAGATCCATCACGGATGGAAGGCAGGGCAGGCTCTGATTCTGTTCCGGTTTGCCCCGCGGACATTGCGGCGACGGGTTCCGGAGCCGGCGTGCAACTGCAAACAATAGAGTGTTTGACCCTTAACAAGCGTGATTGTCTCACACTATGGCGCGCTTGTCAATTATTTAGAAAAAATTATCAGGAAAAAGTTCTGCTGAAATGACTGCGCGAGATTGCGCGTTCAATACATTGGACTGCATCGTTGCGGCACTGCGGAAGCACAGCCAGCGATTACTGCGGTGCAGGCTGATCGAAATTCGCGCGCTCCACGACGCCGCGATAGGCACCCAAAATGTATGGGTAGCCGGCGGTTACGTGATAGTGATAGCCGCGCTGGCTGTCGGTGTGGCCGTTGCACTCGTCCAAATCGGTCGGCGGCCCTCCATTTTCGCCGTTGGGGCCAAATATCGCATATCCATCAAAGGCGTAGCCAATCAGGGGCGAATGCTTGCCGGGTTGCTCCTGGTCTTCGAACGGGTTGTGAACGCAGACCGGATACTTGTGGTAATGATAGCGGCCCATTTCGTCGGGATGGCCGCAGCAGGAATCGAATACTTCGGCGGTGGGGCCTGCAACGGCGTTTTGCCGCAGGGCGTTGTACTGGTTGAAAAACGGCACCCCATTGATCGCCACGCCGATCGGACCCATGGGCGTAGGCGTGGTGGTTTCCGCGCGCTGGGGATGAAGCGGGATTACAAAGCGGTAGTTTTGTGGGCGGATCGTGTTTGGGTTGTCGGCGTTGGGGAAATGCCCGGTTTCATGATCGGGGATGCCGTTGCTTTGGATGATCATGTCGCTGTTGGTGAACGATACTTTTACGTTCTTGTGAAATTGCTTGGCGATTTGTTGTAACTCCGGAGGCACGTCGGCAGGCGCGAGAATTTTCTCATTTATCGAAGGCCGCGCAGAGCCACTGCGGTTTTGCCGTTGCTGGCGGCCGTTGCGATCTTGCGGGCCGCTGCGCGGGCCGTTCATTCCCGTTGGACCGCGCTGCATGAGATCTTCGACTTTCTTCATCTGGTCGTCGGTCAAAATATTCTTCAGCTTGGCTTTGACGTCGCTTTCCAGGTCAGCGATTTTTTTCTTTTGGTCGTCGGTGAGTTGGAGTTGATCGCGCACAAACGGAGGCAACACCGTTCCCGGCTCGGGCCGAGGGCCGCCGCCCGGCGGAACTGCGTTGTCGCCGCCGTTGCGCGGGGGATCTTCGCCGCGCGGTTGCGCACCGCGAAAGTTTCGTTGAGGGGGTTGTGCCCAGGCGGAAATTGCCAAGGCGATCGCCAGCCCGCAGCAGATGAACGAGGCACCTAAGGCAATTTGTGATTTCGACATACGCCGCGCCTTGTTCGATCGGAAGATTTGGGCCGTCGAAGCGTTATCATCGTAGACGACGCGCGGCCACTGGGGAAGCGGCAAGGCCGCTTAGAGCCTGGGGACAGAACTGGTGTTGATTTGACGACTGTGGTTGGATCAGGATGATGTCCTTTTGTGGTTGCCCATAGCGCACAAGCACGGAGGACACCGCCATGGCCTGCAAATTGTTGCCGGATGAACTATGGAACCAGATCGAGCCGTTGTTTCCGAAGTACAAGCCGTCACCCGATGGCGGTCACCCGCCGAAAGATGCCCGCACGGTGCTGACGGCGATCTTGTTCGTGCTGAAGACCGGCATCGGCTGGAAGGACTTGCCCACCGAAGCCTTCGGCTGTTCCTACAAAACTTGCCTGCGGCGCATCGGCCAGTGGTCACGGTGGGGACTCTGGCAACAGATGCATCAACTGCTGCTGGCGAAACTGCGAGGCGGCGATCAGCTCGATTGGTCGAGAGTGCTGGTCGATTGCAGCCTGGTGAAGGCGCCGCTGGGCGGGCTAAAACGGGGCCGAATCCCACGGATCGCGGCCGCGCGGGCAGTAAGCATTGCCTGCTGACCGACGCGGACGGCGTGCCTTTGGTCGGGCAAACCGCGGCGGCCAATGAGCACGACTCCACGACGCTGTTGCCGCTAGTGATCGACATCCCCGCGGTGAGCGGTAAGCCCGGCCATCCCAAAAGCAAACCCGCTTCGCTGGTGGCCGACAAAGCTTTCGATGGCGGAGCAGCTGCAAGCGCTGGTGCGTTGGCTGGGCATCGAGCCCTGTATTCCCCATCGCGGTGAGGGCCAGCGTGGTTTAGGCAAAGTTCGCTGGTTCATTGAACGCACCATCAGTTGGTTTCATCAATTCCGCCGCTTGCGTATCCGCTGGGAACGCAATCCGGACATGCACCAAGTGTTCCTCAGCCTCGCGGCGACTGTCATCTGTTACCGACTTTGGATCAACGGAAATTAGTTCTGTCCCCAGGCTCTAGTGCTGGCGGACTTGTGCGTATGCGATCGGCCGCCGGTGGTCGGAATTCTCCCAGCGGAAATGGCTTCGCGGGGGAGTGCCGGAATGCACGCCACGAAACCCTGCGCGGGACAGTGGGCGGTGCATTCCGGCATCGTTGGAAGCCGAGGAATGCGTCGGCGAGATGCGCTTCTCCCGGGGCAATTAGCGGCGCCGTGCGGCCAGCACGCCGATCAAGACGCCGACTCCGGCGGCTGCCATCAACGTCGAGAGCGGGCGCTGTTCGATGCGGCGCTCGACGGATTTTTCCAAAGAACGAGCTCTCTTCCGGCCTTGCTTCAGATATTGGGCGGCGCCATTGCGCAAGCCCGTGGCGCACTGCCGTACCGAACGACTGACGTCCGAACCGAATTGGCGCACGGTATTCAGCAAGTCGCCTTCTAGTTCTCGGGTCGTGGGCTTACCATTGCGCGAGCCGTTCCACGATGGTTTATTCCGCTTCGATTGAGATTGAGTACGATATTGTTGCAGGCCACTTCGGGACATGATACACCTCCGATGCGCGAACTTAGAACACTTCAACTAGGGCGGCCGGTTAACAAGCCGGCCGATCCGGCATTGCGTGGGAACGCAATACAGGGTTCTCAGAAAATGTAGGGCGCGATGGAGAATTCGCTGCCACAAAGAGAGAATGCGTCCGGCAGAATTGAAGGCAGAAAGATGGCAACGCCGTAAGGCGCTTGAATTCTTCGTGAGCGGCAGTTGCCAATTTGCAACTGGCGTTGCTTTTCTGAAGCGTTCTGACTTCACCTAACGCGACCGCCTCCGCTGGGCAAAGGCCGCCACTCCGGCCAGACCCAATGCGGCCAGCACCAGCGTGCTGGGCTCGGGCACCGGCTGCACACCGACGGACAACGGGCTGCCTTGGCCGGCAAGGCCTGCCGACCAGAGGTCGTAGTCGATACCGGGATTGATTGATCCGTCGTAATCGAAGTCGCCGAACTCCCAGCCTGTCAGAGCACCATCACTGGCAACGCCTGCCGACCAGAGGTCGTAGTCGATACCGGGATCCACCACGCCATTCAGATCGGCGTCGCCATAGTAGGTGTACTTGATCAGCACATCGGAGTCGCTGACCGATACGGCGCCGCCGGAATCGGCCCCTTGAGGCCAGGTGCTGTACAGCGGGCTGCCGCCGCCATCGTCGTTTTGAATGATGCCCACGGCCGTGATGGCGTTGGCATCGTCACGCGCTGTGGTGCTGGTGAGACCAGCGCCCGTCCAATCGAGATTGACGGTGGCTGCGGCTGCGGTCTGCGCGGTCAACGTGGCCAGGTTGCCGTTGTGGACGATCAAGTTGTTGTCGGTGATATCCAAGGTGGCCGTGGGGCTGCCGCCGCCGGCGACCGTCAGGCTGGTTAACACAACGGGCCCAGCTCAAGCCAGCTTGCAACTGGGTGGTGGCGGCGTTGTTGATCGTCAGACCACCGGTGCCCAAACCATTGACGTGACCGACGACGAGAGTGCCGGTGTTCACCGTAGTGCCACTACTGTAAGAGTTGTTGCCGGAGAGGGTTTGGGAGCCAGCGCCAGTTTTGATCAGCCCGACGTGCCGGAACCGTTGGCAACGGTGCCGGAATAAGAACCGCTTCCGCCGCCGTTGCCGACTGTCGAATTGACGGCGCCGGCGACGTTGGTTTGGATGGCGCCGCCGCTGCCGCTCAGCGCTCCGAACGTGGGGCTGAAAGCGTGGAGGTCGAGCGTGCCGGAGTTGACGGTGAGTGCGCCGCTGGTGGAGCCGAGCGAACTGGCACTGCCTAACTGCAGCGTGCCGCCGCCGACTGTCGTGCCGCCGGTGTAAGTGTTACTGCCGGACAAAGTTTGGGTGCCGGCGCCGGTTTTTGCCAAGCCGAGAGGGCCGCTTCCGTCGATGATACTGCCGGAATAGGAACCGCTGCTCCCGCCGCCGCCGACTGTGAATGTGACGTTGCCGGCTACGTTGCTTCGAATGGTGCCGCCGCTGCCGTTCACATCGCCCACCGTTGGGCTGAAGCCGTGAAGATCGAGCGTGCCGGCGTTGATTGTGAGATCGCCGCTGGCGGAGCCGAGGGCGCTATTCATGCCCCAATTGAACTGTGCCATTGGTGATCGTTGTGCCGCCGGAGTAGGAGTTTGCGCCGGACAACGTTTGAGTGCCGACACCCGTTTTGACCAACGCGACTGTTCCGGAACCATCTTGAATCTGTCCGGCATAAGAACCCGTGCCGGTGACTGCGCCAACGCTTAGGGTGGCGGCGCCGGACATTTGATTGGACGGAGCCGCCAGTGCCGTTCAAGGAACCGACGGCGGCGCTGAAGCCGTGGAGGTCGAGCGTGCCGCTGTTTACGGTGAACGGGATGGTAGTGGCACCGAGGCCTTTTGTATTACCCAATTGCACAGTGCCCCCCTCGACCGTGTTGCCACCGCTGTAAGTGTTGCCGCCGTTGAGAACGAGCGTGCCGGAGCCGGTCTTATGAATTCCACCGGTACCCGAGACGGTGGAACCCAAGGTGGTGGTGCTCGAGCCGGTGACTGTCAGCAGATTTCCACCGGTGGCAATTGTGCCGTTGACGGCAAGGCTGCCACTGGCGGCATTGAAACTTTGCGCTGCGCCCAATGTTTGATTTAGACTAACTGTTTGCGTGTTGGATGAATTATTGGTGATGCCGCCGAGGTTGGTGAGGGCATTGCCGGACAAGGTAAAGGCGCCGGCTCCGCTATTGAACGTGATGGAGCCGACGACGTTCAAGGAGGTGTTGGAATTGGACAGGCGTGTTGAGCCGGCAAACTGCAAAGCGTCGCCGTCGATCGGCGCACTATCCCAATCCTGAGGTGTGCCCCAATTGGAGGTGGTACCGCTACCGTTCCAGACAGAAATGCCGGGGCCGAGGGAAAAATCGGCCATCACAGGCAGATGGTCGCTGGCGTAGCGGAGGTCCTGTTTCAGGGCGGAAGCACTGATAAACGTGCCGCCGTTTTGGATGACGCCGTCCAGGGAGGTGTTGCCGGCGGAATTTACGCTACTGTGATACCCCGTGGTCCCGTTGTTTCCGAAGGTCTGATACGTGTTGGTGATTAATTGCAGGCCAGTGGAAGTAGCGTTGAACCCCGAAGGAGTAAAAGCATTCGTCGGATTTAAAGCGCTCGTCATCAGCATGAAGTCGTAACGAGCGCCGAGCGAACTGGCGGAATCGCTCTTTTGATTGTTGTTGGAGTTTGCGGTCCAGTCGATCGAAGTGGAGCCCGTGGTATTGAAGGGGTCGATGCCGGCATTGATTTGGGAACCGCTCAGGATTTTTTGATAGGACGCTTCGTTGCTAGTTGAAACGTTGTAATCGCCGGCATAAATAATGCGGGAACCGGCCGGCAAGGTGGCGGCATTGTTGCGAATATTGGTTGCTTCGAGATTGCGGGCACTCAAGTCGCTACCACTGCCGCCGGACTTGTAGTGGCTGACGTAAATATAGAAATCGTCGGTCGAGGTGCCACCGACTGGCCGGAATTCATAGCGCATAACGTCCCGGTACGTGCCGTTTCCTGCGCCGCTCGCATCGACTGCCGTCACTGAAGCAATCAAGGTTAGCTTTTGCGTGTTGTACACCACAGCGTTCGGGCCATTGCCGAAATCGTTGCTGCCATTCTGACCAGCTTGAACGGGGCTGCGGGCGTACATGCCGGGCGTGCTGTAATAGGTGTTCAAAGCACTGACAATGGGGTCAACGGTGATGGTGTTACTGGTGGATTCTTGCAACACCAAGATGTCGAGCGCCTGGAAGTTGTTGCTCGCACCGACAGGAAGTTCGCCAATTCCTTGCAGCACGCCGCCATCGGAAGTAGTGCCGGTATAGGCGCCGCCACTGGTGGCAGGTTGGATCAAACCGGGGCGCGGCGTGGTGTAGCCAGGGGTTTCGAAACCGGGAGTGTCATCTTCGATGTTGTACGTGACGATGCGAATGGTGTTGTCGCGCGCGACGGCGATCGCCGCCACACTGCTGGCTGCCAGAAAGGCAATCCAGCTAAGAAAATTCTTGATGGCCATGGTGGCGGATGCCTCTTCTCCGGTGCGCCCCTTTACCTCCACTTTTCCAACCAACAGCATAAACGAATCCTCCTTTGCTGTCACTCTTTACGGCAAGGAGTGTGAACTGGGATTTAACATCAGGGTTTTCCTTACTTACCACCCGATGGAGTGTAAGCGAGATAAGGCATCTGTTACTGGCAAGTAGTCCAGCGGGGTGCAACGAGATGGTGAATGCCCAGGTTGCTAGCAAATGTGGCAGTCAGCCTGGACCCCCCATTATCTTGTGTAAGTCCTTAGCTTGCTTGAGCTTTGCTCAAGTTGAGAGGGCGATTCCTTCGATGACGATATTGGTGCGCTTTATTCTGGTTGCGCGGAGTTTGTGCGTTGCGCCGAGTTTGTCGGCGGGAGAGCAACTGGGATGGGACAGCGTGCGTCAAGCGCATTTCAATGACCGACGTGTAGTTGCCAAGAGTTCATGGACGATCGCTCAAAAACGTTCGCAGTGCGGGCAATTGCGCGCAGGCGGCCGTGTGGACGTGTATTGCCATAGCGCTGGCCGCGGCGGGCTGCACGACAACCCTCCGCGATTGGGTCCATAACGGATTCAAAGTCGGGCCGAATTATTGTCAGCCGCCGGCCGACACTGCGCCGCAATGGATCGAACAAAGCGATCAGCGCGTGCAAACGGTGCCGGCGACCGATTGCGATTGGTGGAGCGTGTTCAACGATCCGACGTTGAACGATCTGATCGACACGGCATATCAACAGAATGTGGATCTGAAGACGGCGGGGGCCCGGATTCTGCAGGCGCGTGCGCAACGGGCCATTGCGGCAGGCAACTTGTTTCCGCAAAGTCAGCAGGCGATTACCGACTACGTTCACGCGCAGGTGCCCGACGTCATTCTGCCGCTGCCGGGGCATTTTGATTTTTGGGCGACCGGCTTAAACGGCTCTTGGGAATTGGATTTCTGGGGACGCTACCGCCGCACGGTCGAATCCGCCGATGCGGAGGTGGGCGTGGCGGTGGAAGATTATCACGACGTGCTGGTGATGCTGCTTTCGGAAGTGGCGACGAACTACGTGCAATTGCGGACGTATCAGGAGCGGCTGCAATACGCGTTGGCGAACGTGGAGATTCAAAAGAAATCGACGCAACTAGCGGTCGATCGATTCAACGCGGGCACTGCCACGGAACTGGACGTGCGGCAGGCGAAATCGAATCAGAAGCAAACTGAATCGACCATTCCACCGTACGTGATCGGCGTGCGTCAGGCGAGCGACGAACTGTGCACGCTATTGGGGATGTCGCCGACGGATTTGGCGGCGAAGCTGCAGCCGGCGCCGATTCCCAAGGCCCCCATCGAAGTTGCCGTGGGCATACCGGCCGATCTGTTGCGGCGGCGGCCGGACATTCGCAGTGCGGAGCGCGAAGTGGCGGCCCAAAGCGCGCGGATCGGGGTGGCGGAAGCTGATTTGTATCCGCGATTCAGCATCAATGGATTTCTCGGCTACGCTTCAAATGACTTTCGCGATCTGTTCGATGCGAAGAGCGTGACCGGCTTCGTGATGCCGAGCATGCAATGGAGCCTGCTGAATTATGGGCGGCTGATCAACAATGTGCGCTCGCAAGATGCCCAATACCAGCAGGCGGTATTCACTTATCAGCAGAAAGTGTTGAACGCCGGGCGAGACGTGGAGGACGCGCTGGTGAATTTCCTGCAGACGCAACAGCAAGCCAGCAGCCTGGAGCAGGGCGTGGCGGAAACGGCGCGGGCGGTGGAATTGGTGAACGAGCAGTTCAAAGTGGGGATTACCGATTTCAATCGGGTGTACAACACAGAGTCGCTGTTGGTGACGCAACAAGACAACCTGGCGCAGGCGCGCGGCAAAATTGCGGCGAGCTTGATTAGCGTGTACCGGGCCTTGGGTGGCGGCTGGCAGCAGTTCGATACGTGTTGCGCCGAGGCGTGTGCTTCGCCGCGCAAGAAGGCGCGAGCGATGGGAACGCGTCGGAACAGATCGCCCCGCCGAAGGCCATCAGCGCCGGTGCGGCGCCGCCGCAACCAACGACCAAGCCGGACGACATGAATTGGCCGCCGCCCTATTTTCCTCGTAATTTGGCGCCGCAGTCGCCCGATTCAGCCGAGCCGCTGCCGGCGGTAACTCCCGTCGCGCCGTAAGCGCGCAAAATAGCGCGGCATTGACGCCCGTCGTGCTAATGCGCACCGGCCTGGCCCGGCTCGGTCTTTCCCAGCAAGAACACGAGCGCGAAGACGACGACGGCCGTGAGCGCCATGACGTGAAACACGTCGAGGTACGAGAGCATGCCCACTTGCTGCTGCAACGATTGATTAAGCGCCGCCAAGGGAGAGTGCGTGGGGGGCAAGATGTGGTGTAAGTGCTGAAGTGCGTGGCGATGGGGCAAGTCGTAGGGCGTGAGATGTTCCACCAGCCGGGCTTGGTGAAACTGGCTGCGGCGGGCGAGCATGGTTTGCGCCAGTGAAATGCCGACGCTGCCGCCCAAGTTCCGAAAGAGATTGATCAACGCGGACGCATCGTTGGTTTTGCCGGGCGGAATGCCCACGTACGCCACGGTGGAAATGGGCACGAACAAAAACGCGATGCCGCTGGCCTGGAAAATGCGGTCCCAAATCAGGGTCGCCGCGGCAGAACGCAAACAGCGAGCAATAGACGTGCCAATGGCTCGGCTTTTGATCGCCGCGATACCTGGATTTTAGTCACGGCTACGAAGAAGTCGAATTTCGCCGCGAGCATTCGCTCCAGCGGAGCAAATGCTTGGGATTAAAGCTTCGATCGCAATGGGCGCAGGATACGCGTGCCCGGCGGTTGCGGCGGACCGTGCGGCGACAAGTTGGACAGGTGCCCACGTACTTGTGCGGAGGCATCACGACTTCGTCGCCGTAGCAGCGCTGGCCGTTGGCGCCGATCGATTGAGCGATTCGCTTCCATTTGGGCCCGTGGCCGGCGCGAGAGGTCGTTAACGCGTGGGCGATTTCGTGCAAAATAGTGTCGCGCACAGCCTGTTCGGAGTTCATTTGAACGAGTTGCGCAGAGAGCGTGATTTTGCGCTTGCGCCAATTGCAGCAGCCGAACCGCACGACGGCGCGATCAAAGGCGAATCGCCACTTGGGGAGCAAGCCGTGCTTGCGCATCAATTCTTTTGCCAGGCGTGCGGCGACGGCTAATTGCATGGCCGATTGTCTACGAAGGTTTCTGGTCCAACTTGTCCGCAAAGTTACGCAGCGAGTTGGAAATTTCAACCCGAAATTCAGGGGCCGGGTCGAGGGATTTCCAAGGGGCCGGCAATTGTTCCAATTGCTGCCGAGTGCGATCGCGAATTTGATCGAGCGTAGGCGGCTGATCGACGGGGCGGCCGCCGCGCATTACCTCGGCCAGCAGCGGATGAGCATCGCGGATGGTGTCGCTTTCCAGCGCGATCAGATCGTGGTCCATGTGGCCGGCGGTTGCGACGTAGCGATACACTTGCTTGCGGCCAGGCCAGATGGCTTTGCCCTCGGAGCGCTTGCGGCGCGGCTGGCCGGCATATTCCACCAGTTTGTACGCGCAATCGAGATATGGAGCGTCGGCAGAAACATCCAACCGGGTGCCGACGCCAAAGCTGTCGATGGGCGCGTTTTGGCGCGTGAGGTCGGCGAGTTGATCTTCATCCAAACCGCCGCTGGCGACGATGCGAGTTTGCTTCAGGCCGCCCTCGTCGAGAATTCTTCGCACGCGCCGGGCGTGCGCGGCCAGATCGCCGCTATCCAGCCGCACCGCGCGCACCTGGATACCCTGTTTGGCGAGCCGGGCCGCCAGCGAAACCACTTTGTGGGCCGCGGCTTCGGTGTCATACGTATCGAGAATGAAGGCGACGTCGTGGGGATTGGCCGTGGCGAAGTGTTCGAAAGCGGTGGCTTCGTCGGCGTACGCTTCGACGAATGAATGGGCCATCGTGCCGTAGATGGGTATGCCGAAGCGCTGACCGGCCAGCACGGTTGATGTGCCGGCGAAACCGACGGCGTAGGAGGCGCGGGCGGCGAGCAATCCGGCTTCGGCGCCATGCGCGCGGCGCAGACCGAAATCGACGAGTTGTTTGTTCGGCGCAGCCAGCACCATGCGGGCCGCCTTGGAGGCGATCAAGGTTTGAAAGTGCAATAGATTGATGGCACGGGTTTCCAGCAGTTGGGCTTGCGGCAACGGCGCGGTGACGCGCAGCAGCGGTTCGTCGGGGAACAAGATGGTGCCTTCGGGCAGCGCATGCACGTCGCCGGTGAAGCGGAAGTTGCTGAGGAAGTTCAGCAGTTTTGCGCGGAAGCCGCGCTTGGCCAACCATTCGATGTCGGCCTGCGAGAATTTCATCTCCGTCACGAATTCCAAAAACTGCTCCAAGCCGGCGGCGATCAGAAAATTTCGTTGCTGGGGGAGCTTGCGGACGAAGAATTCAAACGTGGCCGTGTCCTGCAGATCGTGCTCCAGATAGCCCTGCACCATCGTGAATTGGTACAGGTCGGTGAGCAGGCCGCTGGTGGCGATGTCGGGAATCATGTGTCTGTGCGGATGATCGTTGTTCCCTCAAAGTGCGCCGGCATGGCGCCCAGACGAAGCATTTCGTTTTCGGCACGGGGGCCGTCGCCGGGCTGAACGTTGATTGCGCGAATGGCGTCGGTCAGCAGCACGACGGCGTAGCCGCGCACAGCGCATCGCGCACGGTGGAAAGTACGCAGTATTCCGTGGCCAGGCCGCCGACGAAGAGGCGGCGGATGTGCAGTTGTTTAAGCCGGGCATCGAGGCCGCCTTCAAAGTCGGAATACGCTTCGCGATCGGCTTGAGTAGCTTTGGAGATTATGTGAACATGTGGCGGCAACTTGAGCTCGGGGGAAAATTCGGCGCCGGGAGTATTCATTACGCAATGCGGCGGCCAAGGGCCACCCTGCGACTGGAATGAACAATGGTTCGCGGGATGCCAATCGCGGGTCGCAAAGAGTGGAAGGTCTTGCGATTGGAACAGTTCAATGTATCGATTCAGGGGCGGAATCACTTCGTCGCCGTGGGGCACCGCCAGCGCACCGCCCGGGAGAAAATCGCGCTGCAGGTCGATCACGACCAACGTATCGCAGTGCGCTGGCGTCAGTGAGTTTTGCGGCGTGCCGCTCGACATGGCCTGTTTATACTGTCTTGCGGCGGAAGAATGCCAAGGGGATTGCGGCAGCGCATAAAGAAAGCCCGGCGATCCCGGCCGGGCAGGAGGAAAGCAAGTTCTGCTTGTCGTTGAATCGAAGTATTAGCCAACCATTTGCGGCGCTCAGATCCTCTCGTGAATTGCCGCAAACATCAGGTTACTTAAAGCCTCGGTCCGGCGACGAGCGCCATCCAGCGGATCCTCCGCTTTTCACAAATCAGGCCGAAACCGTGCACAATTTCGTACCTGTCGACTCCGAAAGGAGCCTGGGAAATCGGATCCGCCCTCATTTCCTCCGTTTCAAGATTCCAAACGAGGGAGGACCACTCCTGCAATAGCCTGCGACGCCCAAACCGCGTCACCGACAGGCCGGGATGTTCCGAGGCCGGAAGGTAGGCAGGTTTTTTGCGCCGCCTGGCGCTTCAGCCTCACACAAGCGTCCATCGCGGATTTCGGCCGCTACAGCGCTTGCATGCTTTCGCCTCGGAGGTCCTCCCTGCAGTATTATACGCTGGGCGCGCGGAGAGATTTTGTTGAAGCGCGTCGGCGGGCGGCAAAAATTTAAGGGTGCAATTTTTTTCCGAAATGAGCGCGAATTCCAACAAGTTTGGCACAGCAATTCCGCGATTGGTTCCCGATGAACCGTTTCCAGCCTATTCGTACGTGACTGGGCGGTTTCCGCATCCGACGCGCGATCCGGCCGGGCACAGCTTCGCCGCGAAGCCAGTGCCCTGCCCCGTGCCCGATGCGAACGATTGGCACGCGAGCCAGGCATTTTTGTTTGGGCTGGATCTTTTTAATCATGGCTACTACTGGGAGGCGCACGAAACTTGGGAAGCCCTATGGCACGCTTGCGGGCGGCGCGGGACGGTGGCGAATTTTATTAAGGGGCTGATCAAGTTGGCGGCGGCGGGCGTGAAGGCGCGCGAGGGGCGGCCCAAAGGCATTGCGTCGCATGCGCGGCGTGCGGCGGAATTGTTTCAACTGACGGCCGATCAATTGCCCGCGCCAGGCGGCAGGTATTTTGGACTGGCCCTGCCGCGGCTGATCGAATTGGCCAGCGGCGTGGCCAGCGGTTCGATCGCTCTGCACGCGATTGCTGGAAAGCCGGTCGAGATTGTCTTTCCATTTGTGCTAATGCCGGACGAATGATCGCAAGCGGCACCGTAAATTCCCGAACCAAATGGCGGGTTTGCCCGACCTTTTCTGGAGGGCGATGTTGGGATAGATTGTTTCGCGGAGGGTAAGCGAATGGCTAGCGGTCTGACTCGAAATCAGATGCCCCGAAAGGGGTTGCGGGTTCGAATCCCGTGCCCTCCGCTTGAAAGCGATGAACAGTGAGCGGTGAACGGGGGCGGCAGGGGGCAGAATTGAGAGAGGAGGGGGCCGCTGGACCGCCGATTCTGAAGGCGCGATCCGAGCTTTCGATGGCGTAATTCTTGCCGACCAGCCGCAGCCTGTGAGAATGCGGCCGGACAGTATTGGAGCCTTTCGGGGTACGCGCTTTGCAGGCAAAGTGGGTGGAGGCGGGGATGAAAATCGGCAGCCAAAGTGTCCGGGAGTTCGTCGTGGCGGAGCTGCACTCGCGGCCGTATGTACGATTTTCTGCGCCGGCGCATGTTTTTCATTTTGCATTCCTGATGGATGAAAAAGTGCAGGCTGCCGCGAAGGCGGCGGTCGGCAGACTCCAGGAAACACTGAAGCTCCAAACGACGTACGAAACGGCGCGGCATTCGATTTGCGCCGGTCCGGTTGCCGGGCTGGGGCAAGTAGTGGTCACCTTGGAATGCCACACCGAGTGCGTGGGTTGCACGATTTTCGTTTACGATCTGCAGCCTCCGTTTGAGCCGTTTGGGCTGGATCCCGCGACGTTTCTGCCGTGCTGGTTTCTAGAAAGCTTCGGCACCGTGGCGCTGGCGGCCACTTCGATTGCAGCCGGAACGACAGAGGAGGTACATGCCGGCGCGGACGGCCCGCTCGAGTTTTTTGAAGGACACACGGCCAACGCCAGCCAGGTGATGGCCGGGATGGCGGAGGCGTGGAGCGCGTACCGCGTGCACAGCGACGGTTTCAACCACATCGTGCTGGCGGTGAAAGAAATGTCGCCCAAGGAACTGGGGCGAACGGTGCAGCGGCTGTTGACGGTGGAGGAATCGTTTCATCTGACGCTTTTGCCGTTGCCGTTGGCGCGGGAAATTCGCGCGGATCTTACGGAGTGGGAAAGGCGCATGGTGGCGGAGATGGCGGCCCTGCGTGTGGCGAATTCGTCGGAAGCGACGCGCCGCGTGTTGGATTCGATTCTGGAGCTGGCCGCGGAAGTGGAAAGCGTGCGTGCGCGCCAGCGTGCGGCGCGCGCGCAGCAGCCGATTCGCCGGGGCGGCAGCGTATTTCTCAGTGTTGGAGGAACAGTTGGCGGAATTGCGCAAAACGAAAATCGAACACGTGCTGCGATTGAGCAGCTTTTTGATGCGGCGATCGTCGCCGGCGGCACGCACATATCGCAGCGTGCTGGAACGATTGGCAAACCTGTCGGAGCACATCAGTGGTGCGGCCGATCTGCTGCGAACCGGCATCGACCTGAACGTGGAACAGCAAAATCAGCGGCTGCTGGAAAGCGTGAATCGCCGTTCGCGGTTGCAACTGCAAATTCAGCGGGCGGTGGAAGGATTGTCGGTCGTCGTGCTGAGCTATTACACGCTGGGATTGCTGGGGTATTTGATCGACGCCGGCAACCACGCGGGGCTGCAGCTTGACCGCCAGACGTGTTTAGGAATTGCGGTCGTGCCGATGCTGATGCTGTATTCGGGCCTGGTGTGGCTGATTCAGCGACGGTTTGACGAGCGGAAGTGAAGGCAGAATCGCGGTAGCCAAGTGCGGCGGCGCTTGCGAGAATGCAAAAAGTTACGACAATAGGCGGGTGCAACGGCGAAGTGTCGGCTGAAAACTACTGATACTGAGAACAGTCATGCGATCGACTTTTTGGCCACTTGTGCTTTGTGCGGTGACGGCAGCACTAACGGCGCCGCTATCGGGTTGCGGGGGCGAACAGTACGACGACCAATTTCAAAAGACGCTGCAGGAGGCAATGCATCCCGCGCCGCCGGCTGCGGCGCATGCGGAGCATAAGGCGGCTCGAGCTAAAAAACCGGCCGCCAAACCAGCTGCGCAGCCGGCTGAAAAACCGGCGGCGCCGGCCGAGAAACCTGCCGCGCCCGCTACGGACGGGGCGGCACCAAAGGAGAATGCGGTCGAAGAGCAAGCCGCTCCGAAGACTGACGAGCCGCAAGCAAAAACCGAAGAGCCGGCGAAGACCGAGTAGTCAGTTGCGAACTTGGAGTAATGGTTGGCGAGAGTGAGCGGTTGCGCTATACCCTCTCCCCTTCGGCAAACTCAGGGCAGGCCGGCCTCTCCCTCAAGGGAGAGGAGTTGGGTGCGTCAAACGTCTGACGTTATTCGCGATCGCATTGGTCGGGCATTCTGCGATCACAGTGCGCACGTCGGTTGCCCCGCGGCGGCATCAAAGCTCTCGCAACCGGCATATAACCGGCACGTCCGTCAGTTTGCCAAACCCGGCGAATTTTCTTTTGTCGGCGCAATCTACCATCCGATGAAGCTGATGTGCCTTCGGGAACTGCGGGGGAAGCCGCGGCCGAAGGGACCGAGAATTGCTTTACCGCTTCTCGCCAGGTGTCTATTCGTAACGACAGGAGGTCGCCGCCATGCAGATCGACACCACCCGGTTTGGAAAAATTGAAATCGAACCGGACCATTTGCTTCATTTTCCCGCGGGCATGTTGGGACTGGAGGACTGCCGCCACTGGGTGTTGTTGGCCGACGTGGAAAACGAAGGGCTTGGCTGGCTGCAGTGCACCTCGCGAGCCGAAATTGCGCTGGCTGTGGTGAGCCCGCGGCGATATGTACCCGAATATCAGGTGCGTATTTCGCGTGGGGAGCTGGCGGCCTTGGAGCTGACCGAACTGCGCGACGCCCACCTGCTGGCCATCCTGGGCAACAACGAGAGTGGAATAACGCTGAATTTGAAAGCACCGGTCGTGATCAATTTGCAGCGCCGACTAGGTCGGCAAGTGATAACCAACGGCGAATTGCCGATTCAATATCCGTTAAGCGGTTCCAGTGAACGTGCGACATTGCGGAAGAGTGCGTGACGCAGCCGCCAGATTGGCGGCGATGTCCGAGTGAAATATTCGTAGTCCAAATTACTGCCCCGATAGCGCCGGCGAAACGAACGGCCGATCAAGCCCAATCGGCCCAGCAATGAAGGAAGGAGCCCTCGATGCTCGTGTTGTCGAGACAGCGCGATGAAAGCATCATGATCGGCGACAATATTGTTGTCACGATCGTGGATATCCGCGGCGACAAAGTGCGGTTGGGAATCAACGCGCCCACGGAGATTCCGGTTCACCGCCAGGAAGTGTACGAAGCGATTCAGCGAGAAAATTTGCGTGCCGCCCGCGTCGATCCCAAAGATGCGCAAGCCGTCGGGCGCGGCTTGCCGAAACAACCGTTGCCCCGGCCAGGCAACGGCCCCAAAGGCTAGCCAGGGATCCGCGGGCCGAGATACGGCGGAGGCCAATCGGGGGACGATGGCCTCCGCCTTGTGCTGCGCGAAGGTGGTCGGCGGGCGATTTTTTTCGCTGTTGAGCCGGCGTCTATGCGGTGCGCCATTCAAGGCGTATCATGAGCGAGTCGTTTAGCAATCTGGAGACTCGCCGTGGCTGCTACCGCTGCCAAACAACTCATCCGCGTCGGGCATAGTCCGGATCCAGACGATGCGTTCATGTTTCATGCGCTGGCTAACGGCAAGATCGATACCGGGCCGTACGAGTTTCGGCACGAGCTGGTGGATATCGAAACGCTGAATCGCCGGGCGTTTGCGGGGGAGCTGGAGCTGACGGCGGTTAGCATTCATGCGTATGCGCACTTGACGGATAAATACGTGCTGTGCCCGTGCGGGGCGAGCATGGGCGATAAGTACGGCCCGATAGTTGTGGCGCCGCGGCAGTACACGATTGCGGAATTGTGCCCGCTGACGATCGCCGTGCCCGGCACGCTGACGACGGCATACCTGGCGCTGCGGCTGTGTTTGCGGAAGGATTTTAAGCATGTGGTCGTGCCGTTTGATCAGATTATTGAAGCCGCCGCATCGGGACGCTATAAGAATCAGCCGATTGACGCTGGGCTGATCATTCATGAAGGGCAGCTCACTTACGGCGATCGGGGGCTGAAGTTGGCGGTCGATTTGGGGCAATGGTGGTACGAACAGACCGGGTTGCCGCTGCCGCTGGGGGGCAATGTGCTGCGGCGTGATTTGGAGCCGAAGGCGATTCGCGAAGTCAATCGACTGCTGAAGGAAAGCATTCGCTATGGGTTGGAACACCGCGCTGAAGCGCTTGATTATGCGCTGCAATTTGGGCGCGATTTGGATCGCGCGAAAGCCGACCGCTTTGTGGGCATGTATGTGAACGAGTGGACGTTGGATTTCGGCGAGCGCGGCCGCGAGGCGGTGCGCAGGCTTTTGGGCGAAGGGCACAAGGCTGGCGTGATTCCGCAGCGAGTGGAGCCGGAATTTGTTAGTTCAGATTGACCGCCGAGACGCAGAGGCGCGGAGCAGACGAATCTAGAATAGATCTGCCCGTCTCCGTGCTTCGGCGTCTCGGCGGTGAAATATGGACTCGGAAAATTTTCCGCAGCGTCCGAAGCTAGGCCAAAAGCCGCGGAGTTCGCCGTGGTCGATCATCATGGCGGGGGTGACCGGGCTGATCGTTTTTGCCGGACTGACTTTGCTGGCGGCGCCGTTAGTCGGCGTGGCGTTGGGCGTGGCGATGATTGTGGGCGGAATCTGCGTGGTGGCTTTTCTGCACTACATTGTGTGGGGCTATTGGCTGGGCGATTCGATCCGCCGCGAAGTGGAAGAAGAAGAGCGGCAGCAGGCCGGCGGAAACGGGGGGCCAAATAATTGACTGACCACGATCGGCGGGGTGCGTCGGATACCACGGCTCGATCGATGCGGCGGCCGCTGAAACGATTTCCTGCTGTTACGGCTTTTCCACGTAGCCGAGCTTTTGGGCCTGGTCAAAATCGGGTTGGGCCAGGGCCGCCTGCCCTTGCGCCTCGTACGCTTTGCCGCGCAATGCGTAGGCAAAAGCGTCTTTGGGATCCAAGCGAATGGCTTCCGTCAAATCATTGATTGCGGGATTTAAGTCGCCCATCTTCTGACGGACGAAGCCGCGGAGACTGTATGCGTTCGCGAATTCCGGCGACATGAGAATGGCCTCGGTGGCATCGGCGATGGCCCTTTCGAATTCTCCCTTTTTGTCGTACGCCCAGGCGCGGGCATAGTAATAGGCCGGCTGGCCATTCGCCTGAATGGCCGCTGTAAGGTCGTCGATGGCCTGGTCGAAGTCGCCTTTGTCTTCATAGGCCCAGGCGCGAACTTCAAAAGCTTCCGCATAGTTTGGCTCGAGCTTGATAGCCTGCGTGCAATCGGCGATGGCGTGATCGGGATTGCCCTGGAAGCGATATGCGGCGGCGCGCTCGAGGTAGGGCTGAGGCAACTGTGGCTTGAGAAGCGAGGCCTGCGTGAAGTCGGAGATGGCCGAATCGAAATCGCCATTTTGGAAGCAAGCTTTTCCCTGCTCCATGAGGATGGCGTAGGTGTTCAACGACTTGTCAGCCGGCCGGGTGACGACCCAAACCAGCCCGAGGAGCGGCGCCAGGGCGAAGGCACCCAACAACACGGGCGCAATTTGAGTCCGGAGGTTGGCCATAGACTGATTCCTCCGATGCGAATGTTTCGCCCCAATCACGAGGCGCCAATACGTTTTCAAACAGCGGGCCGAGACCGGCTTGCTTGGATCAGGCTGGCAATCAGTATGAGCGGAACCAGCACGTCGGTCCAGAACCAGCTGCCGGCATTGCCGGGAGCATAGTTGTGAGCCACGATCATTTGCCGGACGTGGCCGACGGCATCGCCCCACAGCCAAACGGTGGTGGCGAGGGTGGCCGCCCAGCGAAAGCCGACGTTTCCCCAGAAAGCCAGAAGGCCTAACAGGCCGACCGTGAGATCGGCGATGCCCACTTCGTATTGGAACGGGCTAGTTTGCCAGCCGATGTGGGCGGCGGTCGATTCAGCGAAGAACACGTGGCAGACGAAGGTGTAGATGCCGGTGATGCCGACGGCCAGAAGTGCGGTCCAGCGAAACAATTGCTCGCGGAAGGCGCCGGTGGGGGTGCCGCGATTGGCGGTGCTGACGAGTACGGCCAGCACGATGGCGAGAATCAGCATCGCCAGGCTGAAGTTGCCGATAAACAACTGGATTGCATCTGCCATTATGGCCTCCTGCCGACGTGAGCGATCAACAGCTGCCGCCACGCGATATTGGTGCGCGGACTTTTACTTTTCCTCAGGACCGACTTTGGCGAGCAAATCTTCGGCCTCTTTCGCAAATTCGGTTCCCGGGGCATCTTTCGTCACTTGCTTCAGCATGCTGACAAGCGAGTGGCGGACAACGGGCGTTGGCGAGGGGTTGGCGTTCAGGATTTTCTTCGCCTTTTCCAAATCTTTCGACGCCTGAATTGCATGTCTGACTTGTGGATCTTTCGCCAACGCCTGGCGTTGGGCTTTTATTTCCGGCGGCAGATTGAAGCCATCGAAGCATTGGCCAACTTGCATGTACTGCTTGAACGCGGTCCATTTGTCGCCTTCGTCCAAAGCGGATTTCGCCTGCGCCACGGCATCGTCGATTTTCGGTTGTACGGCGGCAGCTAGTTTCCCTGCGGCTTCCTTAGTAGCGGCGTCGGTAGAAGCCAATCCTTTTTTCACCGCTCGACCAGCGGCCGCGTAGTTGCCTATTTCGATAGCTCGCCAAGCCGGCCGCAACTAGGCGGGAATGCCCGAGGGATCGATCTTCCACTGCGCACCTTGCAAGGCCAACTGAACCGCGCCTTCGAGGTCGTCCCATCGCGCCATGATCAAACTGCCGCCCGGCGTGATCAAGCGAGCCTGACATATATTCTGCAAACAGATTTCCTTAACGCCGGCCGCTTTTTCCATTTGCCGTGAGGTATCGACGATGACCGGCCAATCGACCTTGTTTTGCTTAACGTAGGCCTGAATCGCCGCAGGGACGTTTCCCGAATTGATGGCGACAAACACTACCGGCTCGTTTTCGTGCTTTTTCGCCAAGGCGGCTAGACCTGGCCAAGCTGCTTTGCATCTAGGACATTGCTCTTCAAAGAACCACAATACCACACCCTTGCCTTCCAACGATTCGAGTGTAAGTGGGCCGGAGTTTATCCAACTGGCAGATTCGGTTGGCATTTAGGCCGTTGGATTCTGATCTGGCGATTCCGCGAAGCTGAGGCCAGCAAGCACCAGTGCAAACGCACAACTCGTCGCTGCGCAGCATAGCGTATCGGCACCGTTTCATGATCCTACCGCGCGAAAAGTTCGTTATGCTTTCACTTTAACGTGGCCGAAGTAAGCAGGTTCGCGGCCGTGTTTCCATTTGATATTGCAGCCGATGCTGGGCTTTTGCTTTTTGGGCACGGGTTGATCGGCCAGCACGGCGTCGAGCGCGGCGCGGAGATCATGGCCGGTGACGGGGATGCCGGAATCGGGGCGGCTGTCGTCCATTTGGCCGCGATACACGAGCTTGCGGTTCTTATCGAACACGTAGAAATCGGGCGTGCAGGCGGCGTGGTAGGCCTTGGCGACTTCCTGCGATTCGTCGAACAGGTAGGGGAAAGTGTAGCCGCGGTTGTGGGCCTCGTGCACCATTTGCTCGGGGGAATCGTCGGGGTGCGTGGCCGGGTTGTTCGAATTGATGCCGACCACCGCGACGCCTTTGGTCTGATAATCGCGGGCCAATTGGGCCAGGGCTGGGGCGACGTGTTTCACGTAGGGGCAGTGATTGCAGATGAAGGCCACCAGCAGCGCCGGAGCGGCTTTGAATTCGTCGAGCGAAACCATACGGCCGTCGACGTTGGGCAGATGAAAGTAAGGCGCTTTGGTGCCCAGGGGCAACATGGTGCTGGGGGTGAGAGCCATGAATATCTCCTCGAATGGTCGAATACAGGCGACGGAAGCGACTGGCAGAACAGTCCCGGCGGGCAGTCGCCAAATGTTCAGTGCATTGTACCAAATGGGGCAAGGCAAACCCACCCCCTGGCGCCGGCGAAACACTCGGCGGCCCGTGCCTTTTTTTCGAAAATCGACGGCGGCGCATGTAATATCAGGCAACTGTCTGCGACTAGATGAGTGCAGGTGGGGACAACCGCAATTCCGGTGGCTTGATGATCGACTGGGACAACCTGCTAAAGCGTGAGGGCGCCGCCGTTTGGCGAACGGTGTACCGGTTGGTGCGCCATCAGGCCGACGCCGAGGAATGTTTTCAAGAAACATTTCTGGCGGCGCTAGCGGTGGCCGATCGAGAGCGGGTGGAAAACCGGCCGGGGCTGTTGCAACGTTTGGCGACCGCGCGGGGCGTTCATCGATTGCGGAAGCGGGTGAGGCGAAGGGGACAGGAAGAGATCGCCGATCTGGCGTTGTCTGCAAGCGCCGAAGCTGGTCCTGCCCAACAGGCGGAGACAGCCGAGCTCGCGCGGCCTTGCAGTGGGCGTTGGCGAAGCTTCCGGCGGTACGCCATGCGGAAATGTTTTGCCTGCACGAATTGAGCGATTGGAGCTATGAGGATTTGGCGAAACAGTTTGCGATGACGGTAAGTGCGGTAGGCGTGACACTGCACCGGACGCGGAAGAAACTCAAGGAACTTTTGAAGAAGCAGAATCAACTGTCGGTCGCAGCGGCAAAACCGACGGATGTAGGGAGCGTCAATGATGTCAGAAAATCGAAATGATGCTGATGATGATGTGGTCGGGCAGGCTGTCGCCGCCGCCCGGCAGGCGCCGATTCCCGACGGCCCATCGCCGGCATTGATCGCGCAAACCACGACGGCCTTGCATGAAGCCGCCACCCGGCCAAAATCTTCGCTGGCGCGGTGGATTTATCAGGCACCTTGGAAATCGATGGCCGCGGCGGTGCTGGGGCTGGCGGCCAGTGCGCTGATTGCGTATTTCAGCGCTCTCCGCGTCGCCGAGCGGTTCGCGGGCGTGGGCGGAAGCGATCGATAAGATGCTGGCAGCCAAAACATTGGTGTGTGAAATGTTGATGCAGACGGGTGGTGAAAACGGTCTTGTCGGCAAGGGCCGCTTTATGTGCGACGAAGCCAACGATATTCGTGTCGATATGCACGTCCATTATCAAAAGCAGGATGATGACTTCACGTTGGTTTTGAATGTGACTGCAGGCAAGAGCCTGCTGGCGCTGAAAAGGCAGAAGATTGCAGTGACGGACCTCATGAAGATTGGCGATCAGAACTTACTCAAGAACACGGCGCTGGACCGGCTGAAGGCCCTCGCCAAGGAAAGCACGCAATCGCTGGGCAAAAAGCAGATCGACGGCGTCGAGTGTGAAGGATTCGAAGTTCATCGCGGCATTACCGCGCACTTGTGGGTGAACGTGACCAGCGGTGATTCAGTGCGTTTGGAAGAGGAAGGCATTGAGCTGCCGCAGCCGCTTGGCCGTGCGAGCATTGTGATGAGCAACTTTAAGATCGACGAGCAGATCGATGCTTCGCTGTTCGACGCGAATCCGCCAGAGGGCTACAACGTTTTGAAATCGCCGATCACCATCGATTTGACGGGCAAGCCGGCCAACGACCTGGCGGTAATTTTGCGGTGGTATGCGAAGGAGTCGGGGGGGTTTTTCCGGAGCACTTGATGGACCCGGATGACCCGATCGTCAAAAAACTGAATACCACCTCCGAAAGGGCTAATGAAAAACCGACTGTCGGAAACATGGAATTAGCGCTTGCGCAGGCAGCAATTTTGCGGCTGCGAATGTATCTGACGGCGCACAAGGAAGGGACCGATTATCAGTATTACCCGGGAATTAGCTTGGGCGAGGATCGCATTGTGTTCTGGTCGCGCAGCACGAAAACTGGTGAATATACGGCGTTGTACGGCGATCTGCGGGTGGAGAAGATCGACAAAGACCAGGTGCCGCGGGAAAAAGACTCACCAAAATAGCGCGGCTCTGCATAAAATCGGCGGGAGCGATCGTCTTATCTGTAGACGAGGTCGAATTCCCGAGCGGTCAGGAGCCGACCGTTGCCGACGCCACTCGACGGTGAATTGGAGCGACTGTACTGCCAGTGCCGGCGGCAGTTGTTCACCTGCGCGCTGGTGATCACGCGGTCGCCGGCCTGCGCCGAAGACACCGTGCACGAGGCGTTCTGCCGCCTGTTTCGACAGGATCAACAGCCCGACGATTTGAAGGCCTATGTGTTTCCGCGGTGCGGAACGCGGCCCTCGACCAGGTGCGCCGCTACCCGCAGCGCTGCAAGCCGCTGAGCGATTTTATTTTCGATCCGCAGGCGCATCCCGAGCAATCGGCGCAGCAGGCGGAATTTCAACGCCAGATCGCGATGCAATTATTGGAACTGCACGCCAACGAACGCGAAACGATCGTGCAGCATTTGTACGGAGAGTTGACGTTTCAACAAATCGCCGACGTTCGCGAGACACCCTTGGGAACGGTCACCAGTTGGTACCGCCGCGGTTTGGAAAAATTGCGCGAGAAGTTGGAGGTGGTCGATGGACCCGTTTGAAACTCGCTTGAAATCGCTGCCGCTTGTAGCGCCGTCGGATTCGTTCGGCCGGCCGCAGATGCTCGCAGCGCTCTTAGAAACTGATCGTGCGGATTCGGCCCGACGGCACAAAATCAGTCGTCTGCCCTGGAAATCGACCGCTGCGGCACTGTTTGGAATCGCCGCTGCTGCGCTGGTGGCGTACATTTTGCTTTCCGCCTCGACTGGCAATTCCGTGGCGCTGGCCCAGGTGGCGGCGAAGGTCGAGGGCGCCAGCACATTGTCGTTTGTACAAACAACGGAACCCCTCGACGGCAAAACTCCAAAAACAACAACTCGCTTTACATCGCTCGGGGCAGATAAAACGCGAACTGAGTTTCAAACTTTAAAATCTGAAGAAGAGGGGATTTTGATCTCCGATTACGCCGCCGGAAAAGAGATAACCCTGTGGCCTGCGAAGAAGAAAGCGCTCATCAACACGGTTAAAGGACGGCCAACGTACGATAACAGCTTGGTCCAAACGCGCGAGGCGTTCCGCGACTATCTGAAGTGGCCCTTTCGATCGCTCGGTCACAAACTGATCGACGGCGTTGAATGCACAGGATTTGAAGTCGATCAGGGAAATCACAAGACCCGGATTTGGGCTGACGCCAAGACGGGTAACCCCGTGCGCTCGGAAAGCGACGATCTCTTCTTGCCGCCGCCGCAGTGGTATTGCAAAGTGGTGTTCGACTACAAGATTGATGAAAAAGTCGATTCTGCACTGTTCAGCATCGAGCCACCTGAGGGCTACACGGTCGAACAGAATTCTTGGGTAAACAATTTAAGCAAGACTCCCGCGCAGTTGGTAACAAGCATCCTTCGCACTTATGCTGAAAACATGGATGGCCAATTTCCCGCTCGGCTGACGGATCGGGGGCAATCGATCTTCGCAGATCTCAAAAAGAAGGGTCTGCTGGATAGTTACGAATCAGCCTTTTTGCACGTCCCGGCGGGCCAAAAGAAGGAGTGGGACGAGCAGGCGTCAAAAATGTCCGATTTGGTCTTGTCGGTTGCGCAATTGAGTTTTTTGCTCTCAGGCAAGCGCGGGGTAGATTACGCATACTATCCCGGCGGAAAGCTGGGTGAAAAAGATCGGATCGTGTTCTGGTACAAGGATGAGAAGAGCGGCGAGTACATGGCGATCTATGGCGATCTGCGCGTCGAAAAAATCGACAAAGAAAAATTGCCGCTCGCCGCCGAATCGCCAAATACCGGCGAAAAATAGCCCGGCTCTCGCATGGCAGAAATCGCTGCCGTTGACGTAGTTTATCTTGCTTGCCAGAATCGACGGTTGCGGGGGCTGGAGATTATCGGACTTATCTGGTCGCGAGCCGATCTGGCTGGCGAAGGATTCCGCCACCATGGCATTGCGTGTTGCCGGTTCTTCTCTGCGACGCCGGTTCGCTTGGACCCTTGTGTCGGCAGCCGCGATTGCTGCGGTATCGCTGGTTTGGATTGTTGTCTACAGCGCCACGAAGAAGCAGGTGCTGGGGCCGCCAACAAACGTGGCGAAGGCCGATGGCGCCAAGGCCGGAACGATTGAGTCGTCCGGCGGCACATCGGCGGACGATCAGCACCAAGACTTGGCAGCGACCGAGAATCGCGGCGAGCAGCCGCTGGGGCCCAAGCCGGCCGGCGACTTTCATTCGCCGCGTTACGGTTATGAAGTGAGGCTTGCCGGCACGGCGTGGGTTCACTGGGAGAATTTAGCGGAAGTGGTGCCCGAGGCAGAATGGGGCGCTGTTGAAGGATTACGGCCGCTTCCTGGTGATCCCACTGGCGCTTAACGGATTGGATCCGCGGCAGGAGGCGCTTGATCAGGCACTTTTGGGACGATTGGGAATCGCGTATCCGAGCGATCAGCTGTCCGACTTTCAACCGTTCGAACATGGCGGCGCCACGGGGCACAGTTTTCGCCTGAGCCGCGAAGTGGCCGGGGCCGAGAACGAGTATCGGCTGTGGGTTGTGCGGCGCGGCAACTGCGCGTATCTGGCGACCGTGTGGTTCGATCGGGCCGGCGCTGAGAAGGCGGAAAAAAAAGATCCGAAGACCGACACGGCGGAACTGGACGACGTGCTGGCGCAGATTTCATTCGATCCGGGTGCACCGGCGGGTCTTAAAATTGCGGAACTCAATCCGCGCCAGCGGCAATCGCAAGGGCTGTTGTACAACGACCTAGGCATGTTCGCTTACAACAGCCGCGATTTCGCCGGCGCGATCGATTGCTTTCGTCACGCGTTTGAATTGCAGCCGAACGATCCGGCCATTCTGACCAACCTGATCAACGCGCACGTGGAATTGCAGCAATATCGGGAGGCGTTGGGCGAACTGGAACAGCACCTGAGCCGATTTGCGAATTATTCCGACTTGTGGGCCGCCCGGGCGTTCCTGCTGGCGAAGTTGGGTGAAACCGACGCGGCCTTGAGCGCTTATGCGGCGCTGTTTGCCAATGGATACCGGGCGGAAGCGCCGTTTACGCAGTACGTGACGCTCTTGGCCGAGAACGACCGGACCAGCGAGGCGCTGGCGGCGGTCGAGGAGTATTTGCAAACGAAGGATTCGTTTGCGGTGCGGCGACTGCAGGCGGCGCTGCATCGGCAGCGGGGCGAGCATGAGCAGGCGATCGCTAGTCTCACTGAACTGGCGAAGAATCGGCCCTTCAATGCGGAGCTTTCATACGACCTCGCCGACAGCTTGTGGGCGACCGATCGTTTTCAAGAGGCGCTGGAAGTGTGCCGCGAGCTAGTGGCGCATCATTACGACACCGCGCACGCCTATTTGCTGCAGGCGAAGAGCCAATACGCACTGAAGTGGTATTTGGATGCTCGCGCCTCATTGGAAGCCGCCTTGAAGCGCGAGCCGGCGAACAAAGAGGTGCAGCAGCTGCTCACGCTAGTGACTGCCACGCTAGGGGAGGGGAACAACCAGGCGATTCGCGACAAGATCGAACCGGTGCCGCTGCCGGCGGCGCTTGCATCCGCCAGGCGGCCAACGGCCGACGAGGCGAAAATGCGCCCGTACGGGGCGTATTTGGTTGAGCGGCAAATGGCGATTCGATTTGTCGCTTCGGGGGAATTTACTCAGACCGATCGGCGCACGATCCGCGTGCTGGATTCCAGCGGAGTGGCGCGGTACAGCACCATTCAAGTGCCATTTGATCCGGTGGGCGAGCAGATCTACGTGAATAGCCTGCGGGTGACCGACACAGCCGGCAAGGAATTGGCTGCGGGCAAGACGTCGGACTATTATGTGATCGGCGGCGCCGGCACTCAGCGCGCTCGCAGGCGAAGATTTTGAACATTCCGGTGCCGGGATTGCGTGCCGGCGACACAATCGAGCTGGTGCTCACGCGGCGCAATTTGGCGCCGGCGGCGGAATTTCCGTTTACGTCGTTTGTATTTTCCTCGGAGGTGCCGGTGCTGTCGGCGGTGCTGTACGTGGATGCCGACGATGCGGCGATTCACTACCAGGCCAGTCCGGGCGTGCGAAAGACCCGCACGGAGAACGGATTGATTTGGTCAATCGAGCAACCGCTTGTATATCGGCAGGAGCCGCTACCGCAGCCGCGGAATTTATTCTTGCCGCGGGTGGCGATCGGTTCGGCGCACGCGAAATGGGAAGTGCTGGCGAAGGAATACTTGGCGTTGATCGCCGATCGGCTGGCGCCGGACGAGGCGGTGCAGGCGCTTGCGAATCAGATTGCCGCCGGCGCAGCGGACGACGATGCCCGCACGGTGGCGCTGATCCGCTATGTGCAAGATTACTTGATCTACAAGCCGATCGAGTTTGGCCGGCGTGCGCGAGTGCCTGACCGGCCGGCGGACATCGTGCAAAACAAGTACGGCGATTGCAAAGACCACGCGTTGCTGTTGGTGCAATTGCTGCGCGCAAGCCACATTTCGGCCGACCTGGCGCTGGCGAATTTGGACGAGCCGGTCGATCCACAACTGCCGGCGCTGGAGCAATTCAACCACGTGCTGGCGTATGTGCCGGGTTTCCGCGGCGGGCGAGCGGTGGATTGCACCGATAAGAACTCCGACGTGCCGGCGCTGAAGGCGCCTGTGGATTTGGGGGGCGCGAAAGTTTTCGTGCTGAACGAACAGCAGCCCCGGTTTGTCGATATTCCGGAATATGGGCCGGAAAGCAGCAGGGTTCACGTGGCGCGCCGCATCCGGCTTGCGGGCCAAACCGACGCGGCGGTCGAGGAAACGGTGACGCTGGAAGGCTATCAGGCGGCCTTCCTGCGCGAAACTTTCAGAAATGTGCCGGCTGCCAACCGCGCGGCCATGCTGCAGGAGGAACTTGCGCCCAATGGCGGGGCGATGAAGGTGGAAAGTGTGGAAATCGAAAACCTTTCGCAGCGCGACAAGCCGCTGGTGTTCAAGGCGTCGTATTTGATGCGAAACACTTTCAAGCCTGCCGAGGGTGGGCTGCTGGGCCAATTACCGGCGTTGTGGGAGCGGATGTATTTGGGAGTACAATCGGTGCCGCAGCGGCGCACGCCATTTGCCGTCGAATATCCATTGCAGTTTTCCAGCGAAGTGGATTTGTTGCCGCCCGACGGCTATGAACTGCAATCATTGGCTAGCCGCGATGAGCACGGACAAAGCAAGTTTGTTTCGTGGAAAGTACACACCCGGGCGGCCGACGACAGCCAGCACATTGAATATGAGCTGCGGCTTCCCTCGGGTCGCTACGCGGCAGCCGATTACGCCGCGTACGACAACGATCTGGATCGGGCGCTGGCGGTGCTATCTCCCAGCGTGACGCTAAAGAAGAATCGCTAGGCAGAGCGTGCCCGGTTAGCCCGACAAGGCTGCGACGGCACGGTTTCCGTTTCTTGAATCGGGGGGCAGGGGCCGTTAGGCTAAAGGGACCGTAATCATAGCCTTCGGCCCGCGGTTGGTTTGCCGAAAGCCATCGCTCATTGCCATCGGTTGAACCCATGTCGCACACGTTCCACCGCTATAAGGTTGGCGACGAACCCGTGCCGGGTTATCGGCTGATGGATCATTTGGGGGCCGGCGGGTTCGGCGAGGTGTGGAAAGCGACCGCGCCGGGCGGCACCGAAGTGGCGCTGAAGATCATCGATCTCACCGGCCAGCAGGGTGTACAGGAATTTGCGTCGCTGCGGGTGGTGAAGAAGGTGCGGCATCCCAATTTGATTTCACTTCAGGCTTTCTGGATGAAAGATGAAGAGGGGCAGATTGTCGACGAAGCGGGCGGAACGGGAGCGGCCAAGCCCGTCGACGTGACGGTGACCGCGCCGCTGCCCAGCGCCGGCGAGCAAGCAGAATCCGCGAACATTGCGATGACTACTCGCTTCGCCCGCCCGGTGGAGCTGATTATCGCCATGCAACTGGGCTCGATGAGCCTGCACAAGCGGCTGGAGGAATGCCGGGCGCAAAGCTTGCCCGGCGTGCCCGTGGCCGAACTTTTGGAATACCTGGAGCAGGCGGCGCGGGGCATCGACTTTTTGAACAAGCCGATCCACGACCTGGGCAAGGGGCCGATGCCGATCGTGCATGGAGATATAAAGCCGCACAATATTTTAGTAGTCGGCGATGCGGCGGTGGTGTGCGATTTCGGCCTGGCGCGAGCGGTGGAAACGCTGCGGAAAACCTCGATGGCGCCGGTCACCGTGGCCTATGCGGCGCCGGAAAGTTTCAAAGGCAAAGTTACGCCGACCAGCGACCAGTATTCGCTGGCCATTACCTATGCAGAACTGCGCACCGGGCGGCTGCCGTTTGATGAAACGCTGACGCCCTACCAGGTGATGGAAGCGCACGTTACGCGGAACCTCGATTTTTCGCGGCTGCCGGAGCCGGAACAGGCGGTCATCTATCGGGGCACGGAAGCAAATCCGGAAGACCGCTGGCCGTCGTCGCGCGATTTGATTTTGGCGCTGCGGCAAGCGGTGGCGCAGACCGGCGAATTGCCGTTGCGTCCCGGCGAGCTGGCGTATACCGGCGGTCCGACGCCCAGCCATGCGTTGACCGGTCGCCCGATGGCGCGCGAGACCGGCCGGCCGACGCAGATTCCGATCGACCCGCACAAGGAAACAATGCATCCCGGCGGGCGCACTCCGTCGCACATGCCATCGCGGTTGACGGCGGCGTCGCCGGAGGAGTATCAGGCCGGCGGCGCGCTGGCGGAGACCGCGATCGTGGGCCCCGACGGCACGGTGATCATTCCGACGCCGAAAAGATCGTACGGGCTGTGGGTCGCCATGACCGTACTTACTTTGGCTGTCGCGGCGCTAGCGGCGGCCGTGATTCTGCCGAAGATTAGCGAAAAGCCTGTTGCTAGTGTGTCACCAGCGCCGGTGCAGCAATCGAACGCCGCGAGCAACGCTGGCGGCAAATCCGACGCGCCGGAGCCGGCGCCGACCGACGCCAACGGGCAATACATCAAGCTGGTGCGAGACAAGATCAATGCCGGCGATTTTGCCGCCGCGGTCGATTTGCTCGACAAGGCTCCCAGCAAGCTGCCGGAGTTTGAAAAAGAGGCGCTGCAGAAGCGGTTGCGTGCGGCATTTTTGGAATCGATCGATTCGTTGGTGCGGCGACGCTCTTTCGGCCTGGCGCTGGTACAACTGGAAGATGCCTCCAGCGGCATCGGGCTATCGAACGACGACAAACAAAAGCAGCACGACAGAATCCGAGCAGCCTGGCTCGATCAAGCCCGAGAGGAACTAAAGAACGAAGATTTTTCCAAGGCGATTGAAACCGCCGGCAGCATGCTCAAGCGGTTTCCGGGGGACCGCGACGCGCAACTGGTGATCGCGCGGGGCAATGTGCGGCTGGGGGATAACGCCGCAGCCATTGCCGCGCTGAACGACCTGGGTAAAGCCGGCGCCGTGCTGCCGGAGTATCAACCGTTGCAAGCCGGATTGATGCTGTTGGCCACGGGGGCGGAAAGCGCGAAGTCGGGCGATCAACTGAAATTGCTCGACGGATTGCTGAGTCTGGCCGCGATGGAAAAGGCGGCGCCTCCGCCGGCGGCGTTGGCGATCAACACCTGGGAGCGCGATCGCTTGACTGCGCTGCGCACGCGGGTGGTCGAGAGCGTGAAGCAATCGCTCGACACGCTTCCGGCCGATCAGCGCAAAGCGGTGCTGGCGAAATTGGAGCAATTGGGTTCCAGCGCCGATTTGGAAATGTACAAGGTGAAATCGCTTTTGGACGACAAGCAATTCGGCGAAGCGCGGAAGGCACTGGCGGCGTTGGCGGCCAAAGCACCCAAAGACAACTCCGATTTGCGAAATGAGAATCGCGCCACGCTGTGGTTGATCGATTTGAGCGATCCGGCCGCCAAGCCGGCGGATGCCGCCAAGGCGATGACCGATGCTGCCGCGTCGGTCAACAGAATCACGCCTGCATTGCGCAGCGAATTGTGCGCCGCGGCCGAGGCATTGGCACTTGGATCGCAGCCGTCGCTGTTGGACGCGGCAGTTACATTGGTCACAAAGACACATGAACTAGATCCGGGGGATTCCGAAAGTTCGACGCGGTTGGCCCGGCTGCTGGCGGCCCAGCTTGTGCAGCGCGCCGCGCAACCAACGGCGCCGAAAGGGGACGGACTGCAGCGGTTGGTGCAGCAGTGCGAACAAGTTGAGGATGCGAAGCTCGACAACGGCACGATCGACGCGTTGCATGCGGAATGCTTGTTGGCGCAAGATTCGCGCGATCGGCAGCAAATGCTCGATCTGGTGCAGCATGCACAGCCGGTCGACGCGTACACGCAGTTTGTGCAGGCGCGGGTTTTGCGCGCCATGCCGCAGCCGGATTGGAATCAAATCACGAACCTGTTGAGCGCGGCGTATGCCGATTCGGGCAAATTGCCTGCCACGGTGGCGGCGCCATTTCGCCGATCGGCGGCGGCAAAACTGTTGGTGGAGGCGGCGGCCAGGCAACGGGCGCCGCCGCCGAGCGCACCCGCCGCGGTTTTGGCCAGTCCGTTTGTCAGCGCAGCGGCCGCGGATGAGGCGTATAAGCAGTTGCAACTGGCCCGCGTATTGTCGAGCGACATCGACACCGCCGATTTGAAACTGAACGACGCCCAGCAGCGCGACCTGTTGTTGAATCTGGCGTTGGCGGCCGGTTGGAAGCCGAAGCCCGACGACGCGCTGGCGAAATCACTAAGCGACGCTTTGGCGAAGTTGAACGACACGGAGCTTGGCCCCAATGCATTTCCGGCGCTGCTGCTCGTATTCCGCAGCCATCAGCAACCGGCCGATCAAGCGATCGGTCTGCAAGCGGCCAGGCGGATCGTGGAATTATTCCAGAAGCAATTTCCCGTGGCTGACCCGGAAGCGGTGAAGTTGTTCAAGGAAGTGATGGAGCCGGCGCTGGCGATGGCCGATGCGCAGGTTGCCGGCGAGTTGCCGCCGTCGGATGTGGACAAAGTGTATGCCTCGGCGGCCGATTTCATCAGTCATTATCAACGTGCCACGTGGCCGTTTGCCGACAAGCAGGTGGAACTCGAGCAGTTGCTGACCAAGGCGATTGTGCGAAATCCGAAGGTGGCGAAATACTACACTAGCCGCGGGGTGGTGCGGGTATCGCAGGCACCGCCGAACATCGACGGGGCGCTAGCCGATGCCGCCGGGGCGAGCAAGATCGATCCGAATTTGCCGGCCGCTTTCGCGCTGCAGGGACACGCGCTGATTTATCGCTCGCGGCAGGAGCCGACACGGCAAGCGCGGTTAGCGGATTTAGATCAAGCGCTGGCGATGTCGAACAAGTCGGTTGAGAAATCGAAGGCCGATGATAAAGATCGCTCCATGCATTTGCTGTACGTGAGCATGGCGCATTTGGAGATGGCCAATTTTGAAACCGATCCAAAAATTAGGAAGGAGCACCTGCTAAAGGCGGTGGCGGCGGCGCAACAAGCGATTGAATTGGAAAAGGCGTATCCCGATTACGCCTACGTGGCGCTGGGTAACGCGCTGGAGGATTTGGCGTGGCTGGTGGGGGACGAGCCGGAGAAGAATTTTACGGCCGCGATCGACGCTTTTTCACACGCCATCGATAGCAATCTGGCCGCGGCCGGCCCGTGGATTGGCCGGGCCCGATGCTTCTACAAAGCGGTGGCCGACGTGAAGCTGGATCCGAAGTTCCTCGGGCGCACCAGCGAGGAAGCGTTGCAAGCCGCGATTTCCGACCTGGAACAAGCCAAGCAATTGCAACCGAATTTGGTTGAGCCTTATTTGTGGCTGGGTAAAGCCAACCAGCAATTGGGCAAGTTTGCCGAGGCTGACGCGGCGCTGGGGGACGCGGTGCGCATGGCCGAAGAGCAAAAGCTGCGCGAACGGGGGATGTATTTGATCGAATGGGCGCGAAATCCGATGCTCAATCCGGCGCTGTCGGCCGACGAACGGAGCAAACTGGTGCGCGAGCGGGCGGAAAAGCTGAAAGCCGCGCCCGACGTGGGCGGCACTTCGTCGGCGAAGCAGGCCACGTTGCTGATCGGGGAAGTGTTGATGGGCGAGAAAAAGTTCCCCGAGGCGATCAAGGAATACGATTCGGCGCTTGCCGACTACGACAAGCTGCCGGCCGACAAGCCGCTGGATCCCAATAAGTCGGACGGGGCCGACGTCAGTCTGCTTTTGGCGCGGGCCTACGGGCGGTTGAATTTGCCGGAAACCCAGTGGAATTTGCCGGCAGCGGAAGGAGTGTTCAAAGACGCGGCCCGAATCGCGCAATTGAAGCCGGGGCCGCACTTCGAAGCGCTGGCAAGCTGGTACGCTGCCAATGCGAAGTCGCGCAGCTTGAAATCCACTTCGCCGACAATCACGGCGGAAAAGAAGAAGGAGTTCTTTGATACAGCACTTGCGGACGTGAAGAAGGCGATCGACGCGGCGCCCAACGATCCGGGCAGCTACGAGTGGCGCACATTCGGGGCGAAGTTGTTGGCGGCCAAACTGCAAGTGGCGCCCGCCAACACGCCGCCGGAAACCATCAAGAGTTTGGGCACGCAGGCCAGACAATGGATCGACGAAGCGATCGCGCAAGTGGCCAAGCGGCCCGACCTGTCCGATCAGATGGATGCCCTGCAGCGGGTCCGCCAGCAGCTCGACACGCTCTTAACCGCCAAAGGCGTGCCGCGGACGTAGGCGGAATCGAAAATCGCCACCTAAGCTCTCACCAAGAATCGGCGGCAGCCTTACTGCACCGGCGGGAGCGATTGCAGCTCGCCCGCGGCGGGCTGCGAAAACGGCGTGGCCGGATAGGTGGCGCTGGTTTGCTGGGCGAAGTAGCGATTGCCCGGCAGATAGCCGTTGGGGACCGCGGTCATGCGAGCCAGGGCGGGATCTTCCATAGTTCCCTGATTGCGCTGGGCAATGCGCGTCGACCAATTCTGGGCCGCGGCAAAGGAGGGATCCATGACTGCCGCCTGATTGAAATAGCTGGCGGCCAGTTGGTTCTGTCCGTGCTGCTGGAGCAGATAGCCCACGTTGTAATGGGCCACGGCGTCGGCCTGTACGGCCTGAAGCTGCTTGAGCGCTTCGTCGGCGCGGTTTTGTTCCACCAGCACGGTCGCCAAGTTGTTGCGATACAATTCGCGCTGGGGCTGCAAGCGCACGGCGTCGGATAGGGCCGCGATCGATTCGTTCAGCATGCGGCGGCGGGCATAGCACAAGCCCAGATCATTGAAAGCCGCGGCTTCGTGCGGATGCGACTGTGCCGCTCGCTGGTAAAGCTGGGTGGCCTGGTCGAGCTTGTTTTGCCGATCGAGCATGTGTGCGTAGGAAAGCAATGCGACCAGATGGTTGGGATCGACCTTGAGCGCTTTCTCGTATTGCTCGGCGGCGCCGATGAAGTTGCCGTTGTGTTCGTACAGCCGGGCGCTGGCCACGTAGAGGTCGGGACCGATCTTCGGGTTCGAGGATGACGCGGCAGTAACCGCGGGGGCCGCCACTTGGCCGGTCTTTGCGGATTGCGAACCGGGCACAACCCAATGCTCGACGGTGCGGGCGCCATTGACGACCGAATTGCCGATGGCTCGCGGCACGGAGGCCACGGAATCGTTGAACTGTTCGAAGGCGCTGGGGCCGGTCTTCACGGCCGGAAGCGGCGTGGGCTTCGACGCGGCAGTGGACGAGGAAAACGGATTGGAAACGCCGGAGAACCAGGTTGAATGTTGCGCCCGTGGGGGAACTTGTGCATCCGGCCAGCGCCAAGGCGCAGCAGGCGGCCGGCACAATGAATCCCGAAAGGCGAAGCACTGGTGTTCTCCTGGCTGATTGGGCTCGCGGGTTTTCAATTGGCCGCGCGGGCAATATGGACCGCTGATTGTGCTGGTGTGCTAGCAGCGAACTGCTAGCAACATGCATCGCCAATGGGCGGTCTCGTTGTTTTGATCGTCACGCTCTGGAGTGCAGCTAAAGCCGATTTAATCGAAGCCAACGGTTTCAACGACTTTACGGTGGGAAGGAAAAAACTCGGCAGACGCCGAGCAGCGAAGCGGCCGCCACGGGCCAGCCAAGCTAACTCGGAATCATCATCACGGACCGCTGGAAGTTCCTTGGGTTGAGGAATTCTGGAATGCTTGAATTTGCGGATCGGGGATTGTTTTCATGAAGTTCCCGAACCAAGCGTGCACTCCGGTGACGTAGTCGGACGGAGTGGTGAACATGCGCATGTCGGAGACGGCAACGTTAACCGGCATACCTGGTTCCAAATCCATCGCGGCCTGCTGCGTGGCGGCAAGCCGTCGGGCGGTGATTTCGTCGCTGGCGGTGCGTTCGACAAACGGCGTGCGGAATTCCGGCGGGTTTTGCGTCAGAATCCAGCGGAGCTTGATCAGGCCCGACGCGGAAAGCTTATAGCCGTTGGGTTCGAAGTGGGGATCGCCTAACAGGTTCTGTTGCTCCCAGCCCTTGATGATGTCGGCGCGAAAGGCGGCACAAACGCTGGCGGCGTCGGGTTCGACGAAGGGCTCCGGCCAGCAATTGTTGCGGTGCCAATCGACCCAGTAGTTGTGCCACGGGTCGCCCGTGTGATAGCCGCCTTCGCCGGCGGCGGCGATCGCGGCCACGAACGCCACGGCGGCGGCTACGACGAGCAGCGTCATCGCCAGCGTGAATCGACGAATCGACATGCGGACATCTCCTGACGCAGTGGATGCGTCGATCGGCTTTCGGCCCAGGTGTGGCGCCGCTACGGCGGGACATATCGAGAGCGGCCTGTATACCGTATCGACAGGCGCAGACGGCACGCTCAGCCCTGCGAAGTGCAATCATTACCGGCGGAATAACCGGGAGGGTTTGCCAGCGAATCGGACGAGGAGATGCAAGTTCCAAGATTCCAGGCGATGCTATCACGCCGGCAAAGTTTGCCTAAACGCGGAAGTGGGCGGAGTGCCGCGATGTTGGCCAACCCGGGCTGAGGACAGCCCGGCTCGGTGCCTCAAGATGTGGGCTATTTATGGCCGGACATGACGGGGAACATTTCGCGGACCATGGTGATGGCCGCAGGCCCGACGAGCACCACGAAAATGCCAGGGAAGATAAAGAGCACCAGCGGAAAGATCAGCTTGACGGCTGTTTTAGCGGCCTTTTCCTCGGCCAGTTGGCGGCGGCGGATGCGCATTGCATCGCTCTGCACGCGGAGCGCTTGAGCGACGCTGGAACCGAATTTGTCGGCCTGAATCAGAATAGCGGCCAGGCTGCGGAGGTCGTCCACGCCGGTGCGTTGACCCAAGTCGTGCAGCACTTCGTTGCGGGCCTTGCCCATTTGCAGGTGGAAATTACAGAGGTTGAATTCTTCGGAAATCACGACGGGCGGAGCGCTTCATTTCGTCGGCCACTTTGCGCATCGCCTGGTCCAAGCCCAGGCCGGCCTCGACGCACACCACCAACAGGTCCAGCGCATCCGGCAAGCTGAGGAAGATTTGTTGCTTGCGGCTGCGGCCGATCAGGGCCACGACCAAATCGGGCAGATAGAACAGGGTGGCGGCGACGATCACGACGTACATCATCGAGGTCTGCGAGGTGCCTGATAAGGCGACAATCAAGCTTCCGCCGAAGAACAGGCCGACCATCAGGCCGACGAACTTCAGGCCCAGGAAAACGCTGGCCGAGCCATCGCCGCGGAAACCGGCTTGGGAGAGCCGTTGCTTGAGCTTGCTGGTTTCGACTTCGGATTTTGGTTTCAAAGGCGCGGAGAAAACGGGCGAGGCCTTTTCGAGGACCTTCGCCATGGCGTCTCCTTTTTTGCCTTTAGCAGCTCTGCTCGCGCCGGCGAATCATCGGATTGCGGAGCTCTTCCAGCCGTTCGTGGGTGCGCGTGCTGCGGCCGGCAACGTATTCCAAGATAAAGAAAGCCACTGCGGCAAATAGTCCGAAGACCGCGAAGGGCACCAGTTTATCGAAGCTGATTAAGACGGCGTAAAGCATGGCAGCACAGTTTCAAGTTTCAGGTTTTACGATCCAAGGTTCCGCAGGCATATTCACTTGAAACTTGAAACGGGTTTAGACCTTAATGTTCACAATCTTACGAATCACTAGCGCCCCTAAAACTTGCAAGATGACGCCGCCGGCGAGCATTTTTTTGCCCATCGGATCCGTAAACAGCACGCTGATGTAATCGGGATTCAAGTAATACACTGTACCGAACAGCACGGGCGGCAATGCCAATAGCACGATGCCCGACAGCCGGCCTTCGCCCGTGAGCGCTTGCACCTGTCCCCAAATCTGGAAGCGATCGCGGATCAGTTCGCCGATTTTGTCGAGGATCTCCGCCAAATCGCCGCCCGTTTGCCGCTGCAGAATCAGGGCCGTCACAAAGAACCGCAAATCCAAATTTGGCACCCGATCGGTCAAGGCGTTCAGCGCATCGTCGAATGGGATCCCAAGATTGTTTTCCTCAAACACACGTTGGAACTCGAGCCCAATCGGCGCCGTCATTTCCTCCGACACCAGGTGAAATCCCGATGCCAGGCTGTGGCCGGCGCGAAGTGCTCGTGCAATCAATTCCAGGGCGCCCGGCAACTGCTTGGCGAACTTTCGCAGCCGTTTCCGGCGACGTAGCATGAGCCATATCAACGGCAGGATTCCGGTCAGTATGGTGAATAGGGGCACTGCCGCAGGACTGATGCCCGCCACCGCGGCCGCTAGTGAACCGGCCAAGGCCATGCCCGCACTAATGACGAAAAACTTCGACGGCGTGAGTGTGGTATCGGCCTGTTCAAACAACAGGCTCAAGTTTTGGAAGCGGGCCAAAAATATCGCCAGCGCGCTTTGCGTGGCGTCCAACGGTTGCGTGAGGACGCCGCTTTCTTTGAGCGAGTCGCGGCTGATGGCCTTCGTGCTGGTGAGCATCTGCAGGCGATCTTCCGCCCGGGTATCGGACATGCCGCGGAACATGAGCGCTACCCCGCCCACCAGGGCGGCCACGGCGAAGAACACGGCGAATGAAATGACAAACGTGGACATAAGTGTCTTGGCGCCGGCTAACGGCTAGTCGCTCTCAATCTTGCAACATCGTGCGTTGACGGAAGGCGCTGGCGGGCAGGCGCACGCCGGATTGTTCCAAACGATCCATAAACGTCGGTCGAATGCCGGTAGCCTCGAACCGACCCACCGCGCGGCCGTTTTCATCGATGCCATCCTGCACGTAATGATAAATGTCTTGCATGACCACGGTTTCCTGTTCCATGCCGGTGATTTCGGTGATGTGCGTAATCTTTCGCACGCCGCCTTGCAGACGATTGGCTTGAATGATCAGATCGACCGAGCTAGCAATCTGTTGCCGCAGCGCTTTCAGGGGCAGGTCGAAACCGGCCATCGTGATCATGGTTTCAATACGAGCGATGGCGTCGCGCGGCGCGTTGGCGTGCAGCGTCGTCATAGAACCTTCGTGACCGGTGTTCATGGCTTGCAACATATCCAGGGTTTCCGCACCGCGGCATTCGCCGATGATCACCCGTTCCGGCCGCATACGCAGGGCGTTTTTCACCAGGTCGGTGGCCGTCACGGCGCCTTTGCCTTCGATGTTGGGCGGGCGGGTTTCCAGCCGCACGACGTGCTCTTGCTGGAGCTGCAATTCCGCCGCGTCTTCGATCGTCACGATACGCTCGTGCGACGGAATAAAGCTTGACAACGTGTTGAGCAGCGTCGTTTTACCGGAGCCGGTACCCCCGGAGATGATGACGTTCAGTCGGGCCTTAATGGCGCCTTCCAGAAGCATCACCATCTCGGGAGTGAAGGCTTTGTAGTTCAGCAGGTCTTCCAACTTCAGCGGATTGGCGCCGAAGCGGCGAATAGAAACCGCCGGACCGTCCAACGCCAGCGGCGGAATGATGGCGTTTACGCGGCTGCCGTCGGGCAAGCGGGCGTCGACCATCGGGCAAACTTCGTCCACTCGCCGGCCGACGCGCGACACAATGCGATCGATGATTTGCAACAAGTGGCTGTTGTCGCGGAAGTTGACGTTTGTCTTTTCCAGCTTGCCGCGGCGTTCGACATACACCTGTTTGGGACCGTTGATGAGGATATCGCTGATCGACGAGTCTTTGAGCAGTAACTCCAAGGGTCCCAGGCCGAACGTTTCGTCGAGCACTTCTTCAATCAGGCGATCGCGTTCGCTGCGGTTGAGCAGGTGATCTTCGGTGTCGCACAGATGTTCGACGACCAGCCGGATTTCGCGGCGCAGCACATCGCCTTCCAACTCGCCGACGCGCGAAAGATCGAGCTTATCGACCAGCTTGGTGTGAATGCGGCGCTTGAGCGCTTCGAATTCCTGGGCGGAGGTTTTTTCGCCCGATCGTGTGGCCGCCGGCATGGGCTTCTGCGGAGGCATCGCTAGGCCTTGGGTAAAGTGACTTAAATCGCGCTACAGACGCACCTTGGGCCAGGGCCCAGATGTGTCCTAGGAACCATAGCTTACGCGAGGCGGCGCGGAAGGCCGCAGACGGAAGGCAGAAAGGCAGAAGAGGGCCACCGCCGGCGAGCGAAATCGCATGCGGTCGGCGATTCGGCGGTGCCGAGCAGAGCGGAAGCCCCGACCCTTCCCCGGTCCGTCGCTGAAAGGGAGGGGAATTGTCTGGTTGCCTGCTGTCGGCCTCCGACCGCGCCTACTTCTTCGTGTTAAAGAAGCTCATCAATTTGTTTTTGATGGAATTATCGGCCTCGGCTTCGTCGGCTGCGGCCTTTTCGGCGCCGCCGGGGGTGAACGATTCGGCCAGCTCCACGATGGCTTGCGTAATGGGGGCTTTGCGCGCTTGCTCGATCAGCGGGACGCCGTTGTTGCGCACTTCCGACATGGTGCGGTAGTCGTTGGGCAGTTGCCAGAAGATTTCGCAGCCGATTGTTTCCTGCGCTTTCTTCAGACTGATCTGCGCCGAATCGAGGCCGACTCGATTCACGACCACTTTGATCTTTTCCTTCAAGCCGGGTATTTCGCCGAACGACATCATCAGCCGCACGACGTTGCGGAGGCAGGGTAGATCGAGCTGCGTGACCAAGAGCACCTGCGTGGCCAATTGCAAGGCGACCATGTCGACGGGGCTATAGGATTTTGAGAGGTCGAGTATCAAATGCGTGAAGGTGGCCTTGAGCAGGCCGATCACGCGCTGCATATCTTCAGCCGTTACCAGGGCGGACTCCGACAGTTGCACGGGGCGAGGCAACAAGAATAATCCGGAGGAGTGCTTCGTGAGCGAACGTTTCAACAGCGTGAAATCGAGGCGCGTGACATTTTGCGCGACATCGACCAGTGTGTAGTCGGGAATGGCGTCGAGGAAAACGTCAGCATCTCCCAGTCCCAAATCGAGGTCCACCAGGCAGACCGAGTTTTTGGAATCGGCCGCCAGAGCGCAACCGAGATTCACGGCGAGGCTGGTGGTGCCCACGCCGCCGGTGGCGCCGCAGATGGCGATCACCTGGCTTCCGCGGACTTTCCCTTCGCCTTTGCCGAATCGGCGTTCGCTGAGTCGTTCCAGCGCGCCGACAAGATCTTCGATCTTGACCGGCTTGGGCAGGAACTCCTTGGCTCCGGCGCGCATGGTGCGCAGGATCAACGAACCATCCGTCGAGCCGCTAACCACCAGAATGCTGCACCGGGGCGAAGTAGCAGCAAGCTGTTCGACCAATTTGAGTGCTTTGTCGGGGTCGGCATCGAGCGCAACGATGCCAATGTCGGGATGAGTTTGGGCGACGACATCAGAGAAGAATTCGTACCGGGAGCACTCGGCCTCGAGCCAGACCATCTCCAAGCCCAGCAGCATGCTTTTGAGCGCATCACGCGCCGCATCGCTGGGATCGACGATTGCTAGTCGAAGCACGTTGGTCATGGTTGCCTGTCGTTTAGACGTACTGCATACAAAGCGCGAAAGGCCAGAGCGCAAATGCACTATGAGATGGAGGATGGTCGCTCCGCGTGATGACGGAGGGCCTCTACCTCATCAGACTTTTGCGCTTGGTTTTCGCCCTTAATTTAATACGTCATAACCGACGGGCCCGACGTAGCCGGGCGTGGAAGCTGCCCTTTCCGTACTGCCTGCGGCACGCGGGTCCTGCCGAGGAGGCTGGTTGTAGCGGTTAGACGAAATGACGGTCGTAGCAGGACTATGGATAAGATTTGCACTGGCAGGCGCCGTAGCCGTGCGCGAAGTTGGGGCTTTGTAGGATGCGCTGCCCCCGTCGGACGGGTTTTCGTCGGAGCGCGGCAGCCCGGCGCTGTCGGCGTGGGCGTTCCCGAGGGAATCTGCTCATAGGTACCGCCGGGCTGCATCATGGGTGAGGGGCCCAATTCGTAGCCGGCCGGGCCCAGCATCCCCGGCCCCTGGCAACCGCCGGGCCCGCAGGGACCCTTGGAGGGCACTTCGAAGTAACCCTTCAGGTACAACTCGCAGTCGTTGGGAACGTCGGTATGCATGCCGGGCATGCACGGCGGCGTTTCGCAGTAATCGGTAGCGGCGACCAACTGCGGTGTGACTATGATTAGCAGTTCGACGTCTTCAACCGTGTTCTTGGTGCGGCGGAAGGGCACGCCGAAGTAGGGCAGATCGCTGATCCAGGGGAAGCCGGTTTTATTGGCGATGACGCGCTGCGAAACCAAGCCGGCCAAGGCCAGCGTCTGGCCCGGCTTCATTTCGACGCCGGTATCGACTTTGCGTTCGGTGAAGCCTGGGGCAAATACGCCCGGCGCGAGTTGGATGCTAACGGCTTCGTCGAGCTCGCGGACCACGGGGCGCACTTCGAGGCGGATATCGCCGTTGCCCAGCACGATGGGTAGGAAATCGACGGTCACGCCGGTATCCATGTAGGAAACGCTCACGCCGTTGATGCTGGTGGAACTGGGGTAGGGCACCTGTCCACCGGCGCGGAATTGCGCCGGGCGGCCGCTGACGGTGGCGACGTCGGGCTCGGCCAAGATTTTGACCAGATCCTGCTGCTGCAGCGCTTCGATGAATCCGAAGAAGCTGGAGCTGCCGTTGACCACGCCGAAACGGATGGTATCGTTGCCAATGCCGGCCGAACCGCTAATGGCCTGGGTATTGGCGATCACGTCGCCAATGCTGGAAACGACAAAGCTTGCGCCGTGGATGTTGGCCCAGTCCATGCCCAATCGCCGCAACTTGGTGCGGGAAACTTCGGCCACTTTCACTTTCAAGAGGACTTGCTGGACGCCGACCACTTCGATGTTGGAAATCACGCGGTCGTCAGCGGCGTTAGCGCCGCCGGCGGGGAAGAATGTGTGGGCGATTTGCACAATTTGCGCGATGTGATCGGAGCGATCGACGAAGCCGGTCAACAGCACGTGGCCTTCGGCAATGGCCTTGACGGAGATATTGGCGGTTGGGAATTCAACTTTGAGCAGGTCTGCCAGTTGGCGAACGTCGCCATAGATGATGCAGTCGACGGAATAGATTTGCCCCTTTTCGGTGAACAGGTTGACTTGCGTGGCGCCGACCTTCTTGGCGAAAACTTGCACCTCATTGGGCGAAAGCGGAGTTGCTTGAATCAGTTCGGGGTTGCCGACGACCATCCGAGGAATGGGCTGGTCGAGGGTGAGAATACGGCTGGAATTGACGGTCATTTCCATTCGTTCGTTGGCGGCTTGCACCTTGTGCACTAGCGATTCGCCGCTGGAGGCAGCGGCCGGTTGCACGGCAACGGGGGCAGTGCTTGCCGGAGCTATGGGGGCAGTGCTTGCCGGAGCTTGCGCTGGCTGGGGCAATTGGCCCAGCGACGGCGCGGACACTGCCGGTGTGGCAAGCGGCTTGACGACAGGTGCGGCCGGCTCCTGCGCAGACGACGAAACAGCTATGCAGAAAGCAATCAGCCAGGGCACCGCAGGGCGCACGACGGGCATCCGCCCGATAATGTACGAGAACATCCTTGTCCTCTCTTATCCTCTAAATGTGACGCTGTTCGGAAAGTCGAACAACGTAAATTGACTTGCAGCAACCTCGAAAAGCTTCAGCGGGATTTGTTTACTTGGTCAACGAGACCGGGGTGGGCACTACGGGTGCGGCCGGTGGGGCCGGTGCCGGACCTGTCGTCGTGGTCGTCGACGGCGAGGCACTGACAGGATCGGCGGGGACCAAGATTCTGGGTTCGCCCGGCGTCCAATTGCTGCCTTCGCCGGGACGGCTCATATCTACTTGGATTAGCTCTCCGCCTCGGACCAAATTCATCAAGAAGTGCTCTGAGGTGTCCGGCGGTGGTTGATTGCCGTTCTGACCTTCGCCGGTTTGTTTCTTCTTCACGCCCCATTCCTTGTTGCGGTCGCCGGAGCTGGTGCCGCCGAGCAGTTCCGAGGCGTCGGTGCCGTTGGTTTCGGCGACCTGTGGATCATCGGGATTACGCAGTATCAGGCGGATTTTGCCCATTTCCGTGGCTTGCATCATCTTCTCGGCCTGTTCGGGCGTCACCAACAGCGAGATGGTTTTGGCCGTGATCGATTCGTTCGATTTGTCTTCCGCCGGCCGCCATTGCTCGTTGACGGCGAACACGCGCACGTCCTGCAGAATTGTTTTGGTAAGGCTTTGCTGTACGCCCGATTTCGCGTTTTGGGCATCGACGTACATCAGCACGTCCACTCGATCGCCGGGCTGCAGCAGGTAACCTGCGGAGCTGACGGCATCGGCCGACACAGCCACGACGCGGTAACCGGCGGGAATTTCATCGATCCGCTTGTCCATGGCGAACTTCGCCTTCCGCAACGGCTCGCCCGCCAGGATGGTGGTGCCGGAACGTTGGCCTTGGATCTCTTTCAGATCGCGAATGGCGTCGGCCGGGATTTTTTCCTTGGGCCACTCTTCCAAGTTCACAATTTGGGGCGTCAGCGGCTGGTTGACCTTGATGTCTTGCGTGGCGACGTAAATCGGCTCTTTTTCCATGGCCGGCGCCGCGGCACGATTCCGGCTTTCGATCACCTGGCTGATACCGATCGACGCGACCAGGCCGCAGCCCAGTGCCAGCAGCAATAACATTAATGATTTGGGTCGCATAGTATTTTCCGCGCACGAATGCACGGATCAGGTTCAATTGGTGGAGACCGCCTCGCACCGCATGGTGCTCGTGGCCGTCAGGGTAATCGAACCAAGGTACTTAGGAACGGGAACCCAACTGACTTTGCTATATGGGACCGACACCGTAACGGTGGCGAAATTGTTGTAACGAACGGCAGGGATGGTAACGGTGATGGTGGCGGCCGAGGTGGGAACGTTAGCCGCGGTAAGGTAGGTCTGCACAGCGCTGGTGACGGTGGAAGTGGTGGAGCTTTCGACCACGGCGGCCCGAGCCCCTTCGCGTGCGGCATTGGTGATCACTTCCTGGATCATCAGGCCGCGCGAAACTTCAATCATTCCCATCACAAACAGCACAAACACGGGGGCCACGATTGCGAACTCGACAACAGCGACCCCGCTTCGGTTACTTCGGCACAACCGGCGGAAACGCTCCAATTGGAAACGGTTGCCCGGAGGAAATATCAACTGTAAGGGCTGTCGGAAAAGTTTGCCCAATCGCGCAACCCGATGATGACTTGTTAGCCGGGGGTTCATATCAGCATTCCTGACCAAACGAAGTAAGCGATGGTGCCGATGGCGATGGGGATGCCGTAAGGCAATAGGAGCATGGAGCTTTTGCGCTCCGCGGCAATGGCCGATAGCTCTTGGGGATTGCCGATGGTGACAATTTCCTGGGCGATGGCAAGAAACTGATTCCTGTGCTTCCGCCAGCCGCGCTTGACGCCGACCATGGCCAGGGCGATGACGCCCCCGACCACAGCCGAGACGCAAAAAGCATAAAAGGTGGTTTGCGCACCGACCCAGGCTCCGACGCCTGCTAGCAACTTCACGTCGCCGGCGCCCATGCCGCCGATGGCATAGGCGGGCAGCAACAGTGCCAAGCCGACGACGGTTCCCAGCAGGCTATCGCCCAAGCCGGCCCAACCGCCGGATATCGCGGCGTAAGCCCAGCCGCTGAGGACCAACGGAAAGGTGAGCCAGTTGGGCACTTTCAGTTTGTAGCCGTCGATGAAGGCGGCCACAATCAGCGTGATGGTCACCAGCCATACGGGCCAATGGGCCAGCGGAGCGGTGAAGAAGTTTTGAGCGGACATGCGAGAATTCCCTACCGGTTTTGCCCCATCAATGATTGACGTTCCGATGCAAAACGCAGATTACAAGCTGCAAAATTGGGGATGAACGATCGGCGTTCATGTTCCCGCGATTTGCACTTTGCAAAGTGCGCTCAGTTGTTTTCAGCCTCGCATGGTCAGCAGTAAACCGAACAGTGCGGCTACAACTGTGAAAAAGTAGCTTACTAGTTCGATGCTGCCGGCAAACGTTTCTGCTGGAATGAACGGATACATGGGCATTTCGCTTTGATGACCAATGACCAAGCACCAATTAGCAGTTTTGCGTTGACCATTGGGACTTGGTCACGGACGCTTTCCTATTGCAACCATACGTCAAAAACCTCCTCGGCGCGGCGGGCAAACCCGAGCACCGAGGAGGTTTTGATTTCTGCCGGAATCCTGGTCTTCATGTACCAGGTTACCGGCCCACGGGTTAAGCCGTTACGCCCGTGGGCCTGCCACTTCGGAAGTGCAGCCCGCCGGCTCTAGCTCGCCAGCGAGTCGGCCACGCTTTGGAACGTTGTTTTGGCGTTGGTGCCAATTTGTCCAATCGCAGCCAGACACACGATGACGATGAGAGCCAACATTACGGCGTATTCCACCGCGGTGGGCCCATCTTCCGAAACCAGCAACCTGCACATCGCCTTCACGACCTGCCCCATGACAGCCTCCTTTCGCGGAACGCGAAGTGAGCCATCGTGTGCTTGCCGCAAGGGATGCCGACCACCGTCGACTAGCTAGCCAGCGACGCGGCCACGTTGGTGAACGTAGTCTTGGCGTTGGTGCCGATCTGACCGATGGCAGCCAAGCACACAATGACGATGAGTGCCAACATCACGGCGTATTCCACCGCGGTGGGCCCATCTTCAGAAACCAGGAACCGGCGAATCTTGCAAATGGCGTTGGACATGATATGCGTCCTCGTATCTAAAGAAAAAGTTGGAAAAAGGGAAGCACAAAACGACAGAAACGAACACGGAAAACGTTGGTCAGCTTCGAGCGGCTCCGGTGGTCACTGGGCCACGGACGTTTGAAGCGGTAGTGGTATGGATTGACGCTGCCCCTGCGAAGTACAGGATGGCAACCAAACTCAGCATGACAAAGCAGTTGACAATCGCACGACTGCGAAAATCTTTGGAACTCATGGGTCTCCTCCGGTCGGGCGCAGCACGCGGCAGCGCGACGCGTCCAGGACGGAATTGTGGATTTCAGCCGCCTGCCGGCTGAAATCCGATTTACCGCCACGATCCCGGGCGACTCGCACTTCGAAACGCCTAAGAGAATGCGTTCGCTGTCACCGCGCGGGCGGAATTGAGCGACCATCATCCCTTCGGTAGCTTGGCGATCCCGAAACATCGGGACCCATTGCTTTGCGTCGCGGCCTTACGACCGGTTTGCCTTTCTCGAGGATGCTTTTGCCCGCAGGCATGAACCTTTGCATGTCGTCGCACCAGCCGGATGTGCAAAAATCGAAATGGATCCGACGGCCAACGGCCACGCTTTACCACAACCCGATAGTCGTGTCACACGCCAGGTGAGCTACAGATTGCTCCGGTGCTCTCTGCCTGTGCAAACAAACGTATGTCACATCGGCCGGGTGTCAAATCGAGAAGTTTAAGAAATTTGCAAGGCGCAGCGAAAATTTTTCGGATGTGCTCCGTAACCGCCCGTTTTCTCGAAAAATTGACGTGGCAAATTCGTTACGTTTCGATTTCACTGCACCGTTGCCAAAGGGCAACTCGCGGCGGCTGCCGCAGCGTACCGACCACTTATATATGGAACAGGCAGTTGGCGCCGAAAGCTATGTTTTTGATGGACACACAACGCCGCCACCTGACGTTTTAGCCGCGGGGCGTGCTCCGCGTCGATCGTCGCAATCGACCATGATCTGGATCTCCGAAGCGCTTGACCGCGTGGCCGCATCGCACTGCGGCTACCACGACGAACTGCCACAGGCCGCGGAACCGACGGCCTTGGCGGCCTTGGCATTCGCCGGCGCCGGCCGCATCAAGGAGGCCCAGGATGCACTGCAATGGCTGGGAGCACGGCAGAGCAGCGATGGCAGCGTGCCACCGTTGCCATCGCTAAGCAGTCCCGGCTGGCCGACTCCGCAGGCGATGCTCGCTTGGGCTGCGGTTTCGAAGCTGGATGGTGAATCGCAAGATTTCAATCGCGATGCCGCGCAAAAATGGTTGCTGTCGGTTGCCGGCCTCACCGGTCCGCGCGTTCCCGAAATTGGTCACGATACAAGTCTGGCCGGCTGGCCGTGGGTTGTAGGAACTCATTCGTGGCAGGAGCCGACAGCCTGGTCGGTGTTGGCGCTAAAGGCCATCGGGTTGAACGATCATCCGCGCACGCGCGAAGGAGTGCGAATGCTGGTCGATCGATTTTTGGAAAGCGGCGGCTGCAACTATGGCAATACCGCGGCGCTGGGCCAGGTGTTACGACCGCACGTCGAGCCAACCGGCTTAACCCTGGTGGCGCTGGGCGGAGGCAACATCCAGGATCCGCGGATAGAGAAGTCGCTCAAATACTTGGAAGATTCGCTCTCGCCACAAACGACGCCGATTTCGCTGAGCTACGGCCTGCTTGGCTTGACGGCTCACGATCGGCGACCGTCGGCAGCTGCCACCTGGCTGGAAACGGTATACCGGCGCAGCGTTCGACGACAAACGGCATCGCCCTTGTCGCTTGCGCTGTTGGTGCTGGCGGCGCAGGGGAAGAGCTGTCCCCTGATCGAAGCCACGCACGCAAGACCGGCCGCAAACCCCGCCTAAGGATTCAGCACGTGTCAGTTCCTACCGGAAAATTCAATCTCCGCGAGCACTTTGAAGTCGACCCGCAGCATGCGCCGTCGCAGGGCATCGATCGGCGCACGATGCTGATCGCCACCGGAGCGGCGGCGGCGGGATTGATTGCGTATCCGCTGGCGCGCCGCTTCATAGGGCCCAAACAACCGGTATTTATTGCCAAGAATCAGCGATACGACGGACCGCTGGCGAATACAATCCGCGACGGCCTGTTAGCGACCGGCATCGATGCCGAACAGGTGCGCGGCAAGCGCGTGCTATTGAAGCCAAATATGGTGGAGCCGACGCGGCTTTCACCACAACTGACCACGCATCCGGCGATGGTGCTGGCGGCGGCCGAGGTGTTTTGCAATTGGGGGGCGCGCGTTATCGTCGGCGAGGCGCCGGGCCACGTGCGCGACACGGAAATGGCGCTGGTGGAAAGCGGGTTGCAAGGCGCGTTGGACGATGGCCACTTGCCCTTTGCCGATTTGAATTACGAAGAGGTGGGCTGGACGGAAAATCGCGGCGGCGACACGAAGCTCAAGGGATTTTATTTCCCCAGCACCGTACAGCACGCCGATTTGATCGTGTCGATGCCGAAGATGAAAACGCACCATTGGGTGGGTGTGACGGCGGCCATGAAGAACATGTATGGCGTGATTCCCGGCATCGTGTACGGCTGGCCGAAGAATGTGCTGCATTATGCGGGCATTCCGCAATCGGTGTACGACATCAACGCCTCGCTGCCGCGCACGATCGCGATCGTGGATGGGATTTTGTGCATGGAAGGGGACGGGCCGATTATGGGTACGGCCAAGCCGATGGGGCTGGTGATCGTCGGCCCCAATGCCCCGGCGGTTGATGCCACGGTGGCGCGGCTGATGAACCTGCGGCCGGAGAACGTCAGTTATTTGGCGCTGGCCGCCGGCCGGCTGGGACCGATCGACGATGCGCATATCGAGCAGCGCGGCGAAGCGTGGCAGCCTTTGGCCAAGCCGTTCAAGATTCTCAATGCTCCGCATTTGCGCAACTTGCCGCTGGATCCGGGCGTGCTGATCTCCAAGAGTTCCCGCCTCGCCACCGCCGCCGTGTGACTGCACTGAGATCCGCATGAACACCGCATCGAACAGCGCGCTAGTGGAGCCGGAAACTTCATTCGGGCTCCGTGAAGAGTATTCCCGACTCCCCATTCCGCATTCCCCATTTAAGACCACCCTGTTTTGTTGCGTCGCTCTATTGATTGCCCTCGCCTGGCCCTTCGTCGCCGGCCGAGTTTACGTGGGGGACGATTTGGGAGCGATGCACTTGCCGATGCGGATGTTCTATTCCCGCCAGTTGGCAGCCGGCGAGCCGTTCGATTGGAACCCCGATTTATTTGGCGGATTTTATTTGACGGGCGAAGGGCAGGCGGGCACCTACCATCCATTGCATTGGCTGCTGTATCGGTTGTTACAGCTGCCGGTGGCGTTCGATTTGGAGTGCCTGATCAGTTACCCGTTCATGCTGGCGGGAATGTACGTGTTTTTGCGGCGTTGGCGTTTGCGGCGCGAGGCCGCGCTGTTTGGCGCGATGACGTTCACTTATGGCGGGTTCAATTTATTGCATTTTGTGCATCCCAACGTGGTGGCGATTGTAGCCCATTTGCCGTGGCTGCTGGTGGCGATCGACATTATGGCGCGAGGTGCTAAAGCGCGCGATCGACGGGTGGCGTTTGGCGCCGTGGCATTACTAACCGGTTCACAATTGTTGTTGGGTTCGCCCCAGTTTGTTTTATTCTCGCTGATACTTGAAGCGGGATATGTGTTTTGGCTGGCAGGTGTTTCAGGATTGCTGCGGTGGGGCGCGGCGATATCGATTGGTTGTGTAATCGGCGGAGTCCAGTTGTTGCCGTCGATCGACGCGCTGAGTCATTCGGTGCGCCAATCGGCGGGCACGGATTTGGCGGCGTACGGGTCGCTGCATCCGTTGAATCTGATTCAGTTGGTCGGGCCCTATATGTTCGACACGCGCGTCGTTGGCCAAAATACGCACGAACTGGGTTTGTACGTGGGCGCGGCGCCGCTGGTATTGGCGGTTTGGTGGCTGCTCAATGGTCAAAAGGAGAATCGAAACCGGATCACCGTGTTCGCGACCGTCACGGCGCTGGCGGCGTTGCTCTGGGCATTCGGGGCGGATGGTCCGTTGGGTTGGCTGGAGACGTACTTGCCGGTGGTCAACCGCTTTCGCTTCCCGAGCCGCGCCATCGTGCTATTTCAATTAGCAGTGGCAACGCTTGGCGCGCTAGGCTTCGCTACTTTGGCTCGGCAATCCAAGCGCAGCCGGCCGGCGGCCAATCTGTGGTGGCTACCGGCTGCAAGCGTGACTTTCGGCATCGTTGGTTTGATCTGTTGGCGGCAGCATCTTGCCGCGTGGCCGTTGGTGATCGCCGGTCCAATTTTATTGACGAGTGCCGCGTGGTTAATCATTCGCGCCGCCGACGGTTCGCGCTGGGCGCTGGCGGCGATCGTGATTTTTTCGGCGGTTGATTTAGGTGTTTACGGGATGACCTATTCGATCGTCGGTCAAAGCGAATCGCTGACAGAATATATCCGCACGACCGATGTGCCGCCTGGCGAAGCAACGGGCCGCGTGGCGATCGATTTGATGAGCGGCACCGAAACCGCCAATGGCGAGCATGGTCCACGGGTTGGGGATCGAATTTTGCTGACCCCTTGGAAATGCATCGACGGCTATCTGGGTTTGGAGCCTGCCCGGCGATTGGACTACCGGCAGCCTGATGCTTTGCGCGTTGCCGGAGTTGCCTGGGCTTCCGCAGAGGCTGCGGCGAGAATCAAAGATTTCGACAGCCGGCCAAACGAGGGCTGGTATTCGTTGGCCGATCGGCAGCTGCGGGCGTGGCTAGTTACGCGGGCTGTGGTTAGCAACAATCCGGCGGCAGATATTTCGCAGATCGATGTGGCCAATGAAGCGCTTGTCGATCGAGCGATGCCATCGCTGACTGGTGGCATACCCGGAGTAGCGACTTTCCATGTTGATCGCCCTGGACGGTTTGAATTGAAGGTCGACAGTCCGGCTTCTCAACTGCTTGTGATCAGCGAAAGTTATCACGATGGGTGGCGGGCCACGGTCGACGGGCAACCCGCTGGGGTGGTACGCGCCGACGGCGACTTTCTGGGGCTGATTTTGCCCGGGGGCGTTCACGCAATTAGGCTGGAATTTCGGCCGAAAAGCCTGCTTTTAGGCCGCGCGCTGAGCGGTTTTGGCCTAGGTTTGATCGGGGTTGTTTTGATGTGGCCCCGACGCCGATCGATCGCCGACTAAGATCCGAGATTCGACTCACGCCGCCATGGTCGCCGAATTCACGCCTACTTCGCGCCCGCCGATTTCCGACGCGCTGGTTAGCGTCGTGCTGCCGGTTTACAACGAATTGCCGGTGCTGGCCGAGTTGTGCCAGCGACTGCGAATGACGCTGACGGCGTGCCGCACCACGTTTGAAATTATTTTCGTTGACGACGGATCGCGCGACGGCGGCGCGGCGCTGTTGGATCGATTGGCGCGCCAATTCGAGGAAGTTCGCGTGGTGCACCTTTCGCGGAACTTCGGCCAGGAGGCGGCAATTCATGCCGGCCTGACGCGCGCTCGGGGCGACGCCGTAGTGATTATGGACGCCAACCTGCGCGATCCGCCGGAGGCCATCGGTCAAATGTTGGCCTGCTGGCAGGATGGCTACGACGTGGTGTATGCCAGGCGAGTTTTGCGCGATCGTGCCGCGTGGAAGCGAGCATTGGCGGCCGTCCTGCACCGCGTGGCTTCAAATGCCGAGGAGGCGCCGCCTACGTACGTTGGCAACTTCGGGCTGATCGACGCCCGGCTCGTGCAATTGATAGTGGCCATGGGCGAACAAGATCGAAGTTTGCCGGCGCTGCGCCGTTGGGTTGGGTTCAAGCAAACCAGCATTCGCGTGGACGTGGCTCGGCGACATTACAATCGTTTGCGCCGGCTGCGCAGGATTAAGCGATCGGCTAGACTGGCGATTTACTCGGCGGCGCCGTTGGCATTATTCACGTGGCTGGGATGGATGGCGACTGCCGTGTTGATGTATGTCGCCGGGTCGATCGCTTATTGCAAAGTGTTTACCGAGGCGGCAGTGCCAGGCTGGGCATGGCAACTGCTTTTGGTCAGCGGCTTCGCGGGGCTTAACCTGTTGGGCATCGGCATGCTGGGGCACTACTTGCTGCGGATTTACAGCCAGGTGCGCGCAAGGCCGCTTTACCTGGTCGATCGGACTGTGAATTTTGCCGCGGCGGGTACATCGGCGGCCGAGCGATACAACGATGCAGCGGCCGCGCGGCCCGGCGCGCTCGATCTGGAGCAGCTCGACCCGTTGGAAATCGACGACGAGTGGGACGATTCGTATCAGCATCTTTACGATCAGGCGCAAGAATTGATGGAATTAGGAGCTCTGGCCCGATCGGAAGCCGACGATTTGGCCGACCGCCAATGCCGCTCGTCGACCGAGGTCGAAGAGGATCCCGCGTCGACGGGGGCTAACGAGCCGCCGGCGACCGATGGTCGGCAGAACGACGCTGCGCGGTCGGACGACGGGCCGGCGGTGATCAGATTCTCCGACACGCCGGACCGCCGGTAGCGATTCTGCGAAACCGCAAGCGGAATAGATGGCCGTGTTTTGCCCTTCGTCTGTCCCCCACCGCGCATAAAAAACACAAACGGCTCGATCCCGAAACCCTCGGGAGAGCCGTTTGTGTGATTGAGATGAGCCGACCGGGCATGGATACCGCCCGATCGTTTATTGGCCGCTCGTAAGGCCCCGGGAATCTTGTAACCGATTACGGCGGGCATGACCTGGCCGGCGACTTGGGTCGCCTGGGCGTGGGTGCTGTGCCCGCCGCTGGTTTATGATTGCGATCGACCGCAACGATCGTGGATCGTTCGTGGGTCCGCTGTGGGGCCGGCTCGCTGTGGTGCGAGTCCGGGCTTACGCCCTAAATACGGCGGACCGCGGTGCGGCAATCCATTGGCTACATGACTCCAAAGGGACTGGTTTCGAAATTAGTGGCCGCAACCGCAGGACGGAGCAGCATTGCAACCGCAACTGGATTCGCAGCAGCAGCTGGCTTCGCAGCAACCGCAGCAACGGTGGTGCCGGTGGCAGTGATGACGGCAGCAGCAATCATCGCAGCAGCTATTGCAGCAGGAATTGCAACCGCAGCTGGCTTCGCAACCGCAGCTCTTTTCGCAACCGCAGCTCTTTTCGCAGCCACAGCCGCAGCTATTGCAGCAGCAGGCTTCGCAGCACGGATTGCAGCAGCGGTGCAACCAGCCAAACAAATGGCAGTGGTGATGGCAGCAATCGTCGCAGCACGAATCGCAGCACGAATTGCAACCACAGCTAGGAGCGGCACAACAGGATTGTTCACAACAGCACGACGGCTCACAACAGCCGCAGCCATGATGGAACGCCTTGGCATCGGCGGCGTTCAACATCAGGAAGGCGCCGGCCAGCACAGCCGCCGCCAACACAATACGACGTTTCATTTCAAAGACTCCTGGACGAACGAGGGAGGATCGGCACGAAAAACAATTCGCCAACTGTGTCGGCGTCCACAATCGCCCGCCTTCGCATTCCGCGTTTGTTTGGCAGGGAACGATGGGACACGCCAGACTTCCGTGGCATGACCTATGCCGTGATATCGGTCCGCGGGCACTCACCAATTAGCCAGATCACCCATTTACTGCACGTTGCAAAAATTCAACGTTCCGCAAACTCCAGTGGTGCTTTTCGTGCCGCGGAGGATAAGAATTGCCGCTTGGAACAGAAGCGCGGCCGCCCATTACGGAGTCATCGCTACGACCGTTTTACGCCGCACAAGACACCGCCGCAGGGAGCGTGAAATGCCCAGATTGTGCGGCTTTTTCGCCTTGTGCTAGGGGGTCGTCGACACCGGCGCCTTGGAAGCGGTGGCCGGCGTTCCGACCGCAGCTTTCGGCTCATGGATGCTCGCCTTCGCATGGCGAGGAAACCTAGTGCTTGCCGGCCGTCGATAGCGCCAACAGATACGGCACCGGGTTGCTGCCCAAAGCGTTGAGCACGGTGCCGCCGGCGGTGAAGCAATGGGTGACCCAATTGGACTGGCCGTATTTTTCCAGCGCCGCGCCCCCTTCGCCGCCGCCCACGTACACTTCGACGCCGGCATCTTTCATCCGTTTGAGTTGGGCGACGAAGTTTGTGGTGCCGGTTTCGAAGCGTGGGTCTTCGAACATGCCGAACACGCCATTGTGGAAGGCGACTGCCGGGCCGCCCGATTTCTTCGCGGCGTCGATGAACTCGCCCACTTTTTGGGCGAAGAACTCGCTGGTCTTGGGCCCGACGTCGAATTGCTGATCTGTGGGGCCGATCGTCTCGGACGCACAGCCATCTTGCAGAATGAAATCGACAGGCAGCACGAATTGAATGCCTTTGTCGCGGCCTTCGCTGATCATGCGCTTGGCCTGCTCGATGCGCTCGCGCGGAATGAAAAACGGGTTGTCGGAATTTTTGGGATCTTCGGCGACGCCGAGCGAGAATTGCTTGCCGTCTAATTCGGCGGCTGCTTTTTTCAACGCCATCGCCAACGAGCCCGCCGTAATCACCCAGCGGATGGAGCCGCGATCGATCATGCCTTGCAGGTCGTCGAGCTTGTCGATCTTCAGGCCGCTGAAGACGACCAGTTGCGCCTGCAGGCAGCGTTGCATGGGTCCATCGAATTCGCCAGCCACGTAGCTGCCCAACGCGACACGATCCATGGCCGCCGGCACCACGGTTGAAGAAGCATCAAGACTGCCGGCCGACAGCGCTTCGTTTACGTACACCGTGGCAACCTTTTCGGCGAACTGGTTGGCCAACCTCGCCAACTTGGGGGCCAGCGCAGGCAGATCGTTTTGTGTGGCATCCCACAACACGCGCTCGATGGCATAGCGGCGAGTGTTTTCCAGCACGAGCACGTCGCCGGGCTTGCTGTTGCGGATTGCCTCGGCCGCCGCGGGTGTAATTGTCAGCGACGATTCATCGAGCCAATCAGCGACCAGCGGCACTTTCTTGCCAAGTAACTCGCCCAGCCGAACGGCGACCTTCGTCAGAGTGCCTTCCGGCTTGCGGCCGATGTGTCCGAAGATGACCTGTTTCCAGCCGTGCTCGATGCCAAACTTCAGCGTGTCGACCATCGAGCGCAATCGTTCATCCCCTTCTCCGATTTTGGCACCCGGTTTGGCATCGACGTCGCCGCGCACCAGGACGACCGTGCCGTTGGGCACGTTGGCCAGCGATTTCAGGCGGGGGATGGCCGCCAGATATTCGCCCAAAGTTTTGTGCGGCGCCGGAGCGGTACCCAGCAAAGTGCGGCACCGCTGGAGCATTTTTTCGTCGGTGACGGGCATGACCGACAAGATAACAAAAACATTCCGCGCGGGGCAGGAGTGGGCGAAATGGTTGGGACGCTTGGTTATTTGCTTGCCGGTTCGACTTGCCAGGCTTCCAACACGCCTTTTTTGTCGCCATCCGGTTTATCAAGCAACGTGGCGATCACCAGCACATGTTTGTCGCCAAATTTGGCGGCTCCCAAGCCGGTCAAGCCGGCGCCGGTGTTGAATTTATCGACCAGCTTGCCATCGGCGGCCAAAACGTGCACGGAGCCATCGGCGCCGGCCAGCAGCCATTGTTTGGATCCACCGCCGGTGATGTCGCCGGTGGTCACCGTTTCCACCGGCCGGCCCGACACGCCGCCGGGCAGCGCGTAGTTCCACAATTGCTGGCCGTCCAGAGAGATGCCGACGGCTTCGTTGGCGCTTTCGGGGGTGATGGCCAGGCCGCAATAGTTGTTTTTGCCATCGCCCTTCAGGTCGGCTGCGAAAACGACAGTGACGAAGCGGTTGGGCACCACCACTTCGCCCTGCGGTTTGCCTTCGTAATTGAACGCCACGATGGTGCCGCGGCTGTGCGTGCACAACAGCTTGCGCTTGCCGTCGGCATCGGGCTCGGTGGTTGCGCAGGGGAGCGCGAAGCCGAGCGTGCGTTCGCGCCACAAGCGGTTGCCATCCAACGATACGCCCTGCAGGCCGACGTCGCCCCAATAGCCGACGTACAGATTTTGCGTACCGTCCCCTTGCAGATCGGCAAGCTGCACGCCGCCAATTTTGGCGCCGGCGGAATCCTCCGGCTTGGGGAAACTCAGGACGCGCTTCCAGGCGCCGTCGAACGCGTAAAGTTGCGATTGGCCGCTGGCACAGGCCACGAAAACTCGATTTCCTTTGCCGTCGACGGCGGTGCGCAGGTAGGTGGCCATTGCCTCCTGCGGAATATCCAAATCGTGGCGCGCGACGGTCTTGCCATCTTCATCCACTTCCGCCACTGATCTGGCGCCATCGAACACAAGAATCTTCGGCGGCGCGTCTTTTTCCTCCAGCACCAGTATGTTCCCTGGGTCTTTCAGATCGGCGGCCGTCCAGAGTTTGGTGAGTTTGAAGGAAGCCGGCTCGCTGTGCGGCGCGATTTCGGCCGGCTTCAATTCCTCGACCAATTGCGAGCTGACTTTTGCTCCTTCGGGCACTTCGAATTTGAAGGCCACGTCGTCGACCGGCTGATTGACCTGGGCGTTATTGCAATTGACCACTAGCGAAGTGGTTTTCTCTTGCGCCTGATCGAACCCGTTGGCACTGGCGAAGGGGAGCTCCAGGCGGCGCAGCAGATTCGACTGCCCGTCGATCCACATTACCAACTTGCCATTGGGCATTTCCAATTCGACGCGGTTGCAGGCCTGGCCATCGATCGCTTCGGGCGGCAACAACTTGGGGGGCGATTTGGCTTCCTGCAGCAGATGCGCCACCGTGCCGTCGGCCGTGAGCAGCGGCAGTTGGGGCGGCGGGCCGGCCGGGCCTTGCAGCAGCGTGGCCCCCAATTGCAAATCGCTGACCGCATCTTCAGGCGTGATTTTCTGCGGCGCGGGAACTTTCATGACGATGTTGGCCACTTGCGGCACCGAAGCGTAGAAATCTTTCCCGTCGATCACCACCCGGGCCCCGTAGCAATCCAACCGTAATTTGTTTGGCCGCACGTAGGCGAGCGAAAAATCGAAGGCTTGTTCCATCGGCTCGCCGTTCCGCTCGAAGCGGCGTAGCACCTGGCCGTTGTCGGCGTAGCTGGTGGCCTTGGCATAGACCGCTTCCATATCTTCGAGCACCTGCTCGGCCGAGCGCGTTTCGGCGGGGGCCGAAGTGTTGGCGGCGGGCGCAGGATTGGCGCTGCTGCTGGGCGCGGTGGGGGCTGACGCCGAGGCCGGCGTCGTCGGATGCGAAGCATTGGCATCGCTATCGCGGCCGCAGCCGCTGGAGAACGCCGCTAGCGCAAGCATCAACAAGCTGAAACGAATGGTCGATGGGAATTTCATTGTCAGGTTTTAAGTGTATGTGTTGGCGATATATCGTCGGTTCGTGCCGAACAGTGCGCGAATTATGGACATCTACGGCGGCCCGGTAAAGCTCGAATTCTTGACCACACGCAAGCCGCAGGGCTAAGATCGCGGCGTTGCTAGCACGTATTGCTGAGCAGCAGCGGTCGATCTTGATGGAACGATGGGCTATGCCTGCTCCTTCGGCTGAATTCGACACGCAATACAAGGCGCTGACCGATGGCGTCGGGCTGGTGGATTTCAGCGATCGGACGCAAATCGAACTAACTGGCGCCGACCGGGCGGGGTTTCTGCACAATCTTTGCACGAATGCCGTGCCCGATCTGCAGCCCGGCCAGGGCTGCGAAGCATTTCTGCTGAACGTCAAAGGGCACGTCATCGGCCACGTGCTGGTGTTTGTCAGTCCGCACTCGATCGTGCTGGAAACGGTGCCCGATCAGGCGGAGAAACTCTTGGCGCACTTCGAGCGGTATTTGATTCGCGAAGACGTACAGCTACATAACCGCTCGCAGCAATGGGGTGAATTGCTGGTCGCCGGTGCACATGTGGACGAGTTGTTTGCCGACCGCGGCTGGCCCATGCCCGAGGAGCGCTTGGCACACACTGCGGCGCAATTGGCGGAGCACTCGGCCTGGTTGCGGCGTGTGGATTTTGTTGGGCCGCGGGGATATTTGGTGGCCTGCACTCGCGAAGCCTTGGACGACGTGATCCATTTATTGCTGACCGCCGGCGCCGTGCGGTGCGGCAGCGAAGCCTTTGAAGCCGCGCGGATCGAGCAGGGCACGCCGTGGTATGGCAACGACATCACGGAAGAAAATCTGCCGCAAGAAATAGACCGCAACGCGAGGGCAATCAGCTTCACCAAAGGATGCTATTTGGGCCAGGAGACCGTGGCCCGGATCGACGCCTTGGGTCACGCGAACCGGCTGCTGCGGGGCGTGACGTTTGCCGGCGACGTGGTTCCCGAGCCTGGCACGGAACTGTGTACCTCCGGCAAGGCGGTGGGACACGTAACTTCAGCGTGTTGGTCGCCGCGGCTGGGTGCGCCCTTGGCTTTGGCGCTGATGCGCCGGGAATTTGCTCAGTCCGGCATCACCCTGGGATCGACCGCCGGTTCGGCAGAAGTGGTTACGTTGCCGCCTGCGGAAATGGAGCGGTCAGCGTAGTCTTGGCGAATCGGCCAGTGAGATCGGCTCGGGCAAGCCAGCCAGCCAGTTGCGCACGCGCTCGACGACAGCGCCGTGCTGGGGCACCTGGCCCACGACGCGAAATTCTCCGCCGCCCAGGATTTGATGCAACATTTGCAGCCGTTTGGCAGCCTCGTCGAGGAAGCGTGCGCTTTCGTCCGACGTGAGTTCGTGGCGAACCAGGTTCACCGATTCCGCCGTTCGCTGGCGGGTTAGCTGCACCAGCCGGCCTTGCTCGGCCTTTAGCAGCTTGCCTTCAAAATAACCGCGCCGCAGTTCGCACGCCGAATTGAATTGATAAACGACATCCTGCCCGAAATAGAAACTGACGGTTCCGTCGCGGCGGAAGCCGGCAACCACGCGGTCCGGCTGTCCGTCGAGTTGCAATTCCACCCGTTCGACAAGCGCGCTGGCTTCGCGGAGCAAGTCTTCGCGGTCTTCTTCCTGTTTGGCCATGACAGCAGCCCTCGCGAGTGGCACCGCAAACACGTACATTAGCCGTTCATGGCGGCAACTTCCACCGGACTGGTTTTCGGCGTTTATCCCTTCAGCATGGCCGGCATGGCCAGCGGCTTGGCTGCTGGTCCGCCGGATGATGTGCATCGCTTGCCTGAAATCATCGAACGGCTGCGCGGAGGCGCAACTTCTTGCCTGCGCACGTATGCCCCGTATTCTGGTTCCGCATCCGTGACGGGCGTTTTCGCAATGCTCGATTTCTGCGCGATCTCGAAGATAGCGTGGGATTTTGTTCTGACCTTTCGGGCGGGGCATGAAAAACTGGACGGCTGGTTGCAAGTTATTCGCGACATAATTGCCCGCCACGGGAAAACGCTGAACACGTTGCAAATAACGAATGAGCCTAACCTCACGAACGTACCCGACGCCGGCGACGGCTCGCAACCGAACATACGCGAGGCATTGGTGCAGGGCGTTATCGCCGCGAAGGAAGCGGCCCGCGCCTGCGGCGCCACGGTGAACATCGGCCTCAACGCCGTACCAAGTTTTCACGCTAGCGATGACTATTGGCCGAGCTTACCGCAGATCGACAAACGCCTGGCGGATTCGTTGGATTACGTGGGACTGGATTTGTATCCCGACGTGTTTGGTGCGCTGATTGCGCTGGATTCCATGCCGGCCGCGGTGGAACTCATCCTGCGCAATTTTCGCAAGAAGGATTTATTTGCTGCGGGCATCTCGGCCGAAGTTCCGCTGCGGATTACTGAAAACGGCTGGCCCACCGGTCCGGAGCGTCCGTACGAACGTCAGGCGGCTGTGCTGGAGTCGGTGATTCGGACGGTGCATCGGCTGCGCAATGAATTGAACATTACGCACTACGAACTGTTTGGCCTGCGCGATGCCGACAGCGCGAACGCCAATTCGTTCTATCAATTCGGCATTCTGCGCGACGACTATACGCCCAAGCCGGCGTTCGACGTTTACCGTGCCCTTATCCGCGAGTTGGGCCGTTAGCGCCGAACGAAAACGTTCCGGAGGGCGAATCGACAGGCACCAACTGACCAGGCACATTGGCGTCGGCCGGCACGACGACGTCGTGCACCAACTTGATCGAGCGCACTTCCGGTTCCAATTGCATGATCCGGCGGATATCGTCACGGATGGTAAAGAAGGTGTCGACCACTTGAGCATCCCATTGCTTGCCGGCGCCTTCGCGCAAGATGGCGTCGAGCTGTTCGTCGGGGATGCCTTTACGATAGGGGCGATCGCTCGACATGGCGTCGAAAGCATCGGCCACGGAGACGATGCGGGCGAAAAAGGGTATTTCTTCGCCGGACAGCCCAAAGGGATAGCCTTTGCCGTTCCATGCTTCGTGATGGTGGCGCACCACCGGCAGCACATCGCCGAGCTGCTTGATGTCCTTGAGAATGCGGTAGCCGATTTCGGCGTGCAACTTGATGTGCTCGTATTCGGCTTCGGTCAGTTTGCCCGGCTTGCGGAGCACCTGGTCGTCGATGCCGATCTTGCCGATATCGTGCAAGAGGCCGGAGAGGTAGATGGTTTCCAGATCGTGCGGCGTGCAGCCGAGCCGTTTGGCAAGTTGCACTGCGACGCGCGCCACGCGGTCGCTGTGGCCGCAGGTGTAGGGGTCTTTGGCGTCGATGGCGGAGGTCAGCGCCCGCACCACGCCCGCCAGAAACTCGCCTTGCTGCCGATAAAGCTCGACGTTGCCGGCGTGAATGCCCAGAATCGCCGCCACTGACGACAGCAGATTGGCTTCGGTCGAGCCGAATTCCCCGCCAGCGGAATGATTGAAGGCGCCCAGCCAGCCGAACAATCGATCTCCTTCGATCATCGGCACAATTACGGCTTGTCGCACTTGCGGCAGCGGGCACCGCAGATCGGTGCGCCGCTGGGAATTGATGACCACCGGCCGCGGCGGATTACCCAGTTCCAGCAGTTCCGTCAGGCGGATGAAATCGGCGGCATGGACCAGGGGTTTGCCGGCTTGCAAGAATACGGCCGCGCCGTTGTTGGCAGCGATTTCTTTGCCCGCTTCGTCCTTGGGCAACAGCAGTAGCCCGAAGCATTCGGCGGGAACCGCTTCGGCCAACCAATCCATGGCCATCCGGCCCAGTTCTTCGTTCGAGCCGGTAAGTTTGAGATTTTGAGTCAGCCGGTAGAGCAGGCTGATTTCTTCATAGGTTGCCAGCAGATGACCGGAGAGAGCGTCGATCTCGCCCTGCATCGACATCAACTGCTCCTGATTGGCCCAGCGCGCGACGGCCAATTCGGCCAACACCAGCAAGCGCTCCGAATTCCAGGAGTGTTGCGCGCGGCCCAGTGGTTGGCCGCCTGCGACTGGCAGCCGAGCTTTTCGGCCGCCTGGGCGATGATTGCGGTATCGGCCGGCCGCAGAACAAAGGGGGCCAGCGCCGCCAATTGCCGCGGCCCTTCGCCGGGTATCGGCAGAGCCAGCAGCGCGACGGGATCTTCCTCTGCGATGAAGGTGGGGCGGCATCGGGCGATTGCTTCGCGGCACACTTCGGCGCGATGCCGGAATCGCCGCCGAGCGCGAATTCGCCGCGGCGAATGTATTCTGCGGTCGTGGCATCGAGCACGGCGAAATCGGCGCTGAACCAGCGCTTGAGCAGGCGCATAGCTCTTCGACGTTGCCCTGGCGAGGCTCGCCATTGGCTAGCGGCGTATTGGTCAGTGTGCATTCTGACAATGCCATATCATCAGCCCCGAAATGGTGACGAAATATCACCCTTTCGCGAGGAAACCATGGTGTCTTCCAGACTCTAGGTCACGCAGCTGATGCCGGCAAAAACACTGGAAAAACCGGCAGCCTCCGCAGGGCGAGACGACGCGGCGGCATACCCGAATTCGGGCCGCAGACTGTCAGCTATCAGCAGGTCGAGGGGCTTGGAGGAATTAAGCGTTAGACAGCGATTCTAGCGCTCGTTCGGTCTGTGACGATGGTGCCGCGGGGGCTGGATCGAAAGGAGGCAGGCGCGGACGGCTGCGGCCGACCTGCCGGGCCGCTGGGACGAGCATCCCAAGCAATGATGATATCGCTCTACGATTGCAGCCGATCGCGATACCGTGCACTGACGCGCTGCAGCAGAGCCCGCTCTTCGGGCGAGATGGCGTCGATCCCCAATTCTTTGACGCGAACCAAGATGCTGTCGACGCGGCGCTCTTCTTCGCGTTCGATTTGCCGCAGCCGCCGCAGCTTAACTTCTCGGCGTTGGTGCAGCCAGCGTCGTACTGGGCCTACCCGGCCCCAGTGCGGCGCGCCGGCGCTGCGTTCCAGGCTGGTGTACCCCTCCGAAAAATCGTAGCCGAAAAGTTCCTCGTCGTCGTCTTGCTCTTCGACGCGGCGGGTTTCCTGGCGTGCGCTGAAGTACAGGTAAATGGCCATCAGCACCAGCGGCGTCCAGGCGGGAACCAGGCGATAATCGCGTGGATGGTAGACCCACCAGGCCAACAGGCACAGGCCGACGGCAATCACCGTGCCGCTGCGGCTGACGACGCGCACCGCCACGCGATAGCCTGTGACCGGCCACAGCACGCTGCGCAAGGCCCGGCCGCCGTCCAAGGGGGCGGCCGGCAACAAATTCACCAGCAGCAACAGCCAGTTGATCCAAAACATCATGCGCAAAGCGACAAGCCAATTGTCGCCGTCGAGCAGGCCCGAAGGATACAGCGGCTGCAAAAACAGGTCGGACACTCGGGTGCCGCTTACGAGAAGCGCTCCGCCGGCGACCATCGCCAAGATGAGGTTCACCAACGGGCCAGCGAGCGACACCAGCACTTCGCGGTGCGACTCGTGCGGCACATTGACGGGATGCATGCCGCCCAGCGGTCCGAGCACGATCAAATCGACGCTGCCTCCCATCCGCCACGCCATGAGAGCGTGGCCCAGTTCGTGCAGCACGACGCTGGCCACTAAGATGCCGACCCACATGAGGCCATGCACCACGGACAGCCAGGGATCTTCGACCGTGCTCGTGCGGCCTGTGAGGTACAGCGCCAAGACGGCGACTACAAGCAAGGAAACATGCGCCCGCACCCGAACGTTGCCCCACCAGCCGCAGTTCATTGTCCAAACGTTAGTGTCGCGCATGGAGCATGATCCGCTAAATGAGCCAGCCTTTCGGAGCGCGACCCTTGGAGCGCGGCACCGCAAGTCGTATCTTAACAACCGGTCCAGGCGACGGTCAATTAATTGGCCGACAAATCAGTTCGAGTGATTTTAATTCGATCTTCGCATAGGTTTTTTATGGCCCAGGAGCCGGAAATACTGCTGCAAGCAGGGCGATTTAGCGTGGTCCGCGTGTCGCGCCGGCTGGCCGACGGCACGCTGCACCGCCGCGAGATTGTCGAGCACCCCGGAGCGGTGGTTATCTTGCCGCTGTTGGCAGATGGCCGCGTTTGCCTGATTCGCAACTACCGCATGACAGTGGGCGAAACGCTGTGGGAACTTCCGGCCGGCACGCTGGACTCCGGCGAAGACCCGGCGGAAACGGCCCACCGCGAACTAATCGAGGAAACCGGCTATCGACCGGGGCGCATGGAAAAGTTGCTGGAGTTTTACACCTCGCCGGGCGTGATGACCGAGCGGATGCACTTGTTCTTGGCGACCGATCTGACGGCCGGGCCGGCGGATTTGGAGCCGGAGGAAGAAATCGAGACACATTTGATGTCCTGGGACGATGCGCTGCGATTGGTTGACAGCGGGCAGATGCGCGACGCGAAGTCGCTGGTGGCGCTGTTGATGTACGACCGGATGCGAGCGAAGCAAGAAGCGGAGGAGAGGAGAAAATGAGAAGAGGAGAGCGCGTCGCCGAAAGGCAGCTTCAAAGTCTGCCCTTTTGCTTTTCTCATCTTCTCCTCTTCTGGCCTAGCCCCGCCGCATTGCCCGCCGGATATCGCGCTGGGCCGACTTGCGCTTCGAGCACTTCGCGCTTATCGTGCAGTTTGCGCCCCTTGCACAGGCCCAGGAGGAGCTTCGCGCGCCCTTCGGTGAAATACATTCTTAATGGAATCAGCGTGAGCCCTTTTTCCTTCGCTCTGGCGGCGAACTTCTTGATTTCGCGGCGATGTATCAGCAGCTTGCGCGGCCGCTTGGGCACATGATTCAGTTGATTGGCCTGCACGTACTCAGGGATTTCGCAGCCGACCAGCCACACTTCACCATCTTTGATCCGCCCGTACGCCTCCTCCAGCGAGAGATGCCCTGTGCGCAGGCTTTTCACCTCGCTGCCCACGAGCACAATGCCGCACTCCAGCGTGTCGAGCACTTCGTACTCGTGGCGGGCCTTGCGGTTTTGGGCGATGAGGCGTTGGTTGTCGTGTTGGCGAACGGCGGCGGCTTTTTTCTTGCCGCCTTTTCCAGTTGGTTTTTTGGCCGTAGCGATGCTCCGTTTTCGTTCGACGTAATTATCATGCCCACAGGGGTTGCGACCCCTGGGCTTGCGTACGGTAAACTATCGTACGAGATTTGTAATCATGCAATTGGTCCAGCTTGATCCGTCGCTTCATTCTAACCCGGGCCCGCGCTTGCCGCGGTGGCTGAAGAAGAATTTGCCTACCGGCGGCGGGTTGCAATTCACGTCGAAGTTGATCGACGACTTGCATTTGGAAACCGTCTGCGAAAGCGCCAAGTGCCCCAACCGACTGGAATGCTGGTCGCAGAAGACGGCCACCTTCATGATCCTGGGGAACGTGTGCACGCGGCCGTGCGGCTTCTGCTCGGTGCCCAAGGGAAAGACCGAGGCGATTGAGCTGGACGAACCGGATCGTGTGGCTGAAGCCGCCGCGCGCTGGGCCTGCGCCACGTGGTGATTACCTCGGTGACCCGCGATGATCTTGCCGACGGCGGGGCGGAGCATTTTTATCAATGTGTGCTTGCCGTGCGGCGCCAAAACCGGCGCGGCGGTGGAGGTGCTAACGCCCGATTTCGTTGGCAAGGCCGGGCGCATTGGAGCGTGTTATCGAAGCTGCTCCCGAAGTCTTCAATCACAACACCGAGACGGTGCCCCGGCTGTATCGCAGCGTGCGGGGCCGCAAAAGCGAATACCGCTGGACCTTGGAATTGCTGCGCCGCGCCAAGCGATTGAACGCGGCGATCAAAACCAAAAGCGGCCTGATGCTGGGGCTGGGCGAAACGCGCGAGGAACTTTTCGACGTGCTGGCCGACCTGCTGGACGCCGGCTGCGACATGCTCACGCTGGGACAATATCTGCAGCCCACGCCGCTGCATTTGCCGGTGGTGCGCTACGTGCCGCCGGAGGAATTCGACGAGCTGGGACGTGCCGCCAAAGCGATGGGTTTCCGTCGCGTGGCCAGCGGGCCGTTCGTGCGTTCCAGTTACCACGCGGGGGAAATGGCGGAGGATAACATTAAACAATGAGCAATGAACAGTGAACGAAAAGGGGATTTACATCTTGCCGCAGTTCATTGCTCAGTGTTCATAGCTCATCGTTTCAGCTCCAGCGTTCCCCAGGTGCTGGGATCTTCGCGATAGGGCAGCTCTGGCGGACAGCAGAATGTGTGCTCGCCGATTTCGCGATCGATTACCGCCCAATGGAAGCCCAACCGCGGATGTTCGCTGGGATCGAAGCCCGTCAGTGCCGCGGCAGGAATATGAACGTCGAGCCGGTAGCCGCTCGCTAGCTTGTGATGAACAACCCGCAGTATCCCCTGCCGCACCGGCTTGGCATTCTCGCGGGCGCGGTTGATCAACAATTGCTCGGCCACGGGTTCTTCCATTCGGCTGCCGCCGCCGGCTGGCAGGAACGCGAACTGATGACAGAATCGGCTGGCGCGGTGGATGTTGTGGGTATCGCGGGTATCGATCCAGACGTAAAGGCCGTCGCTATCCTCGACGCGATTTTCCCGGCACCAGGGCGGTTGCTTCTTGCCGCTAACGGACACTGAGAACGACCCTCCTTCTTCGCTCCACGCGGCTTTGACCGCCGCACGCTGCGGGGCGTCGTCTAACTCCGCGAAGCTGGGGAGCAAGAATTCGTCTCCCAGCTCTATGCCGCGCGGCGACCATAGTGCCGACGAATACCGGCACGGCACCGCGAAGCGGAACAAAAAACTCGGAGGAATTAGTTGAGGGGTGGTCATACTCATTTGCTTGCTAGTTGCTAATCACTTGTTGCCAATTGCTTCTGTCGAAACAGCGGTCGATCGTCATCCTGCTTGTGCTTGATCGATTTGGCATGATCGCGCAGGAACGCCATCAAGTCGCCACGATGCAAATCGTCTTCGTTTACAAATCGCAACTTGATGATGTCGATCTCGTCGCGCGAGCCGTCGAATTCCGGTTCGACACCCAAGTTGGCGACGCGCCCCATCGTGAAACGGCCCTTGGGACCCGACAGAATCAGTTCCACGCAGGTCGGTTTCTTTGTCCAGACGCGAATCCAGGGATCGCGCTGCCCCTTGGCCATGGCCGACACGGTGAGATGGTTGTTCCACAAGAACTGCGCTTCGGCGCGGCCGATTGCAGCATTTCCAGCAACTCTTCCAACACCCCTGATTCCCACGCGATGCGCTTACCTGGCGGAAATCCTTTGCGGGCCAGATGCCATTTGCGGCCCAGCACCGTCCAGGGCATTACCGATTCGGGATCCTGCCGCGTGCGCTGGGTGATTTTTTTGAACCCGGTGGCGGCTTGCTCCAAGAATTGCCAGAAATGCTTGTGATCGATCTCCTCCAGCGAATGCACTTTCAATTCCACTTCCTGCCACGGGCCGCGCAGCGTGCGCACTTTAACGCGGCGATCGGTGCCGTAGACTGGCAGGTTGTGCATATCGTTCAGAGCCTTCATGCCCAGCCGGTCGATCAATTGCTCCCGATTGAACGTCGCTTTGGCCATGCGGAATTTCAGCTTGACGATCCACTGCTCGCCGGTGAGCGCGTGCATGAACCAGCCGTCGGTTTTTTTCTTCGCGGCGATTTCCACGACGCTGCGATCGTTCCAATTCGTGGGGCCGAACTGGCCGAGCTGTTCGATGCGATCCACGATGCGTTCCAGAATTCGGCCGTCCCAGCGGCACGGCTCGCCGGTGCGGCCGACACGATCGACAGTGTGCCAGCGGCGGCCGTCAGTTTCCCACGGCATTTTGGCTTCGCGGCCGACTTCGGCGATTTCCAAATCGCTTAGCCGCTTCTTGGCGGCGGCTTCGAAATCGAACGGTTTGCGCACTTCGTGCGGGCCGGCGGCAAGCACCGGTTTGAGCGCCGCGGCGGTGTGAGACGCGCTCCGCTTGCGCGTCGCGGCTAAACTGGCGACGTTTTCGGGCGTGCCCTCCGCCACCACGTGCCCGCCCCCTTCGCCCGCTTCGGGGCCGAGATCGATGACCCAGTCGGCGGTTTTGATCACGTCCATGTTGTGCTCGATCACGATCACGGTGTTGCCCAAATCGACCAGGCGATGCAGCACGTCGAGCAGTTTGCGCACATCGTCGAAGTGCAGACCGGTGGTCGGTTCGTCGAGCACATACAGCGTGCGGCCAGTGTCGGGCCGGGCTAATTCGGCGGCCAGTTTTACGCGCTGCGCTTCGCCGCCGGAAAGTGTGTGGGCCGGTTGGCCGAGGCGCAGGTAGTCGAGCCCCACGTCGCACAGCGTTTGCAAGATGCGGCGGATTTTGGGGATGTGCTCGAATAGCTTGAGCGCCCGGCCGCACGACAATTCCAGCACGTCGGCGATGGATTGGCCGTGGTACGTGACCGCCAAGGTCTCCGGGTTGTATCGCCGGCCGCGGCAGGTGTCGCACTCGACCCACACGTCGGGCAGAAAATGCATTTCGATGCATTTCTGGCCGTTGCCTTCGCAGGCTTCGCAGCGGCCGCCCGGAGCATTGAAGCTAAATCGCCGGGGCGAATAGCCGCGCACTTTGGCCTCGGGCAATTGTGAAAACAGTTGCCGGATCAAATCGAACACGCCGGTGTACGTAGCGGGGTTGCTGGTGGGCGTGTTTCCCAGCGGCTGCTGATCGACGCGGATGACTTTATTGATTTGTTCGATGCCGCGGATTTCGTCGCACGCTCCGGGAATTTCGCCGGCGCGATGCAGCGTTTTGGCCAGCGATTTATAGAGCACGTCCTCCACCAGCGAACTTTTTCCACTGCCGCTGACGCCGGTCACTGCCGTCAGAGTGCCCAGCGGGAATCGCACCGTGATGTTCCGCAGGTTGTTGTGGCGTGCGCCGAGGATTTCGAGACGCGACTGATTGGTACGATTGCTCGGAGCCGGCGTGTCCGCACGCCGGGACGCTTTGCGTTTCGAGCGATTGCCGGGCTGAGGACAGCCCGGCTCAGCGCCGCGTCGATTTGTTGGCACGGGAATCGCTCGCTTGCCGCTGAGGAACGGGCCGGTGACGGAGTTTCGGGATTTGGCCACTTTCTCCGGCGTGCCGCGGGCTACTATCTGGCCGCCGAATTCGCCGGCGCCCGGACCGAAATCTAGCAATTGATCGGCGCTCGAGACCACTTCGCGGTCGTGTTCCACGACTAACAGCGTGTTTCCTAGATCGCGAAGTTTTGCCAGCGCTCCCAATAAGCGGCGATTGTCGCGTGGATGCAAGCCGATCGTTGGCTCGTCCAATACATAAAGCACGCCACACAAACCGCTGCCCACCTGGCTGGCCAGCCGGATGCGCTGTGATTCGCCGCCGGAAAGCGTGGGCGCCGGCCGGGCGAGCGTGAGATATTCCAAGCCGACGTCGACCAAAAACTCGACGCGGCTGGAAATTTCGCGGAGCAAATCACCGACGATCTTTTTCTCGTTGCCCGTGGGCTGCCAGGCCTTCAGCTCCTCGAGCAGGCTGCCCAGCGGCAAACGGCAGATATCGTCGATCGTGCGATCGCGCAGCCGCACTGCCGCGGCCAGTTCATTCAGCCGGCTGCCGCCGCAGACCGAGCATTCCACTTCGTCGGTGAGATGATCCAATTGCCCACGCATGGTGGGAGACAATCGCGCCGCTTCGTCGAGCGCCGGATAGAGGCCCTTGTACTGGAAGCGAAACGGCGGCTGGCTTCGGGAACTCTTCACCTCGATCCAATCGTCGCCCGCCCCGTGCATCACCATGCGTCGTTCGCGCGAAGTGAGCTGATCGAACGGCACATCGGTGCGCACGCCGGTGTGGGCGGAGAGCGCCGCCAACATCCGGGTGAACAAAGGTCGAGCTGCCTGCGGCCACAGCGCAATGGCTCCTTCGGCGAGCGTCAGCTTGGGGTCGCGCAACAGTGCCGCGGGATTTGCGCCTAGTTGTGTGCCGAGCCCTTCGCATTCCTGGCACCAACCTAGCGGGCTGTTGAACGAAAAACTGTGCGGAGTGAGGGGCTCAAAGCTGCGGCCGCATTTGTCGCAGGCGAAATGCTGGCTATGCACTTCGACGCGCCACCGCTGCTCGGGCACTTCGTCGGCGGGGTAGGCGATGTGTAGCACGCCTTTGCCCAGCGACAGCGCCGTTTCCACGCTGCCGGCGATCCGGCTGCGAGCGTCGGGGCGGACGGTAATTCGATCGACGATCACTTCCACCAAATGTTTGCGGCGGCGATCGATCGTGGGCGGCTGGTCGACGGTGTAGGTTGTGCCGTCGATGCGCATGCGCTGGTAACCATTGGCCCGAATTTCATCCCACAGGGCTTCGTATTTTTCCCCGACGCGAATTTCCAAGGGGGCCATGAGAAACTGCTTCGTGCCGGCGGGTTCGGCCATTAGCTTGTCCATGATTTCATCGGACGATTGGGTGCCGATCGGCACGTTGCACGATGGGCAATACGCTTTACCGAGCCGGGCCACGAGCACGCGGAGATAGTCATAGATTTCGGTGATCGTACCCACGGTGGAGCGCGGCGTATGGCCCAAATTCTTTTGCTCGATGGCGATTGCCGGCGACAGGCCTTCAATGTGGTCCAACTTCGGCTTCTGCATCTGGCCGACGAATTGCCGCGCGTAAGCGCTCAAGCTTTCCACGTAGCGGCGCTGCCCTTCGGCGTAGATGGTGTCCATCGCCAGCGAGCTTTTGCCGGAGCCGCTCAGGCCGCAGCAAACGGTCATTTGATCGCGCGGGATTTCAACGTCGATGCCTTTGAGGTTGTGTTGCCAGGCGCCGCGGACCCGGATGGTTTGCTCGCCGAAGACGGCGCCTGTGGTTTTGCGGCCGCCGGAGCGGTCCAACTTTTTGCGTTTGGTTGGAGCGTGGCCGTTCAAAATCGGGGCGAGCGCCGCGGCGGTATGACAGGCGCGTCGCAAGCGCCGCGGCTAATTCTTCGGGCGTGCCGGTGGCCACGACTTCGCCGCCGCCGGCGCCCCCTTCGGGGCCAAGATCGATGATCCAATCGGCCGTTTTGATGACGTCCAGATTGTGCTCGACCACCAGCACCGTGTTGCCGGCATCGGCCAGATCGTGCAGCACCTTCAGCAGCATTTGGATATCGGCGAAGTGCAGGCCGGTGGTCGGTTCGTCGAGCAAGTACAGCGTGCGGCCGGTGCTGCGCTTGACCAATTCGCGGGCCAGCTTGATGCGCTGCGCCTCGCCGCCGGAAAGCGTGGGAGAGGGCTGGCCGAGTTTCAGATAATCCAGGCCCACGTCGTGCAGCGTTTGCAACTTGCGGCGGATGTCGGGAACGTTTTCGAAGTGCGCGAGCGCTTCCTGCACGTCCATTTCCAGCACGTCGGCGATGTTCTTGCCTTTGAAGCGCACTTGGAGCGTTTCGCGATTGAAGCGATGGCCGTTGCACACCGGGCAAGTGACCCACACGTCGGCCAGAAAATCCATTTCCAGGCGGTTGGAACCGTTGCCTTCGCAGGCCTCGCAGCGGCCGCCGCTCACATTGAAACTGAACCGGCCGGGTTTGTAGCCGCGGGCCTTTGCCTCGGGATGCCTGGCGAACAGATCGCGGATGTCTTCGGCCAGCTTGATGTACGTGGCCGGGTTGGATCGCGGCGTGCGGCCGATGGGCGACTGATCGATGGCGATGAGCTTGTCTAAGTGCTCGAGCCCTTCAATGCGGTCGTGATCGCCAGGATTGCCGATGCCACCGTTGAGATCGCGCATTCAGCGCTTCGGCAATGATGTCGTTGACCAGCGAACTTTTGCCGGAGCCGCTTACGCCCGTGACGCAGACAAAGGTGCCCAGCGGGAGCTCGACAGAGATACTTTTGAGATTGTTGTGCCGCGCGCCGACGATCTTGAGGCTGCTTCCATTCGGTTTTTGATGGCCATTGATGCGGCGTTTCTCGGGAATATCGATTCGCCGTCGCCCGTTCAAAAATTGCCCGGTTACGCTGCGTTCGGTTTTGATGATCGTTTCCAAAGGGCCGTGGGCCACCAGTTCGCCGCCGCGCACGCCGGGGCCGGGGCCGAAATCTACGATCGTATCGGCGGCGCGCATCGTGTCTTCGTCGTGCTCGACCACGACCACGGTGTTCCCTTTGTTGCGCAGTTGGCGAAGCGTGTCGAGCAGCTTATGGTTGTCGCGCGGATGCAGGCCGATCGACGGTTCGTCGAGAATGTACAGCACGCCCACCAGGCCGCAGCCGATTTGGCCGGCCAGGCGGATGCGCTGCGATTCACCGCCGGAAAGCGTGGGAGCGGTGCGATCGAGCGTGAGATACTCGAGCCCCACGTTGACCAAGAAGCCCAGCCGTCCGCGGATTTCCTTCAGGGCTTCCTCGGCGATTTTTCGGCCGGTGGCGTCCAGAGTCAGTTCGCTGAAGAAGTCGGCGGCATCGCTCACCGATAGGCGGCACACTTCGGGCAGCGAGCGGTTGGGCTGCCTGGCGAAGTCGGGATGAGCGGTGGTCAGCGTGACGCTGCGGGCTTGCGGATTAAGCCGCGCTCCATGGCAGCCTTCGCAGCTGACGATGCGCATGTACTTTTCGAACTGCCGGCGCTGCATTTTGCTTTTCGTGTTGCGATGGCCCGAAAGTAACTTAGGAATAATGCCTTCGAACTTGCCGCCGTACTTCATGCCGTGCGGCCCGCCGCGCCAGGTGAAGGTGATGTGCTGATCGCCTGTGCCGAACAGCCAGAGCTTTTTCAGTTCCGGATCCAATTCGCGCCACGGCGTTTCCAACATGGTGCCCGGTGGAACGCCGCGCAGGCGCTCCATGGTGTCGGCCACCCCTTGGTAGATATGGCGCCGCCAGCGCCCATGTCGTGCCAGGGGCCGACCAGTTCGATCGCGCCCTGAGCAAAGGAAAGGTCGGGAATGGGGACCAACCGTTCCGGATCGAAGCCGTAAATTTCGCCCAGCCCATCGCATTTTGGGCACATTCCCTGCGGACTGTTGAAGCTGAAAAGCTGCGGGCTGGGGGGCTCGAAGCTGATGCCGCAATGCGTGCAGGCGTATTGCGACGACAGAACGATATCCCGGGGGGCGTCTGCCTTCTGCTTTCTGCGTTCTGCCTTTTCGCCATCCGTCGCCACGATCATTTCGCCGCTGCCCAAGCGCAGCGCCAGTTCCACGGCTTCGGCCAAGCGTGCCCGGATGTCGGGCCCGGCGGTCAGCCGATCGACCACGACCTGAATGTGGTGGCGCATCTGGCGATCCAGCTTTAGATCGTCGCTCAGTTGGACCACGCGGCCATCGACCCTGGCCCGGGCGAAGCCCTGCTTGAGCAGGTCTTCGAACAGATCGCGATATTCCCCTTTTTGGGCGCGAATGAGCGGCGCGAGCACCAGGAATGGCGTCCGCTCGGGCAGCTGCATAATGCGCTGGATGATTTGCTCTCGGCTTTGGGCGGTGATGGGCCGGCCGCACTGCGGGCAGTGCCCCTGCCCCACGCGAGCGAACAGCACGCGCAGGTAGTCGTAGATTTCGGTGATCGTGCCGACCGTGGAGCGGGGATTTTGGCCGGAGGACTTTTGCGAGATGGAGATTGAGGGGCTCAAGCCGGAAATATGGTCGACATCCGGCTTGGGCATTTGCCCAAGGAATTGCCGGGCGAAGCTGGAGAGGCTTTCGACATAACGGCGTTGTCCCTCAGCGTACAGGGTGTCGAAAGCGAGCGAGCTTTTTCCGGAACCGCTGACGCCGGTCAGGCAGATCAACTCGTTGCGCGGCAGCACCAGATCGATGCCCCGGAGGTTGTGCTCCCGAGCGCCGCGGATAATGATATCGGGGGCGGGCATGTATCGGTGGGCCCCGCCGAAAGCCGGCGGAGATTTGCTTCGGGTTCGTCCGTGACAAACACCTCATTCTAACGGTGTTGCCAGCAGGTGAACACCCCTACACTTCCGAAAACCACTGGTACGAGGCACGCCCGCTGCCGCAAGGCGCTGATTTTTGGCATGATATAATGGAGTCGCTTTTCTCTTGGCGAAGACGGGTGTAACGACGCATGAAAAAAGCTCTGATCACGGGTTCCTCCGGGCTGATCGGCTCGGAGGTGTGCGTCTATTTCGACCGCCGGGGATTCGAAGTTCACGGATTGGACAACAATCAGCGGGCGGTGTTTTTTGGCCCGCCCGGCGACACGCGCTGGAACCAGAAGCGGCTGGAATCGATGCTGCCGCGCTTTCGCCATCATGAGCTCGACGTGCGCGATCGCCAGGGCATCTTGGCGCTGGTGGCCGAACTGAAGCCGGATGTGATTATCCACGCGGCCTCCCAGCCGTCGCACGACAAGGCGGCCGCCATTCCGTTTGACGATTTTGAGACCAACGCCACCGGCACGTTGAACTTGCTGGAGGCCGCCCGGCGGAGTTGTCCGGAATCGCCGTTCATTCACATGTCGACGAACAAGGTGTACGGCGACCAGCCGAACTACATCAAGCTGAAAGAGCTGGAAACGCGCTGGGACTACGACGATCCGGCCTTCGAGCACGGCATTCCCGAGGATTTTTCGATCGATCAATCGAAGCATTCGCTGTTCGGCGCCTCGAAAGCTGCGTCGGATCTGTTGGTGCAGGAATACGGTCGCTACTTCGACATGCCAACCTGCTGCCTGCGCGGCGGCTGCCTGACCGGTCCGAACCATAGCGGCGTGGAATTGCACGGATTTTTGAGCTACCTGGTGAAGTGCAATTTGGAAGAGTGCGAATACAAAATTTACGGGTACAAAGGCAAGCAGGTGCGCGACAACATTCATTCGGAAGACGTGGCCGCGTTCATGTTCGCGTTTTGCGAGAAGCCGCGCGTGGCGGAGGTGTATAACCTGGGAGGGGGCAAAGACAATTCCTGCTCGATCCGCGAAGCGTTCAGCATGACCGAGGAGCTGAGCGGCAAAAAAATGCGAAGCACGTACCTCGATCAAGCGCGGATTGGCGACCATATCGTGTACTACAGCGACTTGCGGAAGATGAAAGCGCACTATCCGAATTGGGACATCACGAAATCGCTGGCCGATACGCTTTCGGAAATCGTCGCGGCATGGAAACAACGTCTGGCGACGTAGCAGTGCAATATAGCCGGTAGCGGGTCCTATGAGAATTCTTATCACCGGCATTTGCGGATTTGTCGGCAGTTCGGTGGCGCTGCGGCTGCGCGAAAGTTCTCCGGACGCAGAGGTGTCGGGGATCGACAATCTGAGCCGGCCGGGGAGTGAAACGAATCGCACACGGTTGTTGTCGGCCGGTGTGCGCGTGGTGCACGGCGACGTGCGGTGCGCCAGCGATTTTGAAACGCTGGGGCCGGGCCACTGGATCATCGATGCCGCCGCGATTCCAACCGTGCTGGCCGGCGTCGACGGTCAAACTAGCAGCCGGCAGTTGGTGGAACACAATCTTCTGGGGACTGTCAATTTGTTGGAGCATGCGCGGCGGCACAAGGCGGGGTTCATTCTGCTTTCCAGCAGCCGGGTGTACAACATTCCCGCGCTGGCGGGTTTGCCGATAAAAGTGGAAGACGAAGCGTTCGTGCTCGACACAGCCGGGAAATTGCCCGGCGGCTGCACCGAGCATGGAATTGCAGAAACATTTTCCACCGCCGCGCCGGTTTCCTTATATGGCGCGAGCAAATTGGCCTCCGAAGCGTTGGCGTTGGAATACGGTCAGGCCTTCGGCTTTCCTGTGATCGTGAATCGGTGCGGCGTGTTGGCCGGCGACACGCAGTTTGGGCTGGCAGTGCAAGGGATATTCTCGTTTTGGATTCGATCGTATGCATTGCGGAGGCCCATGAAGTACATTGGTTTCGGTGGCGGCGGCCACCAGGTGCGCGACGCTTTTCATCCCAACGATTTGGCGGATCTGATGATCCTGCAAATGCGGCGGCCGAAAACCGGCGGGCAAGCGATTTGGAACGTGGGGGGCGGGCCGGCGAACGCGATGTCGTTGGCGCAGTTGAGCCGCTGGTGTGCAGAGCAATTCGGGCTGCACCGCGTGGAAAGCGACAAGCAGCCGCGGCCATTCGACATTCCGTGGATGATCATCGACAGTCGCCGCGTTTCGGCCGCCTACGATTGGCGCCCGCGAATTGAAGTGACGGCAATTGTGGACGAAATCGTCACTCACCACCGCGAGCATCCCGATTGGCTTGAAATTTCGCAGCCGTCATGAACAACTATCACGCCCCGAATCCCAACGCACCGCCGCTGAAGTTGCTTTCGGTGGTGATTCCTGCGCACGACGAAGAAGGCTGCATCGGGGTGACGGTGGAGCATGTGCACGTGGAGCTGCGGCAGCGCAGCATTTCGCACGAAATTGTGGTGGTGGACGACGGCAGCCACGATCGCACCTGGGAGATCTTGCAGCAATTGAAAGCCACGGTTCCCGCACTGCGACCGGTGCAGAACCAGGGCCCGCACGGGTTCGGCCGGGCGGTGGTGTGCGGCATCGAGGCGGCGCAGGGCGATGCCGTGGTGGTGATGATGGCTGACGAATCGGACGATTGCCGTGACCTGGTTACGTACTGGGAAAGACTGACCGAAGGCTACGATGCCGTGTTCGGCAGCCGCTTTATCAAGGGGGGCGGGGTGATCGATTACCCCTGGCTGAAATACGTGGTGAATCGGCTGGCGAATCTATTTATCAAGCTGCTGTTTCGCATTAAGCTGAACGACACGACCAATGCGTTCAAAGCGTATCGGCGAACGACGCTGGAGGGGATTCGCCCGTTTCTTTCGCCGCATTTCAATTTGACGGTGGAATTGCCGCTGAAGGCGATCGTGCGCGGATACAGTTGGACGATCGTGCCAATCACGTGGCGCAACCGGCGGAGCGGAGTGGCGAAGCTGAAAATGCGGGAGATGGGAAGCCGGTACTTGTTCATCGTGTGGTATTGCTGGCTGGAGAAATATTTCAGCCGCGGCGATTATCGAAAGCTGCAGGATTAGGCCCGCCGCTTGCAACATTCAGCGGAGCGTTTCGTGGAACACGCCCCAGTCGAACTCGAGCGAATTTACCAGCGTCGATTTACCGCGCGAGAAAATCTGATTCGCGACCGCATCTGGTCGGCACTGGTGCAGAACTTTTTCCAGCGCTGGGTCGAGGCGGACGACGTGGCCCTGGATTTGGGCTGCGGATTCGGCGAATTCCTGCGACACGTGAATTGCGGCCGCAAAATCGGCGTCGACCTAAACCCGGAGAGCAGCAAAATACTGTCGCAGCATGGGATCGAATACGTGCAGCAGAGCGTTTGCGACGAGCTTCCACTGGCGGACGACTCGATCGATTTTGTGTTCACCAGCAATTTGATGGAGCACTTGATGAGCAAGCTGCAGGTGGAGCAGATGATTCGCGAGGCGCACCGCCTGCTCAAGCCGGGTGGACATTTCGTGATGATGGGGCCCAACGTTCGCGTCATTCCCGGCACTTATTGGGATTTTTGGGATCACATCGTGCCGATTTCGGATTTGTCGCTGGTGGAGGCATTGGAATGCCTCGGATTTCGCATTGTGAATTGCTGGCCGCGGTTCTTGCCTTACACGACGAAGTCTTCGCTTCCCAAAGCCCCCTGGATGGTGCGGCTGTATCTGGCGTGCCCCTTTTTTTGGCGAATTTTTGGGCAGCAATTTCTGATTCGTGCGGCGAAATAATGGCGAGGCAACGCATTGATGTCCGCCGTGGTGGTTGCCGGTGAGTTGGGAGTTTCCGTTCGCCGCTGGGTCGAGCAATGATTTTCCTTCAATCGCTGGCGACGATCGCGCTGCTATTGATTTGCTCGCTGGCGCCGGGCTGTGGTTTGTCCGCCATTTGCGTTGGCGGCCGCTGGAAACGCTGTGTGCGTCGGTGACGCTGTCGTTATTTTTGCTGTACTTGGCTGCGTCGATTATCTATGGCCTGGAGGTAGCGCCGGCGTGGTCTTACGCGCCGACGGTGCTGAGTGTTGTGGCCGCGATTGCGTGTCGAAGCGACTTGCGGCGCTTGTGGCATCATCGCGAAACCCGCAGCACAGTATTGGCATTTCCGGTGATTTTTCTGTGGCTGGTGCTATTGCTGCTGTTGGTGCGGAATTATTCCGGCGGCCGGTGGTACGGCGATTGGTACGAACACTACGAGCGGGCGATGTTCTTCGCCGACCATTTTCCCTTATACACGAAGTTATTCGGCAATTATTTGCTGCCGGCGCGCCCGCCCATGATGAATTTGCTGACCGCGCTTTTGTTTTGGCAAGTGGCGCCGCGATTTGAATTGTTTCAAGTGTCATTTGCTTTTATGAACGCGCTGGTGCTGCTGCCTTGTGCGTTGATCGCGCCTTCGTTGATCGCCAGAACCCGAAACCGCGCGTGGTTGATCGCCGGCTTTCTCGCGCTCAATCCCATGTTCGTGCAGAATAGCGTCTACACCTGGACGAAATTGTTCGCCGCCTTCTACAGCCTGACGGCTTTGGGGCTGTATCTTTCAGCCTGGCGCAGAAACGATTCGCCGCGAATCGTTGCGGCATTTGCGTGCCTGGCGACCGCCATGATTGTCCATTATTCGGCGGCGCCGCTGGTGCTGTTCCTGGGGGCGCATTACGTGTTCGTCTTGTTCCGCCGCCGGCATCATCGCTGGCGGGAACTGATCGTGTCAGCAGCGGTTGGCGCCGCGATTATGTTCACCTGGTTGGGGTGGTCGTTTTATGCCTACGGATGGAAAGATACGGTGGGATCGAATACGACCGTCACGGGATCGCAGAACTACTCGCTCGTCGGCAACCTGGGGAAGATTGCGGAAAACACCTTCGACACGTTGGTGCCGTTTCCGCTGCGCGGCCGATATGAGAATGATGCCAGCTATGATCCGCACATACCTCAACGCGGGCTGGCATATTTGCGCGACTGGTTTTTTTGCATCTATCAAACTTCCTTTCCCGCGATGCTTGGCTTGGGAGGTTTGATTTTAGTGATTTGGCTGCTGGGCAAGCTTTGGATTCGTCCGCCGAAAGATCCCTGGCAGCACCACTATGTTTTTTGGATTTTGTGTATCTTGGTGGTCGCTTTTATTGGAATAGCGCTTGTCGGCAGCGTGGAGTCGTTCGGAATTGCGCACATTTGTTTGCAACCGCTAGTGTTGATTGGCCTGACCTATGCGGCGATCGGGCTGCCGCACGTGCCGCTTACGGTGCGCGGGCTGGCATTGCTGGGGCTATTGATCGACGCGGCGTTCGGAGTGCTCCTGCACATTCATTTGTTGCGCAACACGTTTGACATTTCGCCTGCAGGAGACCAACTCAAGATCGGCTCACACATCGAAATGGGAAGGGCGGCGATTGCCAACGGCGTTACAAAATTTCAAATGCAGGCGCCGTTTCTTGGCGACCAGCTAGGGACGGTGGCCGGCGCGATCGTCGAGGCGATTGTAGTTGTATGCGCAGTGGCGATTTGTGCGGGGCTATGGCTGCTTGCATCACGTGGTCAAGGAAGACATGATGCCGCGTAGCTGCCATCCGAGGGTCGCCGATTATTTCGGCTTATCAGTGACGAACCGATGATCTTTCTGCAAGTCGTTTTTACGATTGTGCTATTGATCGTCGGTTCCCTTGCGCCGGGCCTGTTTTTTGTTCGTTTTTTGCGATGGCGGCCGTTGGAAACGCTATGCGCATCGGTGGCGCTGTCTTTTTTACTGCTGTATTTTGCCGCGTTGGTCATTTACGCCATGGCGCTGCCGCCGGCATGGGCTTATGTTCCCGCGATTGCCAGCGTTTTGGCGACAGTCCTGTGTTGGGGCGACATCGGCCGCTTGTGGCGGCACGGTGAAGCGCGCGCCGCCATGCTGGCAGTTTTGGCGCTCGTGTTTTGGCTGCTGCTGTTTCTCCTGCTGGTGCGAAATTATTCCGGCGCCCGGTGGTGGGGCGATTGGTACGAACACTACGAGCGGGCGCTGTTTTTCTCCGAACACAAGCCGGCCGATACGAAGTTCCTGGGTCCGCTGGCGTATCCGCTGCCAGCCCGGCCGCCGATGATGAACCTGCTGACGGCGCTGGTGTTTTGGCAAGTGTCGCCGGCGTTCGAGTTGTTTCAAGTGGTATTCGCCTACCTGAACGCGTTGTCGATTCTGCCGTGCGCGCTTATCGCCCCTTCGCTGGTTGCCAAAACGCGCAACCGGGCCTGGTTGATCGCCGGATTTCTGGCGCTGAGCCCGATGTTCGTCGAAAACGGGAATTACACGTGGACCAAGGCGTTCGCTGCGTTCTACGATGTGACGGCGCTGGGGTTGTATCTTTCGGCCTGGCGGCGCGGAGATTTCGCACGCATGGTTGCCGCGGTGGCGTGCTTGTCGGTCGCCTTGCTGATCCACTACTCGGCGGCGGTGATTGTTTTATTCCTGGCGGGGCATTATCTGTTTTTTCTATTCCGCCGGCGACAACACGTTTGGCGCGAAATTGCCGTCGCCACGGCGGTCAGCGTCGCCATTTTCACAACCTGGCTGGGCTGGTCGCTTTGTGCCTACGGGCCAAAAGTAACCTTTGGATCCAATTCCTCCGTTACCTCTTCGCAGCATTTCACCTTTACGGGCAACCTGCAAAAGATAGCCGAAAACATCTTCAACACGCTGGTGCCGTTTCCGCTGCGGGGAAAGTACACGCACGATCCGGCATACAATTCGCGCCTCCCGCCGCAAGGTCGGGCGTACTGGCGCGACTGGTTTTTCGCCATATACCAAACGGAGTTTCCCGCGATGCTGGGCTGGGGCGGGCTGATCTTGATCGTGTGGCAGTTGGTGTCGCTTGTGCGCCATCCGCCGCATGACCGCCGGAACCACCGCTACGCCTTCTGGTTTTGGTTTGTGGTAATCGTCACGCTGCTGAGCATTGCGGTTCACGGCGAGTACGACTACTTGGGCGTGGGGCACATTTGCCTGCAGCCAATGGTGCTGCTGGGATTGACGTTCGCGGCGGTCGGACTGCCGCACGTGCCGAAGGCGGTGCGCGCTACGGGCCTGGTGGGATTATTTTTCGATGCGGTGTTGGGAATCTGGCTGCATTTTCACTTGCTCCAAAACGATTTTGAATGGGTGGAGCAAGGCGGCCGAATCGGTCCAACCGCTCACTTAGACATGGGCATGAGCGCTATCAACAACAGCTATCTGAAATTCGTGCATCATTTGACATTTTTGGCGGACCACGTCGTGGAGGCGTCCGGGGCGATTGAGGTGTTCATCGGCGCGGGCACGGTCGCAATTTGCGTAGGGCTTTGGTTCCTGGCAGAGCAAAGTGCTGGTCGCAACCATGTGGGCCGTGTCCAAGCTGGCGCGGCTGCCACCAATCGCACGTCGCCGGCAAAACGGCCGCGCCGCCGCCGATGAGCCGGCCACGCCCTCACTTGAAGGCGACAAGCTGCCCCCGTATATTAACGGCTGTCGCTGGTTCGATATTTTGCACCCGCCAATGAAATTTGGCCTTCCAAGGCCAATTGAGAGAGTTCCATGACGCTCGATAAAAGCCTGCAAGTGCGCCGCGGCAGCGTGAAAAACCGCAATGTATTGCGGCGCTCGGAACGCATTTCCAAATTGAAGGAGTCGGAACGCTGGGATGAAACGATGAGCGTGCTGGGCCTGCCGAAAGTGCGGGTGATCAAGCTCACGATTAAGAAGAAGAAAAAGAAGAAGGAAGAAGAAGGGGCCGAGGGCGCCGTTGGTGCCGAAGGCGCCGCCGCTGCTCCTGCGGCCGGTGCTGCCGCTGCTGCCCCAGCCGGTGCGAAGCCTGCCGCGGGCGCCAAGCCTGCTGCCGCTGCGTCCAAAGCCGCCGCACCCGCCAAGGGCGGCAAAAAGTAAGACCGTCAGTCTGTGGTTGGAGGGGGCAACTCTGCGCTTGCCGGCCCAAATTTGTGAAGTATTCGCTCGACGGCCCGCTCTCCGCTGGCAACGCAGTGCGGTATTCCCACGCCTTGGTACGCATTGCCGGCTAAAGCCAATCCTGGCAGACGCGAGATACGTTCGTTGATCCGCTCGAGCCGCGCGAGATGGCCGACGTGATACTGCGGCATCGCGCGGGGCCATCGGTAGAGTTCCGAAAGGCAGGGACTGCCGTCGATGCCGAGCAAATCTTGCAGCTCTTCGTGGGCGATAGCGTGCAGTTGATCTTCATCCAGCGCAAGCATTTCCTCTTGCAGCGCGCCGCCGAGAAACACGCGGATCAGAACCTTGCCCTCGGGCGCACGGCCCGGAAACTTGAGGCTGGAAAAACTGGCCGAAAGTATCTGGCGCTGTTCGATCGCCGGCACGACAAAACCGAAACTATCCAGCGGATGGCGAATTCGCGATCGGTCGTAGCCGAGCGCGACGATCGCGCAGCCGGCATACTCGATGCCCGACAGTTCGGCGGCGAGTGCGGGATCTACGTTATTCAATAGACGTGCAGCCACCGTGGCCGGCGTGGCGATAATGACGCCATCCACTTCGATTTGCTCAGGTTGCCCGGCGGATTCCGTCGCCTGGCAGAACAGCCGCCATTTGTTTCCGGCTGGCTCGATCCGATTCACGTTGGTATTCAATCGCACGCCACGTTGCGGCAACCGGGCAGCAATTGCCTGCACGAAGCTGCTTAGTCCCTGGCGCGGAGCCACGAACATGCTGTAGCGCGCCCCGGCATCGTCCGGTAGCCCGCCGGATTCCGTCGTGCCGCTGCGACGATCGGCCCGCGCCGCGCGGATCAGGCTGCCGTGGCGGCGCTCCATGTCGGCAAATCGCGGCATGGTGGCCGCCAGGCTCAGGTTTTCCGGGTCGGCCGTGTAGATGCCGCCCACCAGGGGCTGCACCAGGCGCTGGTAGGCTTCGCGGCCCAGCCGGCGCCGCACGAACGCAGCCACGCTTTCGTCGGTTTCGTCGCGCCGCGCGGGCACGAATCGCTCGCAAGCCAACCGCAATTTGCCGCGGAGGCTCAAAATCGGCGAGCGCATCACCGGCCAGATGCGCTGCGGCCGCATGAGCAAAAAACCTTCCGGCACGCTGCGCAGTTTGCCTTGTGCGACAACCATGGCGCCGCGGTGGGCCGCTGCGGTGGGAATTAACTGATCGGCAAAGCCGATTCGCCTGCACAGGTCGATTGCCCAGGGCACGTTGGTGATGAAGCTGTCGGCGCTGCGCTCGATTAGAAAGCCGTTTTGACGAATCGTGCCAATCACGCCTCCGAGCTGCTCGGCCGCTTCCAGTAAGGTAACGCTGGCATCGGGCGCAAGTTCCACGGCGCGATGCGCGGCGGCTACGCCGGCAATCCCACCACCTATGACCGCGATGCGGTGCCGCGTTGTGGGTGGGTTGAACATTCGGGTGTGCTTCGGCACATCGTAGCCGAAATGCATTTGGCGTATCTAAGGGATATATTCTGCACTCCACGCATTTGCGCGGGGCAATTTTCAGCCAAATTGTGATGGAAAGCTCGCCTCCGGGGAAGCGGCGGATAGTTGACCGCATTCGTGCATTTGGATCAGAATGGAGAGAGCCGATCGGATTGAGTTCGGCGTGCCCACGCGGCGGCGGCCTGCCGCCATGCCCGGCCTCCATTGAAAGGAAAACCATGAAACGCCCCGGAATTGTGTTTGTGGCAATATTCACCCTTTTTGTTGGCTGCTGGACGATCCGACTGGCGGCTGACGAAACGTCTGGCGACACGGCCGACATGAAACACGACGACGGCACCGCCGAAGGGCGCTTGGTAATCGGCGATGCGGGGGAAGCAGTCCATTTCACGCTGCCGAAAGAAGGAGAAAAGATCGCCGGCGTTCGCGTCCATGGCTCGCGCTACGGGGCCGCTGAAGCGCCCAAAGAGAAGTTGGTGGTGTACATTCTAAATGCCGATTCGTCCGAGATTCTCAGGACCGAAATGGCACCCTATTCGCTTTTCGAGGTCGGTCCCGAAAAATGGGTGGACATTAATTTCGCACACCCGATCGAAGTGCCGAAGGATTTCTGGGTGCTGTTTGATTCTCACGCGAACAAAGCCCGGGGCATTTATATCAGCTACGACAAGAGCACCGAGGGGAAGTATTCGCGGATGGGGTTGCCGTGGCTGGACTTTCAGAATGTGCCGTTCGGTGGCGATTGGATGATCGAACTCATCCCGGCCAAGTAAGCTAGGATCTCCCGACATGCCCGGGCGCAAATCGTGGCGTGAAAAGTTGGCCGATCACAAAGGCCTGCCCAAAGTCGGCCGCATCACCGGCCGCATGGCGACACGTTGGGGCCGTGGCACCATGGTTGTTCCCGCGCCGCGGGAAGTCGATGCGGTGATGCGCCAGGGAAGCTGATCACGATCAACGAAATTCGCGCCGCTTTGGCGAAGAAACATGGCGTGAATGTTTGCTGCCCGATCACCACGGGCATCTTCGCATGGATTGCGGCGCACGCCGCTGAGGAGGCGGCCGCAGAGGGTAAATCCAAAGAGCGCATTACGCCCTACTGGCGGACCCTGAAGACTGGCGGCGAACTTAATCCTAAATATCCTGGCGGAATCGCCCAACTTCGCAAGCGCCTGGCCGCGGAAGGCCACCGCGTTGTGGCCAAGGGAAAACGCTTCGTGGTTGCCGGCTACGAAAAGTCGCTGGCCGCCGTCTAGCCGCCGGCCTTGCCCGGCGCGGGCCGCAGCTGCGCTTGCATCCTTCTGCCTGACTATTTTCCGGTGGCGATGGTGTAAGTGATGAACAGGCAAACTGCCGTCATCAAAAACATCGCCGCGATGAAGATTATGTCGGCGATGCGCTCAATACCGTGCATCCGCCGAGTCTTGCGGGTGCGCGGTGCCCAATACGACAACGTGCACGACGTCAGATACAGAAGTGCATCCCCGCACAACAAATCGTCCGCCAGAGTGTTCGCGTTCTGCAGCGTAATCACAATGCGCAATAAACCGATCACCGTCAGGCACACGCCGACCATCGCCGCCGAGACGGTGAAGATGTGAATGCAAATATCTTCTTCCAGCGTGACTTTCGTTTTCTGCTCGGGCATTTTTATTGGCCGTCCTTGGTTGAACTCACGCCAAGATATCGTGGATCACTTCGCCGCTGGTGTCGGTCAGGCGCATGTCGCGGCCGCCGTGGCGGAACGTGAGTTGCTTGTGATCCAGGCCTAATAGATACAGGCAAGTGGCGTGCAGATCGGGAATGGAAACCGGCTTTTCCACTGCGGCGTAACCGAATTCGTCGGTGGCGCCATAGATGGTGCCACCTTTCACGCCGCCGCCGGCCAGCCACATCGTGAATCCCTTGGGGCCGTGATCGCGCCGATGGTTCCCTGATTCGTCGGCAGGCGGCCGAATTCGCCCCCCCAAATCACCAGCGTCGAATCCAGCAGGCCGCGCTGCTTCAAATCGGTCAGCAGCCCGTAAATCGGCCGATCGGTTTCGGCGCAGTGCTCGTCGTGATTATCTTTCAAACCCAGGTGCGCGTCCCAACACAATTGCTGGGTGCTGCCGCCGGAGTAGAGCTGCACGAACCGCACGCCGCGTTCCACCAATCGCCGCGCCAACAAGCACTGCCGGCCGAAATACTCGGTGTGCTGGCGATCGAGGCCGTACAGTTTTTGCGTTTCCGGCGTTTCGTCGGAAATATTGACGACCTGCGGCGCGTTCATTTGCATGCGGAAGGCCAGTTCGTAGCTGGCGATGCGGGCGGTCAGTTCTTCCTCGCCGGGATGTGCTTGCAGATGCTCGGCGTTCAGCTTCGACAAGAGCTTCAGCCGCGCCCGTTCTTCGTCCGCCGAGATATCGGCGGGCGGCTTGAGATCGATAATCGGATCGCCGTTGGCGCGGAATGGCGTGCCTTGATACGCGGGGGGCAGGAAACCAGAACTCCAATTCGGCGCACCGCCGATGGGTCCGCCGCGATGATCCCACATCACTACGAAAGCGGGCAAGCAATCGGTCTCGGCCCCCAGGCCGTAAGTGACCCAGGAACCAAAGCTCGGCCGCCCCGGCAGCAGGAAGCCCGTGTTCATTTGGAACAGCGCCGGGGCGTGATTGTTTGAGTCGGAATGCATCGAGCGGATGACGCACAGGTCGTCGGCGCAGTTGCGACAATTCCGGAAATTTCTCCGAAATGTCGATTCCCGACTGCCCATATTTGGCGAATTTGTACGGGCTTTTGAACGCGGTGTTCTTGGTATCGGAAAAGAAGGCCGCATCTTTTTCAAACACGGGTATGGGCTTGCCGTGCCATTTGATCAAAGCTGGCTTGGGATCGAACAAATCGACCTGGCTCGGGCCTCCGTAGCAGAACAGAAAGATCACCGCCTTGGCCTTGGGAGCAAAATGCGGCGGCCGCTGGGCCAAGGGGTTCAGATACGAAGGGACCGCCGACTCGCCGCGCAGGGTTGCGGCGGTGGGTAGGCGATCGGAGGCCAGCAGCCTATCGCGCCCCAGCAAATACTGCATCGCCAAGGTGGCGAAACCGGCGCCGGTGGTTTGCAGAAACGCGCGGCGGTTCCAGACCGTGGGCCAGTGTCCGAAATTGCAGTTGTCATGCGAGCGGTGGTTTGGCATCAGTTCACGTAAACAAACTCATTGGAGTTGAACAAAACATGGCATAGATCGGCCAAGGCCCGGTGGCGCAATTCTTCGTAGCTGCTGGTTTCCATGTTCACTCGCTGGTCGAGCAGTTGCTGCCGGCCCGCCTGCAATCGCTGCTCAACGAAGCGCATCGCCGTGCGGCGCTGGTCTTCGGTTGGCGGGCGGGAAAGCGCCAGCCAATAGGCCCGTTCGATCTGCCGACTGACGTCGTCGCCGACCTCGCCGATCACGCGCGCGGCCATCGCCTCTGCCTGGCGGTTGCTGAATTCATCGTTCAACAGCACCAGCGCCTGAGTGGAAACCGTGGTGGTCATGCGGCGCTCGCAAGTTTGCGTGGAGCTGGGGGCATCGAAGCCTTCGAGCATCGGCACCATGAGCGAGCGTTTGACGAAGATGTACACGCTGCGGCGCCACTCCTGGGGCCCTTCTCTGTCGATTTGCGGCCACTTATCTTTACTGCCGCCGGCCACGATGCTTTCGGGAATTTTTGGCCGAATGCCGGGGCCGAGCATGTGCACGTTCAGATTTCCGCTGGCGACCAGGATGGCATCACGGATGGATTCCGCCTCCAGCCGGCGCAGCGGATATCGCCAATACCACTGGTCGGCCGAATCCGGTCCGGCCTTCTCCGGATCGTAGGCCGATGATTGGCGGTAGGTGGCCGACATCACGATCATTTTTTGCAGGCGCTTGAGCTTCCAATCGTGGCGCACCAGATCATCGGCCAGATAATCGAGCAATTCAGGGTGCGAGGGGGCCTCGCCGCTTAAGCCCAGATTGCTGGGAGTGTTCACCAGTCCGCGGCCAAAGTGATACATCCACAGGCGATTGACGATTACGCGGGCGGTGAGCGGGTTTTCAGGATCGGTGATCCAATCTGCCAATGCCAGGCGCCGCCCGGCCCCGCCATTGGGCGCCGTGGTGGCAGCGGGAAACGTCGCCTTACCGTTATCCAACACGGCGGGCACGCCGGGCTGAACTTCCGCGCCGCGGCGGTTGCAATCGCCGCGCAGCAGCACGTAGGTTTTGTGCGGAGGCGCGTCGGGATCGAGCACGTGCATGATCTCGTTGTCTTCGGCCTTTTCCACGTTGTCGAAAATGGCGAACATGCGATAGTAATCGCGCTGCGAGATGGGCTCGTATTTATGATCGTGGCAGCGGGCGCAGCCGATCGTGATGCCCAGGCATACCGCGCCGGTGGTCGAAACCATGTCGTCTACCTCATCGACGCGGTTCTTCTCGTTATGCTGGTTGCTGATCGTAGGCCCGTTGCGCAGGAAGCCGAGCGCGACCAGGTTCTCCGGATTGCTGGCGTCGATCTCGTCGCCGGCAAGTTGCTCCAGCAGAAACTGGTTGTACGGCTTGTCGTCGTTGAAGCTGCGAATTACGTAGTCGCGATATTTGTAAGCGAACGGCCGATCGCGATCGTCTTCGAAGCCGTCGGAATCGGCGTAGCGCGCCAGATCGAGCCAATGCCGGGCCCAGTGCTCGCCATAATGCCGGCTTTCGAGCAAGCGATCGACCAGGTGTTCGTAGGCATCGTCGGATTTGTCGCTCAAGAACGTTTGCACGGCCTCCGGCGTGGGGGGCAGGCCGAGCAGATCGAAGGTTACGCGGCGGATTAATTCGATGCGGCTGGCTTCCGGATTGGGCATAAGGTGATGCTGCTGCAGCTTCTGGAGCACGAAAGCGTCGATGGGCGTGTCGATCCACGAATCGCGGCTGGGGGGGGGCTTAACGTGCCGCACCGGCTGAAAGGCCCGATGCTCCGACAGGGGCGCGTTGCCGGACGAACCGGCTTCGGCCGGCGCGTGCGAAGCATCTGGAGTCGGCGACGCGTCATCCGTTCCGCCGGGCACGCTGGGCCACGGCGCGCCCTGATCGATCCAGTGGCGCAACAGCGCAATTTCGGAAGCAGCCAGTGGAGCGGCTTTTCCTTCGGGCGGCATCACTAGGCCGGCGTCATTTTGGCCGGTGACATATTGAATCAATAGGCTCTCGGCGCTGTGCTGCTTGACGATCACCGGCCCGCTCTCGCCGCCGGCGAATGCGCGAGCGCGCAGATCCAATCGCAATCCGTTGCGCGCCTGCGATGCGCCGTGGCAGGCGTAGCAGTGCTTGACGAAGATCGGCTGGATGTCGCGATAAAAATCGACGGGTTCGGCGGCAAGGGTGGTTGCGCTGCGCGGCACGAGCGCCATGCGCGGCGGCGGCGCGTCTTCGGCCATCGCCAGGAATTGCGTGGCCACAAGAGCCGATGCCGCGCAGCCGATGAGCGCCGCGATCAGCAACTTAGTGCGAAACTGGAACATGCCGTGCATCGTCGTCCTGACTACGGGCACGCTATCGATAGCGAAGCGCACAGCGCGCAGGGGCGCCGGCGAAATCTTCCGCGGGCGCAAAGTGCGGAATCATAGCAAAGAAGTCGCGCCGATGCCCCATCACTTAACGTTCAGCTATGCCTAGACTTAGGTGCTGCGAAGTCAGGCCCCGCTGGTGGCATCTTCTAGCGGCGGCACTTCAGTATCCGGCGGCGTTTCGGTTTCCGGCGGCAGCTCGACGCCCGGCGGCGGTTTGTCGCGATCCTCGCGGCGCCGCAGATAAAGCTTGATCGGCACTTCGGAAAACGGCAGCCGATCGTGGAACACGCCCAGCAAATATCGCCGATAGGTTTGCGAGATGCTTGCGGGATTGGAGCAAAATAGCACGATGGTTGGTGGTTGCACGCCGACCTGCGTGGCGAAATAGATTTTGGGTTGGCGATTCTGAACGATCGGCGGCTGGTTAGAGTCGATGGCCGCGCGCAATAGTTTGTTCAAATCGGAAGTAGCTACCCGTTGCCGCGATTGCTTGTACAGCATTTGCGCGTGGTTGAGCAGCGCTTTCACATTCTTGCCGGTCTGGCCTGTCACAAAGGCAATCGGCACTTGCCACATGCTGCGAAACGTGTCGTGCAAGTAATTGACCCACTTTTCGGTGGGCATGCTGCGGTGTTGCAAATCCCATTTGTTGATCACAAAAATGCACGGCCGGTACTGCTGCCCGATGTAATCGACCAGTTGCTTGTCGACTTTGCTGATGCGCTGGGTGGGATCGAAGAACATCAGCACCACGTCGGCCCGGCGAATGCTCCGCTGGGCGCGGTGCAGGCTGTAGAAATCGACGTCGCTGGTGATGCTTTTGCTGCGTTTCAATCCTGGCGTGTCGATGGCGGTAAATACCTTGCCGTCCAAGTCAAACCGGACATCGACGCTATCGCGCGTGGTGCCCGGCACTTCGCTGACGATCATTCGCTCGGCCTGGGCCAGCGTGTTGACGAAGGTGCTTTTGCCCACGTTGCGGCGGCCGACAACGGCCACCTTCATTTCTGGTTCCGGGGGGGCGAGGTTATCGGGCAGCACCGGCGGCAACCGCTCGATGATCATATCCACCAGCTCCTGCCGATTGCGGTTTTGCACGGGACTGGTGCGCACCAGCTTGCCGCGGCCGAGCTTGTAGAATTCGTCGGCATTGGGATCGATCGTGTGATCATCGCACTTGTTGGCGACGCAAATGACCGGCGCTTCGACGTAGCGCAGCCGCTTGGCCACTTCCTGGTCCAGCGGAGTGAGGCCATCGCGCGCATCGACCACGAACAGAATGACCGACGCCGATTCCAGCGCCGCATTGATTTGCTCCTCGATTTGCGGCGTGAGTTTGTCGGGATCGTCGAAGCCGAGGCCGCCGGTATCGACCAGCTCGAAGAAGCGATCTTTTTCGCACAAAAGGTGCGTAATTCGGTCGCGCGTTACGCCGGCGGTCTGATCGACAATGGCCAACCGCCGCCCGGCAAGCCAATTGAACAGGCTCGATTTGCCCACGTTCGGCCGACCAACGATCACAACTTGCGGCAAAGGCATTGGAACAGCGGCAACAGACTGAGGAAATGCTCGCAAAACAGGCGGCGCGAGCAACATCCTATGGTGTACATTCCAGCAGCACGAGGCAAGGGGTGAGGAAATGGCGGAATCTAGCCGGTGATTTCTGCCGGTCGGCGGGGCGATTTGCCGTTACGCGAGGAGGCGCCGGCAGTCGAGGGGGGCGCCGGCAGAGGTTTCACGTTTCCCGGGCCCAGCAGTTGGTCGATGCGCTCGCGGAGTTCGACATTCCACGCGATCCGCAGCGAGCTGGTGGCATATTGCCGCGCACCGTCGGCCAGGCACAACAGTAACTGAAGTTCGGAATCGCCGGGATACTCCCCGACGATTTCGCGCAGCTTATCCAGGACCTGCGGGCCGTGGGAATTTTCGAAGATGCGCACCAGGACGCCTTTGGTGGCGCGGCGGGGCAGCTCGCTGAGCGGAATCAGATCGTTGACGATGACGTTGGCCTCCTCGCTGCCGGGGCGGCGGTCGACTGTGCCGAGCAGGGCCACGATGGAATCTGCGTGAACAAGCTGACCGAATTTTGCGAACTCCTCGGGCCAAATGATGCAGCGGATTACGCCGTCCAAATCTTCCAAATCGAACATCGCGTAGCGAGTCAGCGTAGAACCCTGGCGCGGGTTTTTTACGTGCGCCGATTTGATGGCCGACAACATACCGGCCAACTGCACTTCGGTGCGCGGCGGCAGTCCGGCCAGGCTGGAAATGCTTTGGCAGTGGGCCGCCAAAATGTCGCTGAATTCCGCCAGCGGGTGACTGGTTAGATAGTACCCCAGCACTTCTTTTTCGTGGGTTAGGCGCTCTTTCTCTGGCCAGTCGGAAATGTTTGGCAGAGAGTGATCGGCGGCGTGGGCGGATTCATCGTCGCCGGCATCGAACAATCCTTTTTGTCCCGCGCCGGTCGGCAAGTTTCGCGGCGCCGGATTGCAGCGCACGATCCAACGACTGCCAAGTGGCGGCGCGATTGGCGTGCAGCGAATCGAACGCGCCGGCTTTGATCAGGCTTTCCACCGCCGTGCGATTGACGACCGAAGGATCGCAGCGTTCGCAGAAATCGAACAAATTTTTGAATGGCCCGCTGGCTTGCCGGGCCGCGGCGATGGCCTGGCCGGCCGATCCACCGCAGGCCTTGATCGCCGCCAGGGCAAATATGATTTTCCCTTCGCGCACCGAGAAATCCGCGGCCGACAAATTCACGTTCGGCGGCGTCACTTCCAATTCCATTCGCCGGCAGTCTTCCAGGTGCTCGACCAGCGAATCTTTCTTCTTGAAGTTGCGAGCGTCGATGTCGCCGGCCAGGACGGCAGCCATGTATTCCAGCGGATGGTGCGCCTTCAAATACGCTGTTTGATATGCGATCAAGGCGTATGCGGTGCTGTGCGACTTGTTGAATCCGTAGCCGGCGAACTTGGCGATCAGTTCGAATAGTTCCTGCGCCTGTTTTTCGGTTAGGCCTTGTTGCTTGGCGCCGCTGACGAATTGCTCTTGATACTTGGCGATGGTGGGCAGGTTCTTTTTGCTAATGGCTTTGATGCAGGTGTAGGCGTCGGCCAGGTCGATGCCCCCCAGGCGATTAAGAATCAACATCACTTGTTCCTGGTAGACCATCACGCCGTGCGTTTCCTCGAGCACCTCTTTCATCACAGGATGCAGATACGTGGCGCGCTTGCGACCGTGCTTGACTTGCACGTAATCGTCCACCATACCGCCTTCGAGCGGCCCGGGGCGATAGAGCGCGTTAGTGGCGATGATGTCGCGGAAGTGATCGGGCTTCATCTTCTGCAGCAGATCGCGGATGCCGCCGCTTTCCAATTGGAAGATGCCTTTGGTTTCGCCGCGGCACAGGAGTGCGAACGATTCGGCGTCGTCCAGCGGGAACTGGTACCGGTCGATGCGTTTGCCGGTGGTCTGTTCGATGATTTCCACGGCTTTGGAAAGCACCGTTAAGTTTCGCAGGCCCAGGAAGTCCATCTTCAACAGGCCGGCGCGCTCGACGTCTTCCATTGCCCATTGCGTGATAATTTCGTCTTTGTTTTGCACGCGGCACAGCGGGACGTATTCGGTCAGCGGCCGGTCGGCGATCACCACCGCCGCGGCATGCGTGCCGACGTTGCGGGCCAAACCTTCGATCTTGCGGGCCAAATCCAATAGTTCGCGCACCTCGCCGTCGGAGTTGTAGGCTTTTTTCAAGTCGGCGCTCTGCGCAGCGCTTCGTCAAGCGTGATGTAGAGCACGTCGGGCACCATCGCCACGATGGCGTCGACCCGCGGAATAGGGATACCGAGCGCCCGGCCGACGTCGCGGATGGCCGCGCGGGCCGCCAGCGTGCCGAAGGTGCCGATTTGGGCGACGTTTTCCTCGCCGTACTTGTCTTTGACGTATTGGATGACTTCGCCGCGGCGATCTTTGCAGAAATCGATGTCGATATCCGGCGCCTCGCGGCGGTTCATGTCCAAGAAACGCTCGAACAGCAGATTGTATTCCAGTGGGCAAACCGGGCTTAGATACAAGGCGTAAGCCACTAATGAACCGACGCCGGAGCCGCGGGCCGTAGCGGGAATTCCGTGTTCGCGGGCATAGCGCACGAAATCCCAGACGATGAGGAAGTAGTTGGGAAAGCCCAGGGCATTGATCACATTCAGCTCGTGGCCGAGGCGATCGAGCACTTCCGGCGCGAGCACGTCGCCGGCCCAGCGATTGGGTTTGTCTTTGTATCGCTCGCGCAAGCCCTGCAGGCAAAGTTCGCGGAGATAATCGGCGGTTGTTCTACCTTCCGGCGTTGTGAAGTTCGGGAAGTGCCGCTTGCCGAGTTCCAGCTCGATGTTCACGCTGTCGGCGATCAATTGCGACTGCTTGAGCGCTTCCTCGAGGCCGGAAAACGACGCGTACATTTCCTCCGGGCTGCGGAGATAAAACTGATTGGTTTCCATCCGCAGACGATTGGCATCGGTGCGGAACTTGCCGGTGTTGATGCACAAAAGCACGTCCTGCGCGTCGGAATCTTCCTGATTCACATAGTGCGCATCGGACGTGGCCACCAACGGAATGCCCATGTGGCGGGCGACTTCGACGGCGCCTTCCATTTGCCGCCGCTGGATTTCCAGGCCGTTGTTTTGGATTTCGATGAAGTACCGATCGCCGAACAGTTTCTGGAACCACGCGGCAATTTCCCGGGCTTCGTCGAAATGCTCGCGGCCGGGGTCTTCGCCCTTGAGCAGCGCCTTGCTGAATTCGCTGGAAACGCAGCCGCTGAGGCAGATAATTCCCTCGTGGTACTGTTGGAGCAGCTCGCGATCGATGCGCGGCTTGGAATAAAACCCTTCCAGGTAGGCCAGCGAGGCCATTTTCACCAGGTTGCGAAAGCCGGTGCGGTTTTGCGCCAAGAGTGTGAGATGATAACTCGATTCCTTGAGGTTGCCGCCGTCGCGGCTTTTGCGGTCGCCGGGGGCGACGTAGGCCTCGTAGCCTAGGATCGGATTGATTCCTGCCTTGCGGGCTTCCTGATAGAACTCCAGAGCCCCGTGCAGGTTGCCATGATCGGTAATCGCCAGACCGTTCATCCCGAGCGATTTGGCCCGGGCAATCAACTTGTCGATTGGGCTGGCGCCATCCAGCAGGCTGTAATGGCTATGGCAGTGGAGATGTACAAAAGGCGGAGCAGGCATGGTTTTCTTCCGTGGCTGCCTTGATTTTAGCGGCCGGGTCGCGGGTGCGGGAGTATCCCGGATGGAAGAAAGAAGAGGAGACGATGAGAAGAGGAGAAGATGAGAGAATTAGATCGAATTTCTCTTCTCATTTTCTCTCTTCTACGTCACTCCTCTTGCGGTTCGCCGATTTCGCGGAGGTAGTCGGCCAACTGGGCCTGCAGATCGAGCAGATTTTGCCACTGCTCGTATTCCAGGGTAACCCGTTCGCTTGGCCCTTTGATTTTCACCGAGGCCAAGAGCTCGCGGATGCGAATGTGCAGATATTCCACCAATTCGGAGAATTGCGCCGCCTGGGCGGGGCTGAGCTTTTGCGGCAGCGTGGGGGGCTCCAAGGCGTAGATCGTGTTCTGCAGGTCGGAGTTGTCGCATGTTCAGATCGAACTCTTCGCTGCCGGAGCGGACCGAGCGCATCAGCTCCTCTTTGCTCACGGTGCCGGAGCCTTCGGCGTCGCGCTTCAGGCCGGCGAGCCGCTCGGCGATCTGTTCGCGCTTGCCGAACAGAAGCACGCTGCGGCCCAGGGCGATCATGTCGCCGAAGCGGAGGATGCGGAGCTGGATATCTTCGCCGTTGACCTTGGTGCCGTTGGTGCTCTCCAGATCGGTGAGCACGATCTTTTCGCGATCTTCCTGAATCTTCAGATGGAAGCGGCTGATGCGCTCGTCGTTCAGTTGGATCGTGTTGCCTTCTTCGCGGCCAATGGTGACCGGCGTGGGCACGTCGTCGAACACGCGGCCTCGATCGGCGCCATCTAATACCCGAAGCGTGATCAAGGCCATACGAGCTGCCAAACGTAGATGAAACGGCCGCACCCCACGGGCGGCTTGAACCCCATGCAGCGCTTATAGCATGGGCTGGAAACGGCGGTCAAGCGCCGCGCCGCCGGAGCGCAAATCGAGCCCATTTACATATCGTCATTTAACGGCACCAAGCGACAGGATGCAACCGTTTTGCGCCCGTAATGCGGCTGGTCGCGGTGCCATTTTCTCCGTCGGCCAATGAAAAAGGCGGTCCGACCCGCTATTGAGGATCGGACCGCCATCGTGGACCAGACCAAACCGTCCTTCATTCATCCGTCGCCAGGCTACCGAAATTCCCTGGCGGCTGGTGGCGACGGTGCTCTTTACTTTAGTGACCGCAACCGCAGGAGGGTTCCGTCTTGCAGCAATCGCAGCAGCAAGGCGGCGGGCAGCACACCGTGACCGGCACTTGCTTGCACACACATCGCGGGCAACAGCGCGTTACCGTGTAGGCAACTTGCTTGGGCTCCATGTGGCAGCAGCAGATGGTCTTGGTGTGGTGCACCGGCTTGCAGATCGTGTAGGGGACCTGGCAAGTGCGGGTTTCAGGAACCATGTGGCAGCACTTGTAAGGAATCTCGCACGTCTTCTGCTCGGCAACCATGTGGCAGACCTGATAGGTGCAGGTCTTCACGTGTTGCTCGGCAACCGTGTGGCAGCACTGGTAGGTGCAGGTCTTCACGCGTTGCTCGGCAACCATGTGGCACACGGTGTACTGGCAAGTTTTCACGTGTTGTTCCGGCACCATGTGGCAGCAAGTATAGGTGCAAGTGCGCGTGCGTTGTTCCGGCACCATGTGGCAGACCGTGTAGCTGCACGTCTTCTGCTCAGGCACCATGTGGCAGACGCAGTAGGTGCAGGTCTTCGTACGTTGCTCGGGCACCATGTGGCACACGGTGTACGAGCAGGTTTTCTGCTCGGGGACCATGTGGCAGACACAGTAGGTGCAGGTGCGGGTACGTTGCTCAGGCACCATGTGGCAGACCGTGTATTGGCACTGCTTCACGCGTTGCTCGGCAACCATATGGCAGCAGGTGTACTGGCAGGTCTTCGTACGTTGCTCGGGCACCATGTGGCACACGGTGTACGAGCAGGTTTTCTGCTCGGGGACCATGTGGCAGACACAGTAGGTGCAGGTGCGGGTACGTTGCTCAGGCACCATGTGGCAGACCGTGTATTGGCACTGCTTCACGCGTTGCTCGGCAACCATATGGCAGCAGGTGTACTGGCAGGTCTTCGTACGTTGCTCGGGCACCATGTGGCACACGGTGTACGAGCAGGTTTTCTGCTCGGGGACCATGTGGCAGACACAGTAGGTGCAGGTGCGGGTACGTTGCTCAGGCACCATATGGCAGACCGTGTATTGGCACTGCTTCACGCGTTGCTCGGCAACCATATGGCAGCAGGTGTACTGGCAGGTCTTCGTACGTTGCTCGGGCACCATGTGGCACACGGTGTACGAGCAGGTTTTCTGCTCGGGGACCATGTGGCAGACACAGTAGGTGCAGGTGCGGGTACGTTGCTCAGGCACCATGTGGCAGACCGTGTATTGGCACTGCTTCACGCGTTGCTCGGCAACCATATGGCAGCAGGTGTACTGGCAGGTCTTCGTACGTTGCTCGGGCACCATGTGGCACACGGTGTACGAGCAGGTTTTCTGCTCGGGGACCATGTGGCAGACACAGTAGGTGCAGGTGCGGGTACGTTGCTCGGCAACCATATGGCAGCACGTGTATTGGCACTGCTTCACACGTTGCTCGGCAACCATATGGCAGCAGGTGTACTGGCAGGTCCGCTGTTCGGGCACCATCTTGCAGCAAGTGTAGGGGCACTTCTTGGTGCGCATTTCCTGGACGTAGTGGACGCAATCGACTTGCGCGTCTGCACTTCAGGCACCCACACTCGCTTGCAGCACTTGACCGGCGGGCATTGGCAGGTGATCTGGTGGCAGCAGCCGGGGTGGTAACAGCAACGGCAGCAGCACGGATCCCATGACCAGCAACCGGGGTCTTGCACGCAACGGGTGTAGCAGCGGCCGGGGTGCTCGGTGACCTGGCATTCCCAGTGGCCGCAGCACACTTGGATTGTTTTGGTCTCGTGCACCGGCTTGCACACGCAGTAGCAGATTTCCCGTTCGCGAGTTTCATAGACCGGCTTGCACACGGTGTAGGTGCAGGTCTTCGTTTCGTAGACCGGCTTGCACACGGTGTAGCAAATCTCGCGAGTCTTGGTTTCATAGACCGGCTTGCACACGGTGTAGCAAATCTCGCGAGTCTTGGTCTCGTAGACCGGCTTGCACACGGTGTAGGTGCAGGTCTTCGTTTCGTAGACCGGCTTGCACACGGTGTAGCAGATGTTGCGAGTTTTGGTTTCGTAGACCGGTTTGCAGACCGTATAGCAGATGTTCTGCGTTTTGGTCTCGTAGACCGGCTTGCACACGGTGTAGCAAATCTCGCGAGTCTTGGTTTCGTAGACCGGCTTGCACACGGTGTAGGTGCAGGTCTTGGTTTCGTAGACCGGCTTGCACACGGTGTAGCAGATGTTGCGAGTTTTGGTTTCATAGACCGGTTTGCAGACCGTATAGCAGATGTTCTGCGTCTTGGTCTCGTAGACCGGCTTGCACACGGTATAGCAAATCTCGCGGGTCTTGGTTTCCCAAACCGGCTTGCACACGGTGTAGGTGCAGGTCTTCGTTTCGTAGACCGGCTTGCACACGGTGTAGCAGATGTTGCGAGTTTTGGTTTCATAGACCGGTTTGCAGACCGTATAGCAGATGTTCTGCGTCTTGGTCTCGTAAACCGGCTTGCAAACCGTGTAGCAAACTTCGCGGGTCTTGGTTTCCCAAACCGGCTTGCACACGGTGTAAGTGCAGGTCTTGGTCTCATAGACCGGCTTGCACACGGTGTAGCAGATGTTGCGAGTCTTGGTTTCGTAGACCGGTTTGCAGACCGTATAGCAGATGTTCTGCGTCTTGGTCTCGTAAACCGGCTTGCAAACTGTGTAGCAAACTTCGCGGGTTTTGGTTTCCCAAACCGGCTTGCACACGGTGTAAGTGCAGGTCTTGGTTTCGTAGACCGGCTTGCACACGGTGTAGCAGATGTTGCGGGTCTTGGTTTCGTAGACCGGCTTGCACACGGTGTAGGTGCAGGTCTTGGTTTCGTAGACCGGCTTGCACACGGTGTAGCAGATGTTGCGGGTCTTTGTTTCATAGACCGGCTTACACACGGTGTAGCAAATATTCTGCGTCTTGGTCTCATAGACCGGCTTGCACACGGTGTAGCAGGTATTGCGCGTCTTGGTCTCCCACACCGGTTTGCACACGGTGTAGCAGATGTTCTTCGTGCAAGTCTCGTACACCGGCTTGCAGCAGGTGTAGGTGCAAGTGCGGGTCTTGGTTTCCCAAACCGGCTTGCAGACCGTGTACTCGCATGTCTTGTAGGCCGTCTCGGCTACGTACTTGACGCAGTCGATGGTCTTTTGTTCCATCACCGGGCAGCAGACCGTCTTGTAGCAGGTGTAATTCTGCTTTTCGTAGACGACCTCCTTGCAGCATTTCATGACGGTGTAGCAGTTTTGCCGGGCGCCGGTGTAATTACACGCGTCACTGGCGCAACACAGCTGGAAGCTGGCGGCACCGCAGTAGCCGGCGTGGGCGGATTGTGCTGCTAGGGCGGCAAGCGTGACCGCCATCAGCGTAACACCCAACAACCTTTTCATTGCATTAACTCCCTTTTGGACGGCTCTGAGCGAGATTGGTCTGGTTAGGGACGGGGAGCGCCCGTCAACGGTAACATCGGCCCGCGAAGTCGCCCCACATTAACTACTCGACCCAAATTCGATAAAACGTCGAATCTGCAGCCATTTCGCAGCTAACGCACTGTGGCGCACAACCGGCCCTTGGTCTCGAAATATCGGCAACCTGCAGTGGAATGGATAAGCGTGCTGGCTTGGTCGCCCCTGCATTCTGAGAAATTGCTAGCAGTTATTGGCGACTCGAATGGTCGTACCTAACGCGCACTTCGCAACAACTGCGACCACCTGTGCCGGCAGAGCACCGAAGTCCGGCCGGTCCGATTCTGCCGCCCTTGCCGCTAAACGGGCCGGCAATTGCCAGCGAAAAACTGGCCGCCGACGGCCGGTTTTGGCCCATATTTGCCCCAAATCCGGCAGAAGATTCTGCTGGACGGATTTGACCCGCCCCTGCACGTAACCTATTGATCCGAAGGAGAACCATCTGGGGCTTTTCTGGGGGGTTCGCCAATCACACGCATGCTCCCGAACAACCGTTTTTCATTTCGCCTGAAAGGAAGTTTACGATGTCCCGCCGCTCTGCATTCACCTTGATTGAAGTGTTGATTGTTGTGGTGATCATGGCCGTGTTGGCCGCCACCATCATTCCGCAGTTCGCGTCGTCGACGACCGATGCGAAGGCGAGCGCCTTGAAGTTCAATCTTCACGGTCTTCGCCAGCAAATCGAAATGTACAAGCTGCAGCACAACGGCACGACCCCGGCGCTGACCGGCGGCACGCTGCCCGGCTTGCTGTTCACCTCGGACGCGAATGGCACGACGACCACCGTGTTCATGCCCGACTCCACGCATCCGTTTGGACCGTACGTGCAGGGCGGAAACCTGCCGGCCAATCCGTTTGATGGCACCACCACCGTCACCCAGATTGCGACCTTCCCGCCGGCCGCCACTGCCGGTACCGGCCAGGGTTGGCTGTATGAGCCCACCAGCGGCCAGATTGCCCCGAACACCGCGGGACATCTGACCGACTAAGTTGGCTTTCCAAAGCCTGAAGAATTAAGCCCCTTTCGCGATTTCGAAGTTGCGAAAGGGGCTTTTGCTTGCGCGGTGCGGATACAGGCCGACTGTGTCGGTCGGCCTGGAATTCGCTTGTGACCCGCCGGAGCATGCTTTACAGTAATCGGGCTTCGGATTTTGGGAGGGTGAGGCTCCCGCCGAGCCGCATCGTTACCCTTCGCAGCGCATGAGTCAGCCCAGAAACAAGCCGTATCTGCCCCCCGACGAGGCCGCCGCCAAGGACGAAGCCGTCCCCAAGGCGGTCGTCAGCCGGCTAAGCCTATACCTGCGGGAACTGCAACGCTTGGTCCGGGATGGGCATCAAACCATCAGTTCCAACCAATTGGGCAACCTGTTGGGGTTCACCGATGCACAGGTCCGCAAAGATCTGGCCTTCTTCGGCCACTTCGGCAATCCGGGCATTGGCTACCGCTGCGAGCAGTTGATTTCTGAAATCCGCCGTATTCTTGGGACCGACCGATCGTGGACCGTGGCCATGGTTGGCGTGGGCAACCTCGGCCGGGCCCTATTGGGCTACAAGGGTTTTGGCCAGCAGAATTTTCGCATCGTGGCGGCGTTCGACGTGGATGCCTCCAAGACCGGCGCCACGATCGAAGGCGTGCCGATCCATCCGCTCGATAAGCTGACCGAAGTGGTCTGCGGCCAGCGCATCAAGCTGGGGATGATCGTCGTTCCGGCTGCCGCCGCCCAGCCCGTGGCCGACAAACTGGTGGCCTCCGGCGTGGAGGGGATCGTGAACTTCGCCCCTGTAACGTTGCTATTGCCCCCAACTGTCAGCCTGGTCGGGGTGGATTTGGCGATGGAACTAGAGCAGCTTTCTTTTGCGGTGGTCAACCGGACGAACGAAGCAAAGTAGTGCGGCCGAATTTCTTTGGGCGGGCAAAGCGATTGTCGCGTGGCGGGCGAACTTCTCGAACTTCACCGCGGTTTTCGCTGTCGAAATCGTAAGCGGCTTGTTGCCCAAAGGGCCGAATTGTTAAACTCGACGCAGCAGTCGGCCCGCATGCCAGGCCGACTGCGAGACTACCGGGTGGTGTAACGGTAACACTAGGGACTTTGGCTCCCTCATTCTAGGTTCGAATCCTAGCCCGGTAGCTTTGCCAGAGGTGAGAGATGAGGGGCGAGGGACGAGGTGCCTTGCTCGACAATCGTGGCGTACTCGCCAATTCTTTCCCGCCACTGGTTATCGGGGGCCTCGGACACAGAAATGACCAGCCGCTTGGCACCTTTGATTCGGCCGGGCTGGACGCTGTAGAAGCGGTCTAGGTACGTCGGCGTTTGAAAGGCGGCGCGCAGCAACGTTTCGTACGTCTCAACGGTCAGTTGCCGCGGACCGCCGGTCGGCTCCAGCACAATCTGCAGTGTGGTGAAGGGATTGTCGGCAAGCAGCCGATCGACAATTTCCGCCCCGCGCTGTCGGTGCCCATGAAAATCGCTTGAGCGGAGCCAAAGCGTGAATGCTTGCGTACGTTCGGCAGGTGGCGGCGGTGGTTCGACATCGGCCTCATTGAGATCAATCATCCATGATTGGGCAATGATGCCCGCTCCACGTTGCGCCGCGTCTAAACAGGAAAGAACGGGTTCCGGCAGCGGGTCGAACTCCGTTTCAAACGCGTCCTCCGCCTCGGCCATCAGGTCGTACATCTGCTGGGTGCTCAATGTCGGAGTTTCGAGCACGTAATACGGCGGCCGGTCTTGATAGGCTAAACCCAACTGCGTGGCTTCCAGCCGGAACGACGTGCCCGGCAACACCGCCAAATTGAATACCTGCACCTGGCTGTAAAGGGCGCGTCGCGCGCACGTAGTCGATTCCGCGGCGCACCGAATCCACCGTGTCGCCGGGCAAGCCGATGATCAGATCGACTTTTACCTTGATTCCCAAATCGAGCATCGCTCGCGCCGTGCGCTCGAACGCGGGGAGGTTGTTGTGGCGATCCATCAACTCCATCGCCAGCGGATCGATCGACTGCAGGCCGATTTCCACTTCGGCGAAATTGGCTTCGTGCAGCAGCCGCGCCACCTCCGGCGTAATTCCCTCCGCCCGCAATTCGCCGAAGTAGGTGAACTGCCGCTCGACGTTGCAGCGTGCCAGTAGCCGCAAGAAGTCTGGGAAGTTCCGCCGTTGATTCAGCGTCGGATCCAGCAGCACCACCTCTTTCGCCCCGCGCCGCCGCGCATGCTCCAAATTAGCGATGATCTTCTCTTCCGAGACGAAATACAGATCGTCGTAGCTCTTTGGGTAATAGCAGAACTTGCATTTGAAGATGCAGCCGCGGATGGTTTCCAAGAGCAGCATCTCCTCATCCGCGGCGTCGAGAATGCCGGCCAGGTAGGGCGATGAAATCTCATTCAAATGCGGCAGCGGCTTGCGGGGAGCGAATGGGGAATGGGGAGTGGGGAATGGGGAATGCTTTGCGATCAGGCCTGGAATTGGCTGTAGGGGTTGATTGTGTTCGCGCAGCGCCGCCAACAGATCCGCAAAGGTTTGTTCCCCTTCGCCAATCGCGGCGTAATCGACCGCCGGATGCGCCAGCACCCAGGCGTTTTCGAGCGTCAATTCTGGCCCGCCGATCAGGATGCGCACGTCCGGCCGGCGCCGTTTGATCCGCTCGGCGATCCAGAGCGTCCGCTCGATATTCCACAGGTAGCAGGTGAAGCCGACCATCCAGGGATCGTGGTCCAAAATTGCGTCGACCAGCCCAGCGTCGCCCAGCGTATTGGCGTCGACGGTCGGAAAGATCTGAATTTCGTACGGCGATTCGAGCCCTCGCTGCCGCGCGAATAGCTTCAAATAGCCCGCCGCCAAGGGCACGTTGCCGCGGATTGGCCCCGGGCTCACCGGCGGAATCGGCAGTTGCACGAGCAAGATGCGGCGCATCGAACCTATACCTTTGCTTTCGATTTGATCCCGCGCCAAAATCGCGCAAATCCTCCGGCAGCGGCGACTGAAAGCGCAGCGGCTTGCCGGTCAGCGGATGCACGAATCCCAACTCGGCGGCATGTAGCGCCAAGCGCGGCGCACCGATTTGATCCACCGTCAGCTTCGCGCCCCGTTTGGGCCGGTAAACTTTCTCGCCGCACACCGGATGCCCCAATTCGGAGAGATGAATGCGAATCTGATGTGTGCGACCCGTTTCCAATCGACACTGCACCAGGGTATATCCGCCGACTGTTTCAAGCGGCTTCACGTGCGTGACCGCCAACTTGCCGAGGTCCGGGTTCTCCGTGCTGCCGCGGCGGCCGTCGCCCCGATCGCGCACCAACCGGCTGGAAATCGTCTGCGCCTTCACCTTGCCTTCGACGATCGCCAGGTAGCGCCGATGCGTCGCATGCTGCCGGAATTCCTGGGCCAGTATTCGCTCGGCGGCGTGCGTCCGGGCAAACACTATGAGTCCGCTGGTATCCCGATCGATACGGTGCACAGCCCGCACGGGCACGGGGACGCCCCGGCGATTGCGGCGGCCAGCGATCTTCGTGATCACATGTGGCAGCAGTTCATCGAGCGTGGGCTGAATTTGCTTGCGCCGCTTCGACCATTGCCGTTCCTCCCGATGCCGATTCGACGTCATACCGGCCGGCTTTTCGACGACGACCACGTGGTCATCGAGATACTGTACGCGGATATCGTCTTCTTTCGGCGGCGCTGCAGCGGAATGGGCCAACACTTTGACCACGTCGTTGGCCGCCAACCTTCGGCCGGCATCGGCGCACAGATTGCCGCTGACCATTACCCGCCTTGATTCGATGAGCTTCCGCACGTGCGACCACGATTGTTGGGGCAGCCAACCGCGCAGGGCAGAAGCCAGCGTTTTCTTCTCCTGCTGAGGCGTGACGGGGAATACTTGATCAGCAGATTTTGAAGGGGCCTGGCCCATGGAACTCGACACGCGGATCACAAAGTTTAATACACGGCGCAACGGCGAAAGTAGAGTGCTGTCATTGTAACGACGAAGCGTTCGCGCAGTTAGCGTACGGCGCACAACGGCGGGTGTGTTGGTGCGAATCTAACTCCATGCGCGTTAATCTTTTCCGAATGCTTCCCCGATTGACGATCACCGGCCCAACTGATAGCATAATGGGTCCGCCACCGCGGATCGGTCCCGTGCGGCGGACGTTGCTAACCCGACCGAGCTGACAACCAACGCCGGGTGCGGAAGGGAAGGACTTCCGCGATAGGCCGGTGTGCCACACTTTCAGAAAGGTTTTGCTTGTCCACCAACGTATCCGCCAAGGAGCTCATTGAAGCTGGGGTCCATTTCGGCCATCGTGCCAGTCGTTGGAACCCCAAAATGCGGCCTTACATTTACGGGCGCCGCAATCTGATCCACATTCTCGACGTTCGTGAAACCATTCGCGGTCTGCTTCGCGCGAAAAAGTATTTGAAGCAAGTCTCAGCCGGCGGCAGCCTGATTCTATTCGTGGGCACCAAGCGCCAGGCCACCGAATCGGTGGAGCGCGAAGCCCAGCGCTGCGGCATGCCCTTTGTCAGCGATCGCTGGCTGGGGGGGACCCTGACGAATTTCCGCACCATCCGCAACCGGCTGAGCCGCCTGGAAGAGCTGGAAACGCTGATGAAATCGGAAGCGTTTGACACTTACAGCAAAAAGATGCAATCGGCGCTCGAGCGCGAGTTCCGCAAAATGTACCGGAACCTTAACGGCATGCGCACCATGAATCGGCTGCCGGAATGCCTGGTGGTGATCGATCCGAAGAAAGAGCACAACGCGGTGCGCGAAGCCAACAAGCTGGGGGTTACAACCGTGGCGCTGATCGATACTGATTGCGATCCCGACCAAATCTCCTTGCCAATTCCCGGCAACGACGACAGCATTCGCTCGATCGAAATTGTGCTGGCCCAATTGGCCGACGCCGTGCTGGAAGGCAAAACGACTGCCGCCACCGCGAAGCAGGAAAAGGCCGAAGGAATGATGGTCGCCGCCAGCGTCGGCGGAGCGGAAGAAGAATAAGAGATTTGTAGGCGGTAGGCGGTATGCGGTAGGCCGTTGGCTCCGCCCACTGCCTACCGCCTATTGCTTACTGCATACCTCTCTCTGGAGATTGCCATGCCGGACGTATCTGCCGCCGCCGTTAAAGCGCTTCGCGACAAGACCAATCTGCCAATGATGGAATGCAAACAGGCACTGGAGGTCTCCGGCGGAAACGAAAGCGCCGCCATCGATTGGCTGCGCAAGCAGGGCAAAAAGACGATGGAATCGCGCGGCGGCCGTGAAACCTCGGCCGGCCGCATCGCCATGTATGCCGATCCTGGCAAGAAGGTGGGCGCCATGATCGAGCTGCGCTGCGAAAGCGCCCCGGTGGCCAATAACGACGAATTCATCGCCCTGTGCAACAATCTGGCCAAGAAATTGGCCACCGGCCCGGGCGCCAAATCGCCGGATGAGCTGTGGAAACAGCCCTCGCCGGGCAGGGCCGGAAAAACGCTGGAAGAGGAAAAGGACGAGCTTTCCAACAAAATCCGCGAGGTGTTCAATCTCGCCCGCATCGTACGGTTCGACGGCATGAGCGGGGGTTATGTGCATCACAATGGCGCCAGCGGCGTGCTCATCGAAGTGGATGGCGGTAGTGCCGAGGTGGTCAAGGATATCGCCATGCACACGGCCGCCATGCGGCCTGCGGCGGTTAGCAAAGAAGAGCTGGACCCGGCCGTCGTCGAAAAAGAACGCGAAATTCTGGCCGAGGCCGCCCGCAAGGAAGGCAAGCCGGAAAACATCATCGGCAAGATGGTCGAAGGGCGGATGCGCAATTTCTACGCCGAACGGGTGCTGTTGGAGCAGCCGTTCGTGAAGGACGACAAAAAAACCGTCGGCCAGTTGGCCAAAGAGGCGAAATTAACGATCAAACGGTTGGTGCATTGGGAATTGGGCAAGTAACCAGCGGAGAACCGAATGGCCAATGACCAAATCCCAATAACCAACGCAGCGTGCTAAACTACAATTGGTCATTGGTGCCCGGTCATTGTTCATTCCGCAGGTCTTTTCATGGCGTCTAAGCCAAAAGCTCGTCGAGTCGTGCTAAAGTTGTCGGGCCTGAGCTTCGCCCGCGCCGGCGAACGCGGCATCAGCATGGGCGAGGTGCTGCACATTGCCCGGCAAACCCAGAAGGCCGCGCAGCGCGGCGTGCAAGTGGCCATTGTGATTGGCGGCGGCAACATCCTGCGTGGCGCCGAGTTCACCGCCGGAAACGTCGGTATCCAGGAAGCCACGGCCCACTACATGGGCATGCTGGCCACGGTGATCAACGGCCTGGCACTGCAAGACGCCTTGGAATCACTGGGGGCTGAAACCCGCTTGATGACCGCCATCCGCATGGAAGGCGTGGCAGAACCCTATATTCGCCGCCGCGCCCGCCGGCACCTGGAAAAGGGACGCATCGTGATCCTGGCCGCTGGCACCGGCAGCCCATTTGTGACGACCGATACCGCCGCCGCCCAGCGCGCTGGAGCTGGAGGCCGACGTGTTGCTGAAGGCGACCCGTGTTGACGGCGTATACAACGATGACCCTGAGAAGAATCCCAGCGCCGCGCTGTACCAACAACTGAGCTATAACCAGGTGCGCGAGCAGAATCTGCGCGTCATGGATCCCACTGCCATCACGCAGTGCATGGAGCACGACATGCCCATTTTGGTGTTCAACTTCAAGCAAGAAGGCAACATCGAACGGGCCGCCTGCGGCGAACAAGTGGGCACGCTGATTTCCAGCCAAAGCGCGCAGGCCGCCAAGAAATAATCCGCGGCAATTGCTATAATCCCGGGCGCTTCAGTTTCTCCTTTTAGCCGCGTCGGTAGTGATGCGGTTTCGAGAGTCATGACTTCCGAAGAAATTCTGTTCGACGTCGAAGAGCGGATGGAAAAAGCGGTCGACGTTTTCAAAGGCTCGCTGGCCGGCATCCGCACCGGACGGGCCAACCCCGGCCTGGTGGATTCGCTGCGCGTGGAAGTGTACGGGGCGGCGGTGATCCTGAAATCGGTGGCTCAGGTCGGCGCGCCGGAGCCCACGCAGATTGTCATTCGCCCGTTCGATCCCGGCACGATCAAAGATATCGAAAAGGCGATCCGCGCCAGCGACCTGGGATTTAACCCATCGAACGATGGCCGGGTGATTCGCATCGCCGTGCCCCCCCTGTCGACCGATGTGCGCCGCAAGCTGGTGGCCCGCATCAAGGAGATGGGGGAAGATGCCCGGGTTTCGATCCGCAATGTGCGGCGCGACGGCAACAAAGCGGCCGACGACGGCCAAAAGGCCAAATCGCTGACGGAGGACGAGTGCAAGCACTCGAAGGATCAAATCCAAGAGCTGACCAAGCAGTACGAGAACAAAATCAACGATCTGGCCAAAGCGAAGGAAGCCGAAGTGATGGAAGAGTAAGGTAGAACGCAAAATGCAGAACTGCTAGCACTCCGCCTTTGAAAGAATATGTTCTCGCTTGTGCGTTCCGACTTCTGACGTTGCTTGATTTCTCTTGACCCCCTCGGCGCAATCGCCCTATAGTGCCCCTCCCGCATAGCCGCGGACAGGCGGCGCCTGTCTCGCCGGCCCAATTCTCAAACGGTTTATGGAGAAACCGTCTATGCCGCGCAAGGATGCACGTCCGGACGCACGAGCTCCGGGAAAATGGAAACGTCGTTTGCTCACCCTGTTGGCGTCACTGGGCGTGATCGCTGTCTGCGTGGCCATTCGCGAAATTGGCGGCAACAATCCGGCTGGGGCGCAGATGCCCGGCAAAAAAGATTCCAAGGCGGCCGCGCCCACCGCCGGCAATCCGGCGCCGACACAAACCGGCAGCGCCACAAGCTCCCAGCAGAATATTGTCGCCGTGGTCAACGGCGAGCAAATCCAGCGCAACGATTTGGCGCAGGAATGTTTGGCGCAATTCGGCAAGGAAGTGCTGGAAGGGGTGATGAACAAGTATCTGATCGTCGGATACTGCGACAAAAAAGGCGTGAAGGTCACGCGCCAGGATGTGGACGAGGAGATCGGCCGGCTGGCGAAAAAATTCTCCATCCCCGTCGATCAATGGATGCAAATGCTACAGCAGGAGCGGGGCATCGGTGCGGAGCAATATCGCAACGACATCATTTGGCCGACGCTGGCGCTTCGCAAGCTGGCGGCGGAACGCATCCAGCCCACGCCGCAGGAAATCGACGACGCCTTCGAAGCCCAATACGGCGTGGCGGTGCGCGCCCGGCTGATCGTGCTCGACGATGCGGCCACGGCGCAACAAGTGCTGGCCAAGGCGAAAGCCAACCCCGACGAGTTCGGCGCGCTGGCGCGCAAGTACAGCAAGGATCCCACCAGCGCCAGCCTGAACGGGCTGATCCATCCGATCCGCCGGCACGTGGGCGATCCGGCAGTGGAAGACGCCGCCTTCAAAATGAAAGAGGGGGAAATTTCGCCGGTGATCGAAGTGCACGGTCAATTCGCCATCCTCAAGTGCGAAGGCCAAACGCCGCCGACCGGGTTCACCAAAGATCAGGTGCTCAGCCGCCTGGAAGAATTTGTGCGCGAGCGAAAGCTGCGCAGCGTTTCGGCCGACGTGTTCAAAAAGCTGCAAGACGAAGCGCAGATCGTCAATGTGTACAACGACCCGCAGAAGCAAATGCAGATGGCGGGCGTGGCCGCCACAATCAACGGCAAAACCATCACCGTTCGAGAACTGTCGGAAGAATGCATCGCGCGGCATGGCGACGAGGTGTTGGAACAGCTCATCAACCGCAAGTTATTGGAGCAGGAGCTGAAAAAGCGGAACTTGAAAGTAACGCCGCAAGATATCGATGCCGAAATCGCCCGCGCCGCCATGTCCGCCGGGCGGATCACCAAAACTGGCAAGCCCGACGTGGAAGGCTGGTTGAAATCCGTTATTGAGGACCAAAAAATCTCGCAGGAAAAATATTTGAAGGATTCTGTGTGGCCCAGCACGGCCTTGAAGCTGATCGCGGGCGACGTGAAGGTCAGCGAGGAAGACATTCAAAAAGGATTCAAAGCCAATTTTGGCACCCGGGCCCAGGTGCGCGCCATCGTGCTCGACAACCAGCGCCGCGCCCAGGAAGTGTGGCAGCAGGCCCGCGACAATCCTTCGATCGAATTCTTCGGCAAGCTGGCCGAGCAGTACTCCATCGAACCCGCCAGCCGCGCCAACCAGGGTCGGGTGCCGCCGATCCAGCAGTTCGGCGGCCAGCCGGAACTGGAGCGGGAAGCGTTCGCGCTGAAGCCCGGGGAAATTTCTGGCATTATCCAGGTATTGGATAAGTACGTGATCCTGTATCTGGAGGGCTACACCGATCCGGTGAAAGTGAAAATTGAGGAAGTGCGGAACGACATCTACGAAGACATCCACGAAAAAAAGCTGCGGATGGCGATGGGCCGAGAATTCGAGCGCATGAAAGACGAAGCCAGCATCGACAATTTCCTGGCGGGCACCTCGCACGCCCCGCAGAAGAAGAACCAAGTGGCCGGTGCGCGCAGCGGTCGTGGCGGCCAGGCGGCCGATGCCGGCGCCGTGCCCGCCGCCTACGAAACCACCGGATTGCTGCCGCGCAATCCTGCTGCTGCCCCGCCGCAAAGCGGCGCGCAAAGTGGTCAGGCCGCACCGCGCTCCGGCTCTGTCCCGCCGCCGCGGAATTAAATCGGATCGCATTTCTGGCTGCGCGCGGCGGCTGAACCAGCCGAAATAAGGCGATCTCGCACGTCCGCCCCGCCGTGGTATGCTTGTCAAGGCGCGGCGGCATCTTTCCCGCGCCCGCGTGGCCCTACCATTTGGTATACAGCCCGAGGATTCAGCGCGACCCGCACATCGCCAACTGCATGGAAAGTCCCACTGAAAACACCGAGCCGGTCGACGACAATCGGCCGTTCGATATTCAAGTGGCCGAGCGTATTCATCGCTTGCCGGCGTACCTATTCGCGCGACTCAATCAGCTCATGTATCAGAAGCGCCGCGCGGGGGACGACGTGATCGACATGGGCATGGGCAACCCCACCGATCCGCCCGCCGACATCGTGATTGAAAAGCTCGCCGAAGCGGCCCGCGAACCGCGGAATCATGGATACAGCCCGGCGATGGGAATTTTGAACCTGCGGCGGGAAGTGGCCGCGCGGTACCTGAAGAAATGGGGCGTGCGGCTGGATCCGGAAAGCGAAGTGATCGTCACGCTGGGCTCCAAAGAAGGATTTAGCCACTTGTGCCTGGCGCTGATTGGGCCGGGGGACACAGCCATCGTTCCGGCCCCAACATATCCCGCGCATCTGTACGCGGTTTCGCTGGCATCGGGCAACGCCATTACGCTGGAAGTGGCCGACAACGATAAGTTCCTCGCCAACATCGACTACGTGTGCCAACATATTTATCCGCGGCCGAAGGTGGTGATTTTGAATTATCCGCACAACCCTTCGACGGTCACCGTGGAAAAAGAGTTTTACGCCGAAGCGGTGAAGTTGGCGCACAAATACGGCTTCATTTTGATCAGCGACCTGGCGTACGCCGACGTGTGTTTCGACGGCTATCAGGCGCCCAGCCTGCTGTCGGTGCCCGGCGCGAAAAAGCTGGCCGTCGAATTCACCACCATGAGCAAGGGCTACAGCATGGCGGGTTGGCGTATCGGCTTCTGCGCCGGCAATGCGGAGATCATCCGCGCCCTGGGCACCGTGAAGGCGTACTACGATTACGGCATGTTCCGGCCGATTCAAATCGCGGCGATCATGGCGTTGCGTCACGGCGAATCGGCCGTGGAAGCGCAAGCTAAAGAATACCAGCGCCGCCGCGACGTGCTTTGCCATGGGCTGCAGCGGATGGGTTGGAATGTTACTCCGCCGCGCGCCAGCATGTTCGTGTGGGCAAGAATTCCCGAACGTTGGGCGAAAATGGGTTCGCTGGATTTCGCGATGAAATTGCTGGAAGAAGCGGATGTGGTTGTGAGTCCCGGCGCCGGTTTCGGACCGGCCGGCGAAGGCTGCGTGCGAATTGCGCCTGGTGGAAAACGAAAACCGTATCCGCCAGGCCGTGCGCAACATCGCGCGGTGCTTAGCAGGGCGATGCAAAATCGGGCGACTCGTCCGCCACTGGTTCTACCGGGCGACGTCGCAGCGCAAACGCCTCCAATGCGTCGGACGGCAGCGTGCAAAGTGCCGCACCATCCCGCGCAAAAAAACAACCCACCGCCAATCGCTGAGGGTGGGTTGCATCCAAGTGGAGCGGAGGGGAGTCGAACCCCCGACCTTCGCATTGCGAACGCGACGCTCTCCCAACTGAGCTACCGCCCCGCTGCGGCGAACGACATCGGTCGATGACAGCACGTTCGCCCAAATTCCAATTCTCCAGCATTCTAAAGCCACAGTTGCGGTGTGTCCAGCGAGTGCGGGGCGCTGCTAGCGCCGCTGCGAGTCTCGTTTTTCGGCGAATCGAAGTTTGCGCGCACGCGGCTCGTAGAACTGCTAAACCAGCCGCGCGATTCGGCCGATAAGGGTACCACGCCGATGCTATCGGACGCCGCCGCTCCTCTGGAACATCCTTTCATCGGACAACTATCCATGCACGCTGCTTTGATTTCGCTACTACTGATGTCCGGCGCCTGCGGCGCCCAGCCGCCGCAGGGCGCGACGCCCGCGCCGTCGGCTCAAGTGGAAGTCACCGTCGGTCCGCAGGCTCCTTCGGAAACCGTTAGCGCGCCGATCGTCGATCAATCGTGGTTGTTCCCGCAGTCGGTCACGGTGTCGGTGCCGCCGATCCACGTGCCGGCCGGCTGCGGGTGCATCGGCCGCCAATCGTGCAACTATCCCGATACGTGGATGTACGGTTGCTGTCATCAAGCCGATCCGTTGGGCCCGACGACGTGCCCGGCGTGGCAATCCGGCTATCATCCAGCCTGCTATTTTTACCCGAATCACCGCATGTTGTTCGATCCGGCCGACTACACCATGCCGTACGACTATCGGGAACAATTCAATTATCCTTGGAACGACCCGCGCTGCCCCTGCGCCCATCTGCCCATTCGCCCGTAGCGTGTGAATGTTGCGCTTTCACTGCCGCAAAACACGGGCGCTGCGGTGTGCACGCGGTTTGTCAAGATAATTTCTGAGGCTGCGCCGGTATTTCGCGGCGGCAAAAAAATCTTTCGCGGTTTTGCCGGATGTTTTTGCGGCGAAAACCAAAAATAAAATTTGTCTGCGCGCTGCATGCTTGACAAATATTTCTACCGCCGCAAAATAGGCCTCGCGTTTGGTCCGACGAGCATGAACAAATTATGTGTCGAGTTTCAACGGCGGTTGTCGGCCAGTTTTTTTAGTTCGAGTGCTTTCGCGAGGCGTGCGCGTCGAAACGATTTCGATGCTCACCACGCAACCCGAAACAATCGTGTGGCCGCAAACTGTTGAATCTCGACGTTGACAACGATTGATTGCGATTGAAAGTTTACTCGGCGCACTGGCGCTGTGGGCACAGGGGTGGCTTGCCCAAGGCGGACTGGTATGCGCCGGTGCTCGTCGGTCCGATCTGCGGCTAGTTCCTGAAAACTTCCAAGATTAACTTGGGGGGCGCGAGCAGAGGGATCGACTGTCGACGACTTCGGTCGGGGCCCGGATGTCCCCCCCTTGTTTCTGATTCTTCCGCGGCATTGTCCGCGCGGCTTCGTTTCGCGCTGTACGATTTTATGCCGCGGGCGCTAATCGCATTGGGTTCAAATCTCGGCGATCGAAAGCGGTTGCTCGACGCCGCCGTGCAGCGGCTGGCTGCCACCGCGGGCGTGCAAAGCGTGCGCGCTAGTTCCTGGCACGAAACGCGGGCAATCGGCGGGCCGGCCAACCAGCCGCCGTTTCTCAACGGCGCGGCCGTGCTGGAAACCTCCCTGTCGCCCGTATCGCTGCTTGAGGCGCTGGAGCGGATCGAACAGGACTTGGGCCGCACGCGAAGCCAGCGCTGGGAACCGCGAACCATCGATCTCGATCTATTGCTGTTCGACGTGGTGGTCGTGCGCACGCCGAAGCTAACGCTGCCGCATCCGCGCATGGCAACGCGGCACTTCGTGCTGGAGCCCGCGGCGGAAGTGGCGCCAGCGTTGGTGCATCCCGCCATCGGTTGGAGCGTCGCACAACTTCGCGATCACTTGCGCCTGCAATACCGTACGTGGCCGTTAGCAGCGCCGGCTTGCCCGAATTACTGCGCGACGCAGCCGGCCACCTCGCGGCGAATGTGGCAGGCACGTTTGGGTGGCGGCTGATCGAAAATGTCGGTGGAATGAGCGAATTTCCGCCCTTGGGTTCGCCTAGCCTCAGCGCCGACTGGGCGATAGAATTCCTCCGCCAGCAGGCTGAAATGCTGGCGCGCACCGCCTGGCCTGCTGAACCCGCCGGAGCGATCAGTCCGTTTTGGATCGAAGACGTGTTGGCAATTGGCGATGTGTTGTGGCCCGAGGCGCTGGAGCGATCCTGGCAAGAATTGTCGCCGAGCGTTGTCCAGCCGAAATTGCTTGTGGTCCACGCGGAGCCAGTAACATCTGCGGACAGCCAATCGCTATGGCAGCGTGTGGCCGTCGCCGTTCACAGCCGGGCCAGCCGCCGCGGCGTGGGACCGCTGCTGGGGTTGGATTTCGCCAATCCAGACGCTGCTGAATTGGAGCTGATTGCTGCCGTCGAATCGATGAACTGACGAAATGGCCGAAGCATCCACACTGCCTGCCCCGCCTCGCACCATTCACAGCGTGCACGAAGCGCAGCAATACGTGCGCGCCCAGCAACGCGACGGCAAGCGGGTGGGTTTGGTGCCCACGATGGGCGCATTGCACGCCGGCCATCTCAGCCTGGTGGAGCGCTGCCGGCGCGAATGCGACATCGCCATCGTCTCGATCTTCGTGAACCCGAAGCAATTCGGTCCACGGGACGATTACAAAAAATACCCACGCAATATGGATGCCGACCTCGCGCTGTTGGCCCCGCTTGCGGTCGATTTGGTATTCGCGCCCAATGCCGAGGAAATTTATCCGCCGGGCTTTGCCACTTCGGTCGAAGTGGGGCGAGTTACGCGGCACTGGGAAGGCACTTCCCGGCCGGGACATTTCCGCGGCATTGCCACGGTGGTGCTGAAACTGTTTCACATCGTGCCGGCCGATCGCGCCTACTTCGGTTGCAAGGACTATCAGCAATTGTTGACGGTGCGGCGCATGGTAACCGACTTGAATCTGCCGATTCAAATCGTCGGCTGCTCGCTGGTGCGCGAGCCGGATGGCCTGGCGATGAGCTCGCGCAATGTGTACCTGAGCACGGAGGAGCGCCGCCAGGCGTTGGTGCTGTCGCGGAGTTTGCGGCTGCGCGCGAAATGTTCGCCGCGGGAGAGCGCGACGCCATGAAGATTCGCGACGCCGTGCAAAACGCGATTGCCGCCGAGCGCGGCGTGGAAATCGATTACGTGGCGGTGGTCGATCCGACGTCGTTGGCGGAGCTTCGAAATATTGAATCTGCCGCGGTAGTGCTGCTGGCTGCGCGCGTGGGCAAAACGCGGCTGATCGACAACGAAATGCTCGGCCCGATGGAAAGCTAACTAACCGCAGAGGCGCAGGAGAAGTTCATTCATCAATGCGCACCACATTGTTTCACATTCCGCACGATGTTGCCGGCTGGCCGCTGTTGGGCGTCGGGCTGGCGCTGGGCGTCTGGCTCGCAATCTGTGCCGTGAGGCTGGCGTGGCGGCTATATCAGCACGGCCCCACGGCCGAAATTTGGAACGAGTTGCCGGTGATGCTCGTGATCGGCGCGATTATCGCGTTCGTGCTGCCGGCCTTGTCCGATTCGCAAGGCTTGCCGATCCGCGGTTACGGCGTGATGCTGTTTCTGGGCGTGATTTCCGGCGTGGCATTGGCGGCATACCGTGCCAAACGCGAAGGGTATGATCCGGAGCTCATCTATTCGCTGGCTTTCTGGATTTGCCTGTGCGGAATTCTCGGCGCACGGCTGTTTTACGTGATCGAGTATTGGCGCGATTTTCAGCGTGCCGGGCTCAGCGATACGCTTTCGGCCGTCGTCAACTTCACTCGCGGTGGATTGGTGGTGTATGGCTCGGTGGTCGGCGCGGGAATCGCCGCTGTGGTGTTCTTTGTGCGCCACAAATTGCCGGTGCTGGCCATGGCCGACGTGATCGCACCGAGTCTAACGCTGGGCCTGGCGCTGGGGCGTATCGGCTGTTTCCTCAACGGTTGCTGCTACGGCGGGCAGTGCCAACTGCCGTGGTCCGTGCAATTTCCGCCGGAGTCGCCGGTATATCAATCGCAACTCGACCGTGGCGAGTACGCTTTGCACGGCCTTCATTTCCAGGGCGCAGAAGCGCAATCGCACAAGCGGGCCGATGATCCGGCGATTGTGGAATCGGTCGACGAGAACTCTCCCGCCGCGAAAGCCGGCGTGCAGCCCGGCGATCGAATCGCGACCATTGTGGTCACGTCGCCGGATGGCCGCCCCAGCGATTACATGGCCAGCGCTTCGTTGGAGCAGAGCTTTGTGCCGGGCAGCATCGCGGCAGCCCAAGCCGCGCTGGTGCGGATCGAAAAGGCCGGCACGAAAGTGCAAATGGACGTGATCGACGCCGACGGGCACTCCGTCGTGCGGTCGTGGACGCTTGAACAAGCCGTGCCTCCGCCGGCTCGCAGCCTGCCGGTGCATCCGGCCCAGCTTTATAGCTCGTTGGATGCTTTCTTGCTCACGTTTTTTTTGCTGGCCTGGTATCCCTTCCGTCGGCACGAGGGTGAAGTGACGGCGCTGATGCTCACGATCTACCCCATCCAGCGAATCTTCGAAGAGATTTTGCGTACCGACGAGTTGCCCGTGTTTGGAACCGGGATGACCATATCGGAAAACGTGAGCATCCTGATGTTGGCTGCCGCCGTGGCCCTGTGGATTTTCGTGCTGCGCGGCCCGCGGCTAAAGTACGCCGCACCGGCCTCGGCCGGCTAAAATCGCGCCGGAGCTAAACCCTTTGGCCTAAAATCACGTAGTTTCTGGCGGGAACTAGTGACGTGCCCCAGTCGTCTAATGGTTTGGAGCGGTTGTGAACAACGAAGACATCCAGCTCATCGACGACACGCTAACGGGAAACTCGTCGGCCTTCGGGATTTTGGTGACCAAGTACCAGGATCGGCTGTACAACACGCTGGTCCACGTGCTGGGTTGCACCGAGGAAGCGCGCGACGTGTGCCAGGATGCTTTTGTCCAGGCGCTGGTGAAATTGGCGTCGTTTCGGCGCGATAGCGCGTTTTACACGTGGCTATACCGGATTGCCTTCAACCTCGCCTCAACCCGCCGGCGACGACACAGACCCGCCATGTCAGTAGAGCAAAATAGAGAACTGACTGGCGACGAACCGATCTCGCGCGACGGCGGCCCCGGCGACCGCATCGAGCGTCGCGAACGGGTGGCCCAAGTGCGCATGGCAATGGCCAACTTGAACGAGGAGTTTCGCTCGGTGCTGGTGCTGCGGGAAATCGACGGCCACGATTACGAATCGATCGCCCAGATGCTCGATTTGCCTTTGGGCACAGTCCGCAGCCGGCTGCATCGGGCTAGAATGGAATTGCGGGAACAATTGAAAGACGTACTGGTCGAAAAAGCATGACTCACGAACCGAACGACTTGCTGATCAGTGCCTACCTCGATGGCGAATTGACCGCCGACGAGCGCGTGCAGGTCGAGAAGCTTCTGGCGACTAATGCCGAGGTGCGGCAACTGGTTGAAGAACTCAAGGCCATCCGCGCCGGGCTGCAATCGCTTCCGCAGCAGCGCTTGGAGCCCGATTTTGCGCAACAGGTATTGCGCCGCGCGGAGCAAGCGGCGAAGTCTCCGGCCGCGCATCCGGAATCGAAAGCGGCAATTTTGGCCGGGCACGATTATTGGGATGCAAAACCTAGCGTGTTTCGCAGCAAGCGAGGCATCGCCTGGTCGCTTGTGGCGGTGGCGGCCGCGGTGATCATCATGGTCGCCACGCGGCACGACGAGGGACCTAATCGCGAGGTTGCGAAAGCTCCGGCGGTGCAGCATGAAACGAACCTATTGCGATCGGCCGAGGACAAGGTTGCCCATCAGATGACGGCCGAGAAGCGAGAAAAGCAAATGCAGCCAGCCATGGCGGTGCCCTTAAGTGCGGCAAACAGCGAAATGTCGGCGGCCGACGAAGCCAGCAAGCGCATCGTCGCCTCACCGGCGCCACCTCAGGCCGAATCTTCCGGCAATCTGGTCCATATAATGCGGCAGTGCCGCGGGAGCGGCTCCGGCAATCGGCGGCGCCGCGCCGGTTCCGGCTGATTCGCAACAAAGTGCGACAGAAGCGCAAGCAAACGCGGAGGAGTCTGCGACTAATCCTGGCAATACTCAGCCGGTTCTGGTAGTTCAAATCGGGCTGAAGCCAGAGCCGGGCGCAGGACAGGAATTCGAACAAGTGTTGGCCAACCATCGCATTGTGTTCGAGGACGATCGGGACGCAGCGAGCGAAGACAAGTTGCGCGAAGAGGCCGCAGGGCGTTGGGACAACCAGAAGTTTGAGCACTTCGAGCAAGGGCCAACCAAATCGCTTGCGCAAGATACCGTGGGCCGCCCGCAGTCGAAGCGACTTGAAATGAAAGATAAAGAACCGGCGCCGGCCGAGCGCTACCAATCCACAGGCGGTTTGGATGTTGTGTATGTGGAAGCGTCGCCAGAGCAGGTGCGGGCGGTGCTGAACGATCTTGGTAGTGCGAAATCGATCGTCATCTTGGGAGTGTCTGCCGCGCCGCCGAGCCTGGGTGCGAACGCCGAAAATGCGAGTACCAGAAAATCAAATGCGCCGGCTGGCCCAGACGTGGGGCGCGCCCAACATGTGCCGGCTGTTCGAGATTGGATGCTGAAGAACTTCGACAACTTGCCAGAGACGTTCCAACTCGGTAAATCGCTATCGACGTTAGGAACTGCTGGGGCGACAGGCGGAGCCGCTGGGGCGATGGGCGCGGCCGCTGGTTCGGTGAGGCGGAATGAACGTCAACCGTCGTATCAGCGAGCCCTATTTGTGCTGCGTTCGCTGGATGCCTCCAAGGCGACAGAATCGCCCGCGGCAGCCTCTCCCGCACAGTCGGGTCCTGCGCAGTCCGGCGCGGCCTTCGAAAAGCAGTAACGGCAAAGAGCTTGGCGAATTTTCGCTGAAAAGCGGGGAGAAAAATGGCACCCGGGACAAATGCCAGCAAGATCGAAGTCAGCTTGCCCAAATCGCCGATAGCATAATCTGTCGGCAATTTACCCCGCCTTATCAATCTGCACGGAACCCATCATCTGCTCTTCCGTGCTTCATACAGGAGACTCGAGTTCCAATGTCGACCAGTATGGAACGGCTGCAAAACTTGGAAAATTTGAGGGAATATGTCAGTCGAATCTTGTGCTATCACGATCAGCTTGAGGCCGGAGCGTTCCGGATGACCGAACGCATATTGGTGCGCGGCGGCAAGCCCTGCGGCATCTTCTTTTGCCTGAATGGCCCGCGGGCGGTAAAGGTGACGGCCATTTGGGAAACCGAGCGGAATACGATCTTGTTCTACAGCTCTTCCGGCGAGCGGTTCCACCGCACGCAGTTGGCGAAAGCGCCGGTGCTTGTGGCGTAAGTGCGGCGGGGATTGCCAGAATTTGGCGTGTGAAAAATCCCCTTGACAGCGGGTGGGCGGAAACTGTACATAAATTCAGTATCAAACAAACAGGGAGGACGTTGCGATGTTGGTGCTGTCGAGGAAGGAAAGCCAGCGGATTCGCTTGGGGGACGACATTGTGGTGACAGTGGTCCGCGTGGCCGGAGACAAGGTGCGGCTGGGCATCGAAGCTCCGTCGAGCGTGGTGGTGCTGCGGGATGAATTGGAATCGCACGCTGATTTGGATTGGGCAGTGCGGCCGAACCGCCATTGCCCCTTCGACGCCGGCGGCCGGCGAATAGCCGGAAATAACGACTACCCAATGCGGCCTTTTTCCGCATTGACGGCTGGCAGGCGTTTTTCTACGATCCGCCCGCCCATTCGAGCCGGCAATTGAGCCGTGTCGGCAATTTATGATCTGCAGGGGAGTGCGACGATGCGCGCCCTAGCGATTGCCCATGTCGCGCAAAACCGAACCATGTTGATCGTGTCGTGCGCCGCGGCCACGATGCTGGCCGCGGCTGGCGCCTGGGCGTATTGGGTTAGCCGGCAGGTGCCCCCGTTCTATGCGGCGGCCCTGGCACAGCCCACCGCTTCCGTTCATCAAGCAAGCGACGCGTTGCTGCGAGAGACGGCCGCTCTGGTCAGCGACCTGCGTAAGTCGGGGCGGTGGCAAGCCCAATTCACTGCCGATCAGATTAACGGCTGGCTAGCCGACGATCTGGAGAAAAATCATCCTTCGCTGCTGCCGGCGACAATCAGCGAGCCGCGGGTGGCTATCGAAAACAATCGACTCATGATTGGTTTCCGTTGGCAGCGGCCACGGTGGAGCGTGGTGGTTTCGCTTTCGGCCGACGTGTACCTGCGCGAACCGAACGTGGTGGCGGTGCGGATCCGGAAGGTGCGGGCCGGCGGTCTGCCATTGCCTTTGAAGAACGTGCTGCACGATTTGATTGCGGCCGGCCGGAGCTTGGATCTGCAGATTGAAGAACAGCAGATCGAAGGCGATCCGCTCCTGTTGATCACTCCGCCGCAGGATGGCGACTACGGCAATCTGCTGGTGCAATTAGACTCGTTGGAATTGCACGACGGCCAGCTCTACGTGGCCGGCCGCACGCAACGGGGCGACCAGTCGCTTCCGCCATTGGCCGAACGGCCTGCCCACGCCGAACAGCCCACCGGCGACAGTCAAACCCAATAGTCGAAGAGCCACTGCTGTGGCTGGCCGGGTTGTTTTCGCAGCCGTGCGGTGCCGTCGAGCTTGCCCCCCCGCAGCCGCACGGTGATTTCGTTCGCCGAATCGGCCTGGCATTCGTACTGGCCGCTGTCCCAGCGCGTTACTGTGCCGCGGTCGCCCGACACGGGACCTTCGTATTCCAGATAGTCGAGGCGATGGTCGCCCAAGGCTTGGGCGGCGATTTCCCCCGTTTCAGCCGGCTCTTTGGCGAGCGCCCAAGTGCGCAATCGGCCGGCGGATTCGAGCATTAGATCCCAGTGCACGCCGGCGCACGGGCCGGCTGGCATTTCGTGACGCAACACAACGAATCGAGGCATGTCGGCGCGAGAGTACGACGGGCGGAATCGGGAGGGCAGTGGGACGCTATTCCGCGAAGATATTCGTCGTGGTCGAGCCGGTCAACGGCTGCGTGGTGGTCGAGCTGCTGACCTCCGCGTTCACCTGAGCCGTCCCTTGCCGCATGGCTCGCAAGCGCAGATCGAACGTAATCGATTCCCCCGGCCGCATTTCCAGAATTGGATCGAACTTTACATTTTGACCGCTGACATTCGAATTTGCCGGTCCTTGGGCGGTGACAAACGTCATGCCGTCGGGTACGGTCACCGAAAGCCGGACTTGCCGCTGCGGATTGGTGCCCGTGTTGGTTACCACAACGCTATAGCTGGCTTCGCTGCTCACTTTGATCGGATTGCTGCGGCCTGTGACTTGGACTTTAAGGTCCGCCGGCCCGCCGGCTGCCGCCTGGCCGGGCACGATTTGCAAGCAGGCTTCTTCCCCAAGGTTCAAACCGGTTTGATCGTTGAGGGTGACTTTCCCGCAAGCTTGTTGCGCCGGCGCCACGCAGGTGCACTGCACGCTCCAGGTTTGTTGTGCCCGCGGGGCCAAGGTATCGATTGTCCAGACCAAGCCGCCATCGGCGCTGGTTTGCACGCCTTGCGAGGCTTTAGCCGCTTTCAACGCTTGTTCGAACGTCACGGTGGCACGCACCTGCTGAGCGGTTACATCGCCCGTGTTGGTTACGACGATCGTGAAATCGACCGTATCGCCGACGCGGACAAACTTCTGAGGCGTGGTAATATCGACCTTCAGCGCCGGCTGCTCCGCCACAGTCACACAGGCTTGGGTGCTTTCATGCACGCCGGCCTGATTGCTCACTTCCATCGTGTGGCAGAGCTTTCCGGCCTTCGTAACGTGAAACGTGATTCCAACCTTCTTGGATTGCCCGGCCGGAATCGTGCCCAGCGAATTTTGAATTGGGCTGGTGTTGCTGCCGTGTTCCAAGCCCGCTTCAAACCGGTCGGTAATGATTAAGTCGTTGGCCGGCACATTGCCGCGATTGGTCACCTCCAATTCGAAGTGCACGTCGCCGCCCACGGTCGCGGTTTGCGGGCCGGTAAAGTGCAACTCGATCTTCGGCGTTTCCGTCGATTGCGCCTGCGGCTGCGTAGGTTGTTGAGCGGGCGGCTGCGACGGTGGCTGTGTTGGCTGAGCGGGTGGCTGGGCCGGGGGAGTGATCGGAGTCGGGGTCAGCGCCGGGGCTTGGGTCGGCTGCGGCGTCACGACCGCCGCCGTGCCCACATTGGTTGCCGAGCAGCTTTGGGCGGTTAGACCTTCGGGGCCCGACAGCGTGGCGCACATATTCAGCGCGCCGGCCTGTTCGACGCGGAAATCGAGCGAAATCACTTTCGACTCGCCCACGCCGATCTGCGCGAACTTGAAGGCGGTGGGGGCGCCTGCGCTTTCCGGCGCCGGCTCGGCCTTCACGTACGCCAATCCGGCGGGAATTTGCAAGGAAACCGTCACGTCGTTCACGGGCAGCGGCCCTGGGTTGCCCACTTCCACGCGGTAGTTGGCCGTGGAGCCGACGGTGGCGGTGCTGGGCCCCACCACGCGCAGCGTGGCTTGCGTATTGGTCCAGGTAACTGAGGTGGTCGCTGTGGCGACCGACAAGCGCTCGGTAGTGCCGGGGGTGGCGCATTCGGAGCGAATGAGCTCCATCGACACGCAGGTAGTGCCTCGGCCGCCGGAAGTGGGAATTACCTCCACGGTCGACGCGCCTTCGTCATTGGTGGCGATTTCGACGGATTGCTGATTGTCGGGGGCGAAACCGGCCGGAGCCCCGCCGACGATGGTGTATTTCACAATCCAGTCGGCCACCGGCGCGCCGGTGGTATGGCGGCGGACGCAGGTGGTTAGCGTGGCGTGACCGCCGGGCTCCGCGCACACTGGACCCGGGAACACCCAATCGGCATCAATCCAGTGGATCACGGCCGATTTCTGGCGGTTATCCCACGAATACACATCGGGGGCGTAGGCGGTGATATAGCTTACGCCTTCGCGCGGCGAGGTAACGGTAACCCACGTGTAGCCGCGCGGCATCACCATGTCGTCGTTAATGTTGGGCGTGCCGCGGGTGAGAATAACGTTCTTCGGCAGCGTTTCGCTGACGGCATAGTTGTTGTCGATCTTCTTGGGCTTGCTGGAAACAATGTCGATGTAAAACGGCCGGATCGGATCGGCCACCGAAACAAACGATCCGACGCTGCCCTGGTCGAGCATCCACTCGACGCGCTCGTACGGCTGCAGGTGACCTTTGCCGTCGCACACGGCGGCGAACATGGGCACTTCGCGCCCCACTTGCGCCAGGATTCGCGCCGGGCTGATCACTAGGCCCTCTTTGTTCCAAAACCGTTCGGGGCCAGGGATATTCCTTCGTGTCGCCGGGCAGCGGCGGCACGCACTGGTTGGCCGGCGTAAGCGGCGGCGCGGCCGGCGAATGGCAGGCGCCCAACAGCAGGATGCTAAGCAGAACAGCGGACATGGATGCTCAATTGGTTTTCGATCGACTGGCCATTAGCGCCTGTCAGGCCCGTAGCGGTAACGAAGACCTGACGGCGCAGTCAAACTTTTCCGTCACAAAAGCCTAGCACGCTTTTTGGCAACACGTGGCAAAACGGCAACATGGCCGTTGTTTTTTCGCAGCGCCGCCGGCAGATTCGCTAGTGCCGCTACAGCCGGACCGGCATCGCGGTATAGGTGTGCGGCTTTTGCGGGCAGGACGGCCCGCTGAGATACTGAAGCGTTTGGCGATTACACCGCCGGGAACTTCGCCTCGTAGGCCAGGCTGTCGATGAAGTTCTTCATGTACATGTAGTCGGTGCCGCTGTACTGCGTCAGGTTCTTTCGCAGTTCGGTCAACAGCGCATCGGTGGCCTGCTGGGTTTGCACGTAGACGTCGTAGCTGCTGCTGCCGTGCGACCGTTCCCGCTCCTGGAACAAATCATCGACGTTTTTGCGATACTGATCGTACCTGGGATCTTGCAGCAAAATGGGCCAGTAAATCCTCCCGGTCACCGGGTCGAGCTGATTGGGGCGTAAGCGTTTGGGCAAGTTTTCCTGGGCCAGCCGCCACGATTCTTCGCTGCTGAGTCCCGGCTGTTGTTCCTTGCGCTGATAGTTTTCGTACATGCCGCGCATTTGATAGTAGTTTTGCGCCTTGCAGTTGGTTGCTCAATTGTTGCGACTCCGCCTGAGTCATGTTGATGGCCGCCTGCGCTGGTCTGCAGATTGTACGAGCCTGCGGAGCGCACCAGGTCCGACATTCCCATCGCCGCCGCCTGTTGCGCCGTGGACGCCTGAGTGCCGTAATAGGGCGAATACGGATATTGCCCGAAAGCGCCGCTGAACCAACCCAAAAGCGCCGCTAAAGTCGACGCCAGCACAACTCGCCGCATGCCGCACCTCCGTTGAAATCCAACCTTCAGCTTGAATAGGAACAGACCGCGGTATCTTCCGTCGCCGGTTTGCAAACGCCTTGCCCCTTCAATACTATAATGAGGGGTACGCGCGCGAATCAACTACTATTGGGCAAGTCGCCCAATTGCTATCAGAATTCTTTCGGGAGCCGAACATGCGCACTTGTGCGGCGGTAGTTTTTTTGATGCTGGTTTCAGCCGTGGCCAAAGCCGATCAGGCCGAAGTTGATGGCATGATCAAGGCGCTTTCCAGCAGCGATCCCAAGGTTCAACTGAAAGCTATCAACGACCTGATCGACCTGGGTCCTAGGGCAAAGGCGGCGGTGCCCGCCCTGATCAAGCACGCTGGAGAACGGCAGTACGGAGTTGCAGTGGCACGCCGCCATGGCCTTAAGCGCCATCGGCCCGGAGGCGAAAGAGGCCGTGCCCGCCTTGATCAAAGCGCTTAAAAGCCACGACGCCATGGTGCGCGGCCACGCCGCCAATGCACTGGAAGAAATTGACGACTCCAGCCAGCCGGTGATCGAAGGCCTGGCCAAATTGCTTGACGACAAAGACTCCAACGTCCGACGTGCAGCGATCGACGCGCTGGTGGGCATTCGCCCCGCGCCCGACGTGCTGCTGCCGATTCTCAGGAAGGCGATGGAAGATTCCGACATGGATTCGTCGGTCATCGTGCCGGCACTGGAAGTATTCGCCGAAATGGGCGACGCCGGAGTGCCGCCGCTGATGGAAGCCATGAAGCACGAAAAAACGTGCTATTGGGCTTGCATCGCGCTGGGCTCCATGGGGCCGAAGGCCAAAGCCGCGGTGCCGGAAATTGCGAAGGCAACCGCCAGCAAAGATCCCGCGATGCGGATGCAGGCTGTGATTGCGTTGGGTGAAATCGGCCCCGACGCCAAATCCGCTGAGCCGGAACTGATCAAGGCGCTTTCCGACGAGCAAAACTCGGTGCGGTATGGGGCCGCGTATGCACTGGGGCGCATCGGTGCCAAGGAAGCCACGCCTGAATTGGTGAAACAAGCCTCCAGCGCCGATCCGTTTTTGAAAATGATTGCCATTTGGGCGGTGGCCAAGATCAACCCCGACGATAAGGATGCGATGCAGCAAGCCGTGACGGTGCTGACCGAATCGCTCAAAAGCCCCGACCGCCGGACGCGCGCGGCCGCCGCCCGTGGCCTGTTCGAGCTGAAGGCCCCGCATGAGATGGTGGTCGAAGCGCTGAGCAGTATGATGGCCGACAAAGACCCGGTGGTGCAGGCCAACGTGGCCGAAGCGATGGCATCGCTGGGAGAAAAGGCCGTTCCGCGGCTGATCAAGGCATTGCAAAACGATCAGTTTCAATCGCTGGCTGTGGCGGTGATCGATCGCCTGGGACCGAAAGCCAAGGAGGCCGTGCCCGCGCTCATCGACGAACTGAAGGACCCTAGTCCTGAATATCGGCGCCAAGTGGAATTTGCACTGGCCACGATCGGGCCGGATGCGAAGGCTGCCGTGCCGGCGCTCGTCAAAGAATTGAACGACGAAGATCCTCGCGTGCGCCGCACTGCGTGCTATGCTCTGGGCAAAATCGGGCCGGCCGCCGCCGACGCACTGCCCGAGTTGCAGAAGAATCTTACCAGCGACGACAAGCTTCTGAAGCTTGTCAGTTTGTGGGCCATGCTGCGGATTAAAGTCGGCGACCAGGTGATCGAGAAAATGGCCATCCAGCCGCTGATCAAGGCGTTGGAGGAAACGGATCACGACCTGGTGAAGATCGAAGCCGCCAGCGCCCTGGGCGACATCGGTCCGATGGCGGCCGAAGCGATTCCGGCGCTGGAAAAACTGACCGGTGATGCGGAATCGCCCGAGGTGCGCAAAGCCGCCGCCGAGGCGATCAAGAAAATCCGGCAGTCGTAAGAGTTCTTCTGAAGGCTGCCTACGATGATCGACTGGATTCGGCTATCGCTGCGGCCGCATTTTCACGTGGGCTGGAATTTTTTTCTGGCCGCATTCCCCTTCTCGCTTTCGTTGTGGCTGTTTCGCCGCACCGAGCGGCGGAGCTGGCTTTGGTGGCCGGTGCTTTTGGTTTTCATTGTCTTTCTGCCCAACGCCGCGTACACGCTGACCGACATCATTCATTTCGTCTCCGAAGTGCGTGCCAGCCAGCCCGAGCTGCCCACTTGGACCGTGGTGTACGTGGTGATTCCGAAATACACGCTGTTCATGTTCCTGGGCTTTCAATGCCACGTGATCTCGCTGATTCGGGTGGGCGGTTATCTGCAATGGATCGGGCAGCGGTCCTGGATTCTGACCGCCGAACTGGTGCTGAATTTCCTCTGTTCCGTCGGCATCTACTGGGGCCGTTACATCCGGCTGAACAGCTGGGATATCGTTACCAAGCCGGAAAAAATCGCGCAGCACACGTTGGAAACGCTGTTCCACAATCAGTTCGCGCACACGGTCATCGGGGTGTATTTCGTCATGATCACCGCCATGTATTTTGTGTTGAAGGCGGTGGATCTGGCGGTGTGGGAATACTGGCAGCGGCGTCGGCTGAAGGGCCGCTCTCCGGTGTCAATTTCCACCTAAGGCCTCCCGTCGCCATTGCTTTCCCGCACCGCTGGCGTGTGCTACGTTTGCTAGTTGGCCAATTGGCGCGCATGTGCCGGAAATGACGAATCCGCCGGTGAGCGTTCCCTACGCAAAAAATCGCATTACGTATTCGCATTCTGCCCAGGAGATTTCCGATGAATCGCAAACTCGTACTGACGTTGGCGGCCGCCTTGACGGCCGGCACGTGGCTGGGGGCTCAGCACGCGATCTCCGTGTTGGCCCAAGACAATCCGCGCGTCGCCAAATACCAACCGCAAAGCTCGTCGCAGAATTCCGACATCAAGCAGGCCGAGCTCAGCTACGCCAAAGCGCTGCTGGCAGTCGCGCAAGCCGACCTGGCCAAGGCCAAAGCGGCCAACAGCGCGGTGCCCGACACCATTCCCACTTCGGTCGTTCGCGGTTTGGAATACGATGTTGCCGAAGCGCAAGGGCGCGTGAAAGAGATGTCCGGTGGAAATGAACGGGGCGCGGAGAATCCTTATGTCGGTCTGGCCAAACAATCGCTCGAATACGCCGAGCAGTATTTGAAGCAAGCGCGCGATGCAAATGCCCGAACTCCGGGGACGGTGAGCGCCGCTGAAGTGCAGCGTCGGGAGGCCGAAGTGGAAGTGGCCAGGGCCCGGCTGCAAATGGCTAACCTGCTGAACAATGCTTCGCAGACCGACGTGATGGAATGGCAAATGCTGCAAATCGTGGCCGAACTGCACGACTTGCGCCAGCAGGTTCGCACGCTGCAATACCGGAACTGATCACGGGCTATCGCGATTGGCTTATCTTCCGACGGCTAGGGGCGGCCCCAACGGCGGCGCGGATGCCACCGGCGGCGCTGCTTGATCGCCCCTGGGGCGGCGTTGACCGGCGGTTTGCGAAAGTCTTATAATTCGGCCAAGTTTACCGACTTCCTGGGGCCGGCCGCCGCCCAGTAGCCTGGCCGGTGGCTGCGGCTTTCGCGACTTCGCTTTTGCCGAAAGAGGTTCATCATGGCCACCGTGTCAGCCCCCCGCGGTCTTAATCAAGATATCACCAAATGCGTCGGCAATACGCCGCTGGTACGGTTGCGCCGCGTGACCCAAGGCTGCGTGGCCACCATTGCCGCGAAGCTGGAAAACTTGAACCCGTTGTGGAGCGTGAAAGATCGCATCGGCAAAGCCATGATCGACGCCGCCGAACGCGACGGCCTGGTCAACAAGAACACCGTGGTCATCGAACCGACCAGCGGCAACACGGGCATCGGCCTGGCGTTCACCTGCGCCGCCCGCGGTTACAAGCTGATGGTTACCATGCCGGAAAGCATGAGTTTGGAGCGCCGCCGGATGCTTAAGGCACTAGGCGCGGAACTGGTGCTCACGCCGGCGGCCGAAGGCATGCCGGGCGCCGTGAAGAAGGCGGAAGAATTGGTTGCCCAAAACAAAAATTATTACATGCCGCAGCAGTTCAAGAATCCGGCCAATCCGGAAATCCACCGCAAAACCACCGCGGAGGAAATTTGGAAAGATACCGACGGCCAGGTGGATATCGTCATCAGCGGCGTGGGCACGGGCGGCACGATCACCGGCGTGGGGGAAGTGCTGAAGAAGCGCAAGCCCGGCGTGAAGATGATCGCCGTTGAGCCCAGCGCCAGCCCGGTCATCACTCAGCGGCGCGCGGGCCAGCCGCTGAAGCCGGGCCGGCACACGATTCAGGGCATCGGTGCCGGCTTCATCCCCGACGTGCTAAACGTCGATATCATCGACGAAGTGGTGCAGGTGAACGACGACGACGCGATGGAAACCGCCCGCCAACTGGCCAAGCAAGAAGGCCTGATGTGCGGCATTAGCTCCGGCGCCGCCGCCTGGGCCGCTATCCAAGTGGCCAAACGCCCGGAAAACAACGGCAAACTGATCGTGGTGGTGCTGCCGGACCTCGGCGAGCGGTACCTCTCGACGAAGCTGTTCCCGGAGTGATGCGGCAATAAACCGCGAAGACGCGAAGATTCTTTTGAAGCCCAGGGGTTGCAACCCCTGGGCTTTTGTTTGGCAGTTTCGCGATTGTCCGTCTGCCTCCTCAATCCTCATCCGAGCGCAGTTTCGCCAGCACGCTGTAATCTTCCAGGGTGCTGGTGTCGCCGACGGATTCTTTGCCTGCCGCGATGTCGCGCAGTAAGCGGCGCATGATCTTCCCGCTGCGCGTCTTGGGCAGCGAGTTCGTAAACCGCACGTCGTCGGGCACGGCCAAAGCGCCGATCTCTTTGCGCACGTGCTTTTTCAATTCTTCGCGAAGCGATTCGCTCGGCGTGCCGCTTTTGAGCACCACGAACACGGCCACGGCATCGCCTTTCAACTCGTGCGGTCGCCCCACGGCGGCGGCTTCGGCCACGGCCGGGTGGCTGACCAGCGCGCTTTCGATTTCGATCGTGCTGAGCCGATGGCCGGCCACGTTCAGCACGTCGTCGATGCGGCCCATGATCCAGTAATAGCCGTCGGCATCGCAGCGGGCATTGTCGCCGGCCAGATACATGTGCGGCACCTTCGACCAATATTGCTGCTTGTAGCGCTCATCGTCGCCCCAAATGCCGCGCAGCATGCCCGGCCAGGGTTTTTGAATCACCAGCCATCCACCCTGCCCCGGCTTCACCGGCCTGCCGGCGGCATCGACGATTGCCGGCACAATTCCCGGCAGCGGCTTGCAGCAGCTTCCCGGCTTGGTGGCAACGGCCCCTGGCAGCGGGCTCATCATCGTGGCCCCGGTTTCGGTTTGCCACCAGGTATCGACGATGGGGCATCGTTCCTTGCCGATTTTGCGGTGATACCACATCCACGCTTCGGGATTGATGCCTTCGCCCACCGTGCCCAGCAGACGCAAACTGGAAATATCGGATTTGTCCACCCACTCGTCGCCCCATTTGATGAACGTGCGAATCGCGGTGGGCGCGGTGTACAAAATGGTGATGCGGTATTTTTCGATCATCCGCCAGAAGCGGCCTTCGTCCGGCGCGTTCGGGGCTCCTTCGTACATGAACACGGTGGCGCCGGCGGTGAGCGGGCCGTAAACCACATACGTGTGCCCGGTGACCCAGCCGATGTCGGCGGTACACCAGAACACGTCCTCGTCGCGGTGATCGAACACCCATTGGAAGGTTTTCTTGGCGTACAGGTTGTAACCGGCCGTGGTGTGTTTGATGCCCTTGGGTTTGCCGGTCGATCCGCTGGTGTACAGGATGAACAGCGGCGTTTCGCTGTCCAGCGGCTCCGCGGGGCAATCGGCCGAGGCATCTTCCTTCAGATCTTCCCACCAGTGATCGCGCCCGTCCTGCATGTGCACGTGGATTCCGATACGCTTGAGCACGATGCAATGCTTCACGGTGGGCGATTTGGCCAGCGCCGCATCGACGTTGGCTTTCAGCGGCAACTTGTTGCCCGCGACGCCAGCCGGCATCGGCCGTAATCACCAGTTTCGCCTGGGCATCGTTGTTCCGCTCGGCGATCGCCTCGCTGGAAAAGCCGCCGAAAATGACCGAATGCACTACGCCAATGCGGGCGCAGGCCAACATGGCGACGACCGCCTCGGGCGTCATGGGCATGTAGATCGAGGCCACATCGCCTTGCTTCATGCCCAGCTTCTTCAGCACGTTGGCGAATTTGCAAACTTCGTGGTGCAGTTCCTGATAGGTGAGCGTCCGCTCTTCGCCCGGTTCCCCTTCCCAGATGAGCGCCGCTTTATTCCGCGTGGGAGTATTTAGATGCGCATCGAGGCAGTTGTACGAAGCGTTGGTCAGGCCGCCGACGAACCATTTGGCAAACGGTTCGTTCCACTGGAGCACCTTGGAATACGGCTTGAACCAATGCAATTCGCCGGCCAGGCGACCCCAGAAGCCTTCGATATCGCCGGCCGCTTCGTTCCACAGGTCCTCATACTCAGCCAGCGACTTGATGCCGGCCTTGGCGGCGAATTCTGCCGGTGGCGGGAACATCCGGTTCTCTTGCATCACCGTCTGCACTTGGCCAGCCTCGGACGGGCTTGCACGGGCGGGTGAGCCCGACTGCGCTGCTTGCTTTGGCGCCATAAGAAACTCTCCGCGAAAACGGAACCGGATCGTCGAGATAGGAACTGCGATTTTAGGGATTGCCCTACCGCCCCGTCAAACTCCGCAGTCCCAATTGCAAGATGATTCGCATCGCGTTCCAGGCTTCGCGGCGATTGATTTTCGATTGTCCCAATTCGCGGTCAACAAAGACAATCGGCGTTTCGCCGATTCGCACGCCTTGCCGCCGCAGCATCCACAGCAGTTCTTCCTGAAAGGCGTAACCGGTTGAGAGAACCTTGTCGAAATCGAGTTCCCGGAGCTTGGACACCCGATAACAGCGATATCCGCCGCTGACATCCTTGGCTTTCAGCCATAGCAGCCAGCGGGAATAAAGATTCACTGCGCGACTCATCGATTTGCGCTTCAAGCCCCAGCCTTCGATGCCACCGCCGGGAATATAGCGCGAGCCGATCATCACATCGTGCGAACCGCCCGAGGATTCCATTCCCGCCAACAACGCCGGAATGTACCTCGGATGATGGCTGAAATCGGCATCGATGTTGAACACGTAGCGGTAATCGCGCTGGATGGCGTAGTGGAATCCCTCGACCATGGCGGATCCCAGGCCCAGCTTGCCGGCGCGATGAATGCAGTGCACGCGCGGGTCGGCGGCTGCGCGCTCATCGCACCACCTGCCGGTGCCGTCGGGAGAATTGTCGTCGACCACCAGCAGATCGACATCCGGCGCTACACTGAAGATTTCGTCGACGAGCTTGGGCAGGCTTTCGATTTCGTTGTACGTGGCGGTCATCACCAGCGTACGGCCTGCGGCAGAAGTGGCTGAACTCATTCCAAGCTCGGCGAAATGTTCGGAGTGAATTGCGAAAGTGTCGCCGATTCTAATCACCGTCGCTGGGAAATGCGACCTTCATCCGAGGGCGGCTTATTGCCCGCGCACCACGCAGCCCAAAAGGCGGATGCCGCGCCGGTCCAATGCCCGTTTAGTTTCGATGGCCACCGATTGCGGCGTGCCGTCCAGGTCCACGCACACCACCGCCGCATCCGCCAGTGGCAACAGCATTGCCGCAGTTGCAATTCCGCATTTGCGCCACGAAGCTTGCGAGGGAGCTTCCCACGGCCCGGCGGCAACCAGAATGGCTTGATATCGTCGCTGTAAATCGGTCCAAACGCTCACGAATTTTGCGCTTGGATTTGCCGGCAGCGGCGCCTTTCCGCGACACAGCAGATCGATTTGCGGATGATACGTGCGCTGGATGACGTCGGCCCAATCGGCGCCCCCCTGCAGCACGTCGATCAGCCCCTTCGGGCAGTCCAGCCCCAGATGCCGAGCGATACCGCACTCCGCCCCGGCCGCCTCGACCAGCAGAATTCGCGGCGGGGTCGATAGGTGCAACATGGGCTCGTCACTGAGCGATTCCCAGAGGGCCGCCGCAAACGGCGCCAGCCAGGCGGCATCGTTGGTCACTCGGCCGGCATCGATTGCCAGTAGCGTACTCGGTTCGTCCAGACGAAACCGTGCCAGCAAATGATCGCGCAGTTCCCGATATTCGTCGCGAATTTTGAACGACGGCACGACAAACGGCGCAGCGGCACGCAGCGGCGGGAGTGGCACGGACGGCGTTGGAAGCGCGGGCGGCGGCACGACCGTGGCCGTCGACGCGTTTACCGGCGAAAATTCGATCATCCGATTCGGTTGATCGAGCTGCTCCGAGGCGATTGCCGGCTCCGCGATCGACGCCTCGCCTGCCGGCGATTCAACCACAATTGGTTCACTACTCGGGAGGTCTTTGAGCGCCGCGTCGATTAGCTCATGCAACTCGTTGAGGCGATCCAACGTCGATTCCGCACTTTGGATCGCGGGTTCTGTAGGAGGGGGCAACTCCCCGGCCGGCGGCTCGGCGGGATGTTGTTCGATTGGCTGCGCTTCAGAAGCTTCTTGCGCCACTTGCGGCGTTTTTTCGTCCGCGATGGCTTCCTCCATTGCATTGGGCAGGTCTTCGGGTGTTTCCACCACCGGCGAAATCACCGCGGATTCCGCGAACTGGTCGTCGGCCGCGGCTTCGGCCGGTCGCCAGTCGATCTGCTTCAGAGATTTGAGCAGCAGGCCCATGTAATCACCAGTTAGCCGCCGGGCTTGCCCGGCGCTTGATTCGTCTTACTCGCGGCGCAATTTGGCAAACAATTGGCGGAATTCGTGTCGCCGTTTTGGCGGCGGTTCTTTCGGCACTTCCGGCGCCGGCGGACGCGGCAAATCGTCGACTTCGATCAAGTCTGCGTCGCTCTCGTGTCCCAACGAGGGGGGCAAGCGAGTGACCGGAATCGGCCGACTCAGCTTCGGTATTTTCGGCGGCTCGGACGGAATTGCCCGCGATGTTTCTTCGCCGGGAAGCGCTGCGTCGCGATCCTCAAGCTCCGGCACATGGCGCCAGGGATCTACGGTTTCCGGCTGCGAGGCCTCGGTCGTTTCGAGTTCCGCCGCCGGATGAATTGCGGAATGAATGGTGTCGCTCTGCTGCGACGTATCAGGCGCTTGCGACGCGGCGTCGGTATACTGTGCGTTGGGCAATCCGCCAGCCCAGGGCGACGCTCCGCCCGCAGCCGCAGGCTGTTCGCCGCCGGTCAAATGCGTGAGCACGGGACCGAGTTCGTGCGCCCCGTCGGTATAAACCAGCGGCAGATCCGCAAACTCGTCGCCTTGGTTCGCGGTGTACGGATCCAACACAACTTCTTCTTCGTCGAACGCTTCGTGAAACGGGTTGGCGGTGCGCTGAAAGTGCAGTTCGACTTCCGGCCGAATCGTGCCGGCCGGCTGGAATTCATCGTCCCCGCCCGCGGTTTCGCCGATCGTCGAAAGCAGTTGATGCTGCTCCGCGACATCGCTGACGGCCCGGAACGGCAACGCGGAAGGCAAATCGTCCGAAAGCTCTTCGTCCAATTCGCCAAACTCAATCGCGGCCGGCGGTGCGTCGCGATCGGGTGCGCCCGGCGCCGCATTCCAGGGCGTGGGCAATTGCTGCAAGTCGGACCAGGCTTCCTCGATGCCGCCGGCCGAAAGTTGCTTGACCCCGCCGGCGCAGGCCAAAACGAGAGCGTGGTCGCATACCTGGTTGATCAACCTTGGAATGCCGTCGGTGGCCTGATAGACAGCCGCTAGCGATTCGCTCGTGAAAATTCGCTCCGCCGAGCCGCCTGCGTCACGAATTTGATGGCGCACATAGTCGATGGTTTGCGATCGATCGAGGGCTTCCAAATAGCAGCGAGCGGCGATGCGCTGATTGAACGATTCCAATTTCGGGCTGGCCAACCGCTCCTCGAACTGCGGCCCGCCGGCCAGCGCCAACCGTACCCGCGGCTGTCCCTGGCGCACGAGATTCGACAGCAGCCGCAGCTCTTCCAATAATCTAAGCGGCAGTGAATGAGCTTCGTCGACGATCAACAGCAGCTTCGCCGCGGAGTCGTGATCTTGATTTCGTGGCGAAAGATGATCGACCAGCGCCAGCCGCAGATCGCCTTCTTCCATGCCGCGGTACGGGAGGCCCAACTCAAACAAAATGGCCTGCAACAAAGCGCGACGTGTGCACAGTCGCCCGCTTTCTAATAGCGCGACGGAATAGCGATTTCGGAATTCGTCGGCCAATACATGGCACAATAGCGTCTTTCCGGTGCCGGCTGGCCCGATCAGCAAAGCTACGCCTTCGGCCCGCTGAATGCAGCGGACCAGCGTTTGCCGCGCCGCTTCGATCGCCGCGGCAGGAAAATAGTGCTTCGCCGTTGGGGCGGCGGCGAAGGGTCGCTCGGAAAGTCCAAAGAACGTTTCGTACATGTTCCGCTATTTAGCCGCCGGGATTGCCGGCCTGAAAGTGCTCTAAGTGGTTCCGCGGCAAAGCGCTGTTAATTAGCGTCGGCGTTTGCTTGCGAGCCGGTTTAGTCCCACTCCGGCCAGGACCTTAAATCGTGCTAGCAAAAGAACTTTTTCGAGCAGGCCGCCAGCGGATTGGCGATCAAATCGCGCCAGAATTGCTGATCCAGCCAGGCTGTCGCCGCTAGCAACACTACGATCGCAAGCAGCCACAATTCGGCTGAGAGCACGGTGCGGCGGACCCAGCGCGGCTCGCGTTGCGGCTGTTCGCGCGGCACCTGCGAAGGTCCGCGAGACAAAATGCCCAGCACCGGCAGCTCCAGCGCTTGCCGCACCGCCGCGGCAGCCCGGAAAACTGGCTCGCTGATCACCGCCTTGCTCGCCACGATCAACCCCAGCACCACGGCCACCAAGCCGCACCAGGGGATTGTCCGCCACGGCCGCGCGGCGCTGGGTTCTGCAACCGGTTCCGGCGCGATTTCGAACGTCGGCGCGGCCGCAGGCGCAGGTGCAGTTGCGGGCTCAGGTGCCGGGGGTAAGTCAAATGCCGCAACCGCCGCCGCAGCCTCTGCATGTTTCTGTCGGGCCGCTTCCTCTTGCTCTAGTGCGCTACGATATCTTTCTTTCGCAGCGGTCAGTTGCTTCGCTAAGTCATGGAATTGCGAATCCTCCGTGCTCCACCGCGAAGCCCAGGCGGCCAAATCGATCGTCGGCGCAGGCACCATCGCAGGCTGTTTCGCTGGTGGCAGTTCAGCCTCCTGCTGCGATTCCGGCGTGCTTGCGACAGCGGCTTTTTCTACAGCGGGCGTCGCAACTTGTTCCGGCTGCTGGCCGTCTGCCAGAATTTGAGCTGGAACGCTCTGCAATTGTTGCTCGACGTCGGTGATATCCATGTCGACCGCGACGACCGACGGATGCGAGGCAGTCAGCGTTTCCAAGAGTTTCTTTCGCTGCTGCTGCAGTTTTTCGAGCTTTTCGCGCAATTCCTTCCATTGCGGATTTTCCACCATGGACTTCGGCAAGCTGCCTTTGCTGCGCAGCTTGCTCTGCGGCACGCTGGGCGGCAGCCTTCGCCGCCAGCTCGCGCTCTTTGGCGGCCTGTTCGGCCAACTCGCGATCCTTTGCGGCCTGCTCTTCCAGTTCGCGCATTTTGGCGGCGTGCTGTTCGACCGCGCTCATGTACTTGTTGGCCGTGGGGATGTCGGCCGTCAGTTCGCCGAAATGCGTGCCCAGGAAATCGAGAAACTTGCTTTGGGCGGTTTCGAATTCCGCCAGCGCCGCCGACGATGCCTCGCGCGCCGCCACGTATTCTTGCTGGTCGGTTCGTTCGGTCGATTCCAACTCCGCTTTGGCGGCCTCCGCTTCAGCGAAACGTTGCTTCGCTGCTTCGACTGCGGCAGCTTCGGCAGCCGCGCGAGCCTCGGCTTCGGCCGCCGCTTGCTGGCGAGCCGCCTCGGCGGCGGCTTTCTGCTCGGCCAAATCGGCCGCCGCTTGTTGGGCGGAGGGCATAAACCCGTGGCACGCGAAGCCCACTGCTGCAATCCCCAGCACGAACACCGCCAGCGCCACAGTGGCGAACACGTAGATGCGTCGGCCGTCGTTGCTGGGACGTGAATTCATCGTGGCTCGAATGAACTAAGAAAAGTGAGCTTCAGGATCGGCGAGAATCGGCATCCATGCCCCGCGCGCAGGACCCCATATATCGTTAAGTATCGACGCATGCCAGCAGGACCCTTGAAGCGGTTCCCGGCCAGGGCGAACCCTGCTAGCGTATAATTGCTCGTAATCCATGAATCGCACGCAAGCACCCATGAACCCACTCCCCTTTCAAATCAAAATCTGCGGCGTAACATCTCCGGATGATGCCAACAGTCGTCGTCGGTGCAGGCGCCGATGCTATCGGGTTGAATTTCTATCCCCGCAGCAAGCGTTTTGTGACGCTAGAGCAGGCGGCGGCAAATTCCGCTGCCATTCCTTCCGGCGTGGCAAAGGTCGGCGTATTCGTAAATGCATCGCTGAATGAAATCGCCGCCGCGATTTCCGCCGCATCGCTCGACTTGGTGCAGTTACACGGCGACGAACCGCCGGAGTTTATCGCGGAAATCCGCCAACCTGTGATGCGCGCGCTTCGTTGGGGAACTGCAGGAAGCAAACCGATCGATGAATATCTGGCGCGGTGCTCTTCCCTACAGTTCCTGCCGCAAATGCTGCTGCTTGACTCGCAAGCGGAAGGGCAATTCGGCGGCACCGGTGCGACCGCCGATTGGCAACAAATCGCCCAGTGGCGGAAAGCTTGTGCAATTCCCTTGGTTCTGGCCGGAGGTCTGACACCGCAAAATGTCGCCGCCGCAGTGGCCGCGGTGCACCCCAACGCCGTCGATACCGCCAGCGGCGTGGAATCGTCGCCCGGCCGCAAGGACGCTGCCATGGTCCAAGCGTTTGTCGACGCGGCCCGTCGCGCACTGGCCGCATCGTAATTCACGGTAGCGACAGCGCTTGCATTTGCAGCAGAAACTCAACCGCTTGCGATTCACGCGGAATATACTTAATATGTAAGGCTCGAATTAATTGCGGAAACACTTGCCGCCCAAGCAGTTAACTGCTGTACACACCGACGAAGGAGATCGCCCGTGGCCGTCGCTGAGACTAAACGTTTGCCGTACAAAGTTGCCGACCTCGTCGCTGGCCGATTGGGGCCGCAAGGAAATCATGCTGGCCGAGAACGAAATGCCCGGCCTGATGGCTCTGCGGAAAAAGTACGGCAAATCGAAGCCGCTGGCCGGGGCCCGCATCGCCGGCTGCTTGCACATGACGATCCAAACGGCGGTGTTGATCGAAACGCTGCAAGAACTCGGCGCCCAGGTCACCTGGAGCAGTTGCAATATTTTCTCCACGCAAGATCACGCCGCGGCGGCGGTGGCCAAAGCCGGCACGCCGGTTTACGCCTGGAAAGGCGAGACCACCGAAGAATTCGATTGGTGCATCGAGCAATCGCTGTTCTTCCCCGATGGCCAGCCGCTGAACATGATTCTCGACGACGGCGGCGATCTGACCGCCATGGTCCACCAGAAGTACCCAGAACTGCTGGCCGGCATTAAGGGCCTCAGCGAAGAAACCACCACCGGCGTGCATCGCCTGTACCAGATGCACGAGCGCGGCGAGCTGAAAGTGCCCGCCATCAACGTGAACGACTCGGTCACCAAGAGCAAGTTCGACAATCTCTACGGCTGCCGCGAATCGCTGGCCGACGGCATCAAGCGCGCCACCGACGTGATGGTCGCCGGCAAAGTGGTCGTGATCGCCGGCTACGGCGACGTCGGCAAGGGCTGTGCCCACGCCATGAAATCGCTGGGCGCCCGGGTGATCATCACCGAGATCGATCCGATCTGCGCCTTGCAGGCCGCGATGGAAGGCTACGAAGTCACCACGATGGAAGACGCCGCCCCGCGCGGCAACATCTTTGTGACCGCCAGCGGCTGCCGCGACGTCATCCGCGGCGAGCACATCGAAAAAATGCCCAACGATGCTATCGTCTGCAACATCGGGCACTTCGACTTGGAAATCGACATCGCTTGGCTCAACAACCACAAGGGCATCAAGAAGGTCGAGATCAAGCCGCAGGTCGATCGCTACACGCTCCCCAGCGGCCGCTCGATCCTCGTGCTGGCTGAAGGCCGCTTGGTGAACCTCGGCTGCGCCACCGGCCATCCGTCGTTCGTGATGAGCAACAGCTTCACCAACCAGGTGCTCGCGCAAATCGCCCTGTGGACCGAAACGGAAAAGTTCCCGCTGGGCGTGCACATGCTGCCCAAGAAGATGGACGAAGAAGTCGCCCGCCTGCATTTGGAAAAGCTCGGCGTGAAGCTCACGAAGCTCACCAAGACGCAAGCCGACTACCTCGGCATCCCCGCCGAAGGGCCGTTCAAGCCCGAGTACTACCGATACTAGAGGGTTCAGTGGTCCGGGGTTCGGCAAATAGATTCAAAGCCGGCGAGTCGTTCGCCGGCTTTTTTATTTGGCGTCAGCGCCATTTGACACGGCGCGATTGCTGCCGCGATGCTAGCTTAAATTCCCGAATCCTGAACCCCGAACCCTGAACCCTCGCATGGCGACCATCGCCCCATTTCGCGCCCTGCGATACGACCTCAAGCACGTCGGCTCGCTCACGAACGTCATCTGCCCGCCGTACGACGTCATCGATCCCGGAGCTGCAGAACCGGCTCTACAAGCAGCACCCGGCGAACATCATTCGCGCCGAACTGAACCGCGATGAGCCCGGCGACGACGACGCCAACAACCGCTACACCCGCGCCGCCAAGTTCCTGAAAAACTGGCGCAGCGAAGGCGTGCTGCAGGAAGAATCGCAGCCGGCCGTGTACGTGTACCACCAGGAGTTCGAAGCCGACGGGGCCAGAGCACACTCGCCGCGGCTTCATGGTCCGCTGCAAGCTGGAACGCTTCGGCGAAGGGAAAATCTACCCGCACGAGGAAACGCTTTCCGGCCCCAAGCAAGATCGCCTGCTGCTGACCCGCGCCTGCCGGGCCAACCTGAGCCAGATCTTCGGCCTGTTCCCCGACGAAGCCAACGCCGCTCAGAACCTGCTCGAAGCCGCCGCCAAGAAAGTCACGCCGGTCGAAGCCACCGATCACCTCGGCGTGGTCCATCGCCTGTGGACGATCACCGATCCGGCCGTCATCTCGAAGCTCGTCGAGCTGATGGCCCCCAAGCCGCTGTTCATTGCCGACGGCCACCACCGCTACGAAACCGCGTGCAACTACCGCGACGAACTGGCCGCCGCCGGCAAACTGACGCCAGACCATCCGGCCAACTTCGTGCTGATGATGTGCGTCGGCATGAGCGATCCCGGCCTGCTGGTGCTGCCCACGCACCGCCTGTTCCGCGGCCTGCCGGCAATGGACTCCAAGCAACTGGTGGCCAAGCTCGGCGACTCACTTCACCACTCGCCAGGCCGGCGAAGGGGCCGACTTGGCCACCACCATCTGGGACGAAATCGAATCCGCCGGCGACCAAGGGACCATCGGTTTCTTCACCGGCCAGGACGAACGCTGGACCATCGCCAAAGCCACACCGGCGGGCATGAAGCGGATGGCCGAGATCGCCAAGGAGCATTCCTCCGATTGGCAAGGACTGGGCGTTTCGCTGTTGCACCGGCTGGTTATCGAAACGCTGCTAGGCGCGAAAGACCTGCCCAAGCCGAAATACGTCCATTCGGTCGAACGAAGTGATCGAGAGCCTCGAAACCGGCGACACCGCCACCCGCGATGCCACCGGCGTGATGGGCCAAGGGGGCCGCTTCGAACTGGCCGCCCTGGTCATGCCCGCCACCGTGGAACACATCCGCCTGATCAGCCAGCACGGCGAACGGATGCCCGCCAAAAGCACCTACTTCTACCCCAAGCTGGTCAGCGGGCTGGTCGTCAACCCGCTGGAATAGGCAGCACGATTCCATGCAGGCCGCACGGCGGCCGCGCGTTTCACGTGAAACGCGGCTGCGGTGAATAGGGCAAATGCGTGTCTCGATTTGTTCCACGTGAAACGGGCAATCTGGCCCGACCCTGCTGTTTCACGTGAAACGGCAGACTAAGCGACATTCGATGCCGCCGGTAAGCTCGTTGCAATCGCACCTCGGCTGAGACCGAAGAAGCATATGGTCCCGTATCGAACCGCAGGCGGAAATGGAGTTCCACCTTGGGTCGGATTCTGTGCATTGCCAATCAGAAAGGGGGCGTCGGCAAGACGACCACCGCCATCAATCTGGCCGTCGGGCTGGCCTTGGCCGGCTCGCGCACCCTGCTGGTGGATCTGGACCCGCAGTGCAATGCTAGCAGCGGACTGGGCCAGAAGCCCGCCGCCCGGCATCCGTTGATATCGCAGACCCCACTTCGAGAGTCGCTGCTGAAGACCGATATCGCCGGGCTTGGAAATCATGCCCGGCAGCCGCAACTTCCAGGATGTGGAACTGCTGGCCGGCGCCGAGAATCGCACCGCCACCCTTCGCCAGCATCTGGCCAGCGGATTAAGTGCCTACGATTTCGTGCTGATCGACTGCCCGCCGTCGCTGGGGCAACTTACCCGCACGGCTCTGGCCGGTTCCACCGAAGTGGTCATGCCCATCCAGTGCGAATACTTCGCCATGGAAGGGTTGGCCCAGATGATCGAAGTCATCCGCCAGGTGATGCAGCAGCAGCCGCGCCGCCTCCAATTCGGCGGCATCGTGTTGACGATGGTCGACGAGTCGCTCGAACTGACGCACGAGGTGGAACAGCAGGTGCGCGAGTTTTTCGGCGAAATTGTGTTCCGCACCGTGGTGCCGCGTGACGTTGCCGTCAGCGAGGCCCCCAGCCACGGAATTTCCGTAATCCAATACGCTCCGCGATCCCGCGGTGCGCGTGCCTATACCGAATTGTGCCGCGAAGTCCTCGAAGCGGCCTAAATCAAAATCTAACCGGAGAGAAGTTATGAATATTCAACGTCGTCTTGGTCGTGGCCTGGAAGCGTTCTTAGGACAGCCGGATAGCCCGCTCGCGCAGCAAATCGCCGCGCAGCAATCCGTGGCAATACCGCAAGCTGATTCACCTGCCGCCGGTCCCACGCAAATCAGCGTTTACGAAATCGACAGCAACCCGTACCAGCCGCGGCAGGATTTCGACGAAGCCGAAATCGAATCGTTGGCTGCCAGCATTCGCGAGCATGGCGTCATTCAGGCGGTCATCGTCCGCCGCGTCGGCCAGCGCTATCAGTTGATCGCCGGCGAGCGCCGCTTGCGTGCCGCCATCAAAGCCGGCAAGTCGCAAGTGCCGGCCCAGGTGCGCGAAGCCGACGACCGCCAGATGGCCGAATTGGCGATCATCGAAAACTTGCAGCGCAAAGATCTCAACGCGCTGGAAAAAGCGGCCTCCTTCCAGCAGTACCTGGCCACTTACGGCTGCAAGCAGGAAGAGTTGGCCGCGCGGTTGTCGATCGATCGCTCCACGGTGGCCAATTTGATTCGCTTGCTCGATCTGCCCCGAAGCCGTTCAGCAATCGCTGCGCTCCGGCGCCATCTCCGCCGGCCACGCCCGCGCGCTGTTGACAGTTGGTGACGAAGCAACAGCAAATCGCCATCTGCAAACAGATTCAAAGCGAAGGTCTGTCTGTAAGGGCGGTGGAACAATTAGTGCAGGAATTGCCAGTATCTGCCGACACGGACGCTGGCCGTCGTCGGCGAAGACGGCCAATCGCGCCCGCGCCGCGCACGCGAAGCAAACAAATCGCGGCACTGGAGCAAGAATTCCGCTCCGCGCTGGGCACGAAAGTGCAAATCTCGCAAACCGCCAAAGGCCGCGGCAAAATCGTGATCCACTTCTCCAACCACGACGAATTCGACCGTATTCGCGCCCATCTAACACAGAGCTCGCACGCGATATCGCAGGCCAGCTAAAAGCGGGTCGTCAAGCGGTCTAGTCGGTGTACGTGGCGTAACCTTTGAAGGGGTCGGTGACAGATTTCGGGGAGAACCAATAGTTGGTCTCACCGAAGAAGAACGTGTCGCCGCTCTTCACCGTATCCAGCAGATCGAAATAGATCGTGTTGCCTGTTTTTGAGTCCCACACCGCGTCCCAGTCGGCTCCTCCGGCGAGAACATCGTTGCCGTCCTCGCAATACAGATAGTCGTTGCCGGCCTCGCCGTAAAGATGATCGCGGCCATCTCCGCCGTACATAAGATCACTTCCGTCGCCGCCATAGATGGTGTCGTTGCCGCTGTTTGGCGATTGATCGGGGTACTCCGTCCCCTTGGTGATCGTGCCACCCCATATGTTGTCGTCTCCACCTTCGCCGTAGATCTTGTCGTTGCCGTCTCCGCCCTGGATGATATCGGCGCCGCCTTGGCCGTGGATCACGTCGTCGCCGGCCTCGCCGTAGAGGGCGTCGACATTGTCGGCCCCCAAGATGTAATCAATGCCTGCGCCGCCGTGAATGATATTTCGGCCATCCGCGCCGCCGCTGGTGTAGTTGCCGTAGAGCAGGTCCTCGCCATCGTCGCCCCACAGTTCGTCGTTTCCTTGGTAACCGTACAGATAGTCGGCGCCGGCGCCGCCGTGCAGCGAGTCGTCTTTTTCGCTGCCGTAGAGGAAGTCGTTGCCGCCGTTGCCATTTAAAGTGTTGGTGGTGCCGGTTTCCGGGCCGCCTGGGCTCGAGGCGGCATAGAGCTTGTCGGCCCCGCTGCCTCCACTGAGCGTATCGTTGCCGAAGTCGCCGTACATTTCCGAGGGCTTGGAAGTTTTGTTTTCGATAACGTCGTCGCCGTCGTAGCCGTGGACTACAACCTTGCTCACATCCCCAAGGTTGAATGTCTTCTTCAGGATGGCGCCGGTCGAAAGGTCCTCCACTGTGACCTGGATATTGAGTGTTTTGCCAGAAAGTGCCGGGGTGTAACCGACGACGATATGGTCGTTGTGCTCCGTCCCCTGCACCGTAAGAACGTGATTGGCCAGCGTGGCGCGGCGGTCTTCATCTCGCGGCTTTCAAGCCGTTCGAAAGACGTTTGGTAATGCGGGGTGCGTTTCATGATCGACGTTTCCCTAAAATGGCGAGCGAAAGAAAGTGCCCAGCTATGGATGTCAGCGGAAAGGCCGCGGACTTGTTACAAGCTCGGGTGCCGGCCGACGGAAGCACTATGGCCAGTTAGAGATGGGACCCATGCCCACCCTGGGCATCCTGCAGTGATTTAGAAATGCTGGCAATCGCGATAACACGCCTACCAGGGAATTTCCTGGCGGTCGCGGAAGAATTTTCCGGTGAGCTCGTGCGGGGCCTCGTCGGCCAGCCATACGGCCGTGTCGGCGCCCTCTTCCACGGATCGATCCGCATCGGTGCCCCCCATATCGGTGCGCACCCATCCAGGGCACATCGAATTGACGGCAATGCGGTCGGCCTCCAGCGCCTTGGCCAGCATGATGGTCAGTCCGTTGAGCGCCAACTTCGACAGGCAATAGCTGGTGCTTCCGGCGACATGCCATCGAGTTGGCCGTAACCGCTGGAAATGTTGATGATCCGCGGGGCATCGGCCTTGAGCAGATACGGCAAGATTACCTGCGTAATTTCCAGCGCTCCGAAAGTGTTCGTCTGGAATGTCTGTTCCATGCGTTCGCGCGGAACGGTCAAAACATTCAATCCTTTGTCTGAATAAATGCCGGCATTGTTGATGAGTACGTCCAGGTGGTCCGCAATCGTGGCAAATTGCTTCGCCGCTCCGCGGACGCTGTCCGAACTGCTCACATCCAGCGAAAGAAATGATGCCGTTCCGCCTGCCGTCTGAATTTCTGCGGCGGCCTTGCTTCCCTTCGCTTTGTCGTGCGCGGCGATGACAACGTGAAATCCGCGCTGTGCTAACTGCTGCGTGGTTTCGAGCCCGATCCCGCGGTTGGCGCCGGTGATCAGCACGATTTGCTGCGTCCGGTCGGCTTTCGCCATTGCGTCACCTCCAAAATGCGTGCGCACGGCTCAGTCGGCTTTCAGCGAAGCCATGTCGATCGAGAAGCGGTACTTTACGTCTGACTTGACCAGCCGCTCGTAGGCTTCGTTGACTTTCTGGATGGGGATGACTTCGACGTCGGCGGTGATGTTGTGCTGGCCACAAAAGTCGAGCATCTCTTGCGTTTCCGCGATGCCGCCGATGTTCGAGCCCGACAGACTGCGGCGGTCCACGATCAAGCTGAACGCGGAAACAGCCAGCGGTTTTGGCGGCGCTCCAACCAGCGTAATATTACCGTCGCGCCGAAGCAGCTTCAGGTAGGCGTTGATGTCGTGGTCAGCCGCCACCGTATCGAGGATGAAGTCAAAGCTGCCGGCATGCTTTTGCATTTCGTCGGCATTGCGCGAGACCACCACCTCGTGGGCGCCCAGCCGGATTGCGTCTTCCTTTTTCTTCGGCGAGGTGGTGAGCACCACCACGTGAGCCCCGAACGCCCGGGCAAACTTCGCGCCCATGTGCCCCAACCCGCCTAGCCCTGCCACGCCCACTTTCTTCCCGCGGCCGACTCCCCAATGCCGCATGGGGGAATACGTTGTGATGCCCGCGCACAACAACGGAGCGGTGCCGGCGAGGTCAAGATTCGACGGCACGCGGAGCACGAATCGCTCGTCCACCACGATGCTGTCCGAGTAGCCGCCTAAGGTGACGCCTCCCAAATGCTTGTCCGGCGAATTGTAGGTCAGCGTCATGTTCGGGCAGCATTGCTCAAAGCCGGCGCGGCACTCAGGGCATGTGCCGTCGGAATCCACCATGCAGCCCACTGCCGCCAGGTCGCCGAGCTTGAATCGGGCGACTTCCGGGCCGACCTTCGTGACACGCCCGACGATTTCATGTCCCGGCACGATCGGATAAATGGTGGGAAAGGTGCTGCGCCACTCGTTGCGTACCGCGTGGATATCGGAGTGGCAAATGCCGCAGAACAGGATTTCGATCTGCACGTCGCGCGGAGTGGGTTGACGGCGATTGATTTTAGCAGCGGCCAACCCCGATTCCGCACTGGCCGCGGAGTATGCCTTCGCAGGAAACATGATGCGTGCTCCTATCGATTGCGTGCGCTTTGATATTGCTCGTCGCTGACGTGTTCCATCCACTCGACGACCTTGCCGTCGAGCTTTTCCTGGATGGCGATGTGCGTCATCGCCGTCGTGGGGGCCGCCCCGTGCCAATGCTTTTCGCCGGCGGCAAACCAGATGACGTCCCCCGGGCGGATTTCTTCGACCGGCCCGCCCCAACGTTGCGCCCGCCCGCAGCCGGCCGTCAAAATCAACGTCTGCCCCAGCGGATGCGTGTGCCAAGCGGTGCGTGCGCCCGGTTCAAACGTGACACTCGCGCCGACGACGCGACCCGGTGCAGCTGCCTCCAGCAGTGGTTCTATTTGCACCGCCCCCGTGAAATATTCCGCCGAACCTTGCTTGGAAGGCCGCGAACCGCTCCGTTTGATCTCCATCGATTCGCTCCTTCGATTTTTCGAAAAGTGCGTGTCGGGCTAAGCGGACCACGCCTTCGTTTTAGCGATCGTGCCGCCTTCTGCAACCCTCTTGTGCCGCATCCAAACGACGCTGGCCACAAACGTCAGAAATGAGACGGTTAAATAGCCCAGCATGAACCAACGCCCGGGAAACGCGGCTTGCGGCGATACGTGATTCAGCCGCAGCGCGATGAAGCCCAGCAGATACGCCGCGGGGGCAATCACTAGCGCCGCCGGCACCACTTGCCGCGCCTTCCAGGAAATCGCAATGAACAGTCGCGCCAGTTAAAAAGTTCGAAATCCCAAACGCACCCAAGAGCATTAACTGATTGCTGTCGGCTTGCGACAGATCCATTCCCGCCACATGCACCGCCGAATGCTCGACCAGAAACGTGTGCAAGAATCCACGCACAAGATCAATCGCGCCCAAACACGCCAAAACAACCGCCGCAAACGCCGGCGTTCCGGTTCCAATTTCGTGCAATTTGCGATCAAAGTCAGCCACGTTTATCTCTCCCAACTTCCTAAATGGATGTTTTTGGCCAGCGCCGGCCAATTCGCGCACCAAGCTGCTAAAGATATATAGCTCGCGGCCAATCAGTGTTCATGCGAACACCTGCGAACCATTGCGGTTTTTTCGTGGTCGTTTTAGAATGCGAGACACCGCGGGGCGTAGCTCAGCCTGGCTAGAGCGCTTGGTTTGGGACCAAGAGGCCGAAGGTTCAAATCCTTTCGCCCCGACTTAACGATTAGCCTTAGTGAGTGTCAAACCCACTTTGCCGCGCGTGTCAGCGGTCATTGGGCCGGTAGCGATTCGGGCAAGTGGGGACCTTTGAAGAAACGCAGTGCCGCGCATTCAAGCGCAGTTTCAGACCCTCAGCGAGCCACGGAACGCCCGGCCGCTGTAGTACGACTGCGCTCCGTTGTGATACACGAACACATGGTCGTAACGGCGATCACAAAACAGCGCGCCGCCAAGTTTTCTAATTTCTGCTGGGGTTTTTATCCAACTCGACGATTTCGTATCGAACTTTCCCAGTTCCTGCAGTTCTCGATATTGCTGTTCCGTTAAGAGCTCGATGCCCATGCCTGCCGCCAGGTCGACTGCGTTGTCTTTTGCATTCGGTCTTCCCTTGATGTTCGCCTGCTGCCCTTCACGGTCGTAAGAGATATTTCTGCGGCCGTTGGGACTCTCCGCTGAACAATCATAAAAAATATACTCGTCTTTCTTTTTGTCATGACCAACGACGTCCGGTTCACCGCCTGTTCTTTCCATTTCTTCGAGCGACCACAATTTTTCGACACTCGCTTTCAACTTTGCCTCGACCTTTACCCACTTCAGACCTGGATGGCGGTCGATGTTTTTTTCAAAGCGTTCTTTCATCGCTCGGAGCACTTCTTCACGTTGCTTTGGCGACAAGTCTTTCTTAAGTTTGCGGACAGCCATCGTATTGGTCCCCCGAGATTATCTATGCCGGGTGGCGATTAACTTAACCATTGTAGCCAGGCAACTTTCGATCAGTGCGCGACGGTGGTCCATTTTGACACGGAAATCGCAACATCGATAGCCGGAGGCCCGCCACGACGGCGCATCGGGGTGCTGCTGCTTGCGATTCGCAGTTTCACCTATTTCACGCACGAGCAAGTCGTGGGTCCAATGGGTTTCTTTGCCTGGGATGTTTCCAAGCCGCACATGCTGTTCATAAACCCAATTGCGGGCCTGGTGGCGATTGCCATCGGAGTTGCTCTGATGTACTTAGCTCGCCGCCGAATGCCGGCGTAGAAGCCGCTCCGCTGCCAAGCCAAGAGTTGTCAGCCCCGCATGTGGCCGCGGCAGCTTAAGTGCTTTTCGATTTGAGTAATTGCGCCAGAAACTCCTCGACTTCGGCGTAGGTGAATTGGCGATCGGGGTCGTCCATGTCGAACTTCTTCGCCAGCGTACCGTCCGCGCCGAATACCAACACGACGGGGATGCCTTTGATGTGCCACTTATCGAGCCAGGCGTTTTCTTTGTCCTCGATCAAGTAATTGGCGAAATCGGCCCCGTGCTGTTTCAGAAATTCAATCGCCGCGGCGCGATCTTCCGGCACATCGACCGACACCGACATGCACATGACGCCGCGCGCCGCATATTTGTCGTGCAAGGCCACGAGCATGGGAAAATCTTCCTTGCAGGGCAGGCACCACGTGGCCCAAGTATCCGCCACGACAATCTTCCCCTTTTGCGCCGCAATCGCCTGCTGCCACTGTGCCAGGGTCACGCTCTCCAGTCGAATGTCGGCATGATTGCTAATCGCACTGCGCCTTTTACGCAGCCGCCCAGAACAAGAACGCCTGCGGCCACCAACATCGCACCATGGAGCTTAGCGCACATCGTGGACCGTCACTTCTCGTACTTTACGCTACAGCCGTGCGCAGGCGTCTCTGCAGTTGGTGCGCTAGTGCCGTGCAGCGCTGCTTCGACGGCGGGCGTCAGATAGTCCGTCGTGGGATTGCGTTGGCTATTATCCATTGCGCCGGTGTACACCAGTTTGCGTTGCTTGTCGTAAACAAAGAACTCCGGCGTCACGGTTGCCCCCAGCGCGCGGCCGATCGCCTGGCTGGCGTCGTAAAGATACGGGAAATTGAATCCCTTTTCCTCGGCGCGTTCTTTCATCTTCGGCAGCTTGTCTTGCTCCAGATTGTTGACGTTGATCGCCACCAGCGCCACTTTGCTGTCGGGGCCGGACGCATATTTCTTCGCAATGTCGATAATCCGATCCTCGTAGGCCGTGGCCACGGGGCAATGGTTGCACGTGACCACCAGCACCAACACGTCCTTATTGGCGAAATCGGAAAGTGAGTAGTTTTTGCCGTCGACCGCCGGCAGTGAGTTGAACGAGGGCGCCGCGTCGCCGATGCTTACTTTCTTGTTGTACTCGCCTGCAAAGACTGGAGCGCAGCACATGCAAACGAGAACTACGACAGCAAACGGCACGGAACGAGTCATTGCTCTTCTCCTGTTTTTGAGGATGCCATGTCGCGAACGTGGAACACGGCGCAAATATCAGGCGGGACAATTGTCGGGCGGGCGACAAAAACAACGCCCGTGTGGCTCTAGTTTTTATAGAGATTGGGCGTGCAATGTGCAAGCAGGCCGTTGGCGCCGGCAATGTAGGTGTCGACCAGCGCCGGTCAGTGCATTGTTGCGCGATCTGGACGACGATGGCAAGCTGGAAGTGCTGGCCACCCAGAGTCAGGACGGCCGCAACGCCGGTTCCTGGAGTCCGTTTTCCGCTTATTACTCATCTTCGTCTGCAGAAACTGGGAACACTTCTGCGACCACTGCGGGAGTGTTTCAATTGACCGCGCAAGAGACTCGCCAAGAGCCGACTCCGGCGGGCTCGGCGCCAGCGACATCGAACGCAACCCCGTCGGTCCGCGCCATCTCAGAAGTACATGGAACAAACGCAGCACTACATGGACAACGTGGAAGCCATCTGCGCCGATTGTGCCAAAGGCGTTCGGAGCGTTTGCAGTCCGGAAATGCCGTGCGATTGCTGCTGCCACGACGAATCGGATTGGTATTTGGAAGCCGACGCCCTGTATGTGACGCGCAACAACGGCACGCAGAATCAAACCGTAGTGCTGCGCGACGACACGGGAGATACGGTTTTGACGACCCACAGTTTGGACTTCGGCTGGTATACCTGGGGCCCGCGACTCTTCGTCGGCAAACAGACCTCCTGCGATCGCTGGGAACTGGGATATTTAGGCCTCTTCGGCGGCTCCACTTCGGTGCGGGCTGAAGACCCAAACAATCTCGACATCCCGCAGCCGCTATCGACCGTGGCCGATGATTTCGACAACGCCAATGCGATGACGCTTTCGTGGAACTGGCACCTGAACAACGCCGAGGTCAACCTGTTCCGCCAATACGGCCCCATTCAAATGCTGTACGGCTTCCGGTATTTGAATCTGGAAGAGCACTTCATCATCAACTCTGAAGACTCCGACGGCGACGTCAGCGATTATCCGATCCGCACCAGCAACAACCTGTACGGCGGACAAATCGGTGCGCGCACCTACTACCCCTGGAAGCGGTTTCGCTTCGGCGTGACCGGCAAGGCGGGCATCTTCGGCAACGACGCCGTCGAACACCAGACCGTGTTCGACAACAACAATACGGTTATTCTGCGGGACGCCCAAGGCCGTGCCGCCGCCTGCGCATTCGTTGGCGACGTGGATGGCTTTGTCACGATGCAACTGTGCCCCCATTGGCGTTTCCGGGCCGGCCACTACTTGCTGTGGGCTACGCACGTGGCGCTGGCTCCCGATCAGCTCGATTTCAGCTTCAACAGCGCGAGCGACACCGTGGTGCACAACGACGGCAACTTGTTCGTCGAGGGCGCCACGTTCGGCGTGGAAGCGGCCTGGTAATTCATCGGACCGCTGCCTGGCCCGACCTGCCGGGTTCGCAACCGGCGCGACTGGAACGGCGCGTAGTCGGACAAAACCTTCGCTGCAGCTTGCGAGTGAGAAGCTGATCCTCAAACGCACAGGTACAGCCCGCACAGCATAATGGCAGCGCCGGCATAGCGCAGCAGCCAAATTGCGCCGCTTTGGCGGGCGACAAGTCCCAAGCCGATGCCGCAGCCGTGCAGTCCGGCAGTGGTGGCCAGGAATCCCAGGCCATACGTCAGGCCGGAATACGTTTGCAGCATTTCTGCGCCGTGGGCGTGACCATGAAACAGGGCGAAAGTGCCGACGATCAGCACGCTTAACAACAACGGCAAGCGCACCGCGGCGGCGATGAGGATGCCGAGGATGAGCACCGAGGCCACAATGCCCTTTTCAACCAGCGGCAATGCAATGGCCATCATTCCCAGCACTCCGCCCAGGGCCATGACGGTGAGAAACGCCAGGGGCACAAGCCAGATGGCTTTGCCGCCGCGCTGTGCGGCCCACAGGCCGACGCCGATCATCGCGCACAGATGATCCAAACCGCCCAGCGGATGCATCAGTCCGTTCCACAGGCCGCTCGTGCTTCCCACGCCGGTATGCGCGAAAGCAACCGAGGGGGCCATGAGAATGAAGCAGAGCGAAATTAGGCCTCGCCAAAGTGACTTGTCGTTGGTGTTCATGGCATCCTCGCAATTTATAGAGTGTCAGGCTCAAGTTTTTGCAGTTTCGGCGGGCTGAATTTCGCGCCGCTCGTAGTTGCAGCAGTTCCAACCATTGGCCCATTCCCGCGCCAGTCTTGGCCGAAGTCTCCAAGATTTGCATGCCGGGACGCACCGCTTGAATATTCTTCCGCGCCGCGGCGCGATCGAATTCCACAGCGTCGGCCAAATCCATTTTGGTGATGATCGCCACGTCGGCCGTGTTAAAAATCGTGGGGTATTTCAATGGTTTGTCTTCACCTTCGGTCACCGAGAACAGCACGGCGCGCAATTGCTCGCCCAGATCGTACGCGGACGGGCACACCAGATTACCGACGTTTTCGATGAATAAGAAGTCGAGTTCGGCCAGATTCCACTGGGTGAGTGCGCTTTGCACCATCTCGGCTTCCAAATGGCAAACCGTGCCGGTGGTGATTTGCTGGATGGGCACTTCGGCGCGGGCCAGGCGGCGGGCATCGTTGTCGGTAGCCAAATCGCCCACGACCGCTGCCACGCGGTAATCGTTTCGCAGCAGTCGCAAAGTGGCCTCCAAAAACGCGGTCTTCCCGCTGCCGGGGCTGGAAACGAGGCTGACCGCGCACACCCCGGCATCCTGGAAGTCGCGCCGCAGCGCGCGGGCCACCACGTCGTTTTGCTTGAGAATTTTCGTGCGCACTTCGACCAGACGGGTAGTCATGCTTCGATCTCCAAGGCGGATACTTCCAGCTCGCGGCCGCCGGTTACAGTCACGTCGGCTGCGCCGCAGCGAGAACAGGAAATGTTTTGGATCGATTGCGCCGGACAATCGGCGCCGCAACCGGCACAATGCACCATGACCGGAACGTCCTCCAGCACCAGCTCGCAATCGGCCAGCGTGGTGCCTTCGCGCGCCAGGTCGTAGGCCGATCGCAGGGCTTCTTTGACGACTCCCGACAGTGCGCCGAGCTTAATGTGGATGGCTTTCACGACCGCGCCCTCGCGGCGCGCGGCTTCTTCTTCGACCAGCTCCAGCACGCTCAGTGCGATCGATAATTCGTGCATTGCCCTGCGAGGGGTTTGCGGCATTTAACAAATTCTGGGCAATTGTTCACCCGCCAGCATCGTGACCACCCGTTCGCCGCCGATCAGCGACCGCATGACCACCATGCCGGGATGTTCGGCAACGACTTCGCCGATGACGGCGGCATTGCGCCCAGCGGATGCTGGTGCATGGTTTCCAACAACAAGCCGGCGGCGTCCGGAGGCGCCACCGCGATCAGCTTTCCTTCGTTGGCGACATACAGCGGATCTAGCCCTAGCATTTCGCATGCCGCGTGCACTTCGCGACGGATGGGCAGGGCGGCTTCGTCCAGCTTGACGCCGAAGTGCGAAGCATCGGCCAATTCGTTGAGCGTGCTGGAAACGCCGCCGCGCGTGGGATCGCGCATCCAGCGAATCGACGGGCAGGCCTCCAGCATGCGTGCGCGTCAGATCGTGCAAGGGGGCGGTGTCGCTTTCCAGCACCGTTTCAAATTCCAGCCCCTCGCGCACCGACATGATGGCGATGCCATGATCGCCGATCGTGCCCGACACCAGAATTTTGTCGCCGGGCCGCGCATTGCGGATCGAAAGCCGCCGATCGTACGGCACTCGCCCGATGCCGGAGGTGATGATGAACACCTGGTCGCCTTTGCCGCGATCGACCACTTTGGTGTCGCCAGTGACGAGTAATACCTTTGCGGCCTGGCATGCCTGGCGCATCGAGGCGACGATGCGGCGAAGATCGTCCATCGGCATGCCTTCCTCGAGGATGAACGCCGCCGACAAAAACAGCGGCGTCGCGCCGCCGACGGCCAGATCGTTCACCGTACCGTGTACTGCCAATTTGCCGATGTCGCCGCCCGGGAAAAACAACGGCCGAACGACGAACGAATCGGTCGTGAATGCCAGCTTGGGCACTTTCGCGCCGTTGCTCTGCCCGTTCAAACTCACCGTGGCTTGATCCTCCAGCGCCGAAAGCACGTCGTTGCCCAACTCCGGCAGGAACAGCCGCTGAATCAGATCGGCCGTCAGCTTGCCGCCGCTGCCGTGCCCCAGCAGCACGTGCTCGTAGTTGGTGTGCGGAGCCGGACACGATGACAATCGATCGATTTGTGCCGCACTGGCCATTGGTACGCATTCTATCGTTTCATGTTTACGCGGGTTGTAAGTCTGCTTGATTCGATTTTGAACTGCGGTAGCGGCCGTAGTTGTAGTAAGCGGCGCACGCGCCTTCGGACGAAACCATGGTGGCCCCCAGCGGATGCTCCGGCATGCAGGTGGTGCCGAAGGCCGGGCACTGGTGCGGCTTTTTCACGCCTTGCAATATTTGGCCGCTGATGCACTCGCTCGATTCCAGCACTTCCAGTCGATCGACGGCAAAACGGCGCTCGGCGTCGAATTCGGCGAAGGCTTCGCGCAAACGCAATCCGCTTTGCGGTATGGTGCCCACGCCGCGCCATTTGCGGTCGGTGATTTCGAACACTTCTTGAATCAGCTTGATCGCCGGAGCGTTGCCTTCGCGGCGGACCGCGCGGGCATATTGGTTATCCACTTCGCAGCGGCCCGCTTCCAATAAGCACACACAGCGATATACGCCTTCCAGCAGGTCCAGCGGCTCGAAACCGGTGATTACGATGGGAATGTTGAACTGGCGGGCGAGCGGTTCGTACTCTTTGTAGCCCACGACGGTGCAAACATGGCCGGCCGCCAGGAAACCTTGCACGCGATTGGCGGGCGAGGAAAGGATGGCGGTCATCGCCGGCGGCACCAGCACGTGCGACACCAGCACCGAGAAGTTTTTCATCCCGCGCTGTTTCGCCTGCCACACCGCCATGGCGTTTGCCGGCGACGTGGTTTCGAAGCCGACGGCGAAAAACACCACATTTTTCTGCGGATTTTGCTCGGCGATTTTCAGGCAATCCAGCGGCGAATACACGATCCGCACGTCGCCGCCGGCCGCCTTTACGGCAAACAAATCGCGCCGGCTGCCGGGCACACGCAGCATGTCGCCGAAGGAGCAGAAGATCACTCCGGGCGCGAGGCGATTTCGATCGCCTTGTCGATCAGTTCCAGCGGCGTCACGCACACGGGGCAGCCTGGGCCGTGCACCAGTTCGATTTGCGGCGGCAGAAGCTCATCGATGCCATACTTGACGATCGTGTGCGTTTGCCCGCCGCAGATTTCCATGATGGTCCAAGGGCGCGCGGCCACAGACCAAATGGCCTGCTGCAGTTTTTTGGCCGCTTCCGGATCGCGATATTCCTCTTGGTATTTCATTTCCGCTTCTTAATTGGTTGATTGCCCAACATGCTCGCTGTCTCCCAAACGCAATTCCTGCAGCTCGTTCATCCCTTCCAAGAACTTGAACACTTGGCGCGCTTCTTCCTCGTCGATCACCGATAGCGCGAAGCCCACGTGCACGATCACGTATTTCCCAGGTTGCACCTCGGGCGTGTGTGCCAGGCAAACGCGCTTGGAGACGCCGCCGAAATCGACCTTGCCCATCAGTACGTCGTGTTCTTCGTAAGTGTCGATCACTTTGCCGGGAATGCCGAGGCACATGTTTGCGTTCCTCACGCTGATTGACATACAAGGGTTTGTTGTTCGATGGCCTGATTTTCTTCCGAAACGCGACTCGCAGCGGCGACCGCCAATTGACCTAAGCACAGTCCGGCGTCGTTGGGGGGCACCAGCCGCTGACGAAACACGCGGAATCCGGCCTCTGTAAGCCGCGCCACCGCTTCGGTTGTCAGCAGTGCGTTCATGAAGACGCCCCCGCTTAGAACCACGGCGCCGATCTGGGTGGACTGCCGAATTCGCTCGCAGACTTGCACAATCATCGCCGCGATCGTGCTGTGAAATCGCCGCGCGACGCGACGTGCCTCCGTACCTGCTCGCACGTCGTTGACAATGGCACGAATCAGCGGCCGCGTGTCGATGATCATCGATTCGGACCGATTGCTTGCCGCCGCAACTTCGAACGGATATTCCATGTCGGGCGCCACGTCGGTGGCCAGCCATTCCAATTGCATCGCGGCCTGGCCTTCGTACGTCACTCGATCACGAACGCCGGCCAATGCGGCTACTGCGTCGAACAAGCGCCCGGCGCTGGAGGTGAGCGGGGAATTCAGCCGGCGCTCAAGCATTCCGGCAACAGTCGTGATGGCACGGGGCGAGATGCGATTTTGGAGCAGCGTCATGCCGCAGCCGGCGTCGGCCAGTTGCGCGGCCGCCATCCGCCAGGGTTCTTTCACCGCTTTGTCGCCGCCGGGCATCGCAACGTTCCGGAGGTGCGCCGCGCGGCGGAACTGGCGATAGTCGCCCACCAGGAATTCGCCCCCCCAAATCGTCGTTTCGCCCGTGAATTCATCCTGGCCGAAGCCGGTGCCGTCGAAGGCGACGCCGATCACCGGCTCGTGCAACTCATTTTCGGCCATGCAACTGGCCATGTGGGCGTGATGATGCTGCACGGCCAACAGCGGCAATTGATCGCGCTCGGCGCGCCGCAGAGCATAATTCGTTGACGCGTAGTCCGGATGCAAATCGTGGACGATCAGCTCCGGGGTGATTTGAAATAACTGCTCGAATAAAGAAACATCGCGCTCGAACTGCTGCACCGCTTCGAAATAATCCAAATCGCCCAGGTGATGGCTCAGGAAGGCATGCCGCTCGCGCCCAGCGCGAACACGCCTTTGAATTGCCCGCCGACGGCCAGCATGGGCGCTGGGCAGGGGTGCGGCAGGCGAAGCGGCAGCGGTGCATAACCGCGCGAGCGGCGGATCGGCGATTCAACACCGTCGATCATCCGCGTCACCGAATCGTCGCACCGCACGTGAATCGGCCGATTGTGGCGCAAAAACACGTCGGCAATTTCGCTCAGCCGATTCAGCGCATCGTCGTCGCGGTAAGCGATCGGTTCGTGCGATCGGTTGCCGCTGGTCATCACGAGTGGAAGTCCGTCAAATGCATCCAGCAACAGGTGATGCAGCGGCGTGTACGGCAGCATGATTCCGAAATAGGGATTGTGCGGCGCCACCGCGTCGCACACATCTGAAACCTTGCCACGTCGCCGCAACAGCACAATCGGCCGCTGCGGCGATTCCAGCAGAGCTTGTTCCTGGGGACTAACCTCGCACAATCGCCGGGCCGCTTCAGCGTCGCGCACCATCAACGCCAGCGGCATTTCCTCGCGATGCTTGCGCCGACGCAGTTCGGCAACAACTTCCGGTTTTCGGGCATCGCAGACGAGGTGATACCCGCCCAGCCCCTTGAGCGCGCCGATATCGCCGCGTTTTAGTGCAGCCACAAAAACAGCCAGTGGATCGCTTGCGGCTAACCGGTGGCCGTTGGAATTGACCATCTCCAACTGCGGCCCGCATTTCGGGCATGCCGTTGGTTGTGCATGGAACCGCCGATTGGTCGGATCTTCGTACTCCGCGCGGCATTGCGGGCACATTTGAAAACTGGCCATGGTCGTCAGATGCCGATCGTACGGCGCGCCTTGGATGATGGTCAGCCGCGGCCCGCAATTGGTGCAATTCAAGAATGGATAGCGATATCGTCGGTTGTGCGGGTCGAGCAACTCGCGCAGGCAATCGGGACACGTGGCGAAATCCGGCGAGATAAAAATCTCACCAGCGGCGTCGGCCGAACTGTGCTCGATATGGAAGTCGGACGAATGCCGCAACGGCCGCGGCAGCCATTCGACAGACTCAATGCGTGATAGCGGGGGCGCGGAGGTTTGCAAATCGGCCGAGAAGCGATCGAGCGCCGCAGCATCCCCTTCGACTTCGATCAATACGGCGCCGGTTTGATTTTTGACGAAGCCGGGCAAGCGGTGCCGCGCAGCCAATGAATAAACGAAGGGCCGGAAGCCGACCCCCTGAACAACTCCTCGCACGGTGATCGCTCGGCGCTCCATCGAACCCCTCAGCAGAACGGTGAGGTTTAGGGCATTGACGAGTGCCCTTCGCTCAGGGGAAGTGCTGCGACCGCGACTGGTAAGCCGTTGAAATCAGCGGCGTGAACTAGCGATTTCCGATCCCCACATATATTATCCGGCCAAAACTTGGCTGCTAGGGCGAGCAAATCTTGCGCCGCACCACGATCACGCGAACTTCCGTCTCTGTTTGGGACGTGTTGTCGCGCGCTTCACAATCTTTCGACGGACATTCACGGCACGACTCGGGCAACAGCGAACGACCCCATTCGGCGCAGTGCCGAGCGAGCATGCGGCTCGACCAGTCGGCTTTCTGATTGGCGGCGGGCAGTTTTTCGTCTATATGGAAAACCTGATTGTAAATTGGCCAGGGTGAGCGGGCTGCAATCAGCCGGCCACCGTGTTTGGCTTGCCCTCAGTTGATGGTTCGCCGAACCGAACTGCTGCATTCCACCCGAGTATTTGAAGCCGGCCATCAAAGGTTACGGGAAAACAGGCCGAGGGAACTTCGTTTGCTTAATCAGGCCGCCAATTGCTTGTGCGCGAGTGGCACAATGCTAAGATCATTTGCGTGGCGCACGGAAATTGGCACGCTAATTCACCGAGGTAGCCTGCTTCGAATGCGCGAGGAGCGCGGATTATGCCACAGGTTTTTCCGCGCCCCATGAATTTCGTCGTGCGATTGTCTCTAGTCGGTGGCGCCTTGGGCAGCGGCATGTTGGCCGGCCTGTGTCTGATGTTCACGCACTCCTCGTATGGCACCGATGCCGGCGTAGTGCGGGAACAACCGATTCCCTTCAGCCATCAGCATCACGTCGGCGTGCTGGGAATCGATTGCCGGTATTGCCACACTTCTGTGGAACAATCGTCGTACGCGGGCATGCCGCCGACGAAAACGTGCATGAACTGCCATTCGCAGATTTGGGTCGGCAGCAAAATGCTGGAGCCGGTGCGCGAGAGTTACAAAAATGGAACGCCGTTGCAGTGGGACCGCGTGTATAACCTGCCGGGATTTGTCTATTTCGACCACAGCATTCATATCAACAAAGGGATCGGCTGCTCGTCGTGCCATGGGCGGATCGACGAAATGCCGTTCACATATCAGTTTCCGACGCTGTTGATGGAATGGTGCCTGGAATGTCATCGTCACCCCGAGCAGCAGATTCGCCCGCGAGAAGAAGTGTTTAACATCCGCTATGAACAACCCGACGATCAGGAAACACTCGGTCGCCGGCTTTGCAAGGACTACGAGGTCAAGGATTCCACCAGCATTACCAGTTGCTCGGTGTGCCACCGATGAGCTGCCGGAGAAATCTCGATTCGGAACTTGCCGCGATTCAGGAAGGCGCGAACACAACAGGGCCGCGCTATTGGCGCAGCCTGGAGGGATTGAGCAATACCGAGGAATTTCGGCAACTAATGCAGCGGGAGTTTCCCAGCCTATTGCCGCAAGGTTTCGATGCGCTGACGCGGCGGAAATTTCTGACGCTAATGGGGGCTTCGCTGGCTTTGGCCGGTTTGCAAGGGTGCTCGGTTCGGCCCGCGCCCTCGACGCAAATTGTGCCGTACGTTCGGCCGCCGGAAGAAATTGTTCCCGGACGGCCGCTGTTTTATGCCACTTCGATGACGCTGGACGGCGGCTCGGTGGGCCTGCTGATCGAAACACACATGGGACGGCCCACGAAGGTCGAGGGGAATCCGGAACATCCCGCAAGCCTGGGCGCGACCAGCCCGATTCACCAGGCCTCGGTTCTCTCACTGTACGATCCGGATCGCTCGCAGATCGTGCGGTACTTAGGCCAGCCGCGCACGTGGGAAGATGCTGCGGCGGCGATCAAGCTGGCAATCGAAAAGCAGCGCGGCCGGCGCGGCGCAGGCTTTCGCGTGCTGACGGAAACGGTGGTTTCGCCGACGCTGGCCAATCAATTGCAATCTCTGCTTACACAGTTGCCGCAAGCGAAGTGGCACGTGTGGGAGCCTGTTAATGGTGACAGCGCCAATCAGGCGGCGCGATCGGCATTCGGCGAAGTCGTCTCCCCGCGGTACGACTTCACCCGGGCAGATGTTGTCGTGGCACTGGACGCCGATTTCTTGACCTCCGGTCCGGCCTTTTTGCGATACGCTTCCGATTTCATACAGCGGCGGCGAGTGCCCGCTGCCAAAGACGCCGTCAGGCAAGCGATGATGAGTCGGCTGTATTCCGTTGAAACCGCCGTCACCTGCACCGGCGCAAAAGCCGATCATCGCCTGGCGGTTCAATCGCATCAAATCAAGACACTGGCGCGGACACTGGCGGCTAAACTAGGCGTGACCGCTGGTGCCTCGACAGCCGAAAATCACGATAAGTGGATTGCGGCCGTAGCCCGAGACTTGCAGCAGAACCGCGGTAAATCGCTGGTGATTGCCGGCGACAGCCAGCCGCCGGCAGTGCATCTGCTGGCTCATGCCATCAACGAGCGCCTGGGGAACGTGGGGCGCACGGTTGAATACACGTTGCCGGTGGACGCCCGACCGGTGAATCGCCTGGATTCGCTGCGCGAACTGTGCGAAGAGATGCAATCCGGGGCCGTGGAGTGCCTGCTTGTTCTCAGCAGCAATCCGGCGCTCGACTGCGCCGGCTGACATCCCGTTTGCGGACGCGCTGTTGAAGGCGCCGCTGCGGATTCACTTTGGATTCTATGAAGATGAAACCGCGCGGTTGTGCCATTGGCATTTGCCGGAGGCGCACTATCTGGAAGCCTGGTCGGACGGGCGCGCATACGACGGCACGGCATCAATCGTGCAACCGACGATCGAACCGCTGTATGAGGGCCGCGCGGCGCACGAAGTGGTAGCGCTGTTTAGCGACCTGCAACCGCTGCCAGGGCGTCAGATCGTACGCAGCTATTGGCAGCAGCAGATGCGCACCGCCAACGATGCCGAGTTTGAGACACGCTGGGAAACGGCGCTGCACGATGGACTCGTCGCCAATACCAGGTTTGAACCGCGCCCGGTCAGATTGGCCGCCCAATGGCAGAGCAGCCTGGGCACATCGGACGCTGTCGCTCGTTCTGCGGACGAGCTGGAGCTCGTTTTTTTGCCCGATCCAACCATTTACGACGGCCGGTTTGCGAACAACGGCTGGCTGCAAGAGTTGCCCAAGCCGATCACCAAGCTCACTTGGGGTAACGCGGCCATTATGAGCCCGAAAACGGCGCATGATCTTGGCCTGAAGATGGGCAGTTACGCGCACGGCGGCGAGCACGGCGGCTACCACATGAGCGTGCTGGAATTGAAGCTCGGCGAGCGAAGCGTGAAAGCGCCGCTTTGGATTATGCCCGGCCAGGCCGACGGCAGCGTCACGGTTTACTTGGGAAATGGTCGCACCTCGGCGGGACACATCGGTGGCAACCAGGAGCAGCAGGTCGGCTTTAATGCCTATCTGCTGCGCGGCGGGGAGCAGCCATGGTTCGCCTCGGGCTTGAAAATTGTCGACACGGGTGAAACCGAACTGGTCGCGTGCACGCAGCAGCACCATTCGATGGAAGGGCGCGAAACCGTGCGCTCGGCGACGCTTAAGCAGTACCATCACAATCCAGACTTTGCCAATGAAGATCAGGAGCGCGAACGGCGCGAGCGATCGCAGCGCGCCACGCCGCCGCTCACACTCTACGAGAAGTACGCTTACGAGCCGCCCAAAAACAAATGGGGGATGTCGATCGATCTGACCAGTTGCATCGGCTGCAATGCCTGTGTCGCTGCCTGCCAGGCGGAGAACAATATTCCGATCGTCGGCAAGGATCAAGTGGCGCGTGGCCGGGAGATGCACTGGATTCGCGTGGATCGGTATCTCGAGGGCTCGGCCGAGGAGCCGACGGATTTTCATTTCCAGCCCGTGCCCTGCATGCACTGCGAGAACGCGCCATGCGAATATGTGTGCCCGGTCGAGGCCACGGTGCACAGCGCCGAGGGGCTGAACGACATGATCTACAACCGCTGCGTCGGCACGCGGTTTTGCTCCAACAATTGTCCGTACAAAGTGCGGCGATTCAATTTTCTGGCGTATGCCGATTTTCATTCCGGCGCGCCGCAATTGCAGCTCAATCCCGACGTGACGGTGCGTTCGCGCGGCGTCATGGAAAAATGCACCTATTGCGTCCAGCGCATCCGGCAGGCTGAGATCGGCGCGCAAACCGAAGGGCGTCCAATCGCCGACGGCGACGTGCTGACGGCCTGCCAGGCGGCGTGTCCGACGAAGGCCATCGTGTTTGGCGACATCAATGATCCACAAAGCGAAGTGAAGAAGTCGAAAGATTCGCCGCTGCACTATTCGCTGCTGGAAGATCTGAACACGGTTCCGCGGACCACGTACCTGGCGGAGCTGCGCAATCCCAACCCCGAGTTGGAGAACGACTGAATGGCGCGGGAAAAAGCCACGAAGCGATCGGGGTTCAAAGAAGAGCAAAAGGCACAGTCGCCGTATGTTCCGCACGGGCACAGCATGCAGTCGATCAGCCAACAAATCAGCGATGTGGTGCTCGAGCGCCCAACCGGTCTGGGGTGGCTAAGTTCGTTTGGCACGGCCAGCGCCGTGCTGCTGATGTTTATCGCCGTGATCACGTATTTGCTGATCGCGGGGGTGGGCATTTGGGGCATCGATATTCCCGTGGCCTGGGGTTTCACCATCACCGATTTCGTGTGGTGGATCGGGATCGGCCACGCCGGCACGCTGATTTCCGCGATCTTGCTGTTGCTGCACCAGAAGTGGCGCACGTCGATCAACCGCATTGCCGAGGCGATGACGATTTTCGCCCTGATGTGCGCAGGCCTGTTCCCGCTGATGCATCTGGGCCGGCCGTGGTTTTTCTACTGGCTGTTGCCCTATCCCAACACGATGCACTTGTGGCCGCAGTTCCGCAGCGCGCTGGTGTGGGACGTGTTCGCGGTCAGCACATATTTTTTGGTGTCGCTGTTGTTTTGGTACATGGGGATGATTCCCGACCTGGCCACGCTGCGCGATCGGGCGAAAACACGCCGTGGCAAAATTGCCTACGGCATGCTGGCCCTGGGGTGGCGCAATTCGGCCAAGCATTGGCATCAGTTCGAAGCATCGTATTTGCTGCTGGGCGGGCTGGCGACGCCGCTGGTGGTGTCGGTGCACTCGGTGGTGAGCTCCGATTTTGCCATTTCGATGATGCCCGGCTGGCACGAGACGGTTTTCCCGCCGTACTTCGTGGCGGGGGCGATCTTCTCCGGCTTCGCCATGGTGCTGCTGTTGTGCGTGCCCATTCGGCACATCTACGGGCTACAGGATTTCATCACGATCAAACATCTGGAAGTGATGGCCAAGATTGTACTGGCCACCAGCTTGCTTACTTCATACGGCTACCTCAGCGAGCAAACGCTTTCGTGGTACGGCCATGAGAAGGCGGAACATTACGTGTACCTGAACCGGCTGATCGGCAACTATGCCGGGGTGACGTGGACGCTGTTCTTCTGCAACACTATCGCCCCGCAAGTGTTTTGGTTTCCGCGAATGCGGCGCAATCAGGCGGTGCTGGTGATCGTGTCCATCCTGGTGCTGGTGGGCATGTGGCTGGAGCGGTACATGATTATCATCACGTCGCTGCACCGCGATTACTTGCCGTCGTCGTGGGGCATGTTTCAGCCGACCATTTGGGACTATCTGACGTTTTTAGGCTCCATAGGGCTGTTTGCCTCCGCGTTCCTGCTGTTTGCGCGGCTGCTGCCCATGCTTTCGATGTCGGAATTGCGGGCGCTGCTGCCGGGTTCGCACGCGCATGAGGAGGGGCGATGAAACCAAAAACCGCAATCCATGGCCTGATGGCGGAATTCGACACCGCCCCGCGAATTCTCGAAGCGGCGAAGCGCGCCTGGCAGGCCGGCTTTCGCGAAATGGATGCCTACACGCCCTACCCGGTGGAAGGTCTGGCGGTGGCCTTGGGATCGCGCCGCAGCCGGATTCCGGCCATGGTGTTCATCGGCGGCGTGGTCGGCGGCTGCGTCGGATTCTTCATGCAGTATTACTCGATGTCGGTCGATTATCCGCTGAACGTCGGCGGCCGGCCGCACAACAGTTGGCCGGTGTTCATTCCCATTTCGTTCGAGGTGATGGTGCTGGTCGCGTCGATCTCGGCGTTTTTGGGAATGTTGTTTCTCAACGGATTGCCGCGGCCGCACCATCCCGTGTTCAACGTGCCGGGCTTCGAGCGCGCCAGCCAGGATCGATTCTTTTTGTGCATCGAGGCGACCGATCCGAAGTTCGATCGGAACGAAACGGCGCGGTTTCTGTTGGGCCTGTCGCCGCTGGGCGAAATTATCGAGGTGCCGCACGAGGAAATTGGTCCGCCGGAGGAACCCAAGCATCCCGGCTTGCAAGGCACGCTGGAGCAAAAGCAAACGGTGGTGCAGGTGGGAGAACAACAGACATGATCCAGGGCCGCTCAATCCGATTCCTGCAGTTCGCACTGACGATTGCCGCGTGTGCGGCGGCCGGATGCCAGCAAAAGATGGCTAGCCAGCCCAGCTTCCGGCCCGATCAGCCCAGCGCCCTGTTTGCCAACGGCAGCTCGTCGCGGCATCCGGTGCCAGGCACGGTGGCTCGTGGGCATTTGCAGACCGATGCGGCGCTGTTCACCGGACGGCGCGAATTGGTGGTTCAGGCGGTGCAGGTGGCGCCGGCGGCCGCGGCAGTCCCAGTGCCCGGCCAGCAAGCGCCGACCGGGGCGGGAGGGACTGCGGCGGGCGATTTGCAAACGCTGCTGGCGGCCGAGGCCCGAAACTATCGCGACCTGGTTAACGAATTTCCGTATCCAGTGACCGATGAGATGGTCCAACGAGGGGCAAGATCGGTTCATGATCTATTGCGTTGTCTGTCATGGCGCTGCCGGCACCGGCCACGGCAAGATTGTGGAGCGAGGCTACACCGTGCCGCCGTCGTATCACATCGATCGGCTGCGAAATGCGCCGGTGGGGCATCTGTTTCGCGTCATTACCGACGGATTTGGATCGATGCCTTCGTATGCGGCGCAAATTCCGGTGCGCGATCGCTGGGCCATCGTGGCCTACATCCGGGCCCTGCAACTGAGCCAGCATTTTGCGGTCGACAAGCTGACGCCCGAGATGCGCCAGCAGATGGCGGCCAAGACGCAATCGCACGATTCCGCCAGCGCTCGCCAAAGAAATAACGAAATGACATCATCCAGCTTCGCAATTCCCGCCCGCGATTACTCGCATTCAGCGCTGGTCGCTGCTGGCCGCGGTGGTGGGAATCGGCGCGATGATCGTGGGTCTGGTGGTCGATCCGGCGCAGTTTTTCGCATCGTATCTGGCCGCCTGGCTGTTTTGCTTGAACATCGCGCTGGGCTCGATGGTGCTGGTAATGATTTATCATCTGACTGGCGGCGCGTGGGGATATTTGCTGCGCGGTCTGCTGGAGGCGGCAGTGCGTACGTTGCCGCTATTGGCGATCGGTTTTGTGCCGATTGCTCTTGGGTTGCAGTATTTGTACTTGTGGGCGCGGCCGGAGGTGGTGCAGTCGAACGAGCTGCTGCAGCAGCAGCACGTCTACATGAACGTGCCGTTCTTTTGGATTCGGGCCGCAGTTTATTTCGCCCTGTGGCTGTTGTTTGCCGGTCTGCTGAATTGGTGGTCCGGGAGGCAAGAGCGTGGCGCACGTGGCCCGATTACCGATTGGCTGAACACGCTGAGCGGGATCGGGCTTGGTGTGCTATGGCGTCTCGATTCATTTCGCTTCGGTCGATTGGATTTTGTCGCTGCAGCCGGAGTATCACTCGACCATTTGCGGTCCGCTGTTGGCATCGCAGCAATTGCTCAGCGGGATGTCGCTGATGGCGATTATGTTCGCGTGGTTATGCGGGCGGGCGCCGCTGGCGGAAATCGTGTCGCCCAAAGTGCTGAACGACATCGGCAACTTGCTGTTGACGTTTCGTCGTGCTGTGGACGTACATGGGCTGGTTCGAGTACATGCTCTCGTTGGATCGCCAACCTGCCGGCGGACGTGATTTGGTACGTCGATCGGCTGCGGGGTTTCTGGGGCGTGATCGCGGTGGGGCTGGTGCTGCTGCAGTTCGCCGTGCCCTTCGTGCTGCTGTTGCAGCGCAGCGTGAAGCGGCGGCCCTGGGCGCTGGCGTCGGTGGCCGGATTGAGCCTGGTCATGCAATGGGTGTTTATGAATTTCCAGATTTTGCCGGCCGTTGCAGACAACAGTGAACACGATTTGGTGGATGCCCTTTGTCGCGCCGCTGGCGATCGGCGGCGTGTGGTTTCCGGCGTTTATTTGGTGCCTGAAGCGCCGGCCGCTGCTGATGGCGCACGACGCGAACCGTGACGAGGCTCAGCGGCTGCGGGAATCGGACGATCACGAGCTTGCCTGGGAGGAATCGCTGGCACATGGCTGAAGAAAAGAATCCACAGAAGCCCGAACCGCCGAAGGCCAAGCCGAGCAGCCCGAATCGGCGAATCCTGAGCGGGAAAAGCCGCCCGAGGAGATTCGTCATGCCGACGGGCGGATCGAGCATCCGCGCGTGCGCCGCGAGCCGCGCGACGCGTGGTTCGGTTGGATCCTGGCCGTGGCCTTGGTGGGCGTGGTGCTGGGAGCGGCGAATTTTTATTTCGTCTGGGTGTTTTACAGCAATCGCGAGCAGCAGCAGCAGATCAAGAAATCGTCGAACTATCCGATTGCGCCGCCGGGAGCGTTGTCCAGGCCGGTCGGGCCGCGGCTGGAGCAGCTTTATCGTTTGGAAGGAGTCGAGACGAACAACTTCATGGAACTGGAGGCCGCCGCCGAGCAGCAACTTAACAGCTACGGACCGACCGATCAGCAAGGATTCGTTCACATTCCCATCAGCGAGGCGATGAAATTGGTGGTGCCGCAACTGCCGGTGAGAAAGCAATCGCAGCAACAGGCGACGACGAAAGACAACGGCCTGCGTTTTGGCGGGGAGCCGAATTCGGGGCGCGTTTTCCGCGAGGAGTCACGATGAGAAAATTTCTATTCATTCCGGCGGGCGATCTTTGTTGTTCGCGCTTCTGCGCCTGCGGCGGCGCAATCGACGCTGCCGAATCAATTGCAAAATGTCGGGTTCGATCAACGGCTCAACGAGCAGGTGCCGCTGGATTTGCATTTCCACGATGAAACGGGCCGCGATGTCACGCTGGGCCAATACTTCACCGGAAAGCCGGTGATTTTGGTGCTGGCTTATTACCGTTGCCCGATGTTGTGCACGCTGGTGCTCAACGGGCTGGTGCAGGGCATGCTGCAAATGGACTTCAACGTGGGCCGTGAGTTTCAGGTGATTACGGTCAGCTTCGATCCGCGCGAAACGCCGGAACTGGCGGCCGAGAAGAAGAAAACCTATCTGGCCCGCTATCGCCGGCCCGGCGCCGCGGAAGGATGGCATTTCCTGACCGGCAGCGAGGATTCGATCCGCAAGCTGACGCAGGCCGTGGGCTTTCGCTACGTGTACGATGAGCAGGCGGCGCAGTTTGCCCACGCCACGGGCATCATGATTCTGACGCCGGGCGGGAAAATCTCGCGGTACTTTTACGACGTGCAGTATCCGGGCGCGATTTGCGATTGGGTTTGGTCGAAGCGTCGGCCAATAAAATCGGTTCGCCAGTGGATCAGGTGCTGCTGTTTTGCTTCCATTACGATCCGGCCAAGGGCAAATACGGCGTGGCGGTGATCAACTTCGTGCGGCTGTTCGGCGTGCTGACTTTGCTGGCGCTGGGCACGTTTGTCGTGCTGCAACTTCGGCGCGAGCGCCGCAGCAGAAAGCTGCGCGCAGTGCCGGAAATGGCCGCCTGGAGCGATTCCTTGCGATGAACGAGATTGCGCTATTTCCGCAGCAGGCTTCCACGACGGCAAGTTCCGTCGACATGCTGTTTTTGTTTTTGTTCATCGTGTGCGGCACGGTCGGGCTGCTGGTTGCGTTTTTGATGTTTTACTTTTGCATTCGCTATCGGCGGCGGCCGGGAGAAGTGGCCACACCGGCGGAAACGAAGCAATCGCGGGCCCTGGAGTGGTTTTGGACGCTGGCGCCGGTCGGCGTGTTTTGCATCATGTTCATCTGGGGCGCGAACGTGTACGTGGCCGCGTTTCACGCGCCGGCCGATGCCACGGTGATCTACGGCATCGGCAAGCAATGGATGTGGAAGTTCCAGCATCCCGAGGGGCAGCGCGAAATCAACACGCTGCACGTGCCGCTGGGGCAGCCGATCCGCATGCTGTTGACCTCGGAGGACGTGATTCACAGTTTCTTCGTGCCGGCCTTCCGCGTGCACATGGATGTGCTGCCCGAGCGGTTCACCTCGGTGTGGTTCCAGGCGTCGAAGGAAGGGATGTATCACCTGTTTTGCTCGCAATATTGCGGCACGGGGCACGCGAACATGATCGGCACGGTGGTGGCGCTGCAGCCGGCCGATTATCAGCGGTGGTTGCAATCGAGCGCCGAGGGGTCGCTGGCACTGCAAGGGCGGAAGGTGTTTTTGAAGTACCGCTGCATCAGTTGCCACAGCGCCGACGAGCATGCCCGGGGCCCGGTGCTGGAAGCGATCTTCGGCAAGCCGGTGGCGCTGCGCGACGGCAGCATGGCGATCGCCGACGAGGAATACCTGCGGCAGTCGATTGAAAATCCCGGTGCGAAGGTGGTGGCCGGTTATCAGCCGATCATGCCGACATTCCAGGGGCAGATTAGCGCGGAAGATATCGTGGCGCTGATCGCGTACATCAAGTCGCTCAAACCGGGCGAAACTCCCAGCCGCGTGGAAGAGTATCCGCCGCCGGTGCGTGTGGAGCCGGGCGAACGGCAGATCGAGCCGGCCCCGCCGACGGTGATTCCGCCGGAGCCGATCAGGAGCATCACTCCATGAGCACGCAACTGGAATCGGAAATTGTCGAAGTGATCTTGCCGGAGCCGCCGGAGACGTACATCAACGTCTCGCAAGGCATGTTGTCGTGGCTGCTGACGAAGGACCACAAGCGGATTGCGGTTTTGTATCTGATTTCGATTACCGTCATGTTTTTCATCGGCGGTTTTGCCATTTCGGTGGCGCGGTTGAATTTGCTTACGCCGGAGGGCGCGCTGGTTTCGGCCGATACGTACAACCGCTTGTTCACGCTGCACGGCGTGGTGATGGTGTGGTTTTTCCTGGTGCCGGTAATTCCCGCGGTGTTGGGGAATTTTTTGCTGCCGATGATGATCGGCGCGAAGGATCTGGCTCTGCCCCGCATCAATTTATTGAGCTGGTATTTGTACATGCTGGGGGCGGCGTGGACGTTGTACGCGCTGATTGCCGGAGGCGTGGATACCGGCTGGACGTTTTACACGCCTTACAGCTCGCAGTCGTCGCACTACAACGTGGTGCCCACGATGGTCGGCATTTTTATCGCCGGGTTTTCGACGATTCTTACCGGGCTGAATTTCATAGTCACCGTGCATTGGATGCGAGCGCCGGGGCTGACGTGGTTCCGGCTGCCGATGTTCGTTTGGACACTGTACGCCACGAGCATCATCCTGCTTTTGGCCACGCCGGTGCTGGCGATGAACCTGATCTTGGTGGCCGTGGAGCGGATCACGGGCATCGGCATTTTCGATCCGAAATTGGGGGGCGATCCGCTGTTGTTCCAGCATCTGTTCTGGTTCTATTCGCACCCGGCCGTGTACGTGATGATTCTGCCGGGCATGGGCGTGGTCAGCGAAATCATTCCCTGCTTTGCCCGCAAGCAACTGTTCGGCTACACGTTCGTGGCATATTCGGCATTCGGCATTGCCGTGTTGGGATTTTTGGTGTGGGCGCACCACATGTTCGTGGCGGGCACGTCGGTGTATTCGGCCTTGATCTTCTCATCGCTAAGTTTCGCGGTCGCGATCCCCTCGGCGATCAAAGTGTTCAATTGGACGGCCACGTTGTATAAGGGTTCGATTTCGTTCTCCACGCCGATGCTGTTTTCGCTGGGATTTGTGGCCCTATTTACGATCGGCGGATTGACGGGGCTGTTCTTGGCGACGCTTGGGCATGGATATCCACGTGCACGATACCTACTTTGTGATCGCGCATTTTCATTTCATCATGGTCGGCGGCATGGTGATGGCCTACATGGCGGGGCTGCACTATTGGTGGCCCAAAATGACGGGGCGGATGTATTCGCAATGGTGGTCGCGCTTAGCGCGCTGATTATTTTCGTGGGCTTCTTCCTGACGTTCTTGCCTCAATTCGTGCTGGGCTACAACGGCATGCCGCGGCGGTATCATAACTATCCGCCGGAGTTTCAGGTGTGGAACGTGCTGTCAACGGCCGGGGCTTCGATTCTGGCCGTCGGCTACGTTTTGCCGCTGATGTACTTGCTGCTGTCGCTGTATTACGGCAAGCGTGCGGGGCCCAATCCGTGGCGCGCCACGGGCTTGGAATGGCAAACTCCCTCGCCGCCGCCGAAGGAAAATTTCGAAGAAACGCCGGTCGTGGTGCGCGCGCCGTATCAATATCATTTGGAAAAGGCGCAAAATGAGCTCTGAAAACGTGCTTCTCACCTCCGACGAACGAGAAATGCTGGAAAGCTCGGTGCTGGTGCGCCACCGGCTGGAAGAACAATTTGCCGACTTGGAGCAGCAGCATCAGGCTTCCTCGATGGCCATGTGGGTGTTCCTGGCCACGGAGGTGATGTTCTTCGGCGTGTTGTTCACGGCGCTGGGTGCGTATCACATTCTTTATCCGGACGAATGTGAAGCGGCCAGCGTGAAACTGTGCTGGCAGATCGGCGGGGCCAACACCATCGTGCTGCTGGTCAGCAGTCTCACGATGGCGCTGGCCGTGCATTCGCGCAGCTCGGCCGGCAAAAGGCGCTGGTGATTTGCCTGGCGCTGACGGCGGCGATCGGCGTCACCTTTCTGGTGCTCAAGGGCGTGGAATATTACATCGACTATCGCGAGAACCTGATTCCCGGCTGGAAGTTTGACTCGCAGGAGTGGGTCGACAAGGAAGGCCTGTCGGCCGACCAGGTGCCGCACGTCAAATTGTTCTTGCTGTTCTATTGGATCGTGACGCCCATTCATGCACTGCATTTGACGATCGGAATTGCCGCCGTGCTGATCATGTTGTTGCTGGCTCGGCGCGGGCATTTCTCGCCGGTTTACAATTCGCCTGTAGAAGTGCTGGGATTGTATTGGCACTTTGTCGATATCGTGTGGATTTTTCTGCTGCCCATGCTGTACCTTTTGGGAACGCATCATTTCTAGGTTTTGACAGGGAGATTGCCGTGGCGGAGCATTCAGTTTCGGTGCGCGGCTATGTGATCGTGCTGGTGACGCTACTGGCGCTTACGGTGCTGACCGTCGGCTGTTCGTTCATTCCGCTTTCGGGCGGCTGGCACGTGGGGCTGGGGCTGAGCATTGCCGTGGTCAAGGCGACGTTGGTTGCGCTGTTTTTTATGCACGTGATTTACAGTCCGCGTTTGACTTGGATCGTGATTGTTGCCGCCATTTTGTGGATGCTGATCATGGTTTCACTGACCTACTGCGATTACCTGACACGGGGCCTGATTCCGAATATGCCCGGGCACTGAGACTCGTCGCACGAGAGAATTCCACATGCCGCAACCATCGCAAAGCTCGGCGCCGCCGGTGGATTTGGGAATTGTTTCCACGGTTTTGGGCAGCATTGGCCTGATCCTATTCTTTTTGCCGATTCTGGCGATTCCCATTGCCACATGCGGCGCGCTCAGCGCGCTTGTCGGCTTTGTGCACGCGCTGCGCGGCGGGGCGTCGAATCTTCGTTGGGCGGTGGTGGGGCTTGGCGTTTCGCTCATGGCCATTGCCATCGGTCTTTGGCTGGCGTATGCGCCGATTGGATTGGCTTGGGCCGCGCAGATTGAGCCAGCGGTATCGGCTGCAGAGCCCAAGGAGATCACGAATTCGATCGGGATGGAGTTTCGATAGTCATCGTTTCGATGGGATTGTCGTCCTTATCCACCGCCGCCGCCGTGCTGTGGATCGTCACCTTATCGCAGACCGACTTGAACCCTGAAGGGAATCGCTTGTCGGTCGTCAGTACTTCCGTCCAATGGCAATCAATGCGTTCTATCAAACGGCGGATCGCTTCGGTCTTTTGTACAAAGCTCCCCTGCTCGATGGCTTTCCCGACTTGGGCCTGCCGCCGACGCAATAGCTCCAACTCGTCCTGAACCTCTTGCCACCAACTCAAATAGTCGGGCATGGCCGTTGCCGCTTCAATCTCTTGGCTCAGTTGGCCGATTCGCTCGTTATAGCTGTCGATGATGTATTGATCCTTGTTTTTCATCTTCATCAGGTCCAACGTAAGCCGTTTGCGGTCGGCCATTTTTTCTTGAACCGCCGTTTGATTTTGTTCCATGTCGTCCTTGACCATCTCACAGTAAAGTTCAAGGTAGTCGGCGTCGGTGGTAATGAGGGGGCTTCCATCATCGTTGTGGTCGATGATGACTTCGTGGCCGCAGACTTGGTGGAAACCTTCACCGAGCTTCTTTTCCAGGTAGCTACCAATTTCAAGCACGATGTATTCCAGGTGGAGTTCCTTCATCCACTCTTCGGTTGCCAACTTCTCGATCAACTTCTTGTCTTCGACGGCTTCACCGAACGCCTCGATCCGTTGACCGACTCGGTTCAAATACTCAGCGATGAAAGCCTCTGCTTCCCTGAACGGCAGTTTGCGGCTTCGATAGTCGGGATGGTTGACTCGAAAGTTTTTGCCTTGGGCGTTGCCCGCCAACTTCGTGCCGCTATCGGCATCCCACCATAAGCCGCCAAGCCAAAGTTGTTCGCTGCGGGGCGACCGCTTGGAGGTGCTATTGCGTCGTGCTTCGAGCTTGGCTTGAATGCGGTCGAATAATGCCGGTTCGATGATTGGCTCGAACACTTCATCGAACGGTTGAAACCATTCTTGACGGTCGTTCTGACGATAAGTTGCTTTTTTGTCGTCGCTCGTCTCGACGATTTTGCCGCCTTCGAGATGCCGAAAGTTCGATTGGCTCGTCTTATTCCACGACGGCTTTCCGATAACGACGCTGTTTTCCAAGAGTCCATCGATCAAAGAACTATACCAACGGTCGCTGTGGACAGGCCGCACGCCCTCATCATTCAACTGATCGGCAATGCGGTAAGTCGTCCATCCCGAATCAAACCATTCACAGATGCGGCGGAGCGTATTAACCCGTTCCTGACGAATGCTCGGTGAGTAAAACAGGCGGTCGGAGCTATCCTTGGCGGGCCGATGCCGAATCTCCTTGTCGGGCATGATGCCGTTCGGGTCGGTGATGGTTTCGTTGCCGTAGCGTTCGGCCTCGGCGTAGTCACCTTGTTTATTCAGCACATATTTGATCCGAACGTCTTGACCATCTTCGACAAGTCGCCATTTTTCCTTGCCGTCTTTGCCGATGCAAAGAACGTCGAAGCCGTAGGCCAAGTTCTTCGTGCCGATGTATTCGCCAAGCAATGCTTTGGCCCGCTTGCCGGTGAGCAACCGCTCGGCTTTGTCGATTTGCTCTTGTTTCGATTGCGATGCGGCGATGGCGTTCAGCAACGTGGTTTCCAAGTCGCTTTTGCTGCGATCTTTGCCGTCAATCGCCGTCACTAGCTTGACGCCGTGCTTATTCAAGGTCGTGATGAAGAATCCGAGTTCGTTGCCATCCTTCGTGCCGAAGCGGTCGAGACGTTGCACCAAGATCATGCTGGGCTTCAACGTCTCAATATCGTTCAACATAGCTTGGAATGATCGACGTTGATCTGTCTTATGCCGCTTCTCATAGTCGCCGTATTGGCCGATGACCTCGATGCCGTGGTCGGCGGCATACTGTTGGATCATCTTCAGTTGCTCATTGACTTCCTGGCTCGGAGTAGAAACCCGAATATAGATAAACGCTGTGACCTTAGCGGCGATGGCCTTCATGCTGATGCTCATGTTCGACTACTCCGTTTCCCGACTTGCTCCAACAGTCGGTAGATCGTCGGCCTCGACAATCCGACCGTGCGGGCAATGCCTGCGATCTTCTGACCTCGCATCGCCAATACCTGACTCCGTTGTTCGACCGTGACGGTGAGTAGCCGCCCCTTCTTCGATCCGCCCCACCGTTTCCCCTGTTGTCGTGCCACGGCCTGACCGGCTTGCACCCGTTCGGCTCGAACTTCGGTTTCGTAAGCGGCGACCGAGGCGAGGACGTTTGCCATGAGGCGACCGGCTGGCGTCGATAAGTCCAACGAGTCCTTCAAGCTAAACAGCCCAACACGGCGTTGGGTGAGTTCATCGAACAACGCCGTCAATCCCTTAGCCGTCCTGCCGAGGCGGTCCAGTCTCCACACCACGACCTTCGACACTCGCCCCGACTTGATGGCTTCGACCAACCTGTTCCAACGGGGGCGGTCCATCGTTCGCCCGCTCGCCGTGTCCCGATACCAAAGAACTTCGTCATCTTGATTCGAAGCCCACCGCTCCAATTCCGGCAGTTGCGAACGTTGATCTTGGGCCTTCGTGCTGACTCGGACATATACTGCAACGTGCTTGGTCATGGTGGCGTCCAACTTTTGTAGTGGTCTTATTTGATTGGCCGTAGTCTAGCGGAATGCCGCCATAGTGTCAATAGTGAATTACAATTCACAGGATACAATTTGTCGTCGCCGTAACTCGTTAGAATTCAAGGCGGCAGCGTAGAAACCACGGGGTAGAACGACCGCTTACACTTACCTACGACGGCTGCCACATCTAGCTTGCTAGGACGCCTACAGAAGGGCCGAATTCGCATCATTTAGCATCGATAATGCAGCGAGCATCACTGCGGCAAACGTGGGCGACAACGGAAGTTCCGTTAACCACCCCGGCCATCGGCTACAATGCGGAAATACTTATGGGCAACTCGGAAGATCATCATTCCGATTCTCTAATTTCTAGACTTGGCAGCAAACCATAAAGGCGTTTCCCGATGGGCCTCTTTAGTAGACGACGAGTTGACATGTCATTTTTCGAGCGGCAGAAGAGTCCCCTGCCCATATTGTTCGTGGATGCCACAAAGCGGTATGACGTGTACTGCTTCATTCCCAATGAAGTGCGTCTCTATGAAAATGTTAAATTCGTAGCACACCGAACACTTGATGACATTTCAAACATGACAACTACAATCGGGACACTAGTAGAGATTGAAGGAGATGATGGCACTCTAATTATGTTGCCCAAGAGCCATATACACATGGTCTGTGAGCATGGTACTCAACCAAAGTATAAAACTTTAGAAAAATGGACCGAATCAGGCAACAGACGAGGCGGTGGAATCGGCCTCTGACTTTTAAGGATGTAAGGTTCGCACCTCAGTGGACCGATCCAACTTTTGTAACCGGCTTTGGCGGAATGACAGGCTTCGGCGGTTTCAACGGCTTCGGCCTCATCTGTTTTAAGTGAGCCTGTAGGACCGGATTGATCCGACCGCTCAGTCCTGCGACGGCGTTTTGGTCAGCCACCCAGAGTCCTTCGATATATTCTTTGAAAGATAACAGTGCCATACGGCTATTTAGTCAGCCACAGTACAAATACAAAGCGGCACGGCGGACTTATTAGCGAGCACCGGGCAGGAGTCTCAACACGGAAGTTTTTGCCCGGAATTATTCAATTCTTAATTTTGCAACAGCAGGTTCGTTGTATGGAATTAGGACTAGGCCGTGAGGCCACGGCATTCCACCTCGACTACTCCAAGTAAACCAAAGTCGCTACGCCGCCCGTGTTTTGCCTGCGCACTGCTGAGTGCTGCTAATAATCGCTACCGAAGTTCATGGTCTTGAGCCATGCCTCGATCTGCTGTTCATTGGCTGCGTGGCTATAAGAACGCCTGATCTTCTCGAACGGCACGGCCTCACCCACCAGTTCGTGGATATATTTGACGATCTTTTGCACTCGATGGTCTGCCCACCCCTCGTCAATTTTCTTTTCGATGGCCTTTATTTCGTCCCACAACTTTTTCTTGCTCTTGCCGTTCTCCCAAAAGTAGCCAATCGTGCCGACCTTCTTGAACGGCAACTTGGGATGGAACAAGAGCCGCTTACGGCGGTAAAGGTCATCCACCACTACGCCCTGCCTGTTGCGGCCACTGACCCTCGCCTTCACGACGTAGTGGCACAGCCGCCATTCGTTCTTGATCGGCTCGACTCGTTTCCGCCACTTCATAGTTGACCTTGGCGGCATCGACTCGTCGATGGCCTTCTTCAAGTTGGCCTCGGTGATCTCGTTCTTGACAATCAAGTGAAAGTGCAACTTGTTGAGGCGGTTCGCCTCAATCGCCCAGAAGGCGACGATGCCACGGTCATTCAACTTACGTTTGACCTTCGCCCACATGGGACTAATAGTTTCAACCGGCACATGCTCGTTGATGTTCAGATGAACCGCCCAAGTATAGGGCCGTCGCATCGTCTTGCGGTTTCGTAGAAGACACAAGGCCCACCGCTTCGCTTCATTTTGATAGCCGAGAATTGAATCACACCAACCTTTCGGCTTGTGCAAACTTGGTTTGGAATAGACGGGCTTCTCTTGGTATAATTTGGTGGTCGGCGAACTATAATATTTCATTGGGTCATCGGCTTGGTAGGTTGGTGATTACAATCAAAGGCCAGGGTGCTTTTGCGGCATCCTGGCCTGCGTTATTTCTATCGTAGTGTTGGTTGGTTCTTTTTCTTGCGGTGTCGTCGTGATGTTCCCTTATTCTTATAGGGTAGCCGCCCTGGCTGTGGCCGTGGTCTTCATGCGGCCAGCCGAATGGTCATCGTGCAAATGCCTCGCACAAGCTGGCGGGGATGCGTCAAAAGCCAACGAACTCGACCATGACATTCAAAACTCCATCGGCATGAAACTGGTGCTGATTCCCGCCGGCGAGTTCGTGATGGGCTCCAGCGATTCGGCGGAGAAGTTGCTCAAAGACTTTCCGCAATACAATCGCTGGTTGGAATGGTTTGCCGACGAATTTCCGCGGCACAAGGTGCGGATCACCAAGCCGTTTTATTTCGGCAAGTATGAAGTCACCAACGGCCAATTCCGAAAGTTCGTGGAAGCCACGGGCTACAAAACCCAGGCCGAACTGCCCGACAATTCCTGGCGCGGCCCGGGCGGCTGGGGTTTTAATCAACAGAAGCAGGTTTTCGAAGGGCGCGATCCGAAATACAACTGGCAGAAACCCGGATTCGACGTGCCCGACGACCAACCCGTCGTGAACGTTTCCTGGAACGACGCGGTGGCCTTTTGCAAATGGCTTAGCGACAAGGAGGGCCAAACGTATCGCTTGCCGAGCGAGGCCCAGTGGGAATACGCGGCGCGCGGCGGAACCACCACGCGCTACTGGTCGGGAGACGATCCGAATTCCCTGGCGAAGATTGCCAACACCGCCGACGCGGAATTCTTCCACGCGTTTCCCACGTACTATCCGCAAAACAAAACCATCGCCGCCAACGACGGCCACGCACTGCCGGCGCCGGTGGGCAGCTATCCTGCCAATCCGTTCGGCCTGTGCGACGTGCACGGCAACGTGTGGGAATGGACGAACGACTGGTACGCGGCCGATTACTACAGTAAATCGCCGGTTGACGATCCCCCCGGCCCGGCCACGGGCGAGCAAAAAGTTCGCCGCGGCGGCGCCTGGCACTCGGCCCCGCTGTTCACCCGCAGCTCGTTCCGCAACGTGAACACGCTCGATTCTCGTTACCCGAATCTCGGCTTCCGCGTCGTACGCAATGCTGACTAGTATGGAGTAATGGCCTCCAATTCCAACTTCGCCGGGCAATCGCCTCGTCAAATTCCTGCAGCGGCCCCTGGCCGGTTGTTGCGTTGCTAGTGGTGTTACGTCGCGCTGGGCTATACCGCGGCCAGCCGCAAAACCGTCACCGGCGATGAAGGCACGCATTTGCTGGGCGGTTACAGCTATTGGGCGCTGAACGACTACCGGCTTGAATCCCGAAAGCGGCAACTTCATTCAGCGCTGGACCGCGCTGCCCGTGTGGCTGGCCGGGTACGAGTTTCCGGCGTTTCGCGATCCGCCGTGGCAACAGAAATCGGAATACGATCTGGCCACGCAGTTCTTGTTCGACTCCGGCAACGATCCAGATCGAATGCTGATGCTGGGCAGGGCGATGACCAGCATGCTGGCGGTCGGGTTGGGATTGCTCGTTTATTTCTGGTCGCGCCGATTGTTTGGGCCGATCGGCGGCTTGATCAGCCTGGCGCTGTACGCATTCTCGCCGACGATGCTCACGCATGGTTTTTTGGTGCTGGCGGATTTGAGCCTGACGTTCTTTTTGCTGGCGTCCGTTGGGGCGATTTGGCTGCTGCTGCATCGAGTTTCGCTGGGCGCCGTGGCGCTTTGCTGTTTCGCCCTGGCCGGATTGTTCTTATCCAAGGTATCCGCCGCAACTGTGCTGCCCATGGCATTGTTGCTGGTGGTGGTGCGCTTGCTGAATCCCGCGCCGCTTCCAGTTGCGCTGCGGCGGATTCGTGAAGTGGCCGGTGTAGTGCGCAAACTGGTAGTTATTGTTGGCGCGCTAGCGGCGGTGAGCGTGGGAACCTGGTTTTTGATTTGGGCTGCCTACGGATTTCGCTATTCGATGGCCAATCCAGCCATCGACAAACTCGCACCGCCGGCCCAATTGTTCCAACAGCCTGGGATGCTGGCCGACATTGGCCAATTTGCGACCGAGCATCATCTGCTGCCCGAAGCATTCCTTTACTCGTACTCATACATGCTCTCGCGCACGCAGGGGAGCAACGCATTCTTCAACGGCGAGTTCAGCACGCGGGGCTGGCTGGGATTTTTTCCGTACGCGGTGGCGGTGAAGACCCCACTGGAATTCTTTCTGGTGCTGTTGCTGGCCGGCGCGGCAGCGTGGCACTTTCGCAGACGCGCCGCGCCACCATCCCAAGCCGCAACAGTCAATCGCCATTCGCCAAGGCTGTTTTACCGCCTGGCGCCGCTGATCGTGTTGTTCACGGTGTATCTGGGTTTTTGCGCTAACCAGCCATTTCAACATCGGCCATCGCCACGTGCTGGCCACGTATCCGCCGATGTTCATTTTCGCGGGGGCCGCCGGCTGGTGGTTCGCTTCGCCGCGTGAAAACACGGTGCGCGGCGCCGGATTCGTTGCCATACGCGGCTTAGTCGCGCTGGCCGTTTTGCTGTCGGCCGTCGAAGCCGTGTGGTTCTGGCCAAACTATTTGGCGTATTTCAATCTGCTGATCGGCGGGCCGCGCAACGGCTACAAGCATCTGGTCGATAGCTCGCTGGATTGGACCCAGGACGTAAAGGAGTTGAAGCGCTGGCTCGATGCGCATCCGACCGACTCGCAGCCGCCGCGGCAGGTGTATGTGTCGCTGTTCGGCAGCACGCCACTGAAAGTATTACGGCATCGACGCCATCGAATTGCCGTCGTTTTGCGGACCGCCGCAGACTCAATTACCCGAGCCGCTTGCCGGCGGCACCTATTGCATCAGCGCCACCGAGTTGCAAAATGTGCTGCTCGTGCCGTTCATCGGCCGTTGGAACAAGCGGTACGAGGAGGTCTACCAGAGCTTGCGGCGCAACGTCGAGCTGTATCGCCAGCTCGCTTACCGATCCTGCGCTGCGAGTGCAAGTGAAGTCGGCTGCGAACGACCAACAATGGGGCCAGATCTTCAATCTGTTCGCCCGCGCACGATTCGCGCGGCTGTGCAGCTATTTGCGGCAGCGCGAACCCGACGACGAGGTCGGATACTCAATCATGATCTACCGCCTAAGCGACGGCGACCTGGCCCGCGCACTGGATGGGCCGCCGGCGGAAATGGCCGACCTCCCCAATGCCACCCGCTGATCGTTTCATTTCGGATACGGGCCGTCGAACACTTTTCGTGTCGACTGTTGCTGGCGATGCGTTGAGTAGGGAATGGCGGCCGTGGTGAGCCAGCCGGCATTGGGCCCCCGCACGATGTAGCCTTCGGCCCAGATGTAACTATCCAAGCCGCGCACATACAATTCCACCGCGTAAGGCTGCGTGTTGTTTTCCAGTCCCGGCGGCCAGGCGTGCCCGTGGAAATAGCAACTGGGCCAGGCTTCCGGCTTTTCGGGCGGCATAAGGCCATCGACCACGCGGGTTTGCAGCTTGTCATGGTCGGCGCCCAAATAAGCGGCGACTGAATGGGCGCCGGTTTCGCAGCACCAGCGCACGTGGCCGAAGCGCGGCCGGCCGGCATTGCGGAAAATGGCGCCGATCATGTCGGTGGCACGAACGCAATCTAGTTTTTTTTCTTCCAGGGCATCGCGGAGCGTGAAGGTCATCGTGTATTCCGCGGGCAAGCGGTAGAAGTGATTGGTCCATCGGCAGGCGGCTTCAAGCGCCTCGAGATCGGAATCGGAAGGTTTGATTTCATCAGCCGCCTGCATCAATTCCGGCTGAAAGCGGTCGCTCCATTCCAGGCCTGCGAACGAATGGCCGCGATACATCAATACGCCCAGAAGCGGCCCGATTTCGGCGTGCGGATTGAGCGCGTCGAATTTTTCAGCACGGAGCATAGCTCGTCGTCGGCGTCGGCCGCGGCGGCGCGGTACAGCATGTTGACCAGGTAGCTGTGGTGAAAAGGTGCCCGCGCTGCTTGTTGCCAGACTTTTTGATTCTCCGGCGAGAGCACGCTTTGGAGCTTCAAGAAGCTTTCGCGCACGCCCGGAGGCACCCAAAGCGAAGCGTCGGTCAGATGCTGATCGGCGGCGATCTCAGCCAAACGATCAGGGGGCATCGAGAAGAGCCGCTCGGCCTGGCGCTCGACTTCAAAATAATTCCCCATGCCGTTCATGCCGAGCACCGCGGCAGGAAAGCGGCTGACAGTCATCCCGGGCAAATAGGGTTGGTGCAACGCTTCAGCGGCGGCAAACAGCGACTGGCAGCGATTTTGGAACTCCAGTGCCGTAAGCTGGTTTTTCACGAGGAACGTCAACCAGCGGTGCAGATCGTCCAAGGAGAATGCGGCGGCGGCCAGTTCGCCCGACCAATGCTTGACGCCGGCAAGGTTGCCGCGGCCGATGGCCTCGTCCAGCGATGATAGGCAAAAGCTCGGCCAATCGTCGCGTCGGCTAAATCCGGCGGCCTTCAGTCCAGCGGGCAAGGAGTTCCAGGCTTTGGCTGTTTCCCAAAGCTGCTGTGTTTTGTCAGCGAGATGGCGCGACAGCTCGGCCGGCGGGCCGTTCATCGCTGCTTCGTTTTCCAAGTAATTTTTCAGTCGCGTTTGATGCCAAACGAAATCTTGCTGCGGAGATTTGACGGATTCTCGTCCGTAGGTGAGCAGCAAGCCCATCGTAGTGCCAGGTCCGCCGTTGAGGTCGGCGTTGGTGGCCGGCGGGTCATCGCGCACATCGCCGGTGCGCGAAACGGTCACGCAACTGGGGCCCCGGGGGTCGCGGCTGCCCAACAGCACCGGGCGGCTGGTGCGGACACACTCGTCGACTAGCTCCGCCAGCTCCACCAGCGGGCCCTTCTGCCGAGCCAATCGATTGGCAGCGCTGCCGGCAATCGCGCTGGTGGCGCCCTGCCGCTGGAGAATTCCCGCCGCCAGCGCCAACAGACAGGCTGCCGCCATGCCGATTCCCACCCAGCGATGCGTGCGGCGCAGCACGCCTTCGCCAAAGCAGTGGTCTTTGGCGTAGCTGAGCAGCATCGAGAACGTCAGATACAGGCCCAGTCGAATGCCGGTGTTCCAAAATTCCTTGGCCAGCAGCGGCTCTTCCACCAGTTCCATGGCCAGGCCGGCGACAGCGGCCAGCCCACAAAACACCAGCCCCGCGTTGCGGCCCACAAACCAGGCCGCCGTGGAAATCGGCAACAAATACAGCAGCGTGAAGGAAACGTCCTTGCCGGTCAGGTAATCTACGACGATTACCGCAGCCAATTGAAAGATCGCTATGCCCAGAGCGGGCCAGTGCAATTCGATAATCGGACGATATTTGCCCGAGAACAGGCGCTTGCTCATATCCATCAAACCGTCGATCGGCCACTTCGTTCCAGTCCTGAATCCCGAATTATGCGCCGGCGCGAAAAAGCCTGCATTACCCCGATGGGGCTAAGTCGCGGTTGCCATTTAAGATGCAATTGCACGACGGGAGGAAACGCCGGAATCAAGTAGGCCCGGAGGGATTCGAACCCCCGACCAAGGGATTATGAGTCCCCTGCTCTAACCAACTGAGCTACGGGCCCGGAAGATAACGATGAACTATGAACGATGAACAGTGAACCGTAAAGAGAGACGACGCATGTCACTTCTGTCGTTCAATGTTCATTGCTCATAGTTCGTCGTTCGGTTATTCCACCGTCACGCTCTTGGCCAGATTGCGCGGCTTGTCGACGTCGCAGCCGCGCATCACGGCAATGTGATACGCCAGGAGCTGCAGCGGTATGACGGCCACGATGGGCTGTAGAAATTCTTCGACCGACGGGACTTGAATTACGTCGTCGGCCAGCGCGGCCACACGCGTATCGCCTTCGGTCACCACGGCGATCACCGGTCCCCCACGGGCCTTGATTTCTTCCAAGTTCGACATCACCTTCTCGTACACTTGCCCGTGCGGGATGACAAACACGCTGGGCGTATGCTCATCGACCAGCGCGATGGGGCCGTGCTTCATTTCGGCCGCCGGGTAACCTTCGGCGTGCAGGTAGCTGATTTCTTTCAGCTTCAGCGCGCCTTCCAGTGCCGTGGGAAAATTGTATTGGCGACCCAAGTACAGGAAGTTGGTGCAATGGGCATACTTGGCGGCAATCTGGCGCACCGTGTTGTTGCACTCCAGGGCCAGCCGCACCTTTTCAGACAATTGCAGCATTTGATCGATGATCCGCGTGCCGGCGCCGTAGCTCAGGTGACGGATGCGGCCAAAGTACAGGCCCAACATCGCCAAGGTCAGGCATTGCGAGGTGAACGCCTTGGTCGAAGCCACGCCGATTTCCGGCCCGGCGTGCAGATAAATGCCGCCGTCGGCTTCTTGGGCGATGGTGCTGCCCACCACGTTGCAAATCGCCAGCGTCGGATGCCCTTTGCGCTTTACTTCGCGCAAGGCGGCCAGCGTATCGGCCGTTTCACCGCTTTGCGTGATGGCGAACAATAGCGTGTCCTGATCCAGCGGCGGATTTCGGTAACGCAATTCGCTGGCATATTCCACTTCCACGGGAATGCGCGCGAATTCCTCGATCAGGTATTCACCCACCATGGCTGCGTGCCAACTGGTGCCGCAGGCCGTGAGGATCAAGCGATTCACCCGCCGCAATTGTTGCGGCGTCAGGTTCAGTCCGCCGAACACGGCGGTGGCTTCCTCGCTATCCAAGCGGCCGCGCATGGCGTTTTGCAGCGATTCGGGCTGCTCGAAAATTTCCTTGAGCATGTAGTGCGGATAGGCGCCCAACTGCACCTGTCCCGATTCGATTTCCAAGTCGCGCACGCGGTGGCTGACTAGGCCCTGCTCGCGATGAATCACGCGCAGCGAATCGGCTGTGACGACGGCCAATTCATGATCGGCCAGATACACGATGCGCTGCGTGTGCCCCACCAGCGGCGAAGCGTCGCTGGCCACGAAGTGCTCGTTTTCGCCCACGCCGACAACCAGCGGGCTGCCCAAGCGCGCCGCGATCAACACGTCGGGATGTTCGCGGAAGATGATCGCCAATCCGTAGGTGCCGCGCAATTGGGTCAGCGCCTCCTGCACTGCGCGAATCAGCGGCTCGTGCGGATCCGTCGGGCTCTGCTTTGGCCTTTCCTTCGCCGTTGGAGCCTGTTGCCCGGCCGGCTTGTTCGTTTTGTTTTTCCAGACAACTGGCGATCAGGTGGGCGATAATTTCGCTATCGGTGGCGCTGCGGAAAACGTAGCCTTCGCTTTCCAGGCGCTCTTTCAGGGTGCGAAAGTTTTCGATCACGCCGTTGTGCACCAGCGCCAGCACTTGCTTGCCGCCCAAGTGCGGATGGGCATTTTCGTCCGTCGGCGCACCGTGGGTGGCCCAGCGGGTGTGCCCGATGCCGATCGTGCCTTCTGCCGAAGTGTCGGCCAGCTTCTGTTCCAACAGGTCGATCCGCCCGGCCGTTTTCACCAGGGCAAATTTGCCTTTGGGCGTGATGGTTACCACGCCGGAGCTGTCGTAGCCGCGGTATTCCAAGCGGTGCAGGCCTTCGATCAGGTAGTCGATGGCCTGCTGGTGCCCCACATAGCCAACAATGCCGCACATGCACGCAACTCCTTCGTGGATCAGGCGTTTCCTAGGAACCTGTTAGGATATTCTATCTTGTTGCCGGAGAAAATGTTGGGTCGCCGCGAATTCGCTGGGTTTGGCGAATTCGACCTGAATTACCGGCTGATCTGTCCCTAACAGGCCGATTCGTTTAGACATTAACGCCTCTAGCGATTGCTCAAGGAGGAGCACGTATGGAAAAGACCTCGCAACGGCAGTTTGCCAGTCGTTCGATCTCCGGCCCGCACGTTCGGTTTGCACACGGGCAGCAAAGTGCCCCGCAGTCGGCCACCAGCCAGGTGGTCATTCCGGCTCGGTTGGCCTCCACCCGTTTGCCGCGGAAGCTGCTGCTCAGCGAGACAGGCAAGCCGTTGATTCAGCACACCTATGAGGCGGCTTGCCAAGCGCGCCGTCCGCAAGGCGTGTGCGTGGCGGCCGACAGCGAGGAAATCGCAGCGGTAGTCCGCGGTTTCGGCGGCGAAGTGCTTCTGACAAGCCCCGATTGCGCCAGCGGCACCGATCGCATCGCCGAAGTGGCAAACCGCCTGGGGGAGGTCGATATCGTGGTGAACGTGCAAGGGGATGAGCCGGAAATATCGGCCGATGCCATCGACTTGGCTGTGGAATTGCTCGACCGCAACCCAGCCGCGGCGATGGCGACCTTGGCTACGCCAATTCGCACTCGCGAAAAGCTTTTGGCCCCATCGTGCGTGAAAGTGGTTCTCGCAGCGCTGCCATACAATGCCGACCTTCAACTTCCCGAACCGCATCTGCAACTGCGAACGGCCTACAGCGCTCTGTATTTCAGCCGAGCGGCGATTCCCCATCCGCGCGAGTGGCGCGACGATCTGCTACTGGCCAATCCGCCGCATTTCTTCCAGCACGTCGGGCTGTATGCTTACCGGCGCGATTTTTTGCTCCATTTGGCGCGGCTGCCGCGCACGCCGCTGGAGCGGCTCGAAAATCTGGAGCAACTTCGGGCGCTGGAGCATGGCCATCAAATTCTGGTTGGCATTGTCGATCACCCGGCCATCGGCATCGATACCCCGGCCGACTACGCCGCCTTTGTCGCCCGCCGGCGTGCGGCGGGGTAGGCGTCAAAGCGTGCGGTTTGCGGCAAGTTCAACGGCCACCGCCAGCCGTGCTTCGTTGGGAAATTCAAGCCCGGCGCCTTGTCTGGGGGCCTGACGTGGGCCAAAATGGCTGCAGCGTTCCAGCGCGCCATTTCCAAGCACTTGCCCAATACATCTGGAGGTCCGCCATGAACCGTATCGCACGCCTGAGCTTAGGTTTTCTGTGCATGATCTTGCTGTTGCCAGCAATCGCTCGCGCGGCCGACGAGAACGCGCCGGCGATGGGCGAAGAGCAAAAAGGCAACGTCATCAAGCCGGAAGAGGCCAAGGATAATGTTGGCAAAAAAGTTGTGGTCGAGTTTGTGGTGGTGGCCGGCCGCACGTTGGAGGACAAAGGCATTGCCTTCCTGAATTCCTCCAGCGACCCGGGCGACCCCGACGGGTTCACGGCGTTCATTACGAAAGCGGGACTGAACAAATTCAAGGAAGACGCCAAGATCGATGATCCGGTGGACCACTTCAACCAGAAGAAAATTCGCGTCAGCGGCAAGATCAAGAAATACAAAGACAAGGCGGAAATCGAGGTCAATTCGCCCGATCAAATCCAAATGGTCGAAGAGGAAAACAAGCCCGAGGAAAACAAACCCGACGAAGAAAAAAAGATGTAACCCGGATTTTACGCGAGAATTTGGTTTGGCCCGGAAGTCGGATTGACGTTCCGGCAACTCGCGCATTCAATTGTCCGTTGGCGGATGCACGACGCATTTCGATTCCACTGCCAATGGACCAGGTATGACCAAACACATTTTCGTCACTGGCGGCGTCGTAAGTTCCCTGGGCAAGGGTCTCACCAGCGCCAGTATCGGATTGCTTTTGGAAAGCCGCGGCTTGCGCGTACGGATGCAAAAGCTCGATCCGTACATCAACGTCGATCCCGGCACCATGAGCCCCTACCAGCACGGCGAGGTGTACGTGCTGGACGACGGCAGCGAGACGGATCTGGACCTGGGCCATTACGAACGCTTTACGCACAGCCCGCTAACGCGCGATTCCAATTACACCACCGGCCAAATCTATCTCAGTGTGATCAACAAGGAGCGCCGCGGGGAATTCTTGGGCAAAACCGTGCAGGTGATTCCGCACATCACCAACGAAATCAAAGGCGTCATCCGCAAGCTGGCCGACGACGACGTGGACGTGGTGATCACCGAAATCGGCGGCACGGTGGGCGATATCGAAAGCCAGCCTTTTCTCGAGGCCATCCGGCAATTCGCGCTGGATGTCGGCAAGGATAACTGCCTTTACATTCACCTCACGCTGGTCCCGTACCTCAAAGCGGCCGGTGAGTTGAAAACCAAGCCCACGCAACATTCCGTGGGCCTGTTGAGGCAAATCGGTATTCAGCCTGACGTGCTGATTTGCCGCACGGAGCGCTCGATTTCGCGGGAGGACCGCGAAAAGATCGCGCTGTTTTGCAATGTGCCTCCGGAGGCGGTGATCGAGGAGAAAGATAAGGATTTTTCGATCTACGAAGTGCCGCTGAGCCTGCAGGACAACAAGCTGGATGAACTGATTTGCCGGCGACTGGGGCTGAACACTCCGCCGGCCGACATCGACGATTGGCACGACCTGATCTATCGGCTGCGCAACCCGGAGCACGAAGTGTCGATCGCCGTAGTGGGCAAATACGCCGAGCACCGCGACGCGTACAAGTCGATTTACGAAGCGCTCGATCACGCCGGCATGCAGCATCGAGCCCAAGTTCGAATCCAAAGCATTCAAAGCGAACAGGTGGAACGGGAAGGCGCCGAACGACTGCTGGCCGGCTTCGACGGCATCCTGGTGCCCGGCGGGTTCGGCGAGCGAGGCATCGAAGGCAAAGTGGAAGCCATCCGCTTTGCCCGCGAACGCGGCATTCCGTTTTTTGGAATTTGCCTGGGAATGCAGTGCGCGGTGATCGAGTTTGCCCGCGACGTTGTGGGCCTGGCCGGGGCGCATTCCACGGAGTTCAACAAAGACACGCCGCACCCGGTGATTTGCTTATTGGACGAGCAAAAGACGATTACCGACAAAGGGGGCACGATGCGGCTGGGGGCTCAGGAAGCGCATCTGGATCTGTCGAGCAAGTCGTACGCCTGCTACGGCAGCGACGTGATCTGGGAACGCCATCGCCACCGCTACGAATTCAACAACGCCTATCGGTCGCAATTCGAAGCCAACGGACTATTGATTGCCGCCACCAGTCCCGATCATTCGCTGGTGGAAATCATCGAATTGCCGGAGCATCCCTGGTTCGTGGCGGTGCAATTCCATCCGGAATTCAAGAGCAAGCCGACCGAAGCCCAGCCGCTATTTGCGGGCTTCATCGCCGCGGCCGTGGAAAAGCACTCCACGGGGCAGTGGTCCACCGCCGGCGGCTAATTGAGTGGCGAAGTGGTTCGGCAGTCGGCCTGGGGACCGACGCTAAACGGGTGACTGCTGATTTTCTGCCTTATAAAGTGCCATGCCCGGCGGAAAAAGAAAATTGGCATCCATGCCAAGTACACCCACTCCCTGGATACTTGCATTCCCATTTCCGGGTGACACGGACAGGGATATCAACGGGCTCCCCTTTCCATACCGGGCATGGCTTTGCGGGCAGATAAAAAAGTTGCGAACCGTCGCAGTTTGAGAAACAATCCGTTCAGCCCCGTCGTCGCAAACTCAGTCGCCGATGACGCGATTACGTTTTCAACTGGCCAATTGATCGAACAAATTCTGGAAGGCGGGCAATTGATGTTCCAAATCGGAGCGCCATGCGGCAGGATTCCAGATTTCCACGCACACCGCTGCGCCGACAATCATCACTTCGCCGCTGGCGGGAACTTGCAAAAACTCGCGAAAACCTTCGGGAATTAACAATCTTCCCCGGCCTGCCAATTGCACCTCTTTGTGCCGCGTGGAAAGCAAACGTCCCAACGATTGTACTTCCGCCAGCCGGCCATCCAGCTTGCCGGCTCGCATTTTCGCGCGCACCAGCTCGACGGCCGCTTTCATCCGCTGTTGCCACGCCGCGGCAGGCCACAGGCTGAGGCAACCGGCACGCTCCTTCACCAAAACGCACTCGGTGCCTCGGGCAGTTAGCGGTTCGGCCAATTCCTGCGGAATGGAAAGGCGAAACCGCTCGTCCAGCGTCCGGGTAAATTCCCCCTGGAGAAATTCGCTCGTGGCGGCCATACGTCAGCGAAACCGCAGCCATGGTTTTGAATACGAATCCGTCCTCGGTGAACTTTGCCAGAGTTGGGCCGATTTCCCAGTGAAGTAATCAGTCTGAGCCGTGAAATGGGTTAATTTCCCACGAGCGGCCAGTCTAGCAGCCCTCGCCGATTATGCAAGTAGCGGGCAAAAAAATTTCGCTCGCCAGTCAGAAAAAACTATTTTGCTGATCGCAGCGCGACCAATTCCCAGCCCATGGATGGCCGTAAATGGCGGCGCAGGCTCGAACGGCTCACTCGCCCAACGTGCTTTTTCGCCGCAGCAGGTGGTGATAATGCTGGGCAAATCGATGGGCCTCGTCGCGCACGTATTGCAACAGCCGCAGGGCGTACGAATGGCGGCTCAAACGCAGCGGCTCTTCCTGCCCGGGCACAAAGAGTTCCTCTTCTCGCTTGGCGATCGAGATGATGGCTGGCGGCGCGATGCCCAATTCCGCAAACGCGGCCAGCGCGGCGTTCAATTGCCCCTTGCCGCCGTCGATCAACAGCACGTCGGGAAAGATTTCGTTCTCGTCGTGTAACCGTGCGAACCGCCGCGCCACCACTTCATGAATGCTGCGGTAGTCGTCGATGCCTTGCACGCCGCGGATCCGATAACGTTTATAACCGGGTTTGAACGGCAGCCCGTCGATAAACCGCACCAGGCTGGCCACGGTTTCGTCGCCGCCTAAGTGCGCGATATCCACTCCTTCGATGGTTCGCGGCGCGGCGGGCAGCTTCAACACTTTGCGCAATCCGGCGAGCCCTTTTTTCGGATCGATGAAAAACACCTCCGGCTGGACGTGCTCGTCGAGCTCGCCCCGATCGTCAAGCGTTTCCAGCAGGTGGATTTCGTCGCGCAGCCGCGCCGCTTTCTCGAACCGCAACTCCTTGGCGGCCGTTTCCATTTCGCAGCGCATTTCGTCGAGCAGTTGCCGCTTCTTGCCTTCCAAGAACATTCGCAGCCGATGGATGTCGCGCTGGTAATCTTCTTTCGAAATGCGCAGGTTGCACGGCGCCGTGCACTGATTGATCGAAGCCAGCAGGCACGGCCGAAACCAGCGCCATTTCTCGTCGCCATCGGCGATATCCAGGCTGCACGTGCGGAATTTGAAGATCTTCTGCAGCACCTGAATGGCGCCGCGCAAGCCGCCGGCGCTGGCGAATGGGCCGTACAGCTTCGTGCCCCGATCCTTCGGTTCGCGGGTGAATTCCACGCGCGGAAAATCTTCGCGGACGTAAATTTCCAGATAGGGAAACGTCTTATCGTCTTTTAGTTCCTGGTTGAATTTCGGCTGGATATCTTTCACCAGCCGCGCTTCGACCAGCAGCGCATCAACTTCGCTTTCCGCTTCCAAATAATCGATGTCGTGAATCTCGCGCACCAAATCGGTCGTGCGGCGTTCTTCGGCCGCGCCTTTGAGAAAATAGCTCCCCGCCCGAGCCCGCAAGTTCTTGGCTTTGCCCACGTAAATCACGCGGCCGGCGGCGTCTTTCATCAAATACACGCCGGGTGTTTGCGGAAAGGTGCGCACCTTGGCAAGAGCCGCAGTCGAACCCGCCCACCGTCTGTGCTTGCGGCGAATTTTCGGCTTGCTGCTCGCTCTGGGAACGATGCTTGGGCATACCTGAAGTTTAGCGTTTCGCCGCGCCGGGGAAACGTTCGTTTGGATTGCGAAATGCGGCGGCAATCACCGAGGAATCGCCGAAATTAGGCGGCTATTGCAGCGACAAACTTTGGAACCAGTGCCGCAGCGTCCCCTCGATATCCAAGAGACTGTTTTGCAGCGCGTTGAGAGATTGGTCCGCGCCGACGGAATATACAATGACCCCCGCCACCAGCAATCCCACGCCGACCAACGAAGCCACAATGCAGGCGGCCTTGCGAATCGTGTCTACCCCGCGCAAATTGAGCTTCGCGGCAATAATCAACAAAATGGCCAGCCCTATTCCGGTGAGGCCCAGAAACATGAAAACAGGAGTGCCCATGCAACAAGCATAGGTCACCCAAATGGCCTTTAAAGCCCACTTTATCTACTGGACTTTCGGATTTTTGGGCTACTTGCCCGCGGCGAATTTCGACAGATCTTCCGCCATCCGCTTCAGCCGCGCGGCACACTCGCTCTTGGTGTCGTCCAGATTGGCGATCTGCTCGGCAGGCTCGTAAGTGAACATGTAGAACTTCACCTTGGGCTCCGTGCCCGAAGGGCGCACCGCCACATAATTTCCAGCGGCCGCCAGATCGAGCATGACCATATCGCCTTTGGGGCCGTCGAATTTTTCCGGTTTGCCGCGGGGCGCCATTTGCGTCAGCGAGAGATAATCGCGCATCTGCACCACGTTGTGGCCGGCAAACTGCGTCGGGCGGATTGCTGCGAAATCGAGCCATCAACTTCTGCATGTCTTGCATGCCCGCCGCGCCGGGCATCACTAGCGAAAACTGACTCTCCAGGTGATAGCCGTACTGCCAAAACAGCGCGTCGAGTTGTTCGTGCAGCGTTTTGCCTTTCGTTTTGCATGCCGCCGCCAATTCAGCCAGCAGCATGGCGGCCACGGCGGCATCTTTATCGCGCACGTGCGTGCCGACCAGATAGCCGTGCGATTCTTCGCAGCCGTACACGAATTTCTCGGGGCCGGCGCGGTCGATTTCCTCTCCGATCCACTTGAAACCCACCTGCAAATTGCCGTGCGTGTTTACGCCATACTGATCGGCGATGCGGCGCACCATTTCCGTCGTGACAAGCGTCTTCACGACGTAATGCTGCGGCGTGAGCGTGCCGGCCTTTTTCCGCGCCGCCAACACATACTCTGCCAACAGCGCGGCAATTTGATTGCCGGTGAAAGGCTTCCATTCCGACCCGGCCGCTGCCAGCGGCGCGGCTGCGCCCAGCCGGTCGCAATCGGGATCGGTGGCCAGAATCAGTTCCGCGCCGGCTTGTTTCGCGCGCTGGATGATGATGTCGAACACCGCGGGATTTTCGGGATTGGCCACGTGGCCCGGCACGTTGGGGAAATCGCCATTAGGTTCCGAGTGCGGGCCAAACAGTTCGACTTCGGTGAATCCGTCCGCTTTGAGCGCCGGCAGCACAGCCGACGCCCCCACGCCATGCAGCGGCGAATAGATGATCTTCAACTCCCGCGGCCCGGCAATGGCTTGCGACTTCACAGCAGCTATGTAACGCTTGGTCGACCTCCTTCTGGCAGTACGCAATTTGACCGGCCGCCAGCGCCTCGGCAAACGGCTTCCGGCGCACCTCCTCGACATTCATCACGCGTTCGATGATTCCCTTGTCGTGCGGTGGCAGCACCTGCACCCCGCCGGCCCAATACACTTTCACCGCGTTGTCGCTGGGCGGATTGTGGCTGGCGGTGACCATGATGCCGCAGGTGCTCTGGGTGTGCCGCACTGCGAAGGAGAGTTCCGGCGTGCTGCGAAAGCCATCGAGAAAATAAACTTTGAATCCGGCGGCCGCCATCACTTCGGCACACAGTTCGGCAAAATGCCGCGAGTTGTGCCGCGTGTCGTAGGCAATGGCGCAGCGATGTTCTTTGCCGGGGAATTGCGAGGTCACATAATCGGCCACGCCCTGCGCGCTCTCGCCAATCGTGCAATCGTTGATGGCGTTGGAGCCAATCGGGTACATTTTGCCGCGGCGGCCGCCGGTGCCGAAGGGGATGACCGTCCAAAACACGTCGTCCAACTCCTTCCATTTTCCCGCGGTAATCTGCCGCGGCGACTTCGCCGGCGTAGTCGGCATAGCGCGGCTCCGTGAGCCAGCGGCGAATCATGGCGGCCGATTCGGCCGTGAGTTTCTTGGCTGCGGCGGCCGCATCGAGTTGCGCAAGCGTGGCCGGCAGATCGAAAGATGTTGCGTTGGACATAACTTACAATTGAAAGATAATGAGCCGGGTGAGCGTAATTGTGCGCTGGGCTTAGCCGCCGAAAAAAGGGGCGACCTGCATCTTCATGAGCGAACTGATCATCAGCGTTTCGGGACTGCGCGGCATCGTCGGCGAAAGCCTGACCACCGAAATCGCCATCCGCTACGCCGCCGCTTTCGCTGCCACACTGCCGCCAGGGCCGATCGTGCTCTCGTATGACGGCCGCGAAAGCGGGCCAATGTTTTTGGCCGCCTCTCCGGTGGTCTGACAATGCTGGGCCGCGACGTCATAACGCCGGCATCGCCGCCACGCCCACCACCGGCGTGCTGGTGCGACAACTTGAGCGCTGCCGGCGGCATTCAAATCTCCGCCAGCCACAATCCACCGCAATACAACGGCCTGAAATTATTTTCCGCCGAAGGCCGCGTGATCCCCGCCGCCGATGGCGCAAAAGTGTTGGAGCAATACCGCGCCGGAGAAGTCGCGGCGAAAAGTGAAAGCGCGGGCAAGCTGTATCCGGTAAGTGATTCCGTCGGCCGCCACGCGGAACTGGTTTTGGCGATCGTCGGTAGCCAGCGCATCAAGCAAAGAAAATTCCAAGTGCTGTTGGACGCCAACCATGGATCGGGCAGCCGCGTTGGCCGTCAACTGCTGGAGCAGCTCGGCTGCCGGGTAACGGTGCTTGGCGGTGAGCCCGACGGCAAATTCGCCCATCCACCGGAGCCAACCGCCGATAATCTCGCGAACGTGCTGTCGAAGGTCGTAGAAAACAAATGCGACATCGGATTCTGCCAGGATCCCGATGCCGATCGGCTGGCAGTGATCGACGACGACCGGTCCCGCCTGGTACGCGACGCCGACCGTCGCCTACGCCCAGGAGCTCGTCGACACCTATCGTCTGCCGGTGGCGATCGCACCGGCCGAGGCGTACGTCCGGCGCGAGGCCGGCCCGTACCTGGACCCCTGGTACAAGCGGCTCGCCGACGCGTACAAGACGACGATGGCCGACCTCGGGGTCGAAGCCGGCCTGTCCCCGGCGGAGTTCCTCGCCGCGATGGAGCACCACAAGGACGGCGACCCGGGGATGGCCGCGGTGCTCTCCGCGATCAAGTCGACGGTCAAGGGCGGCATCGGCAAGCTGCGGGAACGCCCGCAGGGCGCATCCTACCGGCCGGGGGAGCGGTGGCCGGCCCTGGAGCGGCCGACCTGGCGCCCCGACATCCGGGCGGCGGTCATCTCCGCGGCCCGCGTCAACATGCACAGGAAACTGGTCAGGACCGCGCTGGCCACGCAGAGCGCCCCTGCCCCCGCCGGGCGGCTGGTGTTCGGCGGCGACGCCCTGACGCCCGTCGCCCTGCTGTCGGACTGCGTGGTCTATCCCTCGGCCGGCCCGTCGCCGCTGGACGTGCTCCCGTACGACGCGGCAGGGAAGCCGGCGCCGGGCGGCTTCCGCCTCGGGCGTCTCGCCCGGGATGGTCAAGCACGAGGGCACCAGGGAGCTGTACTGGGCCGTGGAGCTGATGGAGCAGCAGCACAACCCGGCCCGCCACATCAAGGGCGACCGCACCGAGGACGACGGGGAGTAGGGCCGGATGGGCATCATCGGCGACAGCCTGGACCGGGCGGCGGCGGCCACCGCGACCCGCCCCCCGCCGAAGTCCGCGCAGGCGCGGATGCGGTTCCTGGTGAAGAGCGAGAAGGGCTCCACCCGTGCGGTGGCCGCCCGGCTCGGCGTCTCCCGGCGAACGGTGGAACGGTATGTGAAGGGCACCCTGCGCCGGCCCCGCAAGGACCTCGCGGACCGCCTGGAGCAGGAGGTCCGCAAGGACTGGCAGCCCCGCGTCCGCAGCCGCGCGAAGAAGCGGGCCGCCACCGCCACCGGCATCGTCGTCGAGACCCGTGCCCGCTTCGGCTTCACCGCCGCGCCCGGCTCGACCGACGACAGCCGGATGCGCCGCGTCACCCAGCACCTCCCGCCCGCCTACGCGGCCCGCCTCTTCGACGCGCAGGCCGGCGGCGCCTCCGAGCAGCAACTGCGGGCGATCGCCGCCGAGGGCCTGCAGGAGGTGTACTTCAAGGACCGCGGGCGCCGCGCGCAGGGCCTGGAGGTGGAGTTCGGTGACATCGACTACATGGAGCTGGAATTCTGACCAAGTAGCCGCAGTACGCGGATGGTTGGGGGAGCGTGTGCCCAGGGGTGGGACGAGACGTGCGGAACTGCCGTGCGGCCGGCGCCTGGTGGTCACGGCGTTCTTCGTGGTGGCGGTGCCGGCCGGCAGCGTGACGGCGCTCGTCGTGAGCGTGCCGAGGGTCGCCGACGCCGCCCGCTGGGAGGGCACGCCCGGGGTGCTGAGCATCAGGTCGTGCGCCGAGGTGGGGGAGCCGAGGGAACGGCACCGGCGCTGTGAGGGCGTCTTCCGCTCCGACGACGGCATGACGCTCGACCCGGACGCGGCGGTCTCGCAGAAGCTGTCCCCTGGCGAACGTCCTCCCGGTGCAGCGCACCGGCGACGGCGGCTACGTCAGGGTCGGGGTGTTGGCGTTCTGCGGCTGGCTGGCCGTGGCGCTGCTGGGCGTGGTGATGGCGGGCGCCCTCGCGCTGGCCGGCCTCGCGGTGCTCCGCGGCTCTCGCCTACCGGTCCGGCTGGCGGACCCTGGCCGTGCTGGGAGCGACGGCTCTGTTGTGCGGCCTGACGAGCGCGATCGCCGGCGCGATCGGTTAGCTCTCTGCCCGACGCCGACACGGCCCGACGCCGACACGGCCCGACGCCGACACGGCCCGACGCCGACACGGCCCGGCGCCGACCACCGGCGCCGCCCCCCGACGCCGGTCCGCCGCCGGTCAGTCGGCGTCTCGGCGGGCCTGCGCCTGCGTTTCGCGAAACGCCGCCCAGCCGTCCGCCACCGGGCCCATGTGCCCGAGCTTGTCGGGGTTGATCACCGAGCGGATCGCCTGGATCTGCCCGTCGAGAATGTCAAGCGTCAAGGTGCTGAGGACCCGGCCGTCCGCGGTCGCGGAAGATCGCGCCCGGCTGGCCGTTCACCTCGTGCGGCTCGACGACGATACCGGTCCGGGCGAACGGCGCGACGATCGCGGCCAGCATCCGGGCCACGTTCTCGGCCCGATGATGCCGTGGCCGACTGCGGGGCCTTGCCGCCGCTGTCGCCGACCATCTCCACGTCGGCGGCCAGCAGCTCCCGCAGCCCGTCGACGTCGCCGTCCCGGAACGCGTCGAAGAACCGCGCCGCGAGTTCCTCGCGCTCCCGCCGGTCGGCCTCGAACCGGGGCCGGCCCGCGTCCATGTGCCGGCGGGCCCGCACCGCCAACTGGCGGCACGCCGCCTCGGAGCGTCCCACCGCCGAGGCGATCTCGGCGAAGCCGAACCCGAACACCTCACGCAGCACGAAGACCGCGCGCTCCAGCGGGCTGAGCCGTTCGAGCAGCAACAGCGCCGCCATCGACACCGAGTCGGCCAGCTCGGCCGAGCGCTCCGGATCCTGGTACGGGTCGGTCAGCAGCGGCTCGGGGAACCACTGCCCGACGTACTCCTCGCGCCGGACCCGGGCCGAGCGCAGCACGTCGATCGAGATCCGGGTGACCACGGCCGACAGGAAGGCCTTGGTCGACGTGGGTTCGGTCGGCGAGGCCTCCGAGCGCAGCCAGGTCTCCTGGACCGCGTCCTCGGCCTCGGTCACGCTGCCCAGGATCCGGTAGGCGATCGAGAACAGCAGCGGCCGCAGGTCCTCGAACTCCTCGCGCTCCGGCTCACGTCAGCCCGTCCCGGAAGCCCTGCCGCCACGACGGGTAGCGCAGCTGCCCAGCCGAGTTCCCGCTTCGCCTTGGCGTTGGAGAAGCCGCGGCCCTCGGTCATCATCGTCACCGCCACCTCGCCGGCCAGCAGCCGGGCCAGCCAGCTGGGCACCCGCATCGGTGGCTTCGCTCCCGCGCACGCCGCCAGGTGCGGCAGCCACTCGCTCGCCGGGGCCGGCTCGTCATCGACGATGTTGAAGACGCCCCGCGCCTTCTGCTCCACCGCCAGCACGGTGGCGCTCGCCGCGTCGTCCAGATGCACCCACGAGCGAGTAACCGGTGCCGCCGCCGACCAGCGGGAACTGCCGCTTGCGGACCAGCTCGACCTGGTCGTCGATGGCGCCCGGGCCGTAGAACCCGCCGTACCGCAGGACCGCGCCACCGGCGGCGGCGACCGCGTCCTCGACGTGGCGGATCGCCTCCATCCCGGCTGGGCCGCCGTCCCCACCATGCAGGTCCAGCGGGTCCTCCTCGGTCTTCACCCAGCCGCCCTCGCGGATCCCGTTCCAGCTGGCGTAGCCCTGCGCGACGACATGGGATACGCCGGTCGCCTCGGCCGCCGCCAGCAGGTGGTCGGTCCCCTCGGTGCGCAGCCGGATGGTGGGGGCGAACCACCGGTCGAAGTGCTTGAGGTCGGGCTTGCCGGCGTGCGCCATGGAGATCGCCGGTCATCTGGTGCACGATCACGTCCGGCCGGGCCGCGGCGACCGCCTCACCGACCGACACCGCATCCAGCCCGTCCATCACGACGCCGTCGGCGCCCAGCCGCGCCAACAGCGTCCAGCTTGGCCGCGCTCGTCGTCGTCGCCGTCACCTGGTGGCCCCGCGCCACCAGCTGCGGCACCAGGCGCTGGCCCAGGACCCCGGTCCCGCCTGCCACGAATACCCGCATGACCATCACCCTCCCGATCCGGAAAGCCCTTCCCGGGAATGTGACGAAACAGCGGGCCGGACTGTGACATGCGCGCGGGGACCGCCTGGTCGGAGCGGGAACGGGCGCGCGGCCGCTCACGGCCGCCGGCCGGCGCAAAGGCGCTCCGCCCCCCACCCGGACGGCCGGGTGAGGGGCGGACGCGGACGGCCGGACGCAGGGTCAGCTGCGGGTGTCCCCGGCCAGGATGCACAGCAGCGAGCAGGCGACGGCCGACGAGGGCGCCGAGGTGGTCGGCGCCGTGCCGTCCGGTGCCCGGGCCGGCAGATAGGTCGCACTCGCGGTGTTCTTCATCGGCAGCGCGATGAGGAGCGAACTGCAGTAGACCTGCCGGGTGGCGCCCGGCGGGAGGTCGAAACTCCCCCCGGCGCTGTGGCAGGAGGGCGTCGTCGGGTCGTTGACGGTGACGGCCACCGCGCCGACCGGGCCCGAGTTGGTGACGGTGATCCGCCAGTAGGCGACCCCCAGCAGGTGGAGGAGGCCGACCGGACTGTTCTTCGCCCATGGCCCGGTGCCGCCAGGACCGCAGTGCTGCGCGGACGACACCGTGCAGATCTCCTTGTTCACCGTCACGTCGGGACGGCACTGCGCCCCGGGTTCGACGCCGATCGACGCCGTGGGCGAGGTGAGGTCGCCCGTGGTGTCCGCGCCGGTCGCGACGTCGCTGACCAGGTCGGTGGCGCAGTCCGCGCCGACGACGGTCCGCAGGCACACCTGCGGGTCGTCGCCCTGGAAGGCCACCGTCAGCGCCGGGTGGTTGGTGTCGGTGAAGTCACCGGTGCCGGTGAGCACCAGCTGGACGGTGACCGTGATCGACGGATGCGCGGCCGGGAGATGCCGGAGAGGTCGACCGTGCCGTCCGGCGCGAGCGCCGGTGTCGCGACGACCCCGCCGTCAGGATCGGTCACCGAGACGGTGGAGGCGGAGAGGTCCGCATGGGTGACGTCGAAGTCCTCCAGCCGGCCCGGGTGTACGCCTGGACGTGCCCGGAGTCGCCGTCGCAGTAGAAGTCGGCCGGGCGCAGGGTCACCGACGCGCCGGTGTGGACGCAGGGCGAGGCGCCGGTGGCCGGATCCATCGAGAACAGCACACCGGCGTCGCCGAGCCCGATCAGGCAGCGGGTGGTGGCGTCGTACGCGTAGCCGTAGTCGCGGGTGGCACCGCCGTTGACCGTCGGGTGGCCGGCGACTGCGGGGAAGCCCGCGCAGGGCGTGCCGTGGGTCCAGCTCCAGCAGACCGTGTCACCTGGCAGCGGTCCGCCCCACACGGCGAAGTAACTGCGGGTGTCGCCGCCGGAGGTGACGACCTCCGGGTTGAACACCAGGGCGCTCGAGGAGGGCGTCGAGCCCGGTCGCGGGCGGGTTTCGCCGCGCTGCCGTCCAGCGCGTAGCAGAAGGTCGCCGGACGCCGCCGCTGTCGGTGGTGCACACGCCGTCCGATGCCCGCCGGCGTCGTACGAGGCGTAGGCGCTGTAGGTGTACTGCGCGCTGCCGGTACCCGCCGGGTGCGGTGTGGTCCAGCCCGCGCACACGGCGCCCGTGGCCGGGTCGAAGCAGCCGAGCGCGGGCGGCCCGGAGACGGTGGACCCGTTCTGCGGCGAGGAGGACGCGAAGACCTTGCCCGCGGCGACCGCCATCGCGCCCTGGTAGAGGCTGTACGTGGCGCCCGGCCGGTCGTGGTTCGGCGGCACGATAGCCGCGAACGGCTGCCCGTCGCAGGGCGCGCGGCTGGCCAGGACCATGCACAGCACCTGGCCGGTGCTGGCCACGCCGTACACGTCGCCCCCGGCCGCCACCAGCCCGGCCAGGCCGTTGGCGCTGGACGGCGTGCCGTCCGAGGCGAGCAGCTGCACATAGCCGCAGTTGGCGCGCGCACCCATGTCGAGACAGCCCACGCCGACGGAGGTCGCGGTGACCGCCGGGTAGTACACCACGCCGGGCCGTCCCGGGTCGGTGACGTACTGCGGGGTCAGCGGGCTGTAAACGTTGCCGGTGGCGCCGGTCCCCAGCGGCCCGGCGGTGGTGTCGAGCGGCCGCGGCCAGGGGCCGCCCGCGCACGGCTGCCCGGTGGACAGGTCGTTGCACACCACGATCGGGGCGGCCGGTCCTGTGTGGTGGTAGATGTTCCACGCCTCGACGTCGCCCGAGGGCGCGCGGTACAGGACGGGGGTGAACCCGTCGCCGCCGGTGGAGCGGCTGGCTGCCTGCACCGGTGGCAGCAGATCACCGCGTACGGCGGTCCCGTCGCCGCTCACCTCGGGGTTCGAGGCGCGGACGGCGACGGTGGCGGCGCCCTGGTCGGTCGCGGTGAAGCCGGTTCCGTCGGTGGACCAGGACGGGCTCCAGCCGGGCGGTACGTGCAGCGAGCCCGGTACGTACGTCTGGGCGGTGCCCGCGCCCTGCACCGCGTCGGTGATCGTCGCCGGGGAGGGGAGCCGGTCGCCGCGCCGTGGTAGCCGATGGTCCAGCCCACGGTGTCGCCGTGGGCGGCCGTCGGCCGGCCGGGCTGGGTGATGTCGCGGACGGTCTTGGTCAGGGTCGAGGCGTCCGCGTCGGGCGCCGCCGCGTGGGCGGCGGCGGGTTGCACGGATCCGGCGGCGACGGCCATCAGGACGGCGCCTACGGCGACGGCCGTCCGCAACAGCGGCGGCCGGGTCGGGTGTCGGACAAGAGGGATCTGAACAAGGAGGTCCCCACCTTCGTCTCGGACGTGCGGACGTCTCGGCGAGTCCGCCGGAACACCGTAGGGACGCATGGTGGGCCGATCATCCTATTCAGTCGGATTGATGAGCCGATGAGCGGAACTGGCCCTGTGTGCCGGGTTTTCCGCGGGCCGCCGGCCGCTGCCGATCACCAGCGGACGGCTTCTGTCCCCGCGCTCCCTCATGTGCGCGGGCGCACAATTCCCTCGGCCGCCTCGTGGAAAGAGGCGCCGGTTCACGGATCGCGTCGGGATCCCTCGCCGACGACGTCCGGAGCACGTCCCGGATCCCCTCCGTATCCCGTACCGGACGCCCTCCGGATCCCCTCCGTCCGGGATGCCGCCCGTGTCACGCGGGTGCTCTCCCGCACCGGGTGGGCCATTGGACCCACGAGCCGCATGCGGGTCCAACAGGCCCACGGGGAGGGTTACTTGGCGCTAATCTCAGGCCCCTGAGCTCATTGCGCAATGCCCTGAGGGGGACGATCACCATGACAGACGTGCCACCGCCGCCACCCGGCTCGCCGCCGCCTCCGCCGCCGAATCCGGCCGGTCCCTCCCGGAGTTCTTTCGACGCCTCGTCGGTCAATCCCCTGGACTGGGCGATTCTCGGCATCGGATTCGTGGTGTTCATCTTCTCGTTCTTCGACTATTACTCGTGGGACTTCGGGAACGCCCTCGGAATGGACCTCGGCACCGTGACGCGCAGTGCCTGGCACTTCGACCACGGGCTGTTCATCGCCTGGTTCGCGATGGTCCTCACGGTGCTCGGCGCGGCCGCGCTCGCCGTCGGCCTCTTTCGCCCGACGACCAACCTGCCCGCGCCGGCCCGGGTGCTGTCGTTCCCGGCTTCGCCGTGGGCTTCATGCTCTACCTGATCGCGATCTTCGCCCACTCCGACTTCGGCCCGGACGGCAGCCACGGCTTCAGCTTCTGGCTCAGCCTGGTGCTCGCCGGCGTGGGCGCGGTCGTCGCCCTCATGCGGGCCCAGCAGACCGGCACCGCGCTGCCGGGCAAGCTCAACGAGCTGCCGCGGGTTGGGAAGTAGCACCGCGGCGCGCTGCCGCCGGTCCCGCCGGACCGCTGCCCCACCACCGAGGTGGAGGCAGCGGTCCGGTTCCGTTCCGGGCGCTGCCGCCCGCCCGCTACGCGCAGCCGTCCGGACGTTACGCGCAGCCGCCCGGCCGCTGCTACGTGCCGCCGGTCACCAGGCGACCGGCAGGGCGTGCACGCCGTAGACGAGCATCCCGTCGCGGAACGGGATCCACGCGAGCTCCCCGTCGAGCCGCAGGCCCGGGAAGCGGCGCAGCACGGTGTCCACGGATATCGGCACGGGTTCCTCCCTGGGGGCGGGATCGACGACGATGCTTGCCTGGAGCAAGTAACCTTATGCAACGGTAGCGCTGCGGTGGGCTATCGCGCGCGCTGGATGGATGTACAGACCACCTTTCCGGCCACGGCCGGCGGACACTCCCCGGCCCGCTGCCGGTGCGCGGCCGCGGGCACCCCGTGCCCGGTGGTGAGGACGGCGGCGCCGGCGGGTGGTGCGCGGCGCACCCGGCGGGGACGGCCGGTTACCGGCCGGAGGGCGAACAGGACGGCCGGATCGCGTCGGCCGGATCGCGTCGGCCGGATCACGTCGGCGGGGCAAAAATGTGGGCGGCAAACGGCGGCGCGGATCCGTCGGCGGGAGACCGTCGCGGGCTTCGCGCGACGGCCGTCGTCAGCCCAGCGCCCGGTCGAGGTTGAAGGCGGCGCTGATCAGCGAAAGATGGGTGAACGCCTGTGGGAAGTTGCCCAGTTGCTCGCCGGCTGCGGCCGATCTCCTCGGCGTACAGGCCCACATGGTTGGCGTAGGCGAGCATCTTCTCGAAGGCCAGCCGGGCCTGCTCGGGAAGCAGGACCAACTGAACCAAGTAGACTACATAACACA
>CAVZDC010000019.1:0-21076 GCA_963773925.1 Pirellulales bacterium
TCGAACCTTTGAAGGCAGTGCCACCAGATTTACAGTCTGGCCCCTTTGACCGCTCGGGAAACCCCCCTCGGTTTCTTCCGATCTACCGTCTCGCGGACCAGCTTACTGACGGCGACGAGCTAGCGGAGGGACTCGAACCCACAACCTGCGGTTTACAAAACCGCTGCTCTGCCGGTTGAGCTACGCTAGCCTGCGAGGGGGCTATGAAAACCACTAAATATAACAGTCTGGCCTAGCCTTGCAATCCCGTCCACGGCGCGTTTTTTGCATGGCCAAAGCCGCCCCCTGAAAAGGGATACGTTCCAGCGGCTGGCGGGGCTTTGCCCCCATGGGAAGACGGTCTTTCGACCGCCAAAGTTCGCCGCCGGCCCATTCATTCCGCCCAAATCGCCCGGCTTTTGCTTCAAAGCCCACTACAGGCGGCCGGAAGAGGTGAAATTAGCCGCTGGGCACTTCAATATGCTCATCATGAGCTGCCACACGGAGCTTGTCCATGGCACGGCTTCGATTTGGCGGATGCGCTCTTTGGTCACGCCCATTTCGGCGCCGACTTCCTTCAAGGTCAGCGGTTCCTGGCCGTGGTCCAGGCCGAAGCGGCTGATGATGATCTTCTGCTCGCGTTCATCGAGACACTCCAGAATCTGGCCGATCTGCAGCTCGCGCTGCGATTCTGCCGATTCCTGCTCGAACTGATCGGTGCGCCGGTCCTCGGTCGGGCCAAACATCTCCGCTGGCGGTGCGGAAACGATCGCGACGGCGCAATCGTCGGGAATCGTCCGGGCGAAGTTCTTCATGATCGCCCAGCTGAGCGTACGTGCTGAACTTGTTGCCCCGCGCGTAGTCGAACTTCTCCCGGCGCGGATCAACGACATATTGCCGTCGCTCACCAGTTCGAAGAAGTTCTCGTGGGTCCGACATGCCGCTTGGCGATCGACACCACCAACCGCAAGTTGGCGCGGATAATCTTGTTCTTCACCGAACGGCTTCATCGTACAGATTCTCGATCTGTTCCATCTGGTCCGAGCGGGCATGGGCCGGATCGAGCTTCTCGCGCAGCTTGGTTGCCTTGTACTTAAGATAGTTGAACTTGCGGAACAGGTAGCACTTCTTGCTCGCGCGTCAACAGCGGCACTTCGTACAGGCTGGCCAAATACGGCGGCAAGCCCCAAGGCAAACGAGCCTTCTTCGGCGCCGGCTGATCGAGGCCGGGCATGGGCCGAGAATCGCCTTTCGGCCCCTTCTCGGCCGAAATAGGATTGGACATGTAGTCCAGCGGCAAATCCAGAATGCGGTTGGCCCGCATTTCGTTGATGATCCGATAGATGCTGGTTTTCGTGCGGCAATAGCGCTTGGCCAATTCGTCGGCCGATACATCGCGGCGATATTGCTCGTAGATCTTCTGCTTGGTTTCATCCGACAGGGGACCCGTGCTGGACGGGAAAATCGCCAGGTCGGGATGATCCTGCTCGAATTGCTTTAAGGTGTAGCGAATGGTTTCCACGCTGCGATTCATTTTCTTCGCGATCCGACGAGCCACTTCCGACGGGCAGCCGTTGGCCGCCGCCAGCCGACGAGCACGCGAAACAATCTCGTCGCGCTCAGTCTCCGACATCTGGCTGAAATTGGAGCCGCGTTCACGCGCTCAGTGTTCTCACCGACGAAGCGATCGACCGAGCTGCGCAAGAACCCCAGGCGCTTGCGGCCGTCGAACACGAACCGCCGGCTCACCAACCCCTGTTGGCGCCACCGCGAGATCGTCTTGGTCGATACGTTGAATCTCTTGGCCATCTCTTCCACGGTCAGCACTTCCTCGCCCGCGGCGTCCGCCGGCACGGCCGCGGCATCCGTCAAATCTTCCACGAACAGCCGCAAATCGTGGCTTGCTTGTTCGCCGGTTAGTTTCATGTTCGCAAAAGACGTCGGCCGATAATCGGTGATACGGTAGCACAGGTAGTCGTATGGGTAGACGCACAGGTTCGATCTCCGACAACAACCGTTCCGCACGGTTGGCCTGTTCCAACTGCTTTTCGCGCGGAGCGAACCGCACCTGCTGATCGCGCAGTTGTCGTAACACCGGATGTGAATAAGCACTGTTCATTGCGACTCCTCGCTCAGTAGCCTGTCGGCAATCCTTGCGGCTTTGGCCGCACGACCGGCACACGCAAGTTTTTCCGCGGCCATTCGTTGGCCGCCTGATCTCCTTTTTGCTACCTGCTGACTGGCTGTTATCTTTTTGGCCAAACTGCTCCGCAGCAGTACAGCGATGTGAAAACTGTATTGAATTGCTCCCATCTGCCGTAAATTGCTGCAGTTTTTCGGTTTAGCGTTGGTTTCGACCATTCCTCTCCCGTTCGACTCTACAGCGTCGGCCGCCGCATTCCGCCGCCTCGAACGCTATCTGTTTTACGAAACAAAGTGTCCGATGGTCTACCCGAGTTGGCTGCCGGTCTGACCTTATAGGACAACGTCGCCGTAAGTCGGTTCGGCAGGGCACTGTGAACCTCGCTATCTCTTGCGCAATTAAAAGTTTACATCACTTTTACCGTTCATGTGTAAAAACCGGTAATAAGCCCATCAAAAGCCCTTGTCCGGCTCGCCTTGGCTGCTTACGTGAACTGATGCGGCTTTAGCCAGCCGGTCGATCTAACCCAAATACCAGCCTTCGACGACGCCTTTCCGCCCGCTCTGCCGTTTCGGCTACCCCGGAAAGGAACTCAAGGGTATGCAAACCCTGTGCCTAAGTGTCCGATGCGCGGCTCAAAGTCGCATAGACACCCATGCACGTTTTCCACACACTTAGACGCCGCATTCTGCATGGAGGTTTCATGAAAGCCAGGTTTCGCACCCCAATCGCACTTCTAACCTGCCTGATGGCCATCAGCGCCGCCCGCGGAGGGAGGGCCGCTTCCGAGAAATACGCCCTGCGCACCACCCACTTAGTCTCCGCGCCGGTGCGCGTAACGGCCAGTCTCGACGTCGGCGGCTATCTGAAAGTCGAGGCCGACAAAAAGCCACAGCAGATCCCCATGAGCGTCGTGGCTCAGTTCACCTACGACGAACACCGCATCGACGACGGCAGCGACCCCGATCACCGGCTGGCGGTCCGCTACTACGACGATGCCACGGCGACGATCAAAGTGGCTGATAAGGTCACCAAGCCGCAGTTGCGCGACGACCGCCGGTTCATTGCGGCAACCGCCGGTAAAGACTCGGTGAATCTTTCCTCGCCCCGTGGACCACTGACGCGGGAAGAACTCGACCTGATCGACATACCAGGCAACACCTCAGTGCTCGATGAAATTCTCCCCGCCGAGGCAATCGGTAAAGGCCAAAAGTGGAAACCCGACGCCGACGCGCTGGCGCGGCTATTGGGACTCGACGCCGTGGGACACACTGAAGTCGAATGTCAACTGGTGGAAGTGAAAGATGGCGCCGCGGAGATCACCATCGACGGCACGCTTGGCGGGGCGATCAATGGCGTGGCCAGCGATATGGAACTCAAAGGCAAACTGCTGGTCGATATCGAACGGCACGCCCCCACCAGTTTGCTGCTGGCCGTCAAGGAGCAGCGCGGCATCGGCCACGTAGCCCCGGGATTGGATGTGGTGGCGAAGTTGAAGATCACGATGACGCCCGTGCTGGATTCGAAACTGCTCGCCGCCGACACGATGAAGGACGCCAAGCTGCCGCGGTCCGATGAAGCGCCCCCTTTGGAATATCGCTCTGAGGCCAAGGGTTACCGGTTTCTGTACGATCGGCGGTGGCACATCACGCGCGACGAGCCCAATTTGGTCGTCATGCGGCTAGTGGAGCGCGGCGATTTGATCGCCCAGTGCAACGTGGCCCCGTCCGGCAAGCCGATCGATAAGCCTGTGGAATTGGAAAAGTTCCAATCCGATGTGCAAAGTGGCTTGGGCAAATTGTTCGGCCGCTTCGAAAAAGCCAGCGAGCGCGGCACCGACTCGGGCTTGCGAATCCTCCAAGCAGTGGCGGTTGGCACCGCCGAGGATCTGCCAATCCAATGGCGATATTATTTGGTGCACGATCACCAGGGCCGGACAGTCAGCGTGGTATTTACCTTGGAAGCGCCGCTGGTCGAGCAATTCAAAGACCAGGACAAGCCACTGCTGGAAAGCGTGCAGTTCCTGGAGCCGAAAATGGCGGCCAAGCCCCCGGAAGAAAAGTAATCCGACTTCCGCAATCTATAGCGGGCGATTGACGGCGAATGACGATCCGCCAATGATAGGGCGGCGTCGATCTGTTCCGCACTTCACCCTCCGAATTCCGAGTTCCCATGCCAGTCACCATTCGCTTGCGCCCAACGGCCCGATGCTCATTGAAGGCGAGTTCACCTTGTTGGATCACGAAGGCAATCCGTTTCCACTGCCGGCGAACAAGCCGATGGTTTCACTCTGTCGCTGTGGCGAGTCGAAGAACAAGCCGTTTTGCGACGGCTCGCACAAGGCCTGTGCGTTCGCGGCCGTCGAATTAGCCCCGAAGCCGGCTCAGAGTTAGCCAGCAGCCGTCTTTCGGCGATAGAGCGATTCGAAGAGTTCTTCGTAGCCGGCGACCATCCGCTCCACCGACCAATTTTCCACCACATGCTGCCGGCCCGCGGCGCCGAATCGCCGGGCCCTCTTCGGCTCTAAAAGCAGTTCCGTAATCCGCGCGCCCATTCCGGCTTCATCCTCCGGTGCAACCAGATAGCCGCACTGCCCGTCGAGCACCGTTGCTGGAATGGAGCCTACCCGTGTGGCGACAACCGGCTTGCCGCAGGCAAGCGCCTCGAGAATCGATACCGGATTGGCTTCCATTCTTGAAGTCAGCACAAACACGTCGAGCAGATTGAGCAACTGGGGCACATCGGGGCGTTTGCCCAGAAAATGCACACGCTGCGAGAGACCCAATTGCGCCGAAAGCGATTCCAATTCCCGGCGCCGCGGGCCTTCGCCAATCACCAAAAAGTGCGCGTCCGGCACTTCCGCATGCACCTGCGCCGCAACCCGCAAGAACATCTCGTGATTCTTTTCCGGCCGCAACACAGCCACAATGCCGGCAAGCGGCGCACTTCGCGGAATTCGCAACTGCGCGCGTAAATCGTGGTTCAATTCCACCGGCTGATATCGATCGGTATCCACGCCATTGGGGATCACGCGTACTCGCGCGGCCGGCAATCGTTCCGTCTCGATCAAATGTTCCGCGTGCGGCTGCGCCACCGCCACGAAGGAATCGGTCAGCGGCGTCAGCCGGCGATTAAGCCAGGTGATGTTATCGGGCCAGCTTGTGGAGTGAATCGCCGATACGACCACGGGCACTTGCGCAGCGACCAGCCAGCCGTCCCCAAAACATCTTGTCGCCCGCGCCGACGGTAACCACGATGTCCGTGCGCCGCTGCCGCAGCAACCGCGCTAATCGCAACAGGACGCGGAGATCGTATTTGCGCCGCAGCAGATCGTGATGCACCAGAATTTCGCGGGAAAGCTGATCTCCCAACTCGCCGCGCTCTTTCAGGCAGCACAACTCCGGAGCGAATCGTTCGCGGTCCATGCGGCGAATCAAATTGCATAATAGCGTCTCCGCCCCGCCAACGTGCATCGACGTGATGACGAACATCACGCGCAGCGGCCGATCGTCGGCAGCATTGCCACGAGACAAAATCGCGGGGAAATCTTGAAGTTCGATCATGCCATTCGATTCCTGTAGCCAGCTACGCGCACGCACAAGCCGTTGCTTTTCCGCGGCGTCAAAGACCCGGTTGGTGAAAATCGCCGCCAGCACAACCGCCGTCAGCGCAGCCAGCGCTGCAAAGGGACCAAATCCCAGCGTGATCGGCAACAACGAAACAAGCACCACCGAGCGCTGCAGCTTCATGCCCATCCAAACATTGAAACGGTAGATCAACACAAGTGCCACGGCATTTGCCGCGCCCGTGGCCCACACCGCGCCAACCAAACCGTAGCGCGGCAACAGAATGGTGTTCAGGATCACGTTTGTTATTAGGCCGGTCAGCAATGCCACGCAGCCCAGCCGTGCGCGCTCTGCGCACCACAAGTACATTCTGCGCCATGGTGGTCATGCCGAACCACATGCAGTAGGTTAGCGTCCAGGGCAGCACGGCCATGCCGCCGGCGAATTTTCCCTTGAAGGCAATGCCGAACAACCACGGCCGGGCAACCAAAATCACAATCGAACCGGCAAACAGCAACAGCCCCAGCAGCTTCAAAGCAAGATTCATGCGGGCCGAAACCGCGCCACGCCGCCCTTCTTCCCAATCGTGGCTCAGATGTGGCAAGAGCATCGTGCCCAAAAGCGTGGAAATCGAAACCAACAGCAGCGGCACGATGCGCGAACTGTGGTAATTGCCGACCTCGGCCAGCGGATCGGCAACACGCGCTGTGTGGACGATCATGTAACGATCGACCACGTCGAACAGGTTGTACAGCAAATTGGTGACCCACACCCACGCGGCAAACGGCAGCAATCGCGACCAGAATCCGCCGCTTGTCCCTTGCTGCGACGGAATTGTATCCGGCGGAAGTTCCTGCCACTGCCGGCCGCAGAAACCAGAGCATGCCCACGATCAGCATCAGGCACGACAACCCGTAGGCAGTCACCAGCGACGCTGCTTCCTGTCGCCATGCGACCAATAGCAGGATGGTGAAGCCCGCGAATGCCAGGCTGTTGAAGAACTGCACGATGGCATTCACGCGCGCCAGCCGCAAAGCATTGAGCAATTCGGTCAAAAAGTTATAAGCGATGACAGCCACCAGCGCCAGCGCCATCACCAGCACTAGCTGCGTATCTTCCGTCTGCCCGAAAACTAATGCGGAGAACTGCGTCCGCAGGAGGCTAATGGCGCAGACCGAGATCGCCGTGAGGATCGCACAAGCGGTCGCCGTGCGGCGCACCAAAGTTCGCAACTGGCCGCGCTGCCGAAAATATTCCACGTATCGGCCAAAACTGCCGGGCAGCCCCAGCACCGTGAGCGGCGCCGCCAACGTGAGGAAGCCGAAAGCCATGTCCCAATGGCCCAGTTCGTCCGGCGCCAGCCACCGGCACACCAGCACCCCGCGCACAAAACCGATGATCCGTTGCAGTGCCGCCATAATCAGCAGCACCATCACGCTTTGGGCCACCGTGTCGGTGCGAAAACCGGCGCGCGGCGCAACGACGGGCGTTTCCAGCCCGGCAATTCCCGGCTCGGATGAATCTTCGGCGGCGGTTTCTAAAGCCGTGGACATTAATCGCCGCTTTTCGCTGTGTTTTCCAGTTCGCGCGTCGCCGACGGCAGATAATCGCCGACCGCATACGACGGCTGAAGCTTGCGCGGATCGATCGTGCCCCAGTTCTTCAGCCGCGGCATGTTTTCCACGTGGATTCGCCGCAAGTGGAATGGATCGTCGCCGGGCCAGTTGTAATCGCCGTAGGCCGAGCAAACGGCTTCGTAGCCGTACTCGTAAGCCATCTGAAATGCGTGCCGGCTGAGGTTCTGCGGCAAGCCGAATGGAAACGAGAAATAGCGCACCGCCGCGCCGATCGCAGATTGCAACTCCTCGCCTGCGACTACTACTTCGTCGTACAGTTTGCATTCGTCGTTAATGTGGCCCAGGTCGGCATGCGTGCGTGTGTGAGCGCCGATTTCAATGCCATGCTGTGCCATCCAGCAAAGCTCGCGCCATAGAATTTGGGCGGCACGATGCTCCCCGCCGCAAATCGTGCGGAAACGGCTTTCCTTTCAGCACGTTTCGCAAGCTGACAAAGTACGTGCAGGGAATTTTCTCCGCGATCAACAGCGGCAGCGCCTGCTGGCAATTGTCGGCGTAGCCATCGTCGAATGTGATGCTGGCGGCGATGCGGTCATTTCTGCCGCGGCGGATACGGTGCTGCGCCTCTTCCAACGAAATCAGTTCGCAATGTTTCTTCAGCCAGCGTATCTGCCGCTGGAACAGTCGAAACGAATGGGTCCATGGTGTGGCGTGGTCATCGGCGATGCGATGGTAGAAGAGCACCAGGATCGGCGCCTTTCCCTGCGCGCAACTCGCGCGATTCACCCAGCGGCGATATGGCGAAGTAACTCCGCAATAGCCGGCCAGCAGCACGTGATCGGAAATGGTGTTTCGCAGGCTCATTGACGCACCCGTGCGGTTCGTGGCGGGTTCGTTTTTGGGCGAGCCGCTTTCCGCCGTCCGATCTTCGCCCAGCGGCGCAGCAGTTGTCCGGTGCTCCATGTCGCATAGCGCAATCGTGGAATCGACCGCGGAGCCACGATGCGTACTTCCTCCGCTGGCTGCATCGTGGCCCGCCACGACGACTTGTATGCTTCGTCGCCGCGCAGAAAGTCGAAATAGCGGAACCCGCGGCGCTGGGTGTCGCGCAGCGAACCGATGCTTCCCAACCAACCAGGCCGATCATCGGCCAGCTCCGGTTCGATGCCGCTTTGATAAAAGTAAATGGTGTCGCCGCCGATGAGATCGTATTCGATAGCCGCCGGCCGGCCGTCTAAGTCGGTCCACCACAATCGCAGCAAGCCCAGTGAAAGTAACTGCGCCATCACGTCGCGGTGAAACGCGGTGAAGCGGGCCGAGGCGAAGCAGCCTGGCTGGCCCAAGCTGGCCCGGCGCTTCTGGTGCAATTCGACCAGGCGGCGGAAGTAAGGCTCCAATTCGTCGGCGTTTTCCACCATGCCAGTGCTCACCTGTCCGGTATCGAAGTTCCGCCGCAAGAGCTTGTGCACGCGCTCCCGGCGTGATTTGGAAAGCGAGGCCACGTACTCGTCCCATGTGTCTGGAAATTCCACGCGCCAACAGTTCACGCCGCGACGACGATGAACGTCGTAGCCGTGAACCTCCAGATGATCGGCCAACAGATCGATTGTCACATCACCGGCATCCAGTCCGACCAGCTCCAGCGTGTCCCATTGACGGCGCGACTCCCTGGCGAGCCAATCGGCCACGTGGGAGGCAACGGCCGCTTCGGCTCGGTCGGCGGCCAGCAGAGTGAGATGGTCGCTGCATACTTCGCCGCTTCCCAAAAAGCGCAACACGCGCCCCCGCGCCGTGTGCGGCTCCAATACCACGGCGCCAAGCCGATCAATTCGTCATCGGCTTCACGCACCGTGATAACGAACAGTTTCCAGCCGGGCTGGCGATAATGGCGCCACCAAGTGGTTAGCCATTCAAAGCGGCGAAACGGCACGCTGCCAGCCAATCGATTCCATTCATCGCGCAGCGACGCTAAGTCGGCTTCATCGCCCACTTGCGCCACTTGAATCAGATCTGCTAGCGCCAGCGCCATGGAAGGCTTCAGGGTTGTGGATTTAGGGTTCAGCGTTCAAAAATCGGTCGTCAAGATTCGGAATCGGATGGAACCGGCTGGCCTTGCTTCCGTTTGCCCGCCAGAGCCATGCCGTATTTGATCCACTGCTTCAAACTTTGTTTGGCCCGCCAAGCGCTGTGGCGCAAACGGGCGGCCGCGCGGGCCGGCACCACGCGGCACCGAGAACATCGGCCGCGGGGCCGCGCGCCAGTGGGCTTTATATGGCTCGTCACCCCGCAGAAAATCGTAAGCGTATTGCCCCTGCTCGATGGCGCGCTTGAGCGAAGCCATGTTCGCCAAATGGCCGGGCTTGTCGTCCAATCGCCCGGTGTCGATGCCCGATTGATAGGCGAACGTAATGTCATCGCCGATCAACTGATATTCAGCCGCCAATGGCCGGCCGTCGAGCTCCAACCAATTTACGGCCGCGCGGCCGACGCTCATCAACCGGGCCGAAATCTCTCGATGAAACGCTTCGAATGTGCTCGAGGCGAAACAGCCAGGCTGACCGCGGAATTTCCACCGACCTTGGTGCAGTTGAATCAGAATTGCAAAGGCCTGGGCGATCTCGTCGGGCGTGTGCGCGTGACGCACCTTCACTCTGCCGGTTTCAAAATAGTTGCGATACGCGCGCCGCAGCCGATTGCGGTGCGGCTTCGACAGAATCATCAAATACTCGTCCCATGTGGCAGGCAGCGCCACTCGCCAACCGTTGAACGTCGGACAATGATGCACGACGTTGCCGTGGGCTTGCAGATTTTCCAATAGCCGCCCCACGGCCTCATCGGTGGCGTCGATGCCGATCAGTTCCAGGCGGTCCCACCGCTGCGTGTCCTCGGTCGGTGGCGCGGAAAGCCAATCAGCCAGCGCCGACGCCACGGGCTCTTCCTGACCCGCAGTGCACAAGACGCTCAGGTAATCGCTGCACACTTCGCCATCGCCAAGAAAATGCACGGCGAGCGCGCCGCTCGTGCCCGCTAGCCGGTACCACGGTGCTACGCCGATCAATGTTCCGTTGTGCGCCCAGACCGCCAGCAGAAATAGTTGGAACCCGCGGCGCGGGCGGCCGAATTCGTCGCAGCCGTAGTGCCGCCACCACGTTTCGACCCACTCCCAGCGCCGAAACGGTATCCCACGGGCCAGTTCGTTCCAAGTTGCGGACCAGGCGTCCAGCGAAGCAAAGTCGGTGTGCAATGTGACGTGCATGTGATGTTTGGCGGTCGGTGATCAAGGGGCAGAACATGAGCCGGCGGCGCGCATCGATTGCGCCGCTTTACTACCGAATACTGAAACATTCCCCGCAAGCGCCTGCGAAGCAAATGATTTCGGCCGGATTTTATCGGTCAATTTCCACACCGGCCGGCGATGGCGTCGATTAGCATGTTGCCATTTCGCCACCTGTGTTGTCCCGTCAACGCGTTGTGGCCTGTTCTCAACAGCCGCGCGGAAGGCTGCCGCTGGGTGATCGTGCGATCCGGCTTCTCGTGCGCACGCGCAAGTTCAGTTTGGCTCATTGTTTGCGATTGATACCGAAATTCCGCACCGGCGCCGGCAGAACAGGCGGCATCGACTTTGCTTTCCATTTCGCTCGCAAGTAACGATTTCGCAGGCTCAATCAAGGAAATGCTTTCCATGTCGCGGCACCAGGCTTCGGTTGTCAATCCAGCTGATGTAATTCTGATCTTGCGGAGCAATCCGCGGCGATGGCTGGCGCCGGTCGTGGTGATTACCGTTCTGGCCGCCGGCTACGCGCTGTTTCATCGGCCCGCTTGGGAAGCGTCACAAGCCTTGATGGTGCGCGACGAAGTGATGGGAGCGGCCACCACTCGGCCGGGAAAATTCCAGCAGCCCGACGATATGAAAACGCTGCAGGAAACCATTCTGGAACTGGCCCGCAGCCGCACGGTGTTGGCTGCCGCTTTGACGGAAGTTGGCCCAGGATCGACCGACTCCAACACGAATGCTTGGCCGACTGATGCGGCAGTCATCGCGTTGCAAAGCCGCGTGAAATTGACTCCGCCCAAAGGAGCCGAATTTGGCAAGACAGAAGTGTTTTATTTGAACGTGGAAGCCGAAAGCAAGGCGCGGGCGGTTACGCTGTCCGCCGCCATTTGCAAGCAACTGCAAGTTCGCTCGCAAGACCTGCGCGATCTGAAAGCCCAAAGCCTGATTGCCGAACTGGCGAAAACCGCCGATCTGGCCAAGGCCGATCTCGACACCACCACCCAGCGGCTCACGACCATCGAAGGCAAGGTGGGGCCTGACCTGGGCGAACTGCGATTGTTGAACGACCTGAATGGCGGCGATAGCCCGCTGCGCCGCTCGATCAGCGATATGGAACATGAACTGCGTGACGCCAGACAAAGCATCGAAGCCAATCAAGAATTGCTGCAGGTATTGGCCGCTTCGAAGGACGACACCGGTGCACTGCGGGCCGCCCCCAATCGCCTGCTGGAATCGCAGCCGGTGCTGCGCCGGTTGAAAGACGGGCTGGTGGATGCCCAATTGCGTACGGCCCAACTCGAAGGCAACATGACCGAAGAGCATCCGCAAGTGATGGCGGCGAAGATTTCGGAGCAGGAAATCGCCGCACACGTGCGGGACGAAATCGATTCGGCAATCCGCGGCGTGCAAGTCGAACTGCGGTTGTCGCAAGATCGTGCCGCCGCCCTGGAAGCGCAACTGGCCGATTCCCGCCATCGTTTGACTACGTTGGCCCAAATGCGGGCTGAGTACGGCAACCTTGTGAACGAGCGGAATCAGCGCCTCCGACATTCTTAAAACCGCCGAACAACAATTGGCCGAAGCTCGCGCCAGTCAGGCCGCGGCACGAACCGCCAGCCTGATTGCGATTGTCGATGCTCCGGTTGCCGGCGATCGTCCCGTTGGCCCGGGCAAGGCCGCCATCGTGTTCGGCGGAATGTTTGGCGGTTTGGTTGTTGGTTTGGGCGTCGTGTTTCTGACGGTACCGGTTTCCGACCCACTTCCGCTGGACGAAGGCTTTGACGCGAAGCCGGAAGTCGCGCGTCCGCTCAACGGGAAATCGAACGGGCAGCCCGTATTCGGCGGTCGTCTTTCGATGAAGCAGGCGCTGGGCAAACTGGTTGCCAGCCGCTAGCCGTCCCTCTTTTTCCAGAGGCCCTGGGTGTCGACTACCGCATTGCTCGAACCTGTTGTCGCCGAAAGTAATCAACCGACGTCGAGGGTGATAACCGTCCCGAAGATTCGGCCCGCCAAGTCGCAGCGTTACGAAACGCTGGACATGTGGCGCGGCTTGTGCTGCCTGATGCTGGTGGTGTTTCACACCACGATGCAGGTAGCCCGGCATTATTTCGTGGATCAATCGGGCAAGGTGAATAGCGCCAGTTCGCTGGGTATGTGGCTTGCTGCCCGGGCATGGATCGGCGTGCCCATCTTTTTCGTGATCAGCGGCTATTGCATCATGGCCACGCTCCACGCGCGGCAGAAAAAGGGTGGCGTGATCGAATTTGCCAAGCGGCGATTTTGGCGAATTTACCCGCCGTATTGGACCGCCATCGGTCTGTCGGCGCTCGTTATTCTAGCCGTGCATGCTCGCTGGCCCGGCGCGATTCACGACGGTATTTTCACCGTGCCCAATCCTGACGGAATGAGCCGTTGGGAATGGTTGGGAAACCTGACGCTCACCGAATCGTGGCGGCACTGCGTGTTCGGCGGCCACGCACAGCATTTGCTGCCCAACACGTGGACGTTGTGCTACGAGGAACAGTTTTACGTCATCGCGGCATTGATACTTTTGCTGGCCGGCGGCCGGATTTTTTCCGCGGCCGTGGTGGTCACGGTTGTCGTCTTCGTGGGCAAAACAATCGGTTGGTTTCTGGGCTGGGATGTCAAAGGCTCGCTATTGGATGGCGGATGGTTTCAGATCGCCGCCGGAATTTTGCTTTATTTCCGCGTAAACAAGGCCACGCCCAGGCAAATCCGCTGGATCCATGTCCTGTTGGCGTTGGGAGTGCTCGCGTCGCTGCGTAATCCCAGCCACTTGTTAGAGTTCTATCCCAACCACGATATGGAACGTTTTGTGGCGTATAGTTTTGCACTGCTGGCTTCGTTCCTGTACCCGTACGACCAAAAGCTCAAAAACGCCCTGGTGCTGCGGCCTTTGCGAATTGTGGGCGGCATGAGTTACAGCGTGTATTTGTGTCATCCGCTGGTGGCCAAGGGAATCAGCTTCGCGTTTTTCCGCTCCGGCGTGTACGGCAATGCAGCAACTTTGCTTGGGGTTTTGCCGTTGTGCCTTGTGGCTTCGCTGCCGGTGGCATACACGTTTCATCGCTTGATCGAACGCCATTTCATTCCCAAATCGAACTCCACGACCAAATCGGCGCCAAGCACACCGATACCACTGCAAGCGCCGGCGGCTGCGACCGCTTGATTGGCCGCTAGCGGCCGGCTGAAACTTTTGACGCGATGGATTTTCTGCTGCTGATCGCCGTTGCCTGCGGCCTGGTGTGGGCCACTTGGTTCGTGCTGCGCGGTTCGCTCTTGGCTGGCTGCACTGTCATGATCGCCATCGCTGCCAGCTTCGGCTACTTCTTTTGGCACAGCGAAGCGGGCTTTCCGCTCACGGTCGATCGGTTGTTTATTGTGCTGTTGGTTGTCACCTACGGTGCGCGGCGGATGTTAGGAGCGGCCGATCCCAAACCACTTAGCCGCGCCGACTGGGTCTTGTTTGCATTTCTCGCCCTCGTGACGGCAAGCACATTCAGCCACGATTGGCAGAAAGTGAACGGCATGCCGGTCTCGCACTTGCTGTTGTACTGGCTGATTCCCACCGCAGTGTATTGGGTTGCGCGTCAATCGCCGCTCAATGAGCGCAGCGTGATCGGTATGTTCGCCGGCATTGCCGTGTTGGAACTGTATCTGGTTGCCATCTCGTTAGCCGAAGGAAGCGGTCAACTGTGGGCCGTGTTTCCGCAGTACATTGCTTTACCGCAGCACCAGTTTTTCGGCCGAGCGCGGGGCCCGTTTCTCAATCCCGCAGCCATGGGAATTTACTTGCTCACCGGGCTGGCAGCGGTGCTGATGTTCTGGCCGCGGCTGGGCCGGTTGGGACAATTGCTGCTGATGGCGTTTGCCGGGCTGTCGTTTGCAGGCGTCTTCGCCACGCTTACTCGCAGCGTGTGGATTGCGGCCGCACTGACAACCGCCATTGTGTTGGGCCTGTCGTTGCCGCGCCAATGGCGAAGAGTGCTGTTCAGTGCCGGCCTAGCAGCCGCCCTGGTTTTGTTGGCAACAAGCTGGGACAGCATCTGGAATTTGAAGCGCGACGAAAAGCTCGATGCAACGGCCGCCGCCGATTCGGCCGAGCTGCGGCCGATTTTGGCCGAGGTGGCGTGGAAAATGTTTTTGGATCGGCCTTGGCTCGGTTGCGGCTACGGTCAATATGATCTGGAACGATTGCCGTATCTGGCCGATCGTTCAAGCGACCTGCCTCTGGAAAAGACGTACCCCTACACGCAGCACAACGGTTTCCTGGCACTGCTGGTGGAAACCGGACTTGCAGGCATGGGCTTGTTCATCCTGTTGTTAGTGCTGTGGATTCGCGACGCTTGGCGGCTGTGGGCTAATGCGACGGCGCCCCTGTGGGTGCGGCAAACAGGTCTGCTGCTGTTGGCCGCAATGGGAGCTTACTTGCCCAATGCAATGTTTCACGATACGAACATCATCGACGGCGTGAATTTGCTGCTCTTCTTTTTGGCGGGAACCGTCGTCGGTTTGTCGGCCGACTATTGTCGGGTCGATTCTAAAGGCCGATCGGCCCTCGATCGCCGCGTTGAATCGGCAAATGGCGCACGACTTCCCGCGGCGGTTCACTCTTGATTCGCCGCCGTTGCGGCCAGGTTTGCATTCATTTCTTGGCGACGTTGCCGAAGCGAAACACGACGTTGCCGCAGTTCAACAGTGAGCACGGACAACACTCTTTGCCGAGCAGCGCGGCTTCCATCGCAAGCTGAAGAACCGACCGTATTTGCGTCAATCGCCTTCGACGAACCATGGATGGTGCCGACAGCCCAAGATCCAGGCACGTTCTTTGCCTTTTGTTTTGTCACCCATCGATCTCAGGACCTTGGAGCCAGAAGGCATGAAGCGGCGCGTAAATCAGCAGTTGTCGAAGTTAGGCAAAATCTTGCGGAGCGTGTGGGAAGATGAAACTGGCACCGCGGCCGCGGTGCTCGGTCTTCCGCAGACAAGCGGTTCAATCGCAGATACACCGCGAATCTGGAGGGAACCAGCGCCATGGTCGATGGCGCCGGCCCCGACGGTTCATCAGTTTGTGGCGGCCGCCGGCAATCGGTCGAGCGAATATCAGGCTGCCAAACGATACTTGGACATCTTCGGTTCGATCGTGCTCTTGCTGTTGCTTTCGCCGATTTTGCTGACCGTCCTGGCGATTCTCGCAATTACCACCCGCGGGCGGCCGTTGTTCGGCCAGGAACGCGTGGGCCACTGCGGCCGCCGATTCCGCATGTATAAATTCCGAACAATGCGTTTGGATGCCGACAAGCTGCAACACTTGGTGCAAAACGAAAAAGACGGTCCCATTTTCAAAAACCGCAATGACCCGCGAATCACGCGCATCGGGCGGTGGCTGCGAAAGACAAGCATCGACGAGATGCCGCAACTGGTAAGCGTGCTGCTGGGGCATATGTCGCTGGTCGGCCCGCGCCCACCGGTGCCCAAAGAGGTGGCCAAATACAAAGCGTGGCAGCGCCGCCGGCTGGCCGTGAAGCCGGGTCTCACGTGCCTCTGGCAAGTGAGCGGCCGCAGCGACATCGGCTTTGACGACTGGGTGCGGATGGATATTTGGTACGTGCAAAACCAGAACCTATGGACCGATCTGAAGCTGCTGATTCGTACGCCGCTGACGGTAGTCACCTGCAAAGGCGCGTATTGAAGCTCGGTTGTGGCCTAGAGTTGCTTAGGCCCTGCCGCGTTTCGCCGGTTTTTTCGAACCGTTCGCAAGAGGGCAATCGATGACGAGTTCAACGATGTCGATCGGGGATCCGCTGGAATCGTTGCTGTGGGATGTCGTGTGCAGCGATGTTAACCGGTGGAACTCTCGCCCCGCGCGGCGCACTCTGCGTGTCTTGCACGTGGTCAACGGCGAACACTATGCCGGCGCTGAGCGTGTGCAAGATCTTTTGGCAGCGCGTTTGCCCGAGGTGGGCGTCGAGGTGGCATTCGCCTGCCTGAAGCCAAATCGCTTTCCCGCGCTGCGGCACTGCCAAACCGCGCCGCTAGTGAATTTGCCGATGCGCTCACGGTTCGATTTGCTGCCCGCGTGGCGGCTGGCGCGCATGATACGGCAAGGAAAATTCGATCTCATTCATACGCACACGCCGCGGGCGGCCTTGGTGGGTCAAATTGCCGCCAAGCTCGCCGACGTGCCCATGGTGCATCACGTGCATGGACACACCGCGGTGGAAGTCGGCCGCGGTTGGCGGGCGTGGCTGAGCGCGAAAGCGGAGAAATTCAGCCTGGCGCAGGCCGCGGCAGTGATTGCCGTATCGCCTACGGCCGCACAATACATCAGCGCCTGGGGCGTGCCGCGTCAGCGAATTCATTTGGCGCCCAATGGCGTGCCGTCCCACAACAAACTGAGCAATCGTCCGATTCCCAAGGTTTGGACGATCGGTGTCGTCGCCCTATTCCGGCCGCGCAAGGGGCTGGAAGTTCTATTGGAAGCGATGGCAATTTTGCGGCGTCAAGGATTCCCACTGCAATTGCGAGCTATCGGCGGCTTCGAAACGACCACCTATCAGCATGAAGTGCAGCGACTGTCGCAACAGCTAAACGTGGCGCCGCTGGTCGAGTGGCGTGGCTTCCGCCAGGATGTCAATGCGGAACTCGACGCACTCGACCTGCTCGTTCTGCCGAGCATTCTGCCCGAGGGCATGCCCATGGTGCTTTTGGAAGCACTCGCGGCGGGTGTGCCGCCGCTAGGCAGTCGCGTGGATGGCATTACCGACGTGATTGAACATGGTCAAAACGGGTTGCTGTTCGAGCCGGGCAGTGCACCAGCACTTGCGGAAACCATCGCCGCACTGATCAACGGCCGGCACGATTGCGCCAATTGCGGCGAAACGCGATTTCCAGTCACGCCGAGCGGTTTTCTGATTGCGGTATGGCCGGCGGTATTGCCGACATTTATCGAAGGGTGATGGAGGCTTATGACCACGCTTAGTTCCGACACGATGACGACCATTCAGTTGTTCGGCATGGAAATCGACGCGGTGCGGATGCCGCAGGCCATCGAGCGATTGCTTACCTGGGTGCGCCAACCCGACGGCCAGTGCCACTACGTGGTGACGCCCAATGTCGATCATGCGGTTATGTTCCAGGAGCAAGCAGCGTTGCGGCAAGCCTATGCCGATGCTGCGTTGGTGCTGGCCGACGGTTTTCCGGTTTTCGTGGCGGCACGGATGCTGGGCTGCCAGCTTCCGGAGCGCGTGCCGGGGAGCGATTTGGTGCCGGCCTTGTTCGCCACTGTGAATTCCACCTCGACCAAAAGGCTACGCGTGTTCCTGCTGGGCGCGGCGCCAGGCGTGGCCGATCGTGCCGCGCAGAATATCGAAAAGCGCTGGCTGGCCGTGCACGTGGTCGGGGCCTACAGCCCGCCGTTGGGATTTGAAAAGGATTCGCGGCAGAATCAAATCATTGTGAAAATGATTGCCGCCGCGCGGCCCGACGTACTGGTCGTCGGCTTGGGCGCTCCCAAACAAGAATTGTGGGTGCATGCTCACCGCGATCAGGTTTCGGCGCCGGTGGCGCTGTGCGTGGGCGCGGCCATCGACTTTCTGGCCGGCGAAAAGCCGCGGGCCCCCCGCTGGATGCGCCGTATCGGCATCGAATGGCTGCATCGTATGGTTAGCGAGCCGCGCCGGCTGGCCATTCGCTATCTGCGCGACGCCTGGATCTTTCCGCAACTGGTTTGGCGCGAGTGGGCCAATCGCCGTGCCGCCGGCAGTCGCTGACGCGAAAACCGCGGTTTTCCTCAGGCCGATTGATCTTTGGCGAATTTCACCGGGCCGTTAGAATTCCAGCCCTTTGACGGGATTGGATGCTCGTCGAAGCGCTTGGGAAATCATCAGCTACCACGGAGGATACTGCCGTGTCTGCACTGGCTACTTCGCGGAAATTAGTCGCAGTTGTTTCGACGTGCGTGGCGCTGGCCGGACTGGTTCGTACAGCGGCCGCGGAAACCGCCGCTCAGGAACAAACCGCTGCCGACGAGTGGATCAACATTCCCGCCGGCATTGCCGATGCGGCGAACAAAACCGCCTACGTCACCAACTCAAGCGATTGCCTGGAGGCGCTCGATCTGACCAACGGCCACACGCTTTGGGAGAACAAGCAGGTGCAGCGCGCTTGCACTGACAGGCCAGCGATTAGTGGCGGTCGAACGGCGCGGCACTCAACAGCCGGCCAATACCATGGGCCTGGCCATCCTGGATGCTGGAAACGGCCACGTCCTTACCAATTCGCAGCAGATAGTTCTTCCGGAATGGATTGCGGTCGAAGGGGGCATCGGTCTGGGGTTCACCTCGTTCGCGACGATGGATGGAAACACGTTAAACCTTTACTGGCACGCCTGGCGGCAATTGGTGGCGCCGCACCATCGGCCGCGGCTATTGCGGCGGCGAAAAAAGATGAAACCGGCGTGGCTCGCGTCGATCTGGAAAGTGGCCGCGTCGAAGTTCATGAGGAGCCTATTCCCAAGCAAACAAGGGCGAACAAGGGACACTTCACCGACGTCGGCGATATCCGCCTGATTGTCAGCGAGCGCCAAGAGAAGGTGACCGGCGGCGTACAACTGAGCGCCGCATCCTGGAGGCCAGCGACAAGCGCACTGGCCGGCCGCTATGGCGTCATGAAATCGCCAGCGACCTGATCGTGCCGAACAATCTGCCGGAGCAAGCCGCACGGCAGATGATGCAATCCGAGATGCGCAGATAGCCCGCAAGCACCGTCGCATCATTTGCTTTTTTCGGGTTTTGCATTTGCGGCGGGTTTACCCGCCAGCAGTTCGTCAGCTTCGCGGCGAAAGCGCAGCATCTCCGCGTCGTGCGGCGCGCGTGTGTTCAACCACTGCACCGCCTGGTCGTACCACTTCAGAGCTTCGGCGTGCTGGCCCGATCGCTCGTGGGCCATTGCCAAAAAGAACCAATCGAATACGTCTCCGCCATCACGGGCGTTGGTCGATTTATTCAACCACACGATCGCGTTTTTCCAATCCGCGGCGCCATAATAAGCAACACCCAACGTGTTGAACAAGTCGACGCGCTTCGGATTTACTTCAACGGCCTTCGTCGCCAGTTGTACGGCCCGAGTAGGATCGCGGAACTGCTGGCTGGGGCAATTAGCCAACATCCAGGCAAAGTTGTTAAGCACGTCAACAGAATCAGGATTGAGTTTCAAATCCCGCTCGAACAGTTCGACCGCCTGCCGCATTTGGTCAGAATCGGTTACGCGACCCCCAGTTCGTAGCGGGCTTCGGCGAGGTCTGGTTGCAGCTTCAGCGACTGCCGATATTGCTCGATGGCTTCTTGCGACCGTCCGGTGGACAAAAACGCTCGCGCCAAGCTGTAATGCGTCTTAGCGTAATCGGGCCGTAGTTGCACGGCGCGCTTGTAGTGCTGGATCGCTTCCTCGAATTGCCCCATTGCCATCAATGAGTTTCCCAGGTCGAAATGTGCCTGAGCCGTGTCGCCATTCAGGCCCAAAGTGCGCTGTAGTGTTGCATGGCTTCTTGCCGCCGGCCGGCCGCGGCCAGCAAAATGCCCAAATTAGTATGGGCCATCCAGCAATCGGGGTTCGCTTCCAAAGTTGCCTGGTACAGCTTTACCGGATCGCCAAAAAGCTGGCTTTGATTCCAAGTTAGCGTTCCTAATATCGATACCGTTGCAACTGCGGTGGCAATTGCCACCGACCGCATCGCCCCCGTCGCTCGCGCTTGCCAGGCGTACCAACTGGCGGCCACTAGCACCACGACGCTAATCAGCGCGATGTGCTGATAATGGTCGGCCACCAACGAATACCGCGCATAGCCCGGGTCGGTAAAACCGAGCACAGGCAGCAATGCCACGCAAAAAAATCCCCACGCGAACAACAAGGGCCGCGCGTTGTCCGCTGCCAGAAAAACTGCTGCGCAAGCACCGCGGTAACGATTACGGCCACCATCAGGGGAACCCACCATAGCAATTCGCGAATTCCAATGTGCCATTGGGGGTAAACGAACAGCAGCCCAATCGGCACAAGCGCCTTCGATAAATAGAACCAAATGATGGCACCGGCACCCGCCAGGCGCTGAGCAAACGTGGCGTCGCGGACGGTCGCTCCGGAGCCATGCGTCACAAACCACAAAATTACTGGCGTCAGCAAGGCGGCCACCAGGAAGAATGGCACGGGCGTAGCGCGTCTGCCATCGCGATCCGTCCCCGCTTCCACCAAACAATTAAGAGTAGCAGCAGCGGCAGAATGGCCACCGAGCCCTTGATAAACAACGCCAGCGCAAAGGCTAGCAGGCTCAGGCAATACCATACGCCGCCCCACGACGAACAAGCTTATGCGGCGCTGCCCATTGCGCATCGGCCTTTAAATACCAATAGATCGACAGCAGAAAGAACAACATCGAAAGCGTATTCTTCCGTTGCTCGACCCAGGCCACGCTTTCGACACTTACCGGATGAATGGCAAACAGCAGGGCAGCCAGAAAACC
>CAVZDC010000020.1:0-698923 GCA_963773925.1 Pirellulales bacterium
GCACACGTGCGGGACGAAATCGATTCGGCAATCCGCGGCGTGCAAGTCGAACTGCGGTTGTCGCAAGATCGTGCCGCCGCCCTGGAAGCGCAACTGGCCGATGCCCGCCATCGTCTGACTACGTTGGCCCAAATGCGGGCCGAGTACGGCAACCTTGTGAACGAGCGGAATCAACGCTCCGACATTCTTAAAACCGCCGAACAACAATTGGCCGAAGCTCGCGCCAGCCAGGCCGCGGCACGAACCGCCAGCCTGATTGCGATTGTCGATGCTCCGGTTGCCGGCGATCGTCCCGTTGGCCCGGGCAAGGCCGCCATCGTGTTCGGCGGAATGTTCGGCGGTTTGATTGTTGGCTTGGGCATCGTGTTTCTGACGGTACCGGTTTCCGATCCACTTCCGCTGGACGAAGGCTTTGACGCGAAGCCGGAAGTCGCGCGTCCGCTCAACGGGAAATCGAACGGCCAGCCCGTATTCGGCGGTCGTCTTTCGATGAAGCAGGCGCTGGGCAAGCTGGTTGCCAGCCGCTAGCCGTCCCTCTTTTTCCAGAGGCCCTGGGTGTCGACTACCGCATTGCTTGAACCTGCTGTCGCCGAAAGTAATCAACCGACGCCGGCGGCGATAACCGTCCCGAAGGTTCGGCCCGCCAAGTCGCCGCGCTACGAAACGCTCGAAATGTGGCGCGGATTGTGCTGCCTGATGCTGGTGGTGTTTCACACCACCATGCAGGTGGCGCGGCATTATTTCGTCGACCAGTCGGGGACGGTAAATAACGACAGTTCACTGGGAATGTGGCTGGCCGCCCGGGCTTGGGTTGGCGTGCCGATTTTCTTCGTGATCAGTGGCTATTGCATCATGGCCACGCTCCACGCGCGGCAAAAAAGGGGGCGTGATCGAATTCGCCAAGCGGCGATTTTGGCGAATTTATCCGCCGTATTGGACCGCCATCGGACTGTCGGCGATGGTCATTCTAGCCGTCAATCTCATTGGCCCGGCGCGATTCACGATGGCATTTTCACCGTACCCAATCCCGACGAAATGACCCGTTGGGAATGGTTGGGAAATCTAACGCTCACCGAATCGTGGCGGCACTGCGTATTCGGCGGCGACGCACAGCATTTGCTGCCCAACACTTGGACCTTGTGTTACGAGGAACAGTTTTACGTCATCGCGGCTTTGATACTTTTGCTTGCCGGCGGCCGGATTTTTTCCGCGGCCGTGGTAGTCACGGTTTCATCTTTGTGGGCAAAACAATCGGCTGGTCACTGGGCTGGGATGTCAAAGGCTCGCTTTTGGATGGCGGATGGTTTCAGATCGCCGCAGGCATTTTGCTCTATTACCGCGTAAATAAGGCGACGCCCAGGCAAATACGTTGATCCATGTGCTGCTTTCGATCGGATGCTCGTTTCGCTGCGCAGTCCGGGCCATTTGTTGGAGTTCTATCCGAATCACGATACCGAACGATTTATGGCCTATAGTTTTGCCTGCTGGCTTCGTTTTTGTATCCGTACGACCAAAAGCTCAAAAAGGCCCCGTTGCTCCGCCCTTTTCGGATTGTGGGCGGCATGAGTTACAGCGTGTATCTCTGTCATCCGCTGATGGCCAAGGGAATAAGCTTCGCGTTATTCCGCTCGGGCGTGCATGGCAATTAGCAACTTTGCTTGGGCGTGTTGCCGCTGTGCCTGGCCGCTTCGTTGCCGGTGGCCTAACGTTTTCCACCGGCTGATGGAGCGGCATTTCATTCCCAAATCGAACTCCACGACCAAATCGGCGCCAAGCACACCGATACCACTGCAAGCGCCGGCGGCTGCGACCGCTTGATTGGCCGCTAGCGGCCGGCTGAAACTTTTGACGCGATGGATTTTCTGCTGCTGATCGCCGTTGCCTGCGGCCTGGTGTGGACCACTTGGTTCGTGCTGCGCGGTTCGCTCTTGGCTGGCTGCACTGTCATGATCGCCATCGCTGCCAGCTTCGGCTACTTCTTTTGGCACAGCGAAGCGGGCTTTCCGCTCACGGTCGATCGGTTGTTTATTGTGCTGTTGGTTGTCACCTACGGTGCGCGGCGGATGTTAGGAGCGGCCGATCCCAAACCACTTAGCCGCGCCGACTGGGTCTTGTTTGCATTTCTCGCCCTCGTGACGGCAAGCACATTCAGCCACGATTGGCAGAAAGTGAACGGCATGCCGGTCTCGCACTTGCTGTTGTACTGGCTGATTCCCACCGCAGTGTATTGGGTTGCGCGTCAATCGCCGCTCAATGAGCGCAGCGTGATCGGTATGTTCGCCGGCATTGCCGTGTTGGAACTGTATCTGGTTGCCATCTGCGTTAGCCGAAGGAAGCGGTCAACTGTGGGCCGTGTTTCCGCAGTACATTGCTTTACCGCAGCACCAGTTTTTCGGCCGAGCGCGGGGCCCGTTTCTCAATCCCGCAGCCATGGGAATTTACTTGCTCACCGGGCTGGCAGCGGTGCTGATGTTCTGGCCGCGGCTGGGCCGGTTGGGACAATTGCTGCTGATGGCGTTTGCCGGGCTGTCGTTTGCAGGCGTCTTCGCCACGCTTACTCGCAGCGTGTGGATTGCGGCCGCACTGACAACCGCCATTGTGTTGGGCCTGTCGTTGCCGCGCCAATGGCGAAGAGTGCTGTTCAGCGCCGGCCGAGCAGCTGGCCTGGCTTTGTTGGCAACAAAGCTGGGACAGCACCGGAATTGAAGCGACGAAAAGCTCGATGCAACGGCCGCCGCCGATCGGGCCGAGCCGCGGCCGATTTGGCCGAGGGGGCGTGGAAAATGTTTTTGGATCGGCCTGGCACGGTTGCGGCGACGGTCAATATGATCTGGAACGATTGCCGTACCCGGCCGATCGTTCGAGCGACCTGCCTCTGGAAAAGATGTACCCCTACACGCAGCACAACGGTTTCCTGGCACTGCTGGTGGAAACCGGACCGGCAGGCATGGTTGTTGATCCCGTTGTTAGCGCTGTGGACCGCGACGCTTGGCGGCTCGTGGGCGGAGCGACGCGCCCCTGTGGGTGCGGCAAACAGGTCTGCTGCTGTTGGCCGCAATGGGAGCTTACTTGCCCAATGCAATGTTTCACGATACGAACATCATCGACGGCGTGAATTTGCTGCTCTTCTTTTTGGCGGGAACCGTCGTCGGTTTGTCGGCCGACTATTGTCGGGTCGATTCTAAAGGCCGATCGGCCCTCGATCGCCGCGTTGAATCGGCAAATGGTGCGCGACTTCCCGCGGCGGTTCACTCTTGATTCGCCGCCGTTGCGGCCGGTTTGCATTCATTCTTGGCGACGTTGCCGAAGCGAAACACGACGTTGCCGCAGTTCAACAGTGAGCACGGACAACACTCTTTGCCGAGCAGCGCGGCTTCCATCGCAAGCTGAAGAACCGACCGTATTTGCGTCAATCGCCTTCGACGAACCATGGATGGTGCCGACAGCCCAAGATCCAGGCACGTTCTTTGCCTTTTGTTTTGTCACCCATCGATCCTCAGGACCTTGGAGCCAGAAGGCATGAAGTGGTGTAAATCAGCAGTTGTCAAGTTAGGGAAAATCTTGCGGAGCGTGTGGGAAGATGAAACTGGCACCGCGGCCGCGGGCGCGGTCTTCCCAGACAAGCGGTTCAATCGCAGATACACCGCGAATCTGGGGGAAGACGCCATGTCGACGTCCCCGGCCCCGACGGTCCATCAGTCCGCGGCGGCCGCCGGGATCGGTCAGCGAATATTAGGCTGCCAAACGACACTTGGACATCTTCGTCGATCGTGCCCTTGCTGTCGCTTTCGCCGTTTTGCTGACCGTCCTGGCGATTCTCGCAATTACCACCGCGGGCGGCCGTCGTTCGGCCAGGAACGCGTGGGCCACTGCGGCCGCCGATTCCGGATGTACAATTCCGAACAATGCGTTTGGATGCCGACAAGCTGCAACATTGGTGCAAAACGAAAAAGACGGTCCGAATTTCAAAAACCGCAATGACCGGCGAATCATGCGCATCGGGCGTTGGCTGCGAAAGACAAGCATCGACGAGATGCCGCAACTGGTAAGCGTGCTACTGGGGCATATGTCGCTGGCGGCCCGCGCCCACCGGTGCCCAAAGAGGTGGCCAAATACAAAGCGTGGCAGCGCCGCCGGCTGGCCGTGAAGCCGGGACTCACGTGCCTCTGGCAAGTGAGCGGCCGCAGCGACATTGGCTTCGACGACTGGGTGCGGATGGATATTTGGTACGTGCAAAACCAGAACCTATGGACCGATCTGAAGCTGCTGATTCGTACGCCGCTCACGGTAGTCACTTGCAAAAGCGCGTATTGAAGCTCGGTCGTGGCTGAGAGTTGCTGAGGCCCTGCCGCGTTTCGCCGGTTTTTTCGAACCGTTCGCAAGAGGGCAATCGATGACGAGTTCAACGATGTCGATCGGGGATCCGCTGGAATCGTTGCTGTGGGATGTCGTGTGCAGCGATGTTAACCGGTGGAACTCTCGCCCCGCGCGGCGCACTCTGCGTGTCTTGCACGTGGTCAACGGCGAACACTATGCCGGCGCTGAGCGAGTGCAAGATCTTTTGGCAGCGCGTTTGCCCGAGGTGGGCGTCGAGGTGGCATTCGCCTGCCTGAAGCCAAATCGCTTTCCGCGCTGCGGCACTGCCAAACCGCGCCGTGGTGAATTTGCCGATGCGCTCACGGTTCGATTTGCGCCCGCGTGGCGGCTGGCGCGCATGATACGGCAGGAAATTCGACCTCATTCATACGCATACGCCGCGGGCGGCCTTGGTGGGTCAAATCGCCGCCAAGCTCGCCGACGTGCCCATGGTGCATCACGTGCATGGTCACACCGCGGTTGAAGTCGGCCGCGGCTGGCGGGCGTGGCGAGCGCGAAAGCGGAGAAACTCAGCCTGGCGCAGGCCGCGGCAGTGATCGCCGTATCGCCACGGCCGCACAATACATCAACGCATGGGGCGTGCCGCAACAGCGAATTCATTTAGTGCCCAATGGCGTGCCGGCGCGAAGAAACTGAGCGATCGGCCGATTCCCAAAGTGTGGACCTCGGTGTCGTCGCCTTTTTCCGGCCGCGCAAAGGGTTGGAAGTGCTGTTGGAATCGATTGCAATGTTGCGCCGACAAGGATTGCCGGTTCAGTTGCGGGCTGATCGGCGGATTCGAGACGACCAGCCTATCAAAATGAAGTGCGCAACTGCGGAAAAGTTAGAACATTGCGCACACTCGTCGAGTGGCGCGGCTTCCGCCAGGATGTCGATGCGGAACTCGACGCCTCGATCTGCTCGTTTTGCCCAGCATTCTGCCCGAAGGCATGCCGATGGTGCTTTTGGAAGCCTGCCGCGGGTGTGCCGCCGCTGGGCAGCCGCGTGGATGGCATTACCGACGTGATCGAACACGGCCGCAACGGTTTGTTGTTCGAGCCGGGCAGTGCGCCAGCGATTGCGGAAACCATCGCCGCACTGATCAACGGCCAGCACGATTGGCGCCAATTGCGGCGAAACGCGATTTCCAGTCACGCCAAGCGGTTTTCCGATTGCGGTATGGCAGGCGGTATTGCCGATATTTATCGAAAGGTGATGGAGGCCTATGACCACGATTAGTTCCGACACGATGACGACCATTCAATTGTTCGGCATGCAAATCGATGCCGTGCGGATGCCGCAGGCCATCGAGCGATTGCTCACCTGGGTGCGCGAGCCCGATGGCCAGTGCCAATACGTGGTGACGCCCAACGTCGATCATGCGGTGATGTTCCAAGAGCAAGCAGCGTTGCGGCAAGCATACGCCGATGCCGCGTTGGTGTTGGCCGACGGTTTTCCGGTGTTCGTGGCGGCGCGGATGCTGGGCGGCCGATTCCGGAGCGCGTGCCGGGGAGCGATTTGGTGCCGGCGCTGTTTACCGCCGTGAATTCGACCTCTGTGAAACGGCTACGCGTGTTCCTGCTGGGCGCGCGCCGGGCGTGGCCGATCGTGCCGCGCAGAATATCGAAGAGCGCTGGCCGGCCGTGCACGTGGTCGGGGCCTACAGCCCGCCGTTGGGATTTGAAAAGGATTCGCAGCAGAATCAAATCATTGTGAAAATGATTGCCGCCGCGCGGCCCGACGTACTGGTCGTCGGCTTGGGCGCTCCCAAACAAGAATTGTGGGTGCATGCTCACCGCGATCAGGTTTCGGCGCCGGTGGCGCTGTGCGTGGGCGCGGCCATCGACTTTCTGGCCGGCGAAAAGCCGCGGGCCCCCCGCTGGATGCGCCGTATCGGCATCGAATGGCTGCATCGTATGGTTAGCGAGCCGCGCCGGCTGGCCATTCGCTATCTGCGCGACGCCTGGATCTTTCCGCAACTGGTTTGGCGCGAGTGGGCCAATCGCCGTGCCGCCGGCAGTCGCTGACGCGAAAACCGCGGTTTTCCTCAGGCCGATTGATCTTTGGCGAATTTCACCGGGCCGTTAGAATTCCAGCCCTTTGACGGGATTGGATGCTCGTCGAAGCGCTTGGGAAATCATCAGCTACCACGGAGGATACTGCCGTGTCTGCACTGGCTACTTCGCGGAAATTAGTCGCAGTTGTTTCGACGTGCGTGGCGCTGGCCGGACTGGTTCGTACAGCGGCCGCGGAAACCGCCGCTCAGGAACAAACCGCTGCCGACGAGTGGATCAACATTCCCGCCGGCATTGCCGATGCGGCGAACAAAACCGCCTACGTCACCAACTCAAGCGATTGCCTGGAGGCGCTCGATCTGACCAACGGCCACACGCTTTGGGAGAACAAGCAGGTGCAGCGCGCGCTTGCACTGACAGGCCAACGATTAGTGGCGGTCGAACGGCGCGGCACTCAACAGCCGGCCAATACCATGGGCCTGGCCATCCTGGATGCTGGAAACGGCCACGTCCTTACCAATTCGCAGCAGATAGTTCTTCCGGAATGGATTGCGGTCGAAGGGGGCATCGGTCTGGGGTTCACCTCGTTCGCGACGATGGATGGAAACACGTTAAACCTTTACTGGCACGCCTGGCGGCAATTGGTGGGCGCCGCACCATCGGCCGCGGCTATTGCGGCGGCGAAAAAAGATGAAACCGGCGTGGCTCGCGTCGATCTGGAAAGTGGCCGCGTCGAAGTTCATGAGGAGCCTATTCCCAAGCAAACAAGGGCGAACAAGGGACACTTCACCGACGTCGGCGATATCCGCCTGATTGTCAGCGAGCGCCAAGAGAAGGTGACCGGCGGCGTACAACTGACGCGCCGCATCCTGGAGGCCAGCGACAAGCGCACTGGCCGGCCGCTATGGCGTCATGAAATCGCCAGCGACCTGATCGTGCCGAACAATCTGCCGGAGCAAGCCGCACGGCAGATGATGCAATCCGAGATGCGCAGATAGCCCGCAAGCACCGTCGCATCATTTGCTTTTTTCGGGTTTTGCATTTGCGGCGGGTTTACCCGCCAGCAGTTCGTCAGCTTCGCGGCGAAAGCGCAGCATCTCCGCGTCGTGCGGCGCGCGTGTGTTCAACCACTGCACCGCCTGGTCGTACCACTTCAGAGCTTCGGCGTGCTGGCCCGATCGCTCGTGGGCCATTGCCAAAAAGAACCAATCGAATACGTCTCCGCCATCACGGGCGTTGGTCGATTTATTCAACCACACGATCGCGTTTTTCCAATCCGCGGCGCGATAATAAGCAACACCCAACGTGTTGAACAAGTCAACGCGCTTCGGATTTACTTCAACGGCCTTCGTCGCCAGTTGTACGGCCCGAGTAGGATCGCGGAACTGCTGGCTGGGGCAATTAGCCAACATCCAGGCAAAGTTGTTAAGCACGTCAACAGAATCAGGATTGAGTTTCAAATCCCGCTCGAACAGTTCGACCGCCTGCCGCATTTGGTAAGAATCGTTTAGCGCTACCCCCAGTTCGTAGCGGGCTTCGGCGAGGTCTGGTTGCAGCTTCAGCGACTGCCGATATTGCTCGATGGCTTCTTGCGACCGTCCGGTGGACAAAAGCGCTCGCGCCAAGCTGTAATGCGTCTTAGCGTAATCGGGCCGTAGTTGCACGGCGCGCTTGTAGTGCTGGATCGCTTCCTCGAATTGCCCCATTGCCATCAATGAGTTTCCCAGGTCGAAATGTGCCTGAGCCGTGTCGCCATTCAGGCCCAAAGTGCGCTGGTAGTGTTGCATGGCTTCTTGCCGCCGGCCGGCCGCGGCCAGCAAGATGCCCAAATTAGTATGGGCCATCCAGCAATCGGGGTTCGCTTCCAAAGTTGCCTGGTACAGCTTTACCGGATCGCCAAAAAGCTGGCTTTGATTCCAAGTTAGCGTTCCTAATATCGATACCGTTGCAACTGCGGTGGCAATTGCCACCGACCGCATCGCCCCCGTCGCTCGCGCTTGCCAGGCGTACCAACTGGCGGCCACTAGCACCACGACGCTAATCAGCGCGATGTGCTGATAATGGTCGGCCACCAACGAATACCGCGCATAGCCCGGGTCGGTAAAACCGAGCACAGGCAGCAATGCCACGCAAAAAAATCCCCACGCGAACAACAAGGGCCGCGCAGTTTGTCCGCTGCCAGAAAATCTGCTGCGCAAGCACCGCGGTAACGATTACGGCCACCATCAGGGGAAGCCACCATAGCAATTCGCGAATTCCAATGTGCCATTGGGGGTAAACGAACAGCAGCCCAATCGGCACAAGCGCCTTCGATAAATAGAACCAAATGATGGCACCGGCACCCGCCAGGCGCTGAGCAAACGTGGCGTCGCGGACGGTCGCTCCGGAGCCGTGCGTCACAAACCACAAAATTACTGGCGTCAGCAAGGCGGCCACCAGGAAGAATGGCACGGCGCGCAGCGCGTCTGCCATCGCGATCCGTCCCCGCTTCCACCAAACAATTAAGAGTAGCAGCAGCGGCAGAATGGCCACCGAGCCCTTGCTGAACAACGCCAGCGCAAAGGCTAGCAGGCTCAGGCAATACCATAGCGCCGCCCCACGACGAACAAGCTTATGCGGCGCCGCCCATTGCGCATCGGCCTTTAAATACCAATAGATCGACAGCAGAAAGAACAACATCGAAAGCGTATTCTTCCGTTGCTCGACCCAGGCCACGCTTTCGACACTTACCGGATGAATGGCAAACAGCAGGGCAGCCAGAAAACCGCCTGCGATTGAAAGCTGCTGCAGCACCATCCAGATCAGCAGACAGGCGGCGACGTGCAGAACGAGATTGATAACGCGATATCCGGCCGGGTTCATGCCCCACAGTCGCCACTCCAACCACAGTGTCGTGCTGGTCAGCGGCACGTAGTCGGGCTGTTGGGTGGTATACCAAAAGCGAAGCAGCCCGTCGGGGGCTTTGATCAGATCGTTGTCGGTCAGCAGCAAATCGTCGTCAAAGATAAATCCGCCGTTGATCGCAGGCAAATACGCAACAAAGGTGACCACGCACAAAAGCGCAATTTTTGCCAGGGTCGCAAAAAGTGGCGACCGTGTAAGTTCAATTGCCTGCCCCGCTGAGGCAGATTCGCCGGACGACTGTGAGATGTGCTGGCGCATGCAAAGCTAGTCGAACTACGTCGCGCCGTGGGTCGTCGGCCGAAACCAGCGATGCAAGAGCCACGCAGATGCGACATTGCCACCCCTGGTGCAACGTGGGGTCGCCGAAGTGACTCGCGACGTGAGATGTAAGTCGTTACGCGATCAAAAGTACCGGAGGTGGGACTTGAACCCACACAGCCTTACGGCCACTGGATTTTGAGTCCAGCGCGTCTGCCATTCCGCCACTCCGGCAAAGCTTGGTGCACTGGCAGTTTGTGACGATTTTTGATCGTCGTCAAGTGCTGGCATTTCATCCCGCCTGCGGAACAAGAATCTTCGAAATCGGCGGAATTTGGCCTGTAACAAATCTCGGTTTCATACGCTTGACTAATTGGTTGTGCACTTGGACCTGCACGGGAAGGACCGCTGCAGTGCCTGGCGTGTTCGCTCCAATTAAATACCAAACCGGGAGAAGCATGATGATTCGATTTGCAATGTCCGCCGTATTCGTGGGATTTGCCGCTTTAGTATTGTCGGGCATGCCGCGCACGGCGTCGGGCGCTGATTCGACGATCAATTGGCACGGCGATGTTGCCAGTGCGCTTAAAGAAGCGAGCACCGAAAATCGGCCGATTATGATGTTCGTCACGGCGAAGTGGTGCAAATACTGCCACAAGATGGAGAATACTACATTCTCGAACGCGGTGATTGCCCAGAAGGTACAGGACCGCTTTGTGGCGCTGGTGATCGATGCCGATGAGCAGCCCGAATTGGTTGAGAAATTCAACATCGACGGCTTTCCGGCGACGCTGTTCTTCGGGCCCGATGGAAAATTGCGTGGCCGCGCCAAGGGCTACCTTTCTCCGGCGAAGGCCAATCGCTGGCTGGATAAGATTAGTCCCGACGCAGAATAACCAAGCTGATTCTGCGCGGTGCTAGCAGTTCTTGAGCGCGGGCGCCAATCGCAGATGCGGCAAGCTTGCCTTGATGGAAAGGGGGCCGCGGGTGATACTTTGCGGAAATTCGCCACCGTCGATAAGCGGAAACTCATTTATGGGCAAGGTTGCTCATCCACGCAGCCCTTTGTGGGCGATCGCCGCCTACTTCAATCCCGCACGATATCAGAACCGGCGGAAAAACTATCGCCTGTTTCACCAGCGACTGGCCGTGCCGCTGGCCGCGGTGGAGTTGTCCTTCGACGGACAATTCGAACTGGACCCGGACGATGCGGAGCTTCTGATTCAAATCGACGGCGGCGACGTGATGTGGCAAAAAGAACGCCTGTTGAACATCGCGCTGGAATCGCTGCCCCGCGAATGCGAATTCGTGGTATGGCTGGATTGCGACATCGTGTTTCAGCGACAGGACTGGCCGGAACAAGTGTGTCGGCAACTTGAACGGGTTCCGCTATTGCAGCCTTATTCGCTGGTACACCATTTGCCGCGGACGGTATCGCCGCAGGACAGGGGCATCGAACCCACCGGCGTAGTGCGGCCATCGGCGGCGTGGTTGGTGGCGCAAGGAGCTTCCGCCCGCGAATGCATGGGGACTCCGGCGGAAACTCCGGGAATTCGCGCCGGGGCATGCGTGGGCAGTTCGGCGTGACTTGATCGAACAGCACCGCTTTTACGATGTCTGCGTCGTTGGTGGCGGCGACACGGTGAGGCTTGCGCGGCGTATGGCGTGTTCGAGCAAGTGCTGCGGGTGCACTCCGACAACGTCCGCGCTTTCGAGTATTATTTGCGGTGGTCGCGGCCATTTTTCGATTCGGTGCAAGGGCAAGTGTCGGTGGTAAAAGGCGATTTGCTGCATCTATGGCACGGCGAGTTGAGTGATCGGCGATCGCGACAACGCCACCGCGGTTTGGCCGAGTTCAATTTCGATCCGGCGATCGATATCACGGTTGCAGAAAACCGTTGTTGGCGGTGGAACAGCGATAAGCGGGAAATGCATAAATACGTGGCGAAGTATTTCGTAGGCAGAAATGAAGACGGCCTCGTGTGCGCCACAGCCAGGGCATAGGGGATGGGATAGGCGATTTCTTCCTCTCTGAAGCGGCCCGTGAAATCGGCGCGCTCGCCTTTGGACTTCCATTCTTTCGAGAGATGGACACTGCGCGGAAAGCCAGCGTTGCCGGCAGCGAGATGGCGGTATTTTCGATAGCGAGGATCACCCAGGCTTCGCGGACCGGCAAACTTGCCTTGCCTTAAGGGTGGTGACTGGCAATACTTTGCGGAAATCCGCCACCGTCGATACGCAGAGATTCATTTATGAGCATGGTTGCTCATCCTCGCGGCCCTTTGTGGGCGATCACCGCCTACTTCAATCCCGCACGCTATCAGAACCGGCGGAAAAACTATCGCCTGTTTCGCCAGCGACTGGGAGTGCCGTTGGTGGCGGTGGAGCTGTCGTTTGACGGCCGATTTGAATTGGATCCCAGTGATGCGGAGATTGTGATCCAGATCGCCGGCGGCGACGTAATGTGGCAAAAAGAACGCCTGTTGAACATCGCGCTGGAGGCTCTGCCAAACGAATGTGAATTTCTTCTATCGCTAGATTGCGACATTATCTTCCAGCGCGCCGATTGGTGCCGGGAAGTTTGCCGGCAACTGGAACATGTTCCGCTGGTGCAGCCGTATGCTCTGGTGCATCATTTGCCGCGCGACCTATCGCCGGAGCAATGGCGTGTCGAGCCCGTCGGCTTGGCGCGGCCGTCGGTTGCCTGGTTGATGGCGCAGGGCATGTCGGCCAGTGAGTGTTTGGGAAATCCTCTTGCCGGCTTTCCGGGCATTCGCGCCCGGGCACGCTTGGGCCGTGCGGCGCGAGCTATTGCAACAGCACAGCTTTTATGACGCTTGCATCATTGGCGGCGGCGATACGGCGCTGGCCTGCGCCGCGTACGGCGTTTTCGAGGAATTGCCGCGACTGCACGCCGACAACCCTTGCGAGTTTGAGCATTATTTGCGGTGGGCTATGCCGCTTTATAGTTCGGTGCAAGGACGCGTGTCGCTGATCAAAGGCGATCTATTGCATTTGTGGCACGGCGAAATGAGCGATCGGCGCACGCGCCGCCGCCATCACGAATTGGCCTCGTATCACTTCGATCCGTCGAACGATATTGCGCTGGGCGCGAATCGCTGCTGGCGGTGGAACACTTCCAAGCCGGCGATGCACGAATTCGTTGCCAATTATTTCGTGGCCCGAAACGAAGACGGCCTCATGCACGAAGCGGCCGCGGCATGAGCGCACGACGCTATTGGTCTCAAGAAGTTTTATGAACGATTCTTTTTGGGCCATCACCTGCTATTTCAACCCCATGCGCTGGCGTCGCCGATTGGCCAACTATCGCGTCTTTCGTCGGCACTTGCGCGTTCCGCTGGTGACCGTCGAATTGGGTTACGACGGCAAGTTCGAACTGGGCGCAGGCGATGCCGACATCCTGGTGCAGATGCCGGGCGATGATGTGATGTGGCAAAAGGAGCGGTTGCTAAACATCGCGCTGGGCGCCGTGCCGCCGACAATCGAAAAGATTGCAAACTTGGATTGCGACGCGGTCATCGAGCGCACCGACGTTTGGGATGAAGCCAGCCGGGTGCTCCAGCGCACCCCGATCACACAATTGTTTTCCCACGTGTTTTACCTTCCCGCCGACTATTCACTCGATTTTGAGCTGATGCGACAAACGTGCAACCCCGGCCCGGGGTTTGGCTGGCTCAGGCAACAGGGCTGTTCGCCGTTGGAGTTGTGCAATCCCAGTTGGACAAACCCGAACGACCACCCGCCGGTAAGCTATGGTTTGGCCTGGGCCTTTCGCCGCGAAGTGTTCGCGGGTCGCGGTTTTTACGATCCGTGGGTGGTGGGAGGCGCCATGCGCCTTCACTTCTTTGCAGCGGGCGGCCACTGGCGCGAGGCGGCCGAAGCATTTCGGTTCTATCCAGCGATGCAAGAAGACTTTCGCCGTTGGACGATCGGTTTTCACGCTGACGTGCGCGGAGAGTGGGGCTGCGTGAGCGGCGCCGTTGCGCATTTGTGGCACGGCGACATGGGTCGACGCAAGCACCGCCAACGCTATGCAGAATTTGCCGGCTTTGATTTCGACCCGAAGGTCGATTTGGCGTTGGATAATTACGGCGCCTGGCGCTGGAACAGCAAAAAGCCGGCGATGCATCAATACATCCGCCGGTACATCGCCCAGCGGCAGGAGGACGGAGTCGCGGCCGAATCCGATGCCAACGCCGGCGCACCAGCAGTTTCGGCGGCGTAGCAAAGTCGCCGGGGTCGCGGTCAGGCTGCTCGGCGAAGACGAGCTTCCGTAGCAGCCGTCTCGTGCGGCGCGCCATCGGTCACCACACGCAGCAATTCAGTCCCCTGGTAAATGCCGTAGGGGGTCCATTGCGAATGGTTGTGGCGGTTTTCCGCGCGAATTCCGTGGTTATTGGCCCAGACCGCGGCGTCGACATAGCTGCGTGGATGATCCAAATGCACGCAAATCGCGCGGTGGCGGATTTGCATCGGCCGCACCCCGGCGTTGACCAGTCGCTCGCCGACTTCCCGATCCAGTCCGCCGTATCCCAGCCGCTCGTCAAAGCCGTTCACGCGGAGCATATCTTTTTTCCAAACGGAGGAATTGTGTCCGTTGAACGTTGCCCGGGTCGTGGTGAGCTTGTCGAACAAAGTCGCGATGTGCCCGTGGGGAACAAGCATCAGCAGTTTTCGCGTGCGCATACCGCCAACGTGGGCCAACCAGCGGAGGCTGGTGAAGCGGCCACTAAAGATGTCGTCGACGTTGATCCGCTCGCTCAAATCGCGCGGCAATCGAAGCATACCGCCGGAAAGCATTCGACCTGGCGATGCCATCCGCACATGTTGTTCAAGGAAGTCGGCGCGCGGAATGCAATCGCCATCGGAAAACACCAGGTAATCGGCCGCCGCGGCTCGGATCGCGCGATTCAGAATTCGGCACTTGCCAAATCCCTGCTTCGCTTGCCACACGTGGTGCAGCGATAATTGGGTGGCGCGGCGCAACTCCTCGATGCGCTGCGCCGTGCCTTCGCTGGAGCCGTCGTCGGCAATCACCAATTCGAACTGCTGATACGTCTGGGCGGCGTATCCCCAAATGACCTTCGTTAGCCAATCGGGCGATTCGTAGGTCGACAGAATCACAGAGACGAACATGTTGTTCGCGCTCGGCAAGTCCAGCGATTGCGTGCGGGTGCAACCCTGAACGGTTCGAGCGCCCCCGGGAGACATTCAGAAAGCGCGAACTCAAAACGGCTCGGCAGCTAGCACTGACAGCGATCAAGCCGATTGGCGCTATAAAGTACGTATCGAGAAACGGAAATATGTGGATCAGTTAATCTGCTGGATCGTGGTCTGCTTTCCCGCGCGGTTTTGTTCGGTTGCGGTTGCCTGATGAAAAAGCTCCAGTGCAGTCATGAAATCTTGTTTCTGCGGGGAAGCTGTCGAACCCGCAAACGCGGCACAGGTCTGAACGAATTTGCCCGATTCCGGCAAAATCTGTCGGCCAATATCGGTGCGCCATTTGCCAACTGGCGGCCGGGCGATAAGAATTTGCTTTAGCTAGCACGCCAAACACACAGGCGATCGCCATGAACAAGCCCGACACTCAGCGAATGACCGTTCCGCGGTTTGCGGCCTTAAAATCGGCCGGGCAGAAAATCACCGTGCTGACCGCCTACGACTATACGATGGCGTCGCTTTTGGACGCGACCGGCATCGAGTGCATTTTGGTGGGAGACAGCATGTCGATGGTGGTGCAGGGGCACCCCAACACCTTGCCGGTCACGCTGGACGAAATGATCTACCACGCCGAGATGGTCGGCCGCGCGGTGCAGCAGGCGCTGGTAGTGGTTGACATGCCGTTTCCGAGTTATCACCTGGGCGTGCTCAAGGCCATCGAAAACGCCGGCCGCATCTTGAAGGAAACGCGCTGCCAGGCGGTGAAGCTGGAGGGAGGCGCCGATCAGGCCGACGTGATTCGCGGATTGGTGGGGGCCGGCATTCCCGTGATGGCCCATGTCGGCTTGCGGCCGCAGAACGTGCATGTGCTGGGCGGGTACAAAGTGCAGCGCGATGAAGAGCGGCTAATGGCCGACGCCCACGCGGCGGAAGAGCGCCGGCGCATTTGCGATTGTGCTGGAATGCATTCCGGCCGAGCTGGCGGCGAAGATAACCAAAGCGCTGCGCATTCCCACGATTGGCATCGGCGCCGGGGCCCAGTGCGATGGCCAGGTACTGGTGGTGAACGATCTATTGGGCATCACCAGCGGCTATGTACCCAAGTTCGTGAAGGCCTACGCGGATTTAAAGACCACAATCGGCGAGGCCGCGACTCGGTTTCGCGATGATGTACGCAGCGGCAAGTTCCCCAGCTCCGAGCAGACATTCAAGTAATGAATCGGCTGGCTCACGAATCGTCGCCGTATCTATTGCAGCACCAAAATAATCCGGTCGATTGGTATCCCTGGGGCACCGAAGCGCTTTCGCGATCGAAGCAGGAACAGAAGCCGATTTTTTTATCGATCGGCTATTCCGCCTGCCACTGGTGCCACGTGATGGAGCACGAAAGCTTCGAGAATCCGCAGATCGCGCGGCTGATGAACGAGAATTTCGTCTGCATCAAGGTCGATCGGGAAGAGCGGCCCGATCTAGATCAGATCTACATGAACGCGGTGCAATTGCTCACGGGGCGCGGCGGCTGGCCGATGTCGGTGTTTCTGACGCCCGACTTGCAGCCATTTTACGGCGGGACGTATTGGCCGCCGGGGGCACGGATGGGCATGCCGGGATTTGATCAGGTGCTGCTGGCGGTGGCCGATGCGTGGCAGAACCGCCGAGCGCAGGCCGTCGAGCATGCCGGCGAGTTGACCAGGCACGTGGCGGCGATGAGTGCGCCGGCGCAAAGCGAGCGTGAGCTTTCGCACAAGATGATCGATCAGGCCGGGGCGCATCTGGAGATGAGTTTCGATCACGCTCACGGAGGTTTCGGGGGCGCGCCGAAGTTTCCGCATTCGATGGATTTGCAGGTGATGTTGCGATTGTGGAAGCGGCATCAACACGAGCGACTGCTGGAGATGGTGACCACGACGTTGGAGAAAATGGCCGCCGGTGGGATTTACGATCATTTGGGCGGGGGGTTTCATCGCTACTCGGTTGACGAGCGGTGGCTGGTGCCGCATTTCGAAAAAATGCTCTACGACAACGCGCTGTTGACCAACGCGTATGTCGAAGGATTTTTGGCGACCGGCAATGCGGAGTTTGCCCGAGTGGCACGAGAAACGTGCGACTATGTGCTGCGCGAGATGACCGATCCGGCCGGCGGCTTCTACGGCACCGAAGATGCCGACAGCGAAGGGGAAGAGGGGAAATTCTACGTGTGGACGCCGCAGGAAATCGCCGCGGTGTTAGGCGAGCAAGCCGCAGCGGATTTCTGCTACGTGTACGACGTCTCGGAGCCGGGCAATTTCGAGGGGCACAATATTCTGAACATGCCCAAGTCGATCGAGGTGTGCGCCAAAGTGCGGCAACGCAATCCGGAAGATCTGCGGGCCGATTTGACGGCGGCGCGGATTAAGCTGCTGGAAGTGCGCAATCGCCGAGTCCGCCCCGGCCGCGACGACAAGGTGCTGGTCGCCTGGAATGGACTGATGATCGACGCCTTGGCACGGGCCGCCGGGGCGCTGGATCAACCGCAGTATTTGGATGCGGCGATGAAAGCGGCGGCATTCATTTTGAAAGAGATGCGCCGCAGCGATGGGCGCTTGTTGCACACCTGGCGAGCCGGCAAGGCGAAGGTCGACGCCTATCTCGATGACTACGCCGGGCTGGCCAACGCTTTGGTCAGCCTGTATGAGGCGACGTTCAACGAGCAGTATATCGACCACGCCGTGCGGCTGGTGGAAATCATGCTTGAGCATTTTGCCGACCGTGAGTCGGGTGGATTTTTCTACACGGCTGATGATCAGGAGCAATTGATCGCTCGGCACAAAGATGTGCAGGATGGCTCGGTTCCCAGCGGCAACGCGCTGGCGGCCACTGCGCTGGTGCGTTTGAGCAAGCTGACCGGGCGGATGGAATATCTGCAGGCGGTCGAAAAGACGTTTCGCATGGCGAGCGGCCTGCTGACTCGCGCCCCCACGGCAGCCGGGCAGATGCTGTTGGCGCTGGATATGTATTTAGGTCCGACGCCGGAGATTGTGTTTCTGGGCGATCTGAGCAATGCCGACACGGTCGCCGCCGTGCGCAAGCTGCGGCAGAGTTTTCTTCCCAACAAGGTGGTCGCGCTGCGATCGGGCGCTGGCCCGGGCCAGTCCAAGGCGCTCGATTCACTATTTGCAGGCAAGCAGGCGGCAACGGCTCAACCGACACTGTTCATTTGCGAGAATTTTGCTTGTCAGGCGCCGGTGGCCGGGCGGCAAGCAGCGTTAGCGCATGTCGAAACTCTGGTTCGCGCTGAATGATCTGGGACATCTGTCAGCGTGCGCAAAAAAAGCGGGCGCTGTCGGCCACGAATCCTTGTGGACAGCGCCCGCGAGTATAAAGCGGATTAACTCTCGATCATTACGGGGTTGCTCGTGGGCATCCAGCCCCAAAATCCTTTTCGAGCAACCCTATTTAAAAGCAAAACGCGAAACACACTGGGCGATCCGCGTTTTGCATTGTTTATGAACATCCCATGCTATTGCCGCAGTTGTGGCACAGGTAGCAGTTGCCGTTGCGCACCGTAATGGCGCCGCAGTTGTCGCAACTGGGGGCGTCCAACTGGAAGCTGGCGAACTGCTCCTCGCGAGCCACGATTCCGCTGTTTTGGTCAATGTGCATCGTTACGCCGGCTCGATGCAACAAGGCGGCATTCTCTTCCGCAGCGCTCGACTTCTTGGTATGGCCGTTGGTGCCCGATTGGCCTGACTTGGCCACCGGCTTTGCTGGAGCAGCGGTCGGGCTGGTCGCTTTCGCAGCGGAAGTCGCGGCTTTATCGCCGGGCTTGGCTTCGGACAATTCATCTCCCAGCTTTGTGCCCCCTTCTTCGCCGCCGCCCAGCAAACCTTTGTTTGCCTCGCGGTATCCGGGCAGGAAGGTGATGCCCATCCAGCGGAAGATGTAATCCACCACGCTTTTGGCGATGCGGATGTCGGGGTTCTTGGTGTGCCCCATCGGCTCGAAGCGCGTGTGCGAGAACTTATTGACCAGCACTTCCAGCGGCACTCCATATTGCAGGCTCATCGAAATGGCCGTGCCGAACACGTCCATCAAACCGCCGATCGTGCTGCCTTCTTTGGCCATGTTGATGAACAGCTCGCCGGCGCGGCCGTCGTCGTACAAGCCGACCGTCAAGTAACCTTCGTGCCCGGCGACGCTGAACTTGTGCGTGACCGACTGGCGCGTGTCGGGCAGGCGTTCACGTCGCAGGATCGGCGTGGCCTTGGCGGCTGCCTTATCGCCTTCGGTGCTCGTGGAAAGAGGTTGGCTTTCCTTGGAACCGTCGCGATAAATGGCCAAGGCCTTCAGCCCCAGTCGCCAGCCTTCCATGTAGGCGTTGGCGATGTCGTCCGGCGTGCTTTCGCGCGGCATGTTCACGGTTTTGCTGATCGCCCCGCTCAAAAACGGCTGAGCGGCCGCCATCATCGTCACATGGGCATGCCAGGCGATCGAGCGCACTCCGCCGCGCGGCTGGAACGCACAATCGAACACGCTCAAATGTTCCTGCTTCAAATCGGCCGCGCCTTCGATCGTGTCTTCCTTCTCGATGTAGGCCAGGATCGATTCGATCTGCGGCTGATCGTAGCCCAGCGTCTTCAACGCCAAGGGCACGGTGTTGTTCACGATCTTCAACATGCCGCCGCCGGCAAGCTGCTTGTACTTCACCAAGGCGATGTCGGGCTCGATGCCAGTGGTATCGCAATCCATCAGGAAGCTGATCGTGCCGGTGGGCGCGAGCACCGTGGCCTGAGCGTTGCGGAAACCGAACTGGCGGCCGTTGGAAAGCACCTGATCCCACACTTCGCGGGCCGATTCGCGGAGATATTCCGGGCAGGCCGGGTTGATATCGTCCACGGCGTCGCGGTGCATTTGCATCACGTGCAGCATCGGCTCGCGGTTCTTTTCGTACGAGTCGAACGGGCCGACGGCGGCGGCGAACTCGACGCTGGTCAGATTGGCGGTCCCGTGCAACAGCGCGGTCATCGCGCCGCACAAGCCGCGGGCGGCGTCGCTGTCGTAGGCGATGCCGTCGGACATGATCAAACTGCCGAGGTTGGAATAGCCCAAACCCAACGGCCGGAACAAATGGCTGTTGTGGGCGATTCGCTTGGTGGGATAGCTGGCGTGATCGACCAGAATTTCCTGTGCGATGAAGAAGATGCGGCAGGCGGCTTTGAACCGCTGCACGTCGAACGTGCCATCTTCAAGGCGGAACTTCATCAAGTTGATGCTCGCCAGGTTGCAGGCCGTGTCGTCGAGGAACATGTACTCGCTGCACGGATTGCTGGCGTTGATCCGTCCGCTATTGGGGCAGGTGTTCCAGCGGTTGATCGTCGTGTCGTATTGCACGCCCGGATCGCCGCACTGCCAGGCGCACTGGGCCATGCGGTGCATGACTTCGCGGGCCTGGAACGTGGGGCCTTCTTGTTCGGGCTTGGTGACCCAGTGCGTGGCCCAGGGCTGATCTTTCTCGGCGGCACGCATGAAATCGTCGCTCACGCGCACCGACAGGTTGGCGTTCTGGAACAGGATGGAGCTATAGGCCTCGCCATTGAAGTTGGCTTCGTAGCCGCCTTTTTCGATCAGCACGCGGGCTTTGTTTTCTTCCTTGGCCTTGCACTCGATGAAATCCATGATGTCGGGATGTTCGACCTTGAGCGATTGCATTTTGGCGGCCCGGCGCGTTTTGCCGCCGCTTTTCACCACCGCCGCAATTTGGTCGTACACCCGCATGAACGACAGCGGGCCGCTGGGCTTGCCGCCGCCGGAAAGTTTTTCGCGGTGCGAGCGAAGCGTGGATAGATCGGTGCCGGTGCCGGAGCCGAACTTGAACAGCATGGCCTCGCTGCGCGCCAGCTCCATGATGTCTTCCATGTTGTCTTTCACGCTCTGGATGAAGCACGCCGAGCCTTGCGGATACTCGTACGGATTTTCCGGCTGCTTAACCATTTCGCTTTCGGCATCCCAATGCCAGTTGCACGCCGCGCCTTTCACGCCGTACTGATGGAACAGTCCCACGTTGAACCACACGGGCGAGTTGAATGCTCCGTGCTGGTGCAGGCACAGCCAGGTGAGATCGCGGTAGAAGCGTTCGCCATCTTCGGGGCTGGCGAAATAGCCGTCGTCGATGCCCCAATCGGCAATGGTGCGGCTGACGCGATGGATCAGTTGCCGAACGCTGTGTTCCCGTTCCGTCTCGCCGTTTTCGCCGTAGAAGTATTTGCTGACGACCACGTTCGTGGCCAATTGGCTCCAGAACGAGGGAACTTCGCAATTGTGTTGCTCGAAGAGGGCCTCGCCGCTTTCGTCTTTGATGACCGCGGTGCGCAGATCCCACTGGACGGTGTCGAAGGGATCGCTGACATCGACCGGGCAAAAGATCGGGTCGATGGCCAAGGCTCCGGCCTGCAACCGCATTCCACTACGCTTTTGATTTCCCATTTTCGGGGCGCGTTTTTTCGTGACGCTGACTTCGGCGCTGGCCATAGCGGAGCTCCTTCTGCACTTTGGGGACCGGGCATCCTTACCATTGCAGTGAACTTCCGTACACTGCACTATAGCAACTGTTCGACCGTTTCACCTGATAATTGTAGGGGCGATTTCTCGGAATCCGGCGAGAATTTAACCCTTGCGGGGGGATAGTAGCAGGCGTCGTCGGCACAACTATATGTAGTGGTGAATGCCCTTGCGGCCACTACATACAGTGCAGGGCGACATCTTACACGCTTTCATCGGTTCGTCAACACCGGCTTTAAATGCGATCTAAGTTGTGTGGAAATCGCCGGTTATATCGATACGCCAGGCGACGAACGCTAGCGGGTTCGCCTGCTCTTCCCCGCCTCTGGCCTCGGAGTTTCTCGAGCGCTTTGGCGATTGGCCGTTCCGCGCTTCGCGCGCGCTGAATTTTGAAATTTTTTTTGCGATCTTTCGAGACACTAAATCGCCCGGTAGTTTTCCGATGTGCGAGCGAACAACCAAGCGGCGCGGTTGTTTATTTCCGCGCAACTTGGCGACCGCAACGCCCGGCGATACGATACGTGATCTCGCCGCCTGGCTTCGCGGCCGCGCGGCGGCGAAAAGCCCCCTTAGCTCAATTGGCAGAGCAATTGACTCTTAATCAATGGGTTGTAGGTTCGAGTCCTACAGGGGGCACTGCTCCAATTCGGACCTCCTGCAGAGTCTTACGGTGTTGGCGTGGCTCAAAGCGCAATTCGGGCTCTGTTTCTGGACGTGGGCGGGGTGCTGGTCACCAACGGCTGGGACCACGCTGTTCGCAAAAAAGTAGCTGAGCGCTTCGATCTGGACCTGCAAGAATTTGAAGCCCGGCATCATCTGACGTTCGATACGTACGAAGAGGGGAAGATCTCGCTCGACACGTTCTTCGATCGGACCATCTTCTATCAATCGCGAACTTTTACGCACCAGGATGTCAAGCGATTCGTGTTCGAATTGGCCCAGCCCTTTCCTGAGATGATCGATTTGTTCGCGCGGCTCAAGGCCCAACACAAGTTGCACATCGCCGTGGTCAGCAACGAAGGCCGGGAACTGACAATCGAGCGCGTGCGGCGGTTCAATTTGAAATCGTTCGTCGATTTCTTCATCGTCTCCAGCTTCGTTCATCTGCGCAAGCCCGATACCGATATCTACCGCTTGGCTCTGGACGTGGCGATGCTCGAGCCCAAGCAGGTGGCATACGTAGACGACCGATCGATGCTGGTCGAAGTCGCCGGCACGCTGGGCATTCACGGCGTGCTGCACACGGGATACGATTCCACCAAGGCCCACCTGGCCGCGCTGGGCCTGACGCTGTGACCGACTGCTCCGCGGCTCATCACTCCGGCCTGTTGCCATGACCGCCGCCAAGGAAATCGAAAAGCTTCGCGAAGAGATTCGCTACCACGATCGGAAGTATTACACCGAAGCGAAGCCCGAAATCAGCGACCGGCAGTACGACCAGTTGATCGAGCGGCTGAAGGAGTTGGAAGCCGCCCATCCAGATCTGATCACGCCCGACAGTCCCACCCAGCGGGTCGGCGAGCAGCCGGTGGAGGAACTTCCGCACGTCGAGCATCGCGTGCCGATGCTCTCGATCGACAACACCTATAGCATCGAAGAGTTGCAACAATACGGAGCGCGGATCGCCAAGCTATTGCCGGGCGAAAAGATCGAGTGGGTGGTGGAATTGAAAATCGACGGCGTGGCGGTGGCGCTGCTTTATGAAAACGGCGCTCTGGTGCGCGGCGCGACTCGGGGCAACGGCCTGGTGGGGGACGACATCACGCACAACGTCCGCACCGTGCGCAACGTGCCGCTGCGCTTGCAGGGCAAGAATCTTCCCGACGTGCTGGAAGTGCGCGGCGAAGTGTACATGAACAATTCCGATCTGGTCCGGCTCAACGAGGAACAGGCGAAGCAAGGGCTACCGGCGTACGCCAATACGCGGAACGTGACCGCCGGAACGATCCGCCTGCTGGATCCGCGAATTTGTGCCCAGCGGCGGCTGCGGTTTTTCTGCCACAGCTACGGCTATGCCGAAGGATTGAAAGCCGCCACGCACATGGAGTTTCTGGAATTGATGCGGCAGTATGGGTTGCCGCCGGAGCCGCGCACCAAAAGTTTCTCGACCTTCGACGCCGCGGTGGCACATTGCGAGGAGCTGGTTGAGGAACTGCACGAGCTGGATTTTGAAGTCGATGGCCTGGTGTTGAAGGTGAACAGCTTCGATCAGCGCGAGCGGCTGGGTTACACCTCCAAAAGCCCGCGCTGGATGATCGCTTACAAATGGGAAAAGTTCGAAGCGCCGACGAAGTTACTCGATATCCGCGTGAGCGTGGGCAAATCGGGCGCCGTCACGCCGTTTGCCGAGCTGGAGCCGGTCACCATCGCCGGCAGCGTGATTCGCCGCGCCAGTTTGCACAACGCCGACGAAATCGAACGCAAGGATTGCCGCGCGGGCGACATCGTCGTGGTCGAGAAGGCGGGCAAGGTTATTCCGCACATCGTGCGCACCGAGAAGCACGAGCGGAAAGGGCGGCTGGAAAAATTCCACTTTCCGACCCATTGCCCGGAATGCAAGACGAAGCTGGTGAAGGACCCCAACGGCGTTTACATCCGCTGCCCGAATTTGAAGTGCCCCGCGCAGGTGCAAGAGCGCATCCGTTATTATGCCTCCCGCAATGCGATGGATATCGAAGGATTAGGAGACAAGCTCGTCGAGCAACTGGTCCAAGAAAAATTGGTGACCGGTTACGGCGATCTGTATCGGCTGACGCTCGAACAGCTAACCGATTTGGAGCGGATGGGGAAAAAATCATCCGAAAATTTGCTCGCTGGAATTGAAGCCAGTAAATCGCGCGGCCTGGCACGGCTGCTCAATGCCCTGTCGATTCGGCACGTGGGCAATCGCGTGGCTGCGCTCTTGGCGGAGCACTTTGGATCGATGAAGGAGCTGCAGAAGGCCAGCGTCGAGGAGCTATCGGAAGTAAACGAAATCGGGCCGATCATCGCGCAAAGCGTGCACGATTTTCTGCACAGCGATTTTGGAAAGCAAACGGTGGACGACTTGGCGGCGCTGGGCGTGAAGATGACTGAGCCCAAACGCGCCGCTCCGACTGGACCGCTGGTGGGCAAAACCCTGGTCGTCACCGGCACGCTGGAAAAATATAGCCGCGACGAAATCGAGAAGCTGATTGAAGAGTTTGGCGGGCGGGCAGCGTCGAGCGTTTCCAAGAACACCAATTTCCTGGTCGCCGGCGAAGAAGCGGGCAGCAAGCTCGACAAGGCGAAGAAGCTGGGAGTGAAGGTGATCGGTGAAGCCGAGTTTGAAAAGCTTATCGGCAAGTAACTCGATCACTAAGGCTTTTCCGGCACACCCAACTGTTTCAACTTGTTGACGATATCGGCCCCGGCGTTTTTCGTGTCGATCTTGTCGTCGATGGCGGCGATTTTGCCGTCGCGGTCGATATAGAAGGTGACGCGACTGGCGAAGTTCCGGCTTTCGTTATAGACGCCGTAGGCTTTGGCGGTGCTGCCGTCAGGATCGCTGAGAATCGGATAGTCGGCCTTCAATGAGTCGGCAAAGGCCTTGTTGCCTTTTTCCCCGTCCAGTGTGTCGGTGCTGACGGTGAAATAGGCGACGTCGAACTTGTGAAGGGCGTTGCTGTTTTCGGCCATCGATTTGCATTCCGCGGTGCAGCCGCCGGTGAAGGCGCGCGGGAACCAGGCCAATACCACAGCCTGCTTGCCTTTGTAGTCGGATAGCTTGTAGGTTTGGCCGTCGGAACCTTGCAAACTGAAATCGGGGGCTTCATCGCCAACTTTCAATTCGGCGGCGGCGGGACGAACTATCAACGCAAACAACGCGACGACGGCCAGCATGGTCAACGACTTCATGGGAGATCTCCTCACGGGCAGGATTTTGAGGTGGGTTCGCTATGCAATCGTGCTTCACGACGCCCTCAACCTATCATGGACGATTGCCAGAATCTATAACTACAGTCATGGACATCGTGCCCATCAGACACGCCTTGATCAGTGTCAGCGACAAGCTGGGCCTGGTCGATTTCGCCCGCGGATTGGCCTCTGCCGGTGTGGAGCTGTTTGCCTCCGGCGGCACGCAAAAGCACTTGGAACAGGCGGGCCTGAAAGTGCGTGAAATCTCAGCCTACACCGGCTTTCCTGAAATGATGGATGGCCGCATCAAAACGCTGCATCCCAAGGTGCACGGCGGCATTTTAGGCCGCACCGACAATTCTGCCGATCAGACGTCGATGCGCGAGCATGGCATCGTGCCGTTCGAACTGGTCGTCGTGAATCTTTATCCGTTCGAAGCGGCGGTCGCCAGGCCAAACGTGACTGACGCACTGGCGATCGAGCAAATCGATATCGGCGGGCCGACGCTGGTGCGCGGCGCGGCAAAAAATCATGCGTTTGTAACCGTCGTCACATCGGCGGAGCAATATGCCCAAGTTCTTGAACAGGTTGCCACGCAAAAGGGAACATCGCTCGATCTACGACGACGCTTCGCGGCAGAAGCCTTCGAAATGACTGCTCGCTACGATCGGGCGATTGCCGATTACTTTGTCGGCGAGCGTGGCGAGGATGGATTCCCATCAGCGATCACGTTGCAACTGCGACGGCGCGAGGTGCTGCGTTACGGCGAAAATCCGCACCAGCGCGGAGCGCTGTATGCGCTGCCATCCACGATAGGGGCCAATCTGGTTTCCGCGCGACAGTTGCACGGCAAGGAATTGTCGTACAACAACCTCTTGGACCTGGATTCAGCCTTGGCGATCGCGCGATCACTGCCCGACGCGGCGGCTGTGGTCGTGAAGCACAACAATCCGTGCGGTGCGGCCAGCGCCGGAAAATTATCGCAAGCGATGCGCAGTGCGTTGGAAGGCGACCCCACCAGCGCCTTCGGCGGCATTGTGGGAGTGAACCGACCACTGGACGCCGCGACGGCCGAAGTGCTCTGCGAGCCCGAAAGGTTTGTCGAGGCGATTATGGCGCCGGAATTCGAACCCGCGGCTTTGGAAATCCTCACTACCAAGCCGAAGTGGCGCGCGAATGTACGGCTGCTTCAAGTTGGCGCGATCGATTCGCCGCCGGACGCTTGGCAATACCGACCAATCGAAGGTGGCCTGCTGATGCAGGAGGCTGATGTTGCCGCCGATGACTCGCGCGAGTGGCACGCCGTGACCAAGGCGAAGCCGAGCGACGCACAACTGGCCGAGCTTCAATTCGCATGGATTTTGGCGCGGCACGTGAAATCCAACGCCATTGTGCTCACCAAGGATCGCATGCTGGTGGGCGTTGGGGCAGGGCAGATGAGCCGCGTCGACTCTACAGAAATTGCCATTCGCAAAGCGGGTCAGCGGAGCAAGGGCGCAGTAATGGCCTCCGATGCCTTCTTTCCCTTTGCCGATTCGATCGAATTGGCCGCCCGGGCTGGCGTTGCCGCCGTGGTGCAGCCTGGCGGCAGCAAGCGCGACGACGAATCGATTGCCGCTTGCGATAATCATGGAATTGCGATGGTCGTTACCGGCCGACGGCATTTCAAGCATTGATTTGGCAGCTTTGTGTTTCCTCAACTGCAAACCGCCGACATTCGTGGCCAACTGATCGTCCTGGGAACGGGGACTTCGGTTGGGGTGCCGTATCTCGGGTGCGGCTGCGCCACCTGCACCAGCACCAATCCGAAGAACAATCGCACCCGCTGCGCGCTGGTGTTGGGTTTGCCTGAAGGGAATCTGCTCGTCGATACGCCCCCCGACTTGCGCACGCAACTATTGCGCGAGAAAGTGGGGATCATCCACTCGCTGCTCTATACGCACGATCATGCCGACCACGTGTTCGGCCTGGACGACGTGCGGATGTTTCCACATTTTCTGGGGCATCCGTTGCCGGTTTACTGCGAAGACTTCGTGGAGCACCGCATTCGCAAATCGTTCGACTATGCGTTTGCCGAAGATAATCACGGGTACGCCGGCGGCGTGCCGCAGTTGGCGTTTCGCCGGATCACGACGGAGCCTTTCAAACTTCTCGGCCAGCAGATCATTCCCGTGCGCTTGCAGCATGGCAAGTTTCAGGTGCTTGGCTTCCGCTTCGGCAACGTGGCCTACTGCACCGATACCAACGGCATTTCGCCGGAGAGCTATTCGCTGCTGGAAGGGCTCGACGTTTTGATTCTGGACGCGCTTCGTCCGCGGCCGCATGTGACGCACTTCGGACTCGATCAGGCTGTGGAAGTGGCCAAACGAATCGGCGCCAAACGAACATTCTTTACGCACATGGGGCACGAATTGGAACACGAAGCGACCAACGCCGCACTACCCTCCTGTATGGAATTAGCATATGACGGCTTGCGATTGCCTCTAAGCTAGCAGGCCGTTTGGGGTTGCTTGACCCCGGTCCGCGCGGGATAAGCCCCAGCGGCACTGCATTTGCTCACCCAGCAGCGACCTTTCTACGAAGCTATTGTCTTTATGACCACGCTGGTTACCGGCGCGACCGGATTAGTCGGCAACAACGTAGTGCGTTTGCTCGTGGAGCGCGGCGAGAAAGTGCGCGTGTTGATTCGCCAGGAGAGCTTGCCTGCCGCGCTGGAAGGACTGCCGGTCGAAGTTGTGCGCGGCGATGTTTGCGATCCCGCCTCGCTGGAGCCAGCGTTTCAAGGAGTCGAGCGCGTCATACACGCTGCCGCTCACGTGCACATCGGTTGGCGCCGAGGCGAGTTGCAGCGTGAAGTGAATGTCGAGGGAACACGAAACGTTGCCGCGGCCGCGCTCACGGCCGGAGCGCGGATGGTGCATGTATCGAGCATCGATGCGTTGGGAATCGGCTCGCTCGAGACGCCTGTTGATGAGAACACGCTGGTCAATGGCGAATTAGCGTGTCCCTATGTGGTCACGAAGCGCGAGGGTGAAAGGGTAGTGCTTGACTACGTGGCGCGGGGTTTGGATGCGGTGATTGTTAATCCTGGATTCATGTTGGGCCCCTGGGATTGGAAGCCGTCGTCGGGCCGCGTGCTATTGAAGATGGCCACGGGTTGGGGCGTGCTAGCCCCACCGGGAACAAATTCCTACTGCGACGTGCGCGATGTTGCGGCGGGGATCGTGGCGGCGCTGGAGCGGGGCCGCACCGGGCAGCGCTATATTTTGGCCGGCAGGACGCTTTCCCACATGGAAGCGATGCAAATTTTCGCTGCCGTGACCGGGGTGAAGCCGCCGTGGCGCGTGGCAATTCGGCCGACGATCCAAGTGATCGGCGCCGTGGGCGATCTGGTTGCCTGGGTCACCGGTCACGAAACGGAGGTGAATTCGGCCGCCACCGGCATGTCGATGTTGCCGAAGAATTACTCCAGCGCGCGGGCTGAGGCCGAGTTGGGCTACCATACCCGCGATGTGGCCGAATCGGCCGCCGACGCCTGGGCCTGGCTGAAGCAGCACGGCTACGTGAAATCGTAACACCTTGGTGCTTCCCCCGCGGTGCGCAACAGCGCACAATATCGGGCCGATCGCTTGAGGGAAGCGCGCATGAGAATTATCGCCGGCTTGTTGGGCGTCGCCATGATCTTGCAGATCATGCTCGACAGCTTCGAGACCACGGTGCTTCCCCGCCGTGTTACCCATCGGTATCGATTTGCCAGACTGTACTATTTTTTCGCCTGGCGGAATTGGCGTTCGATAGCGGTGCGACTGCCGGCGGGCAAAGTGCGAGAATCGTTTCTTAGCGTGTTTGGGCCGCTGTCGCTTTTGGGCCTGCTGATCACCTGGGTTGTGGTGTTCATCGTGGGCTTTGCTCTTTTGCACTGGTCGCTCGCCACCGACGTTCAATCGCCCGAGTCGGCTCCCGCTTTTGCGACGTACCTGTATTGGAGCGGCGGAACATTTTTCACGTTGGGCTACGGTGATATTGTTCCCTCTGCGATGCTCGGCCGGGCCCTGGCGGTGATTGAAGCCGGCATGGGTTTTGGCTTTTTGGCGCTGATCATCAGCTACCTGCCGGTTTTTTATCAAACGTTTTCGCACCGCGAAATGATGATTGCGCTATTGGACGCTCGCGCCGGCTCGCCGCCCAGCGCCGGCCAACTTCTGTTGCGGGCCGGTCAATCGGGCGGCATTGCGGCGATCGATCCGTTTTTGGCCGAGTGGGAACGCTGGTCGGCCGAATTGCTGGAAAGCCATTTGTCGTTTCCCGTGCTCAGCTATTATCGTTCGCAGCACGATAATCAGTCGTGGCTCTCTTCGTTGACTGCGATGCTCGACACGTGCGCGATCCTGATCGCCATGGTAAAAGATCACTGCCCGTATCAAGCGCAACTCACGTTTGCTATATCTCGCCACGCGGCGGTCGACCTGGCCTTAGTTTTCAAAATCCCCCCGATTGTTCCCGAGACGGATCGCTTTCCGGCCGCTGGCGCTCAGCAACTGCGCGAAGCGATGCAAGCGGCGGGATACGGCCTGCATGATGCGGGCACCACCGACGCAAAGCTGGCCGAACTGCGCGGGATGTACGAGCCGTTTGTGAATGCCCTGGCCCAGCGATTCTTATTCGCGCTGCCCCAGATCAATCCGCAACAACCCGGCGCCGACAATTGGCAACGCAGCGCCTGGATGAAGCGCGCGCCGAAGATTGGCGATCTGCCGGCCGTCTCTACCGGCGACGGGCATTTTGAGTAGGAGTGAGTGGAAGAGTGAGTAAGTGAGTAGGTGAGTAAGTATATTGGAGCGCGATTCGGGTTGCGTCTTACTTACTCACCCACTCACCTACTCACTTGTTCCTCCAAATACTTTCGCCACGGCGTCCAGTAGTGCTTTTCCCAGCCCTGGCTGACCCCGGCGAAATCGCCGTCGTCGACATTGTTGTGCGCCATTTCGATCCGTCCTCCTTGCGGATCGGGCCAAAAGGTCAACACCAGCACCGAGTCGATCGCCTCTTTGACGAAATTCATTGAGCGCCATGTTTGCACGATCATACGTTTTGGCTCGACGTGCAAGATCGTGCCGCTGATCATTCCCTCGAAAGCGCGAAACGGCGCCCCAGCCTGCGCCGCAATCGTAACCGGATGCCCCGTGAAAGCCGCATGCTCCTTCGGGTCGAGATACATCTCCCACAACCGCTCCGGCGGCGCGGGAAGCGAGGCTGCAATGATTACGTTCTTCGGCATGGTCCTGCCTTTATTACGTCGATTCCAGAGCCGCAGGCGCAGATAGTCGGAAAGCCCCTGAAATCCCTTTCGCCGGGCGATGCTTTCCAAAACTGCCTTTTCCTCAGCCGTCAAACGCACATTCACCTGCTGGGTGCGCCGTCCTGCGCGAGCGGGAGACGGCAGCCGTCGACTCCGCTCCAGGAGATATGCCACGGCGGCGGCCATGGCCGACCGCGTCGCCTGGATGCACTTTTGTGGCGTTGTTGCATCCCCGAATACATGCGGAAGTTCCAGACCGCGCCCGTACCACCGGCCGTCCTCGTTTTCCAAAATGATTTGATATTGCGATGCAACCGACTCAGCCTGTTTTCGGATTCCCGCATTGAACGGTTTACCAATGGGCTGCCGAGACGGCACATCATGCTTACTCTTGGTCCGCCCGGCCTTCCGCTGGCGGATTTTCTTCGATCTCGATAATCCGTTGGATTTGACGGACATAGAACGGTTTAACCTTGCCCCGATGCACGGGAATCGAAACGAGCGTTCGGTCAATTCTCTCAAAAATATGATGCGAGCCAGAAATCCGTACCAGCCGATAGCCAGCCTGTTCCAGCCGCTTCCGGACCACCGAAAAGGGTTCTTCGCTCGCCATGATAGTATAGCCTGTGATATACAGACAGGCCAGAGAGGAACTTCAAAAGTCTGTTACAGGGCGGCCAGGATCCAGCTCCGTAGGGCACCGGCAGCGATGATCACGATTTTCGGCGTGTGTAAACGTCGTTTCCCGGCAGCAACGCGGCATTGCTTAACCGAAGTGAGATTTCGCTTTTGCCAAGACCGCGCTTGCGACAAGGATTGGACAGCGCGCTATAACGGCCAAAGTGAATGCATCGCTTGGTCGCATATCCACTGTAATGGTGCGATTGTGTTGTCGCAGGCGCAGTTTCGCGTGATAAGCCTTCTCCTTCAGGTCGTCGATGAGCACATCGGTGATTTCGCCACCCAATGACTTTATCGCACTTACCATCGAATCGTGAGTTAGGGGACGTGGCGAATTCTGTCCATGCAGATTACGAACAAGGCAGGTAGCTTCGACACTTCCGGTAAGAATGGGAAAATGGTGTTTACCTTTTATTGCTCGCATGTAGAACGCCTGATTTTCTGATATCTCGGTAATAACAACCAATTCAATGTCGTAACGTTGCTCACGCTCCGAAAATGTATACTCGTCGCGGAACACCGAGCTTCGACTGTCATAGCTTTCGATGACTCGGCGGCAATGCTCGGAGCAAAAGTGCTGCTCTCTTGTAGCGCGATATTGCTCTGCCCACGTCAGATGGAATGTGGCTTTCTCCGAACAGTTTTCCGATTCGCATTGATATTGTTCTGATTCCATTGTCACAGTAATTGCGGAAAATGTGTCGTCGATGTTTTCATTTTAAATTGTATGGGTCGGCGGGTCCGTACATTACTCAGCGGTCACAATCACCGCCGCGGCGTGGCCCAGGCGGGAGGTGTTTAGCTTCAGAAATGTGCGGCGGTCGGCCAGCAGCGGTTCGCCCTGGATCACGTTAACTGGGCACTCGGGATCGGGGCGATCGTAGTTCAGCGTGAAGGGGACTTCGCCTTCGGCCAGGCCGACGAGGCTGGCCGCCAGTTCGACGGCGCCGCCGCCGGTGCCCAGATGGCCGAAGAAACTTTTGGGCGCGGTCACGGGCACGTCGCCTAGCACGGCATGGATCGCTTGGGCTTCATAGCGGTCGTCGGCGATCGTGCTTAATCCATGGGCATTGACGTGGCCGATTTCGCCCGGCTGTAAGTTGGCGCGCCGCAGCGATTCGGCAATCACCCGGCGCACGGCGGAACCTGTCAGCGATTGGCCGGCATGTAGCGGCTCGTGAGCGCTGGCGTCGCTAAGGATGCGGGCCAGGATGCGCGCCGCGCTTTTGGGCGTGTTCGCGGCTTTCGAGGATGAACGCCGCGGCCCCTTCGCCGTTGACCAGGCCATCGCGGCCGGCGTCGAAAGGGCGAGAGGCCCGCGCGGGATCGTCATTGCGATGCGATTGGTCGATGTCCCCGCGATACGACATGGAAGTGGGATTGATGCGAGCACCCACGCCGCCGGCGATCATCACGTCGGCCGCGCCGCGCTGGATCACGCCGACCGCTTCGGCGATGGCCGCCAGGCTGGAAACGTCGCTGTGGCCGATCGTATTGTTCGGCCCGCGGGCGTCGTGAACGATGGCGACGTGGCAGGCGACCATGTTGGGCAAGTTGCGTAGCAGCCAAAGCGGGTACATTTCGCCGGCCATCGATTCGCCCCAGCGTGAAAAATCGAAGCGGCCTTCTGCAATGCAGCGGCGGTAAATGCCAATCAGCTCGTCCAAATCGCAGTAGATCATTTCGGCGCCGAACACCACACCGAAGCGGTCGGGTTCAACGCTGCCGGGCTGCACCGCCGCGTCGGCAAGCGCAAAATCGGCGGCCGCAAATCCGAACTGAATCTCGCGCGACATGACCTTCAGGCTTTTGCGCGGGCGGACGTAGGCCTTCGGATCGAAGTCGGCGACCTCGGCGGCAATTCGCACGGGAAATTGACTGGCGTCGAACAGCGTGATCGGCCGCACGCCGCTGATCCCTTCGCGCAGTGCGCTGCGGAACGCATCGCGCCCAATGCCGATGGGACTGACCACTCCCAAGCCTGTGATTACGACCTCGCGGGGGTCGTCAGATTGATGCGGCGCAGACATGCAGGACAAGAACAGTGATGAGTTGATTACGACACATACGAAAACGGAATGACCAATGACCAAATCCCAATGACCAATGAAGATGCCGATTGGTCATTCGTGCTTGGTCATTGGTCATTTTCTCATCGGGTCATTCTACCTTTGCCGTGTGCTCTGTGGGGGCGTAATCGTAGATTCGATATTTTTTGTAGAGCTTGGCGTTGCCTTTTTCCAGACTGCCGCGGGCCAGCGTGTTGGCTTCGGAGACCCAGGAGAACTCGGCTTCTTCCATGCCCATCGCCAGTCCGCGCGGGATCAGACTGATCAAGAGCACGATGCCAATGCCCCACTTTTGATATTCGGGCATGACGTTGGTGCTGATCAGGCGGACGCGCTTCAGATCGCGTTTTTTGCTGAGCATTTTGATAAAGCCGAAGGGGAACAAGCGGCCGTCGATAGCTTTGATGCGCGGATTGTAGTCGGGCAGGCCGAACACGGCCCCAACCGGCTTGCCATCCACCTCGGCCACGCACGTGAGCTCAGGAATGATCACGTGCTTCAGGTCCTTGGCCATCCATTCCAATTCCTTTTGCGTAATCGACACGAAGCCCCAAATATGCTGGCAAGCGCCGTTGTAGATTTGCAAAAAGATTTCCAGGTCCTTCTGGAAGGTTTTGGGATTCATCGGGCGGGTTTTGACGTTGAACATTTCGCCGACGCGATCGACCAACTGCGCCACCCGGGGCACCTGGTAATCGAGGTCCTTCTTGTATCCGATGTAGGCGAACAGATCGTGAGCTTTGACGAACCCGTAAGATTCGATCAGCTCCGCGTAATACGGAGGGTTGTACGTCATCATGAAGGTGGGTGGGTCGTCGAAGCCCTCGATCAACAGTCCGACTTCATAGTTGAGCGACGGATTCATCGGCCCCCGAACGGCTTGCACGTTCCGCTGCCCCAGCCAGGCGCGCGGCGTCGAACAGGGCATGGGCCACGGTCCGATCGTCGATGCATTCGAAGAAGCCGAAGAAGCCGCGATTTTCGTGAAAGTGGCGATTGTGCTCGTGGTTCACAATCGCGGCGATCCGGCCGACGACCTTGCCGTCGCGGCGGGCCAGGAACGTTTGGATGTCGCCGATTTCTTGGAAGGGGTGGTATTTCCACCCGACCAGCCGCTTGAATTCGCCGCGCAGAGGCGGGACCCACATCGGATCGTCGCGGTAAAGATCCCAGGCGAACTGCATGAAAGCGCGGCGGTCGCGCCACGTGCGCACAGGCTCGACAATCACTTCCGCCATGAAATTCGCTCGCCCTAGGACGACATACTCGATAGTCGCACAGAACGTTGCACTATCGCAGTGGAACGCAGGCCGGTCAAGGGTGAACGCGGCGCCCGGGCGTCCACGCCTTCGCCCCTACGATTCCTCGATCGGCGCGGTTATAGTGACGGTCGCTTGACCAATATCTCTTCGAGGGCGGGATGCAACCGATGCCAGCGACTGCGGAAGCGGATTGCAAAATCGATTTAGGCGACGGCTCTTCGCTGTGGCTGGCGACGCCGCAGCAACAGGCGGCGGCGCGGTTCGTGGTGAATGAAATCTTCACCAAGAATCGCTACGATCATCCCGGCTTTCAGATTCGACCGACCGATACCGTCGTCGATATCGGCGCCAACATGGGTATCTTTGTGCTGTGGGCGGCGCGGCGGGCCACGCAAGGAAAAGTGGTGGCCATAGAGCCCACGAGCGCCATCGACGTGCTGCGGATGAACATTGAGCGCAACGGTCTAACGAATGTGATTCCCGTTCAAGCGGCCTGCGGCCCCGACGGCGGCACGTTTGAAATCGTGACCTATCCCGGCTTCAACATCGTGAATCATCACGCCGGCTGGAAGCCGAAAATGTGGACGAAGTTCTTCATTTGGCTTTTGTATCGCAAGTACCAGTCGGCGCCGGTGACAGAACGCTCGGCGACCAAATCGCTGCGAACGGTCCTCGAAGAAGCCGGGGTAGATCGTGTGAACTATCTGAAATGCGATTGCGAGGGGGGGGAGTACGAGATTTTTCGCGGCCTTGATAACGAGACATTTGCCCGTATCGACAAAATCGCGATGGAGTTTCACGAATACGCGCCGGGTCAGGATCGGCACATTTTGATCGATTTGCTCCAGAGCCACGGCTTCACGGTGCAGGTTGAAAAATCGTGGTTCGAGTACACGTTCATGAAGTACGGCATGTTGTGGGCGACTAGAAAATGACTAAATGCCGGAATGACTGAATGACTAAATGGGTTCAATCAATCATTCAGTCATTTAGACATTCATTCATTTAGACATTTGGCATCAGCCCGCTTCGGCTTTCAATTCCGCCAGATGCTGGGCGGTGCCGACCAGGCGATCCCAATTTTCCTGGATGTACTGCGGCGGGCCGCCGATTTGCGATACGACTTGGGCCACTTGCTCGGTCGGCACCATTTCAATGGCGTCCCACGGGCACACTTTCAAATCGTACGGATTCGATTTCTTGCCGGGGATGTGTACGCATACCTCACAGCCGACACAGCGCTCCAAGTCGATTTCGCAGAAGCTCTGCAGATTCTGGAATTGGTCGTACTGCTGTACTTTGAAGATGCAATCGACCGGGCAGACCTCAAGGCATGCCTCGCAGCCGGTGCAGTTGTCGGCGTTGATAACCGCCAGTTCTTTCGGAAGTTTTTTGCGGGGACCGGCTTTGGCCATATCGAAAAACGCGAAATCTGCGGGTTAAACGCGTGGGTTGATGTTCAAACCGACTACCCAATCATAGATGGTAATCGACCGCAAGCCAAGGACGAGATCAGTGTGATTTCCCGGGTTAAGAGGATGATCGCGGCGGGAAATTATTGCGGCGGAATCACTTCGCCGCGGATCAAGTCGTCGAAAGTTTGCCGCGCGCGGATCAGGTGCGCTTTGCCGTCGCGAATGAATACTTCCGCGGCCAACGGCTTGCCGTTGTAGTTGCTGCCCATCACGAAGCCGTAAGCGCCGGCCACTTCGAGCACCAGGAATTCGCCGACTTCCGCGGCGGGCAATTTCCGGGTGCTGACGAAGCCTCCTTCTTCCTGCGTGAAAATATCGCCCGATTCGCACAACGGCCCGCCCACCACGACCTCGCGCAATGGTCGATCGTCGCCGCTGCCGGTGCGCGGCACAATCGACATCGGATGATAGGCGCCGTAGAGAATCGGCCGCGCCAAATTGTTGAAGCCGGCATCGACCAAATAGAACGTGTTGCCGCCCGTCTGTTTAACGGCGCGAATCTCGGTGATCAGATAACCCGACTCCGCGACCAGATATCGGCCGGGCTCGATCTCCAGAGTAATTTTGTGGCCGAAAACATCTTCCAGCCGCTTGCGAGTTTGATCCCAAAGCTGGAAATACGACGCCAGATCGACGTACGTTTGTTCGGTTCGGTACGGGACAGGCAAGCCGCCGCCGGCGCTGATGTTCGTGATGCTGCGGCCCACTTCGCGGGCCGCCTTTTCCATGGCCTGGCATACATGGCGCAAGTGCTCCAAGTCGGTGCCGGAGCCGATGTGCATGTGCAGCCCGGAGATGGCCAGACCATGTTGATCGGCGCGGCGGAGACAATCGGCCAGGTCAGCGTGCCAGACGCCATGTTTCGATTGCTCGCCGCCGGTGTTCGTCTTCTGGCTGTGGCCGTGGCCGAAGCCGGGATTGATGCGCAGCGTAATGTGGCGGCCCGGCGCCCGCTGGCCGAGCTGATCGATCATGTCCGGGGAGCCGCAATTGGCGTGGATGCCTAGTTCGACGACTAAATCGAGCGCTTCGTTGTCGAAGATGTCCGCCGTGTACACGATCGGCGGCGAATTCGCGTCGTTAGCGACTGGCTTGAATCCCGCGGCCAGCGCCCGGCGGATTTCGCCCGCGCTTACCGAATCGACAAGTGATCCTTGCCGGCGCACCAAATCGAGAATCGCCAAATTGGAACACGCCTTTTGGGCGTACCGAATGATGTCGAACGAGCGCAGGTCGTTGATTCGCTCGACGATCTTGGCGGCATCGTAAACAAACGTGGGCGTACCGAAGCGCGTCGCCAGTTCGTTGACCGACAGGCCGGCGATTTCAGTGCGAATCGGCGAGAACAGAGGTGTCTGAGGCATGCGAGCAACGTCAGATCAGCAGTCAAGAATCAAGATACGCTGCGGCAGCGAAGGTTCAGGCCAATTGATGCGAGTGTAGGGTCCAGAAGGCGGTCTGAACAGGTGCGGGTCGAATCTGCAAACCGCCAACAGAAACGAAAGCAGCCCGGCCGCGTTGAACAGCCGGGCTGCTCGCGATGATAAACAGTCGGGCGAATCAATCGGCGGGCCGCTTAGCGGGATGGGCCATTGGGTGTGCCGAGCCGTTTCGGCCGGCCCCCGCCTTCATCCGCAACTTGCTGGTCTGCGCAATCGCCTCCAGCACCCCGTCCTCCACTTGGAGTCGGACCGTGGTGCCGTTGTCGATCGGTTTGGCGTTGATCATGATGTGGTCTTTGCCCTTCACCTTGTTCAGTTCGTCCGCCAGAGTGTCGATCTTGGATGAACCCGAATCGTTTTCTCTAAGCGAGGCGATGAACGCGACAACCGGGCCCACCGCAATCGACGCTTGCATGGGCAAAACGGCCTTGCCGGGCTCGGCTGCGGAAGCTTCGATCCCTTTCTTCAGCAACTCCAGACTGCCAGAGCCAACCGCCAGGTAGGCGCTGTGCGGCCCGGCGCCGTAGTACAGCGGCAGCGGATCGCCCAGGATCTTTCGCACCTTTTCGTCTACTTGTTCGGGCCACTTGATGTTTACCTGATGCAGGTTCATGCCCTTGTAGGCTTCCAAAGCGGTGTTGTTGATTTCGGGGTCGTAATTCGTTTCCTCGCCGCCGGCTTCGTGCATGATTTTCTTAATCACGGCTTTCAGCGCGGGGCCGTCGACGAACTTGGTGATTAAGTCCTCGACCGCCTTGCCGTCGGCCACGTAGGCGCCCACCGCGCCTTGCAACTTTCCGGGCGCAAGCATGATCGTGCCGCCGGAATCGAATTTACCCTCCTTGATCGATTCCTGAGCGATATCCAGCGATTGCGGCACAATTTCCTGGAGCGCCGCCTTCTCTTCCGACGACAAGTCCTGGTCGTTGTCGAGCGAATGTTCGGCTTGTTCTTTCAACTGCTGCAGCGCCGAATTGCCCTGTTCAATTTGCTCAGGCGAAAGCTTCCCCGCACGGTTGATTCGGACCGCCGCATCGGGCATCAAGAAGCCGGCAAAATCGCTGTGCGTGTCGGTCAGCAGTTGCATTTGTTTGCTCAAATCGGTGCCTTGCTTGGCGGTAATGGTGCAATCGAAGTGAGTGGTCTTCAGCTTGGTGTCGATGTTCCAGCCAAGCGTGAGCTGGTCGGCCTCGTTCACGAACTGCTCGATGGCCTTGAGCTGCTGCTCCATGTTCTTGCGACGCAGCTCTTCCATCATGGGCGATTGGGTGCCGTGCTGTTGCATGGCGGCGGCCATGTTCATGAAGCCCTTAAGCTGGTCCAAAGCCGATTTCTTTTTGTCCTCCGGAATGTTTTGTAGATACGCGCGGGCGGCAACGTCGTATTCGCTATTCAAGCCGCCCAGCAGCTTGATAGGATCACCCGGCAAAGGCGATTCCGCTTCGCGTGTGACGTAGGCCCAGCCATCTTTCTCGCGGATGTACAACGGTGGAGAGCCTTGCGGCGTAACCTTCATCGCGTCGCCCTCTTCTTCAGCAGGTCCCAGCACGCTGGCCAAGGCGTCCACAAGGTCCTTGGCGCTGGTTACCGGCACAAATGCCACAGGCGAAAAGTCGGCGTCGGTCGCCATCAAAGCGCCACCCCAGGGCTTGGTCTTGTCGAGCCCCTTAAGGCCTTGCCCCTGCGTGAACACCTGAATCATCGCCTCTAGCTGCTGCGAACGGTTTGGCTGGCCGGCCAGTTGACCGAGGAAATCGACATCGGCCATCAATTTTTCGTAGCTCGGAAACGAGACGACCACCACCGGCTTTGCGGTTTGGGCATGCGCCAACGGAGCGACAATCAATAGTGCCAATGGCGCGATCAGCCAACGAATGCATTTGCTCACGATGTTCACGTTCGCTTTCTCCTAAAGGTAAAGAACCAGTGAGTGTGGGTCGACTCGGCGGTTAATGCCCGAGGTCGCCTGGACCGAAATTAGGCCACGACGTCAAACTCCTGTCGTGCGCGTTATCTTTCGTGCTGGACGGACCCGATTCTGATAGGCAAGAATACCTCACCGCCAATGAATTGGTTTTAGCGATTCTGGCGAATTTCACCAGCCACCCCACGGCCCGAATGGGCCCGTTTAGCCGTTACCGTCCGACGGCGCAAAACCGCGACACAGCGCCGCTGCAAAGTGAAGCCCGCCAAACGCTTAGTAGAATCTATTTGCGAGGGCCCGGAGCTAGCAATAGCTAAAGCGGAAACCGGCGCCAGAAACCACGGTGCTCTATCGCTCGCGGAAGGTGATCCGGCCCTTGGTCAAATCGTAAGGCGATAGTTCCACTTTCACTCGATCGCCGGGCACGATGCGGATGAAGTTCTTGCGCATCCGGCCGGCCACGTGAGCAGTCACGATGTGGCCGCCTTCGATTTGCACCCGAAACCGAGTGTTCGCCAATGCCTGGGTGACCACGCCGTCGACTTCGAGCGCTTCTTCTTTCTGTTTCTCGTCCGCCACAAATTACTCCACGCAAACGCCTGCAGATGCGCGTACTTACCCAACGACGTCGACCAAAGCGTTTCCATCATAGCATCTTGAATCTAGAATGGAAATGTTGCTTGACAGGTATTTATCCGCCGGCATGAAGATGCCCGCGGCACTCATAAACCGGTATCTGGCGGGAGTTGCGTCACGTGGCAAGAGTCGCCTGCATCGAACAGCGGTTGAGACAATGCTTCGCGGTCGTCGCGCTTATCGGGGTTGTTGCTACAGCATCGGGCGCCGGCCAGGAAACCTCCAGCAGCAGCGGTTCAAAGTCGCCAGGCGCCGACGCTGGTGCGGCTAAACCGTCGGTCGTTGCCTGGGTCAACGCCTCGCCAATTTACTACGACGACGTACAGCGCGGCGTCGAGGCGGTTTCCAAAGGCAAGAAGATTGATGCCGACAAGCTTCCGCAGTTGCAAGCCACTGTGCTGCAGGATCTGATCGATCAAAAGGTTCTATCGAGCTACTTGAAGACGTCCCAACTCGAACCATCTGCCAGCGAAATTGATGCCGCAGTGGACGACTTCAGCAAGAAGCTCGGAGCGCAACAGCAAACGCTCAAGCAATACCTGGAGCAGAATCAGATGCCGGAAGCCAGGCTCCGCAAGCAGATTGCACAGGAACTAGCGCTGCAAAAATATGTTGCGAAAAATACCACCGATGACGCTTTGCAGCAGTATTTCCATGATCATCGCCAGATGTTTGATGGAACCGAGCGGCGCGTTAGCCACATTCTCTTTCGGCCGCTGGGAGCAATTGACGAGGCTTCAATCCGTGCGCTCATATTCAATGCAAATCAACTGCGGGGCCGCATCGTCGTGAGAGAGCTTTCGTTTGAATCAGCCGCCCGGAAATATTCGGATGGGCCCAGCCGTTATCATGGCGGCGACGTGGGATTCATTCCGCGGCAAGGCGTCGCTTCGCAACAATTCTCCGAAGCGGCGTTCGCACTCAGGCCCGGCGAAATCAGCCAGCCGGTGCTCGATGGTTACGGCGTCCATTTGATCAAAGTGACCGACATGAAGCCGGGCCAAAAAACGTGGCAAGACGCGCGCGATGAGGTCAAGGGTGCGTACACTCGCACCCTGCTTATGAAATTAATGGACGATCTCCGCACCAAGACCAACGTCGAATTTTTCGACGCTTTTCCGCACTTCACGCCGGGCACGCGCGAGTTGGCAACGCCGCAGCCGGTAGGCACCTTGCAATGATCATTTGGGGTTAGCGGGTGCGCGGCGGACCATCCTTTGGTTTGCCGATGCCCAGCGGATCGCTTGGATCAAATTCCAATAAGCGGCGCACAACGTCGCGCGCCAATCCACGCTTGCCGAGCTTGAACAAGCATTGTGCCAGCCCCTTGCCCGCCTCGAAGAACGGCTGATTTGCTGCCTGCGCAAACGGCAAGAACTTAGCTCCAGCCTGGTCAATTGCCTTCAGCCCGATCTGATAGGCATAACCAAAATGCCCGCGAGCCAGCCGGACATCGTTTTCCGCCAGTGCCAAATCTCCCAGCAGCTTATGCGCGGCCAGAAAATCGTGGCACTCGCTCAGTAGCCAGCGCAATTCATCGCGGGCAATTTCGTTTTCGCCCGCCGCGATCATTTCCATTACTTCCGCTAAATCGTCGCTGCGCAGCCGTGCGCAGCGCGGATGCCTCAGTTCCCACGAACCATCGTCGGCGCGAATGACGCTGATGCGCAGTTGTCGATCGTTTTTGCTTGGCCACGATTGCCGATGGATTGTTTTGAAAACGGCGATAGAATCACGCCACGATGTCCAGCACTGGGTCCATGCAGCGTAAACCAACCGAAGGCGCGCCGTCCATCGGCGCAGTGGCGGCGTCCGTATTCAGCGGCGGCTATTGGCCTGGTATCGCGCGAAATGCCCGTGATCTGCCGTGGCGGCGGACCAGCGATCCGTACGCCATTTGGGTCAGCGAGATCATGCTGCAACAGACACAGGTGGCCACGGTCGAGCGATACTTTCCGCGGTTCCTGGCCGCGTTTCCCACGATTGCGAAGCTGGCCGCTGCGCAAGAAGACGACGTGTTGCGGTTATGGGAAGGGTTGGGCTATTATCGCCGCGCGCGTCAAATGCATGCCGCGGCGAAGATTGTCGTTGCGGACCATGCTGGCAAGTTTCCCGCTGATCCGGACGTGTTGCGGGGTTTGCCGGGAATCGGCCGCTACACTGCCGGCGCGATATTGTCGATTGCCTTCGATGCTCGGCTGCCGATTTTGGAGGCCAACACGATTCGCTTACTGAGCCGGCTGGTGGCATTTCGCGGCGATACAAGCGCCGCGCCGGCCAGCAATTGCTCTGGGAAACGGCGGAGTCGCTGTTGCCGCAGCGCGGCAGCGGCACGATGAATCAGGCCCTGATGGAAGTTGGCAGTTTGATCTGCACGCCGCGAAATCCGCACTGCGAGGCGTGCCCGTTGAGAGCGCTTTGCCCGACGCGGCGGCACGGATTGCAGGAGCAGATTCCTGCCCCGCGGCGACAACCAAAAATGGAAGACTCGCACGAGGCGGCGGTGGTAGTTGAATCGCGTGGCAAAATCTTGTTGCGCAAATGCGGCGACGGCGAGCGCTGGGCCGGGCTGTGGGATTTTCCACGCTTCTCGCTGGCGAAAACTGGCGGCACTGTCGTATCCAGAACGGCAAGTGATCTCGGGCGTGCGCCGGCTGACGGGGATTTCCATTCGAAAGCCGCGGCGTTTTGCCAAGCTGCGTCACGGCGTTACGCGATTTCGGATCACGTTGGATGGTTTTGTCGCGCAGAGTGGAAGCGCGACCGGGTTCGAATTGCTCAGGCGCAGAAACGTGCGTTGGGTGAAGCCGGAAGATTTGGACGACTATCCGCTGAATACGACGGGGCGGAAGTTGGCCCGTTTGTGGTGTGCACAAATCCAGCGCTGTTTGATGCTGCTACTTGCGGCCGAGCAGGGCATCGACCGCGGCGCCGATATCGGGGCTGGCCATCAGCGTTTCGCCGACCAGGATGGCATCGACGCCGGCCGCTTCTAAGCGTTCGACGTCGGAGCGGGTGCGAATGCCGCTTTCGGCTACCAGCACACAAGTGTCGGGCACTTGCTTCGCGCATTCGCAAGGTGTGGTCCAGATCGGTCTTGAACGTGTGCAAATTGCGATTGTTGATGCCGATCAGCGTTGCGCCGGCTTCGAGAACCCGGGGCAGATTTTCCGGCTCGTAAAGCTCCACCAGCGGTGTCATCCCCAGCGCGACCGCCTCGTTGTGCAAGGCGCGGAGGTTGCAATCGTCGAGGCATTCGGCGATCAACAGCACCGCATCGGCGCCGGCCGCACGGGCTTCGTAGAGCTGGTACTTGTCGAGAATAAAATCCTTTCGCAGAACCGGCAGTGACGACCGCGGCGCGCACCTGGCGCAGATCGTCGAGCGAGCCCTGGAAAAATGGCGCATCGGTCAGCACGCTTAGGCATGTGGCGCCGTGCTGCTGGTAGATGCGAGCAATCTCCACCGGATCGAAGTCGGCTCGAATCACGCCGGCGCTGGGGCTGGCTTTCTTCACTTCGGCGATCAGCTTGATCGGGCCCGGCGCTGCCAGCGCTTGGAAAAAATTGCGCGGGTTTCGCGGCGGCATTCGCAGCCGTGCGCAAATCGGATTCTGGCCGAGCGCGCTTTGGCGGCTTCGATTTCGCGGCGCTTGCTGGCGACAATTTCGTCGAGGACGGACATCGGCTGGAGGATGCGGAGTTGGTGAATAGCTGTCGCTGCGACGCGGCCAGCGGTCGCGGCTTTGCGTGATTGCATACCGAACATGAGCGGTGCAAGGGAGTTACGTTCGCGGTGGTGGGTCAATTCGTTATTGACCCACCTCTATGGTCGCTATAAACTTCGTTGTTGGCAAATGTTACGTCGAATCAGGCAAGGCGAGTAGATGGGCGCTTACGTCAAGGCGTCCTAATCTCTTTGCTCGCTTTTTGATCTCCTCAGAGCAGATTCTGCAATGGAATTCTTGGAACAGGTTTGGGAAGCGATCGGCGAACTTCTTCACCGGGATAAGCCGGTCGGTGGAACGGACGATTACCGCGCTGTTCGGTTCGTCTAATGCCCGATACATCAAGAAGTTACAGCCCCGGGTCGACGCCATCAACGCCCTGGAAGACAAATACAAGGGGATGAGCGACGAGGAACTGAAGCAGCAGACCACGCTGTTTCGCGAGCGCTTGGCCAATGGCGAAACGTTGGACGACTTGCTCGAGGAAGCCTTTGCCGTTTGCCGCGAAGGGGGACGCCGCTACTTGAGCATGCGCCATTACGACGTGCAATTGATCGGCGGCATGGTGCTGCACAGTGGTTCGATCGCCGAAATGATCACCGGCGAAGGCAAGACGTTAGTGGCCACGCTGCCCGCCTATCTTAACGCGCTGGAAGGCCAGGGGGTGCACGTCGTCACGGTGAACGACTATCTGGCCCGCCGCGACATGGAATGGATGGCCCCGTTGTACATGGGGCTGGGTCTGACGGTCGGCGCCATTCAAGCCGGCATGGAAGGGGCCGAGCGTCAGAAGGCCTACGCTTGCGATATCACTTACGGCACCAACAACGAGTTCGGCTTCGACTATTTGCGCGACAACATGCGCCCGGCGGCCCGCGGCGACCATCACTTTCCCAAATTCATGCAGCAGGTGCAGGGCCCGCTGCATTACGCCATCATCGACGAGGTAGACAACATTCTGGTTGACGAGGCCCGCACCCCGCTCATCATCTCCGGCCCCGCGCACGACGATGTCACCAAATACAGCAAGGCCGATAAGCTTGCCCGCCAGCTCACGAAAGACGCGCACTTCGAAGTCAAGGAAAAGGAACACGCCGTCACGCTCACCGACGAAGGCGTGCGGGCGGCCGAGCGTCTGGCCGGCGTAGAAAGCTTTTACACCGCCGGCAACATGGAATGGCCGCACCTGATCGACAACTGCGCTCAAAGCGCATCATCTGTACAAACGCGACGTGAACTACGTCGTCGAAAACGGCGAGGTGATCATCGTCGACGAGTTCACCGGCCGCAAAATGCCCGGCCGCCAATGGAGCGACGGCTTGCACCAGGCGGTCGAAGCCAAGGAAGGCGTGCGCGTCAAGGAAGAAACCCAAACGCTGGCCACCATCACGCTGCAAAACTTCTTCAAGCTCTACAAAAAAATCTGCGGCATGACCGGCACGGCCATGACCGAGGCCAACGAATTCTGGAAGATCTACAAGCTCGACGTAATTGCCATTCCGCCCAACCGCGTGCTGCAGCGAATTAACTATCCCGACATCGTGTACCTGACCGAGAAAGACAAGTTCGACCAGGTCGCCAACGAAATCGAGCGGATTCACAAGTGGGATACCGTGGAACTGAGCGATGGTTCGTGGCTGCTCGGCACGGTGAAAAGCGAAAGCGACGACGAAATCGATTTCGACGATAAAGACAACCGCGAACTGCGTACCCTGCCGCGCTCGAAAATACGAAACCTGCAGAATCGCGGGCGGCCGATTTTGGTCGGCACCGTCTCCATTGAAAAAAGCGAGCGGCTATCGGCCCTGCTTGAGCGGCGCGGCATCCCGCACCAGGTGCTCAACGCCAAGCACCACAAGCGGGAAGCGGAAATCGTGGCCCAGGCCGGCCGCAAAGGGGCGGTCACCATCGCCACGAACATGGCCGGCCGCGGCACCGACATCATCCTCGGCGGCAATCCCGATTCGTTGGCCTGGGCCCAGTTGCAAGATAAATACCCCACGCGGCTGGAAGTGCCCAGGGAAGAATGGGATAACCTCGTGCGGGAAATTTCCGAGCGCGAACGCACCAAGGCCGAAGGGGAGGATGTTAAGGCGCTGGGCGGCCTGCACATCCTCGGCACCGAACGGCACGAAGCCCGCCGTATCGACAACCAGCTTCGCGGCCGCTCCGGCCGGCAAGGCGATCCCGGTTCCAGCCGATTCTATATCTCGCTGGAAGACGACCTCATGCGCATCTTCGGCGGCGAATGGGTCAAAAGCATGCTCACCCGGCTGGGCATGAAAGAAGGCGAGGCCATTGAAAGCCGCATGGTCAGCCGCCGCATCGAAGGCGCCCAAAGGAAAGTTGAAGAACGCAATTTCGATATCCGCAAGAATTTGCTGGAGTACGACGAGGTGATGGATGAGCAGCGCAAGCGCGTCTACTCCTACCGCCAGCGCATTCTCGAAGGCGCCAATTGCAAAGAGCTCATTCTGGACATGATCAACAGCCAGATCGAGCACAACGTGAACGTCTTCCTCGATAAGGATTACGGCACGGAAACGTTCGCCAAATGGGCCGGCAACCTGTTGTCGGTCGAGCTCGATCCGCGCGAATTTCGCGGCCTCGATTTTACCACCGCCGTCGTGCAAGCCAAAAACGAAGCCGAGCGGATGGCCGAGTCGCAGGTGTTCGAGGCCGTGGAAGAAAACCTGCCCGAAGGCGAAGAAGACGATTGGAACTGGGAAGCCCTGGCCAAGCTCGCCAATTCGCGCTGGAATGCAAATCTCCGCGATCGAGATCTGAAAAAGGTCGGCCGCGACGGCGTGGCCGAATTGCTCATCGAGCATGCCCGCCAGGCCACGGAAAAAATCGACTTGAGCGAAGGGGCGCGCTTTTTGGAGGCCGATTACGGCATTCGCACCGCCTGCGGCTGGGTGCATTACAAGTTTGGCCTCGAATTGCCGCTGGACCAGGTGAAAGATTTCGAACCGCAGCAATTGATCGATTTGCTGCGCACCAAGGCCCGCGAAGCGTACGATCTGAAGGAAGCCGAATACCCGGTAATGGCTGGCTTGTATCATTTCACCACCCGCGACGCATCCGGGCAAAAACGCTACGATCGCGATCAACTGGTGGCCTGGGCGCGCGACCGCTTCCACGTCGACTTGGACCTGGAAGATTTGAAGAACAAACAGCGCGACGATATTCGCGCCTTGCTCATCGATCACAGCCGTTCCAGCCAGCAACATTCGGCCGAAGCGTTGGCCGATGTTCGGTCAAAGGTCGACCAGGTCTTCGTCAGTGCTGCTTTGCACCAGCCGTCGACCAATGGCAACCACACAATCGCCGATTCAACCGTGCCGCTCGCGGCAAATTCCGGACAATGGCGACATCGTTGATCGACACGCTGAAGAAGTACGATCCGCAATTGCCGGAAGAGGAATTCAGCAAGCTGAACCAGGAGCAATTGCAGCTTAGGGCTGAGGTGGCGGTCGACGAACATTTCCGGCCTGAGATGCGCCGCTTGGAGCGCAACCTGGTGCTGCAGATTTTGGATGCCGCCTGGAAAGATCATCTGCTAACGATGGATCATTTGCGATCCAGCGTTTCGCTGCGCGGCTATGCTCAGGTCGATCCAAAAGTGGAATACAAGCGGGAAGGCATGCAAACCTTCGAGGCGATGTGGAACAGCATCGGCGACCGCGTGACCGATTTGATCTTCCGCATGGAACAATTGGACGAGGGTTTCGTGGGTTCCACGTGGAAGGAAACTGCCGCGGTCCACGAGGAAGCCCAGACGCCCACTGCCATCGCCCAGCAGCAGCAGTCGGCCATCGACACCACCCAAGGCGAACCGCAAAAACTGGAGCCGATCCGCAACCGCACCGAGCGCGTCGGCCGTAACGATCCTTGCCCCTGCGGCAGCGGCAAAAAATTCAAAAACTGCTGCATGCGAAAGGGCAGTGCCGCCACCTAGCTCGCGGTTCGCTGATCATTTGCCCGGGAATGGAATCCCATCATGGCATACCTGCTGAACGCTATTTACGCTTTGCTATTGGTGCTCGCGGCGCCTTGGATTCTGTTTCAAGCTGCGTTTCGCGGAAAGTATCGGGAGGGTTTCGCGGCCAAGTTCTTGGGCGCGGTTCCGCGGCGGCAATCGCGCCGGAACTGTATCTGGTTTCACGCCGTCAGCGTGGGCGAGGTAAATTTGCTCGGCGTGCTGCTCAAGGAATCGGCCCTGCGCCGGCCTGATGCGGAGTGCGTGATTTCCACCACCACTATGACCGGCTATTCGCTGGCCAAACAAAAATACCCGCGGCATACGGTCTTCTATTGCCCATTGGACTTTTCCTGGGCCGTGCGTCGCGCCATGCGGCGAATCAATCCCTCGTTGTTGGTTCTGGCGGAATTGGAACTGTGGCCGAATCTTATCCGTGCAGCGCGGCAACATGGGGCCCGCGTGGCGATCGTCAACGGCCGGCTGAGCGAGCGCAGTTTCCGCGGCTACCGGCGGTTGGGGCGATTGCTGCGCCCCGTACTCGATAAAATCGATCGAATCGCAACGCAAAATGACGAGTATGCCGAGCGATTCCGCCTGCTCGGCGTGCCCCAAGCGCGGGTTCATACCACCGGCTCACTGAAATTCGACGGTGCGACGGCCGACCGCGCCAATCTGCTGACGCAGCGGTTGAAAAAACTGGCCGGCTTCGGCGACGACGATGTCGTTTTCCTCGCCGGCAGCACGCAGTCCCCCGAAGAGCAATTGGCCCTCGAGGCGTTCCAGTCACTCGCCGCGACTCATCCGAAATTGCGCTTGGTGATCGTGCCGCGGCATCCGCATCGCTTCGATGAAGTGGCCGCGCTGTTGGACCGCAGCGGGGTGGCGTGGCAAAGACGTACGCAACTGGAAAAAGCAAACGTAGCCCCGGCCTCTGCCCGGGGGCAGAAGCGAGTTCTCCTCGTCGATACCATCGGCGAGCTCGGCGGCTGGTGGGGTACCGCCACCATCGGCTTCGTCGGCGGCAGCTTGTTCTCCAGCCGTGGCGGCCAAAACATGATCGAACCCGCCGCTTACGGCGTGGCCCTCAGCTTCGGCCCGAACACGCAGAACTTCCGCGATGTCGTGGACATGCTGCTTTCCACCCAAGCGGCGGTGCGCGTACACAGCGGCGAAGAACTGACGGCCTTCCTGCGTCGCTGCCTCGACGATTCGAGCTACGCATCGTCATTGGGCCGCAATGCGGCCTCGGTCGTTCAACAGCAACAAGGCGCCGCCCGCCGCACGTGGGAGCTGTTGGAGCCGCTCCTGGCCAGCGCGGACTACAAACAGTCCCTGCCGCACAGCGACGCCGCATGAGAACGCTTCGTGCTCGAAAATCAGCCAGCACGGCTCCAATTGCTGGCCTGCGAAAACAGCGATATAATCGCGGCGCCGCGCCATAATCGCGGCATTTTATGGTGGCTATAGCTCAGTTGGTTAGAGCACCAGATTGTGGATCTGGGGGTCACGGGTTCGAGTCCCGTTAGCCACCCTTGTTTGCGATTCGCTTTTCGTAGCAATCCTTCGAGCCAACGGACGTAGCGCGGTCCTTAAGGCCGAAAGACAATGTTGGCTCGATTAGCCCACGGATACTCGATTCGCAGGTTGCTCAACGGAGTGTCATCGACCACTATCGAGCCCTTGCTCAAGCTGCCAAATTCCCACGGGCCGCCTCTAGACTTTGGATACAGCGCAATTTGGAGGACGCCTTGAATCTGCACCCAAAGAAAGCCCCCGCCTAAGTGTGTCATCCTATTGCTTCTGGCCGTGCCGCTGCCCTGCAAATTCGTTATCCCCGACAGCGATATTACGACCTTGGGATCGGCGCCCCAAATGTCCGCATATTCTTTGTCGTCGAGCAGCCCGTTATTCTCAAAATAGCAATCGTCGCACGAGGTGCGTGCGTATTCCTTGTCCAGCAATAGTCCATTCTGCGCGTTACTCTGGAATGTCGTCCCGATGTATCGCCCGCCGTTTTTTGCGCCGGTGCCGTTGAGGTCCAATCGGCAATTGAAAAGCGTGGTTACGTTGTCGGTCTTGCCTTCATAGCCGACGCCGTTGAGCTGGCTACAGCAACAATGCAGCTCATTATGATACGACTCTTCCAGGTAAATGCCTTGCTCGTCGAATCCGGAAACCTCCAACCGTGAAAGTAGGCTGCTATTGAGCGAATGAGCGTCGATGCCCCGTCCGTTGCCCACAGCCTTGCCGGTGCGGCCAATGCCGTCCCCGATTTCGGCATTCAAACCGCCGGCCAGTGCAAAACCCGACAGTTCCAAAAACTCTGCAGCATTGATTTTGATGGCAGGTGTGCCGTCGCGGGCAGCGTAAAGCAACACCGAGCCAGCCGGCTTCTGCCTATAAACCACGGTCCCTCCGTCGCCCGTTAGCCGAATCGGAATGGCTCCTTGGTCCGTGCCATCGCCGATGACCAAAGTCTTATTGAACCTGTGCACACCCGGCGGAATGTATACGGTTCCACCGCCGGCAGCCACGGCGGCAGCAACTGCCTGATTGATGTTCGAATAATCATTGAGATTAAAAATGTTGCGGCATCCTTGCGCATCTACCGCCTTCCAGCAGATGCAGCTCAACAACAGTAGGCCCAAGCCACAGGCGCTCAGCACTGAGAGTATTCGTCTTTTCATGAAATTCTCCACTCTACGGTTGCCTACGCCGTCGAAGCCGCTCAGCTATTAGTGCAAAGCCCACAACTCCTGGGGCCGATGTCAGGAACTTCGCAGCGTTAACTGCCAATGCCCCGCGATTGTTGGTCGTGTTCTCCGTGGCTTAGAAAATTCCATGATGGCGGCAACATCTCAATCCGTCAGGCCAGCCAGTTCGCACAAGTTCGCCGCCATCACGCCTTGCGGGCAGCTCCAGACCAGGAAGAATAGCGCTTCGCGGCACCAGCGGCCTGCCGGATGGCCGGTGACGTAGCCGGTGCCCTTGGCGGTCGACAAGGTGGCTTGGGCCGCGCAGAGCGCCAGGCTGTTGGCCCGGGCGCGCACATCTTCCGAAGAGCATTCGTGCGATCCTGCAGCTAGCGCAAACAAGTCGTGCTCCAAAACAGCGTGCTCGCTGCGCAAGCTATTGGTCGGCTCTGTTAGATCGGGCCGCTTCTGGCATTCGCCTTCCATGTACTCAATCGCGGCCGAGGCTAGCCCGGTTGCCAAGGCGGAGGTTTGCAGCCCGCCGGTGTTCGCGCCGCTGTGCCCCATCATCACGTTGGGCGAAGGCCCATCGAGCAGATGTTCCCGCCCGATGCGAACCTGGTCGCATTCCAGCGGGCCGGTGTGGCTGGCCGTCAGAGCAACCAACTGCGCGTGCGGCGGAGCTTTCACCCCGGGTAGAGAGGTGGGCAAAGCGAAGAGAACTTGCCGCCCGTCGTCCATCGTGCCCCCTATCACCACGGTTTCCGCGTGCGCCGCCCCAGTGACCCAGGGGCTGAAGCCATCCAGCACAAACCCGTTGGCAGCCTCGTGCGCCACAAGCACCGGTTTGGCCAGATGGCGGCGGCTGGTAGTCAGGTGTGAAATGCCGACGGTGGCAAAGTGGGAACCGTCGGCCAGCCCAGGCAGCAAGCGTTCCTGCTCCGCGGAGTTTTCGCTATCGACGATGCGTTTCACCGCCCCGCTGCGCTGGGTGAGGACGAACGTGGTGGTCAAACAAGCGGCCGCCAGCCGCATGTAGCCCCGCAGCAGGTCGGTTTCGTTCCACTGGAATCCGCCCCATCGTCGCGGCAAAAACCAGCGATAGACGCCGGCTTCGCCCAGCAGTTGAAGTTGCTCCGCCGGCCATGCGCCGCTGGCGTCCAGCGCGCCGCGCGGCTGGCAAGCTCCTGGCAGAGCCGATCCAATGCGGCGTCATCGGGCGATGTTACTTGGTCGAGTTTTGCCATGTTACCTCAACATCTTCGGCAAGCAACCAGTTGGTATTCTATCGCAGCCCAGTGCGGACGGTGGCCAATCGGCTGGACAGGTCCACTAGGAATCGCCGCGTTAGGTCGGCAGTTCGCTTGCCTAGGGCGTAGGACGCCACAAGCTTTGTGTCTTTATCGAGTGCCACAAACAAATATTGATCGCCAATCGTGGGCGCGCGCGGTACTGATCGACGGGGATTCGCCCTTGCTTGCAATAGCAGTAGGTCCAGATTTCGTCGAGTTCTAAATGGCCGAGCGTAAGCCCGCGCAGTCTCTGGTCGAGGAAGCTTCTGCGCGGTTGCCGTATAGCACAAGCCAGCGTTGTACGGCGGTGCGGTGAATGCCAGTGATTCGCGTTATCCCGCGAAGCGACGTACCCTCAACTAAAAGACGCAACAGCACCAATTGACGGTCTGGAGATAAGACATTGGCCATAGCGACGGCTCCCGTTTGTTTGGGCCGTTCGCTAGAATGGAGTTGCGAGGCTCAGTCTGGCGAACAGCCGGATTGTGTCGCCCCGGCCTGTCATAAGCAGACCGGGGTTTTATTTGTACCATTATCGTATATACGAAATAGATGGCCGTCAAGTGTTCGGCTTGACAATTCTGGAATTTCGTATTACGATTTTGATATGGATACAAAACGTGGCAGACCGGCGCGATCCCAAAGGGCTTCCAGCCCCTATCGTGCCCATCCGTATGACCCAGGCCGAGCGCGGCATATCAAAAAGCCGCAGACAATGCCGAGCTATCGCTGTCGGAATGGGCTAGGAACCGCCTTAGCAAGGCAGCCAAGAGAGAGTCTAAATAGACCCTACGGCGATATTGCTAGACAGAATTTGTTTTTTCGGCGCAATGCTACAATAACAACGCAACGGGGAACCGCCCCGGCTAATGAAACCGGTTGCCGTCCCGGTAACCGGGAACGACCGGCGGCCACCCCGAAGCGTTGCTTGTGGCCCTTGGTTGCTCTTGCCTACTTTCACATGCGGCTAGAGCTACTTTGGGCCTTTTTTATTGGTATACTGTTGGACAGTTAGTTCTCCACTTTTCACAGACCACTTTCCGCTTTCGTCGTGGTCGAAATGCTTGATATTCAGCAACGCGGCAATCGTGCCGCGCGGAATATGCGGCAGCCCACGGCGGATTTGACCCCGCGTAGCTGGGCCGTGCTGAGTCAAAAACGCTTCAATTTGCTCCATGCGAGAACCGCCAAGCATTACGCCCTGCCCGTTGGCGGCTTTCCCGTTGCCGTTGGAATCCGCCAACACGGCTACGGCGGCGCGACAGTTTTCGGCATCGGCCTCGAATTGCGCGGCCTGTGCTTCCAATTGCCTGATTAGATCGATATTCGACACTGTTTTAGCCTCTCAAACGTACTAATCTTAGCGCAAGCTGCTAGCGGCAAGTGACTAATAGCCTTTGTTATAGTCCTTGGCTATAGCTCACCCCTCAATGGGTTGGAATCAGTGTTGCGGCGCGGCATAATGCGGTGCCGATTCACCCATTACCCGGAGAATGCCAATGGCCGATAACGACGAATTGCTACGCCGCATACAAGCCCTGGAAGCGGAAAACGCTAAGTTGCGGCACGCGGTCGGCGGCAAGGATGCCCCCAAACAGACTACGGCCACAATCGGAATGTGGAAGGGCTTTCCGATTATCACGTTCGAGGGCAATTTCCGCCCGTTTAGCATCGGGCTGAAAAAAGCAGCGGTCATCCTCGACAAGCTCGATGACGTGCGATTCTTCGTTAGCAATAATCAAAACCGAATTGCTACTGCGCCGGACGAAGATACCTGAGGCGCTGCTGCGCTGACTGTCGCGAGCGCTGCCGCTATCGGCAAAACGTACCACTACCCGGACGGCATACCGGGGTCGCATGGTCCAAAATCATTCGATATAATCGAGCGATTATACCCGTGCGGCCCCAATTGCCGCGCGGCCGGGCGGATTGGCGGTAAGTTGCAGAGATTCTTGCATGAGCCAAACCGAACTTGAGGCCGTTGAAGGCGCCACACCGCCGTCGAAACCCAGCTTGGTGGAGTTCTCCCCCCAGACACTCTACGAAAAGTGTCTGGCCATCGCTCGCAATCTGTGGTGGAGTTGGCATCCCGACGTCGTCAATCTGTTCCGCGATCTCGACCCGATTCGTTGGCGGCAGTTGGATCACAACCCCATCGCGCTTTTGGCCGAGTTCACGCCGGAGCGGTTGGAGATGCGTGCCGCGGAATTGGTTTTGTACAGCCGTATCAATCAAGCCTACCGACGCTTGAAGGAATACATCGGCCCGCGCACCACGTGGGGCACCACCCACGCCGGCGTGCTGGGCTCCAAGCCCGTGGCGTATTTCTCCGCCGAGTTCGGCCTGCACGAATCGGTGCCTATTTACTCCGGCGGTTTGGGCGTGCTCTCGGGCGACCATATCAAGAGCGCCAGCGGGCTGGGCGTGCCGCTGGTGGCCATCGGATTGTTCTACGACCAGGGCTATTTCAAGCAGCATTTGGATATCGATGGTTATCAGCAGGAGGAATATCTCGATACCAAGGTCGAAAATGTGCCGATGGAGCCGGCCGTCGCTCCCAATGGGCACCCAATCACCGTGCGCGTGGACACACGCACCGGCCCGCTGTTCGCCAAAGTGTGGCTGATGCGAGTCGGCCGCGTTGAACTGTACTTGCTGGATTGCGACGTCGATGGCAACAAGCCGGAAGATCGCGAACTTACCAGCCGGCTGTACGGCGGCGATTTCCGCACCCGCATTCGCCAGGAACTGATTCTGGGCGTCGGCGGCGTAAAAGCCTTGCGTGCATTGGGCATCTATCCCGGCGTTTATCACCTCAACGAAGGGCACAGCGTGTTCGCCACCCTGGAAGCTATCCGCGAACGCATGCACGACGACGGCATGCATTTCGACGACGCCCTGCGCGAAGTGGCCCAACACACCGTGTTCACCACGCACACGCCGGTGCCTGCCGGCCACGACCGCTTCGATGGCGGCCTGATCGAGGAACACTTGGGCCCCACACGCGACGCCCTGGGCATTTCGCTGCAGCAACTGATGGGTCTGGGCCGCGTCGAGCCCCACAACGAAGGCGAAAGCTTCTGCATGACGGTGCTCGGGCTAAAGCTTTCGCGGCGGGCCAATGCCGTCAGCGCACTGCACGGCCACGTCTCTCGCCGCATGTGGGCCCACCTCTGGCCCTGGCGCGTGGAAGAAGAAATTCCCATCGGCCACATCACCAACGGCGTGCACGTCCCTACCTGGCTTGCCTGGCAGATGCAGCAGCTTTATGACCGCATTTTTGTGGCCGAATGGCTGCGCCGCATGGGCGATCCCGAAATCTGGCAGGAAATCTATCGCTGCGATCCGGGCGAACTTTGGGAAACCCACTACGCCCTGAAAAACCTGCTCGTGCAATTCGTTCGCCGCCGCGTCAGCCGGCAATGCCGTCGCCGCGGCGAAAGCGACGAAGCCGTAGAATTCGCCCGCAATCTGTTGGACCCCAACATCCTGACCATCGGTTTCGCCCGCCGTTTCGCCACCTACAAGCGGGCCGATTTGATCATGAGCGATCCCGATCGCCTGGCGGCCATGGTCAACGATCCGCAACGCCCCATCCAAATCATCTTTGCCGGCAAAGCCCATCCGGCCGACGAGCCCGGCAAGCGGCTAATTCGCAAAATCGCCAACTTGCGGCACGATCCTCGGTTTGCCGGCCGCGTGGTGTACGTCGAAGATTACGACATCAACGTCACGCGCCACCTGGTGCAAGGCGTCGACGTGTGGCTCAACAATCCGCGCCGCCCGTTGGAGGCGTCTGGCACCAGCGGCCAAAAGGCCGTGCTCAACGGCGGATTGAACCTGTCGATTCTCGACGGTTGGTGGGCAGAAGCCTACGACGGCAAAAACGGATTCGCCATCGGCCACGGCACCACCCATGTTTCTGACGAAATCGGCGATCGCCGCGATGCTGAAGATTTGTGCCGCGTGTTAGATCAGGAAGTCATCCCGCTCTATTACGATCGCGATGCCGACGGCCTGCCGCGCCACTGGATCCAGCGGATGATGAATAGCATCAGCTCGCTGGCCTGGCGTTTCAGCGCTCATCGCATGGTCGCCGACTACGTTCGGCATTGCTATTTGCCCGCCGCCGGCGGCCTAAGCTGCGAGATGGGCGAGCGCTAAGCTCACGCCCCATCTGCCGATTGCTTATCGGGGCCACAGCGCGGCGGTTGCGTAAACGATCGTGACGCAGGCGAACACGACTGTCAGCGAATGGTAGAGAACCCGCAGCCACCGTGTCGTCAGATACGGCCCGGCATCGAACACGGCTTGCAGCGATAGGCGCACTCCCCAAAAAACTGCCCCGTACAGACACACCTCTCGCGCCAGCAGCGATCCGCTCGCCAGCGCCGCCGAATCCAAGACGCACATCAGCCCCAGAGCCACGATCCCCAGCGCCACGTATCCGCCGTAAACCCAAAAAAGCTGCTGATAAAGCCGCGGCAAGCCGGCCAGTTCGGTGCGCCACTTCAGCCGGATCGGCACCATCGCCGAGACAGCCAAAACCGCCAATTGCATCCAGCCGATTACAAATATGGCCACTGCCAGCCGCTGAGGCATCGAAGCCTTTCTTAGCTTTCAGCTATGCAAATATAAAATCTTAAGAAACGGCACCACCGCATTTCTCAAAAACGGCAAGTGGAACAGAATTGGCGCAGGCGCCATCACAATTGCCAACGTCAGGATGCGGCTCCCCCATCCTCGACCGGCCGCCAGCCGCCTCTTGCGCGGCGAAACATCCAGCATCACGGCGCACAGTTGCCCCAAGAAATACAGCGTCGGCAATCCGTACCCGCCCCGGGCAGGAATCGAAATCGCCGCCTCGTGCAGCACGCTGCTAAACAGAAACACGCCGACAATCGCCGGCCGATTTCCCCACCGCCGCGCGATCGGTAGAAAAACGGAAATATGCGCCAGATCGCGAAACGCTATATTCCACCGCCGGCCCCAGAATTCCACGGTACTTGTCGACGACAACGGCTCGTTCATGATCGGCCGTGCGTCGACCCCCGCCGCCCGCCAGGCACAGCTAATGATGTGCAGCAGCCCAAAGTGCAGGATGAACAACATCCCGAACAACCAGCACCAGGCGGCGGCAATCTCCCAGCCACGCATCAAAATCGGCCTGGCCAGCCAACACATGAAGCATCCAAAAATGGCGATCGATATGGCTTTTACCCATTCGGCAAGTCTCGGATGATGACTACGCGGAATCGGCTCCAAACTCAAAAACCGGTGCGGATCCATCCCTGGCCATGCCAACCACCACGCCCATTGGCGCCGCACGGTAGTCGGCGGCCGATGGTCCGATTGCCAGGTCAACCATTTCAGGCAGTAAAAAATGGTGCCCGCCAACAGCCACATCACCGTCCAGCGCGGCCAGGTGGCCGGAATCACCGTCGCCAGTGCTGCCGGCAAAACCACCAGCGGCAGCCAACCGATCCACGCCGATGCGAATAGTCCCGCCGCCGGTGCGCCGCGTTCGACTTCGGCAGTAGGCACGTTTGAACTCATGCTTGCGATCCATCTCAATCTTCTGGCGTCTGGCGCCACTTAACTGCCGAACTAAGTTTGCTACAATCTTGTTCTGACGAATACTTGATGTCCACTAGCATTTCGTCGCGGTTTTGGTCATTTTTCGCGTCATTCCCCAGGATTCCGCCATGCCCAGCAAGGAAGAACTGCTCTCGCAGACGATCGAGCACATCGACATTACCAAGCACGACGTCGTTCCCTTGGTCGAATCCATGCGCCACATGGCCTACAGTGCCCGCGATTTGGCCCGGGCGGCGGAAATCTACGACCGCATGCTGCGCGACAAGGAGTGCGGCATCATTCTTTGCCTGGCCGGCTCGCTGATCAGCGCCGGGCTGCGCAGCATTTTTGTGGAGATGATTCGCAGCCGGATGATCGATTGCATCGTCAGCACCGGTGCGAATATTGTCGATCAAGACTTTTTCGAAGCCCTGGGCTATCGCCACTATGTCGCTGAGGACCGGCTTAAAGCAGGCCTCGACGACGAGATGCTCCGCGAGTTGCACGTCGATCGCATTTACGACACGCTGATCGACGAAGATGAGCTACGTGTTTGCGACGACACCACGCGGATCATCGCCGACGAATTGCCGGCCGCGCCCGCACAGTTCGCGCGAATTCATCCAGGCAATGGGCGCCTGGCTGGTGGAGCAGGGCAAGGGCGAAGGCTCGATCGTGCGCACCGCCTTTCGAGCATGATGTGCCGATCTTCTGCCCCGCGTTTTCCGATTGCTCGGCAGGCTTCGGCCTGGTGGCCCATCAGCACGCCCGCGGCGATCAGCCCAAAGTGTCCATCGACAGCGTGAAAGATTTTTACGAACTGACGCAGTTGAAGATCAAAAACCCCACCACGGGCATTTTCATGCTCGGCGGCGGCGTGCCGAAGAATTTCACCCAAGATATCGTCGTGGCCGCCGACATCCTGGGCGAAGAGCCGCCGATGCACAAATACGCCGTGCAAATCACCGTGGCCGACGTCCGCGACGGCGCCCTGTCCAGCAGCACGCTTAAGGAAGCTTCCAGTTGGGGCAAAGTCGATACCGCCTTCGAGCAGATGGTCTTCAGCGAAGCCACGCTGGCCCTGCCGCTGATCGCCGGCTACGCCTGGCACAAAGGTGGTTGGAAGAAGCGCGAAGCCAAACACTTCAGCCGGCTATTGGAGCCAGCGGGCATGGCGGCAGAATGAGCGATTCGATTAGTTCGATAGTTCCCGCAGGAATTCGCGGGTAGCGGGTTGCTGAGGTGCGTTAAAGATTTGCTCGGGCGGGCCGCTTTCGGCCACCGTGCCTTCGTGGAACACATGCACCGTTTTGGCGGCACGCCGGGCGAAGTTCATGGCGTGCGTCACCACGATCATCGTTTGGCCGCTGGCGGCCAGGTCGGCCATCACGTCCAGCACTTCGGCGGTCATCCGCGGGTCGAGCGAACTGGTCGGCTCGTCGAACAGCATTGCTCTGGGTTGCATCGCCAAAGCTCGCGCAATGGCCACGCGCTGTTGCTGGCCGCCGGAAAGCTTCTCGGGCCGCACGTTGATTTTTTCGGCCAGGCCCACGCGATCCAGCAGCGTTTTGCGCGAGCGATCGCTTCCTCGCGCGGCAATTCTAGCACGCGAACGGCGCTTCGATCACGTTGCCCAGCACCGTCAAGATGCGGAAACAGATTGAATTGCTGAAACACCATTCCCAGTTGCTGCCGCACCGCATGAACCGTTTCCCGCAGCATTGCGATCATGATTTCCTGGCGAAAGAGTGTGCTGTCCGATCCGCACTTGCCCGGCATCAAACACATCTAAGCCATTCAGGCAGCGCAGGAAGGTGCTTTTGCCTCCGCCCGATGGACCGATGATGGCCGCAACTTCTCCCTCGGCCACTGTCAGCGAAACGCCGCGCAGCACCTTTCAGCGAGCCAAAACTTTTTTGTAGATCGCGAGTTTCGATCATGACCTATTTAACCGCCGAGACGCTGAGCCGCAGAAAAGAGTTATTTCGAATTACCTCTACGTGTCTCTGCGTCTCTGCGGTTCATTGATGTTTCCCTTCCGCAGCCAACCGCCGCTCGCTCCAGCGGGCGAAAACCGATAGCGGGAAGCTCATCAGCATGTAAAGGATGGATGTGATAATCGCCAACTGCACGATGGCCCCGGTGCTCAGCGCCAGGATCGAATAACTTTTGGTTAGCTCCACGATCGTGATTACCGAGCAAACCGAAGTGTCTTTGAACAGGCGCGATGAAATCGTTGGTTACCGGCGGGATAACGATCCGAAACGCCTGTGGCAAGATGATGCGGCGGATCGCCAGGCCGCGATCCATTCCCAGCGCGAGCGCCGCTTCCATCTGTCCGCGCGGCACAGCCTGCAATCCGGCGCGATAGATTTCCGATTCGTACGCCGAATAGTTGATCGCCAGCCCCGCGATCGCCGCCACAATCGCCGGCAGCGCCAAACCAATTTTCGGCAGCAGGAAGAAAATGGCGAACAATTGCAGCATCAGCGGCGTGCCGCGGAGCACTTCGACGTAAAAGCCCAGCGGCTTGGCGATGATCCACGGCCCATACATCCGGCATATGGCCACGAAAATGCCGATGGCAATCGCCAGCGGAAACGAAACGACCGACAGAAACACCGTCATGCCGGCCGCTTTCAGCAGCGTGGATAAATTACGTGAAAGAACCTCGACAAATGAAAAAGTCTCGGCCGGCGGTGTTTCGGCCGCCCCGCGCAACATCAGCATTTGATATCGGCCGTCCAGATTCCAGCGGTCGTACAAAGCCTTCAGTCGGCCGTCGGAGATCAGCTGCCCAACGCTGCATTCAGCGCTTCCACTAGCCGCGGCTCGTCGTGGGCCACCAGAGCCACGTAATAACCGCCTTCGACAGGCCAACCAATCAGATTCAATTCCGGAAAGCGATCAATGTAGTAATTGGCGGCGCAATCGTCGGCCACGGTGGCATCCAGCACGCCGGTTTGCACGTGCTCCATCGGATCGGTATTGCCGTTGTAGGCAGACAACTTCGATCGATAGCCCTCGTGATCGCGAAGATCTTTCAGATACTCATCCGCTTCCGATCCCCCCAGCACGCCCACGCGCCACAGCCTGCCGTCGGGCTTGGGCGGCCTTCATTTGCTTCCACGATTTGAGCGGTCCGTCGCGCTTGGCCATCAATTGCAGTCCGAAGGCGTAGTACGGGCGCGTGCAAAGATAATCGCGCAGTCTGCGCCGGGGTGCGTTCGAATCCGTTCAGCGCCACGTCGATCTGATTGCCCAGCATCTGCGGCATTTCTTCCCATTGCCCCTGTTGGAATTTGGCCTTTACGCCCAATTCGCCCGCCAATAGAGTCGGCCAGCTCGACTTCAAAGCCCATCAGATGGTTGGGGTCTTTGGGATCGGGAAATACATACGGGCCGCCTCCTTCTTGATCGCCGCCCCAATTCAGCGTGCCGCGCTTATGAATTTCGTCCAGCGCATCGGCCGAAGCGGCACGTACATAGATTCCGGCTAGAAGCACGATCGCGGCGATCAACTGCCAGAGCAGGGTGGGCGGCAGGCACGATGGAAATAATCGCCGCATCATTTGCGGCTGATTATAGGGCGGGCGCCGCACTTCGCAAACGTCCTAGTTGCCACGAGCCGCTGGATTCTAAATCGCGTGCAAGTTGCTCCAATTCCTTACGCCATGGAGCAAGCCGGCTGGCGCACTCCCGTATGTTGGCGGCCGGCGCGGCAAACTCGCTAAACAATGGTCCCAGCACTTCATCGGGCTGTAGCCGACCGATCATCTTCCCCAGCTCTCGCTTTAGTCCAAGCTGTAATCGCCAGGCCAGCCAGCCCCGAAGCAACAGCCCCCACACCAGCACCCATAATGCACTTTGGGCAAGAAAATCGAGGCCCAAAAGCGGTTGCGACGACTCGAGCCACAAATGGTCGTAGAAAAAGTTCTTCGCCAATCGATACAAAAGCACCGCCGGCAGCGCCACAAACAGCAATTCCAACAGTCCATGAAAAATGGCGCCGGCTCGGCGTGACGCTCGTTTCTCAATCGCCTCTGCGATTTTTGCGTCGAGTTGTTGATGCAATCGTTGCGACGCAGCCGTCAAAGATTCGTCGATGTCAGCCAGTCCGGCGGAACTATTGATTCCTGCGTCATGTGCAAATCCACCAAGCACGCTTTGCGATTGCGCCAATTCACCCGCGCTGATTCCCAGGTCTGTGCCCGCCAAAAGATTTCCTTCCGCCCAAGCCTGACGAACACGATCTGCCACGGCCTTACCCGCCCCGATGCCGCCGGCTACAAGCATCGGCGCCAATCCGCGGGCTCGCAGCGCCGGAAGAAATTTAACCATGATCGGGCAGATCCCAGCAGCCGCAAGAAAGCGGAAAACGGCCCCCAACTCCATCGCAGCGTTACTTCGCGCAGCAACCGAGCGCGCCACACCCCCTGATGCCCGCGCAATTGCTCGTCCAGATGTCGGCGCACGCTATCGAACAGCCGTGCCCGCTCCGCCTGAATCGCTTCGTCCAGCTTGGCGATAGCGGGTGACGAGGCGTTGATATCGTGCTGCACCTCATCCAGAAACCAGGCGAGCAAATCCAGCGCGTTGGCTCGCAAAATGCGATGGCGGGCCCGGCCGGCAAGCTCACTGTTCAAAAAATCCACCAGTCGGGCGAATTCGGGTGGCAGCGGACGGTGTTGTTCGATACGCTCCAAAGCCTCTTCCGTATCCAGCCGGAACATCTTCGGCACGTCGAAACCTTGTGATTGTAGTTGTCGCTGCCAATCGGCGGTGATATCGGCATCCACCGCCGCGTGCGTTTGCACAAACACCGCCTGCCGCCCCGGAGCGTGCCGCAGCAGTTCATCCGCCACGGCGTGCGTTTTGTATTTTTGGGCCGTGCCGGTGCACAAAAGCACGTCGCATTGCGGCAATATGCGCCGCAGCATTTCGAGATTTTGATTATTGTGCGTCGGAGCAGCTTCTCCGCCCGAGCCATTGCGGCTTTGCGTGTCCGGATCCGGGCAATCGATCAGAATCATTTTCTCCAGCATCGGCAGCGCCAATCGATGCACCTCAGGCTGCGCGCCATTGAATTCCAATGTCGAAACGTCGACATCAGGATGCGCCAGCACCACCGGCCGCCGCGTGGTGGGACGCTCGACGTCGCCCGCCGGGCACACGCCGCTGGCCGGCCAGCGCGTTGAGTAGCGTGCTTTTGCCGGTGCCGGTGCCGCCAACCAAGCCCACGACCAGTACGCGGTCCAGATCGAGCCGCAATTGATCCAGCCGGGATGAAATCCTGGCCCACAACGCCCGCGCACGATCCATCGGCGGCCACGCAGGGGCGCAGTTTCGACCCAGGAGCGCACGCCGGTCACCAGCCGGTCGAATTCGGCCAAACGAAGCTGAGCCGGCAAGTCGTCTGTTAATGGCATGATTGTGCGACCGTCGACTGGTCCATTGAGTCACGCAATTCCGCAATTAGTTTGGCAGCTCGTTGGCGATCGGCATTATTTCCGGCGGCGGCCAGTCGATTCAAACGATCCACGACCGGACCAAGCACCAGATCGTCGAGCGTTTTGGTGAGCAGCTTCACCCTTTCCAAGTAGAACTGGGCGAACAGACCGCTGAGCAGGGCCTTAAGCGCCAATTGACCGGTGGGCACGGTCACGGCTTCGCCGGCCGCGGCAGTGGCAGTTCCCACGGCCACGTCGCCCACCCACGAAATGGCCCAATGGCCGGCTGCCAATTCGACGCCATGCGCGCCGACAACGGCCAGGCCCACGCTGATCGCCGGCCGCACCACCGCCGTTGCCACCAGCGCCCCGGTAATGCCTTTCACCAGTGCCGGATTCTGCCGTTCGAATTCGTCGAGTTGCTGGTGGATGAACTGGCGATAGCCGTCGGTTACCAGCGGCGCAGAGGCGTGGCGGCGCTGGAGTTCGGCGAATAGCTGCGAGCGCTCCAGACCGCCCAAAACTGCAGCCAATTCTCGACTGAGAATCGCGTTTCCACCACGCCGCAAGCCGCTCCAATTGATCGAGCTTAGCGGCCAGCGCGGCTTGCAGGCGCTCGAACTCGGCCCGCCGAAAATCGTCCAGCGTCTCGGCCGGATCGCGCCGCCACAGCGACGTGACCATGTCGCTCAGCGCGCGATAGGTGCCGTGAATCCAGCGATCGAACCGGGTGCGTCGGCTTTCCAGCCATTTCCAAATCTCGTCCCAAACCAGCTTGCGCGGCAGATCGGGCAGTTCGACATCCTGTTTGCGAATGTCGTGATCCAATAGATCGCGGGCCCCGGCATATTCCGCCGCTCGATTGTCGATCGACTCCAGGAAGGCGGGCAGGCCGTCGGCCTCGTCGACCACGCGCCGCAAGCTGCCGGCCAGCGAACGGATTTTGATGGCGTCGAATTGCAACTCGGCCAGGTCTTGCCGCAGGTCCGAGGCGCCTTCAGAAAGCGGATAAAAGGGCAGACGATTTTGCTCGGCGGCTTCCGGGTCCCAGGGCACGGCGTAGACCGCGGCGGGTTGAACGCCGGTTTCGCTAGTGAACTGCTCCAGCCAGCCGGAACACAGTTCACGCTGGCGCGGCCAATGGAGCATATTGAACACCACAATCACGGTCTTCTCCGCTTCGGCCGCGGCGCGAAAGAATTCGCGGATGGCGGCGTCGTTGTACTTTTGCTGCGTGAGCACGCAGACCAGCACGTCGGCGGCGTGGCGCACCAGATCGGCCCGACGCCAGTTGGTTTTCAATGTGCCGTCGACGTCGGGCGTATCCAGCAGCAATAGCCGTGCAGGCTGGCGGCCCAGGGGATCTTCGCGCACGAAGAGCGATTGATCGGGGCCTTCGCTCAGCGGGTCGTTTTCATTGGTCCAGGGGCGGAGCTCAAAATCGGGAAACACGTCGGCCAGTTCGCTTCGCTGAGCGAAGTTCTGCGGCAGCAGGCAGACCGGATGCCGCGTTTGAGTGGCATTGGGATGCGCACGGCTGACCAGGCCGCCGGCCAGATGATTGAAGATCACGCTTTTGCCCGTGTTTGTGCCGCCGGCGACGGCCACGATCAGAAACGGGTCGTGCTGAATCTGCGGCAGGAGCTTTTGAAACAAAGCGCCCGCCCAAGCGGCGCCTGAGGGTTCCGCCAGACCTAAATCGCCGCGCCTGCGGCTCCAGAGATCGAACCGTCGAGGCCAACTCCTCGATTTGGACGGACCACCCCCGATAGTTCGGCAGGGTGGAACTCGGAGGTCGGTGATTGGTAAACAGTTTCGTTTCCCGGACAAAGGTGGTGATTAGCCGGCTTCGATATCTGCCTTAAGCGGTTCGCGAGCCGCCTGGTTCCAGGCGCACAGCAATATCGCCAGGAAGCTGCCGCCGAGGAAGCCGAAGAAAGCGCCCAGGACCGCAAAAGACAGCACGCCCACCGCTAGTTGAGCGGGGGAGTTGGTCAAGGGTCCGAACGCCAGACCGCCGAGCGCTCCGCCGACCAGCGCCCCGATGAAGAAAATAGCGTAACGAATCCAGCCCAGGGGCGTGTGTTCGCTCAAACGCGGGGCAGTCATGGTCGAACGTTTCGCAGCAGGCTTTGACTCCGAATCAACAGCCGCTGCGTTCTGCCAGCGGAACCGGGCGGAAGAGTCGTCGCGCAGCGTCGTGCCCAAGGCGTTGCCGGCAACGTGCAGCCCGGCCATGCACAAAAACAACAGCAGCGCCGCGGAAGCAATCGGGCCGATCGTGCCCATCACGGCGAACAACACCGCCAACACGGCGATCAGCAAAAACAGGGTCCGCAATCGAAATTGCGGCACTCGCTGCGTGGCGGGAATATCCCCGGCTGGCTCTTGAATCATCCTCCAATTATACGGGCATCGCCTTCCTGCAACCAAGCTGCATGCAAGGTATTGCGATGTCGCGGTTTCCGACGCATTTTCGAGGCGAATCGTAGCGCATCGAGCGCATAAAAAAACCCGCCCAGCGGGGATTCGCAGGGCGGGTCGCCGTACCTGTGTCGGCGGAAAACCAAGGAAGTTGGAAGTTGCGAGCAATCGCTGGGAAGATGCCTCACGCGGCAGCTTCCCAGAAACTCCAGCCCGGTGGATTCGACATGGCGCCCTCCTGTTGGAAATGAGAAACAGGAATCGAACCGTGTATGATCACTGGCGTCTGTGGTATCAAAAAAACGCCGGGTCCGTCAATCATTTTGCGCCGCTTTTCCCGCCGAGGAAAGAGAAATTTGTCGAAATTAGTTCTGTTTAGCACGATTACGGAAAGATAAGGGCCGCATTTCGCCGGGCTTGATGGCCTTAACCGACAGTCAGCCAAAAACGCGCGCGCAGCCGCTTGATGCCAGCCCCACGATAACCCAGTGCCGGTTCCCGATTTGAGATTATTCGTCTCGATTTGGTGAGACGTGTATTCGCAACGCCCGGCCGATCGATGACGCAGGTCCTGCGTTTCCCGGGCAAAGACGCGACATTGAGCATTGGCACACAAGTTGCAACTGTCGGAAGCATGCGATTTTTCCGGCGCTCAGGTCGTCGGATCAGACCAATCATCTTTTTCCAGTGCGAGCAATCGCGCGAATTTGTTTTCTGGCGTTTTGGGGCTGAGGATGTGTGGGGGGCGCCGGGTTCACAAACCCGGCGTAGGAGCAGAGGTTTGTCCGGGACGACGAAGGGGTTACATCCGAGCTTCAGCTTCCATTGAGCCATCTTCGCGCCCCGGCATTGTGCGAGGGCGGGACTCGGGCCCGCGCTGGGTCCCGCCCTCTGTGTTTGCAGCTTCGTAATTTGCGACCGTAGATCAGGCGCGTTCGACCTGACTATCTGATGTCGGTGCGAGTGCACCGACCGACAGCGAACTTCGCAGCCGCGCTGCGCGTTTGATCTTGGATAGACCGCATGCGCTCCTGCGCCGATTTAGCTTGCACAGTTTGAATTCGAAACCAGCGGCGAATTGTTGGGAGACAACAAAGCATTAAGCCGTGCGAAGGAGGAATTCCCATGAACACTCCAGTGCGCAAAGCGAGCCATCAGACGGCAGTGCACCATCGTCGACGATCGGCGCCAGCGTCCGATCCGAATCCACAACCTGGTCCAATCAATGGATGGAACCGCTCGAAAAACACCAGCAGTCAAAAATCCGTGCGCTTTGATCGAACCGTCAACCACCCTCGGAACGTAACGATTTTGAGGGCAAGCAGTGCGGCGGACACTCAACCGTTGTTGCCGCCGAGCAACGTCCGACCCAGACAACGTAGCCACAAGACAACAATTGACATCCGTGTCGGACCGAGTTCGGAGCGGCGTGTGATCGCGCAAGTCTTATCTATGCCCAATGTTCCGCCGTCGCCGCCGAAGGCATTGGAGCCTGCGGCACCTGGAGTGCTTCAACTGATCGATGCTTCCGCCGTCGCGGCGGATTTGACTACCGCTGTCTCGATACCACGCCAGCAGGAGCCTCCTTTGGCCAAAAATCGCAAGCGTTCCGACTACAAGCCGTCGTTACGTGCCCCTACACCTCGGCGCGGCCGTGTTCGATTCTCCCGTAGCGGGCACTCCGCCGCGGGAAAGAGCGGCGCTGCCAGGCCCGGTCTAGGAGCCGATTCCATCGATCGAATTGCCGCCGACGACGCAGGCGGCTTCGAGGCCCCTGAATTCGACGCCGAATTGGATGATCGCGGAGCGGTTGCTGCCGCCGAAGAACTCGATGTCGGCGGTGAGGGATCGGGCGATCAGATCGACGATCCGGTCCGCATGTACCTGATGCAGATGGGCGAGATCCCGCTCTTGACGCGGCACCAGGAAATCGAATCGGCCAAGCGCATCGAAATCACGCGCCGCCGTTTCCGCCACAATATGCTGGCCAGCGACTACCTACTGCAAGGTGCAGCGGCGTTGCTGGAAAAAGTGCGCGACGGCCAATTGCGGCTCGATCGCACGATCGAAGTGTCGGTCACTAACACCGCGATGAAAAAGAAGATCTTGCTGCGGTTGACGCCGAATTTGATCACCCTGGCGCATCTGCTGCGACTTAATCGCGCCGACTTCCGCACTGCCATCAGCCGTAGCACCCCCATGGCCAAGCGCAACGAGGCATGGCGCCGGTTGCTGCGGCGCCGCAATAAGGCTGTGCGATTGATCGAAGAGCTCAATCTGCGGATTGGCCGCTTGCAGCCGCTGCTGGAAAAGCAAGCCGAAATTTCCCGCCGCATGGTGGTGCTCCGCGATCAATTAGCCAGCGGCAAAGGTGGGGAACTCGGTTCGATTGATGAGCTGCGACGCGAACTGCGCCAACTGATGCGAATCACCCTGGAAAGCCCTTCCACCCTCCAGCGCCGCAGTCGGCGCACTGTCGGGCTGCAAGCGCAGTACGACGAAGCCAAACGCGTGCTGTCCGCCGGCAATTTGCGCCTGGTGGTCTCCATCGCCAAGAAATATCGCAATCGCGGCCTCAGCTTCCTCGACCTCATCCAGGAGGGGAACACCGGCTTGATGCGGGCAGTCGACAAGTTCGAGCACGCCCGCGGCTACAAATTTTCCACCTACGCCACCTGGTGGATTCGCCAGGCTATTACGCGGGCAATCGCCGATCAAAGCCGCACCATCCGCTTGCCGGTGCACATGATCGATACCATGGGCAAAATCCGCTCCGTAACCCGCGATATTGTCCAGGAAACCGGCCGCGAACCCAGCGTCGAAGAAGCGGCCACGGCGGCGGGTCTGTCGCTGGACGATACCCGTTGCATCATGAAAATCACTCGCCAACCGTTGTCGCTGGATCAGCCTATGGGCGATCATGATGACAGCTTCTTCGGCGAATTCATCGAAGACCATCGGGAAGACGATCCCTTGTACGACGTGAACCGCCAGGCGCTCAAGGATCGGATCAACGACGTGCTGAACGAGTTGAGCTATCGGGAACGCGAAATCCTCAAATTGAGGTATGGACTAGTGGATGGTTATGCGTATACGTTGGAAGAGGTGGGTCAAATCTTCGCCGTGACGCGGGAGCGCGTGCGGCAAATCGAAGCGAAGGCCGTTCGCAAGCTGCAGCAACCTTGCAAAAGCCGCTCGTTGGCCAGCTTTGTCGATCATCTGCCCGACGGATTACCCGCGACAGGAGCCGTCGAGGCGTCTTAAAACCGCCACGCAAAACCTTGGCGTAGCGGCCCGGTGGTTCGCCAAGAGGGCGGCCGCCGGTTTATTTTTGCTGAATCCGCCTGCACAGCGCCGGCATCTTACAGCCAGCCCGCCTGCCGATACCACTGTGCCGTTTGCTGAAGTCGCTGTTCTAGCGGTGCTCCAGGTGCATAGCCCCAGTTGCGGCGTGCTTTCTCCGGAGAACAAATCCAGTGGCCGCCTCTGATCTCCCGCAGCCGATCGAAGTTTAGGTACTGCGGACGGCCGACGACGCGCCCCGCCAATTCGTTCCAGGTGGCCAAGGCGTAAATGCAAGCGCGTGGAATGCGAATCAATTTGACATTCGGTCGATTGACGGTGCGGCCGACGATCCGCCCCAATTCGGCATACATCGGATGTTCCTCCGCAGCCACAAAGTAGTAGCCGCGGCCCGCTTCGGCCCGCATCGATTCGCCATCCGACCCGTCGCCACTTGGCGCGGGTAGTCGCTCGGCGTGCGCGGCGGCGTCGATGGCTGCCTGCGCCAAATCCGCCACATGAACCAGCGAAACACGCTTTCCCAGGCCAAGCATGACGTGAATTCCCAGCTTGTGAATGCTGCGGAATAGCGGCAGGCCGGCAACGTCACCCGGACCAAACACCACCGGCGGCCGCAGCACGGTAATGGGCACCTTGCCTGCCAGTGATTCGGCGGCTAATTCGCCGGCACGCTTGCTGCGGCCATACGATGAAATGGGCTGCACCGGTTCATCCTCATCGCGCAATCGTTCATCTTGCATCGGCCCGGCCGCGGAAAGAGACGATAGCAACACCACTACCGGCGGCGTTGTCCGGCGAGCGCAGGCCTCCACAACATTCCTCACGCCCGCCACATTCACTCGGCAATAAGCGGAAAGCGTGTTCGCTTTGGTCAGGCCCGCCAGATGATAGACGACATCAACATCGTTTACCGCCGCCGGGAGCGATGATGGTTCGACGACGTCCCCCCTCACCAATCGCGCGCTCCTCTTCTGCAGCGGTTCTATTATCGAAGTGGGCCGCACCAGGCAAGCCACTTCGTCGCCGCGTTTGCAGAGCGATTCGACAAACTGCCTGCCGATGAATCCGCTTGCACCGGTGACCAAGACACGCGCCATGAGTTTCGCGATGCTCCGTCTTGCGTCGGCCAATGGATGAGGCTTATCCGCCTTTTTTCAGCTCGATCGGCAGCCGATCAATCTTAGCGGCCAGAATAAAGTCGTTCTCCGATAGGCCGCCGATGGCATGCGTCCAGATTTCAATCCACACGTTGCGATACCCTTCCAGGTGCAAGTCCGGGTGATGCTGCTCGTCCTCGGCCAGCTTGGCCACAGCCTGAAAGAATTGAATGCCGGCCATAAAGTTCTTCACGGTCCAATTCTTGCGGATCCGCTCGCCGTTAGCCGTCAGTTGCCAGCCGTCGAGGTTCTTAAGCTGCTCTTGGGCTTCGGCCCGAGAGAATTTGGGCACGCCCCCTTCGCATGGCTTGCATTTCTTGACGACTAGTTGATCGGCGGTTTGAGCTGACATGACACACCTCCGTGGCAAGTGGTGGCTGGCACATGAAATTATTGCGTGCCGCCAGATGCTAGGGAAGGACTTACTTTCGCTTTGGCGGCACTGTCGCCGGCGGTTTGCCGAATTGGCTGAAATCGAGATAGTGAACGTCATTCACTTCCACCCGCCGTGTCGATGGCCAGTAGAGAATCGTCCGCGCCACCGTTTTCGTCAGCGGTGCGCCGGCGCGACACCTGGCGAAACAATTGGGCATCGCTGCGCCCATCTCCTTTGAGCATGATCAGGTCTTTCTCCTGGGCGAACGACATTTCGTTGGCCCAAGCGCGAAACAGGTCCCCTTCCAGCCGTTGACTTTCCACTACCGCATTGCCCTCGGCCTTCAGATTTAGCGCGGAGCGGCTTTCGCCGCGCGGACCCACTTCGTACAGCGTAAGTTGATTACAAGTCAGCAGCATGGCGCCGGGCGCCGGATTGTCGGCGTCGAGCTGGCCGTCCCACGTCTTCACCGGTCCTGAAATGCTGCGCACTTGATCGTGGAACGTAAATTCGCGCCGCAGGGCATTGCCCGTCAGTCCATTTTGATATTGCACGTCGACGAAATTGATCTGATCCTGGCCGGCTTTATTTTCCTGTGCGGCGGGCACAACCTGCTGGGCCGCGGCGCCGCCCGTCGCGGCAGCCTGGCCGGGAATCAGCGCTTGATTGGGCGGCGGGCCCAATCGCCAACTTTTCATGCGCCCCGGCCCCGGCGCAGAAAATCGCCACTGATGCGATTGACCTTCAGATCGTGCACTAACATCTGATCGACTACCGACGCGGCACGATCCTTGAATTCGCGATTTTCCAACAGCGCTTCGCCCGGGCAGGAAACAAACTCCAGTCTGTGGGCGTTCCTGCGGGCGGCCGGCGCGAAAATCGATGCGATTCGCCAGCGTGGCCTCCAGCACTTCGCAGTGCAGCGTCTGCGTGCCTTGCGTACCCACCACGCCGCGCTCAAATCGCGCCAGTTGCCCGTCGAATTTCATGCTACCCTGCCAGTCGACGGTTGTCGGCCCGCTGCCCGACCAAAGGTTCATCGATGAGTTGTCGGCCATGCTGGTGGCCGCGGCCGCCGGCGGCGCGGCGGTTTCCTCAATCACCAATCGGCCGGTGCCATCGATCCATAACCGGTTCGTCGCCTGATCCATTTGCACCGTGCGGCCGAACATCGTCAGGCCTTGCGCCAAAACTTGTGCAGGCTGGCCGGAAACGGTCATTTGCGCTTGAGTGTCGGCGTGCAGCACTTGCAGTTGCTCGCCGCGAATTTCCAGCGGCCGCGGCTCCCCGGCCGCTGCCGGCGACTGAGCGAACCACACGTTGCCCGCCGCTTGTACTTGCTCCAGTTTGCTGGCTCCTTTGACAGTGACAAAGGAAACCTCCAATACACTCGCCGCAATCTCGTAATGCTGCTGCGGCGTGTTGTTGGCGCCAGCAGGTTGTTCGGATCGATCGGTCGGTTGCGCTGCGGCTGAAGAAGAGGATGCGGCGTCCGATGTTCCTTCGTGAAACGCGGCTTCCAATCGCGATACCTGGCCGCGCAATTGCGGCGAATTGATCTGCACCGCTCCCGTTTGCGATTCCATCCGCAGGTTGCCGGAAACTACATCGTACTGCAAGTATTCGCCCCGTACCTCGCCTCCGGACGACGGAGTGCGAACGATCACCGGATTTCCGCGGGCTTCAATCTTTCGCGCTTCCAATGGTTGCCGACCAGGTACGGTCTTGCGTGGCGACGCCTGTGGAGGGTTGGCGCCGGCCGCGGCCGCTTCATTTTGCTCTCGTGGAGCAAAGCCTACCGACAATAGTTCGCAATTGATCTGATCGCTGGATCCGTTGGGATTCGCGCGCAGCACGTCCACCTGTTTGCGAAACGTAGCAAGATTGGCGACCATGTCGAATTCAAACGGCCCCTGGCAGCGGATGTCGACCGGCGATTGGCTGTTGGAAAGAGCCGGGTTCGCCGCCGGGCCGGACGTTCTGCCCGACGAACCAGGTTGCAAATGCATTTCCACGTCTTGCAGCAACTGCACGCTTTGCACGCCGGTGAAATTGAAATTGCGTTGCTTCCCGTCCGCCGCGGCAATCAGATCGATTTGCATGCCGTGGCCGTGTCCTTGGTTGGGGCCGAAGCGGAATTGCACGTCGTTAGGAGAAGCGATCCATCGCCCATCTTCATACCGCGACGTAAACAATTGATTGCCGACCAGTTGCACGTCGTGCGTCACGGCATACAATTCATCACTTCCATCGGGACGCGTCGCTGCGCCCTTAACGGTTATTTCTCCTTCGAGAATTCCGCCCTGTAACCGGCCGATTTTCATGCGGCTTAAATCCACCGCCCCGTCGAACCGCATCGTGGCCTGCGGCGCTTCCAGCACCATCACGCGGTGGCGGCTATCGGCCGCGCTGGCTTCTCCATCCGGCACGAAGATGAGCGTGCAGGGCTTAAAGCGCACCAATCCGCCGGGCAGATTGGTGTACTCCTGCATCAGCAATTTGGCCGTGTCGCTTTCCAGCATGATCGGGTTGTCGCGCTGCCAAGCGCCCTCGGGAAAGAGCCGCTCGTAAGCGCCCAGCCGATGTTGGTGGTCCGGCTGCAGGCAGCCGATCCTCGGGCGACGCAGCCGCAACGCGTTTTTCCACTTGCGGCGGCTCGATCAAGGGCTCCGCCACAAGCCGATACACGCTGAATAGCCCCATGACGGCCGCGAAACTCAGCACGGTGCGTTTAATTTTGCCGAACATGGAGAAGCAGTAGGCGATGACAAAGCCGGCGAATATTTCGCCGGCATGGCGAAGACTAACCTCCGAACTTGTGCAGGAGGTGTTCCCAGTGACCTTGAGCTTTAAGCAGAAATTCGATGACCTCGCGCAGCGCGCCTTTGCCGCCGTGCGCTTTCGTTACGTAATGCGACGCGTGCTGCAAATCTTCGCAGCCGTCCCCCACCGCAGCCGCAAAACCCACGTAATGCAATACCGACAGGTCGGGCAAATCGTCGCCGATGAAGCCCACCTGCTCCGGTTTCAATCGCCGCTCGGCAACGATTTGCTTCACGGCGGCAAGCTTGTCATCGACGCCTTGTCGCACCAGTTCCACTCCCAATTCCACAGCCCTCAGTTGCACGATGTGCGATGCCCGGCCCGTGACCAGGCCAAACTGATGTCCCGCGCGCTGCCAAAGCTTGATGCCCAAACCATCGCGGATGTGAAAGCGTTTGATTTCGATTCCCCGATTGTCGAAGATCACGCCGCCATCTGTGAGCACGCCGTCGACATCGGAAAGCAACAATTCGATCGGCCGGCAGCGAGCGCTAAGATCCATGGTGACAAAACGGCGTGATTAAGAGCACAGGATCAATCCGCTTGCCGTTGGACCCCGAACCACACGGCCGAGGGACGGTTTAGCAGAGGCAAACTACGCTGCATTCTGGCGTCCGCCGCCGGAGGTTTGCAACAGCGCCTGATTCTTCGGTCGGGGCACGCTGGCAGAGCCGCTCGATTCGGAAGCCGATGCTGCCGCACTTTCGGGGTACTGTGCCACGATGTCGGTGATGTCCAACATGCCCACCGGCCGCAGATCGGCGTCGATCACAGGCAATTCGCTAATCCGCCGCTCGGCCATAATGGCCACGGCATCGATCATCAGCGAACCTTGTGGCACCGCGGCGGGGTGCTTGGTCATCACATTGCGAATCGGATCGTCCAGCAGCGAATCGCGGCGGCTTTCGAATAATTTTGCCAGATCGCTATCGGTAAATATTCCACGCAAACACCCCTCCGGGTCGACGATCATGATGGCTCCCGTGCGGCGTCCCGGCAGCCGCGCCTCCACGAGCACTTGCCGCAGAGTGTGCGAGCAAACCGCCACGCGGCAATCGTTCAGCCGTCGCATGCCTTCTTCCACCCGCGCCAGTTGCCGGCCCAGGCTGCCGCCGGGATGGAAGCGCGCGAAATCGTCGCGGCTGAATCCTCGCATCCGGCTGGTTACCAGGGCCAGCGCATCGCCCACCGCCAGCATAGCCGTCGTGCTCGTGCTTGGCGCCAACCCGAGCGAGCAGGCCTCCTGCAGCGGTCCCAGATCGATGACCACGCTGGCCGCCCGCCCTAATTTGCTGGCTTTGCGGCCGGTTACGGCCACCAACGGCGTGCCCAAGCTGGCGATCGACGGCAACAATCGGCCGACCTCTTCGGTGTCGCCGCTTTGCGAAAGCATCAATACCACGTCGTCGGGATGAATGCGCCCCAAGTCGCCGTGGATCGCTTCGGCGGGATGCAAGAAATGGCTCCTTGTGCCGGTAGACGCCAGCGTGGCGGCAATTTTCTGGCCCACGAGCCCCGCCTTCCCCATGCCGCTGACAATCACGCTCCCCGCGCAGCGAAAAATCAATTCCACCGCCCGGCAAAACGAATCATCCAGCCGCTGCGCCACGTTTTCCAATGCACGAGATTCCAGCTCGATGATTTGCCGCGCGTAGCGGAGCTGCTCCTCGGAAGCGCTGGCCTGTGGTATCACCGCAGGCGCGTTGTGGGCCGAAGTCCCTTCGGCTACACGCATCGAGCGCGCTAGCTGCGCAGAATCGGGCTGATTTTTCCCCGCGGTGCTGTGCGTATCCATGACGTGCGTCATCCGTGACGTGGAGGGATTGGGCCGCGATTGTACTGCCATCGGCGGATCGTCACAACACAAAACCCAATGCTAGCACGGCGCGAGCCGCAGCCCACCTGGCTCTTGGTCGGCAAGCGGAAGATTTTCGCGCACCGTGGCCCAAAACGACGATTGAATATCCGCGTGCGACATGTATACCAATGTACACTATAAGCCTTCAGGCAAAGGAGCGGCGCAAGGTGTTCGATCCCGACGGTGATTTCGAGGATGTAGTCGATGGATTGCTGGAAGTGGAAGTCCAGGACGACAGCGGCGTCCGGCTGAAAGCCGGCGTACGCTCCAGCAAAAAGCAGTTGTCGCTGGGTGACATTAATGCATTAAAAATTCGCAATGTCAGCCGCACCGATTGCAAGTTCCGTATTCCCCGCACCGATTACGATCCTGAGCCGCTCGCCAAGCAACGCATCGTCGAGGACGACGGCACCATCTGGGAAGTCGTGGCCTCCTATGGCCGCGTCAATGGAACCCAATGGGAAGTCATCGCCCGGCCATTGGGCACCGTGGATCCGCTGGGCACCAGAATCCTCGCTTTGGCTCTAACGACCGCCAACACAGAGTACTCGCTGAGCCTCGGCACGGTGAAATGCATCGGTGTGCGGTGCCGCGGAAACGCCGCCAACGTGCGCCTGGCGCTGGAAAGCGGTAAGGTGGCCGGCGCGGTCGATCCGTTCCATACGGTGCATGCCGGCTCCAGTTTTAGCCTGTCGATCGACCCGCCTGCTGTAACCACACTATACGCGGCCGCCGAACAAAACGGCGTCGTATTGGAGATTACCGCCCGCTGAGCCGCCTCTTAGCCGATGGCCATAGCAGTCCGATTACGGCGATTGCTCGACCACGCGGCCAGGCTCCGGCGAAAACAGATCGCTGTAGTGCGTATCCGCCAGCCGGATAATCACCAGCTTTTGTTGCAAATGATCCGCCTGTTGCTCAGTGAAGAAGTAATGCCCCAGCGAGCCGGATCGATCGGGCAATGTGGTGATCACTAACATTTGTTCCGGCGCTAGCGTGGCCTCAAACGACAGCCGCTGGAATACTTGCTTCGGCTTGCCCGATTGCGGCCGGAACACGCCATCGCGGTTCAAAGCCTGGCTGACGCTGGCCACGTCATCGGCCACCCATTGCTTTCGCGGCTCGCCGTATTGCAACTCCGGCGTGAATTGCAATTTGACCTGCCGATCGCCTTGCGACATCAACCTGGTGTTCAGCACGCATTGGGCCTGTGAGTAGGTGTGACCGCACACGCGACCCTCTTCGCACGTCAACAGCGGGATTTCGGAATACGTGTTCGAGGCATATATCTGACCGTGCCATCCCGAATGAAGTTGCATTTGCTGCCGGCTCACGACCGGCGCCTCTTCCAAGCTGGCGGCGGCCTCCGATACGCTGTTCGGCTTCTCGGCGGAGTCTAGCAATTGTGCAAGCGCGGCCGGCATTTGGCCCGATACAATTCCCGCTCGCAGTCCGTTACTGGCCAATTGACGGCGTACATTGGGCGGCAACTGTTGCTCATCGATATCCGTCCACAAATCGCCGTTAATTCCCTCGTCGCCATAGGGAACGCGAATCGAGATGATCTCTAACTGCACGCCGTCCGATACCGTTTCCACCGGCTGGAATAGCGAATTCTCGCGCGGCGCAGACTGCCGCCAGCCGCCACAGCCGGACAAGCTGGCTGCCGCTATGCAAAGGATCACAATGCGCATCCGACGAAGCATCGCGCGCGGAACCGCTCAAGGAAATGTACGAGGAGAACCGCCCCGGAAAAGCTCGAGACATTGGGGCCGCGTAGATTAGGCCGCGATGCCAGCGGCGTCAATGCGAAGAACGAAGCATCCCGCTGTCGCGATCGGATTGCCGTCGCCCGCTGACACGTGTTCGCGCGAAGCAGCGCTCATTCTTGCCCACGATGCATGCTATGATAGCAGGTTTGGGATCGACAGCTGCGTGCTTGATTCGTGCCAACCACGCCTCCAATCTTATCCAACGTGGAAAGACCGCCAGAATGGCGCACGCGAGTGATATGGCGGTTTCAAATTCGACCAATGTTAGCGGCAAAATCTGCCCGCGCAACTTGTTCCTCGGCGCGCTTTTGATTGCAGGCCTGACCCTGGCCGCCTACTTTCCCTCGTTGCAGGGTGGATTCATCTTTGATGATGAATTGCTTCTGTCCAAGAACAATCTGATGAGTTCTAGCGACGGACTTCCGGCGATTTGGTTTTCCACGCGACCGTACGAGTATTATCCCATTTCTTACTCCAGCTTTTGGCTTCAGCGGCGATTATGGGGCGCCAACGCACTGGGCTACCGCATCACGAACTTGCTGCTGCATGTCGTCGCGTGTTTGCTGCTTTGGGCCGTATTGCACAAACTTGCCGTGCCGGGATCTTTTTTCGCTGCACTGCTTTTTGCGCTGCACCCGGTAAATGTGGAATCGGTCGCCTGGATCGCGCAACTGCGCAATGTACTGGCGCTGGTGTTTTTTTTGTTGTCTGTTTTGTGGTACCTCCGGGGCCGTCAGACGGCAGCGGCGCAAGCTAACGAGCGAAACAGACGTGCCGCGGCGGCCAACAGCCGCCCGGCGCCACGGTTGGCGATCTGGTATTGGCTGAGCCTGCTGGCGTTTATCGCCGCGATGCTCAGCAAAGGATCGGTCGCCATTTTGCCGGCGGTTTTAGTGGGAATTGTTTGGTGGCAACGCGGTTCGGTCGCTCGCCGAGATTGGATTGGAATCATTCCCTTTGCCCTGGTGGCAGTGGTGTTCACGGCGGTGAATATTTGGTTTCAAACTCATGGCGCATCTCAGGCCATTCGATCTGTCACATTTGGCCAGCGACTGGCGGGCGCCGGCGCCGTTGTTTGGTTTTATCTGGCGAAAGCGGTGCTGCCGATTGATTTGCTGTTTTTCTACAACCAATGGCACGTTCAGTGCGCTCAATTGCGATGGTGGTTGCCGCTGGCGGCGGCGATTGCGGTGACGCTGATCTTAGTTCTAACTCGAAATCGAAATCCGTATAGCAAATCAGTGCTGTTGGCATGGGGGTTCTTTTGCTTGGCGTTGGTTCCGGTGCTCGGTTTTGCCGACACCGGATACATGCGATTCTCTTTGGTTGCCGACCATTATCAACACCTCGCCCTCATTGGAGTGCTTTCGCTAGTTGCGCTGGCGTGGGATTGGTGGTATCGGAACTCGCAGGGCTTTTCTCGGACGATTGCCGTGACCGCGGCGGCGGTTCTTGCCGCTTTATTGTTCACGCAAACGATTCGGCAGAATCGATTGTACGGAAATCCCATTGCGCTTTACCAAGCCACAGTTCGCCAGAACCCCGAATTGTGGCTGGCTCACAATAATTTAGGGCGTGCACTGGCTCACGCTGGTCGGACTTCTGAAGCAATCGAGGAATTCAAGGAGGCTTTGCGGCTCAATCCACAAGTCGCCGACGTTCACGACGAGTTAGGAAGCGTGTTTCGCCAGCAGGGAAAGTTGCCCGACGCGATTGAGCAATTTCAAGCCGCTCTGACGATCGATCCCAGCCTCGCCAATCGCTTGTAACGACTTGGGCAACGCACTTAGACATTCGGAACAGATCGGGCCAGCGGAGGAAATGTACCGGCGAGCGCTGCGATTGAAGCCAGCCTATCCCGAAGCTCTCAGTAATTTGGGTTCGTTGTTAGCCAAAAGTGGCAACTATGCCGAAGCCATTGAACTTTATCAGCAGGCGCTCCGTTTGCGTCCGGATTTTTTGGAAGCACATTTCAATCTGGGAAATGCGCTTGTCAAAATCGGCCGCCCTCAAGAGGCGATCAAGCAATTCCAGGAAGTTCTGCGTCTCAATTCCGATGACCTTGAAGCGGCAGTCAATTTGATGGATTCCTGCGCTCAAGCCGGTCTCGCCGACCAGGCTATCGCCGCTGCGGAAATTGCGTTGAAACTTGCCCGATCCCAGGGAAATCTTGCCTTGGCCAATCAGATTGAATCTTGGCTGTCGGCTGCTCGTTCTGCAGCGCAAAACGTTGCCAAATAGCGTGCGAGACTACAGAGCGTGCACCGCACAGCGGTCTACGATTAAGCGCCTGCCGGTTGACCTTCGAACTTCGGAGCCGGCGATTTCTTCGAAACCCGATCGCGCACACCCACAAATTCCAGCACCGCGCGTGTGCCGGCGTCGCCTAGTCGCGGCGTGGCCAGCTTCATGATGCGGGTGTATCCGCCGGAGCGATCGGCGAAACGTGGGGCAACCACGTCAAAGCAAACTTTCGTGGCCCGCTTGTTTCCCAACAGTCGCAGCACGCGACGTCGGGCGTTCACGGCCGGAGCCATGGTCTCCGCCCATTTCGACCATTGCTTGCTCTTGCGCCATTTGCGCCAGGCGTCGCTATTGCGGTCGGAATCGGTTCCCGATTTCTCGGCCTCTTCGATGGCCGGCAGCGCCGCCCGGGCAATCGTGATGCAGCGTTCCACCAGCGGCCGCACTTCCTTGGCCTTGGGCAGCGTGGTCACAATGCGGCCCTTGACCTTGGGAGCCTGCTTTTCGTCCAGGTATTCGTCCTTGTCGATTTCCGTCAGGAACAGCGCGCTGGCCAGATTTCGCAAAAGCGCCTTGCGGTGCGACGGCGAGCGACCCAGCACACGGCTCCGTTTTCGATGTCGCATTTGTCAGTTACCTTGTTCTGGAACTAAACGCCGCTGGGCGCCGGAACCCGCATCCCGAGGCGCAGCCCCATTTCGGCAAGCTTTTCCTTTACTTCGCGCAGCGTGGTTTCGCCAAAGTTCCGCACTTCCAGCAATTGGTCTTCGCTCCGTTGCACCAAATCGCGCACGGTTTGAATGTTTTCGCTTTCCAGGCAGTTGGATGCCCGCACCGACAGCTTCAACTCGGCCAGGCTCATGTTCAACTTTTGTTCGACGGCGGAATCCAAACTTCCCAGGCTGGCGCTGCGCCCGCTGCCGCTCACGCGGGAACCAAGTTCGCTGTATTGCACGAACGGGTTCAGGTGCTTGCGGAGCACTTTGGCCGATTCCACCAAGGCCATCTCCGGATGGATCGAACCGTTAGTCCAAATCTCGGTGGTCAGCTTGTCGTAGTTGGTCTTCTGACCGACGCGAGTTTCCTCGATCTCGTACCGCACGCGAATCACCGGGCTGAACACGGCGTCGACGGGAATAATGCCGATTTCCTGTACGTTGGGGCTGTGTTCGCTGGCCGGCACGTAGCCGCGGCCATTCTCGATCACCATTTCCATCACGAAAGGCACGTCGTCGGTGAGTGTGGCAAGGATGTGATTCTTATTGATCACCTCAACCGTTTCGTCGGTTTGCACGTCGGCGCCGGTGACCACGCCCCGCTGTATTCTTTTCCACTCGCAATACCTTCGTTTGGTCGGTGTGGTTTTTCACCACCAGCGATTTGACGTTCAGCACCACGTCGGTCATGTCCTCCACCACGCCGGGCAGCGTGGTGAATTCGTGCTGGGCGCCCTGGATTTTGATTTGCGTCACCGCGCTGCCTTCCAGGCTCGAAAGCAATATGCGGCGCAGCGCATTGCCAATCGTCACGCCAAAACCGCGCTCAAACGGCTCGGCGACGAACTTGCCATACGTGGGAGAAAGCGTCTTCAGGTCGCAAACAACCTGGCTGGGTAGCTCTAATCCACGCCAGCGAATATGCATAGAATCCTCCTAAATCGGCACTTCAGCATTCAGCGATCGTGGGTGGTAATGATCGCTCCGCTGCTGAACCGCCCAAAGCTATTTTGAACACAACTCCACAATCAGGTTCGATTGCACGCCACCCAGGGAGCAATCTTCCGCCGTCGGCAGGCGGTTAATGCGCCCTTCGGGAATCGGACCTTCAACGCGGGATAGGAAATCGGGCACATCGCGTTGGACTTCGGCCAAGCATGCTTGCACCGCCTGCAAGCTCTTGGCGCGATTCTTCGCGCGAATCACATCCCCCACGTGGACCAGATAACTGGGAATATCGCAGCGCCGCCCATTGACCGTAATGTGACCATGGCGAATCAATTGCCGGGCCTGCGACCGCGACAAGCCAAAGCCCAGCCGGCAGCAAATATTGTCCAGCCGCCGCTCTAACAGGCTCATCAGCGCCTCGCCGGTGTTGCCTTTGCCTTTGACCGCTCGCTGGTAATAGCCGCGGAACTGGCGCTCCAGCACGCCGTAATAGTGCTTCACCTTCTGCTTTTCGCGCAGGTGAATGCCATAGTCGGTCAGCTTGCCGCGGCGGGTGGCCATGCCGGGGGGCGATTCGCGCCGCTCAATCGCGCACTTCGGCGTATCGCATCGCGTGCCTTTTAAAAACAGTTTCAAGACCATCGCGGCGGCACAATCGGCAAACGGGTCCAGTGGTACGGGCCATAATTCGAAAGCGTGTAAATGTTCGTGGCTGTTCGGTTTCGTGTTTGATTTATACGCGGCGACGCTTCGGCGGACGGCAGCCATTGTGGGGCAGGGGAGTGATGTCTTCGATCGATTTGATCGTTAGTCCCGCGGCCTGCAGCGCCGTGATGGCGCTTTCCCGACCGCTGCCCGGTCCTTTCACCCGCACTTCAACTTCCTTCACTCCGAACTTCGCGGCCTTCTCCGCCGCTTGCTGCGCGGCCATCTGGCCCGCGAACGGCGTGCTCTTGCGCGAGCCTTTGAAACCGGTGGTGCCGGCGCTGGCCCAACACAAGGCATCCCCCTTCGTGTCGGTGATCGTGACGGTCGTGTTGTTGAACGTCGCTTTGATGTAGGCGATGCCCACCGTCACGGTGCGGCGTGCTTTGCGTTTGACTTTTTCGGCTCTGCCATTGAATATCCTTGTAATCTGATATCACGGTCGCGGTCCGGCGACCGCGATCTTACTTCATATCCTTCACGCCTTTTTTCCCGGCGACCGTTTTCTTGGGTCCCTTGCGAGTGCGGGCATTCGTGCGGGTGCGCTGACCTCGAACCGGCAGCCCCCGGCGATGCCGCATGCCGCGGTAGCAACCGATGTCTTTCAGTCGGGCGATGTTTTGCGTGACTTGCCGGCGAAGCTGACCTTCCACCGTGTAATCTTTGTCCAGCAGCGCCGCCATCCGGGCAACTTCGTCTTCGTGCAGATCGCGGGCGCGGGATTGCGCATCAACTCCCGCCTTGTGGCACAGCTCGCGGGCGATTCGCGGCCCAACCCCGTACAAATATTGCAACGAGATGAACGTCGGTTTATCGGGCGGAATATCGACGCCCAAAAGACGTGGCATACTGGCAATGCTCCGTCAGCAGGTTTCTATCTAGCCTTGCCGTTGTTTGTGGCGGGGGTTATTGCATACCACATAGACCACGCCTCGGCGGCGCACGATCTTGCAGTTGTCGCACAGGCGTTTGACGCTGGCGCGGATTTTCATAACCCCGACACTCCCGTCGGCAATTCAAGCGGAACTTAAAGCCCATCAGTATAAGGCCTTTGCCGCGATTCCTTCAAGGGCCGAAAAGATGAGTATTTTCGCACGTAGGCGCCTTTTGCTGCAAAGTGGCAGATCAACGCCGCGAGAAACCGCCAGATTGATGGCAGATTTCAGGTTTCCGCAGCCTGTGGAGCGCGGCCCAGCAGCTCCTTCAGCACCGAATTATCGAATTCTTCGCCAGCCTGCGGCGGCGCGGTAAGCACCCACGGACCTTCGGGCGTCATTGCCACCGTATGCTCGAAATGAGCGCTGTAGCTGCCATCGGCGGTCACTTGGGTCCAATGATCGGAAAGCGTTTTCGTCTTTTTGTGTCCCATGTTCACCATCGGCTCGATCGCAATCACCAATCCCGGCTCGAGCCGGAAGTCATGATTGCGCCGCAACTGCGGGCTAACGAAGTTTGGCACCTGCGGCTCTTCGTGCATTTCTCGCCCGATGCCGTGCCCCACGAAATTTTCGACCACCGAGAAACCATTGTCGCGCACATACGTGGCCATTTCTCGGGCCACGTCGCTCCAGCGCGTTTTGACTCCCATCAGTTCGATGGCCAGATCAAGCGTGGCGCGCGTCACGTCCAGCAGCTTCTGCACCTCGGCGGAAACCCGGCCCACCGGATGCGTATACGCCGAGTCGCCACACCAGCCGTGCAGCTTGCAGCCGGTGTCGAGGCTCACCACGTCCCCTTCCTTCAGCCGGCGCTGGCCAGGAATGCCGTGCACCACTTCTTCGTTGATGCTGATGCAGGTCGCGGCAGGGAACGGCACTTTACCGGGCACGCCCTTGAACAGCGGCACCGCGTTGTGCCGGCGGAAGTATTCGTCGATCACCGCGTCGATTTCGGCTGTGGTGATGCCCGGCCGCACCACCGATTTCGCAGCCTGATGCGCGGCCCAGACTACGATGCCCGCCTTGCGCATTTGCGCCAGTTCGCGCGGAGAACGCAAATTGATGCACTTGGGAGAACTGCTCACGTGACGGGCTACTTTCGACTCGAATGCGGATTCCGCCGTTCGCCTGATTGGTTCCTTTATGATCCTACGTCGCGACCGCCACGGATGCTACTGGAGGGCCAATCGAAGCGGCGAAAGATTCACCTTTTCGCCGCATTTCCCGTCGCAATGTTGGTCCACCGCGCCGCTCAGCCGGGAAAAAACTTCCTCAACACTGCCCAATGCGTCGATCGCTATCAAAATCCCTCGCCGCTCATAGTAATCCGTAAGCGGTTTGGTTTGACGATGATATGCCGCCATCCGCTCGCGGATCACCTCGGGCTGATCGTCGCCGCGCCCGCGCCGTATCAAGCGGCGGACCAACTCATCCTCGTCCACCTTCAATTCGATCACGCCATCAAGCGGTGTCTTTCGGCTGGCCAAGAAAGCATCCAGTGCCTCGGCCTGCTTTACTGTACGCGGGAAACCGTCCAACAGGCAACCGGCGGCGCAATCCGGCTGCTCCAAACGCTGTTCGACCAGATCGAGCACTACCTCGTCGGGCACCAATTGCCCTTGATCCATGTAACCCTTGGCAGTTTTCCCAACGTGGTGCCCGCCGAAATGGCCTGCCGGAACATGTCACCGGTTGAAAGATGCGGCACCATCAGTCGCTGGACCAGCTTTTGCGCCTGCGTTCCTTTTCCTGCTCCAGGCGGCCCGAGAAGAACAATCCGCATGAGGAAAATTCAAGATGTCCAAATGGCTGAATGACTAAATGTCTCAATGGTCCCTCCTGGTGACGAAATCCAAGGCATTTAGACATTCGGTGATTTGTTCCTACTCCAACAATCCTTTGTAATTTCGCATCACGAGGTGGCTATCGATCTTCTGCACCAAATCGAACGCCACGCTCACGGCAATTAGCAAGCCCGTGCCGCCGTAAAAGCTGGCCACATTCGGCGGGATATCGAGGGCAGAAGAAATAATCGTGGGGGTTATCGCCACGACGGCCAAAAACGCGGCGCCAACGTACGTGATCCGCACCATCACCTTTTCCAGGTAGTCGATCGTGCGCCTGCCGGGCCGATAGCCGGGAATAAACGTGCCGAAATTCTTCAAATTGTCGGCCATGTCTTTTGGATTAAAAGTGATCGCCGTCCAAAAGTAGCAAAAGAAATAGATCAATAGCACGTACAACAAGTTGTAAATGAAAGAAGTTCCGCGGTGGAACGCCTCGGCCAGGTTGACCCAAATGCCGCCATGCCCCGCCATTGCCTGAAACAGCATGTACGGGAACAACAGCAAGCTCGAGGCGAAGATGATGGGCATCACGCCAGCTTGATTCACGCGCAAGGGCAGGTATTGCCGCGCCCCGCCATAAACTCGCCGGCCGCGCACGTGCTTGGCGCTTTGCGTGGGAATGCGCCGCTGCCCCTGGGTCATGTACACCACGCCGGCCACGACGCCGACGAACAGAATGATCAGCACCAGCCATTTCTCGGGACCGAACTTTCCGCCGCCGCCACCTAACTCTACCGAACTGTTCTTAATCAGCTCCAGCCCGGCGCTCGGCATGCGGGCCAAAATGCCCGCCATGATCAGCAAGCTGATGCCGTTGCCGATCCCGAATTCGTCGATCTGTTCCCCCAGCCACATCAGGAAAATGGTGCCGGCGGTCATCGTCAGCACCGCCGTGAATTTCCAGAAAAACGTGATTTGCCCCGCGGCGTTAAGAAACTCGGGATTGATCAAGCTCGGCTGCCGGATGCTGGCCAACCAGCTCATCATGGCCCAGCTTTGTCCCAAGCACAAAACGACGGTGGCATACCGCGTGTATTCGTTGATTTTCTTGCGTCCGCTTTCCCCTTCCTTCTGCAACCGCTCCAGCGGGCCCCACACGCTGCCCAGCAACTGGAAAATAATGGAAGCGGAAATGTACGGCATAATGCCCAGGCCGAAGATTGTCGCCTGGCTCAATTGACTGGCGCTGAACACAGCGGCCTGTGACAACAGAGCGCCCAGCCCGCTTTGGGAACCGCTGAAAATCTGGGCCATCGCCTTCTGGTCGATCATCGGCAGCGGAATTTGCCACCCGACCCGGTAGATTGCCAACAGCAACAGCGTCAGCAGTATCTTCTGCCGCAACTCAGGGATCGTGAAGATAACCCGGAATTTTTCCCACATGGTTCGCTCCGTCGCCGGGATTTCGAAGACGGCTATTCTAACCGCAGAGTCGCCGAGCCGCCGAGAAGAGTTTTATGAATAAAAATGGCAAAGCACAAAAAATCGTCCCGAATTATTCTTGTTCCAGCCTCGACTGCTCCGTGGCGCTGCGTCTCGGCGGTTCATTTACTTCGCCGCTTTGGCTTTTTTGCGTTCAACGGGCTTGGGGGCGCGGATGACAATCGCCTCGCCGCCGGCTTCTTTGATCTTCTCCAGCGCCGAATTGCTGAACTTATTCGCTATAATCTTCAGTTTCTTTCCCAGCTTTCCGTCGCCCAGCACCTTCAGCGCGTCGCAGGGGTGCTTGCACAGGCCCGCCTCGCGCAACGAATCGAGCGTTACTTCGGCGCCGAACGAAACGCGGCGTCCAGCTCACCTAGGTTGACGATGGCCACGCGCTTGCCCCACATATTGTTGAAGCCGCGCTTGGGAATGCGGCGAATCAGCGGCATCCGCGCGCCTTCGAAAATTCCCGGCGCCGTCCAGCCGGCAAGCTGACCCTGACCCTTGTGGCCGCGGCCGGATGTTTTGCCGCGCCCCGATCCGGTGCCGCGGCCGATGCGCAGCCGTTTCTTGTTTTTGTGAACGCCGCGATGGATCGTATCGAGACTCATGTCAAAGGCACTCCTCGCAGCCGCGCCACTTCGGGCTGGGTGCGCAGCTGGCTCAGCGCGTCCAGGGTGGCTTTCACCACATTGATCGGATTGGTGGAACCGTAATTCTTGGTGAGCACGTCGTGAATGCCGGCCGCTTCGCACACCGCTCGCACCGCCGCGCCGGCGATGACACCGGTGCCGGGGCTGGCCGGCAGGAGCACCACGTCCGAGGCGCCGAAGTGCCCCTTAACAGGATGCGCGATCGTGCTGCCTTCCAGCGGCACGGTGACCATGTTTCGCTCGCCGTCTTTGACGGCCTTATCGACCGCAGGAGGCACTTCATTGGCCCGGCCGTAACCGCAGCCCACTTTGCCGCGGCCATTGCCCACCACCACCATGCCGTTGAAGCTGAAGCGACGGCCTCCTTTGACCACCGCGGCACAGCGGCGAATCTTAATCACCTTTTCGATCAAGTCGCTTTTGCGCGACGATTCGCCCGATTGCCGCCGGCCCTCGCCCGATTGCCGGCGGCCTTCGCCGCCAGATTTGCGACTCGGTTTCTCGGAGGATTCTTTTGCTGCGTCGTTCGACATTGTTTTAGCTTTCTCGGTTTTATCTTCAGAAGCTCAAACCCGCTTCACGCGCGGCTTGAGCCAACGCGGCTACTCGGCCGTGGTACTTGTTGCTGCCTCGATCGAAGCAAATGTGCTTGATCCCGGCCGCCAGCGCCCGTTCCGCGATGGCCTTGCCGATCGCCGTAGCCGCGGCCTTGTTGCCGCCGTATTTAACCTGCTTCTGCAGCGCTTTTTCCGTGGTGGCCGCGGATGCCAGCGTGGAGCCTTTGGAATCGTCAATCACCTGGGCGTACGTGTGCTTCAGGCTGCGAACGATGCACAGGCGCGGCCGCTCCGGCGTGCCGCGAATGCGTTTCCGCACGCGCCAGGTGCGGCGTTGACGTTGCACGTTAAATTTCTTTTGCCGACTCATAATTCCTGATCTTCCTTTACGTCTGCTGCCTGTCGCCTGCGGCGTGCTATTTCGTCACTGCCTTGCCAGCCTTGCGCCGCACCTGCTCGCCATCGTAACGGATGCCTTTGCCTTTGTAGGGCTCCGGCTTGCGCACGGCCCGCACTTCGGCCGCAAATTCGCCTACCAATTGCTTATCCGGACCTTTGACGAGAATGTGCGTTTGATCCGGACAAGTGACGTTTAAACCCGCCGGTATCGGCAAATGTACCTCGTTGGCATACCCCACGCGCAGCTGCAACTCATTCTTCTGGATCGAGGCGATGTATCCGACTCCCACCACTTCGAGTTTCCTCTCGTATCCTTTGGTCACTCCTTCCACCATGTTTCGCAAAAGTGCGCGGGTCAGCCCATGCGCGGCCTTCGCTTGCCGCGAATCGTCCACACGCGAAACAACCAGCTTTTTTGCCGCTTCGTCGTGCTTGACGCTCACTACCGGCAGTAGCGCCTGCTTCAGCTTGCCCAACGGTCCTTCCACCGCCACTTCCGTGGGAGTGATGGCCACTTTCACCTTATCGGGCACGGGTACGGGAATTTTTCCGATTCGAGACATTTTTGTAGAGCTCTAAGGGGTCAGCTTTTAGCTGTTAGACAAACGGCCGACCACCGGTTTTGTTTTTGTCTTGTAGCTAACCGCTAATAGCTTCTTTCTCCTACCACAACTCGCACAACACTTCCCCGCCGAGCTTGCGCTGCCGGGCTTCTCGATCGCTGATCACGCCGCGGCTGGTGCTGATAATGCAAATACCCAATCCGCTCAGCACCGGCTTCATCTTCGCCGCGCCGGAATAAATACGGTGCCCGGGTTTGCTGACGCGCTTCAAATGCCGGATTACCCGCTCACCGTTCGGGCCGTACTTCAGTTCGATTCGCAACTGGTTGGCCGGTTGCGATTCGACCTCTTTCCAGTCCCAAATGTAACCTTCGCGCTTCAGCACTTCGGCCACGCCGCGCTTCACTTTCGAGCTCGGCATGTCGACCGTCGAACGCTCCACGCGGATGGCGTTGCGGATGCGGGTCAGCATATCGGCGATAGGATCTGTTGTCATGCTTTGTGGGTCCTCTACCAACTCGCCTTTCTTACTCCGGGAATCAATCCTTGGTCGGCCATCTTGCGGAAGCAGATGCGGCACAAGCCGAACTTGCGATACACCGCGCGGGCCCGGCCGCACAGTTGGCAGCGGCGCCGCAGCTTGGTGGAAAACTTGGGTTTCAGTTTGGCTTTCGCCATTTTGGAGCTGCTGGCCATCGGTGTTTGCTATTCAGTGTTCGGGAGGAGTTATTAGAAACGGGTTAAAAACTATGCCGCGCCTTTTTTGGGTTGTTTATCTTCGACCTTAAAAGGCAGGCCCAGGCCGCGGAGCATTTCGCGCGATTCCTCGTTGCTGGAGCCGGAAATCACCATCGTCACGTTCATGCCTTGCACGCGGGTGAACTTGTCAGGATTCAGTTCCGGAAACACCAACTGCTCCGACAGGCCCAGGCTGTAGTTGCCTTTGCCGTCGAACGCGTTGGGTTCCAGACCGCGGAAGTCGCGCACGCGGGGCAGGGCCAGCGAAATCAAGCGGTCCAGGAATTCCCACATCCGCGCTCCACGCAGTGTGACTTTGCAGCCGATTTGCAAACCTTCGCGGAGCTTGAAACCCGAGATCGCTTTGCGAGCCTTCGTGACCAGCGGCTTTTGACCTGTGATTTGCGTGAGTGCGGCGACTGCATCGTCCAAATTCTTCTTTTCCAAGACCGCACTGCCCACGCCCATGTTCACCACGATCTTTTGCAAGCGGGGCAGGGCCATGCGGTTTTCGCGGCCAAATTTTTTGGCAAGCGCCGGCAGCACTTCCTTTTCGTATTTCTCTAGCAGGCGCGGCTTCGGCACCGGACCCTTCGGGCCCTCGTCCTCGGCTGCTGCTGCTTTTTTGTCTTTCTTGGCCATGGCGGAATGTCGTCAGTCGTTTTGCGATTACTTCTTGTTCGATTTTCTGGTGGCGGTAATCGTGCCCATCGCTGCGCCGCTGGTTTTCGCGTAGCGTTCGCGGCTGCCGTCCTTCGCGATCCGCACGCCGACGCGCGTCGGCTTGTCGGTGTTTGGATCCAACAGCGTGACATTGGAAATGTCGATCGGCATTTCCTTCGACAGCCGGCCCCCTTGCGGGTTCTTCTGGCTGCGGCGCATGTGCTTGTACACGCGGTTGACACCTTCAACCACTACCTTGCCTTTGCTGGGCAAGACCTTGAGCACCTTGCCGCGCAGGCCGCGGTCTTCTCCCGAGGTCACTTCCACAATGTCGTTGGATCGAATGTGTATGGCCATGGTTGATCTGCTTAAACCACTTCGCTGGCGAGGCTCACGATCTTCATGAAATTTCGTTCCCGCAGTTCGCGGGGCACCGCGCCGAAAATGCGAGTGCCGCGAGGATTTTTTTCCGCGTCGATCAGCACGATGGCGTTATTGTCGAATCGCACGTAGCTGCCGTCGCTGCGGCGAGTCGCCTTCTTGGTACGCACGATCACGCCTTGCACCACGGCTTTCTTCTTAATGTCGCTGCCGGCGATCACGCTTTTCACGCTGCACACCACAATGTCTCCCAGCCCGGCGTAGCGCCGCCGGCTGCCGCCGAGCACCTTGAAGCACATCACTTCCTTGGCGCCGGTGTTGTCGGCCACGGTCAATCGGGTTTGCATCTGGATCATGTGCTTTTACTTTCGTCTGGCTTGGCGGCTTTGGTCGGCCGATGTTTCCCCGTGGATTCCATTCCCACTTCCTCTTCGAGCTTCGCGGCGGCACGCAGCGCTGCCAGATCGACCGCCTGGCTCTTCGCCACCACGCGCACCAGTTCCCACCGCTTGAGCTTCGATTTCGGCGGACACTCGCGAATCTCCACCGTATCCCCCTCGTGCGACTCGTTGTTCTCGTCGTGCACGTGGCACACCGTGCGGCGGTGCAAAATCTTTCCGTACTTGGCGTGCCGCACCAGGCGCGGAATTTCCACGCGCCGCGTTTTGGCTGCTTTGTCTTTCACGACGACGCCGATTTCCAATCGCTTGGGCATGATTCGTTTCCGCGTATTGATTCGTATTTATTTGCTGGCCGCAGCTTTTTGGGCCCGTTCGTTCAAAATTGTTTGGCAACGAGCAATCAGCCGGCGATGCTTCTTCAATTCGCTGGGAGCATCCAGGCGTTCGGTCTGGGCCTGAATGCGCAGACGGAACAGCGTTTCGGCCGCCTCTTTCCAGGTGAGCCGAACCTGCTCGTCGCTCATGTCGCGCAGTTCAGATGCTTTAGCCATCGCTTGAATCCCGTGCTGTTAACTCTCGTCCGTCGCCTCTCGTCTCCCGCCCCTTCCTCACATCGCCCGCCGCTTCAAAAACCGCACTCGCATTGGCATCTTGTGCGCCAGCCGCGCCATGCACATCCGCGCCGCTTCTTCCGAAATGCCGCCGATCTCGTACAACACCGTGCCAGGCTTTATTACTGCCGCCCAGAATTCGGGCTCCCCTTTGCCTTTTCCCATGCGGGTTTCCAGGGGGATCGAGGTGACCGACTTGTGCGGGAACACGCGCACGTACAGCCGCCCTTCATTGCGCATGTACTGCTGCGCCGCCACGCGCCCCGACTCGATGGTCGCAGCGCTGAGCCAGCCGCCTTGGGTGGCCTGGAGAGCGAAATCGCCGAACACCACGCGGTTACCCCGCGAAGCGTCACCTTTTATACGCCCTCTTTGGCTTTTTCGGAACTTGACCCTCTTGGGCATCATCGCCATGGGCTGCGTCCTCGTACATGCCTTGGTTGATCCACACTTGAACGCCTATGTTGCCTTGCGGCGTAGCGGCTTCGGTGAAGCCGTAATCGATCTTTGCTCGCAACGTCGAAAGAGGCATGGAGCCTTGAATCGCCTTTTCGCGCCGCGCCATTTCCGAGCCCCCCAGCCGCCCCGCCAACTGCACTTTGATTCCTTTCGCACCGGCTTCCATCGAGGTATCGATCGCCCGCTTCATCGTGCGGCGGAAGCTGGCCCGCTTGGCCAACTGCTCCGCAATATCCTCCGCCACCAATTGGGCGAAAATTTCGGGACGGTTGATTTCTTCGATCTTGATGTTCACGCGCCGCCCGATCAGGTTTTGCAATTCTTCTTGTAGTTTTTCCACTTCCTGACCCTTGCGGCCGATGATCACACCGGGCCGCGCCGTGTGCAGCAGGATTTTCACTTCGTCGCGGGTGCGTTCGATTTCCACCTTGGGAATGGCCGCGAACCTAAACTTCTTCTTGATGAAATCTCGCACCTTGAAGTCTTCGAGAATCAAATTGCGGAATTCCTGCTTGGAGGCGTACCAGCGGCTTTTCCAGCCCTCCATGATGCCGACGCGAAATGCGACAGGATTGACTTTTTGACCCATGAATTCCTCGTTTGCGCGGAGCCAGCTCCGCGGTTTATTTGTTCTCTTTATTCCAGTTCGACGGAAATATGGGCCATCCGCTTGCGGATGACAAACGCCATGCCGCGCGACATTGGCCGGATGCGCTTGAACATCGGCCCGCCGTCGATCCGGCAGTCTTTCACGATCAGCCCGCTGAGGTTCGCTTCTCGCTTGTCCTCGGCGTTGCCCAGCGCGCTTTTGATCACTTTCTCTAACAGCCGCGCCCGCGCTGGGGCATGTATTTCAAAATATCCAGCGCGTCGTCGGCGTACTTGCCGCGCACCAAGTCCGCCAGCGGCCGCACCTTGCGGGCACTGATTCGGGCAAATCGATAGGTGGCTTTGTATGCCATGGTTAATTCGTTTGTTTTGTTGCTTTACGCTTTTCCCGCCGGGGCTGCCGGTGCACCCGTTGCGGCTGCCGCGGCGGCGGCTTCGGCTTCCTTCTTGATCCGTCCACCGTGACCACGAAACGTGCGCGTGGGAGCGAACTCGCCCAGCCGATGGCCGACCATGTCTTCCGTGATGAACACCTTCAGGTGCAGCTTGCCGTTGTGCACCATGAATGTGTGGCCGACAAACTCCGGCACGATCGTGCAGGCGCGGGCCCACGTCTTGATCGGTTCTTTTCGGTTGATCGCATCCATCAGCTCCACCTTGCGGTACAGCTTAGGATCGACAAACGGGCCTTTCTTTTTCGAACGTCCCATATCCGTTTTCTATTTTTTACAGTGGTATTTTGATTTGCCCATAACGACGCGAACGACGGCGACGAATCAATGCCGAGTTCGACGGCTTGCGGCGCTTCCGCGTGCCGCCACCCTTGGCGCTTTTGCCCGTGGGGCTGACCGGATGACGTCCGCCTTTGGTGCGGCCTTCACCGCCGCCGTGAGGATGATCGATCGGATTCATCGCCGTGCCGCGCACAAACGGCCGCCAGCCCTTCCAGCGATTCCGTCCCGCCTTGCCGATCTGAATATTCATGTGGTCGGCATTGCCCATCGCGCCGATCGTCGCCCGGCCCGCCGAAGGCACGCGGCGAATTTCGCCGCTGGGCAGCGTAATCTGTGCCCAATCGGCCTCGCGGGCAACCAATGTCGCGCTGGAGCCGGCCGAGCGGCACAAGCATCCGCCCTTGCCCGGCTGCAACTCGATATTGTGAATCGGCAGGCCCATGGGGATATTCCGCATCGGCAGGCAGTTGCCCACTTCCGGCGGAGCGTCCGGGCCGCTTTGCACTTCCTGGCCGACCTTCAAACCTTCCGGCGCCAGGATGAATCGCTTCTCGCCATCGGCATAGAACAGCAGGGCAATGCGGGCGCTGCGGTTGGGATCGTATTGAATCGACTGCACCTTCGCGGTCACGCCATCCTTGTTGCGACGGAAATCGATCAACCGATAGCGCCGCTTGTGGCCGCCGCCGCGATGCCGGGCTGTAATCACACCCTGGTGGTTGCGCCCGCCATGGCGTTTCTTTGTGACCGTCAGCGCGCGAGGAGCCTGTGCCCCCGGCGTCAGTTCAGCAAAATCGCTGACGCTCGCGCCGCGGCGTCCCGGCGAAGTCGGTTTATATCGTCGAATACCCATGTTTATTGATCCATTTAGCCGCCGAGCTTGCTCGGCGCGTGTCGTTTAGAAGAAGTCGATCTTATGCTCCGAGTGCAGCGTCACAATCGCCTTCTTCCAATCCTGTGTCCGACCCGTGCGAAACCGGTTCCGCCGCGGCTTGCCCTTGCGATTCTGAATGTGCACCCGCGTCACTTTCACATTGAACAATTCCTCGATCGCCTTGCGCACATCATGCTTAGTGGCCAGCTTGTTTACCTCGAAGGCATAGGCGTTGTAGCGCGTCGAGCGGTGCATTCCCTTTTCGGTCACTAGCGGACGCAAAATCACCTGGTGCGGTGGCAAAAACGGTGCTTCGTGCGGCGTGGCCGTTTCGGTGCTCATGACTTAGCTTTCTTCATTGATTTCGCTCTCGCAGCCGACTTCTTCGCGCGGGGCTTGGCGACCTTCTCCCCGTCGCCATTCTCGTGCTTCTGATTCTTCAAGCCATCGAGCGCCGCTTTGGTGATCAACAATCGCCGCGGCCGCAGCACCGTCAGAGCATTCAATTCCGCCGCCGGCGACACGCTCACGCCTTGAATATTGCGGGCACTCTTGAACACGTTCGCGTCGTATTCATTCGTGGCGACCATGATCGTCTTTTCGCCGTCGCACTTGAGCGCCTTCAGGATCGCCGCCATTTCTTTTGTTTTCGGCGCACCCAGCTTCAGCTCGTCGATCAGCGTGATCTGGTTGTCCTGAATCTTTGCGGCAATCGCCATCCGCGTGGCCAATTGCAGCGCCCGGCGCGGCAGGCGGTAGCTGAAATCGCGCGGCTGCTTGTGGAAAATGTGACCGCCGCCACGGCGAATACCACTGCGCCGCGAGCCGGCCCGAGCGTTGCCCGTGCCCTTTTGGCGATACATTTTCTTGGTCGAGCCGGCCACCGTCGCCCGGCTCTTGGTGGCGAACGTGCCTTGCCGCTGGTTTGCCTCGTACATCACCACAGCATCGTGCAACAGTTGCTTGTTGATGCGCGGTGCCAGATCGGTCGTCTCGATTTCATACGAGCCGACTTCCTTCCCCTTCATGTCGAATATGGCGATCTTGGCCATGCGCTCACACTAACTTGTTGGTTTGTCGTACGATTACGTAGCCGCCGTTGGGGCCCGGCACAGCGCCGTTCACCAGCAGTAGATTGTTTTCCTTGTCGACGCGCACCACTTTGATGTTCCGCATGGTGCTTCGCTCATTGCCCATTTGGCCGGCCATCTTTTTGCCCTTGAAGGTGCGGCCCGGGAAGGTGTTTCCGCTGGTGCCGCCGATGTGGCGATGCACTTTCTTCACGCCGTGCGTGGCGCGCTGGCCTTTGAAATTGTGGCGCTTCATCGCGCCTTGAAAACCCTTGCCTTTGCTCGTGCCGGTAACGTCGACAGCCTTCACGTTCTCGAACAATTCTACCGTCAACTGCTGGCCGACGGCCAACTCGCCCGGGGCGCCGCGGAATTCGCCGACGAACCGCTGCGGCTCGCAATCGGCTTTCGCGACTAGCTCGACGCCGGCTTTTGCGCGGGCTTTCGAGCGTTTGCTGTCGAGCTTGGCTACTAATCCGCGTTGACTGCGGCTGGCCAAGCGACGGGGCTTATCGAGAAACCCAAGCTGCACGCCTTCGTATCCATCACGTTCGGCGGTGCGAAGCTGCAGCACGTGGCACGGGCCGGTTTGGATTACCGTGACCGGAAGCGCCATTCCGGCCTCATTGAAAACTTGTGTCATCCCGACCTTGCGGCCGAGTAATCCGATAACCATTGGTGTATTCCCGTGCGTCTCGCCGTCAGGATTTCGAAGACTAATGTTCCGCCAGTTGCGGACATCGGTCGGTCGCGTGACCAGCAAGGTCATCGCCGACCTTGCTTCGAATTACCTACTCGGCTTCCGATGCATGCAGTTGTTCTCAGACCTTGTGACTGGTTTTCTACTTCCGCGTGCCGGCTTTGATCTTGATATCCACGCCGGCCGGCAAACTCAATTTGTTCAACGCTTCAATCGTCTTGGCCGTCGCCTGCACAATGTCGATCACGCGCTTGTGCGTGCGTATTTCGTATTGCTGCCGCGCCTTCTTGTCGATGTGCGGACTCGAGAGCACGGTGTACCGTTCGATGCGCGTGGGCAGGGGGATCGGGCCATGGACCTCGCTGTTGGTGCGCTTGGCGGTATCAACAATCTCCGCCGCGCTTTGATCCAACACCGTATGGTCGAAGGCCTCCATTCGGATGCGAATGATTTCGTGCGAATGACCAGCCACGCAATTCTCCGGCCGAACTCGTTTCGGCAACTGACGTTAACTCGGGCTCCAATCCTCCGGTTTAACCCCCGGGAGGATATGGGAAACCCCCGATCTTAAAACATTGACCTAAAGGGTGTCAACGGGGCGATTTACATGATTTCCCCGAAGAGTCGATGCTTTTCGACGGAGTTAAATGAAACCCTTCTGTACTTCCGGCGGGGCAGGACCGTAACGCAGCGGTTCCATCGAGAAGCTGGCGCGGCCTTGGCTTAGGCTTCGCACGGCGGCCGAGTAGCCGAACATGGCGGAGAGCGGCGCTTCGGTTTCTAAGACCGTCACGCCGCCGCGGGTTTCAGTGCTGTTGATGATCGCGCGGCGCTGCTGCAGATCGTTGATCACGTCCCCCAGATGATCTTCCGGCGTGGTCACTTCCAGGTGCATGATCGGTTCCAACAGCGTGATGCCGGCGGCTTGCAGCGCTTTGGTAAATGCATCGGCGGCGGCGATTCGCAGCGCAACTTCACCCGGCAGCGGATCGGGAAACGGCATTTCCAACAATTCCAGCGAGCAACTCCACAGCGGGCAGCCCAATAATCCGCCGCCTTCAGCAGCTTCTTTCAATGCCGAGAGCACGAGTTGAATCGCTTGCTGCCGGGCCGAATCTTCCGTAAACCAATTCGTGAACACGCGGCACGGCTTGTCTTCCTTGAGCGGTTTGACGCGGATTTTCACTTCCGCAAACAATGTTTGACCGCCGACCTGCCGATGGCATTTCCCTACGGCCTCCGCCGGGCCGTTCACGGTTTCCTTGTAGCTGACGCGCGGCTTGTGCACCCGCACGTTCAAATTGAAATCGCGCTGCAGCCGATGCTGCACCACTTCCAGGTGCAGTTCCCCCATGCCGCTGATGATCGTCTGCCCGGTTTCCGGATTCTCACTGGCGCGAAACGTCGGATCCTGCCGCTTGAGCATCTCCAGCACTTCGCCGAGTTTTTTGCGGTCGGCGGTGCTTTCCGGCTCGACCGCCGCGGAGATCACCGTCTCGGGAAATTGAATGGTTTCCAACAGGATCGGGCTTTTGGGATCGCACAGCGTATCGCCGGTGATCGAATTTCGCGGGCCGATTACGCCCACGATATCGCCGGCCTGCACGCTGTCGATCTGCTCCTCGCGCTTGGTGGCGTGGATGATCCACAGTTGCGACACGTTTTCCTTCACGTTCTTGCCGGGATTCAGCACGCGGCTGTTCTGCTTGAGCGAGCCGGAGTAGACCCGAATCCAGTGGATATCGCCGGTTTTCGCCGGCAGCACTTTGAACACTAGCGACGCAAACGGTTCTTCGTTCGACGGCTTGCGAGTCAGTGTAGCGAAGCTGCCGTCTTTGTTCGCTTCCAGGGCACGCCCTTCCACCGGCGGCACGTCCAACGGATTGGGTAAATAGTACTGCACCGCATCGAGCACCGGCTGCACGCCGACGCCGTGCAATGCCGAGCCGCACATCACCGGCTGCACCTGCAAGTGGACCGTCGCCTTGCGCAGCACCTGACGGATCAAATCAGGCGGAATCGGCTTTTCCTGCAGGGCCAACTCCATCAGTTCATTGCTGTAGTCGTACAGCTTTTCGAGCATCGCGGTGCGCCACTGGTGGGCCCGCTCCTTTTGATCCGCCGGAATCTCTTCGATTTTGTATTCCCGGCTTTGCTTATCCGGCCGGAAACGTGAGCAGCTTCATTTCCACCAGGTCGATGATGCCGCGAAAGGGATCTTTCACATGCGCCGGCCCTTGGCCGACGGGAATCTGGATCGCCACCGGATGCGCCGCCAGCCGCTTGCTGATTTGGCCAAAAACGGCGTCGAAATCGGCCCCTTCGCGGTCCAGCTTGTTGATAAACGCCAACCGCGGCACTTTGTATTTATCCGCCTGCCGCCAAACTGTTTCGCTTTGCGCCTCCACGCCTTCGCGCGCACTAAACACCACCACCGCCCCATCGAGCACGCGCAAACAGCGTTCCACTTCGGCCGTGAAATCGACATGCCCCGGCGTATCGAGCAGATTGATCGTCACGTCTTTCCAAGGAAACGTGACGCAGGCGGCATAGATCGTAATCCCGCGCTCCTGCTCCTCCGGATCGGAATCCGTCTCCGTCGTCCCTTTATCGACTTCGCCGACCCGATGCTTGGCCCCGCTTAAAAACAGCATCCGCTCGGTGACCGTGGTCTTGCCCGCATCGATGTGGGCGATGATGCCGATGTTGCGGAGCTTATGTAAATCGCGGGCCATGAGCGAGATCAGAGTCTAGGAACCACTGATGGACACAGATAAACACAGATCAGAGAAGAATCATTCAAATATCCATTCTGATCTGCGTTAATCTGTGTTAATCTGTGTTCATCTGTGGCTATTTCCTTCGAGTGCGCATGAAAAAAGCCGCTGTGCCGGTGGGGCACGAAGCGGCCATTGTATCGAAACGGCTTACCAGGCGAAGTGGGCGAAGGCCTTGTTGGCGTCGGCCATGCGGTGCACGTTTTCGCGCTTCGTCATGGCGGCCCCTTCACGATTGAACGCGGCCATCAGTTCTTCGGCCAGTTTTTCGTGGGTGGCCCGGCCTTTCTTTTCGTGGACCGCTTGCAGAATCCAGCGAATCGCCAGCGATTGCTGCCGATTGCGGCTCACTTGCATCGGCACCTGATAGGCCGCCCCGCCGACGCGCTTGGAACGCACTTCGATGGCCGGCTTCACGTTTTCCATGGCCTGCGTGAACACTTCGATCGGCGTTTTGTCCGCAATCTTTTCCTTCACGATATCCAGCGCTTTGTAGAACACGCGCTGGGCGGTGCTCTTCTTGCCATCATGCATGATGCAGTTGATGAACTTGCTGGCCAACACCGATCCGTAGCGCGGATCGGGCTTCAACGTCGTGGCACTAGCGGTAATGCGACCCATTTGCTGCGTTAACCTTTCTTCGCACCGTACAAACTGCGGCTTCCCTTACGGCCTTCCACGCCCAGGCAATCCAGCGTGCCGCGGATGATGTGGTACCGCACGCCGGGCAGGTCGCGCACACGGCCGCCGCGAATCAGCACAATCGAGTGCTCCTGCAGCGTGTGCCCTTCGCCGGGAATGTACACGGTCACTTCCTTGCCGTTGCTCAAGCGAACCCGGGCGATCTTCCGCAGCGCGGAATTCGGCTTCTTCGGGGTCATCGTCTTCACTTGCAGACAAACGCCGCGCTTCTGCGGGCATTTATCCAACACGGGCGACTTGCTGAACTTCCGCTTCGCCCGGCGGCGACTTTTGACCAGTTGATTGATCGTCGGCATGCGTGACTCGAAACACTCTTGGAAGGGCCAAAACTTAGGGACGGTAAAGAGTAAATCGTACAGGAAAACGGGCGAGTGTCAATCGCGTATGGCTGGCGGTTTCGCACGTTGCTACCCCTTTAGGCACTGCGAACTTAGCGATACAATCGACAGCAGCAAATCCAAACCGAATCTGGCCGAAGGTAGCGGCCCCGTCAGGAGAAGCCCCATGGGCAAGAGCAAGAAAAAAGCGGAAACCCTGTTTCTCGTCTGCGAAGAGACGGGGGATTACAACTACACCATCCGCCGCAAGCCCGGCGGCGAGAAGCTGAAACTCAGCAAGTATTCCCCGCGCCTGCGCAAGCACACGATGCACGCGGAAAAGAAGAAGTAAGTTTCTGGAATAGCGGTCGGGAGGGCGAGGCTCCCGCCGAGCCGCTGCCGAACGAAAGTCAGGACGACGATGCCCAAACGCTGGCGGATTCGGCCGCACGATCCCGATGGAATTGCTCGACTGGGGCGCGAAGCCGGCGTATCTTCGGTCGTCGCCCAACTGCTGATCTGCCGCGGCATCTGCGATCCGTCCGCCGCCAAGGAGTTTCTCGATCCCAAGATTAGCGGCCTGCGCGACCCGGAACTACTGCCGGGCTTAACCGCTGCCGCTGACCGCATTCACGCCGCCGTTGTCGCCGGCAAATCAATCACCGTGTACGGCGATTACGACGCCGACGGCATGACCGCCACCGCCATTCTGCTCGGCTGCCTGCAATTGATGGGCGCGAAGGCCGAATTCTACGTTCCCAACCGCATCGACGAAGGCTACGGCCTGAACGACGAAGCACTGCGCACGCTGACCCAGCGCGGAAGCCAGGTGGTAATCACGGTCGATTGCGGCATCGCCAGTGTGAACGAAGCCCGCACGGCGCGGGAACTCGGTCTGGAACTTATCATCACCGACCATCACGAAATGGCGACCGAATTGCCGGATGCGGCTGCGATCGTCCATCCACGCTTGCCGGGGCACAGCTACCCATTTGCCGGATTGAGCGGCGCCGGCGTCGCCTTCAAACTCGCCTGGGCGCTCTGCCAACGAGCTTGCAACGCCAAGAAAGTGACCGAGTCGATGCGGTCATTCTTGCTGCGTGCCATTGGCATCGCAGCAGTCGGCACGGTTGCGGACGTCGTGCCGCTTAATCGATGAAAACCGCATCCTTGTTTACCACGGTTTGCGTAGTTTATGCGATCGGCCGACGCCCGGTCTGGCCGCGCTGATGAAATTGACCAAGCTCGATCAAAAATCGGTGCTGGAATGCGAAGATATCGGCTTCACTCTTGGGCCCAGGCTGAACGCCGCCGGCCGATTGGGCCAGGCGCAACTGGGCGTGGAACTGCTGACGACCGAATCCGCCGAACGAGCCGCCGCGTTGGCTGAGTATCTGCACGAGCTCAACAGTAGCCGCGATAGCCTGGAACGCAGCATCTATCTGGCCGCGAACAAGCAGGTGCAGCACGATTTCGACCCCGAGCATAACGCCGCGCTGGTGCTGGCCGGGCGCGGCTGGCATCCCGGCGTGATCGGCATCGTCGCCGGGCGACTAGCGGAAAAATATCACCGTCCGGTAGTGCTGATCGCCCAGGACGAGTTGGGCGTGAAACCAGGCATCGGCTCGGTGCGCGGCGTTCCCGGCTTCCACGTCTGCGAAGCCTTGGCGGCGTGTTCTGAATTGTTGGCGAGTCACGGCGGTCACGCGGCTGCCGGCGGGTTGCGAATCGAAGATCAGCACTTGGGCTCATTCCGTGAACAATTCTGCCAATTCGCCGCGGCGCAAATCCGCGAGGAAGAACGAACCGCTGAGATTTGGATCGACGCCGAAACCGTATTGGGCGCGCTCACCCGAGAAGTGGTCCAGCAAATGGAACGCCTCGCCCCCTTCGGCGAAGGCAACCGCCGTCCGATCCTGTGCGCCAGCAATGTCCGACTGACCGAACCGCCCAAACGCATGGGAAAAAACAGCCAACATCTGGCGCTGCGGCTCGATCAGCACGGCGTGAAGCTCCGCGGCGTCGCTTTTGGCAACGGCGACTGGGCCGATGAGCTGTCCGCAGCCGAAGGCACGTTCAGTTTCGCCTTCCGTCCGGTCATCAATAACTTCAGCGGCCGCCGCACGGTAGAATTGCATATTGCCGATTGGCGCGCGGCCGAACCGGCTGCGGTCGCTTCGATTGTCTGAACCGCGGAGGCGCAGAGACGCGGAGTCTTTATTAGAGCTGGTTTCAAAACCGCATTTGCTTGCAATGCTATCCTTGAATTTCCCGAGAAAGGTGAGGGCTTTCCAAACCGTCCATAGGTTTTGAAACCAGCTCTAGGAAGCCAGGAAACCAGGAAGAGCAACGACCTTCTTGTTCCTGAATTCCTGGATTCCTTATTTTTCTTGTTCTGCGTCTCCGCGACTCGGCGGTGAAATTGGTCTTAAGGGTGGTGTTCCATGTCTTCGCCCGATCCGTTTGCCGCGGCGCGACGCAAAATGGTCGTCGAGCAGCTTCAAGGGCGCGACATCCGCAATGCGCGAGTCCTGGCCGCCATGGGCAAGGTGCCGCGCGAACGATTCGTCACCGAGGAAGAGCAAGCCGGCGCTTATGCCGATCGCGCATTGGTGCTGAACTGCGGCCAAACCATCAGCCAGCCGTACATCGTGGCGCTGATGACCGAAGCTTTGGAACTGACCGGCGCAGAATCGGTGCTCGAAATTGGGACCGGCAGCGGATATCAGACCGCCGTGCTGTGCGAACTGGCCCGCTGGGTGACCAGCATCGAGCGGCATCCGCAGCTTTCGTTTCAGGCCGAGAAAGTCTTGCAGTCGTTGGGCTACGAGAACCTCACCTTGAAAGTTGGCGATGGCACCTACGGCTGGGCGGAAGATGCGCCCTACGATCGGATCATCGTCACCGCCGCCGCCCAGCGATTGCCGCAAACGCTTTTCGATCAACTGGCCGAAGGGGGCATTCTGGTGATCCCATTGGGCTCCAGCGAAGCGCAGTCGCTGCAAGCAATTCGCAAGGTGGCGGGCAAGCCGCAGCAGCGCGAGCTTTCCGGCTGCCGCTTCGTGCCGCTGGTTGGCAGCGAAGAGCCGCGGTGGTGAACGAAGAGGTTCGCGATCAGCAATCGGCATTCGTCACGCTAGCATCGCGCCGCAAAATCAGCGTTACTTATACCGCGAAAACGCGAAACTTCGCGTGCCAAAACCGACCTTGACCGGTGTTGGGTATTGGCCTATTCTCCCGCCTCACGATGGCTGATTCGGCAAGCGCATATCGCCGCGCGGCCGGCAAGCCATCGCACAAGTCAAAGGATAATCGCGTAAACCACTAGTGGTTGGGTCTGCATCGGGGGTTGAGGGCGGCATCAAACTGGCTTTCAATCCTGCGGACCTGCGAAGCGACAACGGCAGCAAGGATGCGAGCCGTTCGCTTCGAAACACGAACGTGAGCGGATCGCCAGCGGAACACACGCGTCTTTCGACGCATTGCAAGGAGAGCAAACTCGTTCCCACCCGCGCGGGCATCAAACCCCCAGTCTCGCGCCGCACATAACCCGCCGCAGCGTCCAATCGCTCCCGGAAACGGATGGAGTCCTTTGCCCCCCTGGGACCCGGCCTTTCCGGGGGCCTTTTTTTTGCGCGGTGGAGATCGGGGCGGCGCGGAAGCATTGCCCCTGGTCATTGATCAAACGCTAAATAGCTATGCTCGGCTTCGCAGACTCTGTGTCGCGGCTTCCGACGGGATTGATATTCATTAGAATAATCCGGCTAGCAACTATTTAGCGGCTGCGGGAGAAAACGATGTCGGGCAGCATGCCAATGGATGTGATTCCGCTGTGGGGAGTATTTGCCGTCACGCTCGCCGCGATTTTGCTTGCCGCCGAGGTGGGCTATCGGCTGGGCAGGGCGCGGCACCAACGAGCCGAACACGAGCACGAGCCCGCAGTTGGTGGAATTGTGGCTGCCGAACTCGGACTGCTGGCTTTTCTGTTGGCGTTCACTTTCAGTTTGGCGGCCGCGCGGTTCGAAGCACGTCGGCAGACCCTGCTCGACGAAACGAACGCCATCGGAACGACGTATCTGCGGGCCAGAATGCTGCCGGAGCCCCCGCGCGCTGAAGTTCAAAAATTGCTGCGAGAATACGTCGACGTGCGAATTGCCGCGGTGCGGGAAGGAAAAATCAAATCAGGAATCCGCCGCTCCAGCGAGATTCAAGACCAGCTTTGGGCGGCGGCGGTCGTGGCGGCGGAGAAAGATCCTCGTGCGATTCCCGCGGGCTTGTTCATCCAATCGCTGAACGAGATGATCGATCTGCATGCAAAGTGAGTGATGATGGGATTGCGCACGCGAATTCCAACGACGGTGTGGGTCGTGCTGCTGGTAGTTTCGGCATTGTCGTTCGGCGGCATGGGTTACCACAGCGGATTGACGGGGAAGAGCCGCTCGCCGGCCGTGCTGCCAGTCGCTGTGACATTTGCGGCCGTCATCTGGATGGTCGTCGATCTCGACCGTCCGCAAGAGGGACTGCTGCGCGTGAGCCAGCAACCGACGATCGAACTGCGCGGCACGATGGATGAACCGAAGACATGAGCAGATCGGCTTGTCGCGCTTCGTGACTTCAGGCTCATGTCGGTGCGTCGGCGCCCGCGGAGTTCAGCATCTGCGTGGCGGCGATATCTTCTTTCTTGGTTTCCGGCTGAGTTGTGGCCGATGCGCCGTGCGGGCGATTCTGCCGCCACCAGAGTTCCGCATCTTTGCGCGTCCAATTCGTTTCGGCCAGGTACGAGGAGAGCGCGTCGGCCAATTCAGCGGCGGATTGCGGTCGGTCGGATAATTCCTTGGCGAGGCATTTCAGCAGCAATGCTTCCAGTTGCGCCGAGATTGGTTTGCCCAGCCGATGCGAAGGCGATTCGGGTGGCTCCATGACGTGCTTTTGCAGAATCTGCAGCACGCTGGTGGCGTCGAATACCGGGGTGCCGGTCACGAGGTAGTAGCCGACGGCGCCCAAGGAGTAGAGATCGCTGCGGGCGTCGATTTGTTCGTGCTGAATCGCTTCCGGCGGCATGTACAGCGGCGTTCCCGTGAGCGAGCCGGCTGTGGTGAGCGAGGAATCTTTGTGCGAATCCAAGGCCTTAACCAGGCCGAAATCCAAGAGCTTGGCGAAATCGTACAAACCGCCGCGCTCGGTGAGGATGATGTTGGCCGGCTTGATGTCGCGATGGATCAGTCCGATGGCATGCGCCTCGGCCAGTGAGCCGCACACCTGCAGCAAGATAGATACGACGCGCCCTTCCGGCTGCGGCCCGTACGATTTCACCAGATCTTCCAGGTTGATTCCCTCGAGATACTCCATGGCGTAGTAGAAAATGCCTTCGGGGGTGCGGCCGTAATCGTAAATGGCGATCGTGTTGGGGTGGTTTAGTCTGCTGGTCAACTGCACTTCGCGTTCGAAGCGGGCCAAGGTTTGCTCGGTGGTTTTTTCCACACCAAGGAACTTTACGGCTGTGGGACGCTGCAACATGTTGTGATGCGCCCGGTACACCACTCCCATGCCGCCTTCGCCCAATTTTTGATCGAGCCTGTACTGGCCGAGTTGCTTGGCCTCCAGGGCCGCGCGGCGGGCTTCGCGATTGGCACGCGCCACGATGATCGTGAATACGAAGATGGCCACGGCAGCCACCAGCAGCAGGGCGAACATCCCCCAAAAAGCCCTGCGCAGCACGTACAGCGGCTGGAACGCTTCCACCACGTCCTGCTCGGTGGCCACGCCGAACCCCGCGTCTTTAAGCCACTTCCAGGCTCCGACGACCGGCACGCCGCGGTAATCGGGATAGCCGAGCACATCAACGCCGTCATCGCCATTCACCGCTGCTGCGGCCATGCGCGTTAGCGGCTGGTTGGCTCGGCGCTGGGCCGGCCGGCGCCTGTGGTCATATCCACGCCCGGATCGCGCAACTCCAACGTCAGAACCGAGTGCGAATCCGGCAAATCGGCCAGCAATCCGATTTGCTTCAGGTCGTCGTCAAACCGGCTTTCACTCAGAAACAATCCATCGCGATCGAAGGCATACGTTTCCCCAGTGGCTCCGCTCCGCGCCAATTGCAAAATGCGCGTGAAATCGACGTCGGGCCGAATCCGCAGTCCCAACACGGCAATCACTTCCCCTTTTTCACCGCGCAGCGGCGCCGCCGCGAACATAGTAGGCAAGTTGGCCTTCAGGTCGCCGTGTTCATCGGCCAATAGCAGCACGCTGCGGAACGGCCGCGAAACGGCTCCCTTGCCGCCGGCCACTTGCTCGAAGAATCCTTTCTGATATCCCGGAAGCGTTTTGCCCACCGGTGCATCCACGTCGGCGGCTAGCACCGTCGCAACGGGCGACACCACGAAAAAGCCCGAGTATCCCCCCAGCGCCAGTTGCGATTTCAATTTGGCGCGAATATCTTCCTGCGCCGGCGATCGCAGCAGGGACCGCCCCGAATCGCCGGTGGATGCCGCCGCCTTTAGCAGCGATTGAACATCGGGCAGAAGCTGGTTGTCTTTGGCGATCAGCTCGGCCTGTTTGGCCTGATCGATCGTCCAAACCTGCACGGCGGCAATATCCGCATTGAGAATAGTAGTTAATTCAGCCATCCGCCGTTGAAGCATCGCGTTTTCCACCGAACGGCTAACCCACCACCCGCAGGCCCCCAGCAAAATCGCCGCCAGAATTGGCCAGATCCAAAGTTGCTTGCGCAACAGCAAACTGCCCAGCGCAATCGAGCGCAGTGCGCTGCGCGTCCCCGATCGCACCGCACTGGCATCCTTGGAAGCTAATTTGGTCTGGTCCACTTTCGAATCCTCTCCGCTGCCACGTGCCGGTACCGGGCAGCAAACGCGATTCTCCAATTGTAACCCCGAACGAACACCGCCGCTGGCATTCAGGCCGATGCTGTCCAATGCTCTCGCCAGCCGAGCTGCAGATGTTTGTTGAGTGCCGAGAGTTGCGTATCGAGCTCCGCGCTCGTGAGCGCGATGGCTGCGAGCGCTCGGGCGCCTTTTTCAATCGCCTGGGAAAGTTCGCCGTTATTTTTGAGCACGCGGCAGAGAAATCCGGCTTGGAGCATTGCATGTATTTTGCGCACGCCTGGTAGCGTGGGCTCGGCGCTGGCGGCCATCGCGGGATCGCTGGCCAGCACGCCCTCAACGGGTGCCGGCTTGGCGGTGCTGGAGGTAGTGAATATTCCAAACGCACCCAGCTTGGCCAGTTCGAATGCCCCCTCGGCGTGAATGCCGCCGGCCCACAAGAGCTTCAAACCCAAGTCTTCGCCGAACTCGTGCAATTGCTTCACTTGTGTAATGTCCAGCACGCCGGGATCATCTGGTTTGCGCGTCGATTTCAATAATCTTCGGGGGTGGATTCGGTCGGGAGCATCGATCAGGACCACTTTCGCCCCTGCGGCGCCGGCCATTTTCATCCACAGTTTTGCCCCCTCGACGCACCGATCGGGTTCATACACCGCCTCGGTGGTGACCAGCGGTGTATCGACATAGAAAGCGGGAATCGCCGTCCAGCTTTTCATCCACCGCTGAACTTGCTCGATAACATACCGTTGTTGATCCAAATCAAGTGGCGTCAGGCCATATTTTGCGGCGTTCAGACCTAATTCGCGCGCGGCGAACAGGCCATCCCAAATGGTGCGCGCGGCGGATGGCGGATCCACTTCGAATCGACACGTGAGCCGGACGTGGCGCTCCGTGGCTTCACGCAGCAGCGTTTCTGCCGCTAACGGTTCCAACACATTTAGCAGCCCCTGCACGCTCAAATGCCGCCGGGCTGACTCTACCGGCGCGCCGTCGACGGCCACTTCGGGAATGCCAAGTTCGGCCGCCAGGTGGATCGCATTCAGAATCGGCTGAAGATTGTCTTTGATTTCGTCCGGATAAACGATCAGAATCGAAAGGCGCTGCAAATCGGGTGGACCGATCTTGCCCTCCGTCCGCCCGGCTTCAAGCTTCGGCACGAGTTTGCGCAGCGCGGCAGCGATTTCGCTCCAACTGCCGGGATGCACCACCAATCGCACCGTTAGCGGCCGCGGTTTTCCATTCGGCGTGCGCACGAATTTGTCGAACTCGGCAAAAATCGAATTCATCCATTGCTCTTCGTGTCCCTGAACGTCCCGCACGGCGAATTCGGGAAATGGCTGCTGCAGCCGCGCGCTGACGCGCGTGCCCACGTTGGTGGTGCAGAACGTTCGCCCCTTGGCGATCGGAAGAATCTCCGAGTATTCCTCGGGGCCAATCGGTGCTTCGCCGGCGCTGGTCATCCGCTCGCCGTCGATGATCATGCCCACGATCGTCGGGCCGGGGGAGGGCGAGACCAGCGCTTTGGCCGACATGTACGCGGCGTCGGCAATTGATTTTGGCGGCGCTCCCCTCATCGCTTACTCCCAACAGCGGACCGTAGCGCTGCCAATCGTATTTTTCCAGCGGGAAGGGTTCAGCTTGAGCGCCGCCTGAGCCAAGCTCGGGCAGTTGAAACGAAAACTGATCTCGCCGCCACCACCACGACGCTGCCAGCGCCGGCTCTGCAATGGCCCAGATGGCAGTGCCAATCGCCCGGCTAACAAATTGGCGGCGATTCATCGTGGTGCCAGCAGGGACTTACTCATTTTCGAACGGAAAAATCACTTTCCAATCGTTCTTCATGTCGATCAGCGTCCAGCCGTGCTGCGGGGCTTCCGTCAGTCCTTTGTCGAGCTTGCCAACGTGCGAATCTTTGTCGTAGGCCCATTCGCGCTTGCCGTCGGTATGGTGCACCAGCATGCCCAAGCGCGCGCTCTTGCCGGCGGTGGCCCACTCGAGCATTTGCAAATCGCCGTCGGAGTTGCCGAAGGCGGCGATGGGGCGGCGGCCAATTTCGTTTTCAATCGCGACCGCTTTCTCCCCCTCGTTGGCGATCGCCACGATATCCGGCTCGCGCATCAGCTCCGGTTTGTCGCCGTTCATTTCATACTTCAGCTTGATGCTCGAACCGATTACCTGCTCCGGCGGAATGCCGTAGAGTTTCTCCGCAAATTGCCGTATGAACTCCACTCCCGCCGCCGAAACGATGTACGTCTTGAAACCATTGGCCCGCAAATAGCTCAGCAACTCCAGCATCGGCTGATACGCCAGATCGGTATACAGGCGGTGAAAGCGCGGATGCTTCGCTGTGGCCAGCCATTTTCGCACAATCTTGTTGAATTCGTCGGTTGTCATGCCCGAGTGCGTGGCGTTGATCAGCGATATTGCGCCGCGGGCATGCGCGTTGGCGATCGCCGCATAGTCCCCTCGATCGCCGCCTTGAACGGCTGCTCGTCCTTCCACTCAGGATGTTGCGGCGCCAACTGTTTGACCCGGTCCATGGCAAAAGCCGATTGCACGTACACAGGCTGTTCGGCCCACAGCGTGCCGTCGTTATCGAACACGGCAATGCGCTCCTCGGTCGGCACATAATCGGGCCCGCCTACTTTGGTCACGCGCTGGACGAAATCGACGATCGCTATTTTCGCCGCGCCGTCGTTCCAGGAGGGGAGGAGATCGTCGCCCTGCGCAGCGGCCGACAATCAAAACCGCAACTGCCAGCGCTATTCGAACGATCGTTCGCCGATTGGTATTCATGGAGCGGCTTTAGTGCCCCCTGAATTGCTCCAAGTCCAGAGCTTTTTGCGAGCCGTGCCGAAGTTTCCAAGCTGATAAATCGCCACGTGATTGGCTTTGAACGTGAACGGCTCGAACGCCTCGGCCTTAAGTTTCTTCACAAAATCTTCACTCGCCACGCCCACGGTCACGTGCGGCTTGAAATTATCCCCGCTCGCGTTGGGTACGAAGTTAGCCACCCAATCGATGGTTTGCTTGTTGATCTCTGGCGAATCGGGCGAAGTGACGAACGATTCCGAATTACCGTCTTGTTCGGCAAACGGCTCCACGGCATGCACGACTGCTTCTTCTAGCCGCATCAATTCCGGCGACCGCGCGATCATCAATAGCGTAATCGCCTTGCCATCCCACACGCTGTATTCGTAACCCGTTGCTTTGAATTGCCAATCCAACGGCCGATTCTCCGCCAGCACATCGGCCACTACCGCCGTCACTGCGTCCAAATCCTTCGCGCGGATGTAACGCTGCAGCAGCGTAATGTGCGCGGCATGCGAAGCATCCAACGCGTACCCTTGCGGATAGTTTTCGCGCAGTCGAGCATTCACCTCCTTGGCCTGTTCAACCATCTTCGCATCCGGCTCCAGCAAGATGTCGATGGCGAGCATTCGTTCGGCGCTCTTTTCGGGCGGTTGGACCGGACGATCCGGCTCGGACTGACATCCAAGCACCGCCGCAACCAAGAACACCATCGGATTGATACCGCGTCTGCGGCACGAAAAGTTGCTTGCTCATTGCGCTTGCCGACTGATCTTCTCCATCAGCTTTTGTTTCAGCTCTTCGAGATTGAAGCTCGCGCCTTTTTGCATCGGCGGGAATTCGACCAGGCTTTCGGCGGCCTTGCTCACCACCTGCTGCACGAACACGAAACGCCAAAATTCGTACACGTACCAATTGTAAAAAGCCATCGAACCTCCGTGCGCGCTGGGCATGCCGGTACGTTCAAACGGGTCCAAACGCAGATTGACCAAAATCGGCCAATCAACCTTTTCAGTGGAACCCAACCAGCCGTTGGGCTGATCGGTGAAGCGATATTTGTAATCGTTGATTCGCACGGCGCTGAGCGTGCTTTCGGTGAAATAAAAAACTTCATGGCGTTTCGACGGCCCTTTGCCGGTCAGCAACTCGGTCTGGTCATAGCCATCCAGATGCACCTTGTAATTGCGGTCCACCAGTTGCTTTCCCTTTTTCAGTTCTTCGACGATGTTCGGATTGCCGGCCGCCGCGACGAACGTTGGGAACCAATCGAGTCCGGAGAAAATGCTGTTCTCGACCCTGCCCGCCGGTACTTTCGCCGGGCCAGCGCACGATGCAGGGCACGCGGAAGCCGCCTTCCAGGGCTGTGCCTTTGCCGCCGGCGAAGGGCGTTTGGCCGCCGTCGGGCCAGGTGAAATTCTCGGCGCCGTTGTCGGTGGTGAAGACGACAATCGTGTTGTCCTCGAGATCGTGGTCTTTCAGATACTTCATCACCGAGCCCACGATGTCATCCAATTGCGCCATGCCGCCTTCTTCGATGCTCCAGCCATTTTCCGGCGTGCGCATGGCTCTCGTACTTTTCCGACAGATGCGTGACGATGTGCATCCGCGTCGGATTCAGCCACAGAAAGAACGGTTTGCCGTCGTTGTGCGCCTTGTCGGCGAACTTCAGCGCGTTGTCGAGGATCGTGTCGTCGACCGTTTCCATGTTGTATTTGATGCCCTCGATCGGATGCGGCGGAAGCGGACCTTCGTCTTCAATTCTTCTGTTTGCCGACTTTGCCCCACCGCGGCTGCTCGGTTGGGTCGTCTTTCTCGGCGGCCCACGCAGTGCAGCAAATTGCGCGGGCCAACTTTGTCCTTGAGCGCCGGCGGATAATTGCGGATGGAACGGGTCTTCCATCGCATCGAAGTGATACAGATATCCGAAGAATTCATCGAAGCCATGCACCGTGGGCAAAAACTTGTTCAGGTCGCCCAAGATGGTTCTTGCCGAACTGGCCGGTCGCGTAGCCCATCGATTTCAGCGCGGTGGCAATGGTCGGCGCTTCGGCCGGCATTCCGAGCGTCGAACCTGCCTGGCCGACGGTGGTCAGGCCGGTGCGGATGGGGATTTCGCCGGTGATGAAGTTTGCCCGGCCCGCCGTGCAACTGGCTTCGGCATAGTAGTCGGTGAACACAATCCCTTCGAGGCGAGCTTATCGAGGTTCGGCGTTCGGCCGGCCATGATGCCGCGATGATAGGCGCCGACGTTAAACCAGCCGACGTCGTCGGCCATGATGCAATACGATGTTCGGTTTCTTGTCGGACGCCGCGGCCGATGATTTGCCCGGCGTAGATGCCTGCGCCAATAACGGCCGAGTCGAAATGCCGAGTTCGTCTTCGGCATGTGCCCGAACTGAACAACGTCAGTTTGCCCGAAGCCGCCACGTAACCCAGCAAAACTCCCAAGGCAATGCATGCGATTACTGGAATGGTGGTCCGTTTCAACACGGCAACTCTCCTTTGAAGTACTACAGTGCCGATTTCATTTCTCAATTCGATTTTACACAGCGGAACCCGACGTGTTCCGAGCCGGTATCCGGCGGCGTGCCGCGGCGCGCGGTGGGACGATAGCTTTCGCAATAATTCGGATTGCACAAAAACGATCCCCCTTTAATCACCCGCTCTGGCGAGTCTGAAACAGGATGCGCCGGATTGAAGCTCTGCTCAGGGCCGGTGGGATTCAGGCAGCAAATTTTGCCGCTACCCAACAACTGTTGCATTGCCAAAGCATGTGAATCGGGGCGATAATAATCGGCCGTCCACTGCCAAACGTTGCCGGCCATGTCGTACAGGCCATAGCCATTGGGCGGGAATGCGTTCCACGGATTGGTGCGTGTGTATCCGTCTTCGCCGGTATCTTTTACGGGAAACTCGCCGGTGTACGTGTTGCACATGAACTTGCCGTGAGGGCGGAATTCATCGCCCCACCAATACCGCGTGTTGCCATCAGCGCCGCCGCGAGCTGCAAATTCCCATTCGGCTTCCGTGGGCAAGCGCTTGCCGGCCCAGCGAGCGTAGGCCGCGGCATCGTCCCAAGAGATTTGCACGACGGGATAATCGTCTTTGCCGTCGATGTTGCTCGCCGGTCCTTGCGGATGTTTCCAGTTGGCGCCGGCGGTCCAAGTCCACCAGTTCGACATGTCGCGCAAATCCACCGCTTTGCCCGGCGGCGTGAACACTAGCGAACCGGGCTGCAGCTTTTCCTCCGAGGCTTTCGGCGTTCCCGGCGGCAACTGCTTTTTTAGTTCCTCCCAATCCACCGGTTTCTCGGCCGTGGTCACATAACCGGTCGCTTCGACGAACCTTCGAAATTCCGCATTGGTCACGTCGTGCTCGTCCATCCAAAAGCCGTCGACGTGCACCTGATGCGCGGGCCGTTCGTTGGGCATCGAGTTCGGTTCGTCGGTGCCCATCGTGAACTCCCCGCAGGGGATCCACACCATTCCCGTTGGACCCGCACGGAAGTATTTGGTTGCCCCAAAGGCAACGGTAAACGCGCCGCCAGCTAGCGCCATCAACAACAGCACACGCGGAATTCGCGCCCCTGCGAAATTGGTTGACACGGTTTGTATACCAGAAGGCGAACGCTCGCTCTTGGCGCTGTGTAAAAGAGAACGTCCCATGCGCCGTTTCGCCACTCTTGAGTTTGCTGGCCCGCCAATTTTATATAGCCGCGCACCGCGAAACGCAACGATCTGCCCCGGAGGATTCGGCGTGTTCGGCCTGACCTTATCTTGGGCCCGTCTACGGCGTCATTTGCCGGCCAAGCCGCGCAATTCCTCGAGCACTTGATCCAGCCGCTTCAGCAATTGATCGTGCCGAACTTCATCCGCACCCGGTTCATGGCCGGTGAACGAGATCGTGCCGCCGGGATCCAAAATCGCCTTGTTCACTTCGTTCAGCGAGCTAAAGCCTTGCCGCCGGGCAGCCGCTTCCAATTCAATGTGCGTGATCAGTTCGCGGTGCAGGCGATTTCGGTTCACCTTGCCGTCGGCAATCAGCACGATCGGCTTGCCCTCGATCAGCCGATCCAATCGCTGATGGCCGTATAGAAATCGCACCACGAAATAATTAATCGCCAGCAGCGTGGTCGCTCCCACCAGGCCGCCGGTCACCGAGTTGTCGTTGCCGATGATCGCGTTTTGCACCGTGTTGGAAAGCGTCAAGAGCACGATCAAATCGAACGGATTCAATTGGGCCAACTGCCGCTTGCCGGCCAGCCGCATGCCGACAATCAAAAACAGGTACACGATGATCGGCCGCAAAATCTTCGCCAACAGCGGAATGTCGGGATACAACATGTCGTGCCACATGCCGTGCATAAACGATCTCCCTTAAAGAGCAGGGGTGGGTGGGACCGGAGCAGGTAAGGGCACGGCGGCGGATAGAGCCGCTTCAGCGCACGCTTTCCTAACACGTGCTCGCGCAGTTCGGCAAGCTCTCGTTCATACCCGCCGGAAAGAATCGGGAAGCGGCACCAGGTTTTCGGGTCCAAGTTCTCGTCGTCCACGTGGAACGACGGGGCATAGCGCTCCCGTTTCCACTGGTTGCGGCACCAAAGTTGAAAGAACCGTTCCACCCAGCCAACCAATTGCTCCGCCGAGTACTGGCGCGAATTCAACTTGCATCAGCTGGAACACTTCCATCGGGCTGCGCTTGTCGCGGATGGCGGCCCGTTCGATCGCGTCCAGCAGTTCGTAAGGCATCAGGTCGGCTTCGTCGGTCTGCTTGTTTCCTGGCGGCCGCAATTCGGCGGTCGGATCTTGCACATTAACCGCATGCAGAGCGGGGATCGGACCAAAACCTTCAGGGCCGTCGGTTTCCAGCCAGGCTAGCCAGCGGCGCAGGAAAGCCTTGTCGATGCCTGCTATGGGGCTGATGCCGCCGGAGGTATCGCCGTCCATCGTGGCGTACCCCACCGCGGCTTCCGAACGATTGCTGGTCGACGCCAACAGCGCCCGCGCAAATTCGCCAGCATCCACACCCCCGGCGATCGGGCCCGCGCCTGAATGTTCTGCAATGCCAGATCGTCGGAGTCCCATGACAATTTCCGACCGGTGCCGGCTGATACCATGCTGATGTAGTCTTGCACGATCTTGTCGATGTCGAACTGTAGAAATTCCGCGCCGATCGCTTCGGCCACGCCGCGCGCGGCGTTCAGCGTCACGTCGCCGCTGTGACTGGTGGATTGATACACGCACGCCAACAATTGGCACACCATTTCGCGATTATCTTTCGCGAGCCGAATTTCGGCGAAGTACGGCAACTTGGCCAGAAAATCGTCGCGGCCCAATTCCGCCACGCCGAAACCGACCATCATCGCTACCAGGCACGAAACGGCGGCCGAATCGGCCCCGCCGCTGATCGACACCACCAAGCCGCGCGACCGGCTTTTGCGCATATAGTCGAACAACGCCAGCGCGATAGCTCGGGCGAATTCTTCCTCTTTCACATGCGAGCCTGTTTCCCAATCGGCCCGATGCATGCGCGAAGTCCCGGGCTCGCACTTGGGATATTTGAAAGGCACGCGAATACAATTCGCGGAGTCTTCGGAAGGCTCAGCAAAACTGCCGGTGCGGGCGCGGCTTAGCCGCGCGGCGTCGACGTCGACCAGCGCGGAAGTAATCCCCCAATCGGCGAAGGAGAATCGCGGCCCCACGGCGACGATTTGTCCGGTGGAAGCGACCATTGCTCCGCCGTCGTAAATCGCGCGCCCCGCTTCGTTTCCCAATAAATTCGAATACAGATAATGCACGCCAAATGCGCGCGAACCTTCCAGCACAAACCGTTCGCGGACCGCCATTTTGCCGAACGCGAAATGGCTGGCGCTGGGATTGAGGATTACATCCACCCCGTGCTGCGAAAGTTCGGCGCCGGGACGATTGGCCACCCAGGCATCTTCGCAGATTTCGAAACCGATGCGCACGCCGCCGCAGTCGTAGTACAAATCGCCCAGCGGATAATCTTGGCCCTCGATGTTCACCTCGGCGCGGCGGCCCAGCGGCCATGGCTTAAACCAACGCGGCTCGTAGTGAATGCCGTCGCCGGCCAGATATCGCTTGGCGGTGAAGCCGGCGATCTTTCCGTCCACCGCCAGGCAGGCCGTGTCGTACAAGCCGTTTTGGTGCAACACCGGCAACGCCCAGCGAGACGATCATTCCCCTGGTTTCCGGCAGAATTTCCTGCAGCACGCGCCACGCCATGCGTTGCACGCCGGCCGAAAGGAAAGCGTCTTCACAGCCGTAGCCCGTGATGCAAAGCTCGGGCAAGCACAGCACGCTGACGCTCTGTTTTCGAGCCTCGCCGATAGCGGCCAGAATATTCGCCTGATTGGCGTCCCACGCCAACGGCGTTTGATTCAGCACCGCGGCGCCGACGTGGAGAAGTTGCATGGCGAATATGGACTGAACGGGGAAGCCGGAAACGAATTCAATATAATCAATTTATCGTCTCCTGCCTTTTCACCGCTGCTTTTGGCTGTTTCTCGGCGCCGAAGAAACGTTCGTCAAGCTGGCGGCGGCCCTGATCGATGTAGTACCGCACCAATTCGATGCGCACGCCTCGCGGCGAAACCTGGCCTTGGTCCCAGCGCTGGGCCAACTGTGCATGGCGGCCGCGGTACTTCGCCAGTGCCTCTCGCTGCGCTGGCGTCAATTGACGTTGTTGTTCCTCGGTCAGGTTCCCACCTTCGGTAATTGCCCGCATCGCCGCCACGTAGTCGTCGCTGGCGCCGTAGGCGATTTCGTCAAGCGTCTCGACCACCGCGGCTGCTTTGGCCGCCGACACCAGATCCATCTGGTCGCTCACACCCGCCGCGGCCGCCAGCGCCTTGGCCAACAGCGGATTGGTTCGCGACGCCTCAGCCACCTTCAACCGCAGCGCCTGATAGGCATCCGGCGAAGGAAGCAACGGCGAGTTCGCCATCCGCGTGGCGAAGTAATCGTAAACGGCTTCCTGCACCTCGCGCGGGGCATCGTACATCGGTTCGCAGCGTCCGACGATCTGGAGCTTTTGCGAAAACAGTGCGCCGCTGGGCGAAACAAATCCGTCCCCCAGCGATAGCCCCAGTTTCGCCAGATTCTCTTGAGTGTGGCCGGGTGCGGTAGTTTCGGTGATCGGGAAGAAACGTGTCGCGCGGCAGGCCGGTTTGCTGTGCGCACAGCAATAACAGCCCGGCACAATACGTGTGGATTTTTTGTCCATGCAGCGGCTTGCCCCGCAGCGCGGCGATCCGATCGGTCCGGAAATTCAAATCGAATTGGGTGGGATTGCCGATCATTTCCGCGGCGGCCTCCCCCATCTTACGCGCAACTTCCGGATCGGGATGCCGCAGAAAAACATAATTCAGCGTGCGGTCCAAAAACGTTTCGACGTTCGTAGCCGGCATCGAAGTGCCGCGCTCCGGCAAATCGACCACCACCATCCGCCGCTTCCCGTCGCTGCCCACTTCCACCGTCACCACGCCGACGTGCGTGAACAGGCCCGGCGATAAATCCGTGAACAAATTGTATGGCGAAGGATTGCGCATCAGCAGCCAATCGCCCGGCTGCACCTCGAAGTTGCCCACACGATAAGTGTTTCCTTCCAGCCCGGGTTCGACCTTGCCAGGCAGCCAAGACAGCAGCGCATTGGCCCGCGACACTTCATCCGGCTTCCACTGCTTCGAGTCGATTTGCTCCAGCCGATTCAGCAGCTTCTCCGCCGTGATCGGCGGCGTGGGAAGCGACGCATCCTGACCCGGGCGCGGATCCTGCGGCAAACCAAGGCTGCGAATCGCTTCGGCGGCAGCCAGAACTTGCGTGGGGGGCGTCGCGGGATCGAGCAAATACTCCGATAGCTCATCCACCTCGCCGATCGTCCCAAATTGGCCAATGAGCTGGATGACTTTCAGCTTCAAAGCCGCGGGCAATTCAGGCTGCGGTTCAACTCCCGCCGGCGGCGTCGGCGGCTTGAACAGATCGTCCGCCATCACCTGGGCACCCGACGCTGCTATGTTTTTCAATTAGCAGATCGATCAGCTTGCTTTCGAGTACTGGCTGATTGGCAAACCGAACCGCGGCCCCGTCCACCGCATCGATGAGCACATAGCGCAACGCGCCCGAAAGATCGACCAACGTCGCCGCGCAGCGTAGATATCGCCTTAAGGCCTCGTGGCGTTTCGCGTCGGCCGGCAGCGAGGCGAACTGCACTCTCAGCGAAAGCACATTGTCGATTTGCCGATCGATCGATTGCTTGACGTCGTGCAGCCGGCCGACAACTCCAAGCTGCCCGTCGGGCGAAAGTCCCGCCGCCACCGCCTCCCATAGCGAACACCATTGCTCCACCGCCGCGGCTGCGGTTGCCAGTCCTTCGGTATCGAATTCCGCATAGCTTTCAGCCGATTGCGGCACCGATTCGTGCAAATGCTTGAGCCACGGATCGAGGCCATCGACATCTGGCGGCGCAGGCGCGTTCGGCGCCTGGTCCGCTTGCCCGAGCATCCGCTGCAGGCGCGCCGCCATTCGCCCTTGGCCAATCGCCGGCATCGGTAGCGCGACCACCAAAATGCTCAACAAGGAGATGCGGAGCAACCGCCGTCCGAAGATCCTGTCAGCCGAAAACACAGCAAGGATGCCTGCAAAGCCAGGAAAATTAGGCAAAACAGCCTATTTACCTTGTAGCTTGTGCCGAAGGCACGTGCCAGATACCGCAGGCCCGTTTTAGGCCGATTTTATAGCCCCAGAGGAACAATCGAACTGCATTTGCTAATTGCAATCCGCTACAGCCCGCGGCCCAGCCACCACAGCAAAAACCCCAACACGCCCATCAGCACAACCAGGCCCGTAATCCATTTGGCGGCGTGCGACAGGATCGACGGCATATCTTCATGTCGCGTGCTGGCGTAGACCAGGCTAATGCTGACCACCAGCGGCAAGGCGTACCAAAATTGACTGGTCTGAGCGAGCATAAGATCGTGCGACGTGATGGCGATGCGAAAGGTAGAGTGCTTGTCGCCCTATTTCTTTTCGTCAGTAGGCAGCGCTGTATTTTCTTGAGTTTGCAGTACCACAGGCCCTGCGCCGGCGTCCCAAATGGCCAGAATATTTAATAGCCCGGCGATCATGGTGAACACCGTGCCCAGGTCGTAATACGATCCCAATTTGTAGTTCCACAGACTCGTCTGATCGGGATGGTCCGCCATTCGCCCGCCGGGCAGGTAGCGGTAATACATCTGGTCGGCATCGTACGATTCGTAATCGTCGGCCTCGTACTCCGGATCGTTCGGATATTTTAGTTGCTGTTGCTCGATCCACGTGCGCGGCACAATTTGCCCGCGCACCATCGGCGGCGCCATGAATCCGCCCCACAGCGGCGCCTTGGGCGCCGGGCCGCCGGTGCGTACAGCTTGCACCATCGCCGGCAACGCCGGCAATCCGACGCCAAGCTGGCCGACGTAGGCCCACCGCCAATCGTGCCAATCGGGCTCGCGGAACGAAGCGTAAACCACGCGCCCGCCGCCAAGCCACAGTCCGTAGATAAACGTGCCCAGAATGCACACCATGTACAGGCCGCCTTTTCCCCAACGGCGCTGATACATGTGCCCCAATCCCGGCACTAGCCAGGCCAAAAACCCGGCCAACCACGGGTCGCGCAGATCGATGGCCGACGGCGAGCGCTTCGCCCGTCGGTGCAGTGGTTTTCACGAGTGTCGGCACGACACATTCCTCAAACCATGAACGCAGGATCGAAGTTCCCGATTCTAGTCGGCTGGCCGGTCCGCCACTAGGCCGGATTCGCTTTGCCGCTAAGAAGCTGTTCGCCGGCGCACGCCAAAGATTGGCGAATAAAGGGGCGTGCGTTCCAGAATTTTTGCGGCCGTTAGGCGACCGCTTCAATGACGCCCAACTCGTGGAAATGCGCCTTCGACCGTGTCGGTATCGACCAGCGGCAGTTTGCGTCCGGCGGCGGCCAACAGCGCCAGATTTGCCAATTGATTCACGCGGCGCGGAATGCCGCCGCACAAATCGTGCAAGCGATACAACGCTTCTTCGGTGAATGTCGACGTCGAGCGGCCGGCCCGCGTAAGCGCCGCCGTAATGTATTGCACCGTGTCGGCCGGCTCCCACGATTCGATGTCGATTCTCAAATCGGCAATTTCCAAAATGCGCTGCGGCAGTCGTCCCACGGCGGCAGTGGTGCAAGTCAACACGATCATCAGCCGCGTGCCTGCGCCATCCAATTGCGCCAACCGCACAACATGCTCCATCAACTGCGTGCTGACCTCGTCGGCATCGTCCAGCAGCATCACCGTGTCGAGCTGCTGGTAGCGGTTCTCCACCAGGCGATCCAGCACGCTGCGCCACAAGCGGAACGAATCGTCGCGCCGGTCGGGGTTGACGCCCAGTTCCGCCGCCATCAGCCACAGGAACTCGTGGATGTCCAATCCCAACAAGTTGATGTTTGCCACCTGCGCGCCGGTTCGACGCAATCGCCGCGCGAACACTTCCAGGGTCAGCGATTTGCCCGTGCCGGGCGCACCCAGCAGCAGCCCCAGCCGCCGCCGATCTTCCACCAAAAAATGCAGCCGCGCCAGCGCTTCTTCATGCGTCGGGCTGGGGAAAAACTGCCGCGGATCCAGCGCTCCACGGAACGGCGATTCGCGCAACTCCCAATACTGCCGAAACATAATGGTCTAAGCCCTGAAGAATGTCCCCGCGGCTTCTGGGCAGGAAATGAAGCGGAAGCGCCGCGGAACGAATTTCCGTATCTAGTGTGTTATCGGTAAGATCGTAGGAAAACTTTGACGGTTTTTCATGTCCGAACGATTTTTCGTTTCTTCCATCGACGTTGACCGAGCGGCTCATTCTTACCGGGCCCGAAGCTCATCATTTGGCGCACGTGATGCGCGCCAAGCCGGGCGATCTATTGACGCTGTTCGACGGCTCGGGCTGCGAATATTCCGCGCGAATCGAATCGGTCGGCAAGTCAAAAGTTGAAGTGACAGTGTTGAAGGGCGATTTCCGCCAATCGCGAAACCTTCATCAAGCTCACCCTTGCCGTGGCACTTGCCCAAGGGAGATCGCCAGCGATGGCTTGTCGAAAAGGCAGTGGAATTAGGAGTCGCGAAATTGGTGCCGCTGATCACCGAGCGCGGCGTGGCACAGCCGTCCGAATCGGCATTGGTGCGATTGCGCCGCACGGTGGTCGAGGCCGCCAAGCAATGTGGCCGCAACCAACTGATGGAGATCGCGCCGCCGCAGCGTTGGTCGGACTATGCTTTCAACCGCCGACTGCTGACCTGCGGTTCTTCGCTCATCCCGGTGGAGTTCCGCCTTCCCAAGCACTGGCAGCGACCGGAAAACTCGGTCGTGAATCCGCAAGTGATCGGCGCCATCGGTCCCGAAGGAGGCTTCACGGACGAGGAAGTTAAGAGTGCTGTCGCTGCCGGATGGCAAATGGTCGATTTAGGCCCCCGAGTGCTGCGGGTGGAAACGGCGGCGATTGCCGTTGCGGCGTGGGTCTCGCTAGCCGGCATGCACTGCTAGCCGATCCAGGTTAGAGGACTGCTATTGACCCGGTCCCAGCCGAGCCCCTATCTTCCGCAGCCTTTTCCTTTTAAGGCCGGGCGATCCGTCCGCAGTGCGGGACGATCGCAGCGTTCTGGTTACGTTCATTATCAAGGCTGGGCCGTGAGCCAATCACCTGAGATCGCACTGTTGGTGTCGTCGTATCAGCGTCCGCGACATTTGCGCCGCGCGCTGTTGTCGATTGCCATGCAGCGCGACGTGGCTGGCCTGATGGAAGTGGTTGTTACGGACGACGGTTCGACGGACGAAACGCCCAAGTGGTGGACGATTTCGCCCGCACGGTTGATTTTCCGGTGCGGTTTACCACCCATCCGCACACCGGTTTCCAGCTCTGCCGCTGCCGCAACGAAGGAGTGGCTGCCAGCACCGCTCCGTATTTGCTGTTCTTGGACGGCGATTGCTTGTTGCCCCCCGACCACGTGGCAATCCATTTGCGCCGTCGCCGGCCGCGAGCGGTGCAGGCCGGCACCTTCCTGCGATTCGACCAACGAACCTCCGCCCGCATCGACGACGAGGTGATTCGCCGCGGCGAGTTCGTCCGCTGGGCGCCCAAGCGAAAACTCCGCCGGCTGCGCGCCAAAGGGTGGCGCAGCCTGGTCTACGAATGGCTGCGCCATCCCACCAAGCCGCGGCTGGCCGGCAACAACGTGGGCATCTGGCGAGCAGACTACGAGCGCATCAACGGCTACGACGAAAACTTCGTCGGTTGGGGTTGGGAAGATGACGATCTGGGCCGGCGGCTACGCCGCGCCGGCGTGCGCATCCACTCGATCCTGCGCTGGACCAACACGTTCCATCTCTGGCATCCGACCGACGTCACCATGCCGGCCGAAGGCGAGGAGGCGCGCAATTCCGCCTACCTGAATCGCAAAGGGGCGCTGGTCCGCTGCCGCAATGGTCTGTCAAAGCGAACGCTTAGGCGATTTGCGCTTGCGCGTGGTGGGCAATCCGCCGCCGCGGCAGGTCACGCAATTGCTTCCCACGCTGCTGCACAATCCCGCGATTGCCAGCGACGCCGCCCCCGAGGTGGAAGTCGTGTTTTTGCCCGGACCGGGAAAATTTAGCGGCCAGGCCCAGTGCAACATGTTGGTGGTCACCGATGCCAGCTCCGCAGCCGCTGAGCTGGCCAAACAAGCTCACATCGTGGTGGCCGACTGCGAATTGCAGGCCCCACATGCGTTTTATCGATTCCGTCTGCACGAGTTGCCCGAAGCATTGAAAGCCGTGGCTTAAAGAATGCGTGCGTGCCTCCGATGAAAATACCCGCTATCGCATGAGCTTCGATTATCTTGTCGTCGGCTGTGGCATGTTCGGCGCCGTGTATGCGCGGGTCATGGCAGAGCACGGCCGCCGCGTGATGCTGATCGACAAGCGTCGCCACATCGGCGGCAATTGCTATACCGAGCGCGTCGAGGGGATCGATGTTCATCGATACGGCGCGCACATCTTTCACACCAGCGACGCCGGCGTATGGCAGTTTGTGAACCGCTTTGCACGGTTCAATCACTACCGCCATCACGTCAAAGTGAATTTCCACGGCCGGATGTTTTCCTTTCCGATCAACCTGATGACACTGCATCAGCTGTGGGGCATCGCCACGCCGGCCGAGGCCCAGCGGAAACTGGCCGAGGTGCGCGTGCCGTGCGAAAACCCACGCAACCTGGAAGAGTGGATCCTCGCGCAAGTGGGGCCGGAACTTTACGAGACGTTCGTCCAGGGCTACACGGCCAAACAATGGGGCCGCCATCCCCGCGATTTACCCGCCTCCATCATTCGACGCCTGCCCATTCGCACCACTTTGGACGACCAATACTTCAGCGATACGTTCGAGGGCATTCCTGTCGGCGGGTACACGCGACTTGTTCGAAAACATGCTGGATCACCCCAATATTCGCTTCGAAGTCGGCGTCGATTTTTTCGCGCATCGCGTCGAAGCTCGCGCAGCAAGCGGCCACCGTCGTCTATACCGGCAAGATCGATGAATACTTCGACTACCGCTTCGGCTCGTTGGCCTACCGGTCGCTGCGTTTTGAAGATCGCACCTTGGACGGCGATTTCCAGGGCAACTCGGTGGTCAATTACACCGCCGCCGACGTGCCCTATACCCGAATCATCGAGCACAAGCATTTCGCCCTGTTAGACAGTCCGCGCACCGTCGTCACGTACGAATATCCCGAGCAATACGACGAAACAAAAATTCCCTATTACCCCATTCGCGACGAACCCAACGCCGCCTTATACGAGCGCTACCGGCAATTGGGCGGCCGACGAGCAACGTGATCTTTGGCGGCCGCCTGGGCACGTACCGCTATTACGACATGCACCAGGTCGTCGCGCAGGCCATCACCACAGCCCACAAAGAATTGCAGCGCCTCGGCATGCCGTTGGCCGAAGCGGCGTAATGGAAATGCCATGAACCGAAATCTGATCATCAGCACCGTGGGCGACACTTCCTGCCACCGCACGTGGCTTGCCGGACCTGAGACGCCGAACTTCGACTTGTTTTTGATCTACTACGGCGACGGGCCGGATGCTGCGGCCGCCGACGCCAAATACTATCTCCGCCGAAAGGGCTTCAAATTCGAACTGCTGCACCACATTGTGACCGGGCAACATCGGGCACGCTGGCCAATTACGATCGCATTTGGTGTCCCGACGACGACGTGGCTTGCTCGCACGCGCGACCTGAATCTGATGTTCGAAATCTTTCAGCGCTACCGATTGCGCTTGGCCCAACCGGCGGTGGCCCAAGGGGACATTTCCTATCGCAGCCTGTTGCGTAAGCCCGGCAATATCCTCCGCTACACGCCGTTTGTCGAAGTGATGTGCCCCATTTTCACCCGCGAAGCATTTCTCAAATTGAGCGGCACATTTTTGGAAAGCCCGTCCAGCTTGGGGCTTAGATTGGGTTTGGGCCAAGCAGTTCGCCCCCGGCGAAATGGCCATCATCGACAAAGTTGGCGTGCATCACACGCGGCCCATATGCATCCGGAGAGCACTACCGACTTTTGGCCCGCCGGGGCATCGATCCCATGGGCGATTTCCGGCAAACCGTTGCCCGCCATGGCGGATTGGATCACGTGCTCTTCAACCGCACTCTGCATGGACGCGTACGGATGAAACGCGTCATCGATCGCGACGACCGGCGGTCCGTCTTGCGGCGAATTACCGACCACCTCCATTGGCGGATGCGCAAGCGCAGGGCGGCATAAATGCCGCTCATCCAATTGCGCCGATTGTAGCGACGGTAAAGTTTCGCCAACCGTCACCAAGCGTATTGGCGGATCGTCGGGTTAATCGGCTATTTCTAGCGTTTCGGCCTGCGAAAGCCGAAGGAAAATCTAAGGACCGTGTCGGTCCGCATGTTGCTCGGCGGATCGACGGCAACGGAATGCCCCCGCGCGGATGCAGCTTGCTCGAAGAGCGATTGAGCCAGTGCCCGCGCTTCCTCCCGCCGCGACGGATCGCCATGCCTACTCCGACTGCGCGTGTTCGTGCCTTTTCGCCTCTGACGCTGTTTCGCGTTTTGTGCACCTTGGTTGTCCCGGCGCTTGCCGGCTGCTGCCACACGCCCACCGTCAATACCAACGTGTGCGCCGACGGCCACGTGCTCACCGAAGCAGCCCACGCCGGGCAATTCCGGACCGGTATGGGGTTTCACGGTGCCGCGTTTCGACGTTCATTCCGGTCCGGCCATCGTGGTGATCGACGTGGATGGCCTGCTGTTGAATATGGATATGGTCGGCCCCTCCTCGGCCGGCGAAAACCCGGTTTCGTTGTTCCGCGAGCGGCTTGATGCGGCTGCCGCCGATCCGTGCACGCGCGCCGTCGTGGTGCGCATCAATACGCCCGGCGGCGGCGTCACCGCTGCCGACATCATGCGGCACGACCTGGAGCAGTTCAAAAATAACACCGGCATGCCCGTCATCGCATGCTTGATGGATATCGGCGCCGGCGGCGGCTATTACGTGGCCACCGCCGCCGATCAGATCATCGCCCATCCCACCACCGTGACCGGCGGCATCGGCGTGATATTGAATTTGTACAATCTGGCGGGCGTCGAAGAGAAATATGACATCGGTTACATCCCCATCAAGTCGGGCAACGACATCGACGCCGGCACCATTTTGACTCGCCCCGGCATGATGGATGACAACGGCTTGCGGGAACAACAAAAGCATCAACGCGAAATCCTGCAAGATATCGCCAATCAGTATCAGGAGCGGTTTAAGGACGTTGTAATTCGTTCTCGGCCGGGCCTGGCCACAGGGCAGGAAGATCTGTTCGATGGCCGGATATTCACCGGCGCACAGGCACTACAGTTGCATCTGATCGATTCACTGGGCTACTTGGACGACGCCGTGGAGCAGGCCCGCAACATGGCTGGTGTGCCCGGCGCACGCATCGTCATGTACCATCGCTGCAACGACCGGGCCCGCTCGCCGTATAGCATCACGCCCAACGTGCCGATTCAAGGTCAGATCATGCCCATGAATTTGCCTGGCCTCGATCGGGCCAGCCTGCCCACGTTCCTCTACCTGTGGCAACCCGAACCGACCATGGAAAAGAAGCTTACCGGTCGGTAATCTTTGCGCTAGCAGCAAACTCGGCGATGGGTTAACTGTTTGGCGCGAACGCCTTTGCGTTTTTTGCCAATTGCGGCACCGCGCGTGCCCTATCTTTCGGCAATGCTGGCCCATAGACTTGGACAACGTTCGACCCCGGCGACGAACAATATCTCACCGGTGGTCATGATGGAATCTGTTACTTCCGCCATCACGATGGAGCGCTAGGATGAGTTTTGCCAGTCGAAAAGTATTTGCAATTGCGGCGTTGTTGGGCGTGCTGTTTCCCGTGGCTGCCGCGGCCCAAGATAACACCATTTACCGCGAGTTGCTCAGCCAGGGTGTGCCGCTCACGAACGGCAAAACCGCGAAACTGCCCACGCCGCTCATGGCCGACGGATTGGATTCCGCCGCGCAGCAAGGGGTAATCAAAGAATCTGGTTCCGCCGGAAAAACTGGGAGAGTTCCTCGAAGGCAGCGTGAATGCCTTCTTCGTGCTGCAAATGCAGGAGAAAGACGTTCCCGGTAATCAGCCGACCGATTCCATCGGCCGCCGCATCGACATGTATTTCGTGGCGCAAGGCGATTTGGCCACCGTCAAGAATCAAGGCTTCATGCGGCAGCAAATCGAAAAGGGCCAAAAGGCTGGCCGCGGCGAAGGCAAATTCCTCATCAACGACGAGCTCAAACAGCGCAATTTGACGGTGATCGACAACGATAAGCTCCGCGAGCGATACGTCTACATGAAAGTGCCCCTGTTCAACCAGGTGATGGTCAGCGGTACCGGACACGGCATGCAAACCAACGGCGCGGACAGCGCACTAGTGGCCTACATGCTCGACTCGCGGTTCGCCGACGATCCGCAATATCCCAATCACTGGCAGCCGGGCAATCGCGACCAATTAGGCAACGTGAAATGGGGCCCCCCCCAGCCCTACTCCGGCGCCGGCGGCTACGTGAAGGTCACCGCGCTCAAAGGTCCTCAGCCGCGAGTTTTCGTGGAATATCACCTGGTGTTCGACGAACCCCATGGCTGGTTCGGCGGCAAGGCCACGCTCGTTGCCGATCTGCCGATTCAATATCAAAGCGACATTCGCTCGTTCCGAAAGAACCTCAAAACTTTTGGACAGAATCAGCAAGCCGGCGGCGGCTGACCTGCCGCCAACGGCGACGCATATCATGCGCACGCTCTTCATCGCGGCATCGAATCGAAACGTTAGCATGCGCCCGGCGGCTGGAAAGATGCTTCGAACCATCGCAGCTTTGCTGCTGATGTTTCCTTTGGTTGCCGCCGCCCAAGAAAACAGTGTCTTTCAAAAGCTGGTCGCCAAAGGCGTGGCTCTCAGCAACGGAAAGAACATTTTGCTCCCGCCGCCGGTGATGGCCGATGGTTTGACATTGGCAAATCAATTGGCCGTGTTCAAAACGCTGGTGCCGCCAGAACAATTGAGCGATTTCCTCGCCGGCCGCACGTCCAGCCCATACGTCTTGCTCACCAGGAACAACGACGTTGCGGGCAATCAGCCAAAAGATTCCGTTGGCCACCGCCTCGATTTGTACTACATCGCCAACGGCAGCCTGTCGGCAGTTGGCGGCGAAGATTTTGTGCGGCAGGAGCTTGCCTCAACGCAAAAAAACCTCACCTACACTTTGCAGTTCTATACCGATCAGGAGCTGAAAGACCGCAATCTGGCCGTCGCTAACGCCGACACGCTCAAGGAGCGATACCTCCACGCCGACATCCTGCTCGCCAACCAGTTGAAACTTACTGGTTCCGCACACTGCACGCGCACGACCACGCCCGACAGCGTGTTGTTCGATTTTCTACTCGATCCGCGCTTCGCCGACGATCCCACCTGCCCGAACCAGTGGCAGCGCGGTCGCCTGGATAAATCCGGCAAGCTCATCTTCGACAAGCCCGAGCCCTATTCCAGCGCCGGCGGATACATGAAGGTCACCAGGCTGCAACCACCGCCCGGCTTACCGAATCCACCGGAGCGGGTGTTTGTCGAATGCCATCTGGCGTTCGACGAGCCCAACGCATGGTTCGGCGGAGACGGCAACATGCTCGGATGGTTGCCGAACCTCTTTGCAGCCGACGTGCGCAAATTCCGCGACGACCTGCACAATTACGAGCGGCGACTTGCAGCGGCTCGTACGGAACAAGCTGCTCAACCCTCGTCGAACCAGGCAATTCCGGCAATTCCAGGTGAAGCCGCCGGAAACAAATGATGCCAGGTGGCCGCAGCTTAGTGGCAGCGATCAGCGCCGCAAAGCTTCGGTCGGCAGCAGATTGGCGCTCCACAGTGCCGGGTAAACCGCCCCCAGCAAGCCCACCACAAGCGCCACAAGCAGGCCCTCGAGGAAAACCGATGGCTCGACGGTGCCTTGCGTCACGCCGGCAGTATTGGGCATTTGGCTCAGGAATTTGGCCAGACCCGCGCCGCCGGCGCTCCCCAGCGCGGCGCCGGCAATGCTCAATAGCAGTGATTCGCCGATCACCATCCGTACGATCCGCGATTTGCGCCAGCCGATGGCTCGCAGCGTGCCGATCTCCTTGGTCCGCTCGAACACCGACATCACCATCGTGTTCAGCATGCCGATCGCGCCGATGAAAAGCGCAATGGCCGAAGTCAGCCACGCCACGGCCCGGCTGATCCGCACCTGCGGCACATGCTGCACGAAATCTGTTGATCGCCTCACCTCTAGCCCAGGTTGCAACGCTTCCACGCGCTTGCGCAGCTCTTCCATGCCCTCGTCGGTAATGGGCTTCTTGGCAGTAATCGTGAACCCCGCCACTTCATTGGGCCGGTGCTGCAGACGTTGCAATTCTTCCTGCAGCACCACCACGCCCGCGTTTTCAAACACGATCGGGCTTTCGTAGATGCCGACGATCGTGAACGGCTCCTCGAACAAATCGATCGTGTCACCGACCTTCTTTTTTAAATTGGTCGCCAGCACCCGGCCTACAAGCGCTTTGCGCGTGTCGCCCGCCTTCAGCAACCGTCCGCTGTTCACGTCAATGCGATGGTACAACGGGCTGTCGGGGGGCCAGCCGTTAATCAACCGCCCAATGATCCCGTATTTCTGGAACGACACCAAATCGACCGCCCCGCCCATCACTTGCTGAACTCCCGGCAGGGCTGCGATCCGGTCGATCAATTGTTCCGGCAAGGTGTTGTTCAAATTGTCACTGCCCCCCGCGCTGCACCACCAGGTCGATGCCGCGCTGGGTGTACACTTCCATGAACGATTGCTCGAATCCGGTGGCCACGCCTACCAGCGATACCACCGCGCAAATGGCCACGGCCAGGCCGACGATCGTCAACAGCGATCGCGCGGGCCGCCGCAGCAAATTCTTCACAATGAATGTCACGAAGTGCATGATGGCTCGATGCCGGACGGTGCGCCAGGCGGCGTCACTTATTGGCGTGTTCCTTTTCCTTTTGGTGCAGCGCTTCGGTGCGGCTTTGAACGATCTTCCCGTCGCGAATCCAAATGATTCGCTGTGCCCGCGCCGCCACCTCCTCGCTGTGGGTGATCACCACCAATGTCATATTCCGCTCATTGTGCAATTGGTCGAACAAATCCAGCACGTCGTTGCCGGAGCGCGAATCCAGGTTGCCGGTCGGCTCATCGGCCAAAAGTAGCGGCGGATCGTTCGCCAGCGATCGGGCAATGGCCACACGCTGTCGTTCGCCTACCGAAAGCTGCGTCGGCAAGTGATTGGCCCGATGCCCCATGCTCACCGCCTCCAGCAACTGCTTGGCCCGTTGGGCGCGTTTGGCGGCGGGCACGTGCGTTTCGAACATCGGAATCTGCACGTTTTCCACCGCCGTGAGCGTCGGCAGCAGATAAAACGATTGGAACACAAAGCCGATTTTCCGCGACCGGAAGCCGTCCAAATCGCGCAATCGCGACAGCGGCTCCCCCTCGAAGTACAATTCGCCTTGCGTGGGGCGGTCCAACGTGCCCAACAAATTCAGCAGCGTCGATTTGCCGCTGCCGCTGGGCCCCATGATCGCCACGTATTCCCCAAGGCGGATCTCCACGTTCACGCCGGCCAGCGCCGTCACCGATCCGTCGGCATACGTGCGGCCGAGATTCTCCGCCCGCAAAAGAACCGGCGCGGTGTTGTGTCCCTTGTGAATCATATGTTTGTAGTTACTCATAATGCAAAGCCTCGGTTGGTGGCAGGCTGGCGCCGCGCAGCGCCGGATAGGCCCCGCCAACTAAGCCCACCAATACCGACATCACCAGCCCGATGAGCATCACCTCCGGGGTGATGTCGCCGCGCACCAGCATCTTCGCCGTCGGAAATTGCAACAGCACGCGTATCAACACCGCCGCCAACAGCGTGCCCAACACGCAACCCAGAAAACTGAGCGAAAACGATTCCGCCAAAATCATCCGCATGATCCGCGATTTGCGCCAGCCGATCGCCCGCAAAATGCCAATTTCCTGCGTGCGCTCCAGCACCGACACAATCATTGTGTTCAGCATGCCGATCGAACCGACAATCAGTGCGATTGCCGAAGTGGTCCACGCCATGGCGTGCGCCACCCGAATCTGATTGTCGCTATTGATAAAATCCTCGGTTTCCTGGGCCACCAGGCCCAGCGGCGTCCCTTCATCGTCTTTCATTCCTTCAATCGCGTTGCGTACCGAAACGATCGCCGCCTTCTTGTTCGGCACGTCCTTCGCCAGCGCCACTTGGAATTCCGAAACCTGCCCGGAACGTTCCATCAATTCCTGCAGGTCGCGCAGCGAGATCACTGCCGCGTTATTGTCCAGCATGTTGGCGCTTTCGTAAATTCCCACCACGTTGAACGGCTCCGATTCGATTTCCACCTTGTCGCCGATCGCCTTTTTCAGCCGGCTGGCCAGTTCTTTGCCGAGTATCACGCTGTGCTTGTCGCCGGTTTGCAATTTTCGGCCCTGAATCACCGACAGCGAATCGAAGGCAAAGCTATCCGGCGGCCAGCCGTTTACCGGCACGCTCACCAGGCTCCCCGCCTCAAACGACACTTTTTCCGACAGGGCAGGGGCCACTCTGCCCACTCCCGGCAGCGCCCGCAGCAGTTTGGCGGCGCTTTCGTCCAGCGTGCTGGTCGAGCGGTTGGCCACCCCGGCTCGCACCACCACTAAATCCACGCCCCGGTTGTTGTACATCTCCTTGCTGGAGCGTTCGTAGCCGCTGGTAATGCTCAACAGCGATACCACCGCCGCAATGGCCACCGCCACGCCAAACGTGGTCAGCGCCGTGCGCACCTTGCGCCGGAAGACATTTTTCAGCACGAATTCAAAAAAATGCATCGTGAGGAACGATTCGCCGGCTCGGTCGCTGGTTTGTAAGCCCACAACCTACTCGTTTTTCGCTGTTTCTGTCCAGAGAGATTGCCAATTGCGCTGTTCAAATACCGGTCATTTAACAGCTTGGCGCCAGCCGAAAGACTTGCCCAACTTACGCGGTGCCGAAGGTTTGTTTCCTGCCGTGCACACTGCCTGGCTAAGTAGCCTCAGTCTTCGCAACTCGGTACACTTACGATAGTGAACAAACTTCCATACGGACCGATTGAGTGATCGGTTGTGTTTCATCCGCTGATTGAAACGTGGTTCCGCGGCCGCTTCGGCCAACCCACCGAGGCCCAGCACCGCGGCTGGCCGGAGATTATGGCGGGCCGGCATACCCTGATTGCCGCCACCACCGGCAGCGGTAAGACGCTAGCGGCGTTTCTAGCCTCCTTCGATCGGCTCTTGCGCGACGCGGTCGATGGCAAGCTGCCCGACGGCGTGCGCGTCGTTTATATCTCGCCGCTGAAGGCGCTGTCGAACGACATCCACCGCAATTTGGAGGTGCCCCTGGCCGAACTGCAGCAGGCCGCCTTGGCCGCCGGACAACAACCCCTGCCGATCCGCGCCGCGGTCCGCACCGGCGATACGCCCAGTTCGCAGCGGGCCGCCATGCTTCGCCGTCCGCCGCAAATCTTGGTCACCACTCCCGAATCGCTCTACCTGCTGCTAACCGGCGCCAAAAGCCGCGACATGTTGCGCGGCGTCGAAACGGTGATCGTCGACGAAATTCACGCCCTGGCCCGCGACAAGCGTGGCTCGCACCTGTCGATTACTTTGGAACGATTGGAAAAGCAATGTGAACGACCATTGCAGCGCATCGGCCTGTCGGCCACCCAGGCGCCGATCGAGGAGATAGCGAGATTCCTCGTCGGCAGCGCCAACGTGGATGCCGGCGGCGGGCCGAATTGCGCTATCGTCGACGCCGGCCATCAACGCGAACTCGACCTGACGGTCGATGTGCCCCCCAGCGAACTGGAAGCCGTTTGTTCCGCTGAGCAATGGGGCGAAGTTTACGACCGTTTGTCGCAGCATATCCGCTCCCATCGCAGCACGCTGGTGTTTGTCAACACCCGCAAACTCGCCGAACGCGTCGCCCATCAGTTGCGCCAAAGCCTGGGCGACGAAGCGGTGGCGGCACACCACGGCAGCCTCTCGCGGCAGATTCGTTTAGGCGTCGAAGAGCGATTGAAGCGCGGCGAACTGAAAGCAATCGTCGCCACGGCCTCGCTCGAGATGGGCATCGACGTCGGCTACATCGATTTGGTTTGTCAGATCGGCTCGCCACGATCGATCGCCACGCTGCTGCAGCGCGTCGGTCGCTCCGGTCACGCACTGGGCTTGGTCCCGAAAGGGCGGTTGTTTCCGCTAACGCGCGATGAATTGCTCGAATGCCTGGCGCTGTTGCGCGCCGTGCGCCGGCCGCTTGGACGCCATCGAAATCCCCGTGGCGCCGTTGGATTTATTGGCCCAACAAATCGTCGCCGTGTGCGCCGGCGAAGAATGGGCGGAAGACGAACTATTTGCGCTGGTGCGCCGCGCGTGGCCGTATCGAAATCTTGAGCGGCAAACATTTAACCGCATCGTCACCATGCTCAGCGAGGGGATCACGGTCGGCACGCGCGCCGGCGCCTGGCTGCACCGCGATGCCATCAATGGCCTGGTGAAAGCCCGCCGCGGAGCCCGAATTGTGGCCGTCACCTGTGGCGGGGCGATTCCCGAACTGGGCGATTTCCGCGTCGTCACCGAAAACGACGGCACCTTTGTAGGCACGGTGAACGAAGATTTCGCCTTGGAAAGCAACGGCGGCGACATCTTCCTGCTGGGCAACACTTCCTGGATGGTGCGCTACGTGCGCGGCTCCGAAGTGTACGTGACCGATGCCCAAGGCGCCCCGGCTACGGTGCCATTCTGGCTCGGTGAGGCGCCCGGCCGCACCATCGAACTCTCCGAGGAAGTTTCGCGGCTGAGGGAAAACCTGCAGCAGCAAGTGCAACCACTGATCGCCTCTCAAAATGGTAATCCGGAACCGGACTTATCATCCGCCATTACTTGGCTCAAGCAAGATTGCGGCATCGGCGACGACGCGGCCATCCAAGCCGTGCGTTACGCCGCGGCGCAAGTGTCCGCCATCGGGCTGGTGCCCACCTTGAACCGCGTGGTGTTCGAGCGATTCTTCGATGAATCCGGCGGCATGCAACTGGTCATCCACGCCCCCTGGGGTGCAAGAATCAATCGCGCCTGGGGTTTGGCGTTCCGCAAAAGATTTTGCCGCTCATTCGATTTCGAGTTGCAAGCCAGCGCCGACGAAGATGGTATCGTGCTCTCGCTGGGCCCGCAGCACAGTTTTCCCATCGATTCCTTGTTTGGCATGCTCACGCCGGAAAATGGTCGCTACCTGCTGGAGCAAGCCCTGTTGGCCGCGCCGGTGTTTCAAACCCGTTGGCGCTGGTGCGTCACCCGCGCACTGGCCGTTCTACGCAACAAGCACGGCCAGCGCGTGCCCCCCAACCTGCAACGCTTCCGCTCCGACGATCTGCTGGCCGCCGTTTTTCCCGCCCAGGCCGGCTGCTTGGAAAACCACCACGGCGATACCGAAATCCCCGATCACCCGCTAATTCACCAAACCGTCGAAGATTGCCTCCACGAGGCGATGGATGTCGATCGCTGGTTGTCGCTGTTGGCCGATATTCAAACCGGCCGCGTGGAACTAATCGCCCGCGACACCCGCGAACCTTCCCCCTTCAGCCACGAAATCCTCAACGCCAATCCCTATGCGTTCCTCGACGGCGCACCGCTGGAAGAACGCCGCGCCCGGGCGGTCACGTTGCGGCGCGGTCTCTCGTTCGAGTCCGCCAGCGATCTGGGCCGCCTCGATCCCGAGGCCATCGCCACGGTGCGCGCCGAAGCCTGGCCCTTGGTCCGCGACGCCGACGAATTGCACGACGCATTGCACAGCATGTGCTTGTTGCGCGCCGACGAAGCCCCGGAGTGGACCCCGCACTTCGAAGAACTAATCTCCAAGAATCGCGCGACGCGTGTTGATGCATCACACTGTGGCACAGTTGCTGGCCCGAAATTTTGGACTGTCGCCGAGCGTTGGCCACTGGTGAAATCGCTGTATCCCCGAAGCCGTCGCCGAACCAGAAATATCGCTGCCCGATACGGTCCGCCAGAATTGGGAATCTGCCGAGGCCCTCGTTACGCTGATGCGCGGCCGCATGCAAGTCAGCGGCCCCGTCACCGCCGAGCAGCTTGGCGAAAAGCTTGCGCTGGAGCCGTCGCGAGTTTTTGCCGGGCTGGAGGCCGTCGAAGCCGAAGGCACCGTGCTGCGCGGCCATTTTACGCCGCGCGACGAAAACGGACTCTGCAAACAACGGAAGACGGACCACGGACACGGACAACTGTCCAGTGGTGCGAACGCCGCCTGCTTGGCACGCATTCACCGCCGCACGCTCGATGGCCTGCGGCGGCAAATTCAGCCCGCCGAACCGGCCGATTTCATCCGCTTCCTCCTGCGCTGGCATCACCTGTTGCCCGGTCGCCAATGGCACGGCCGCGCCGGCTTGCGCAAAGCACTCGCACAGTTGCAAGGCTTCGAAATGGCGGCTGGCTTGTGGGAGCGAAGAATCCTTCCTGCTCGCTGCAATGAATACGAACCGCGCTGGTTCGACGAACTTTCGATGTCGGGCGAATTGGCTTGGGGCCGGCTGTGCCCGCCTCGCAAGGATGCCAACGATGGTCCGCAGCGCCGCCGGTCTGACGCGCGCCGCACCAATTGCGCTATTGTTGCGCGAAAACCTTGGTTGGCTGTTGCCGCGTGATCGGGCGTCGGCCGAAGCAAATTGCCGCGCAGGCGCCGCCGCCGTCCTGGAAACTTTGCGGCAGCGCGGCGCGCTGTTTCTACATGAAATCATGGCGCTCACCGGCCTGCTGCCGGCGCAGCTCGACGAGGCCTTGCACGAACTGGCCGCCCTCGGCCTGGCCACCGCCGACGCTTTCACCGCCGTGCGCACCATTTCGGGCACTGCCACCGAGCGCCGCCGCGCGGAACGCCGCCGCCGTCAGCGCCGCCTGCGCCGCGAATTCACCGTCGCCCCCTCGGGCCGCTGGTCGCTGTTTCCCGGCATTGTGCCCAAGGTCGACGAAGAACAGGCCGCCACCAGTTGGGCCTGGCAGCTATTGCGGCGCTGGGGCGTCGTGTTCCGCGACCTGCTAGTGCGTGAAACGGCAGCGCCGCCATGGGGTCGGCTGGTGCAAGTCTATCGTCGGCTGGAAGCCCGCGGCGAAATCCGCGGCGGCCGCTTTGTGCGCGGCGTCGCTGGCGAACAGTATGCCATGCCCGAGGCCGTCGAACTGCTGCGCAGCGCGCGAGATGAAGATGCTCGATGATGCCACGATCGTGCTCGCGGCCGCCGATCCAGTGAATCTTTGTGGCATCATTACGGATGAGCCGCGCGTGCCCAGTACACATACCAATACAGTTGCCATCCTCAACGGCCGGTTGATTGCCGCCTGCCAAGCAGGCGAAGTACAGTGGTTCGCGGCTGCACCGGAAGATCAAATCGCCGAACTGGCTCGCCGCCTGCGGCTCCATTACTACGTGCCTGACGAAATCGAGGACGATGCCGAATTCTCCGCCTTCGGTTTCGCACAAGCGAAGCGCCACTAATCCTGTTTTGATCTGCGGCCGTGCGCATTTAGCCAATTCTCGATCTTCCGCGCCGCCTCCATCTGTCCTTGCGTTTGCGCAATGTCGAGCGCCGTTTGCGCCGCCACGATTGCCTCTTCCGGGCGGTACGCATTGGCATATGCCCGGAACAAATTCATCCAAGCATCGAGGTAGTCGGGATCCAATCGAAGTGCCTGCCGGAGCTGCGCGATGCCTTCCTCCACCTGGCCATTTCGAACCAGCGCCGTGCCCAGATTGTTGTACGCCAACGTGTACGCAGGATCTAATTCCAGGGCGCGCTTGTAGTTCTCGATCGCTTCCGGCAATCGGCGCAATTGCTTCAGCGCGTTTCCCAAATTATTGTACGCCTTGACATAGTCGGGCTTCAGTCGCACCGCCGCTTGGTATTGATCGATCGCGTCTTGCAACTGGCCCGATTGTTTCAGCGCGTTGCCAAAATTGAAGTGCGCCGTGGCATAGTTGGGATTCAGACGCAGCGCTCGTCGAAAATGCTTGATGGCCTCCGGCAACTTTCCCTCTTCCGTCAGCATGCTGCCCAAATTGTTGTGGCTCAGCCAAGAATCCGGATTGTGGTCCAACGTGGCTTCATATAACGAAAACGCGCTCTGCGTAGAGTGCGGATTGTTGTCGCGTCAGAATCGTCAGCGCGCCGACCAAAACCGTTGCAGCGGCGATTGTCGCCGGCCGCGAAGCTGATTGTGAAAGATCGCGCCACACGCTCCAAGCCGCCCCCGCAAGCGCGACCACGCCGATCAGCGCGATGTGCTGGTAGTGATCTGCCACCAGCGACATGCTTCATAAAGCCGGTGTCGGTAAACCCCATCACCGGCGCCAGTGCCACGCAGAAAAAGCCCCAGCCGCAAACAACGCCTTGCCCCACAATGTGCCACGCCGAGTCCAAAGCGCGACCGTCACCACCAGCGCCGCGGCCAGCGGCAACCACCATAAAAGCCGACCAGTTTCGATAGGCCAGTCCGGGTAGAGGAACGACAGATCCAAAGGCAATAGCGCTTTGGATAGATAAAACCAAACCACTGCGCCTGCCCCCGCCAGCCGCTGCGGAAACGTCGCCGCCCGGATCGCTTCACCACTGCCGTGTGTCTGAAACCACACGTTCAAAGCGGTCAATGCTGCTGCCAACACAAAAAACGGCGCCAAGCGTGCCCACTCACCCGCCGAGATTCTTCCCCGCTGCCACCAGGTCAGCCCCAACAGCACCACCGGCAAAATGGCCACCGAGCCCTTGCTGAGCATCGCCAATACAAACAGCACCAGGCACAGCCAGTACCATAGATTTGCCCGGTGCTCTGCTTTCAAATAGGTGTAGATCGACAGCAAGAAGAACAGCATCGCCAGCACATTGCGCCGCTGCACGATCCACGCCACCGATTCCACATTCACCGGGTGCACGGCAAACAACAGGGCTGCCAGGAACGCACCTGGAATGCTCAACTGCATCAGAATGGCCCACAGCAACAGCGCCGCCGCGACGTGCAGCACCAAGTTGGTGATGTGATACCCGGTGGGATGCAGGCCCCACAATCGCCATTCCAGCCATAGCGTGGAGTTCGATATCGGATAGTATTCCGCCGGTTCCGTCGAAAACCAAAACCGGGCCAGTCCGTCGGGCGCCTTGACGATCGGATTATTGGTCAGCAGCAGGTCATCGTCCAAAATAAAGTCCCCATGCAGCGCCGGGTAATATGCCGCGCAGGCTCAGGCACATAATCAACGCTACGCCGCTTAGACGCTGCCATCTCGATTGTGCTGCAGACGATTCCATCACTGCTCCATCCGCGGCTAACTGCGCGTTGGGACATAGGGGCATGGAATTACGCCACCAAAATACGTTCAACCATATAAAGGCACGAACGATGCATCAACTGCCATGCGATTTGCCGCGCAGCGAACTCAGCCAGGCGTCGATCTGTTGCGCTTGCTCGCCTTGCCCTTGCGATCGCGCCAAGTCCAGTGCCTTTTGCGCCGCTGCGATCGCATCCGTTGACCGATTCGCTTGTGCGTACACCGACGACAATCCATACCAGGCATCAAACCGCTGCGGGTCCAACTGCACGGCTTGCTGAAAATGTTCGATGGCCTCCGCCGCGGCTCCCGTGGTAGCTAACGCGTCGGCCAGATTGATATGCGCCGAACAATAGTCGGGCCTCAAACGCAACGCTTCCCGGTATTGCAATATTGCCTCCGATAATTGGCCGCTGCGCCAGCGCCACGCCAAGGCTGTTCTCAGTTTCGGCGCTGTCGGGCTTCAGTTTTAGCGCCTGATTGAATTCTTCGATGGCCTCCGGCAAGCGGCCGGTATTGAGTAGTGCGTTGCCCAGGTTTTGGTGCGCTTCCGCATAACTCGGCTTCAGCGCCAGCGCCTGCCGATAGTTTTCCATCGCCCGCTCGATTTGGCCAACATCGGCAAGCGCCAATCCCAGATTGTAATACGCCTCCGCGTATTTCGGATTGAACTTCATTGCTTTTTGATATTCCTCGATGCCTTCCTGTGTCTGCCCCGCGGCAACCAGCGCGTGTGCAAGGTCGAAGTGCGCCTCGGCATAAGTAGGTTCCAACCGCAAGGCTTCCTGGAAATGTTCAATTGCTTCTTGCGATTGGCCGGACTTCTCCAGAGCCAAACCTAAATTATTGTGGGCCTCGGCGTAATGCGGATCCAATTCCAAAGCCCGGTGATAGTGCTCGATCGCTTCGGGCAACTTTCCCCTGGAAACCAGCGCGCTCCCCAGATTGTTGTGCGTCAGCGCGCATTTAGGATCGATCTCGAGGGCCTTGTGATAGTGTTCGATGGCGTCCTGCAGCCTGCCTTTTTTGAAAAGCGCATCCCCCAGATCGTTGTGGGCCGCGATGTTGTCCGGCCTGATTGCTAGTGCCAGCTCGCAGTGTTCGATCGCCTCGTCGAGCCGGCCCGCCTTAGTCAGTTCGTAGCCCAGGTTCGTGTGCACAATCGGGTCGTTCGGTTCGTACTGCGCAGCATCCTCCCAAATAGCCACTCGATCGTCGTAAACATCGAGCCGGCGAGCGCTCATCACACTAAAGGCGAAGATCACAACAATCGCCGCCGCGCCGCCGGCGATTACAGCCCATCGGCGTGTTAACGACTGGCCTGCCTTCGTAGCCATCTGCCGCCCTAACCAACTCACCAACGCGTATCCACCGGCCACCACCGCCGCCGCTAGCGCCGCCAACGGCAAATACATTCGCCGCTCGGCCGCAACTTCAGTGAGAATGGGCACCACCAACGTGGGCGACAAAATGATGAATACGCATGCCCCAACAAATCCAAAAGCATTGCGCCGCTGAAGCAAAACCAGCGTCACAATCGCCACAAGCGCGATCGGCAGCAGCCACGGCCAGGCTGCTGTCGGCGTCATGAGATATGGTATCTCGTAATGAATCACCAGTGGCCATGGCCAAACCACAAGCTTCAAATACAGCGCCAGCACCTTCGTTTGTGTGAACCACCAGGCATACGCAGGCAGTCCCAGATGAAAACTTGCCGAATCGGAACGCGGTGCGCGTGTAATTAAGGTACAGCAGCAGCATCCAACTCAAGAGTAATCCGGCGTACAACCGCCACGATTCGCGCCACGCCTGGCGAAACGATCCGCGAATAAACGTTCTTTCAAATAGCAGCACGATCACCGGCGCCGTCACCATCACCTCCTTGCACGCTGCGCCGGCCAGACAAGCCAGTGTCGCCAGCCCCAACCAAAGCTTTCGGCCCGCCGCCGCCTTCGCCTCCCAGTACCACAAACTTGCGTATAACGTCGCCAAATAGAAAAAGCCCACCATCAATTCCGTACGCTGCGTCACGTAGACCACCGCCTCGGTTTGCAGCGGATGCACGGCCCACAATAGCGCCGCAAGAAACGCCAGCGGGCCGTTGACATCATCGAAACGTCCCTCGAAGTAATCCAGTTGCAACGTGCGCCGCACAATCGCCATCACCAAAATCGCCGACAGCAGGTGAACCACCACGTTGAACACGTGATACCCGACCGGATTCAATTGGCCAAAGTGATAATTCACCGCAAGCGAAAGATTCACCAGCGGCCGTCCCGCCGTGGGTAGGTCTTTCGTCGGATTCAATGGTCCCGGATGTTGCGAATCACCGATCAGCGGCCAGAGTCTGGTGATCGATGGGTTCTCCGTGATGCTGAACAAATCGTCGAATATGAACGGGGCATCCAGCGCCCGGCAGTACACAGCGCAGACCACGCCGGCAAGCACTGCCAACATCACCAGGTCTAATGTTCTTCGCTTGGCCATTTGCCGAATTTCGTTTCGCGAATTCGTTAGGGCACTGCGCGAGCACCTCGATTCGCAGCTGCCTCACCGGAATCTTGTACTTCGCCGGCTTGATGCGTTCTCAGCCAGGCCTCGATCGTTTCCACCAGCGCAGACTGCCCGTTCGCTCGCGCCAACTCCAGCGCCTGCTGGTAATGCCGAATCGCTTCCGCCAATTGGCCATTTTGCGCCAGCGCGTTTCCCAAATGAATGTGGGCCGATATGTAATCGGGCTTCATTCGCAAGGTTTGCTCGTATTGCGCGATCGCGTCGCTCAGATGCCCGCTGTCCGCCAGCACAGTCGCCAAATTATTTCGTGCCTCGGAGAATCCCGGCTCGAGTCGCAGTGTTTGTTGATATTCCTCGATCGCCTCCGGAAGTCTGCCGACTCCGGCCAACGCATTGCCCAAATTCAGATGCGCCTCCGCGTAACCAGGCTTCAGCGCCAGCGCCTGCCGATAACTCTGCATCGCCGGTTCGATTTGGCCGCTGCGCCAGCGCCACCCCCAGGTTGTAATACGCTTCCGCAGATTCGGGGTTCAACTGTAAGGCCTTCTGATACACTTCGATAGCATCTTGAGTTTGTCCGATGCTAACCAGCACGCTCCCCAAGTTGACATACGCCTCAAGGAAATTGGGGTTAAGCTGAATCGCCTGTTGAAATTGGTCGATTGCCTCCTGAATGTGTCCCAATCCAAGCAGAAAAACACCAAAATCGTAATGAGCTTGCGGCAGCGTCGGCCCAATCTTTAGCGCCAGCTCGTACTCGCGGTTGGCCTCCTCGGTCTGTCCCAGTTTCGCCAGGGCGTCTGCCAGGTTCACGTGGGCCTTGACATTCGTCGGTTTCAAACGCAGGCCTTCATGAAAATACGCGATGGCCTGCTGCACCTCGGCCGAGCCCAGCAAAATGGCCCCCAAATTGTTGTATGCCAGCCAGGCCGTTGGATTTTTCGCCAGCGTGGTTCGATATAGCGTAGTGTCGTTGGCGAACATCTTTGATTCTTGCCATGTCAGCGCCCCCAGAACTACGAGCCCCGCGACGCAAAGTCCATTGCCAATCCAGCCCAGCGCGCCTGCAGCCGTCCGATCGCCAACGCCACGCCTGCCGCCGCAGGCACAATCAGAGAAATGCTGGCCAAATACTGCAAATGGTCCGCGGCGAATGCGAACACAAACCAATACACGTTCAAAAACCCTAGCACTGGAAACAGCGTGCCGACAAATAGCAGGCAAGCCGCCAGCGGCCCGCGCCACCGTCGTCGCAAATGCCACAGCGCCGAAAGCAGCGCAACCGTGGCCAACGGAAACATCCATTGCCACCACGCCGTCGCATCGATATCCCAACGCGGATACATAAAGATCAAATTCGCCGGCCATAGCAACTTCGCGGCATAGAACCACGGCACTCGGCTGGCGATCAACAACCGTTGCACGCCGCTTAAAGAGAATTCCGCCCCCTCGGCGCCGATATAAGTGAACTCCACCCAGGCGGTGAACAGGCCAGCCGAAATTCCCAGCGCGAACCAGGGTGCCAGCGGGCGGACATCGCGCCGCCACGACAGCCGCCCGCGCTGCCACCAAAAAATCACCAACAATGCCGCCGGCAGCGTCGCCGTCACCGTTTTGCTCGCCATCGCCAGGATGAACAGCACCAAGGAGATTGCATAATCAGACGATCTGCGCGTTTGATCGAAGTCCAAATACACCAATAGTGCCCCGAGGTAGAACACTGTGGAGAGCGTGTTCTTTTGCTCGGTGATCCAAGCCACCGATTCCACCATTACCGGATGCAGGGCGAAAATGCCCGCCGCCAACAGCGCACCAGGAATCTTCAGCTTCCGCAGGATCAAATACAACAGCCCCACCGCCGTCAGATGCAACAGCACATTCACCAGGTGATGCCCCAGCGGCCGCTTTCCCCACAGTTGGCTTTGAATCCAAAACAAACTGTGCAACAGCGGATAGTATTGTTCCGTCGCCCCCAAATCGAACCAGATGCGGCCCAAGCCGTGCAGCGAGCGCAACTCCGGCCGCGTCACATAGTCGCTGTCGTTCCACACCAGTCCCCTTCGATCGCCGGCCAGTAGGCATGAAATGTGGCCACTGCGATCAGCGCCAGTCCTATGTAAGCGGCGAGGTTCGCGCGCGGCAACAACCCAGTTGCCCCAGGTGAATGAAGACTCTGTTCGATGGGTGATGGCTTCCGGGACATCGGGAGCAGACGCAAGGACTAGGGAGAAGGATTGTTGGCATGCCGCGACGTGCCTTATCGGCGGCACCGACCCGCGCGAAACGTTGTTCAACCAATCTTCAATCTGTTGAACCACATCCAGTTTGCCCTTGGGCCCGCGCTAGCATCCAATACCCTTTCCAAATTCGTCTGGGCCGACGCATAGTCGGACTTTAATCGCAGCGCTAATTCATATTGTGCCGCCGCATCCTCCAGCCGTCCAATCGCCGCCAATGCCGAACCCAAGTTGTTGTGCGTTTCCGCGGTGTCAGGTTGAAGGGCTAGTGCCGCCAGGTACTGCTCGATGGCTGCCGGAATCTGATCGCTCTTGAACAGTGCGTTCCCCAAATTATTATGTGCGTCCGCGTAGTCCGGCTTCAGCACTAGTGCCCGCTGATAATTTTGCACCGCCTGTTCGATTTGCCCCGTATTCGCCAGCGCCAGTCCTAAGTTGTAGTACGCCTCCGCGTAATCTGGGTTCCATTGCAGGGCTTGTAGATATTCATCGATACCTTCCCGCACACGGCCTGCTTGCATTAGTGCATGCCCCAGATCGAAATGCGCCTCCGCGTATTTGGGATTCTGCCGCAACGCCTCTCGAAATTCTTCGATCGCTTTCTCCGTCTGGCCGGAACTCTCCAGCGCCAGCCCCAAGTTGTTATGCGCCTCCGGATAGACGCGGTTCAACTGCAGTGCTCGGTGATAGTGCTCGATCGCCTCTGTAAGCCGACCGGCTTTGACTAGCGGACTGCCCAGGTTGTTTTCAATCAGCCAACATTGCGGATTGCGCTTGAGCGTGGCTTGATACAGCGTAATCGCATCAGCGTAAAGCCTGCTTTGCTGCCAGCTCAAACATGTCAGCGCACCGATCGCAACCACAGCGCTGGCGGAAGCAATCCACGCTTTTCGTGAATGGCTATGCCATGCGCTCCATCCGGCCGCCACCGCCGCTGCCACGCCGACGATGGCAACGTACTGATAATGATCTGCCACCAATGAATAGCGCATGAATCCCACGTCGGTAAATCCCATCACCGGCGCCAACGCTACGCAGAAGTATGCCCAGGCAAACAATAGCGCCCGGCTCCAAACCGGCCGTGGCGATTTGAGTCGCCACAGCAAAATTCCGGTGACGGCTAGCGCCGCCAACAGCGGCAAAAGCCAAGCGGCGCTCGCTCGCACATCCCAAAGCGGATAGATGAAAATCAAATCCAGCGGCAGCAGCGCCTTGGAAAGATAGAACCATACTGCTGTGCCGGCCCCCATCAGCCGCTGAGCCAAGGTGGCCTCCCGGAAAATAATCTGGGTGCCGTGCTTTTGAAACCACACGTCGACACCGGCCAGCACCACCGCGACGAGCAAAAACGGAGCAATCCGTGCGATGTCCGAAATCTGAATCCGCCCCTTCTGCCACCAGACAATCAGCAGCAGCACGATCGGCAAGATCGCAACCGAGCCCTTGCTGAGCATGGCCAGCACAAACGCCACCAGACTTAGCCAGTACCAGAGGGTTGTCCGCACGCTGTCGTCCGTTGTCCGTTGTTTGATCGTACGCAAGTACCACACGATCGACAGCAGAAAAAACATCATCGCCAGCAATCCTTTGCGCTGCGATATCCAGGCGACCGATTCCACGTTGACCGGATGCACCGCGAACAAAAGTGCCGCCAGAAATGCGCCGGGAACCGACAGATACCTTAAGATGTTCCAAACCAATAGCGCCGCAGCCACGTGCAGCGCTAAATTCGTGACGTGGTACCCAGTCGGGTTTGCGCCCACAGTCGCCATTCCAGCCACAAGCTGGAATTGGCCGCCGGCCAATAGTCGGTCGGCTCGGTGCTAAACCAGAATCGAAGCAACCCGTTAGGCGCTTGAATCAGGTTGCTGTCCGTTAACAGCCGGTCGTCGTCCAGCACGAATCCGCCGTTTAGGGCCGGGTAGTATGCCACGCAACTGGCCGCGATCAGCAATGCCGCGCCGGCCAGAATTCGCCGTCGTGGAGTCAATGCCATCATGGTTCCACGCTGCTGCGATTGCGCGCGCCGGGAATGAGGCAAGGTCGTTGACATAGATTGATACGCACAACGGCAGGCAGCACGCGCCGTTCGGAATAGACCGATTACATCATTATTGCTTACTGAAAGGGCCGTTCAAAACATCGAGCATGCGCTAAATGCCGCAGCCATTCCACTCGTTCCATTGTCGCTTGGCGTGGGGGTGTTACGATATGATAAGGTTTGTCACGTTTAATTCATCGCCTCAAGCTCGAAAGCTACGGCAGCGACGCGTGCGGGTGTAACGAACAATGGACGGGAATTTGGCCGCTAAACCGAAGGTGCTCGAAGAAACCGCGCAGTCCCAACCGAATCTGCGCCAACGGGTGCAGTCGCTGCGGCTGCCCGACGATGAATCGTCGCCCGGTGCGCGCCGCTGGTGGATCTGGCTGATCGTACTGCTCACACTTGCAGGTGGTGGATACGTCGCGTACCAGCAGCTTGCTGCCCGGCACGAACAACCGGCGCCCACGCCTACGTCTGCCGCCCAACCAGCAGCACAATCGGGCGACATTTTCCCTGCGGCAGCTTCGTCTGCCGGCGGACCGAAGGCGCAAGGCCCAGTCGGAAAACCGAATGGCGCGAATGCCGTGGCTTCCTCCGGTGATATCGCCCACGAATCGAAGGGCTATATCATTCCCGCTCATCAAATCCTGGTAAGTCCCAAAGTGCCGGGCATGCTCACGATGCTGAAGATCGAGGAAGGCCAGCGCGTCAAGAAGGACGACATATTGGCGCAACTGGAAACCACCGATTACGAGGCCGATTGCCAGCGTGCCCAGGCATCCGTGGCTGTGGCCCAGCAGAAACTGCTCGAGCTGGAAAACGGCAATCGCAAGGAAGATATCGATCAAGCGAAAGCAGAATTGGAAGAGGCACAGGCCCAGCGCACTCAATTGCATGCCGAATGGCAGCGCATCAGTCAGCTACGCAAAAGCGGCGTGGCCACGCAAAGCGAATACGACCTGGCGGAAGCAAACTTTAAAGCCACCGATCGTCGCGTGGATCGTCTGCAAAGCGCTTACGATCTGATGCTGGCCGGCCCCCGCCAGGAACGCATCGATGCCGCGCGCGGCGATCTGGCGCTTGCCAAGGCCGAGTTGGCCAAGGCGAAATGGCGGCTCGACAACACCACGATCAAGGCGCCCATTTCCGGCACTATCCTCATCAAGCGCGCCGAAGAAGGAAACATCGTCAACCCGATCGTGATGAACGGCAGCTACAGCCTGTGCGAAATGGCCGACCTTTCCGACCTGGAAGTAGAACTTAAAATCCAGGAGCGCGACATTTCGAAAATCTTCAAAGGCCAGAAGTGCAAAGTCCGCGCTGAAGCCTGGCCCGATCGTGTCTACGACGGATACGTGTCGCGGTTGATGCCGATTGCCGACCGCGGCCAAGGCGCCGTGCCCGTCCGCGTGAAAATCAACGTGCCGCCGGAAGAAGAAGGTGTCTACCTCAAGCCGGAAATGGGCGCAGTGGTAACGTTCCTTAAAGGCGGCGAGCCGGCCGCAAAATAGTTACGGCCGGCTGCGTAGCGTATCTAGCCAGGCTGCGATTTGAGACGCCAACTTTGCGTCGCGCTGCGATTGGGCCAATTCGTATGCTTTCTGACCCGTGGCGAGGGCGTCTGCCAGTCGGCCGGCCTTGGCGTAGGCAATCGCCAGCGCCGCGCAGAACTCGATGCTGTCAGGCTCCAATCGATGCGCTTCTTCGAAATGTTTGATGGCTTCCTGCTGCTGGCCGGCGCCGAGCAGCGCCAAACCCAGGTTGTTATGAGCTTGGGCGTAATCAGGCTTCAATTGAATTGCTTGCTCGAAATGCTCGATTGCTTCCCGCGCCCGGCCGGCATGATTTAAAGCGGCGGCAAGATTGTAGTGACTTTCAGCAGAAGTCGGATCGACTTGCACTGCTTGCGAGAAGCAGTTGATGGCCTCTGGAAAGCGATCCGCCTTAACCAGGGCCACGCCTAACGCGTTGTACGTTTTCACCTGATCCGGCTTGAGGCGCAGCGACTGGTTGAACTGCGCGATTGCTTCCTGCGGCCGATCCACATCCGTAAGCGCGGTGCCCATAAGGCTGCGACCAATCCAACTATTCGGATTTTCTCGCAGCAATGCCTGATACAACGCGATCGGATCTTGGTAAAGGCTGCACTGTTTCCAGGTCAGCTCGCCCAGCGTAACCGCGATGGCGATCGCCGCCGCCATCGACGCACATCGAATGATCATGCTTGATGTTTTACTGAAATGCGCTATACCCGCCGCCACCAGCACCACCACGCCGATCAGCGCAATATGCTGATAGTGATCTGCCACCAGGGCATACTTCATAAAACCGGTGTCGGTAAATCCCATCACCGGCGCCAGGGCCACGCAAAAAAACCCCCAACCGCAAACCAGCGCCTTGCCCCAGCTTGTATCACGCCGAGCCCAAAGCGCGATCGTCACCACAAGCGCCGCAGGCCAGCGGAAACCACCACAGCAGTTGAGCGGTTTCAATCTGCCAATCTGGGTAAATGAACGTCAGATTCAGCGGCAGTAGCGCTTTAGACAGATAAAACCAAACTACTCCGCCGGCCCCCACTAGGCGCTGAGAGAAAGTTGCCGCGCGGATAACTTCCCCCGAACCATGGGTCTGAAACCACACGTTCAAAGCCGTCAGCGCGGCCGCCACAACAAAAAATGGGGCCAGGCGCAGGCAATCTGCCTTGGATATTCGTCCCCGTTGCCACCAGGTCAGCCCCAACAGCACCACCGGCAAAATGGCCACCGAGCCCTTGCTGAGCATGGCCAGCACAAACAGCACCAGGCACAGCCAGTACCATAGGTTCGCTCGGTGCTCCGCTTTCAAATAGGTGTAGATCGACAGCAAGAAAAACAGCATCGCCAGCACGTTCCGCCGCTGCACGATCCACGCTACCGATTCCACGTTCACCGGGTGCACGGCAAACAATAGCGCCGCTAAAAATGCACCCGGAATGTTCAACTTCAGCAGAATCGCCCAAATCAACAGTGCCGCGGCAACGTGCAGCACCAGGTTCGTGACGTGATACCCCGTGGGATTCATGCCCCACCAGCGCCATTCCAGCCACAGCGTGGAATTCGATACTGGATAGTATTCGGCCGGCTGCGTAGAGAACCAAAACCGGGCCAATCCGTCTGGAGCCTTGACGATCGGGTTGTCGGTCAGCAGCAGGTCGTCGTCCAGAATGAATTCACCATGTAGTGCCGGGTAATACGCCGCGCAGGTTAGGCCCACAATCAACGCCGCTCCTCCAAATGCAAGGCGGCGCGACGTCCACGACCCTCTCGGTGCCGCCGGCGCGTGACTTCTCTGTGCATTACGCTTGCGATTGGTCATGAGCGAATTGGCTCAATTACATAATCCAAAGTCACCGCATCGCGCGACGAACTTCGGCACGAACTAGTGGTTAGCAGAATTGGAAGCGTGGGCGCGGTAGCTTTTTAACCAGGCTTCAATCTGCTTGAACAAGGCCGTTTGTTTTGCCGCCTGAGCGAGGGCCAGGCCTCGTTCGGCGGCCGCAATCGCTTCCGCCGCGTGGTTCAATTTGGCCGACGCCTTGGCCAGATTGAAATACGCTCCCGCGTAGTTGCCGTCGAGTTGAATTGCTTGCTGGTATTGCTCGATCGCCTCGGGAAAGCGACCCAAGTCGGTCAGCGTGACCCCGAGATTATTGTGAAAGATGGCCGAATCAGGCTTCAGTCGAACCGCGGCTTCCAAGTGTTCCAGCGCTTCCTGCGGATGGCCGGCCCGCGCCTGCGCGTTTCCCAAATTATTTTGCGCTTGCAGCGATTTTGGATCGATTTGTACCGCCCGTTGATAGTGCTCAATTGCTTCCTGCAGCCGGCCTGCGCGAACCAGTGCATTGGCTAAGTTCGCATGAGTTTCGGGATTGTTTGGCTCCAACTGGAGCGCTTTGTTAAATTCGTCGATCGCTTCGGGCACGCGATGAGTTTTGAATAACGCATTGCCGAGGTTGAAGTGCGCGTCGGGGAAATTCGGATCTGATTGGATCGCTTCGCGGTATTGAACGATCGCCTCTTCAACTTTGCCTTGGTTGTCCAGTGCCAGCCCCAGGTTGCTCCGAGCTAAGGCATTCCCCGGCCAGGCTTGCAGCAGCTTTTGGTACTGTTCGATTCCTTCCTGCACTTGTCCGCGATGCACCATGGCTACGGCCAGGTTATTGCGCGTGGCGAAGTCATACGGATTGATCGCTAGGGCTCGCCGGTAGTATTCGATACCTTCATCTACATGTCCCGAATTCCACAATTGAACGCCGAGATTGTCGAGCGATTCGGCGGACTTTGGATTGAGGCGCAAAGCCTCTTGATACTCTCGAGTTGCCTCCTTCACGTGGCCAACATTCGCCAGCTCAACACCCAAACGATTATGCGCCATCCAACTGCCCGGATTTTTCTTTAAGATTGCCTCGTACAGCGTCATCGGAGTTTCGTACAAACGATTTTGTTGCCAGGAGAGGACGGTCAGGGCGCCGACCAATGCGACCGACCATGCAAATTTTCCAGAGAGGCGCCGACGGCAGCCGTAGCACCCTTACGATCCAAGCGGCCGCCAAGGCCACCACGGCAATCAGCGCGATGTGTTGATAGTGATCCGCAACCAACGAATGCTGCATAAAACCGACGTCGACGAAACCGAGGTTTGGCCCCAGCGCCACGCCAAAAAACAGCCACGCCGCAAACAGGTTTCGAACCCAAATATTGCTGCGCCTCCAGAAAAGCACGGCGGTCACCATCACGGCGGCGCACATGGGAAACCACCAGAGCAGGCTGCCCGTATCGATTTTCCAGAGGGGATAGATGAAAACCAGATTTATCGGGACCAACGCCTTGCAAAGATAAAACCACACGGCGGCGCCGGCTTCCGCGCAGCGTTCTGCAAAGCTGGCAGTGCGAATTGCCTCGGCAAATCCTCGCTGCTGAAATTGAATATTCACCAGCGTGAGGGCAACGGCGATCAGAAAAAACGGCGCTGTCCGCAATAAATCGACACGTCTGATCCGCCGTCGTTGCCACCAGATCAATACCAGTAGCGCGACCGGCAGAATTGCCGCGGAGCCTTTGCTGAACATCGCCAATAGGAAGGCAGCCAGGCTGAGCCAATACCACTTATTTCCCGAAAATTGGCCGGCGGCCGTGGTAACTCATCTCGAAGGCCTTCTCCAATCGTAGCGGGCAACTCATCCGACTTCAGATACCAAAAAACTGATATCAAAAAGAAGACGACAGCCAGCAAGTCCTTTCGCTGGGAGATCCAAGCCACCGACTCGACGTTTACCGGATGAACGGCGAATAGCAGTGCCGCCAGAAACGCGCCGGGAACAGCCAGTTTTTTGAGGACCGACCAAACCAGAATCGCCGATGCCAGATGCAACAACACGTTGGTCGCGTGATAACCCCACGGATTCATTCCCCATAATCGCCACTCGATCCATAATGTCGTGTTGGAAACCGGATAGTAATCAATCGGCTCCATGCTGAACCAGAAAAGACGCAATCCGTCCGCCGACTTAATGAACGGCGAATTGGTTAGATACAGATCGTCGTCGATAATGTATTTCGAGCCCATCGAAGGCCAGTACGCCAACACGCACAATACTGCCAGCAACAAAGCTCCCAACACCGCGGCCATGCGCGGCGTGATCGAAAGCTCGGCCCCAAGTGCCGTCAGCCTGCTGGTGCGTTCTGCCTGCCGCGACATCTGCATCATTCCTCTTCTTTATCGCTCACAGCAATCGTTCGAATTCATTATGATCGAACATCCATCGTTTCGCTCACTTGGCTCGAATTGCTGCCAGTAAGGTTTCGATTTTCTGCACCAGTGCCGATTGCCCCTGCGATCGGGCCAATTCCAACGCTTTTTGTGCCGCGGCAGCAGCATCGGCAGAACGATGGATCGATGCATACGCAATCGCCATGTTCAGGTACGTATCGGCATCGTCGGGCCTTTGTTGCACCGCTTGTTGATAATGCTCGACGGCTTCCTGAGCTCGTCCCGCATGAAGCAACGCGGATGCCAGATTGTTGTGCGCTTCGGGAAAATTCGGCCGCAACCGCAATGCCGCCTGGAAATGTTGAATTGCCTTGTCGAGCTGGCCGGTCTGCTGATATTCATTACCCAAGTTATAGTGGGCCCGGGAATCCTTTGGGTCCAACCGCAGCGCTTGCAAGTATTGCACTATCGCCTCTGTGAGGCCGACCCGCCGCCGACAGTGAATTCCCCAGGTTGTAGTAAGCGTTAAAATAATCGGGCTTAAGCCGCAGCGCCTTCTGGTATTCTTTGATCGCTTCTTCGAGCTTCCCGCATTTCGCCAGCGCGACTCCCAAATTGCAATGCACCTCGGGATGTCCGGGTTCAGCTTGCAGCACGTTCTGAAAAATCTCTATGGCTTCCTCGTACCGGCCTTCTTGCGACAACGCAATGCCCAAGTCGATGCGCGCGTCCGTATAATTTGGCTTCAGTTGCAAAGCCTGTTGATAGTGTTCGATCGCCTCCCGGTTCCGGCCGATACTAAGCAGCGCATTCCCAAGATTGTTATGAGCCAACGGATCATCGGGCTGGTGAATTACATTGTCCTGCCAAAGAGTCAGGGCATCGTCATACGCCGCCAGACGACGAACACTAACCGCGCCGAGCACCAGCGCCACAAGGAATGCCGCGGTGCCTGCCAGCACTTCCGGCCACCTCAAAGACGACTTGCGTTTCCCGGCGACGCGCCAGGCCACGGTGCAAGTCGCTGCACCAACCAGTAACCGCCCACGACCAATAGCGTCATAATTGCCGCCAAGGGCAAATACATCCGCCGCTCGGCCGCCACTTCGGTGATGATCGGCACAACCAAGGTGGGCGACAGGATAATCAGCACCCAACCGCCGACAAACCCGACGGCACTAAAGCGCCACAATAGAACCAATGTGGCGATTGCCAACACTGTCACGCCCGCCACCCACGGCCAGGCGGCCCCCAGGCTCTGGAGATACGGCGTCCCGTAATGGATCGACAATGGCCACGGCCAAATCGCCAGCTTCAAATACAAAAGCAGCACCTTCGTCTGCGTAAGCCACCAGGCGTATGCGGGCAATCCAATATGGCTGGCGCGCGCAAACCCGGCCGTATCCGACCGCGGCGCGTTGTAATTCAGATACAGCAGCAAGGTCCAACTTAAAAACAAGCCGACATACAGCGGCCACGATTTTTGCATTGCCCGCCGGAACGAGCCGGTGATGAACGTTCGCTCGAACAACAGCACAATCACCGGCGCCGTCACCATCACTTCTTTGCATGCCATGCCGGCTAGACAGGCCGTGGTTGCCAGTGCTAGCCAGACCTTCCGGCCGGCTGAGGAAGCGGCTGCCCAGTAGCGAAAGCTCGCGTACAGCGTGGCTAGATAAAAAAAGCCTACCATCAATTCCGTCCGCTGCGTCACATAAACGACCGTCTCGGTCTGCAGCGGATGCAACGTCCATAGTAGCGCCACAATCAGTGCCAAAGACCCCGCGGCGCGGTCGAATCGCCCGCCAAAATAATCCAACCGCAGCGTGCGCCACACAATCGCCATCAGCAGCAGTGCCGACAGCACGTGCACGATCAGGTTGAATACGTGATAGCCGATCGGATTCAGCTCGCCGAAATAATAGTTGATCGCCAGCGAAAGATTCACCAGCGGCCGGCCCGACGTGGGCAAGTCCGCCGGCGGAGTCAATGGACCGGAATGCTCCGCATCGCCCCACAGCGGCCACAGCCGCACAATCGACGGATTGTCGGTTACGCTTCCGCTATCATCGAAGACAAACGGCGAATTCAGCGACGAGCAATATACCACGCTCGCTGCACCTGCCAGCAGCACGATTGCCACCAGAATAGTTGTTCTTCGATCATCCATCAGCGGCCAAATTGCGTCAGCGGTCGTTAAGGAACTGACGCCATCAGATTGCGTCGGGCTCGCCTTGCCGGAACCGTTCGCCTGCTGGACCCGATAGTTCTTCAATCCGCTTTCAATCTGTTCGGCGAATTCCTGTTGCCCGGCAGATTTCGCTAACTCCAAAGCCTTTTGTGCCGCGGCGATCGCTTCGGGATAGCGCTTCAACTGGGCGTAAGCATTTGCCAGATTGTTATACGCCCTGGGATGATTCGGCATTAATTGCGTCGCTTGCTGGTACTGCTCGATGGCTTCCTGCGGACGGCCCGCTCGCAGCAACGTTGATCCCAGGTTGTTGTGCGCTTCCGCGTAATCTGGTTTTATCTGCACCGTTTTTCGATATTGTTCGATCGCCGCGTCGCGCTGGCCGATCTGCAGCAGCGCATTTCCCAGGTTGTAGTGGGCTTGAGCGTTATGGGGCTCGATCTGGATGGCTTGTTGAAACTGTTCGATGGCCGCCGGCGCCTGCCCCGCCTCAAATAGCGCATTGCCCAGGTTGTAGTGCGCGTTGAAGTTTTTCGGATCCAATTGCAGCGCCTGCTGATACTGTGCGATCGCCTCCGGCAGGTCGCCCAGCCGGGCCAGCGCGATTCCCAAGTTGCAGCGGGCCTCCGTGTAGTCGGGCTTGATCGCGAGCGCCTGTTGGCAATGGTCGCCGGCCTCCTGAAATCGACCCAGGTTAATCAGCAGCTGCAGCCAGGTCGGCGTGTGCCTCGTAGTCGTTTGGTTCATACTGCAATGCCAGTTGGAAACGCTCCGCGGCTTCTTCGGGACGATTCTGCTTGATTAGCAGCTTGCCCCAATTGTTGTAAGCGTCCGCCAAAGTCCGGCTCGATCCGGACCGCTTGCTGATATTGTTCGATCGCCTCGGTGATCTTGCCCATCTCCGCCAGCGCAGTGCCCATATTATTATGTGCGCGAGCATAATTGGGGTTAAGCCGCAGCGCCTCCTCATAGCTGGCAATGGCTTCCGGAATTTTGCCGAACTCCAACAAAATGTTGCCCATGTTGTTGTGTGGCTCGGCATAGACTGGGTTCAGTTGGATTGCTGCCTGATACTCTTGCAGCGCTTCTTGCGGTCGATTCTCCCGCGCCAATTGAATTCCCAGGTTGTAATGAGCGATGAAGTTTTTGGGTTGAGTGTCCAACACATCCTGCCAAAGAGTCAATTCGCTATCGTATGCGGCTAGTCGGTGAAAACTTACCACACCCAACGCCACCGCCAGCACCACTGCGGTAGTCGTCGCGATTGCAACCAGCCACCGTGCGGATGAAATGGTGCGTTGGGCACCGCTTGCGCCCCACGTCCGTGCCGCCCGCTCGATCAAAGCGTATCCGCCGGCAACCGCCAACGCCACCAGCGCCGCCAGCGGCAAATACATTCGCCGCTCCGCCGCCATCTCGGTGACGATCGGCACGATCAAAGTCGGCGACAGAATCAGCAGCACCCATGCGCCAACAAAACCGATCGCGCTACGGCGCCAGCACATAACCAGCGTGGCGATTGCCAGCGCCCCCGTCGCCAATAGCCATCGCCACGCGGCGCCGAACGTGGTCAAGTACGGAAGGTAGTAATAAATCGCTTGCGGCCAAGGCCAAATCGTCAGCTTCAAATACATCCACAGAATCTTGGCCTGAGTAAACCACCACGCGTAGGCGGGAATCCCCACATGAAATCCGGCCGACTTGTATCGCGGGGCAGAATAGTTCAGCCATAGCAGAAAGCCCCAACTGACGCAGCAATCCCACATACAACGGCCACGACTGCCGCAGTGCCCGGCGAAACGATCCCGCGATGAACGTCCGCTGGTATAACAGCACGATCACCGGCGCCGTGACCATCACCTCCTTACAGGCCATGCCCGCAACACTTGCCAAGGTGGCAAGCGCCAGCCAATTGTCCCCAGCGGCCGGGGTGGCTGCCGTCCAATACCGCAAGCACGCATACAGCGTGGCCAAATAGAAAAAGCCCACCATCAATTCCGTGCGCTGCGTGACGTAAATCACCGTCTCCGTCTGCAGGGGATGCACGGCCCACAAAAGTGCCGCCGCGAATGCCAATGGCCCCGCGGCATTTGTAAATCTTCCTGCGAAATAGTCGAGGCATAACGTTCGTCGCACAATGCCCATCAGCAATGCCGCCGAAAGCAGGTGCACAATCAAATTGAAGGCGTGATAGCCGACTGGGTTGAGCTGGCCCACAGCATAATTGATCGCCAGCGAGAGATTCACCAACTGCCGGCCGGAGGTCGGCAGGTCGCTGGGCGGATTCAACGGGCCGGGATGTTCCGCATCGCCCCAAAGCGGCCACAGCCGCACTATGGACCGATTGTGGATCACGCTTCCGCTGTCATCAAAAACAAATGGCGCGTCCAGCGCTCGGCAGTACACCGCGCACACCGCGCCGGCCAGTAGCAGCGTTGCCATCGCGGATAATAGTTGTCGACGTGTCATAAGTAGCGTTTCCGCCGGTGGTTGTCAGGGTGTTGCGCCAGTGCCGTCGGGCGTGGGCTGTTCGTCGCGCCGCATTTGCCTGCGCAGCGCGATACGATTTCAACCAGGTCTCAATTTTATCGGCCAGGGCTGCGTCCTCATGCGAACCGGCAATTTCCACTGCCTTTTCGGCTGTCTCAATGGCTTCCTTCGGACGATTCATCAAAGCATATGCCAACGCCGTATTCGCCAGTGCGTCCAAGTTTTCTGGCTCAAGCCGCAGCGCTTGCTGGTATTGGCCGAGTGCTTCTTCCGGCTGGCCCAAACTAACCAATGCAGCTCCGAGGTTCGAATGCGCATCCGGATTATCAGGCTTCAGCTCCAGCACTCGACCTGTACTGGTCTACGGCGTCTCCTGCGCGACCGTTTCGCAGGAGTGCGTTTCCAAGCATATTGTGGGCCAATGGATCGTCTGGCTGATAGGCAACGTTGTCTTGCCAGAGCGTTACCGCACTCTGATATGCCGCCAAACGCCGCGTACTGATCACGCCAAGCGTCAATGCCACGATGAAGGCTGCCGCCGCCGGCCAGCACGTCGGTCCATCGCAAGGTTCGCTTGCCAGTTGCTGCATCAGGTGCCGGTACTGCCGCAATTTGCTGGATAACCCAGTAACCTCCCGCCACGAATAGTGTCGCCAGCGCCGCCAACGGCAAATACATCCGCCGCTCTGCCGCGACCTCGCTGACGATGGGCACGACCAACGTGGGAGACAGCACAATTAGCACCCAAGCGCCGACAAAGCCGATCGCGCTGCGGCGCCAAAGAAGTACTCAGCGTGCCAATTGCCAATAGCACCGCCGGCACTAGCCACGGCCAGGCGGTGCCCCACGTCGTGAGATATGGCATCTCGTAATGAATCGCCAACGGCCACGGCCAAACCGCCAATTTCAAATACATCAGCAGCACTTTCGCTTGCGTGCACCACCACACATAGGCGGGCACTCCCAAATGAAAACCGGCGGTGTTGGACCGCGGCGCAGACCAATTCAGCCACAACAACAGTCCCCAACTGAAAAATAGTCCGGCGTACAGCGGCCAGGAATTCCGCAATGCTCGGCGAAAAGAACCGGCGATAAACATGCGCTCATACAACAGCACGATCACCGGCGCCGTGACCATCACCTCCTTGCAAGCCATGCCGGCCAGGCACATCAACGTTGATAGCGCCCACCATGTTGCGCGACCCGCCGCGGTTTCCGCCCCCCAATAGCGCAAGCTGGCGTACAGCGTGGCCAGATAGAAAAACCCCACCATCAGCTCGGTGCGCTGGGTGACGTAGATCACCGTCTCGGTCTGCAGCGGATGCAACGCCCATAACAGCGCCGCTGCCAGCGCCAGCGGCCCGGCGGCATTCGCAATACGTCCTTCAAAATAGTCCAAGCACAGCGTGCGACGCACAATTGCCATCAACAATACCGCCGACAGCACGTGCACAACCAAATTGAAAATGTGATACCCGACTGGATTGAGCTGGCCGAAGTAATAATTGACCGCCAGCGAAAGATTCGCCAGCGGCCGCCCGGCCGTGGGGTAGTTCTTCGACGCATTTAGTGGCCCGCCATGTTTGGCATTTCCCAACAGTGGCCACAAGCTGGTGATCGATGGATTGTTGTAAACGGTCACCGTGTCATCAAAAACAAATGGCGCGTTCATCGCCCGGCCATATACTGCCCACGCCGCTGCCGCTATGAGCAAAGATGCCGCCGCAAATAAAAACTTTGATCTCATCATCCGCGCTGGCTGCTTCCTTAGGGCGTGGCGCGATCGCTTTCAGACGCCGGCACTCCGCCGACACCGTTTGCCTGATTCGCGCGATACGATTTCAACCAATCCGCGATCTGCTGGGCCAGCGCTGTTTCTCCATGCGCTTGGGCCAGTTGCAGTGCCTTTTCCGCCGCCGCTGATCGCATCCGCCGGCCGCTTCACGGCGGCATATGCCAGCGCCAGGTTCGCTATCGCGTCGTAGTCGTCCGGCTTGTGTTGAATCGCCTGCCGGTAATGATCGATCGCTTCTTCCGGCCGGCCGACGCTCATCAGTGCTGCACCCAAATTTTCGTGCGCCGGGATAATTCGCGTCCAAGCGCAATGCCAATTCGTAATGCCCGATGGCTCGCGGAATTTCATGGTTCTGGAACAGCGAATTGGCCAGGTTGTAATGGGCCATCGGACACTCCGGATTCTTCGCCAGCACGCTCGAATACAACTTGATGGGGCCGGCAAACAAGCTGGCTTGTTGCCAACTGAGTGCCGATAACACGGCGATCGCTGTGCCCGCCGCGATCTGCGGCGCCAGCGACAATGCCTTCGCGCCGCGCCAATATTCGAAGCCCGCTGCGACCAATGCCACCACGCCAATCAGCGCCAGATGTTGATAATGGTCGGCCACGAGCGAATATCGCATGAAACCCACGTCGGCAAAGCCCATCGCCGGCGCCAGTGCGATGCAAAAAAATCCCCAAGCGAACAACAATGCGCGGCCCCAATTCGCGCCGTGCCGGCTTCCCAGCCGTATCAACACAACCGTGGTCACTATTGCCGCCAGCTAGCGGCACACCACCAAAGCCGGTTGCCGGCGTCGATCTGCCACCGGGGATAGACGAACAACAAATCGATCGGCGACTAGCGCCTTTGACAAATAGAACCACACCACGCCTCCGGCGCCCAACAGCCGCTCCAGCAACGTATCGTTGCGGATGGTGGTCTCCAAACCCTTCTTCACAAACCACACAATCACCGGCGTCAGCACGATTGCGACCAAAACGAACGGGGCGCACCGCGCCAAATCGCGGCGAGTTAATTCTCCCCGTCGCCACCACACAATCAACAGCAAAAGCAGCGGCAGAATCGCCACCGATCCTTTGCTAAATAGTGCCAGCGCAAACGCCAACAGGCTCAGCCAATACCATCGCGCCATTCCGCGGCGCCCGTCACCAGAAGTTCGCTTGCTGGATTTTCCTTTCTTCAGACTCGGCGCAGGCTGGTCCGACTTCACGTACCAATATATTGACAGCAGAAACAACAACATCGAAAGCGTGTTCTTTCGTTGTTCCACCCAGGCCACGCTTTCCACAATGACCGGATGCACGGCAAACAATAGCGCCGCCAGAAACGCTCCCGGCAACGACAACTGCCGCAAAATCGCCCAAATCAAAAACGTAGCAGCGATGTGCAGCACGAGATTCGTAACGTGGTACCCCATCGAATTCATTCCCCATAGCCGCCACTCGATCCACAGCGTACTGCTTGTTAATGGCACATAATCCGGCTGCGCCGTGGTGTACCAAACGCGGAACAGGCCATCGGGGGCTTTGACGAGCGCGTTTTTCGTCAGCAACAGATCGTCGTCCAGGACAAAGTCGCCGCGCAGTGCAGGCAAATAAACCAACAGTGCCAGACTCGCAATCAATGCTGTCCCGCCTAAGTACGACAAATTCGACAGCGCCCTAGGCTCCGTGGAAAGCGCAGGAAAGCTAGCCATTGGTGTGTTTCGCTGCACGGCTGTCGGCTCCGGGGCTGCCTAGGGCGCTGTTCGAACCGCGCCCGGCTGGGGTGCTGGTTTTTGCAATCCGTTCTTTTGCGATCGATATTCCGCGAGCCAGCTTTCGATCTGTTCGGCTAGCGGCATCTGCCCTTGAGAGCGAGCCAATTCCAATCCCTTTTCCGCCGTGGCGATCGCTGCGTCGCGCTCGTTCATTTCCGCGTACGCCCTTGCCAGATTGGAATATGCTTCAGCGTAATTGGGTTTCAGGCTCAGTGCTTGCCGATAATGCTCGATCGCTTCTGAAACCTGGCCATTATCAAGCAGCACTCCCGCCAGGTTATTGTGGGCGTCGGCGTATTGCGGAGCCAGCCGCAGGGCTTCTTGAAATTGCTCGGTCGCTTCCGGCCGATCGGTTTCCAACAGCGCCATGCCCAGGTTGTTGTGGGCCTCGGCATAATCGGGTTTCAAACGCAATGCCTCTTGATAGTGAGCAATGGCTTCTTTGGATTGCCCGAGAGCGTCCAGCACATTGGCCAAATTATTGTGCGTAATCGGCGATTCGGGTTTGATGCGCAGGCTGCGTTCGAAGTGCTTGATTGCCTCCCGTTGCCGGCCAACCTGCGCCAGTGCGCTTCCCAAATTATCATGTGCCGATGCGTTGTCGGGGTTCAATCGCACCGCTTGTTGATACTGGTCAATCGCGCTTTGAGTTTGTCCGAGTTGGAGCAGCAAATTCCCGAAGTTGTAGTGCGCGTCTGCAAAATTCGGATTAAGCCGCAACGCCTGTTGGTAGTGGCCGATTGCTTCCTGTGTTCGTCCGCGTTTCCGCAGCGCAACGCCCACGTCGTTGTGAAGCGGCCAACAACTGGGGTTTTGCTCCAGCGTGGCCTCGCACAGTGGCAAAGGGCCGCGGTAGAGCTGGTTCTGCTGCCAGGTCAGAAACGCAAGTGCGCCCGTGACTGACGACGATTCCCACGATCGGTACCCAGCGCATGCGCACCGCGCGATCGCCGGAACCAGAAGGCTCCAACCTGCCGCCGCCAAAGCCGCCACCGCGATGATGGCAATGTGCTCGTAATGGTCCGCCACCAGCGAATACTGCATGAACCCCACGTCGGTAAAGCCTAGCACGGGCACCAATGCGGCGCAAAAGAAGAGCCACGCGAACAGCAGCGCGCGGGCCAGTCGGTGTTGCGCCGCATCACTTGCCGCGCCAAAATCGCAGTTAGCATGAGCGCCGCTGCCAGCGGCAGCCACCACAACAGCTCGCGCGCTTCGATATTCCAGTTCGGATAGATGAACACCAAATACACCGGCGCCAGCGCCTTGGCCAGGTAGAACCATACCACCGCCCCGGCCCCGGCCAGCCGCTGCGAAAAATCCGCGTTGCCGAACTACAATGTCCAGCCCGTGCTTTTGAAACCACACGTTCACGTACGCCAGCGCGCCGGCGATCAGGAAGAACGGCACAGTTCGCAACAGATCCCACGCGTCGATCCGCTTCCGCCGCCACCAAACGATCAACAGCAACAGCACGGGCAGAACCGCCACCGAACCCTTACTGAGCATCGCCAGCAGAAACGCCACCAAACTCATCCAGTACCAAATCCCCGACCCTCGTCCCTCGCCCCTCGTCTCTCGTCTCTCTTCGGCCCGCAAATACCACAGAATCGACAGCAGAAAGAACACCATCGCCAGCGTGTTTTTCCGCTGCGAGATCCACGACACCGATTCCACATTCACCGGATGCACCGCAAACAATAACGCCGCCAGAAATGCGCCGGGAATGGCCAGCGTCCGCAGGATCTTCCAAATCAAGAACACCGCCGCCAGGTGCAATAGCAAGTTCGTGACGTGGTAACCGGTTGTATTTGTGCCCCACAACCGCCACTCCAGCCAGAAACTTGTGTTGGTCACCGGCCAGTAGTCGGTCGGCTCGGTGGTGAACCAAAACCGATACAGGCCATTGGACGACTGGATGATTGGGCTTTCGCTTACCAGCAGTCGGTCGTCGAGGAGAAATTCGCCCCTCAGCGCAGGCCAATATGCACCGACCACGATGACAACGATGAGCGCGCCACCCGCCAGCCGCCAAAACCAAGAGGAATCCGCCCCAATCCTTCCCGCAAACGATGCGGCGGCCGGCAATACGGACGGCGGACTGGCGGACATGATCGGTAGCGCCACAGAAAGATCGAGGCCTGTATCGGACACCCTGCCAAGTTCCATTATGGCTCGGCCTGTCCGGCGGCTCCAAGCGGCGCGCTATTTACTTAACGTCCGGCGATCGAATGGCAAACAACTGGTTCCGGTTGGAGATGAACAGCGTGCCGTTGGCCACAATCGGCGTGCTGTAAACGCTGGAACCCATGTTGATTTTGTTGAGCACTTCCTTCTGTGGGCTGAATTTGAAGATCACAATGTCGCCGTCTTCGTTGCCGATGTACACTTTGCCATCCACGATCAATGGCGACGACCAGCAAGCCGTCTGCATGTCGTGCGTCCAGTGGCACTTGCCCGTTTTCGCGTCGAGGCAATGCACCAATCCGCTGAAATCGGCGACGAACAGCAAATCGTCTTTGATCGCCACGGTGCCGCACGTGCGGTGCATGGTCTCTTCGAAATCCAGTTTACCGTTGCCGTTGCGGTCCTCTCCGGCATAGTGCCACACCAGGCGGAGTTGGGGTTCTCGCGCGTGAAATCGCCGTCCGCCTCCACGCACGCCTGATTGCGCTTCGGCGCGATGGGCACATCAGGATTCTTGGCGTTGAACACCAATTCCGGGCTCACGTCGCCGCGCTTCGTCGGATCGATGCACCACAAGTGGCCATCCCCTTCGCCGTGTTCCGGATCTTCTCCCACGCCGATGTAAACCAAGCCTTTGTAAACCACCGGCGTGGCGATGATGTGGTTTCGCGTCGCCCGGCTTCCCAGCACGTAGCGCGATTTCTTCGGATTGCAGTCGAACTTCCACAAGAGTTTCGGCTTGCCGCTCGCGCGCGGGTCGAAGCTGTACACCCAGCCGTCGCCGCACCCGAGAATGGCTTGCGGCTGCCCGTCGATCACCGCGTATGCCGGCGACGACCATTGCCCGTGCAGCACGTTGGGCCCGGGCGAATTGTCCGTCCACAGCACCTTGCCGGTGTTTTTGTCCACGGCGATGAACGTGGGGGCGTACGGCGCCGGCAGATTGATGTGCGCTTCGTCCACGCCGTTCGAGGTGTTCACAAACAGCACGTCGCCGGCGGCCGTGATCGAGCAGTTGGCCATGTTGTGCTGCTGCACGCCCAGTTCGTGCATCATGTCGAGCACCCAAATCACGTCGGCCTCTTTGTCTTCCTCCCACTCGGCCTTCGGATTTTTCGCAAGCGCCGTTTCCTTTTCATTGGTCACCGGGCCTTCGTTCTTGCCGCCGCGCAGGCCCTGCGGTGTTCAGGCATTTCACCTCGCCGCGGCTGCTGACGTACCACAGCCGATTGCCTTCGACCAACGGCGCGCTGCAGCAGCCTTCGTCGGGCCAATCGTTCACGCGGCCGGTGGGCAGTTTCTCGCTGCTATCCTGCCAGAGGAATTTGCCGGTCTTCTCATCGAAGCACATCAGCACGCCGAGATCCACCTCCGGCGGATAGCGCTTGAGATATCCGGCGCCGTTGTTGGTGCCCACATACACTTTGCCGTTGGCCACGACCGGATTGCCGTAGCTTTTGAAACCGAGCTGCGCCACCCATTGGATATTCTTGGCGGCTTCTTTTTTCCCCGCCGGCGCGTTCAAGTCATATTCGCCGAGACTCCACTCGCTGGGAATATTTTTTGCCTCCGGCGTGTTGTTGCGGATCGACGAGCCGCCCCATTGGCCCCAATCGTTCGGTCCGATCCCCACAACTTCGGCCGCGTATTTCGTGTAGCCTTCAACCCCGGCCAATTCGCCTTCGGCTTTGGTGGCCTGGCCGCCCAGATTGATCGCGCTGCCCCCGGTCGCCGCCGAACTCACCGCCGCGTGTTTCTGCACCGGCGCGCCGACCACCGGCGATGTTTCTCCCGCAGCCAGCACATCCGAACGCCCGGACGCAAATATCACGATGGTTGCCGCCGCCAATGCCGCTGCACTGAATCGCAAAATCATGGTCAGTCCTACTTATCTTCCTCGTTTGGCGCCACCGTCACGTTGTCGATGTAAATCTCCGCCACCGTCGATTGGCCGAACAAGCCGGGGCTGCCCTGCAAATTGGGCACCTCGTCGACCGCTTCAATCGTCCACTTCTGCGGCTCGCTTTCGCCACGCGGCCAAACCTTCCCGCGCAAATGCGCCTTCCCGCCTTCCGTGCTGGCCTGGAACTTCATGGTGTACCACTTATCGCCTTTCCAGGAAAACGGAATTGTTTGCGAAAACCGCCGCTGCCACCTGCGGCGGCCAGGATCGAATCTGCAACTGCTGGCTGTTGCCCATCAGGTCCAGCGTGTAACGCTGCGCAATCAACCCCATGTCGGGCAATTGGCCGTTGTTGTTCGCGCCGCGCAGATCGGCTTGAATCGTGTAGTCGTGCAAATCCGGCGGGCCCATCCAGCATTGGCTGCGCGTTCCCTTGGGAATGGTGGTCACTTTGACCATCACCTTGTCGCCGTCCATCTCTCGAATCTTGTGGCGATGCCGCGCCCCAATCCACGTCAGCGGCGCTTCGCCTTCCGGCGGCGCGTCGGGCTTGGCCGGATTCTTCGCCAGCGGCGTGTCGTTGAAATCGAACTTCCACGGCAGCGGCGGCACAATGCGGATCCGCGCCTGCCCGGTTACGTCGCCCACTTTCGCCGTCACGATCGTGGCCGCAGGCGATTGCACATCGGGCGCCGTGTACGTTCCCTCAGGATCGATTTCCCCCGGGCCATCTAATGTGAATGCGGCGGGCTGCTCGGCCGACCGCCTGCCCGCGATCGTTGAACAGCGTGACCTTGAATTCCTGCTTCTCGCCCGGCTTCAGCAGCAACTCGCAGGGCGAAACCTGAACCCATGCCGGGGCTGTGTCGTTTCCAATCGGCGTTTCTTTGGGTGCAGGCGGAATCGCTGTCGCCGATGGTTTGACATCTTTCTTGCCCAGGCAATACAGTCCCGCCCCTGTCGGCAGATAAATCTTGCCATGCGAAACGGCCAGCGAACCGCTCACTTCGTCGGCTTCCGGCAGCCGCATCTTGTCCAGAAACTTCACGCCGTTTTCCGTCGGCTCCATCACGTGCCACGCGCTCGTCGAACACAAATAAATCTTGCCGTCGGCCGCCAGCGGGCTGGCGCGCACGATCGTGCCCATCAACTTCACCGGCTTGCCGCCGATCACCTTGCCGGTTTCGGCATCCACAATCCACAGGTTGCCCGTATCATCGGCGCTATATACGCGGCCATTGACCACTAGCGGCGACGACTTGCCTGCCATCACTCTGGGCACGGTCCAAATTTCATTCGTCTTGGTGATGTCGCCATGGCCCGTGCCTTTGAAACATGTCAATGAACCGGCCGTTCGACGATCCAGAGTCTCCTCCGCCTGCGACTCGTACACTTTGTCTCCCACAACCACCGGCGAAGGACTCAGCCCGCGCGGCGACATGCGGAAATTCCAAATCGGTTTTCCGGTGCGCGGCTGAAACGCCCACACCGCGCCGTCGGACGAGCCGATCACCATCGCCGCCTCGCCATCCAGCACCGTGAAAAACGGCGTGCTGAAAGATCGTGTCTTCCGGCAGCGGCTTCGTGTGCGCAAACCAGCTGCGGTTCGCCCGTGTTCTTATCCAGCGCCAAAATACGATGTGCCGGCGGCGCCGTGTCGCCCCAGCCCACCATCACGCCATTGATAATCACCAAATCTTCAAACAACGCCGGCGGATGCGTGCGACCGCCGTACGGGCTGATCATGCCGAACTCTTCCCCCAGCGAACGCGACCAGATGGTTTTGCCCGTTTCGCCGTCGATGCAACTGAAGTATCCGTTTACGCCTTGCGCATAAATGCGGCCGGTTTCCGGATCGCCCACCACCGGGCTCCAGCCCACACGCTCGGCCGGCACGTCCGATAAATACACATTCCAGCGATTTTCCCACAGCGTTTTGCCCGTATTTGCATCGACGCAAATGACCTCTTCCTGCTCCTCTTTGGTATCCGGCTTGTACCGCACCTGCAGGTACACTTTGCCATTGAGCACGATGGGCGAGCAGATGCCGGCCGCCTCGGTGTTCTTCCACAGCACGTTCTCGCCGCTCTCCGGGTCCCACTTATCAATCAGCCCCGTTTCGCGCGAGATGCGGTTTTGCTCCGGCCCGCGCCAGTTCGGCCAATCCATCGGATCGGCGGCAACAGCCAGCCCGGCACTAAGTAGAATTGCGATCGCGACCAGTACTGCCCCAACAACATTGAACCAACGGGCCATAACCCCAACGGGGCAGTGTTCCATGCGCATGATCAATCCCCGGGGTGGGCAAAACTTCCGGGTCACAAAGGCGGGATACGTCTCAGAGATAAGGAAATGCCCCCACGTCAGCAAGCGGCGCATTTCCGTGGCCACATTCGATTCAAGCGAGCAGCAATGCGAAACTCAGACCGACATTGCTCGACGCCGCGATGCGGTGCTGGCTGTAAATTGCAAATCGGGACATGCCCCAGGCACTGCCGCATGGCGTCCTCAATTCAATCCATAAAGGCTGCAACTTCGCCGGCCGCCGGACGATGTTTATCCAGGCGCGGCGGGCCGCATTGCGATCCCAATCTGGCAAATCTGGCTGTTTTTGCCGTGCGTAACGTCGCCTTCAGTGCTTGGCACCGCCGGATAAGCGGCAAGGTTTCACTAGCTTCTTAGGGCCGCAAGGTTTGCCCAACGCTATCCGTAAACCATTTACCTAAAAATACTTCGGACCCTTAAAGGGGGCGAACTGGGTCGGTCGATGAACAAGCTGTCCCTAAAGAATTAGCGTGCTTTTGCGGCACGTATTCAGGGTGCGTCAGGCAACCGGTTCGGTTTTTTCGGGTCAAGGATTGGCTCGACGGTCCTGGCGCAATACACCGTGTGAGCCGCAGGTTTTCAAACCCACCTTCCTCGGCCAAGGACGTCCGTAACGAACCTTCCCGGCACGCCGCCTCACCGCGGTCCCGCCTGCCTGGTCGGACACGAACCTAGCCGAATCCAAGGAAAACAGAGCTGTCCCCTCAACGGACAGTTCTGTGGGAATGCGCAAGATCCGCGGCTTAACCCGCAAAGGAGATGTTGTTCGATGAAGCTGAAACTGGTTTTTGGAGCGCTCATGCTCTGCGTGAGCCTGGCTGGCCGGAGCTACGGTTTCGAGTTACTCGACCGTATGCTGGGCCTTGACAGCGGCGGCTGCGACAATTGCTGTTGCGAACCGCGGTGCTGCGAGAAAACCTGTTGTGCCGCAGAAGCCTGTTGCTGCGAAAAGTCTTGCGGCTGCGACAAGGGTGCTGTGGATGCAACACGTGTGGCTGTGATCATGGCTGCGGTTGCCACACGAGCTGTGGCTGCGGCTGTGAGAAGAGCTGCGGCTGCGAAAAGTCGTGCGGTTGCGATAATGGCTGCGGCTGCAATAGCTGCTGCAACGATTGCTGCAACGACTGCTGCCACCACCACTGCGATCTGTTCGGTGGTCTGCGTGGCTTGTTCGATTGCCACCACAAGTGCTGCGACGATTGCTGCAATAGCTGGCTGCGAAAAGTCCTGCGGTTGCAATAGCTGTGGCTGCGAAAAGTCCTGCGGTTGCAATAGCTGCGGCTGCGAAAAGAGCTGCGGCTGCGAGCACTCCTGCGGTTGCCACCACGATTGTGGTTGCGGCTGCGGTTGCGAAAAGTCTTGCGGTTGCAAAGCTGCGGTTGCAATAGCTGCGGTTGCGAAAAGTCGTGCGGTTGCGAGAAATCTGCGGCTGCAATAGCTGCTGCGACGATTGCTGCCACGAACGTTGCCACCACTGCTGGCTGAGCGACCTGTTCAGCTGCCACCGTTGCTGCCACGAACGTTGCTGCAACAGCTGCTGCAATAGCTGCAATAGCTGTGGCTGCGGTTGCGATTCGGGTTGCGGCTGCAGTACCAGCGCTTCGGCGTCTGGCTCTCGGCTGCTCCGGCTGCCACCAGCAGCGGCGACACCGCCCCGATGCCTCCGGCCCCGATGTCCGATCCGTCGGCTTCGATTCCGAGCACCCATCGGGTTGTGCAGGCCAGCAAGTACGTCCGCGAGAACTAAGCTCGCTCCGTACGGTTAGCTTGAAGTTGACGCTCTGCCCGGTACGAAAGTGCCGGGCAGAGTTTTTTTATGCGCACTGCCGACCGACTTCGGGCGGCGTGTAATCGCCTTTTCTCCTCCTCTCCTTTTCTCCTCTTCTTGATTACGATGGGTGCATGCCCGATTCATCCAATCACAGCTTCGCCGGCCTGCAGGTCGTGGCGTTCGAGAACCGCCGGGCCGCCGAACTGGCCGAGCTGATCCGCCAGCGCGGCGGCGTGCCCACCGTGACGCCCGCCCTCCGCGAGGTCACGCCCTGCAAAAACCCCGAGGCGGTCGATTTCGCCAATCGGGTGATTACCGGCCAGGTGGATGTGATCATCTTCACCACCGGCGAAGGCGTGCTGCGGCTGATGGAACAGGTCGAGCGGCACGTCGATCGCCAGCGGTTCATTGCGGCGGTCGGCGATATCGTCACCGTCGTGCGCGGGCCCAAACCGGCCGAGGCGCTGCGCGGCCTGGGAATCGAGCCGACCCATGCCACCGCTGCAGCCGCATACCTGGCGCGAGATTCTGCAGGCCATCGATCGCTACGTGCCGATCGCCAATCACACCATCGGCCTGCAGGAATACGGCGAGCCCAATGCCAGCTTGTTGGCCGGCCTGGAAGCCCGCGGCGCCACGGTCATCACGCTGCGGCTGTACCACTGGGATTTGCCGGAAGATACCACGGAGCTGTCGGCGGCACTGAAGCAAATTGCCGATGGGCGGATCGATGCGGCGCTGTTCACCACCAGCCATCAACTGGTGAACGTTTTGAATCTGGCCCAGCGCACCGGGATGGCCGAGCAAGTGCGGCAAGGATTGCGCGCGGCGGTGATCGGTTCGATCGGGCCCGACACCAGCGCCATGATACGGCAGCACGATTTGCCGGTGGACGTGCAGCCGGAGCATCCCACGATGGCGGCCCTGGTCAACGCGGTTGCGGAGGATGCGGCCGAGCTGCTTTCCAAAAAGCGTTGGCTGGCCAAGGCGGCGCCGAATTTGAAACAAGCTCGCGGCGAGGCGCCGGCGATCGATCCGAACGATCCCGCGTAGCAAAGCGTGTTCATGAAAGCGTGCCGGCGCGAGGCGGTGCCGCACACGCCGATCTGGCTGATGCGCCAGGCCGGTCGCTACATGCCGGAATATCGCGCCGTGCGCGAGAAGACCAGCTTTTTGGAGTTGTGCAAGAACCCGGCGCTGTGTGCCGAGGTGATGATCACGGCCGTGAAGCGGTTGGGCGTCGATGCGGCGATTATCTTTTCCGATCTGCTGCCGATTCTCGAGCCGATGGGAATGGATTTGGAATTCACCGCCGGCGAAGGGCCGGCAATCCACAATCCGGTGCGCGAAGCGCGCGATGTGGATCGTGTGCTGGAGTTGGAAAGCGTCGATTCGCTGTCGTTCGTGATGGAAACGGTGCGGCAGACTCGCGCGGGCTTGCCGAAGGGCATGCCGGTGATTGGTTTTGCCGGTGCGCCGTTCACGCTGGCAAGCTATGTGATCGAAGGGGGCGCTAGCCGAAATTTTTTGCACACCAAAACGCTGATGTACCGCGACAGCGGCGCTTGGACGGTGCTGATGAGCCGGCTCACGCGGGCCATCACTCGCTATCTGAATGCGCAGATTGCCGCCGGGGCGCATGCGGTGCAATTGTTCGATAGTTGGGTTGGATGTTTGGGGCCGGACGATTATCGGCGGTTTGTGTTGCCGCATACCAAAGCGGTGATCGATGGTTTGCCGCCCGGCGTGCCGGTGATCAACTTTGCGACCGGCAATCCGGCGCTCGTGCCGTTGCAGGCCGAAGCGGGCGGATCGGTGATCGGAGTGGATTGGCGCATTCGCTTGGACGATGCCTGGCGGGCGATTGGGCATGACCGGGCGATTCAAGGGAATTTGGATCCCGCGGCGCTGTTGGCGGATCGATCTGAATTGCGCCGGCGGGCGAAGGAAGTTTTGGATCAGGCTGCCGGGCGTGTCGGGCATATCTTCAATCTTGGGCACGGCATCTTGCCGCAAACGCCGGTCGATAATGCGGTCGCGCTCGTGGAGATGGTGCATGAATTTGGGTGATCGGGTTAACCGCAGAGACGCAGAGACGCAGAGACGCGGAGAGGGCATTTTTCTATTAGGAAGCCAGGAAGGCAGGAAGTTAACCACGACGGCACGACGGGCACGACGGTTTCGGCGAGCGGATGGAGGGAAGGGGACAAAAATCGAATGCGGAGTGGGGGAATTCGCTGCGCGGGCGGGGTGGGGCGGGTTGGATTTTAGCGTGTTGGCGGGGGTCCCAGTTTGGGCGGCGAAATCGGTTGGATTGTGTCTGGTGCCAAGTGACTGAGTTGTCTGGTTTTCTCGGACCGGCGGCATTGGGGCGTGGACAAAATTTAGTGAGTTTGGGGTTTCATGGTGCGCGCGGGGGCGGACAGATTGCGAATTGGGTCGGGAAATGGCGCGCGGGGTCGTGGTGTGCTGCGGCGGACAAAATTCGATTAACCGCCGAGCGCGGAGGCACGGAGCGGGCGGAAGGGGGGAACCGCAAATGGATGCGGATGAACGCAGATTCGCTTTTTTTACCACGACGGCACGACGGGCACGACGAGACGGGTGGTGCGGATGGACCGCAGGCGTGGCGCGAATTGGGAAGTTCAAATGCCAGGCGATTTCTGTTCGCGATCATGTGAGTTTTTGACTAGCAGCACGATCACGGTGATGACGCTGAAGAATAGTCCCAGGAAGAACCACAGCCAGGCGTTGCGGTTTGTATTCTGTGCCCAGAGTGCACAGAAGGTGCCGAACAACCATAGTGCTGCGCCGCCGGCTTCGCGGTGGACAACAGCCCAAAGTTGACTTTGGCCCGACTCCAATTGGTTCACTCGCTGAGTGAGCTGGTTCAATTGCTGCGTTAGGTTGTCTTGGGCGAATGCGGCTGGCTGGCAGAGGGCGAGCAGGAGCACCGCAGCTGCGGAACCAATGGGAATTGCTTTCATGGGTTTCATCTCCACTTGTGTCATGGATTGCCCCGTTGACCTTTTTGGGGCGTGAAAATGCTGATTACCAGATGCCGAGGCTGGGGCTATTTTCTGTTATCTCTTTGGAACTGCAATCGGCGCGCTGCAGAATTGAAGCGGAAGATTTCGCGCAGAGGCGCAGAGACGCGGAGGAGTTGACCACGACGGCACGACGGGCACGACGACGGAACGGTCGGCAGGTTCTCACGCAAAGGCGCAAAGACGCCAAGGGAACGATGCGAAGCGGGCAATTCTTATAAGGAAGCCAGGAAGGCAGGAATTGGCGATTAGCCACGAAAAACGCGAAGAAGCGCGAAATGGAAGTAGAAGGGAGTCGGTCGTTCCCTCTTTTGCGATCGACCACGCCCTTTCAGGGCGTGCCACCCGGCTAACTGCTAGTTGCTAATTGCTCATACCATCGAGCAGTGAAACCACGGAGTGTGCTACGCCGGTACGTTGGCGTAACGAGATTCACCTTAGCCGATGAGTGGCTCAAAAGTTAGGGGGAGGTTGTCGCACCTGTATTTTCAAAGACGTTCTCATTGGAGTGGGCGATTAATTGCCGTTCCGCGTCATCCAGTTCGACTTTCACATATTCTGCGAACTGACCTAAGACTCTGAACGAGAAGGTCCAGGCAAGGTCAAGCAAGAGATACCCTTTGAATTGTGGTCCATTTTTGAGCGCTAGGGAGGATGAATGGACGGGGCCAGAGAGGAGCTTTTGCAGAATTTCGTATTCCGTGTCTCGCCCAATCAATTCCGCGATATCCCGCAGATCATTGCCGTACCAATTTCGTTTTAATTTTCCTTTCGAGTTCACAAAGTCGCGGCCGAACTTGTTGATATCGTTGCTCAATTTCTGGCTCTGAAATTGCGCACTTCGGGCTTTTTGACAACTTGCGAGCGAAGGCCGTCGCATTCTTATCAAAGATCGGAATGGTTCTTTTATGTTCGATCCAGTAGGAGTCCAAGTATAAATTGGCGCGCTGCTCGCGCAGATGGGGTTCAGAAAGGATGTAGAGTGCCTGCAGCATTGCGTCGTATATGCCGCGGAGAATCATTCCTCCGTCAAATTCAAACTGGTGGGATGAATGCTCTTGGAGGACTTAAATTGAGCTCCCTGCACCGACGATTCGGCTCAAAAGTAGCTCGATTGCGTGCGTAATGGGCTCATCGTGTCTCACAGCATTTAACTTGGCCACAATTGCATTCGCGCACTTCGCCTGGTATTCGAGGATTTCCGCATCGTTCATTTCTATGGAGGTCCTTTGGGTGCGCATGTAGGGAGGCTACCGGATAAATGTTGGGCGATTTTGCGGACTATTGCGATCGTTTCACTTACTTCTTTCGGCGCGATCGAAATCTTATGGCCGATTACTGCGGATGGATCGGAAGTGTTCGTAATATATTCCTGGTCAATGATGCCCAGTTTGTGGCTGCAAAGGTGGCGCTTTTGAAAGGCACGGATCGCCGACGACCACTCGGTGGAATCAAGACAAGTCGATATGTCGAATCCGAAGATATTGACTACGTTGGTCCTGGCGCCCAGTAAGTTTTGGAATGATATTTTTTCCGCTTGTTCCGGTTTGCTCGCTTTGTTGGCGTGAATACGGCATAGCTCGCGACCAAAGCCATCGAAAGCGGAAACACAATCTTCGAGCGCGTTCTCGGTCAACTTAGATTGAACGTCTTGCTCCGCGCCATTCGCTAAATTCAGAATCTTCTCGATGAGGTCAAAGTTCTTATCGAGGATTTGTAGTGAATTGTGTTGGCCGCAATCTGGGCAAAACGCAAACAGTCCATAGACGGAGTAATGCAGAGTGCACTTGTTGCATTGAATATTTGTTTCCAATTCCTTTTCGCTGTAGTACTGAAGCGCTGATGGACGACTCGACACGTTAATTTTGATGTCGATTAGTCCGCCAGAGGAATTGCGATTGAATTTGGTGGCTATGTCTTTCAGGTCGTCTACGACCGCCGCGTGTACTTTCCCCAAAGCAACCGATTTTGCGAATTTTATTTGGCTGGGAGTATAAAAGGTGTCTGTTCGGCCGGCGTGCCCGCAATAGGGACAATGACATGGTAAATCTTTACCCGTGAGCCCTGTCCCCGGCTTAACCTTGAAATGCTTCAGGCATTCGGGATTTGGGCATTCGCGACCCAGGTACCCATCCTTGTCGTGCGGGAGGGATATTCGAATCTGATTGCCCAACCTTCGAAGATGGCGTGTCATATGTCTGATCCTTCGACAATGATTTAAATCTCGCCAATAAGTGAGAATTCGAGCGTTCGCTTAGATCCGGCCGCGGTTGAGGGTGTCGATGAGTTGGCGCAAGCGGCCGAGGCTGCGGCGGTTGAAGTGGAAGATGAGGCGCGGCAGCGCGATGAGGGCGGGTTCGTCTTTTTCTTCGCGCTGCGGGCCGCCTTGGGTGAACTGGCCGTCGGTGAGGATGTCGCGGAAGTTTTCGTTGATGTCGGCCAGGAGTTCGTCGCTGATCGGTTCGTGCAGGCGGAAGACGAGTTTATTTTTTACGTACCGCATGCTGTGGTAGACCTTGAAGAACTGCAGGATTTCTGCGACGGCGGCTTCGACCGAGTCGGTCACGCGGTAGAGCGACAGGTCGTCTTCGTTGATCATGCCGTTGGAGAGCAGTTCGTTCTTGAAGAAGTGCACCAGGGGTTGCCAGTATTGGCCGCCGGGTTCGTCGATGAAGACGATGGGGACCATGTCGCGCTTGCCGGTTTGCAGCAGGGTGAGGACTTCGAGGCCTTCGTCGAGCGTGCCGAAGCCGCCGGGGAAGAGGGCCACTGCGTCGCATTCTTTCACGAACATCAGTTTGCGCGTGAAGAAGTATTTCATGTGCACGAGCTTGGGATCGCCGGCGATGATGGGGTTGGAGGATTGCTCGAAGGGGAGCATGATGTTGAGGCCCATCGAGTTTTCGCGGCCGGCGCCGACGTGGCCGGCTTCCATGATGCCGCTGGCGGCGCCGGTGACGACGAGCCAGCCTTGCTCGGCCATTTTGCGGCCGAACTCGACGGCCTGCTTGTAGGTTTCTTTGTCGGGGCGGGTGCGGGCGGAGCCGAAGACCGTGACTTTGCGGCGGGAGCGGTAGGGGGAGAAAACTTTGAAGGCGTAGCGGAGCTCGCGCATGGTGCGGCTGAGGATTTTCAGATCGCCGCGGGAGGGTTGATCGGCGGCGAGCTTGTCGGCCGATTCCTTGATTTGCGAGATCAGGTCGTTGATGCGCTGGCGGTCGAGGGAGACAGGTGCGCCGGGGGCGGCGGCCGCGGCGACGGAGCTGGCGGCGTTGGCGATGGAGCTGGCGGCTTTGGCGACGGCTTCGGCGGCGGCGGTGACGGCGGGATCGGGCTGGCCGTTGTCGGCGGGGGCGGGTTTGTTTGCGCTGTCGGCGGGGTGCGCGGATTGGTCGGTTTTGTGGGCGGGTTTATCGGGCATGAACGCGGGGTTCAGGGTTCAGTGGTCAGGGTTCAGTGGTCAGTGGTCAGGGGTCAGATTGGCGATGTCTTTTTGAATGGGGGATGTATTGGCGCGGCTCCGGAGGGCGTTGCCCGTCCGGCTATTGTGATGCCGGGCAATTATATCGCGCTTGAGCGGGGCTTAGACAGAGCGCGTTTGAGCCGCCACGGCTGAGGCGGCGGGTTGGCGGCGGTGGATTACTGCGGGGATTCCGCCGGCGGCGGGGCGCAGCGTGACCGAGGGCCAGGGGCGAACTTTTTCCGACGCGATGAGTTCGAAGCGGAAGTGCGCGGCGATGCTGGCCACGGCGAGCGTGGCTTCGAGCATGGCGAATTGATTGCCGATGCAGCCGCGCGGTCCGGCGCCGAAAGGGAAATAGGCGTATGGCGATCTTTCGTACATGGATGAGTTGATGGTGCGCGACGATACACCCTCACCCCGGCCCTCTTCCTGAGTGAGAGGGAGATCACTGAGCCAGCGCTCGGGTTTGAATTGATCGGCGTCGGGCCACCAGCGTGGGTCGCGGTGGATGACCCATTGGCTCATGATGACGGCGGTGTGCGCCGGGATGTGGAAGCCGCCGATAACGGTGTCGTGCAGGACGCGGCGGCTGAAGGCGAAGACCGGCGGGAACAGGCGCATCGATTCTTTGACGACGGCTTCGGTGTAGGGGAGCTGCGGCAGGTCGGCGGCGGTGGGTTCGCGATCGCCGAGGACGGTGTTTAGTTCGGCGGCGAGGCGCGCATCGGGTTCGGGGTTTTGGGCCAAGAGGAACCAGGTCCAGGCCAGGGCGTTGGCGGTGGTTTCGTGGCCGGCCAAGAAGAGCGTCATCACTTCGTCGCGGAGTTGGCGGTCGGTCATGCCGGTTTGATCTTCTTCGTCGCGGGCGGCGATGAGTTTGGAGAGCAGGTCGCCGCGGTCGCCGCCGCTGGCGCGGCGCTGGCGGATGATGCGGTTCACGACTGTATCGAGCAGGCGCACGTTGCGCTTGGCGCGCAGGTTGCGCGGCGTGGGGACCCACATGGGGAAGTGCCACAGGCTTTCGAACCGGTGGCTGAAGTCGTGGAACGATTCTTCCAGCGGTTGGGAGATTTCGTCGCCGACGTTGCCCAGGTCGACGTCCATGAGCGCTTTGCCGACGATGGCCAGGGCGAGCCGATTCATTTCGCGGTGCAGGTCGCGGGTTTCGCCGCTGCGCCAATCGTCGAGCATGCGGCGCGTGGAATCGAGAATTGCCGGGGCGTAGTTGGCGACGCTTGCGCGGCTGAAGGCGGGCTGCATCAGGCGGCGCTGACGCAGCCAGAAAGCGCCTTCGCTATTCACCAGGCCGTTGCCCAGCACGGGGCGCAGCAGTTCGAAGACGTAGCTTTTGCCGAAGTTGCGATATTCGGTGACGAGAATTTGCTCGACGAAATCGGGATGCGTGGCCAGGTGGACGTGGCGATGGCCGAAGCGGAGCGCGACGAGATCGCCATATTGCGATTGCAGCGGGTGAAGAAGCCGAGCATGTCGCGGCGGAAATCGGGGAGGTTTCCCAGGAACCAATGGCCGGGGGGCGTGGGCGGGCGCGGCGGCTGCGGGTTGGTCATGGTGTGGCTCTGGGGCGGTTCGATCTCCGTGGTAAGTCTAGCTTGGGGGGAGGCGAGAGGAAACGATAAATGATGAACGATGAAACGACTGAACGGCAGCAGGTTACCACGCCGTTGCGACGTCAGGGCGTGCCACCCGCGCACGATTGGCCAGCGCAAAAAAATGCCCCGCGGTGGGGCGGGGCAGATGGAAAATCGGAGATTATTGCGCGGCGTTTTAGGCGCCGGGGCGGAGGTGATGCTGGTAGGCCAGGATCACTTCGTAGAGATCGGCGGAGATGGTGATGTCGTCGTTGGCGAAGTCGCGCAGCCAGGTGCGGCGGCTGTTGACGGCGTCGGCCAGCAGGGGCAGCACTTCGGCCAGCGAGACGGTGACGGTCTGCGGCGAGGAGTTGTGCTGCGAGACGGTGGCGGTTTCGGATTCCGGTCCGTAATACACTTTGAGGCGGCGAGCCGTAGACATGTTTGTCATCCTTGACACGTGGGGCTGGCATCCGGTGGTCCGGCATGCCTGTGTGGCCCACCCTGCTTTAGCACTTCTGTTTATCGGCAAGACGGGGCGTGCGGGTTTGAGGAATTTCGCCGGGAATTAGGATTTTTTTTGGTGGTGCTAGCAGGGGCAGATGGCGGGGAAAATGGACTGGAGGCATGAGGGTCTGAATGACTGAATTGGGGGTGAAGGGTTGAAGTTGGAAGTCGGGGTCGGAGGCTGGAGGTCGAGGAATGGATCAGAGTGCTGAAGGTGTCGATTGAGGTCATGCGAATCGGTTTTGCAGAAGTCTCAATTCGATATTCTTTGATTGTTGCGCATCGAGCGCGGTGTAAGTCTTGAGCTGCGCTACTGATCGCTCGTTCTGCTTGACAATGCCGCGAGGGGGAGTTTAGATTGCTGCTGGTGGTAACATCTGCGCGCGGAACGATTTGCGCGTGCCAACTATATTCGCTGCTTCGACTTCCTTGCCCTTGTGGGCCACTTTCGCGCACACATTCTGATGAACATCTCCGCTGCGCCAGGCCGGCGCTTCTGATGGAGATGGGGCTATTTGGCTCCGCTGCATGGGTTTTACCACGACTATTGATCTTGCGCCGGTAGCCCATAGCCTATCGCTGCCACTAGCTCAGGTGGAAAGCGTGGTGCGGCTGTTGGATGCCGGGAACACGATTCCGTTCATCACGCGGTATCGCAAAGATCAGACCGGCGGGTTGGACGAGGAGCAGATCCGGCAGATTCAGGATCAGGTTGGCCGGGTGCGGATGCTGGTGGAGCGGAAGCAGACCATTCTGCGATCGATCGACAGCCAAGGGAAACTGACGCCGGAGTTGGCCGGCGCGATCGCCTCGGCCGACAGCATCAAGCGGCTGGAAGATTTGTACCTGCCGTACAAGCCCAAGAAGCAATCGCTGGCCACGGTGGCGCGCGAGCGGCAGTTGGAGCCGTTGGCGGCGGAGATTTTGGCGGGATCGCCGGCCGCGGCCGATTTGGACAAGCCGGGCGGCGGAGTTCGTCGATGCCGATAGGCAACTGAATTCAGTGGCCGACGTGCTGCTTGGGCGTGGGGCACATTCTGGCGGAAGACTTCAGCGAGCGGGCCGATTTGCGCGGCCGGCTGCGGCGGATCATGAAGAAGACCGGCCAATTGGTGTGCGCCAAAACCGAGATCGCCGAGCAGCAAGGCAAGGAATTCCGCGATTATTTCGAATTCAAAGGGCCGCTGGGAAAAATTCCGCCGCATCGGGTGCTGGCGATCAATCGCGGCGAGCGGGCAAAGATGCTGCGCGTGAAGATCGAGGCCGACGAAGCGGCCATGGCGCAGGAGGCCGAGGCGCTGTTGGCGCCGACGGATCATCCGCATGCCGAATTCTTGCGGGGCTGTGCCCGGGATACGCTCGTAGCGGCTGGTGCTGCCGAGTTTGGAGCGGGAGATTCGCCGCGAAATGACCGAGGCGGCCGAAGCGCACGCCGTGACGGTGTTCGCCAAGAATTTGCGGAACTTGCTGCTGTTGCCGCCGGTGCGCGGGCGGCGGGTATTGGCGATCGATCCGGGGTTCAAAAGCGGCTGCAAGTTGGCGGCGCTGGATGAGTTCGGCAATCTGCTGGATCAGGTGGTGATTCATCTGGTCGGGAAGCAAGAGCGGCGGGTGGAGGGGCGGGCAAAGTTGGTCGAAATGGTCAAGCAACCATAGCCTGCCGGTGATCGCGGTCGGGCAATGGCACCGCGTGCCGCGAGACGGAAGAACTCTTGGGCGAATTGTTGACGAACGAGTTGAAGGACGACGGCGTGGCGTATGTGATCGTCAACGAAGCAGGGGCAAGCGTATATTCGACCAGCCCGATTGGGCGCGAGGAATTGCCGCAGCACGACGCCACGCTGCGCAGCGCCATCAGCATCGGTCGGCGGTTGCTCGATCCGCTCAGCGAGCTGGTGAAGATCGACCCGGGCAGTTTGGGCGTCGGGTTGTATCAGCACGACGTGAAGGCCAAGCATTTGCGGGCATCGCTGGATGCGGTGGTGGAATCGTGCGTGAATTACGTGGGCGTGGATGTGAATACCGCCAGCCCGGCGCTGCTGCGTTACGTGAGCGGGCTGAATCAACTCACGGCGCGGCGGTTGTACGATCATCGCAGTGCCAACGGGCCGTTTCGCAATCGCGAGCAATTGAAAGAAGTGCCGGGGTTCGGCGAAGCCACGTTCGTGCAGGCGGCTGGCTTTTTGAAAATTGTCGACGGGGATAATCCGCTGGATGCGACTTGGATTCATCCGGAAAGCTACGACTTGGCGGCCCGGGTGCTGCAGAAATTGGGGTATTCGTCGGAGGATTTGCGGCAGAAGGAGCGAGCCGCCGACATTGGGCAGAAAGTGGCGGAGTTGGAAGGGCAGGCGGAGCAGTTGGCCGCCGACTTGAGCGCCGGGCAAATGACGCTCCGCGACATTCTGGCGCAGCTAACGCGGCCGGGTCGCGATCCGCGCGAAGATTTGCCCTCGCCCATCTTCAAACGCGGCATTTTGAAGCTGGAAGATTTACAGACCGGCATGGAGCTGATGGGCTGCGTGCTGAATGTCGTCGATTTCGGCGCGTTCGTGGATATCGGTTTGCACGACAGCGGTCTGGTGCACGTCAGTCAGTTGGCAAATCGATTTGTGAAGGATCCGCACGAGGTCGTTTCGGTCGGCGATATTGTGAAAGTGTGGGTGATGGAGATCGACAAAACGCGGCGACGCGTTTCGCTGACGATGATTGCGCCGGGCACGCCGCGGCATGAGCCAACGCAGCGCGTGGCGCAAGGTCAGGGGCAGCGTCGCAGAGGTGATCGCAGGCCGCGGCCAGATCGCCCCCAGCGGACTCCCCAGCCGGCAGGCGCGACGAACGGATCGACAGACGTCGCCGCTCAGGCCGGCGCACCCGCGGAAATTGCAGCCAGCCATGCGGCCATCGACGCCGCGCAAGCGGCGCATCCCTCAGGCGCGGCGGCGGCGCAGCGGGAAATTCGTCCGCCGCACATGGGGCGAAAGCCGCGCGGGCGACAGCGCGGAAAAGCGGGGGGCCAGCCGCACCATCATTATCAGCAAAAATCGAAGCCGAAGCCCTTGATCCCGATTTCCAAGGCGATGCAGGAAGGGAAGGAGCCGCTGCGCACGTTCAGCGACTTGATGCAGTTCTATCAAGCCCAAGAGCCATCCCTGGAAACCGAGAATGCCGCAAGCCAGGAGTCGGAAGTCGCACAACAGGAGCCAAGTGTCAGCAGTCGGGAACCAGAGGGGAACGATTCTGGAGGCGCGGCTTAGTTCTTGAGTGCGTCGGCTCCCCGACGCAATAAAATTGCCCCGCGCCGGCCTTTCGACTAGCGCGGGGCATTTTATCGATCAGCAAGAATAGCCAACCTGCAGGATGCGGATCGCTGGACTCATCTTCTTGCTTCTGGTTACTACTTGGCCGGAGCCGGGGCTGGAGCAGCCTCGCATCCACCGCCGCAGCCGGAGCCGCAGTTGGAGCCGCAGGAGTTGCAGCTATTGCAGCACGATTCGCAGCAGCAATCGCAGCAACGACGATGATGGCGGCAAGCCTGGGCCATTTCCGGCAGGGTGGCGCCGATCAGGGTCAGAGCCAGCACAGCAATCTTCACATACTTCATGGTCGAATCCTCCACTGACTAAGTAAGGTCGGACGCAAGGTATCGCCGGCACGGCTCTGGGCCGAAGGAAACCGGCAACGGTAGGCCGCCGTGCAAGCACGGGGTCGTCAGCCGAAAGACTTCAGCTCGCTAATTCTGCGAAGCTGCGTAATCTTTAACGCCCAACGAGCCACCCTTAGAACAAATGAAAAGTGGGAAATCAACCCCCTGGGAGCGCCTCGGACAGCGAGAAATGTTAATTTGTGAAGATTTGAGCCTTTAGGCGAAACACAAGCTCGCCCCTGGATGAAGCGACGTAACCACCGGTTGGGAAACGTCTTGGCTATGCCAACGAGATCTTGTCGGTGGTCCGGCTGTAGTTAATCAGGTCGCCGTAGCGCGCCCAGCGGATGTAGGTGTTAAATACCTTTTCGTAATCCTCATGCGGGGCATGCATGATGATGGTTTCCTTCACAATGTCGCAGTCGATTTCATGGTCCGGCTGCCGCCGCAGCAGTTGATCTACGTCTCTAAACAGATGGAGCTTCAGGAGTTGCTCGCGCCAGATCGCTTTGCGCTCGGCCGGATCGGCCTGCACAAACTGCCTGCCGACCGGCTCCAGCATGGCCACTTGCTTAGGGGTGTCGACGAATCCCAGCATTTCGGCGGCTTTGACCACCGCTATCACCCGGCCGAACTCCTGGTTGGTGTCGGTGGCAATGCGGAAAACATCATGGCGGCCGCCGCGGGCATCGAGGTACTCCAATAGGCCGATGATTTCGCTGGTCGTTACGTGGGGCAGGGGCTCGATAAATTGTGGTCGGGCGGCGGAGGATTCGGGAACGTCGGGCAGTTCGCTGCCGGTAATGATTTCGTGCAGATGGTCGACCAGCGCTAGCAACTCCGGCGAGCGATAGTCGCGCGGCCGGGGCAAGCGGTTGTGCACGACGGTGCGCACGATGCCTGGATTCGCCCCCAGGATCACGATGCGATCGGCCATGAACGCAACTTCTTTGATGTCGTGGCTGACCATCACGATCGAGGATGGGTTGCGCTCCTGGGCGGCCCAGATGTCGAGGATTTCGGCGCAAGCTTTCGGCCGTGAGCGCGTCGACCTGGCTGAACGGCTCGTCCATAAAAAGAATCTCCGGATCGACGGCCAAAGCGCGGGCGGTGCCGACGCGCTGCTTCATGCCGCCGGAGAGTTCGCGAGGATACGCGTTTTCGAAGCCAGCCAGTCCGACCATGCGGATGGCATGTTCGGTCCGGGCGTCGACTTCATCAGACGCAAGCCCGGCGGCTTGCAGCACGGCGCGGATGTTTTCGGCGACAGTCATCCAGGGATAAAGCGCGAAACTCTGAAACACGATCGACACGCCGGGGTTCAGGCCGTGCAGAGGCTGATCGTGATACAACACTTCGCCCTGCGTGGGACGAATCAGGCCGGCAAGGATGCGGAGGATGGTCGATTTGCCGCAGCCCGACGGGCCCAACAGCGCCACGACTTCGTCGGGGCCGATGCAAAGACTGACGTCTTCCAGCACGCGCAGCGTCTGGCCGTTGGGCAGCGTGAAGTCGTGCGACACATGGCGGGCTTCGCAGAGGGCGGTGGAGTGGCGGGCAGGTCGAAAAGTCGAAAGATCGAAAGTCACTAAGCCGAGCAATCGCATACTCTTGACTTTTAGATTTGCGAATCTTCGACTCTTCTGACTATTTATTCAGCGAAATTTTACTTCAGCTATATGGTAGCAGCGTTTCCAGACGGTCCGATTGAAAGCGACGACCAAGAGCGACATGATGAGAATGCTGGCGGCCAGCACGGGGAAATTCTTGCTCTCCGCGGCGGCGCTGATTTCGGCGCCCAGGCCGTGCGCGGCGATGATCTTATCTTTGAACGATACATATTCCGCCACAATGCTGGCGTTCCACGCGCCGCCGGCAGCGGTGACCCAACCGGTCACGAGATACGGAAAGATTGCCGGGAAGTACAGAACGCGAAACAGCTGCCATCCGCTAATGCGGTAGCTGCGGGCGGCTTCTTTGAGATCGGCGGGTATGGCGGTCGCGCCGGCGATCACGTTAAACAGAATGTACCACTGCGTGCCCAACAGCATCAGCAAAATGCTTCCCCAACCCAGCGAGACGCCGGCCCATTCCAGCAGCGCGATCGCCAGCGGGAACAACATCGGTGCGGGAAACGACGCCACCACTTGCACCACCGGTTGGAATATTCGCGACAAGCGCGGCGACAGGCCGATGGCCAATCCTGCCGGCAGCGCCCAGAGCGTCCCTAATGGCCGTGGAGATAAGTACGCGCAGCAGGGTCAGCATTGCCACGGCAACGAGCGAGCCCCATTGCGGAATGGTTACCTGAATCAACAGAAGCAAGAGCTTCCATGCCCCATAGGCCAGCACCAACCACAACAGCGCCAGCAGAGCCAACGAAACCCGCGAAGCAGCTTGTGTGGCGGCAGGAGTTTCTTGCGGGGCAGAAATCGCCTCGTGCTTCAGCGCTTCCAGCCGGCGGAGCTTGATCTGTTGCGTGCGATCGTCCATGCGGGTGCGGAAAGTCCGCAATTGGCCGCTGCGTTCGCAGTAGAAGCCGCGATTTTTTCAGCAGGTTCAGAAACCACGAGGACATGGCTTCCTGGTAACCCCCTTCCTCGACGCGGAATTTTTGAGCCCAAACGGCCACGGGTCGCCACAATAACTGATCGAGCGCCACAATCATCAGCACCATGGCCAGAATGGCCCACAGCATGGCGTCGACGCGCCCGGCTTTCACAGCCACGGTCATGTAGGAGCCGAATCCCGGCAGTCGAAAATCCTGGTCGCCCAGGCGGAACGATTCGCTAATCATCAGGAAAAACCAACCGCCGGCCATGCTCATCATGCTGTTCCATACCAGGCCGATCGTGGCGTACGGGAGTTCCAGTTCCCGCAGCCGCTGCCACCAACTGAAACGATACACCGCGGCCACTTCGCGCATGTCCAGCGGCACCGAGCGGAGCGAATGATAGTAGCTGAACGTCATGTTCCAGGCCTGGCCCGTGAAGATCATGATCACCGCGGCCAGTTCCAGCCCGATGTTGCTGTGTGGAAATACCGCCACCAGCGCCAGAATCAATCCCGGCATGAATCCCAGCACGGGAATGCTTTGCAGAATATCGAGCAGCGGGATCAGAATCCGCTGCGCGGCGGCATCTTTCGCCGCCCAATAGCCGTACAGCAGCGTGAACATCAGCGAAATGCCGTACGCCAGCAGGCCGCGGGACAGCGAGAAAAACGTATAGCCGGGCAGGGCCCAGGGAGACAGATCGATTTGCACACTGGGGCGATGCACGCCGGTCCATTCACGGCCCAGATCCACCAACCCGAACAGCATGCCTGCCAGTGCGACAATAATCAGCAGGTCCGCCCACGTAAACGTGCGCAATGGAAGGGCCAGCGTGGTGGCGGAGCCCCAAGCACGTTGCAGAAAGTTGCGGTTCATGGTGCGGGGCTAATCGGCGAGATCCGGCAATGGGAAACCACAGATTAACACAGATAAAACCGCTGAAGGCAAGTCAGAAAGCGGAACGCAGAAGGCAGAATGCAGAAGCACAGCGGCGAACGCTGGGGCGTCGATTATCCGTCGAGATACCGCAGCGGCCCCGTGGCGTCGCCGAGTTTTTCGCGCGCACGCCCATCCGCTGGAGCATGGCCTGCCACAAATTATTCAGCGGCGTTTCGATCGGATAGCGCAAATGGCGACCGGGCAACAATGTGCCGCCGCCGCGCCCGAATAGCAGGGTGGGCAGGTTGTGATGCAGGTGGGCGTTGCCGTCGCTGATGCCGCTGCCGTAACTGATCATGCAGGCGTCCAAAAGTGAACCGTCCCCCTCCTTGGTGTTTTTCAGTTTTTCGATCAGGTACGCCAGTTGCTCGACGTGGAAGCGATTGATCTTGGCCACCTTGGCCTGCTTTTCCGCCTTGCCTTCGTGATGCGAAAGATCGTGGTGCCCTTCGGAGACTTCCAGCCAGGGGTAGGGGCGATTGTTCGCTTCGTTGACGAACACGAACGTAGCGATGCGGGTGCTGTCGGTTTGGAAAGCCAGCACGAGCATGTCGGCCATCAGCCGCAGATGGTCCTTGTAGTTCTCGGGCACGCCAGTCGGCGCTGCGGCATGAATTTGATGAGTTACCGATTCCACTCGATCGATGCGGCGTTCTATTTCGCGGATCGAGGTAAGATAGTCGTCCAGTTTGCGCCGATCGCCCGTGCCCAGTTTGCGGTTCAGTCGCTGCGCGTCGTCGAGCACGAAATCCAAAATGCTGCGGCGTGTCACTTCGCGCTCTTGTCGGGCGGCGGCCGATTCGTTTTCGTTCGTGCCGAACAACCGCTGGAACACTAGCCGCGGATTGGTTTCCTTGGCGGCAGGCGTATGGTCCGTCTTCCACGACAAGTTGGTTTCGTAGGCGCAGCAGTAGCCGACGTCGCAGTGGCCGGTGTGCGTGTTGGCTTCGCAGCCCAATTCGAGCGAAGGAAATCGTGTGGCCAGTCCGACTTGCTGCGCGGCAAGTTGGTCGACCGAAATTCCCAGATGGATGTCGGCCCCTTCCGTTTTTCTGGCGTGGCAACCGGTGAGATACACGGCCATGGCGCGGGCATGATCGCCCGGCCCATCGCCGTGAGGACGTGCCCAAGCTTGCGTGAGGCCACTGATGACGAGCATGTCGTCTTTGAACGGCTGCAGCGCGGCCAGCGTGGGCGGCAGTTCGAAATCGGCCCCTTCTGCTTTGGGAGTCCAATCGGGCATGTGGATGCCATTGGGCACGTACAGGAAAGCCATGCGGCGTGGCGCGGCCACTTGCGCGACTCCGGCGGCGCCCGAGCTGTCAGCAGTGGCGGCCAGCGACGCCAGCGGGCGCATGCAATCGAGCATCGGCAGCGCGACGGCGGCCCCCAGCCCGTGCAATACAGTTCGGCGTGAAATGCGTGTCATGGGACACCTCCTCCGCGGCGCATTTGGAACGGTTCGCTAGTGACGATCTGCAAGATCAGGGTGGAGTATTTGTAATCGTCGCGGGCCACGGCATCGGCGATCGAATCGAGCACGGCGTCATCCGCCCCGGTGGTGCCGCGCCCCACGGCATAAATGAGCATCTTTTGAGAAAATGCGCGGCAGAACTGGTCGCGCTGTCCGAGCAGAATTTTTTTCAGTTCGACTGGGCCGTTGAAGGTGCGGCCGTCGGGCAGAGTGCCGGAGGCGTCAATACGACACGCCTCGGGAGGTTTGCCCGAAGTGCTGATGAGTGAGGTTGGCTTCTCTGGGCTGCCGGCGCCCGGTTCATGCTCGCGCCAGGCGCCGATGGCGTCGAAGTTTTCCAACCCGAAGCCCAGCGGGTCCATTTGCATGTGGCACGATGCGCAGCGCGCGTCGCTGCGGTGGAGCTCCATCTGTTGGCGCACCGAAACGATGGGTTTGCCGCCGTGGCGCTGGTGCAAGCTCGGGCACGTCGGGGGGCGGGGGCGGGGGCGGCGTGCCCAGGATGTTTTCCAGAATCCATTTGCCGCGCTTCACCGGCGAGGTGCGATCGGGATTGGAGGTCACCGTGAGCATTGCCGCCATCGTAATCACGCCGCCGCGCGGGCTGTCGGCGGGCAAATCGACGCGGCGGAATCCCTCTCCGTGCACGCCGGTCGATGCCATAGAACGTGGCCAGGCGATGGTTGAGAAACGTGTACTGCGGAGCGATGAAATCCAGCAGGCTGCGATCTTCGGCCATGATGTACGCAAACAGCGCCAGCGCTTCCTGATGCATGTCATGGCGCAAGTCGGCATTCCAATCGGGAAACAATTTGGCGTCGGGAAACGTGCCGTCGAGCCGGCGCGTTTGCAGCCACTGGTCGGCGAAATTCTCCACCAGCGCCCGCGATTTTGGGTCGCGGAGCATGCGCCGCACCTGCGATTCCAGTTGGCGCGCAGTTGGCCGCGGCGCGCCAGATCGAACAACTCATCGTCGGGCATACTGCTCCACAGGAAGTACGACAGTCGCGACGCCAGCTCCCACTCGTCCAATTGACGCTCTGATTTCGGATCGTCTGGCCGTGGATCGAGCTCGACGCGGAAGAGAAATCGCGGGCTGACGAGGATCGCGGTGAGCACCGGCTGCAAACTGCGCAAACGGCTGGTCGGCGCGGTCGCCCGAGGCAAAAAGTTGCATCAAGCGATTGAGCTCTTCGTCTGCGATGGGGCGACGGAAGGCACGATCGGCAAATCGGCGCACGATTTGCTGGGCGGCAGCCTCGCGGCCTAATTGCGCCGGATCGGCGATCATGATCCGCCGGTATGATTGTGGCGGTTCAGACTTGGTTGGATCGTACTCAAGCGCCAGGCTGATCGCTTTCTCAGCGGCCGACAGGTATTTTTCCAACAGCAACGGCGGCAGTGAAAGAACATCGCCGTTGTTGTCAAAGCCGTAGCCGACGTCGTCGGCCGGAAAATCGTCGGCTGGATGCAAATCGATGCCCAACAGATCGCGCAGCGTATTGTTGTACTCCGCGCGATTTAATCGCCGCATGGTCACGCGGCCGGGATCGTGCGGCGCATTGCGGGCGGCTTCCGCCAGCGCGTCGCTCAGAACTTGCACTATCGTGGTGTACTGCTGCGGACGATGGCCGCAGCGCGTCCTTCGGCGGCATGGTGCGGGCACGGAGTTTTTCCAGCGCCTTTTTCCACGTTTGCCGATCGTCCGTCAGCGATTGGGAGGAATGAAAATCGGTCAGCCGAACGCCTTTTTCGGCGTCGGGGCCGCTGTGGCAATCGCCGCAGAAGTGCGTCACGAACGGGACAATCGTTTCGCGGAATTGCGATTCGCGCTCCGCCGATTCGGTATGCTCGGCATGCGCGGTCGCACCATGAATCAGCAAAATCGCGGCGCAGCAGGCGATCGCGCGGCAATGGGCCATGACACAGCAGCCGGAGTGAATTTGTGCCCGGTGCCATTTAAGCATGCGGCGCGAAGAAATTCCATGCTACCGCCGAGCTATGGAGCGCGAGAAATATCCGATTTGGTCCATCCGCTGCACCAATAGCCTGGCCACGGGGCCGGCGGTAATTGCGGCGTCGCCGGCGTGCTCGAGCACCACCACGAATGCAACGCGCGGCTCGTCCGCCGGAGCGTAGCCGGCGAACCAAGCGTGATCGGGGCGGTCGCCGCCGGTTTCGGCCGTGCCCGTTTTCCCGGCGATAGCCACTTCGTTCATTTCCACGGTGGCGTGCGCCGTGCCTTGTTCGTCCGCAACCACTTGCCGCAATCCTTTGCGAATCGCGCCGAGCATTTGGCTGCCCAGTTCGGGCACGGGGCGGGGCGATGGTGTTTGGATCGGATCGTTGAAGTGCTCATCGGTCGATAGCGCGCAGCGCTCGGCGATGTGCGGCGTAACGAGTTGCCCCTCATTGGCGATGGCCGCCAGCATGCGAACAATTTGCAGCGGCGTTGCGGTGATCGCTCCTTGCCCGATGGCCAGCGGTCGCGGATCGACCGTGCGCGACTTGGCGGCGTCTACAATCGGCAGCGCTCCAGGGGCTTCGCTAGGCAGGTCGATGCCGCTGGTGGCGCCCAAGCCCAAACGGTGCGCCCAATCCATCAGCGGCGCAGACCCAAGTTGTTCGGCATGATGGAAGAAATACACATTGCAACTGCGGGCCAACGCCTCGGTCAGCGTGACGGGGCCGTGGCCCACGCCGTATTTGCGAAATATGGCGCACCGCAGCGCTTCTGGTTGGTGCAAATAACCTTGGCAATCCACCGGCGCCCGCGGATCGACCCCAGCCGCCAAGAGCGCGCAGGCCGAAACGATTTTGAACACCGAGCCTGGCGGCAGCGCCATTTGCATGGTGCGATCCAACAGCGGGCGGGCGGCGTCGGACAGCAACCGCGCCACTTCGCTGGAGTTTCCGCCGGTGAAGCAATTCGGATTAAACCGCGGACCGGAAGCGGCGGCCAGCACCGCGCCGGAATGAATATCCATCACCAGCACTGCACCGCCGCTGGCATTATCCAACGAATCATTGCCGCTGGGAAGCCGTCGGGCCAGCGCCTGATCCAAGAGCGATTGCGCCGCCCGCTGGAGTGCCGGATCGATCGTCAGAACAATGTCGTGCCCAGGGATCGGCTGTCGCACCGTGGTGGACGAAATTGCCTGGCCGCGGGCGTCGAGGCGATCGACAATCAGGCCGCGGTGGCTGCGCAAAAGCGATTCGTATTGCCGCTCGACGCCGCAGCGTCCCACAAGGTCGTCCGCTTGATAATCGTCGGCCGAGTCGGCTGAATCGGCCCGGGGTGCCTTTGCTTGCGCGGCGGCGATCTCTTCCGGACGCACCGCGCCAAGGTATCCCAGCACGTGGGCGGCCAGCCGCCCCTCGGGATACGCGCGGCGATAAGTAGGCAGCAGTTTGACGCCCGGGTATTGTTGCGGATGCGTTTCAATTTCGACGACCGACTCCAGCGGCAGGCCCGTGTACACAACGTGCTGGTCGAGTTCTTCGGCCACCGTGATACGTGGCGCCGGGGGCGGACCGCCCATATCGGACAGTGCGTCGGCGATGCTGTGGCCGACAAGCGCAGGCAGTGAGTCGCTGTCGGCAAGCGAATCATCGTCGGCGCAGCGGCGCGGATCGGCCGAATCCTCTCGATGTGCATTCACGCCCGCGGCAATCGTTTCCACGCGCTGTTGGATTTGGCGGCACCGGGCTTGCCACTGCTCATCGGTCAGGCCGCACAGTGCCGCCAAACGTTGCGCCAGTTGGCGTCGCTGCGCGAGAATTTGTTCCTGTTTCGCGGCAATCGCTTTGGCGTTGCGCCGCTGGGCAGTGGGAAGCTGCGCGCGAGCCACTTGCTGCAGCCAACGCGAATCGGCGGGTTCTTCCAGCCACCGGTATTGGACCGCCAGCGAGATCAGCGCTTCGTCGTACGCCAGCACCGTACCGTCGTGCGCCAAAATGCGGCCGCGCATCGCCGGCGGCTGGTGACGCCGCACAATTGGCTCGGCTGCCGCGGCGCGGTATTCACCGCCGTCGCGCACCTCCAGCGCGATCAAGCGGCCGTACACCGTGAGCGACAAGGCCACGAAGGCGGCGAACAGCCAGCGGAGGCGGCGGTTGAGAAATGTGGAAGGCAAATGGATAATGACGAGTGGGGAATCAGATGTAAGACTAGCCGCTATTGAGTTCGATCGTCGGCCGCGGCGATCGCAGCCAGCCCGCAAGCATCACGAATCGGAACGGCCAGCGCCGGCAGTGTAGAAACCGACAACCAGCGCGGAGCGTGGCAGGAGCATCAGCCCGGGAGCGTGGATTTGTTTGAAGATTCGCAAGGCGATGCCGTTTGCACGAAACATGTGCTCGCCACGCCCAGGAAAATGATGGCGAGTCGGCCGGCGAAATGATCCAGATCCATTCGCGAGCGTAAACGGGTAAGCAAGTAAGCAACCACGGCATAGACCGCCACGTTTAATCCCAGGGGGGCGGCGGAGATGAGATCGTTGGCCAGACCGATCAGGGTGGCAACGATCGCAAAGGCGTACCGGTTTTTGGCGTAACGCCAACCAAACAAACGCGGCGAGCGCCACCAAGTCGGGGCCCACGCCTGCAATTTGCCAGTGCGGCGATTGCAGTGTTTCCAATGCGCTGGCGAGATAAATCAACGGCAGAAGGAATACAGGCGACATGGCTTGGCGATTCGGTTAGTGGTTGTTGTGTCCGCAACGCGGGCCGGGTTCAGTTCCATTTTGAGAACCGCGACGCGCGCAGGCGGGGAGGCCGGTTTAACGGCCGGTTCCATCCAGATCTGCCAATGGGCGTCGCCGGGCTTGCGATCCAATCGCACGACCTTGCCGTACAAGCAGCGGCGAAGTTAGCACGCCGTCGTCGGCGGTGAAAACCAAATCGCCAACGGCAACGGGTTCGGTTGCATCGACCAATTCGATCCTGCACAACCGCTGGCCGCTGCCGACCAGCACGCCGCGAGCCGAAAACTGCAGGCGGTCGCCGCGCGGCGTGGCCAGTTGCACCAGATCGCGGTAACTGGAATCGGTAATGCGGCGCACGGTGCAGGTGTGCGGGCCGACTTCGGCCACCTTTCCCCAAATCCGATTACCTGCCAGCACCAGCCGGCCGGCTTTGACGGAAGCATCGCGACCTTGATCGACAATCGGCAGCGGCTCGTCAATAACGAGCGCATTGGGCACCGCGCCCTGCGATCGGCCGACGTCCAACAGATCGTGGGTTAGCAAAAAGGCTTGGGCTTGCTGGCCGAGCACGCGCGCCGGCAATAGCTGGGGGAGCAACAGCGCGGGTGCGTCGGAATTCTGGTTGCCCTCGGCGCCCGCTGCGGAGGCTGGAGTTGAACTGCGTCACGAGCAATAGTTGTGTTCGCAGCCGGTCAAGTTCATCGGTAAGTTCGGCGATCCTTTGTTGTTCCCCCTCCGCGGCAGCGGCAGTTGAGACGAAGGGGAGCTTTTTCCATCCGCTGGCGACCGCGTTGGACGCGGCGGTTAGCGTTCGTTGGGTGGGCAGCAGCGCTCTTGCGCCAAGCGGCCCGCAGCGATCGCACGAAATTCGGCGGCAATTGCGACAGGCCCAGCGATCCCAGAAGCAGGCCGAACAAAATTGCTCCGGAGGTTGTGAGCCGCCAGGCGGGGCGGGCGCGATTAAAATTCGCCATCGGTGCGCTCCACCAGGCTATGCCATGTGTCGAGATGTTCCAGGCAAGTTAGCGTGCCTTGCACAACCGCGGTCTGCGCTTCGGGCGCCACCCTGGCGGGCAGGCCCGTGCGCAAAGAGCCAGCGATCCAGCCCGCGCAACAGCGAGCCGCCCCCGCACAGCACGACGCCACGATCGACCAGATCCGCGACCAGGTCGGGGCTGCATTGGTCGAGCGTGGCACGAATGCAATCGACGATTCGCTCCAAAGGATCGGCCAATGCTTGGGTCATCTCGCGGACGCCAATTTCAATGCGCCGCGGCAGGCCGGAGGTGACGTCGATGCCGCGCACGTCGGACAGCGGACAGGTGTCTGGGTGACTGGTGGTCTGGTGGTCTGATCCGGAATGGGGAATGGGGAGTGGGGAATGGGGAAGGTTGAATCGGACTTTTCGGAGGGCGGGTTGCAGCCGAGTTCGATGCGGAGTTGTTCGGCGGTCGAGAGACCGATTCGCAGGCCACACTCGCGGCGCAGGTATTCGACGACGGCTTGATCCATCTGGTCGCCGCCAATGCGCACCGCGTGGCGCGCGACCACGTCGCCGAGGCTAATTACAGCGACTTCGGTCGCGCCGGCGCCGATGTCGATGACCATGCTGGCCACCGGTTCGGCCACCGGCAGGCCCACGCCCAGTGCGGCCGCTTGGGCCACGCTGATCAGCAGCACCTGGCCGGCGCCGGCGCGATGGCGCTGGTCGAATAGCGCCCGCTTTTCCACCGGCGTCAGTCCGCTGGGGGCCGCCATCAGCAAGCCGCGGCCGCAAACCGAAGCGGCCGGGACGCACTTTGCGGAGGAAATAGCGCAGCATCGCTTCGCAGAGTTGGAAATCGGTAATCACGCCGGCGGCCAATGGGCGGACGACGCTGATAGATTCCGGAGTGCGGCCCGACATTTGGCGCGCAAGGTGCCCCACGGCGCAACCGCCGGAGAGGATGCGGTTGCTGGTGCGCGCCACGGCGACGACGGAGGGTTCATCGAGCACGATTCCCTGGCCGGGCAGGGCCATCCGCGTGGCGGCGGTGCCCAGGTCGATTGCCAGGTCGCAACGCAAAAGTGCGGAAAGATGGGAGAGCATCCGTGCTCGCGGGGTGAAGGTATTTATTAAAGGGCGTCGGCGTCCATGCGGCGCGCCTCCGGACTAAGCGCCGGGGCTATCCGTGCATTGCAAATTCAATCGGGTTAAATGGCGTCCAATGCGCGATCGGGTTGGGCAAACGGAAAATGAACGAGTTCGGCTGCGCGGCGGCGGGAGCCTCGGGTTCGGCGGCTGGTTCCGGGGCTGCCTTCGGCCGCGGTGGCGGGGGCACCTTGGCATCGCCCGAAACCTTGATGCTCATTCCGTACTCGCGCATCTCCAAATACAAAAACAAGCAGCCGATGGAGACGGCCAGGAACGTAAGGATCAACAGCATCGTGTAGATGTTTGCCGATTGTTTCGGCAAAATCACGCCACGATCGTCTTCACTTAAGGTTGCTTGCGACATTGTCGCCCCGCTGGATGGGAAGTTGCTGATATTCGGTGAGGATCGAGCCGACGGAGTTGTCGGGCCGCACGTCGATAATCTTCACGCGGCCCACGTATTTGTTGCCGCGGTACACGTCGAGATCTTGGCCCACGCGCACGCCGTCGTCCGAGCCGATGGAAAGCTCCACTTTGGTGCGTGAAACCGCGGCGATTTGGCCGGAGACTTTCACGGTGCTGGCATCGACCGGGCTTTCCAGCGTTACGCCTTTAGGCAACAGTTGCTTGGCCTTGGTCACGTCGATGGCCAGTTGCTCGTTGCGTTCTTTGAGCACGGCGAGTTGGCCGGTGGCGATCGCCAGTTTGTCGGTAAGGTTAGTGGCCTTTTTGATTTGTTGGTCGGTTTCGCGCTGGGCGTCGGCGATGTTATCGCGCAACTGAGCCACTTCTTTGGTCAGGTTCGACAGATTGGCTTGCGTGGCGCGCAGTGCTTCGGTGTTGGCGGCCAATTCGGTTTCCTTGGCCTTGAGCTGCTCGTCGGCGGTTTTCATTTCGCTGGTCAGCGCCTGAATGGTGGCCTCGCTCTTGGCCAGGGCCTGAATTTTGGCGGCCTTTTCGGCATTGAGTTGCGTGGTCAGTGTGTTAATGTCATCGTTCAGCCGCGAATTTTCCTCGCGGGCTTGTTCGAGTTGGTATTTGTAGCCAGGCTGCTGCGTGCCGTGCGTTTCGGCGGGAGTGCGGAGGATCTCCTGCCGCCAGTTCACGTGCGTGGTGTACACCATGATCGAGAACGTGGCGAACATCAGGCTCATGACGAAAATGAGCACGATGAAGATTTTGCCGATTAAGTTCATGTACCTCTCCTCGCGCTGCCGTGGCTCCAGCAGCGCGAAAATTTGGCCGCAGCAATCGTGTCTCGCGCTGACCCTGGGGCGACATCCGGTGGCGCGATGGCGGGACGACGAGCCGGGCGACAAACTACCCCTGCGACACGGCGCCTCCGCACCGCTCGGCTGGGACGAAAGTTCCTAACCTGCCAGGAGATAAGCTCCCGAAACTGACAGTTTCAGTATAGTTACGGTGAAAAGAGGGGTCAATCGAATCGGCGTAAGGTCGGTAACTTGGGCACCTTCGGGAGCCTCCGGCGTAGGGAATATTCGAGGTACTTTTCCAGTCCTGCGATGTCAATCGTCGGTGGTGCGCGGCCGGCGGCTCCACACTCCCACGATTGCCAGACCCGTGCAGGCCGCCAGGCAGATGCCCGGAAACCAATCGCCGTGCTCCAAGTAAAAGCTATGGCGGGTGTCAAGTTGGACCTCGGCAATCAGCACATCCGCTGCCCGCCGCTTGCCTTGTTCCAGAATCCGGCCGTCGCTGTCAATCGAGGCGGAGAAGCCCGTGTTGGCGGCAATCACCAGCGGCTTGCGCATTTCGATGGCCCGCATCACGCCGCAGGCCAGGTGCATGTCGAGCTCGCTGGAGCCGCGAAACCAGCCGTCGTTGGTCAGGTTCACCAGCACGTCGGGCTCTTCGCCTGTGCGCGCAGTGCGAGCACCTGGCGGCGGATGAGATGGGGGATGACAGTTTCGTAGCAGATGTTGGGGGCGTAGCGCACGTCGCCGAGTTTTTGCGAGGCTGCTTCGCGGCCGGCAGTGAGTCCGCCCGTCAGCGGCGTAATGCGGTACAGGAATGGGAGGTATTCGGCCAGCGGAATGTACTCGCCGAACATCACGGGGTGCATTTTGTCGTATCGCGCAAGGGCGCACCCTGCGGATCGACAAACAGCGCGCTATTGAACACGTCGATTCCTTCTGCGGTGTAGTGGGCGGCGTCGAGCCCCAACAGCAGCGGCGGCGGTAGCGGCCATTGATGGGCGTTTTCGACTTGCAACCGGAAGAGATTCTGCAGGTCGGCCAGGTTTTTCAGGCTGAGCCTGGCGCGCTCGTCCGGGGTCATTGTCCAATCGGCCGGCGGCTTGAAATCGGCGGAAAACGTGAGCAGCGGATAGCGGAACATGGTTTCCGGCCAGACCAGCAGGTCGAGCTTTTTGGATTGCACCAGCGCCTGTTTGGTGAGCTGCAGATATTCGTCCAGCACGTGGTTAAGCTGCTGCTCATCGGTTTTCAGCTCGACGTCGATTGAGCCTTGAATCAGCGCCACGGTGGGGCCGGGCCGCGTATGTTGGCCCGAAAGCCGCGCTTGGCCGTAGCCAATGTCGGCCGCGATCACGACCGCCAATGGCACGGCGGGCCACAAGGCAAATCGCTCACCGCGCCACGGCATCATCCGCGCGACGCAGGCAGCGACGAACATGACCAACCCGCTGAGGGTGTAGTCGCCGAAAATATCCGCCGCTTGCAGCACGATCGGCCAATGGATTTGAGTGTGCGAAAGGCTGGCCATCGTGAACCCGCTGAGCAGATGGCCGTGCGCCAGTTCCAGACCGGTCCAAACGATCGGCGCGGCAAAAATCACCGAGATGTTCAATCGCTGAACAGCGATGCGCGTCAGTCCTACAAATACCGGCAGATAGAACGCCAGATAAAAGGAGAGCGCCAACCAGCCGAAATACGTGGTCCAGTGCGGCAAGCGCAGCCATTGGATGGCGGCCAGCCAGAAAATAAACGCGGCCAGCCACAGCGCGCGATAAGGTCGGCGGCCCGGTAAGTTCCGGCTGGCGCACGAGCAACAGCCAGGGCACGGGCGCAATCCACGCCAGCGGCCACTAAATCCAGCGGCGGCAAGGAAGCGTAAACGAGCAAGCTGCCGAGAAGACCGAGGCCAAGCGTGGATTGGAGGCGGTCTAGCAATCTCGGCCGCGGTTTCGCGATTGCGTCAGGCACAGACTGAGTGCGACTTTTCCGGTTCGGCGATCGAGGAAGCCATGCGCGATAGGGTAAACCGCGGGGGCGATTGGGGCCAGAGCGAATGTCGCCACGCCGTTGGCGGACTCAGGGCGTGCCACCCAGGGGTTGCAACCCCTGGGCTTGGAGGATCAGAGCATCGGCATTACTTCCACGACGTCGCCCGCCCGATAGCTGTGGTCGCCGGATGGAAAAATTGCCAAGGCGTTGGCAGCGATCAGCCCGCGCAGATCGGCCGAGCCTTGCCATGGCGTTGGATTGACCATGCCGCCGGAGCCGGAAGCGATCAGCACGGCGGGGTGGTATGTGGGGCGATCGCCGCGATGCGCAAAATCTTCAGCAAGCTTTGCCTTGACCATCAAATAGCGGTTGATCCGCACGTCGGCCAAGAACGTGGAAAATTGCGGGTTTCACAAACAGCGTGAAGCAAACCAAACTGCTAACTGGATTGCCGGGTAGCGCGAAGACAAGCGAAGAGCGACGTGTGTCCGTCTCGTGGACCCCGAACCAGAGCGGCTTGCCGGGTTTTAGATTGATTTTGTGGAACACCTGGCGGACGCCGAGTTCGGCCAGCACGCCCGGGACCAGATCCAGGACGCCTGCTGAAACGCCGCCGGAGATGACGACGATGTCGCACTCCAAAGCGGCGGTGATCAGACGGCGCAGTTGTTCGGCGTCGTCGCGGCCAATGCCCAGGTCGATCGGCACTGCGCCGGCGCGGCGGCAAGCGGCACTTAGCAGTGGGCCATTGGAATTGCGGATTTGGCCAGGGCCGGGAACTTCATGGGCGGGCACCAGCTCGTTTCCCGTGGAAAGATGCCAACGAGCACCGGGCCAATGGCGCGGACCCGCGCGACGGCCGACTTCGGCCAACAGGCCAATTTCGGCCGGGACCGAGCACAGCGCCGCTGTTGAGGACGACGTCGCCGTTGCGCAGCGATGTCGGCGCGGCGCATGAGGTTCTGGCCTGCGCGGAATCGTTCGTCATGAATGCGGACGGTGCCGAGGGAGGCAATTGTAGAATCTTTTGGTGGCGATCCGGCGTGGCCGCCGGCATTAACGGGTTTAAACCGTTCGTTCGATCATGACGACCGAATCGGCGCCGTCGGGCATGGGGGCGCCGGTCATGATCCGCGAAGCAGTTCCCGGGGTGACGGCGCGCGTGGGCACGGAGCCGGCGACGATTTCTTCCAGCACTTTCAGTTCCGCGCGGCCCTCTTTCAGATCGGCGCTGCGCACGGCGTAGCCATCGACGATCGATTTATCGTGCGGCGGGCTGTCGACGTCGCTGGCAACGTCTTCTGCCAGGATCAAGCCCGTGGCATTGGCCAAGGCGGTTTCGGTGGCGGCAGCGGCTTGGCGTGCTGGAGCACTTGTTGCAATGCTTCAGCGACGGAAAGCTTCGGAAAAGCAAATGGCAGAAAGCAGAACGCAGAAATTCGATAGCGAGACCGTGATTATTCTATGCCGTTTTCCGCCTTCTGCCTTCTGCTTTCTGCATTGGTTTCGCACTTCCAAGAAATGCCGCAGAATATCGACGCCGCTTAAGGTCAGGAAACTTTCGGGATGGAATTGCAGTCCGAACGTTGGGATGCTGCTTGTGGCGGACGCCCATGATTTCGCGGCCGCCGTCGGGGGCCTCCGCCCAGGCCGTGACTTCGAAATCGGGCGAAAGCGTGTCGGGCTGGATCACCAGGCTGTGGTAGCGCGTGGCTTCCAGCGGGTTGGGCAGGCCTTCGAACAGGTCGCGGCCGTTGTGAAAAATGCGATCGACCTTCCCGTGCATCAGCCGTTTGGCGCGAACGATTTTGCCGCCGGTGGCCTGGCCGATGGCTTGATGCCCCAGACACACGCCCAGGATCGGCAGCCGGCCGGAGAACTTAGCGACGCAGTCGCAGGAGATGCCGGCTTCGCTGGGCGTGCATGGGCCGGGCGAGATGATCAAGTGCGAGGGCTGCAGACGTTCGATTTCGTCCAGCGTAATTTGATCGTTGCGGAACACCCGCACATCCAGCGCCGGATCGATCTCGCCGATGCGCTGCACCAGGTTGTAGGTGAAGGAATCGTAGTTGTCGATGAGCAGGATCACGCGGGAGGGTTCGGGGTTCAGAGTTCGGGGTTCAGGGATCTCAGAAATTATTCTGACACCAGCGTGGACGGGTGAGGTTCGCGGTTGACCAGTGGCATAACCTGCGGCTGGTAGATCGTGGTGTAGGCCTGGGCGGTGCGGTGCTTGTCGACCGCGGCTTGCGATTGCCAGTGTTCTTGCAGCAAAAACCGGGTCGGATCGTTGTTCGATTGATAGACCTCAAATCGCTGGCAGCCGGGCTCCTGCCGCGAAAGGCGGGCGGCCTCGGCCAGCAGGCTGCGCACCTGATCGACCGTGGCGGGGTCTTTCACCGTAAGCCAGTGGTTGAGGTACAGCATGGAGAACAGCGGAATGCAGAACGCAAAGTCAGAAAAGCAATGCGGAACTCCATAGATTCTAGCGGTAGTGGTGGCTAAATGTCAGGTGGGTTAGGTCGTCGTGCGCTGCGGCGAACTCTATAATTTGTTACGCGATGTCTATTAGCACAGCCACTATTGCACCGCTGGAATTCAAGCCGTATCGGGGCTTGTCGAACGACGAGCTGACGCAGCGGATCAATGCCGTGCGCGCGGAGACTGGGGCCGCGGCTGTTGATTCTGGGGCACCATTATCAGCAGGACGAAGTGATTGCGCTTTCGGATCTGCAGGGCGATAGTTATCAACTCAGCCGGATGGCGGCCGATAGCCGCCAGTGCCGGTACATCGCCTTTTGCGGCGTGCACTTCATGGCCGAGACGGCCGATATCGTGGCCAACCTCCCCGACAAATTGGCCGAGCGCGGCGGCCAGCGCGTGACCGTGGTTTTGCCCGACATGGCTGCCGGCTGCTCGATGGCCGACATGGCCGCGATCGATCAGGTCGAAAGCTGCTGGGAAGAGTTCGGCGAGGTAATCGACACCAACGACATCACGCCGGTCACGTACATCAACTCGGCCGCCAATTTGAAAGCCTTCTGCGGACGCCACGGCGGCATTGTTTGCACTTCCAGCAATGCGGCGGCCGTGTTGGAGTGGGCTTTCAAGCGCACCAAGCGAGTGCTGTTCTTTCCCGATCAGCATTTGGGGCGCAACACGGCCAAGGCGATGGGCATTCCGCTGTCGGAAATGGCGCTGTGGAATCCACATGCCGAACCGCTAGGCGGAAACACGCAGCAGGCGATCGAAAATGCCAAAGTGCTCCTCTGGCAGGGTCATTGTAGCGTGCATGCCATGTTTCGGCCGGAACACGTCGATGCCTTTCGGGCGAAGTACCCGGGCATCAAAGTGCTGGTGCATCCGGAATGCTCGATGGAAGTGGTGGATAAGAGCGAACTGCGCGGGCAGCACGAGCAAAATCATCCGCACGGTGGAAGAAGCGCCGCCGGGAACAAAATGGGCCATCGGCACCGAATTGCATCTGGTCAACCGGCTGAAACACCAGCATCCCGAACAAGAAATTCATTTTCTTTCGCCGGTGGTGTGCATGTGCGCGACGATGTATCGCATCGATTTGGCGCATCTATGCTGGGCCTTGGAAAATTTGGTCCAAGGCACGCCGGTGAATGTGATCAAGGTCGAGCCGGAGATCGCGCATCATGCGCTGGTGGCGCTGGAGCGAATGCTGCAGGTGAAGTAGCAGACGGCAGGCGGCCGATCCGGACCGGCACAGTCGAGCTAATAAAGGTAGGGCCGCTTACAGATAGCGCTCCAGAATGCGGCGGGATTGACGGTCGAGCGCTTCCGTGTCGGGGATCAGGTAGTGGATGCCGTGGGCGTCGATCACCATGGCGCGGCGATTTTCGAGGCGGCGGACGTCGCCGTCGGTCTTTGAGCACGAACTTTGTCGGGCCGCGGTCGGTTTCAACTTCCCACTGGCACGGTTCGGTTTGCAATGATACGCGCAGGATCCGCGTAATTTGCGGCACGAATTCGCGCTCCGCCAATTCGGCCTCGATCATTGCGCGGCTGTCGGCAGGCAGATCGGCCAGATCGCCGATCCAGGCCAATTCACGGCCGTCGGAGCTGATAAGCGACAGGCCGTGCTGCGGATCGGAAATCGGAAAGGCGCGAATCGGCACCACTCCTTCGTGGCGAGTTCCATTGCCATCGATCAGCACCAGGCGGCCGAACGGGTCGCGCTCCAGGCGGAAATCGGCGATGGTGGCGGCTGCGGATTCTGCATTCTAAATGCCGATGCCTTGGGATAGTTCCATTTGGGCCTTGTGCAGCCGGGCGTAGGCGCCGGATTCGCGCAGCAGGTCGGCGTGCTTGCCGATTTCGACGATTTGGCCGCGCTGGACGACCACCAGCCGATCGGCGCGGCGCAAGCGTGCTGAGCCGGTGGGCAATGGCGATGGTGGTGCGGCCGCGGATCAGGTTTTCCAACGCCGACTGAATTTCACGCTCGGTTTCGGTATCGACCGACGAGGTGGCTTCATCGAGGATCAGGATCCGCGGATCGATCAATAGAGCCCGGGCGATCGAAATGCGTTGGCGTTCGCCCCCGGAAAGGGCCTGGCCGCGCTCGCCGACCAGCGAATCGTAGCCGTCGGTCAGTTGCAAGATGAATTCGTGGGCATTGGCGGCACGCGCGGCATCGATGATTTCCTGCCGCGTGGCGCCGGGGCGGCCGTAAGCGATGTTCTCCGCCACGGTGCCGTAAAACAAGAACGGATCTTGCAGCACGATACCGATGTTCTTGCGATATTCCTGCACGGGGAACGAGCGGATGTCGGTGCCGTCGGCCAGAATGGCGCCGTCGGCGACGTCGAAGAAGCGGCAGATCAAATTGATCAGCGTGCTTTTGCCCGCGCCGCTGGGGCCGACCAGCCCGATCATCTCGCCGGGCTCGATGTGCAGATTGATTCCATGTAGCACTTCGCGGGCACCGTACTTGAAGCGCACGCTGCGCAGTTCGAGCTTCCTTTCAGGCGGCCGGGATGCACGGGATGGACCGGCTCGGGCACGCTGGGCACGCGATCGAGAATTTCAAAGATGCGATGCGCGCTGGCCGCCGCGCGCTGCGTGCCATACACGATGCGGATCAGCGTATCCATGCGGCCGTAGAATTTGTTCATCAATCCGGCGAACACAAACAGCGTGCCGACCTTGAGCACCGTGCTTTCGCCCGTGGCAGTGCTGAAAACAAGCCAGACTCCGAACACCCACACGCACACGATCCCCAGATCGGTGAGCAGTGAGACCAGCGGTCCGAAGAACGACCAGATCACATTCAAGCGATTGTTCACGGCCAACAGATGGCGATTGGTGCGCTGGAAGCGTTCGACCTCCCGTCCCTCCTGCGAAAACGCCTTCACCACGCGGATGCCCGGAATGGTATCGGCCAACACGCTGGAGATTTGCCCCGAGGCGACGGTCGATTGGTTGAAACCGTGGCGCAGCTTCCGCTTGACGATATAAACCAGCCAAAAGATGAAGGGAAACGGCATCAGCGTGCAAACCGCCAGGCGGGCGTCTTTCCACAGTCAGCAACACAGCGGTAATGCTGATCATCACCACATCGTTGATGAAATCCACGAGCGTGACCGAGAGAAACACGCAGATGCGATCGCTATCGTTATCGATGCGCGACATCAGATCGCCGGTGCGTTTGCCGCCGAAGAATTCCAGCGACAGGCTTTGCAGATGTTCGTAGGTCCGCCCGCGCAGGTCGAAGGCGATGTACTCGCTGACCCAGGAGGTGACGAACAGCCGCGCCCAATTCAGTTGCCACGCGATAAGTGCCGCGCCAATCATCAACGCCAAGTAAAAATACGCGGAATGCCCGAGGATCGGCCGGCCTTCCTGCCACGGGACCAGCACGTTGTCGATCAACGGGCCGGTAAGGTAGACGGGCATCAACCCGATGAAATTGGCGACGATGGTGAGCACGAGTCCCAGGACCATCATGCCGGCGCGGGATTTCGCGAACACGAGCAGTCGCAACAGCGACGAGACGGGCTGCGGCGGCGCCACCGGCGCGCACGCCGGGCAAACGCCGTCGACGGCGGTGATCACTTCGCCGCAACTGGGGCAAACCGTGGGCACGCGCGCCGGAGCGTCGGCCAGCAAGCCCGTGCCGCGCGAGCGAAACGCCGTCCAGTTGGCCTCGAAGCGATGCGCGGCGGCGCTGGCCGCGAGGCGTATATCGCCAGCAAGCCAGCCGCGACGTGGGATTGATTAACTCCAGTTTGCCGATGCCTGATTGCTCGCTCAGGCGAAGCTCCAGTTCTTCGCGTAGCGGCCAACTCTGCCAGTCGTCGGCCTGGCCATTGGACGAGGCCAGAGGCGAATGCGCCAAGGAACTGCTCGACCTGTCAGTCCAGGCCAGCAGGCGGCGATCGGTCAGCGCTATCAGGCCAGCGGCGAAATGCAGCCGGGAATCGAGGTCCGGCTGGAACCAGCCGACGAGTGTTTCGCTCCGCGGAAAGTTGCTTCGACAGAAGGCCGCGCCACAACTGGGGCAGCGACTTCCAGGGCTCGGCACTGTAATCCAAAGCTAACTCCGTCGAAGAGGTGGAGACGATATTATTCATTACGCAACGGCGGAGGGAACATGGAAATGTGCCGGTAACGTGGAGTTTGCAATGGGACCAGTGGGATGGCCGATTGGCCAGTGCGCTGAAGCGGCCTTGGTCCGACATTTGCGTTACAGGAAAGCGGGTATCGAAACAAGCAAAACCAAGGCCGGCGTTCCGGCTCACAAGAATACGTTTACCGATGATATCCGACTAAGCGGGGCTAAAGCCGAAAATGGCAATGAGTTGAGTTCGAGGCAAAGATTGGCTGAGCACGCGAATGAAAAGTCACGAAAACGAGGCTCACTGGCTAGTAAACACGCGGTGTTTTGCCTATCATGGTCGATGCGGGGCAGCGTGAATTGGGCAAGACAGGAAAGACGTAAGTCGTTTGAAAGCGGCGTTTAGCGGCCGATTGGGGCTGTGACGCGGGCAGTTGATTGTCGTACTTACATTATAGGAAGCGCCGCCGGGTAGATGGCGCAGCGCAGTCATAATCGCTACAGATTCGCATTATCCCAGGTCGTCCGTACATCAGAGCAGAGGCGTATAGAAAAAGTTTTGTCGGCGCCAACCCGATTGGTCCCGCCTTGCAGCGTTCGCCGTTGGAATCATCGCTGATTCCTCCCCCCTAGAAACGCAAGGTTGGAGTCGACCGAGTGGCATGGAGGTTGAAGATCGAGGGAAAGAGTTCCCAGTTGTTTGGTCCTTCCCAGTTTTGCAGGATAGCGCTCGAACAGCGCGAAGAGAAGAGGCTGTTAATGCAAGAAATCGCCAAGTTCGGTTCGGTCGCTTGGGCCGTGCCGCGGCCGTAATTGGTGCGCGCAAGTCCAAGAACAAGTGTGACTGCGTAGCGATTGTGCCGGGCGAAAGACGTTGCAGCGATTCAACAGTCGGCACTTGGAACGAACAAAACTATGACGCTTCGAGATAAAATAAATAAGGGCTGCATTTTCGCTTGCCGGGGCGGAAAAGCGGCTCTTCACTTCACTCCACTTCAATCCCAGGCTTCGGCTGCGGAACAAGTACGCAGAGAATTTTGAATTAGCTATGGAAATTCGGAAAGTGCTATCGTTGCGAGGTCCGAATATTTGGGCCAACTTCCCCGTGCTCGAGGCCTGGGTGGATTTGGGCGATCTCAAGGACCGCGCGTCGGACGAACTGCCCGGTTTCAACGAACGCCTCAAAGCGTGGTTGCCCTCGCTCGTCGAGCATCGTTGCAGCATCGGCGAGCGGGGCGGATTTTTTGAACGGCTGCGCCGCGGCACTTACATGGCCCACATTCTGGAACACGTGGTGCTGGAACTGCAAACCCTGGCCGGCAGCGATTGCGGATTCGGCCGCACGCGCGAATCGAACGAAGAAGGCGTCTACAAAGTTGCTATCGAGCATCACGACGAAGCGCTGTGCCGCGCCGCTTTGGAAGCGGGGCGCCAGTTGTGCCTGGCCGCGGTGAACGATCAGCCCTTCGACATGGTGGAAACCGTCAAATCCCTCCGCTCGCTGTACGAAAACTCGCGATTGGGGCCCAGCACCGGCTCCATCGTCGCGGCGGCCCAAGCGCGGGGCATTCCGTTTCGTCGCTTGAACGAAGGCAGCCTGATTCAATTCGGCTGGGGTGCCAAGCAGCGCCGCATCGTGGCTTCCGAAACCGATCGCACCACGGCGATGGCGGAAATGATCGCGCAGGATAAAGAATTAACTCGCAGTCTGCTTTATTCGATTGGCGTGCCCGTGCCGGAAGGCCAGCCCGTGGCGAACGCCGACGAAGCCTGGCAGGCTGCGACCGAGATTGGTTTGCCGGTGGTGGTGAAGCCGCAATACGGCAATCAGGGGCGCGGAGTGGCCACGGATTTGCGTACCCGCGAGCAGGTGCTGGCGGCCTATGTGGCGGCCCGCGAGCAAGGGGCGAGCATCATCGTCGAGAAAGCACGCCAATGGGGGCGATTATCGGCTGCTGGTGATCGGCAACAAGCTGGTGGCCGCGGCGCAGCGGCAGGCGGCGCAAGTGGTCGGCGACGGCGTGCATACCATCACGCAACTGGTCGACGAAGTGAATGCCGACCCGCGTCGCGGCGAAGATCACGCCACGTGCTTGAGCAAAATTCCGCTGGATACCGTGTCGCTGGGCGTGCTCGCCGAGCAAGGTTACACCGTCGATTCAGTGCCACCCACGGGCCAGGTGGTGCTGATTCGCCGAAACGCCAACCTGAGCACCGGCGGCACCGCGGCGGACATTACCGAGCAGGTGCATCCGGCCGTGGCGGCGCGGGCGATCGAGGCCGCGCGGATGGTTGGGTTGGACGTCGCCGGTGTGGACGTGGTGTGCGAAGACATTCGCCGTCCGCTTGGAGGAGCAAGGGGGCGTGATTGTCGAAGTCAACGCGGCCCCGGGATTGCGGATGCACTTGCAGCCCTCCAGCGGCCAAGCGCGGCCGGTGGGCGAGGCCATTGTTTCGACCATGTTTGCCGAGGGCAGGATGGCCGGATTCCCATCGTCGCGGTGACCGGCGTGAACGGGAAAACAACTACCACCCGGTTTGTGTCGCACATCATTCGGCAAACCGGCCGCAAGGTGGGAATGACCTGCACCGAGGGCATCTTCATCGACGATCGTCGGTTGGAAAGCGGCGATTGCAGCGGCCCGGAAAGTGCGCAGAAATTATTGATGAATCCGGCCGTGGAGGCTGGCGTGTTTGAAACGGCGCGCGGCGGCATTCTTCGCGCAGGCCTGGCCTTCGATCGTTGCGACGTGGCAGTGGTCACCAACATCGGCGAGGGAGATCACCTCGGGCTCAACGATATCGAAACGCTCGACAGGCTGGCTCGCGTGAAACGCGTGCCGGTCGAAGCGGTTTCTCCAGATGGCACCGCGGTGTTAAATGCCGCCGATCCGCTGGTGGTCGAAATGGCCGAATTCTGCCCGGGCAAAGTAATGTATTTCGCGGTGGATGCGGAAAACCAGGTGATTGCCACCCATCGTGCCGCGGGAGGGCGAGTCGTGTTCGTGCGAGACGGCGCAATTGTGCTGGCCGCAGGAAACGAGGAAACGGTCCTGCTTCCGGTCGACGAGGTTCCGCTAACACATGGCGGGCGGATCGGATTCCAAGTGGAAAACACCCTGGCAACCGTCGGCGCCGCTTGGAGCTTGGGATTGGAGCTCGAAGTGATTCGCGCCGGCTTGGAATCGTTTGCCGCCGACATCGACCACGTGCCCGGACGGTTCAATCTGCTGGAAGTCAGCGGCGCGGCCGTGGTGGTTGATTACGGCCACAACGTGTCGTCGCTAGCGGCGATGATCGATGCCTTGAAGCAGTTCCCGCACGCTCGCCGAATTGCCGTGTACACCGCGGCGGGCGACCGGCGCGACGTCGATATGATTCGCCAGGGGGAACTCTTGGGCGAAGCGTTCGATCGTGTCGTGTTGTATGAAGATCATTATGTCCGCGGCCGCCAGCCGGGCGAGATCATGCGGCGTTTCCAGGAAGGCCTGGTGCGCGGTGATCGAGTCACGCAGGTGGAAGAAGTTTTCGGCGCGGTGAAAGCAATCGAGGCGGTGCTGGGCACCCTCTGCCCGGGCGATTTGGTGTTGCTGCAGGCCGATACCGTGGATGAAACGGTCGATTACGTGCGACGATATCTGGCAAGTCACAAGACGGCTCGCGAAGTTTGCTTATGCGAAGCGCTGGCGACCGCCCCCGCGCCGAGGCCGCGGTTCACCGACGAGCCAATTTCGATACCGGCCCCTGTGGGCGGTTCGGAGGCGTTGGTTGCCGGACTGAATGGCCACAGCGAATCGTCGGTCATGACCCTAAACGGCCATTCCGCAGTCGTCGTGCTCAACGGCCACAACGGATCGACCAACGGCAATGGGCATGCTGTTGCCGCGAACGGCCACGCGACCGAACGGGCACTCTGTGGAACGAATGGTCACCGTGAGACCGGCATTCGAACTGCGGTAAGCGATGGAGTCGGGCGCGACCGCGGAGCGGTGGACTGAGAGCCGGAGACTGTCCGGTCAAGATTATCAGGCCCCATCCATCGGAGGTCGTTGACCCAGCGATTTGTGGTTAGGCGGCAGCGCGCGCCGGTGACTGGCGACAAGATATCTTGATTGGCGTCGGCCGGCTGCAGATACCAAATGTTCAAGATGCTGTTCGCGCACTCCGCAGCCGCCGGGCAACGTGGAACGTCCGTGCCAGCTTTTCCAGGAAATGTTGTTGAGCACGCTAAATGAATAGGCGGTATTGGGCAAAAATGGCGTGCATTTGGCGACTTCAAATCCACGCGGTTCGCGCAACATGTGCAGCGGATTCAGGCTGCGGCGATAGAACTCGGTGCCCAACTCGCGCTGCGATTCATCGCCCGGCAGGCTAATTTGCATGGTGACGACTTTGCGCCGCGTGTCCTGATGTGGCGCGATCCGGTAGCTCGATAGTTCGCGGAACAATTCGGGCAGGGCATAGCCGGGCACCTTATTCACGTCCGCTTCGGGCAGTTCGAAGCGGAACGCCAGGCCCGTGCTGAGTTTGGCATATATCGCCCGCTTGAGCTGAATGGCCCCCAGCGCCTCGCGCACGGCGTACCAAAAACGCGTTGTGCGCCGGACAGTCGGTCAAGCCAGGCGTTGTCCATGCGGAAGCGGAGGCGGTTGCTTTGTCCGTCGGCCGAGTGGTGCTTGCCGTAGCTGAACGGTTCGTATTGATCGTCGGACGGGAGAAATTTCAGCAAATCGTCGTACACATCGGCCGGAAAGAAATTGCGAATGATGATGTGCGGAAACGGCTCAACGTCGGTCGGCGTTTGGCGCACGGACTCGACGATGTGCGTGAGGATACGAGCACTCAGTGCAGACGACATGATTTCCCCCCTTGCCGAAAAGCGACACTGGCATTGACAGCGATATCGGCCGACACTGCAAGCGGCCGATCCTTCGATTCAATCAGCATCGGCCCTGACTAGAACCTGCTTGAGACGGGACCGCGACGCAGCTTGATAACTGGTGAAATTTCAAAGCGTACAGTCCAAACTAGACAAAGCGACGTGTTCCGGCAGCTTCGCCAGCATCGCTGACAGCCACTTGCTACAGCTCCAATCGCCGCAGCCGCAGCGCGTTGGTGATTACCGACACGCTGCTGAAGCTCATGGCCGCGGCAGCGATCATCGGGCTTAAAAGCAGGCCGAATAGCGGGTACAGCACGCCGGCGGCCAGCGGCACGCCCAGCGCGTTGTAAACGAAGGCGAAGAACAAGTTCTGCCGGATGTTGCGCATCACCCCGCGGCTCAGTCGGCGGCGCCTTGGCGATCCCGCGCAGATCGCCCTTCACCAGCGTCATGCCGGCGCTTTCCATCGCCACGTCGGCGCCGGTGCCCATGGCAATGCCCACCTGCGCTTGGGCCAGCGCGGGAGCATCGTTGATGCCATCGCCGGCCATGGCCACGATGTGGCCTTCGGCTTGAAGGCGTTTGACGACATTTGCCTTTATCGGTCGGCGCGATTTCGGCTTGAACATTGTCGATGCCGAGCTTCGCGGCCACTGCGGCGGCGGTAGTGTCGATTGTCGCCGGTAAGCATCACGAGCTCGATTCCGTCGGCATGCAATAGTTTGATCGCTTCCGGCGTGCTCGAATTTGATCGGGTCGGCTACGCCGAGCAGTCCGGCGGCCTGGCCGTCGATGGCGATGAACATGACCGTTTGGCCATTGCCGCGCAGTGTTCGGCGCAGCTGTAGCATGTCGGCGGCAACGCGAGTTTCAGGTCCTCGAAGCAGCTTCACGTTGCCCAGCGCAACTCGATGATCTTCGATTTTTCCGGTGACGCCCTTGCCGGTAATGGAGCGAAAGCTGTCAACTTTCGGCAAATCGATCTGCTTTTGTTTTGCGGCGGCGACAATGGCGGCCGCTAGCGGATGCTCGCTGGCGCGTTCCAGTGCGGCGGCGAGACGGAGAATGTTTTGGTCGGCCGGCTGGTCCGCGCGCTCCGCTGCCGCGTCGCGGCTAAACGGCTCGATAGAAATCAATTTTGGCTTGCCTTCGGTCAGCGTGCCGGTTTTGTCGACCACCAACGTGTCGACCTTTTCCATGACTTCCAGTGCTTCGGCATTTTTCACCAACACGCCGGCGGTTGCTCCGCGGCCGGTGCCGACCATAATCGACATCGGCGTGGCCAGGCCCAATGCGCAGGGACAGGCGATAATCAGCACGGCCACGCTGTTGACTAGCGCGTAGGCCAGCCGGGGTTCGGGGCCGATGACAAGCCACACGATGAACGTAACTACGGCGATCAAAATGACCGCCGGCACGAACCAGGAAGCGACAACATCGGCCAGTCGCTGAATGGGAGCGCGGCTGCGTTGCGCTTCGCTGACCATTCGCACGATCTGGGCCAGCAGCGTGTCGCTGCCGACGCGCTGGGCTTCGATCACCAGCGAACCCGTTCCATTGATGGTGCCCCCCGTGACACGATCGCCGGCTTGTTTTTCCACCGGAATCGATTCGCCGGTGATCATCGATTCATCGATGCTGCTGGCACCCTCCAAAACCACGCCGTCGACGGGCACCTTTTCGCCGGGACGCACGCGCAGCCGATCGTTCACTTGCACCTGATCCAACGGCACATCTTGCTCGTTGCCGTCGGCCGCGATCCGGCGGGCCGTTTTCGGCGCCAGGCCCAACAGCGCGCGGATGGCGCTGGACGTTCTTCCCCGGGCGCGAAGCTCCAGCACTTGTCCCAGCAGCACGAGCGTGACGATCACCGCCGCGGATTCGAAATACACTTCCACTTTGCCGCCGTGACCCCGCATCGATTCGGGAAAGATGCCCGGCGCCAACGTGGCAATGACGCTGAAGCCGTAGGCCGCGCCGGTGCCGACGGCAATCAGCGTAAACATGTTGGGCGAGCGACTCACGATCGATTGCCAGCCGCGCTGGAAAATCGGCCAGCCGCACCACAGCACGACGGGGGTGGCCAAAGCGAACTGAATCCACTGCAGCGCGGCAGCGCCCCAGCAAGTGTGCTACGGGCATGCCGGGAAGCATGTCGAGCATCGCGATGGCCAACAGTGGCACGCTCAGCACGAGGCTGATCCAAAAGCGGCGCGACATCTCGCCCAATTCGAGATTTGGTTGCTCCTCGGCGGTGATCGTTTGTGGCTCCAGCGCCATGCCGCAGATCGGGCAGCTTCCCGGTCCGTCGCGCACAATCTCCGGGATGCATGGGGCAGGTGTACGTGGAGGGATGAGAGGCCGGGGGCGAGGGGCGAGAGTCGTCCGACGCGGACCTGGAAGCGGGTGCCATACCGCCAATGGTGACTAGCGGCGACGCGGCCGGTTTCGGCTCGAGATAAGCCGCCGGATTGGCCTGGAACTTTTTCAGGCAGCCGGGATTGCAGAAGTAGTACGTTTTGCCTTGGTAATTAAATTGGCCCGCGGCGTGCGCCGGGTCGATCATCATCCCGCAAACCGGATCACGCACTTTTGCGTTGGCGTTCATCGCTTGGCATTTGTCATTTCGACTAATCTGGCGAGAAGTTCTCGGCCCCGCCGTCGTCGACGAGCTTGTTGTGCTAGCTTGGTTCCTTCGCGCAGAGAAGCCGCTCGGCCGGCAACCCATAACGCCGCGGCGGCGTTGGCGACGACGATATCGTGGGCGGGTCCCGCTTCGCCCGCCAGCACTTTGCGGACCAGCGCGGCGCTTTGCTCGGCGTTTTCAATCTAAGCGATTCCAGCGAATAAGCGTCGGTCAGACCGAAATCGGCGGGTGTCCAGCGATGTTCGATCAATCGGCCGGTGGTGCTAACTTCCGTAGCATTCGTTGCGCCGGCGATCGTCACTTCGCCCAGATTTCCTTCGCCGCTGACGACGACGGCGCGCTGCGTGCCTAAGCAGCGCAAGGCGCGGGCCAGCGTTTCGCGAAGTTCGGTCGCGAGCGACGCCCAATAATTGGAACGGTGCGCTGCGCGGGATTGGTGAGCGGGCCCAAAAGATTGAAGATGGTTTGCATGCCCAAGCGGCGGCGCACTTCGGCCACGCGATTCATCGCCGGGTGCATAAGCGGCGCAAAGCAGAAGCAGATTCCCAATTCGTCGAGGCAGCGTTCGACGGTGGCCGCGTCGGCGTTGATGTTCACGCCCAGCGCGGAGAGCACGTCGGCCGAACCGCTGCGGCTGGTCACGGCGCGATTGCCGTGCTTGGCAACGGGAATTCCCGCGGCGGCAGTGACCATCGCCGCGGTGGTGCTGATGTTGAACAATTTCGAGTTGCCGCCGCCGGTGCCGCAGGTGTCGATCACATTGGAGTGACGGCTGCGGATCGGCGTCATGTGCTTGCGCAGCGAGGCCGCCGCGCCGGCGATTTCCTCGACGGTTTCGCCTTTGACGTGCAAGGCGGTTAGCAGCAGCGCAATTTGCTCGTCGGAAACCTCGCCATCCATCACGGCGTCGATGGTGGCGGTCGTTTCCTCTTGCGAAAGGTTTTCGCCGGCCGCAAGGCGGCCCAGCGTGGCGACGATCATCGGCAACTCCGGCGGGGGCGGGAAACTACCAGATTCTATCCGTCCATAAGAAATGGGGAATGGGGCGCGGGAAATCGGCAAAAGGGACGGAATCGCACCGGAAGGGCACAAGACGAGAGGAGCAGCAGAGCAGCGCGTAGCTCGGCTAAACATTGCCTGGGGCGGCGGGTACAATTCCTTGATGCAACCGGCTGCTCAAACCACCGCCGAGGAACGTCGCAAGCTGATGGCGTTGAACCGCGCCGATTTAGAGCGCCACCAGGTTGCGAAGTTCAACGCGCTATTGGATCGGGTGCTCCCCGAGAACAAGTTCTATGCGCAAAAAATTGGTGCGGGTGAAGCGGCCGCTGAAGATCGTTGGCAGAATCTGGCCGAGTGGCCGTTTACTTTCAAAGAGGAATTGGTCGGGTCGCGCAAGGTCCAGCGGCGTGGCCAATCATCACACCTGGCCGGTGGAGCGATATTCGCGGTTTCATCAGACCTCCGGCACCAGCGGGCGGCCGATGGTCGTGCTCGACACGGCGGAAGATTGGCAGTGGGTGTTGGAATGCTGGGAATACGTGCTGGATGCGGCAGGAGTGCAGGCGGGGGATCGGGCGATGATGGCGTTTTCGTTTGGGCCGCACCTCGGTTTTTGGAGCGCCTACGAGGCGCTGGCCAATCGCGGGGCGCTTGCGATCGCCGGCGGCGGGATGAGTTCGCTGCAACGATTGGAATTAGTGCGCGGACAGCACCCGGCGATCATCTGCTGCACTCCCAGCTATGCGCTGCACCTGACGGAATCGGCCACGGCAGCACGAAATCGACGTAGGGCATCTTGGCGTGCGAACGCTGTTGGTGGCCGGGGAACCGGGCGGCTCGGTGCCCGCCATCCGCGAGAAGTTGGAGCAATTGTGGAACGCGAAAGTGCACGATCACAGCGGCTCGACCGAAGCGGGGCCGTGGGGGTTCGGCACTTCCGCTGGTACCGGGCTGCATGTGATCGAGTCGGAATACATCGCGGAGTTCTTGTCGCTTACCAGCGGCGCGGCGGCCAAGGAGGGGGAAGAGGCTGAGTTGGTCATCACCACCCTGGGACGCGCAGGCTGCCCGATTATTCGCTATCGCACCGGCGACGTGGTGCGGCCCGAAGTGGAACCAGTCGGGCGACAATCGTTTTGTGATGCTCGAAGGCGGCGTGCTGGGGCGCAACGACGACATGTTGGTGGTGCGCGGCGTGAATGTGTTTCCCTCGAGCATCGACCATATTTTGCACAGCTTTCCGGAAGTGGTGGAGTATCGCGCGACAGTGTACAAAGTTTCCGGCGATGAATCGAATCAAGATCGAAGTCGAAGACCGGATGCAGCAGCCGGAGCGGATTGCGAAAGAAATCAAATTGCGGCTGGGATTGAAGGTGGAAGTGGAAGCGGTGCCGCTGGGAACACTGCCACGGTTTGAAGGAAAGGGGAAGCGGTTTGTGGATGGAAGAAAGAGTGAGTAGGTGAGTGGTGCCAGTGAGTAAGTGAGTAGGTGAGTAGTAAGATGCCGCCGTTTGATTTTCGAAAATACTTACTCACTTACTCACCTACTCACTGGTCTTAAAGATGAACGCTACCCCGACAAAACTGGCACGAACCGAGAGCGGGATTGTCATTGAGTGGAGCGATGGGGCGCGGCGGGAGTATTCGTTCCGCGAATTGCGCGATGCGTGTCCCTGCGCGACGTGCCGCGAGAAGCGATCGCAGCCGGCAGCGCCGGCGAATCTGTTGCCGGTGTTGTCGGCGGCCGAAGCGCGGCCGCTGACGATCAGCAAGATGGAGCCCGTGGGGAATTACGCCTACTCGATCGAGTTCAGCGACGGCCACGGCACCGGCATCTACACGCTGGAGCTGTTGCGTGGGCTTGGAAAAGCGATGAACAATGAGCAATGAACGATGAACGCAGCAGGTTACGCCGTGCGTTCCAGGTTTTGGCTCTGGTTTAGCTTGTTGTAAAGCGTCTTCAGGCTGATGCCGAGTTCTTCGGCGGTTTTAGGTTTGTTGCCGCCGTTGCGCTCCAGCGACTGGTAGATCGCTTGCATTTCCAAGTTGCGCAGCGTAATCGGGCCGACCACTTGGGAGGTGACGGCTGGATCGATGCGCAAGCGGCGCGCGCCGAAGCGCTCCGGCAAGTGTTCCAGTCCGATCGGCAGTTCGTCGCACAAAATCGAGGCGTGCTCGATCACGTTGGCCAGTTCGCGCACGTTGCCGGGCCAATCGTGATTTTGCAATTTGTCCATCGCTTCGGGCGTGAACAGGTTGTCGTTCGCGCGGATACTGCCGCGGAAACGTTTGAGCAGATGATGAGCCAGCAGCGGCACGTCGTCGAGGCGATCGCGCAGCGGCGGCAGGTGAATTTCAAACGTGTTGACGCGAAACATCAGGTCCTGGCGGAAATCGCCGGTTTCGACCATTTCTTCCAGGCGGCGATGCGTGGCGCAGACGACGCGCACATCGACGTGGAGCGATTCGTTTTCGCCCACGCGGCGAATTTCGCCGCTTTCCAGCACGCGCAGCAATTTGGCCTGCATGGCCTTGGGCAATTCGCCGATTTCATCGAGGAACAGCGTGCCGCCGTCGGCCACTTCGAACAGCCCCACGCGATGTTCGTCGGCGCCGGTGAAGCTGCCTTTGCGATGGCCGAACAGCTCGCTTTCGATCAGGCTTTCCGGCAGGGCGCCGCAGTTGATGGCGACGAAGGGTTTGTCGGCGCGGCTGCTTTGATCGTGCACGCCGCGGGCGACCAGTTCCTTGCCGGCGCCGGTTTCGCCGGTGATCAGCACGGTGGATTCGGTGGGCGCCACCTTGGCGATGAGTTGTTTGACACGGTGGATGCCGGCCGATTCACCCACCAATTGCGGCGGTCCTTCGACCGCTCTGCAACGGCGTTGCAGGCGCGGCACTTCTGGGTGAGCTCACGTTTTTGAGTTACGCGATTCAGCAAAGCTTCGATTTCGACCAGCTTGCAGGGCTTCGTGAGGTAGTCGAATGCCCCGTGGCGCAGCGCGGCCACCGCGGTTTCCAGCGACGATTTGCCGGTGAGAACCACCGCCTCGGTATCGGGCGAAAGTTCCTTGCACTTGGCGATGACTTGCACGCCGTTGAGGCCGGGCATATCCAGATCGACGATGATGCAATCGTATGTGTTCCGCTCCAGCGCAGCCACGGCCGTGAGTCCGTCGGGGCAGACGGTCACTTCATGTCCCATGCGATCCAACTCGATGCGCATCAGTTCCTGGAGCGATTTTTCATCGTCGGCAAACAGCAATTTCAATCGTTTACGCGGCTTGGTAGCGATGGCTAGTCTCCTTCTCGGCAAGGTTAGCGTTTGGTTTGGTTTCGGCCAGCGGCAGCGTCACGTGGAACTGTGAGCCGCGGCCGGGGCCGGCGCTGGCGGCTTCGATGTGGCCGCCGTGATCGCTGATGATGCGGTAAGTGATCGACAGGCCCAGGCCGGTGCCTTGGCCGCCGCGCCTGCGGGTGAAGAAACGGCTCGAACAAATGGCGGAGCACTTCGTCGGTCATGCCGCAGCCGTTGTCGGTGAAGATCATCTCGGCGAAATTGGGTTTGCGCACCAGTTCGATGGTGAGCGTGCCGCCGGAATCGAGGCTATCCAGCGCATTGGTCACCAGGTTGAGCACCACTTGCTTGATTTCCTGGCCGTTGACTGGGGCGATGACCGGATCGCCGGCGGGGAATTCGATGTTGCGGTTTTGGTATTTGCCGAGGTGGCGGACCATTTCGATCACGCTTTGGATCAGCTCGCGCAGATCGGCGCTGGTGCGGCGGACTTCGCCCATCCGGGAGAAGTCCAGCAGTTTTTCGGTGATTTCCTTACAGCGGAAAGCTTCGGTCTGAATCATCCGCAGGTAGCGGCTGACGACTTCGGCATGCTCGCTATCGCCAGGGCACATTTCCTGCAGGCGGCTTTCCAGCGATTCGGCGCATAGTGCGATGGAAGCCAACGGGTTGTTGATTTCGTGGGCCACGCCGGCGGCCAAAAAGCCGACGCTGGCCAGTTGTTCGCTCCGCACTACTTGCTTGGTGCGAATTTGCACTTGGTGATCGAGATCGTCGCGGATGGCGCAAGAGCGCTCCGTCATGTCGTTCATGGCCGCGGCCAACTCGCCGATTTCATCGTGGGTACCCAATTCGATGCGATAGTTGAAATCGCCGGCCGCCACCTGGCGGGAACCTTTCACCAGCATTCCCAAGGGCCGGAAGATCCAACGGTAGCACAGCGAGATGAAGACGAGCAGCAGAATGGCGGCCGCCGCGGAGCAGATCCACGTGAGGATGATCCAAGCGCGGTATCGAGACCGCATGTCGCCGGCCAGGGTTTGCATGTGGCGCTGCAGATTGATGGGCAGCGCGGCAACCAGGCGCTGCAGTTCCTCCAGTTTCAGACCGAGATCTTTGGTGCGCGGCGACTCGAGATACCAATCCGCTTCCGAGGTGGCCTGGGTGACATTGGCCAGGGACTGCTCGATGTCGTTGATGATTCTGCGTTCCTGCTGCGGGTCGCCGATTTGCGATTCGGCATGCTCATGTACGGCCAGGGCGGCGGCATAGTTGTCCGCGGCGTCCTGCACGTCGGACAGTTGCATCTGGAACGTGGATTCCAACTGCTGGCCAACGGGCGTGGGAGAATGCCACTGCGGATACAACCCCACGTCGTCCAAATCAGCCAGCGTCACCCGTAAATCGGCGATGCGTTGGGAAAGCTTGATCGCCGGAGGCAACTCGGTGGCGCGGCATGCTAAGGCTGCGCACCAGGCCGCGATAGGAGTAAGTGCCCTGAAAACTGCTGGTGGAAATGGTCGAGAGAATGACCACCAACAGGGCGATGCCCAGGAGCAGCTTGTTGCGGATGGGCCAACGGGAAAGCACGATTGCGACCTCCATGTCGCGACGGCTCTGCTTGCCGGCGGCGCGTGGCGAATCGATTTGCCGCCCCACCGGCAAACAGATGTTGCCAACGCCACCGAGCGAATTTTCACCCCGCCGCTAGTTTGCTAGCAGCGGGGCGGGAAGTGTAGCAGATCGTGGCCGGCCGTAGAAGGCAATTTTGGCTATTGCCGGAGGTAAAGCATCCTTAATGCGTTTTTCTGCTTTCGGCATTAGGAAACGCCGATTGCTAGTGCATAGCAACGAGAATCTTAAGTCGCTCGATAAACAGGCGGCGCGCATCTATTGACGCTACGGTGAGCTGCGACTATTCTCGCTCGTCTTTTTATTTTCACGGCATCGGGGGAAACCCATGAGCACTGCGACCGGGATAGGCATTCAGGATTGGGCTGCCCGATCACGCGGCTGGATTGGCATCTTCCTGTTGGCGCCAGTTTGTGTGGCCGTTGTCTTATCGGCTCCTCCATCCATGGAGGGCGGTTGGGTCGATTTTGCGTTTGATCAAATCGCCTGGCTCGCATTTTTGGTCGGAGCTCTGCTTCGTTGGTGGGCGACGCTTTACATCGGCGGTCGAAAAACTTCGAGCCTGACTTGCGAAGGCCCCTATTCACTTTGTCGCAACCCGATATATTTGGGCACATTCATGATGGGGCTTTCGGTGGCGATTTTTCTCGAAAGCCTGACGTTTGCCGCGGCCTTTCTGTTGGCCAGTTGGATTTATCTCTCCACGACCGTGCCTGCGGAAGAACGACGTTTGCAAAAGCGTTATGGGAGCGAGTTCTCCGACTACTGCCAAGAGGTGCCGCGGTTTCTTCCACGGCTGAAAACATTTCGCAGTGCGCCCGTCGTCGAAGTGCGGATTAAGGGGCTGTTTGCTGAGGCAATTCGCGCGGCCCGTTGGATTTGGCTGCCGATCTTGTGCGAGTTAGTGATGCAACTTCGATCGCAGCCAAATTGGCCACACACGCTGCACCTGCCCTAAGGCTCGATCGCGCAAGGGCGGTTGACGCCCGCATATTTGGCCTGATCAACGCGCGCCGACCCGCGGCAATTTCTAAGTCATATTTGCGGTTTTCTCCGCGGATGCTTTTTGCCAGCAGCATTACGGGGTTGGACGATGCGGATGTAGCTGCCGCTATCGCTGATAAACCCGGCGCATGAAGAGCAGTCCGGCGACGGCCAAAATGACGTTTCCCAGCCAGACGGCCGATGGGGGAAACCCGCCGTTTTTCGCCTGCGCGACGCCGAACATCAGCAGCGGGTAATAGCAGATCAGAATCGGCAAAAAGCAGGCAAAAAAGCTCGTCAGCAAATCTGAATTTCGCATCAGAATGGCTAGGGGAGCGCCCAACAGCACGAAGCACAGGCAACTGAAGCCGTTGGCCCAGCGGCGAGCGGGTTCCATTTCCAGACGGTAGAGGCGTTGCCGCGTCTCGGTGATCTGGCCTTGTTGACGAATCCATTGCCCGCCGACAAGCGCCGCGAAGTCGCCGGTCAGCATTTGGCAGGCCGCCGTCGCTGTCATCTGCTGTGCAAGCGTTTGGATTCGGGCCCGCTGCTGGGCTTCATCCTCTGGAATGGCGTACATGGGCAAATCGGTAGGGCTGCGCCTTCCGCCCGATTGGTCCAGGGGCAGAACTTGCTGCCAGGTGTCGGGAAATGAAAACGAAACCCCGCCGCGCTCCAACACACCATTGCGGCAGGTGATGGTGAAGGTTTGCTCGGCGTGGTCGGTGTGCAAGGAAGCCTCCGCACAACTGATGTTGGTGGGAGGATCGTCGCCATCGCCTTGGAAGGTGATTTCCGGCCGGATGAGCCGTTTGCCCTGCACGTCTTTCACGTTGATGGAAAATTGTCGCGAACTGTAGGAATGCTGTTGCTGCAGGCGGCCGTAGGCGACTTCCTCGACCGAGTCGATGACCACCTGCTTCATTCCGTCGCGGCCCCAAATAATGGCCGTGTCGTTTAGCCAGACTGCGGCCAGGCTGATCAAAAACGCCAGCGAAAACGTCGGCCACAACAGCACCATCGGTGAAATGCCGCTGGCCTTAACAGCGATCACTTCATTGGCCGAGGCCAGCCGGCCGAAGACGCTGCAAGCCGCGAACAAAATGGTGGCCGGCACTGAAAACCGCAGCGCTTCGGGCAGCACGTACGGAATCAGCAACAACACTTGCTGTACGCCTAGCCCTTGGTTGTACGCTTCGCGAAACAAGCCCACGAGCAATAGGAACAGTGTCATCCCGGCCAGTGAGACCAGAAAAACTTTCAACATCTCCGACAGCACGTAGCGGGTAAGGATTCTCATAAGATTTTGCGTAATTTACCCGCAATGATTCGACGCGTGAACGACAGTTTTGCAAGGACATCCAGTTTTACGTCTGATCATCCCTCGCAAATGCTTAACGGCAAACGGCGATTACCGTTGACCCGGAACTGCCGAATTCGGTACTGTTCGCCCCCTGAAATACTGGGACGCTGTGTGCGCCAGGTGCGCGCACCGACCCGATCAATCGCCCCGAAAGCCACGCATCGTGTCAGTACATTCCGCAATATCCGTGAGATGCTCTGACGGACGTTGGCGCGAAATCCTCGCCATGCGGTGGACGAAAGCTGATCGGTCCAAATGGTCGATCACTCTTTTTCTTCTGGCGCTGGCAATTTGGGGACTGACCGACGTGCGCAATCGCGGCCGGGTGGACCCAGAGGATGGAATCGTTCACAGGAGCGATGTCACGGTATATACCGGCGCCGGCGTGGCGATATTCGATGGTCGCGATCCGTACGCGTATGCCAACCCCCGCGGATGGCATTACCTCTATCCACCGCTGTTTGCGATGTTGATGTCGCCGCTGGCGGCCTTGGATCCGCAGTGGCAATCGGTGGCGCTGTTTGCGATTAACGTCTTGACGGCGTGGGGCTGTTACGTGGAATGCCGCCGATGGTGGGCGTGGCTGCGAACGTCGGATACCTCCGCATCGGCGACGAACCGAATGCCGAAAGCGATCTTCTGGTTGGCAGCCGCGACGGTTCTTTTGCCCGCGCTGAATTGCATGCAGCGCGGTCAGGTATCGATTTTGCTGATGTATCCACTGTTGTTGGGTTTTCGCTGGGCAGTCACTGGCCAGGCGTGGACCGGTATGGCGCTGGGTGGAATCGTAATGGCATTTCCAGCGACGGTGAAATTAGTTCCCGCTCTGCCTGTGGCCTTCGTCTGCTGCGAACTTGTTGCTGGAGCTTGGCTGGCAGGCAACTGCGCCAGAAAGTGGCAACAGGCGGCGGCGGTTGCATCCGGGGTCGCGGTGGGATTGCTGCTGTTTTTGTTCGTGCTGCCCAGCCTGTGCGTCGGACCGAAAAAAAACGTCGAATACTTGTATTCGTGGGCGCGCCGGGTAGCGGCAAACAGTCACCCGGGCCCGATCAATGGCATCAATATCCACTCCAAACGAAATCAAAGTCTGTCGAATGCCGTTTACCGATTGGGCAATTTCGTGAATTATGAAATTGGCCACGGAAAGTCCGACGAGCAATTGGATGAAATCGGCGTCGAGCGAGCTGCCAGCGTGATGGATCAGCCAGCGGTAACCAAAACGCTACTGATGGTGCGCGGCGCACTTCTGCTGCTATTGATCGTCGCAGGATGGCGCGCGCTGCGCAGCGGCGACCGCTTGTCGATTGCCCTGGCGGCGGCGATGGCGTGCCTGGCAACCTTAATCGTCTCGCCGCTCTCGTGGGGGCACTACTATGTAATTTGGCTCCCGGCAGCGGCACTTGCGCCGGCTTGGCTTTGGTTGCGCGGACGAACGCATTTTGCAGGCACGTTGGCGATATCGGCTTGCGGGCTCGCCTGGGCCCATTATGTGTTGATGCCGTGGACCGGCCGGATCGGACTTCTAGGTATCGGAACCACTGGGTGGTTTGCGGTGGTTTGCCTGGCGATGGTGCGATTGCCCGACAGCCAAACGGCGCCCGGGCACTAAGCAACTGCGCCGCAAGCATGCGACGCGACTAAACCGTTTTTTTGCGCGCTGATGGCGTAGCTCGCTCATCAGAAATTGCAGCGCGGAGGCGTATTCCCGCACGGCCGCTGCGAAATCGTGCCGGTCGACGGCCGCCTTTCCGTTGTGGGCAAAGCGATCGAACTTGTTCCAATCGACCGACCATTGCTCTTCATGCGCGGCGTCGCGCAATTGTTCAACCATCGACACCAGCGAACCCACCAAATCCTCGTTGGGTTTGCACTCGGTGGTCACGTGGGGGCCGCGGCCCAAGCGGGCCTCCGGGGCAAGATAACGCAATTCCGGGCCGCCGCCGGAGGTAAGCCGCTGCAACAGCACATACAGAAACAGCCCAGATCCGGTTGCGGCAATCAACAGCGCCAACCCGAACATCAACGTCGACTGCAAAACTTCGCGCTGGCCGAGTGCGGCCAAAATGATGGCCACCGTCAGGCAGATAGCGCCGATCACCAGCGTGGGGCCGGCAGCGGAAACAGGCGCCGGCGCTGGCGTCGCTTCGGCGCCGATTGCCAACGGTTCCACCGACTGGCCGGCGGTGGCCATCGAACTTTTCACTCGGACGACGATGATTGTGACGTTGTCGGGCCCGCCGCGCAGATTCGCCAGATCGATCAGCACCTGGGTAGCGTCGGCCAGCGGCAGGCATTCCAGCAGCACCCCAATTTCTTCGTCGCTCACTTGCCCGCTTAGTCCGTCGCTGCACAGCAAAAACGTGTCGCCAACTTCCAGTGGGAAGGGCCCTTCCAGATCGACCTGGACTTCAGAATGCGGGCCCAGCGACCGGGTGATGATGTTCTTTGGCACGAAGCCCGGCAGTGCATCTTTGGGAACCTGGCCGGCGGCCGACATCTCCCACACCAGACTGTGATCAAACGTCAATTGGTCCAGCCGCTGACCGCGCAGCCGATACACCCGGCTGTCGCCTACGTGCGCCACCAGCGCCCCCTGCGGCAACAATGCCAGCACGCTGGCGGTGGTTCCCATGCCTTGAAAATCGATGTTGGCCTGGCCGCGATGATGAATTTGATGGTTCGCCTCCACGATGCTTTTTCGCAGAGCGTCGGGCGCGGGCTGATCGGCCAGCTTCAAATACGTGTGCGGGATTCCTTCCACCGCCATTTGACTGGCGAGTTCGCCGGCGGCGTGAGCCCCCATTCCGTCGCACACCAAAAACAAATGACCGCGGCGGCGGCGCATTTCGTCGTCGGCCGCCAGCACCTCCGCGTGAGCATCCTGATTGCTGGCGCGGCGCATGCCGACGTCGCTTTGCGCGATGTACTCCAGGCAGTCGCTCCAATTTCGCGGCGCCATGCGGACCGAGAGGCAAATGGTGAATGGTGGTGGAAAAGTGTGAGTAAGTGAGTAAGTAAGGGTTAACCCGGAAGAAGTGAAAGATTTACTTGCTCACCTTCGCACCTGTCTGTCTTTCATGCTGGCATTTCGCGGTGCCTCGCACAAAGCGCCCATTCTAACTGCGATGGGGAACGGAAAGTAGCCTGAGTGGAAGAAGGCAGCCACGGTCGCTGGTGCGCACGGGGCCGATCCGCTCTGGTTTGACCCGCTCGACAGCACTATACTTCCGCCCTCTTCGGACAGTCCATTCGGTCGGGGGCGAAGCGGCGCCGCAATGCGCCGCCGGGTTTCAGATCGCGCAAACGCAGGCATTTTTGATGTCGAGGCTCGCAATATCGCGCCGTTTTCGTCAGCTAGGGGCTGCGCTGGCGCTATTGTCGCTGGTGGCTGATGTCGCCGGCTGTGTCGAGCGGCGGATGACCATTCGCAGCAATCCGCCGGGCGCGGCGGTCTACGTGGACGATTATCAGATCGGCACCACGCCCGTGGCCGTAAACTACACGTACTACGGCACGCGCAAAGTTCGGCTCGTGAAAGACGGCTTTGAAACCCTGACGGTTTATCAGCCCATGCCGGCGCCGTGGTACGACTGGTTCGGCATCGATTTTTTCAGTGAGAACGTTTGGCCGGGGAAAATTCGCGACGAGCGCAGTTACAACTATCAGATGTCGCCGATGGTAATGGTTTCCAACGACCAGCTTTTGAATCGGGCCGAGCAATTGCGCGCGGGCGGCCGGGCGATTCCAGCCGCCGCGATGGAACCGGTCATTTCGGGGCCACCGATCACCACGCCGCCTGTGGAAGGATTGCCGCCGCCGACCGCCGCGCCGCCTGCGGAGTCGTTGCCGCCGCCGGGAACTTATCCGCAGCCTTCGACGATATCGCCGCCGATCAATTCAGCGCCATCAATTCGGCGCCGACGTTGCCGCCCGCCGGCTCGTATGTACCGCCGAGCGCCGTGCCCAGCTATGCGCCGCCTGGTAGTTCTGTGTATCCGCCGCCGGGTGGCACCGTTGCTCCGCCGCTTGGAAATGTAGCACCGACATATTCGCCGCCGCCGGCGTATGGTCCGGGCTTTTCGTCGCCAGGCGGATTTGGCGTGGGCGGTTCGGCGCCGGCGAGCTCTGCGCCGGTGCCGCTATTTCCGGAGACGGCGCCAACCACCGCGCCGCAGTACATCCCACCGGCCGCGCCTTCTACTGCGCCGCCTACCTCAGCGCCGCCCGCTACGGCGCCGCCGGCCGCTGCGCCTATTCCTTATTCGGTGCCGCAGGGCTGGCATCCGATGGGGCAGTTGCCCGCCGGGGCGGACGCGCCTGTGATGCGGTGAGATGACGGGTGGCACGCCATGACGCAAGGAAGGGCGTGGTGCGCGATCCAATCACGCCCTTCGCGGACTCAGGACGTGCCACGCGCAGCCGATTACTTGATGCCCGGGCCGGGTTTCACGGCGTCGCGCAAGATGACGCCCGGGTTACGCGCGATCTTATCGGTAATCACGCGGGCATCGCACAAGATGGGCTCCAGCTTCCGCGTCAGCCGGTTCACGTTTTCGGCAGCCTGGCTGAGATTGTTGTACAGCTCGGGATTGTTAATTAACTGGCCGAGCGAACCTTCGCTGCTGTTGAGCTTGCGGCTGAAGCGGTTCATCTGGCCAAACAGTTCGTCCAATCGCTCCACGCTTTGCGACATGTTGCTTACGATGCCCTCACCCTGCTTGTCGAGCGCGTCGGTGAAGGTTTCTACATTGCGCAAGTTTTGATTGGCCAGGGCCACCGTTTTTTGCAGGCCATTCATCGTTTCGCGCGTGTCGGCCAACACCTTTGGCAAATTCGCGGCCGCATCCTTGAGGTCGCGTTTAACCTTTTCGTCGCCGATGATGTCGTCGACGTCCTTCATCGATTTCTGGAACGATTTTAACGCCCCTTCGGTATCGTTCATAACGTGAGAGAAATCGGTGGTGTTGAGCTGATCGTTGAGATTCTTCGCCAGCTTGCCCACTTCGGTGCCGGCATCGCCCAACGCATTTGCGGCGCGGGTGAGGTTTCCCTGCAAGTCGGCGAAGGCCTGCAGCGGATCGACCGTGACCGTGCCGACCAGCAGATCGCCCGGTTTCACACGCACCCGCTTCACGGGTCGCTTGGAGCCGGGGACGAATTCCATTTCCGCGTCGCCCAACAGGCCGGTTTTGATGCGCACGGCCTCGTCGCAGTAGAGATCGACGTTGCCGTTAATCCGCGCGGTCACCAGCACCTCGTTGTCCGGTGCGAATTCCACCTTGGTCACGCGGCCGATCGGTTGGCCGCTCTTGCGCACCGGCGTATCCTGCGAGACGCCGGGCGCCGATGCGAATTTGATATACACGACGTAGCCGCCGCGCAGCACGGAAGGCAACTCGCCAAACAGTAGCGCGAGAATACCGGTGATGATGAGGCTGGCCAGCACCATCACGCCGACGCGGAATTGTACGACTCGTTCGTCCATGAACGGTGTTAGTCAGGAGTCAGAGGTCAGTGATCGTTTTAACCGCGGGGCTTGCCCCGCGGTTGCGGTTTCGCGGTACCTATTCAATTAACCAGCGATTTCTGCTGATTCGTGGCCCGTTCCATTTCCATCAGGCGTTCGCCGGCCTCGCCGCGGACGAATTGAACTACGCGCTTGTCGGCGCTTCGCTCCATGGTTTCCGGCGGTCCGTCAAAAATGATTTGCGGTTCATTGGGCGTTAGCCGCGACAGCGGAAACATCATCACCACTCGGTCGGCCACTTTGCGCACGGTGTTCATGTCGTGCGTCACTACGATGCTGGTGACCGGGTGCAACTTCCGTGTGCGGCCGATTAGTTCGTTGATCACGTCGCTCATAATCGGATCCAAGCCGGTGGTTGGTTCGTCGTACAGCATGATTTCGGGATTCAATGCCAGCGCGCGGGCCAAACCCACTCGCTTGCGCATGCCGCCGGAAAGTTCGGCGGGACGCTTGCTGGCAACGTCCAGCGGCAAACCCACTTCGCCAAGTTTTTCCGACGCGGCTTTGCGAATTTCATCGGGAGATTTGGTCGTGTGTTCTTTCAGCGGGAAGGAAACGTTTTGCATCACCGTCAGGCTGTCGAACAACGCCGAGCCCTGAAACAGAAAGCCGTACCGCGTTCGCTCGTGCGTCAGTTGTTTGTCGTTCAACTGGCTAAGGTTCTTGCCGTCGAAAAAAGCTTCACCCTTGGTGGGGCGCACCAGTCCAATCAGCGTTTTAAGCAGAACCGTCTTTCCGCATCCGCTTTCACCCACGACCACCAAAGTCTGGCCGCGCGGCACCGCCAAACTAATTCCGCGCAGCACCGCTTGTTTCCCAAACGAGACGTGCAAGTTGCGTGTCTCGAGGATTGGTGCGTTCGAATTGGCAGGCGCGTTCGACATGCTGCTAGATTAGCTTCACGCTATTCGGCCAAATCGCCGTGTATACGGCGTCGATGCCGATGTTGAGGAACAAGTCGAGGATCAATATTACGACGAATGAATACACGAATGCATTGGTGGCGGCGCGGCCCACGCCTTCGGCCCCCGGGTCGCAGTGGAAACCGCGGTGGCAACTGATCAGGGCAATTGCCGCGCCAAAAAACAGCGTTTTGAAAATGCCGGAAAACAAGTCCCAGCTACCCACGTAATTCTGGGAATTCTGCCAATAAAAATGTGAATCGATCTTCAAGATGTTGATGCTGTAAAATGCGCCGCCCACCACGCCCATGAAGTCGGCCATCACCGTCAGCGCGGGAATCAGCAGCAAGCACCCCAGAAAACGCGGCACCACTAGATAATACAGGGGGTTGGCGCCCATGCAGGCCAGGGCGTCGATTTGTTCGGTGACGCGCATCGTGCCCAATTCGGCGGCAATGGCGCTGCCAACTCGGCCGGCTAACATGGTGGCGGCCAGCACCGGACCGAGCTCCCGCACCAACGACTCGTTGATGACGGCGCCTAATCGACTTTCCAGCCGCATGTTGCGGAATTGCGTGTAGCTTTGCACGGCCAGCACCATCCCGATGAACGTTCCCGTCAGCGATACCACCGGCAGGCTGAGCACGCCGATCTGGTAAAAGTTGGGCATCAAAATGTCTTTCCGCGGCATTCGGCCGACCATCCACCGAAACGTGCGCACGGAAAACAGCGCCACGTCTCCCAGCACGGCAATCCAATTCATCACCACTTCGCCCAAGTCGGCGATCCATTGCGTCATGCCCGTCAGCAGGCCGTGATGGTTGTGTGGCAGCGGTGGTGTGGCAGCGGTGGACATGATCAGGGCTCAGGTTTTGGGTTTCGGAAGTAGGGGAACCGTGGAGCGATAGCACTCCACAGCGCGCGCAGCCGGCGCGCCGTTATTCCATTCGGCCATGCGACCCTATCGCTTGAAAAAAGAATGCCGGTCGCGGTGAGATTTCCGGTTAGTGAAAATAGGCAAGACGCTAGTGCTAGCTGCCGACTGATGTTAGGCCGTTTTCGCTTGCCGCGACTGCTGTCGCTCGCGGGCCACCTCGGGCTCGGCGGTCGGCGGACGCAGTTTCGAAGGTAGGCCGAGAAATTCGCGGGCTCGGTTCAAAGCATCGTCGAGATTGCCGAACATGTTTTCCGAACCGACGACGTCAATGAACCCGCTGCGCGTGAAGGCGAACAGCGGTTGCGCATGAACGCCGGACAATAGCAGCAACGTGCCGTCGCGCTGGCATTTCTCGTGAAACTCTTCCAGCGAGTGCATGCCCGTCGCATCGATCGAGGGCACGCGGCGCATGCGCAAGATGAAAACCTTGGGGGGCCGCGCCAGCCCGTGGAGAATATCTTTCAAGCGGTCGGCCACGCCGAAAAAGAACGGCCCGTTGATTTCGTAGACTTCGACGCCGGCGGGCACGTCGCGGCTGGCGGTGGAATTCGGATCCTTCAGATCGGCCAACTCGTCGTCGCCGTCGTCGAACTCGCGGGTAATGGCGCTGATGTTGGAAACATCGGCCATCCGCTTCATAAACAGCATCGAAGCCAGCACCATGCCGACGCCAACGGCCAGCCGCAGATCGGTGAACACGGTCAGGCCGAAGGTGGTAAGCAAGACGAAGATGTCGCTGGGGGGCGCGCGAAACAACGAGCGGAATTCGTCGAACTCGCTCATGTTCCAGGCCACCATGATGAGCACCGCGGCCAGTGCTGCCAGCGGGATGGCCGAGGCCAGCGGGGCCGCGACCAGAATAATTGCCAGCAACGTGACAGCGTGGACGATGCCGGCCAGGGGTGTCCGGCCACCCGATTTGATATTGGCGGCCGTGCGGGCGATCGCGCCGGTGGCTGGAATCCCGCCGAACAAAATGGCGGCGATGTTGGCGATGCCTTGCCCCACCAGTTCGCAGTCGGCCTTGTGTCGGCGGCCGGTCATGCCGTCGGCCACCACCGCCGAAAGCAGCGACTCGATGGCGATCAACAGCGCAATGGTCAATGAATCGGGAACCAAGTCTCGCACCAGCTTCAAATCGATGGCCGATAGGCTCGGCGCCGGCAGCGTGTGCGGTATGCCGCCGAAGCGGCTGCCGATCGTGTCGATGGGCAGATGCAGCAAGGCGGTCAGGCACGAGGCGACTGCCACAGCCACGATTGCCGCCGGAATGCGCGGCGCCAATCGGCGCAGCAACACCAAAAGCAGCAGCGTGCCCATGCCAACAGCGAAGGCGCAGGGGGTCCATCTCGAAAGATTGGAGAGGTACGCCGACCATTTGTCGACGAATTCGGCCGGCACAGGGCCCATGCGCAGACCGGCGAAATCCTTGATTTGCGAGGAGAAGATGATCACCGCGATGCCGGCGGTGAAGCCGGTGGTGACCGGATAGGGTATGAACTTGATCACGGCGCCCAGCCGGCAGAGGCCCATCAAGATGACAATAATGCCGGCCATGACGGTGGCCGTAGCCAGGCCGGCGTATCCATGCCGCGCTGCGACGCCGTAAATGATGACGATGAAGGCGCCGGTGGGACCGCCGATTTGCACGCGGCTGCCGCCCAAGAGCGAAATCAGAAATCCGGCGACGATCGCTGTGTACAGACCCATGGCCGGCGGCGAAATGCCGGCGGAATTCATTACGCCCTCGGGGATCGAGGCGATCCCGAAGGCCATGGCCAGCGGCAGGGCGATCATACCCACCGTGAGGCCCGCAAATAGGTCGCCGAGAATTTGCTGACGGCTGATCCCCTCACGCAGGCAAACGAGGGACTTCGGAAGGTATCGCGGCACGAGTGCTCCCAAAAATTGCAAAAGGGGCTGCACTTTAGCTCTTGGCGAAGAGATTCGGCAAGGTCAATGCGGGGGGCGCTGCAATAGTGCTGGCCCGCGCATGAAAAAAGCCCAGGGGTTGCTACCCCTGGGCTTAGCTAATCAATTCCTGCGACTACGGCCCTTCGCCGGCGGGCTCGGGCGCTTCATCCTCATCTTCGCCGGCAGGCGCGGCAGCGGCGCCGACCAGTTCTTTCTCGCCCACCTTGCCGATGAACGTCAGGTGCTTGGGCTTGCCTTCGTCGTCTTTCTTGACGTCCACCACGATGGTGTCTTTTCCTTCGAACTCGCCCTTGAGCAGTTCTTCAGACAGCGGGTCTTCGACGCGCTGTTCGATTTCGCGGCGCAGCGGGCGAGCGCCAAAATCGAGGTTGGAACCCCGGCGGATGATAAACTCCTTGGCCTCGTCGGTCAGCACCAGCTTCAGGCCGCGCTCGCCAAGACGTTTGCGGACCTTCGACAGTTCGATATCGATCACGCTCTTCAGGTCGTCCTTGGTGAGGTGACGGAACACGATCAGGTCGTCCAAGCGATTGAGGAACTCGGGGCGGAACACCTTTTCAATCCGCTCGGTGACGCGCTCCTTCATGCTTTCGTAGGAGGCGTCGCTATCCGATTTCCGGAAACCGAAATCGGCTTCGTTCTTAATGGCCTCGGCGCCGGCGTTGGTGGTCATAATCAAAATCGTGTTGCGGAAGTCGACGTGGCGGCCGAAGCTGTCGGTCAGACGCCCTTCTTCCATCACCTGCAAGAGCATGTTGAACACGTCAGGGTGGGCTTTCTCGATTTCATCCAGCAGCACAACCGAGTACGGCCGGCGGCGGATTTTTTCGGTAAGCTGGCCACCTTCCTCGTAGCCGACGTAGCCCGGCGGAGCGCCGATCAAGCGGCTGACGTTGTGCTTTTCCATGTACTCGCTCATGTCGATCTGAATGAGGGCGTCCTCATCGCCGAACATGAACTCGGCCAGCGCCTTGGCGAGCAACGTTTTGCCGACGCCGGTGGGACCGGCGAATACGAAGCAGCCGGTGGGGCGTTTGGGGTCTTTCAAACCGCTGCGGCTGCGGCGCACGGCTTTGCAGATGCTCTTGATGGCTTCGTCCTGGCTGACGACGCGCTTGTGCAGATCGGTTTCCATCTGCATCAGTCGCTTGCTGTCTTCGGTGGTCATCCGAGTGAGCGGGATGCCGGTCATCTTGGAGATGACCTCCGCAATCACTTCCTCGTCGACCACGCCATCGGTTTCGCGGCTGCGTTCGCGCCAGTCGCGGGTGATTTGCTGTTTTTTCTTTTTCAGCTTGTCGGCGGAATCGCGGAGGCTGGCGGCCTTTTCAAAATCCTGATTAGCCACCGCTTCCTCTTTTTCCTTGTTCAGCCGTTCGACCTCCTCATCGATCTCCTTCAAATCCGGCGGCTTGGTCATGGCCTTGAGCCGCATGCGGGCGCCGGCTTCGTCGATTACGTCGATCGCCTTGTCGGGCAGGCAGCGGCCGGTGATGTAGCGGTTCGAGAGATCGACCGCCGCTTCAATCGCCGGTTCGGTAATCTGCACGTGGTGGTGCGTTTCGTACCGATCGCGCAGCCCCTTGAGGATTTCGATCGTTTCCGCCTTGCTGGACGGTTCGACGATGATTTCCTGGAAGCGGCGGGCCAGAGCGCTATCCTTTTCGATGTACTTGCGGTACTCATCGAGCGTGGTGGCGCCGATGCATTGAATTTCGCCGCGGGCCAGGGCGGGCTTTAGCACGTTGCTGGCGTCGATGGCGCCTTCCGCGCCGCCGGCCCCGACCAGGGTGTGCAACTCGTCGATGAACAGGATGGTGTTCTTCGCGCGGCGCACTTCGTTCATCACTGCCTTGATGCGCTCTTCAAACTGACCGCGGTACTTAGTGCCGGCCACCATCATGGCCAGGTCGAGCACCACGATCCGCTTGTCGGACATGATTTCGGGAATATTGCCGTCGATCACGCGCTGGGCGAGCCCTTCGACGATGGCAGTTTTTCCGACGCCCGCTTCGCCCAACAGCACGGGATTATTCTTCGTGCGGCGGCAAAGGACTTGGATAGCGCGTTCGATTTCGCGCTCGCGGCCGATCACCGGATCCAGCTTGTTTTGGCGGGCAAGCTCGGTCAGGTCGCGGCCGAAGCTATCGAGCGCGGGAGTTTTGGATTTGCCCGATTTCTGGGTACCGCTGGAGCCGCCTTCACTGCCGCGTTCGCTGCCGCGGCCTTCCATGCCACCACGTTCGCCCCCTTCGCTTTCCATACCGTGGCCCAACAGGCTAAGCACTTCCTCGCGCACATCTTCCAGCTTTAGGCCGAGGTTCATCAGCACTTGCGCGGCGACGCCTTCCTGCTCGCGCAAGAGGCCCAGCAAAATATGTTCGGTGCCCACGTAGTTGTGATTGAGGTTGCGGGCTTCCTCCATCGCATACTCGATCACCTTTTTGGCGCACGGCGTTTGCGGCAGCTTGCCCATGGTGACCATGTCGGGGCCGCTTTGGACGAGCTTTTCGACTTCCAAGCGGATTTTGCGCAGATCGATATCCAAATTCTTCAGCACATTGGCCGCCACGCCGGAGCCTTCCTTGATCAATCCCAGGAGCACGTGCTCGGTGCCGATATATTCGTGGTTGAATCGCTGGGCTTCCTGATTGGCCAGTTGCATGACCTTGCGAGCCCGGTCGGTAAAACGTTCGTACATTTGAGTAACCTATGTCGGTTGTTGATTGGCTAAGTTGCGGGTGTCTGGCTTCTGGTGTGTTATTTCTAGGCGGCGGTTGGGGTCTGTTCGGTGTTATCGGACGGCGGATGGAATTGTTCGTCCAATAACTGTCGCTCTCGGGCGATTTCGTTGTGCCACTTTTCCGCGCCTTCGGTCGCTTCCAATCGCCGGAGCCGGTCGGCGGCTTCCGACAACTGGCCGGTGCGGCGGAGCAACGCGGCCAACATCAATTCCGCATCCACATCCTTTCCATTTAGCTCAATCACCTTGTTGAGCAGTTGTTCCGTCTTGTACCAGTTACCACTTAAGTATTCGCGTCCGGCCCGGCGAAACAAGTCCTCGGCGGCGGCTGCACTTGTGGCAGGATCGTCAGTGAGCAACTGCCGAAACGACAGTGCCAATGAGGTCCCCCACACCACCACAAGCAAACCCCATACCCCGATCCGCGAGGCCGGGCCAACCAACTCGGTCCAAACGAACGTCGAAACAACGGCCAAACTCACCAGCCAGGCGAAGGAGCAGCCGATGGCCAAACCCCACCAAGCCCCGGAAAACCAGAGCTGCGTAAGTCCCGGCCACAAAGGCGTGATCCATCGAGCCCAGCGCATCGGCATGGTCCTCCGTGACGTGCAACCGCGTCGATCCTGAGGCAAGTCGCTGTGGAATTCTAACCCGCGATTACAGGCGCAGCAAGCGCAGGGGCGCTTGACTTTACGACCAAATCGCCAAAGATGACGGGGAATTCAACGCCGGACTATTAGCATATGGCGCACTCGTCCCCACCTCGACGCGAAATGCTGTCACCCGCTAGTGTGCCGGAAATCGACGTGCTGCGCATCGTCGACGCCGAAGCCAACCGGGCCTCCGAAGGGCTGCGGGTGATTGAAGACTACGTGAGGTTTGTGCTCGACGACCGGCATTTGACGGCAGCTAGTGAAGCAGTTGCGGCACGATTTGGCGGCGGCTTTGGGCCGGCTGGAAACGGCCGATCGGCTGGCGGCGCGGCAGTCGCAAGCGGATGTCGGGGCGACTATTTCCACCACCGCTGAATCCGCGCGGGGCGATGCCGCGTCGGTGGCTGCCGCCAGTTTCAAACGCGTGCAGCAGGCGCTGCGCGGTTTGGAGGAATATGCCAAGCTGATCGATCCGCAGATGGCGGCGGCAATGGAATTGCTGCGATATCGCGCCTACACGCTGGAACGAGCGGCAGGAATCACGGCCGATTCGCTCGCGCGGCTGGACGGTGCCCGACTGTACGTGCTCATCGATGGAGGTGCGAATGCCGATGAACTTGCCGCGATCGCCAACGCACTGGTAGCGGCTGGGACGCACGTTCTGCAATTGCGCGACAAGCAGTTGGACGATCGGCAACTGTTGGTGCGGGCACGGCGGTTGCGCGAAATCACAGCCGGCACCGCGACACTGTTTGTGATGAATGATCGGCCAGATTTGGCGGTGCTTTCGCACGCCGACGGAGTCCACGTGGGCCAGGACGAACTGAGCGTGAAAGACGCACGTCGGATTGTCGGTCCCCAGGCGATCATCGGCGTTTCGACGCACTGCATTGCACAGGCGCGGCAGGCCGTGCTGGATGGCGCCAATTACATCGGCGTCGGTCCGACTTTTTCGTCCCAAACCAAATCGTTCGACAAGTTTCCGGGTTTGGAGTTGCTGCGCACGGTGGCGGCGGAAATTCGCCTGCCAGCGTTCGCCATCGGCGGTATCACGCGCGAGAATTTGGCCGAAGTGCTGGAAACCGGCGTCCAAAGAGTGGCCGTAAGCAGTGCGCTGGTGAGCGCAGTTGATCCGGCGACGGCCGTGCGCGAATTCGTTGAAGCGATAAACGCTAAATGCTAAACGAAAGCTGCCTGCTGTTTATCATTTATCATTTTCTCCTGCTCCTTCCTTTTCCGCTAGCAAATTCGAAATTACCTGCTCCATCTCGTGCTCGCTGCCGGGGATGTAGCCGATCCACACGGCGCGGATAATGCCGTTGCGATCCAAGAGCACGGTAGTCGGGTAGCCGAAGCCATCCATTTCCACCAGGCTCATCAGCATTTGGCGGCTGGCGCCCTCCGCGTCGACGTAGGTGGGGAAGGTGGCTTCGCGGGAGATCAGGAATCTCTGAGTTTGCTCGCGCAGGTCCGCCACGTCTTCCTTGAAGTTGCCGCCGCTGGAAACCGAAAGAAATTGGAAATCCGGGTTGCCGCGGAATGCATCCCACAATTGCATCAGGTCGGGAAACTCCTGAATGCAAAAGCCGCACCATGGGCCCCAATAGTTGATTAGCGTGACTTTTCCGTGCAGGTCGTTTCGCGAGATGCCTTGCGTGGCGCCGGTCAGCGGTTGCAGTTCCAGCAGCGGCAGCGGCTGCCCCACGCCGGGATACTCGGTGGCCGCTCGATTGGTGTTAGCCGGGCAGCAGCAGCTTGCTGATCAAGATTGCCACCAGCACGATCGCAGCCACGGCGAGCCACCAGGCGTCGGATCGCTTGCGCGGCGTATGATCGGCGGAATCAAATTCGGCAGTGTCTGCCATAGGGCACCTTGAAATCGGCCGCCCGAGATGAAAAAAACTTGGCGGGATGAATAGGACTTGGTGGAAGCAAGTCGATCCTTAAAATCATATCGCAGTCGATCTCATAAAGCACAAGAATTCCTTGGTTGGTTTTGTTGCATATGCAGTTTGAAGTCGAGCAAAAGTTCCCCGTGACCGATGCCGCGGCGCTGGAGCGGCGACTGCGCAAGTTGGGCGCCAACGATTCTGGGCCGCCCGGGCAAGGCACGATTCGGCAGATCGATTCGTATTTCAATCATCCGGCCCGCGATTTTGCCCGCACCGACGAAGCGCTGCGGTTAAGACGGGTGGGCGAGGCTAATTTTATCACCTACAAGGGGCCGAAGCTCGACCAGGCAACAAAAACGCGGCGCGAGATCGAGTTGCCGCTGGCCGGCGGAGCAGCGGCCGCGGAGCAATATGCTGAGTTATTAGAAGCGTTGGGATTTCGCCGCGTCGCGGAAGTACGGAAGCAGCGCCGGTTGCTCGAAATTCCATGGGAGGGCTGCACAATCGAAGCCGCGCTCGACGACGTGGCCGGCCTGGGCACGTTTTTGGAATTGGAACTGTCCGCCGAGGGCGCGGCAGATGGTCCCGAAGTTCAGGCCGCCAAGGCGCGCATCGCCTCGCTGGCGGCGGCGCTGAAATTGGAACGCAGCGAAAGGCGAAGCTACTTGGAACTGCTGTTGGCGCAACAAAAAACCCCCGGCGAAAGCGCCGGGGGTTAAGTCGATTTGCCAGCGATTTACTTCGTCTCCGTGGCCGGCTTGTAGCCTTTGGAGATGTCCTTGAAGACCATATTGATCTGATCATCGCCGGTCGCCTTTTGAACCTTGCCTTTGCAAGTGTTGCAGCAGAACTCCACTTGCACTCCGCCGACGTCCATGGCGGTGTCGGGATTCAACTTTTTGCCCGTCAGCGGGCAGGCCACTTCTTTAAGTTGGCCGGTTTGCACTTCTTGCAGGTGTGCCTTCGCGGCATATTTGCTGGGGTCCTTTTTGAACGCGGCTGGGCAGTTCTCGCAGCAGAAGTAAACTTTGCCGCCATCGAAGGCTACCCAATCGTCCGCCTTGACCGGTTTGCCGGAGACAGGGCATTTGGCGTTCTCGAGGTTCGGTTTCGGCAACGACGGGGGGGCATCGGCCGCCAACAGCGCGGCGGCGATCATACCTGCCACGGCGACAAGCAGCGCAGACGCGAAAATCGATCGAGTTTTCATGGCGGACACTCCTTTCAAATGACGGAGGCCAACTTCCGGCCCAGGCTATATCCCTTATTGGATTGGCGAGCAAGGCCAGAGTCAATACTCTGACAGTGGCATATTCGGGGCTGATTGTTCCCGAGAACCAATAACTCTGCCAAAGCGTCTATAATTTAGGGAGACCGCTTCTCTCAGGAACTCCACGTGGCCAGCGGCATTGCACCTACCGAATCGGGACCCGCTCCGAAGGGGCCTAACTCTAAATTGCCGGCCGGAAAGCTGGTCGATTATGATCGCTTCATCGACGGCCAACTGCGCCGCACGCGCGGCCAGGTGAAGGCCGTCGAAATTGCGCAGGGGTTCGCCAACCTGGCGGTCGGGGCGTTGGTGTTCTTCCTGGTGGCGGTCGGTTTGGACCATTGGATTTTGCGCGGCGGCCTGGGGTTGTTCGGCCGATTCCTGCTGTTCGCCGTAGGGGTCACCGTCGCGGTCTATTATTTCGCGTTGGCGATACTGCCGGCGCTGGTGCGGCGAGTGAATCCGGTGTACGCGGCGCAGACGATCGAGCGTGCCAAGCCCTCGCTGAAAAACAGTCTCATCAATTTTCTCTTGTTCCGGCGGCAGCGCGAGGAAGTTCCGCGGATCGTGTACAACGCGCTGGAAGAGCAGGCCGCGGCGGGGTTGGTTCACAGCCCCGTGGATACGGCCGTCGACCGCACGCAAGTGATTCATCGCGGCTACTTGCTGGTGGCGCTGGCGGCGCTATTTGCGCTGTACTTCGTGTTCTCGCCCAAGAATCCGCTGGTCACGATTGAGCGGGTGATTTTGCCCTGGGCGGACGTTGCTGCCCCGGCGTGCGTAAGTATCAGCGACATTCAGCCCGGCAGCGCCACGGCCTTCCGCGGCGAGCCTTTGAAGGTGTCGGCCGAAATCGTCGGCCTTCCCAGCGGCGAACAGGCGAAGTTGCTGTATACCACTGCCGACCGCCAGGCGGTCGATCGAGCAATTCCCATGACGGTGCCGGCCGATGGCTACCGCTTCATGGCGACGCTTCCCGAAGGCAACGGCGGCGTCCAGCAAGATATGCAGTACCACATTGTCGCCGGCGACGCGGTAAGTAATACGTATCGCATCACTGCGGTGGCCATGCCGACAATCGTCGTCGATAGCGTCGATTATCACTATCCGCCCTACACCGGGATGGATCCAATCAGCATCAAGCATCGCGGCGATCTGAAAGCGCTGGAAGGCACACAAGTCACGCTGCACGCGGCGGCCAACCAGCCCATTCGATCCGCATCGATCGATTTCAATTGCGATGGCCGCTTGGACCGCGGGCTGAAAGTCGACGGCCAGCAGGGCACGATCAGTTTTCCTCTGTCGCTGAACAGTTCGCGCAGCGCGGCGGCGTTCGACAGCTATCAGCTCGTGTTTACTAACGATCAGAATGTGCAAAATCCGCAGCCGGTGCGGCATACCGTGGAGGTGGTGCCCGATTTGCCGCCGGAGGTTTCATTCCTGATGCCGGCGCAAGAAGAAATTGCCGTGCCGGCGAACGGCCGGGCGACGCTCGAAGTGCGGGCCATCGATCCCGACTTTGCGCTGTCGAGCGTGGCGATTCAGGCCAAAACCGATCGAGGCGACCTCATCGACGCGGCCGATGGCGAACTCTTGAAAAACGCGGCGCAGGCCGGGCCCTTTACCGGCAAGTACGAATTCGATCCGGCCAAGCTTGGCTTGCACGAGGGGGACGTGGTGCGCTACCAGGCCGTCGCCACCGACAATAAAACGCCCGATGGCAATCAGGCGATCACGCCCGAGCGGCGAATTCGCATCGTGGCGGCCGAGCAAATCAATCCACGGCATCAGCCCGGCGCTGCGACGCCCAGCGATTCGCAAAACAATCAGCAAAACAGTCCGCCACAACAGGAACGCAACGCGGGCGAACAGTCGCGTGCCCAACGCCGCACCGATCAAAAGCAATCCCCGCAGAACAGTCAACAGGCACAGCAGAATCAGCAGCCCGGCAACGAGCAACGTCAAAACGCCGAACAGAAAACGCGGTGACAATTCGCCAGGCCAAGACCAGCGCGAGAAGAATGGCCAACAGTCGAGCAAGAACGACCGGACCGAGAATGGCCAGCAATCGCAGCGCGACAGAAGCCAACAGCCGCAAGAGCAACAGAATTCACAGCAGCAGGATCAGTCGCAGGAGAACGCCGAGCAGCAGGGCAGCGGCAATTCGCAGTCAGGCGGCAAGCAATCCAGCCAGCAAAAGACCTCCCGCGGCAAGCAGCAAAACGGTAAACAAACGGGAGGCCAACAGGCGGGCGGCCAATCGGAAAAGGGCAATTCCGCCGGCGAGCAGTCGCAGTCGAGTGAAAGTTCCCAGCAAAGCTCAGCAAGATAACCAGGGCGTGGGGGGCGGCTCGGCATCTCGGCAGCGCTCCGGCCAGCAGGGTACTGCCGGCGGTCAGCAACGCGGCAACGATTCAAGCCTCGCGCAAAACGACAAGCCGGTTCCTTCCGACGGCAGCGACGACGGCAGCGGCGTAGAGCGCATCTTGCAGCATGAGCAGAAGGAAGCCAGCAGTTCGGACGGAAAATCCAAAGGCAATCAGCAAACTTCCGCGGTCCGACCAGTTGCAACAGGGGCAGCAGTCGGGCAACGCTCAGCGCGGCAGCGGCGGTCAGCAGGCACAACCAAATCAGAACGATCGCTCCCAGCAATCGGCAGGCAAGCAGCCGCCCGAGCAGGCCGATCAGAATCAGAAGCCCGGTCAGGGCACGGCTTCCGATCAAGGATCGTCTTCCAGCGGCGGAATGCAAGATAAAAACGCGACCAACGACAACGACAAGCAGTCGGGCAAGAACGCGCAGTCGCAAGAAGCCGGCGAAGGAAACCAGCGCGAACCGGGCGACCAGGCCGGCAAGCCGCAACTGCCGGCGCAAAGCGATCGCGATACGAAGCAGCCCAAATCCAAACCCGGCGAGGGGACCGGCGCCAACGACGCCAGCCAGCCCGACAAAAAATCGGAGAATCAGCAACCGTCGGAAAGCTCGTCGAATCAGAAAGAGCAGGGGGGCCACGAGGATTTCCCCAAGGGCAATGCGGGTTCCGGCCAGGGAGATAACGATTCACACGGCGCGCCCTCTGCCCAAAAGCAACAGCCCAAGACTGCTGATAAGCAGCCTGGGGAAGAGCAGGAACCGGCAAATCGCAAAGGGGACGCTTATCCTTCCAGCACCGACAAGCACGAATCGGATAGTAAAGGCGAAGATGGCGGCGCCAGCGCCGGCCACGATCCGAAACAACATGAAGGCACGCCACAAACCACGGAAGCTCCCGGCGGCGGCAATGGCGATAAAAACGCCGCCGCCAAGCAAGGCGCCGGCGAACGATCCGGCGGCGGAGGTAAAGGGGGCGGCCAACGCAGCAAATCAACAGGGCACCGGCACCGCCGGCGAGCATACCGCCGCCGATGAAGGACGCGGGTCGGCCGCTGAACCCGGCAAGGGCGAACAATCCAATACCGCCGGTGAAGATCAGCAGTCCGATCATCCGACGGGACAAGCCGGCGACAAACGCGCCGAGAGCGGCAAGGTTTCGACTTCGCGGCCCATCGGCGACAACGGCGGCTCGGCTTCCGGCCAGCAGCCAAACGATCGGACTAATGCAGCCGAAGAAAAATCTTCCGCCGACAAACAGGCGCGGGAGAAAAAACCTGGCGGCGATCAGTCCTCCGGACAACAAAGCGGCGACAAGATGGGCGGCGGCAAGGAAAGCGGCGATCAGGCCGGCGAGCAGCAAGCGGCCAATCAACAGCCTTCCAACGGAAAGCAAGCGGGCAATAGTCCGGTAAAGCCCGGCGAGCAATCCAAGAATTCCGGCGATCAATCGGCTGGACCGGGCGCAGGAACGAATTGGAACGGCCAAGGGTCGATAGCAGCCACGCCGACCGCGGCTGACGACCCGAATCTCGAATACGCCAAGAAGGCCACCGCGCTGGCGCTGGACCATCTGAAGCAGGCGATGAAAAATGGCAAGGATGGCGACCAGTTGCTCAAAGATTTGGGTTGGACGCCCCAGGAAGCACAGCAGTTTATCGATCGGCAGGAGGCACGCTTGCGTGCGGCGGCCAAGGCCAACCCCAACGACGAAGCGCGGGTCAAAGCGGAAGATGCGCTGCGCAGCCTGGGTTTGCGGCCGGCGCAGACCGATCGCTCCGGCAATCGATTAACCAGCGACGCCGAGCGCGGCATGTCCGCCGGCCGCCACACTTCGCCCCCGCCCGAGTACAGGGACCAGTACAAAGCGTTCAGCCAGGGGGTCAATCAGGAGGGTGGGAGGTAAAGCAGATTGCAAATTGCAGAGTGCAAAATGCAAAATGATTTCGCATAATTGGTGCGCACGAATTCTCCATTTTGCATTCTGCACTTTGCACTCCTTATGGAAGCCCCACGCTATCTCGCCGCGTTCCATCCCAAGCGGGTGCCGCACCATTTTGCCGACGTGCTGATCATCGGCGGCGGCCTGGCCGGGTTGCGGGCGGCCAACGCGATCGACAAGAAGCTCTCCGTGCTGGTGGTCACCAAGGAGGCGCTGCGGCAATCCAACAGTGCCTACGCCCAGGGGGGCATCGCCAGCGTGCTCGATCCGGAAGATCGCTTCGAAGATCACATCGCCGACACGCTCAAGGCCGGCGGCAACCTCTGCGACCCCGCGGTGGTCGAGATGGTGGTCCGCGATGCCCCGCAGCGCATTCGCGAACTGATCGCCTGGGGCACGCAGTTCGATTTGGAAGGGGGCGGATTGCGGCTGGGGCGCGAAGGCGGCCACAGCCACGATCGCATTGTGCATGCCTTAGGCGATGCCACCGGCAAAGAGGTCATGCGCGCCGTGATCGAGCACACAGCGAATTTGCCCAACGTGGAAACGTGGCAAGATACGTTCACGATCGATTTGCTCACGCACGAAGGCGTCTGCCGCGGAGCATTGGTGTGGAATGCCGCCCACGGCAAAACCCTCGTCTGGGCCAAGCAAACCATCTTGTGCACCGGCGGCTGCGGGCAGGTGTTCCGCGAAACCACCAATCCCGACGTCGCCACCGGCGACGGGCTGTCCATCGCCTGGCGCAGGCGCCGAGCTGCGCGACATGGAGTTCATGCAGTTTCATCCCACGGTGCTGTACATCGCCGGCTCCAGCCGCAACTTGATTACTGAAGCCATGCGCGGCGCCGGCGGATGGCTGGTCGATCGCACCGGCTATCGCTTCATGCCCGACTACGATGATCGCGGCGAACTGGCCCCGCGCGACGTGGTGAGCCGGGCAATCGTGTCGCAGATGGAAAAAACGCGGCACCCGAACGTCTATTTGGACATGAGCCATCTGGATCCGGAACTGGTGCGCTCGCGCTTCCCCGGCATGGCCGCCATTTGCGCCGAGTTTGGATTGGATATTACCCGCGATCGAATTCCGGTGCGCCCGGCGCGCATTACATGATCGGCGGAGTGACGGTCGACCTGGACGGCCGCACTACGCTGCCCGGGCTGTGGGGCGCCGGCGAAGTAACTTCCAGCGGCCTGCACGGGGCGAATCGGCTGGCCTCGAACAGCTTGTTGGAAGGCCTGGTGTATGGGATGCACGCAGGGCAAGGCGCGTCGGAAGCGGCCGCGCCGCGTGCCCGATACCTATCCAGGTGATTCCGCTGGAAAATCCGCCGCGCACCGACGGCGGCGAGCCGCTGGATTTAACCGACATCCGCAATTCGCTCAAGGCACTGATGTGGCGTGCCTGCGGCGTGCGGCGCGATCGCGCCCGGCTAACCGAGGCGGCCGAAGACATCGACCGCTGGTGCACTTACGTGCTGCCGCGGCAGTTCAACGAGCCGGTAGGTTGGGAACTGCAGAACATGCTGGAGGTGTCGCAGGCTGATGATCCGCGCGGCGCTGGAGCGTGAAGAAACGCGCGGCGTCCACGTGCGGATGGATTTTCCCCGCACTGACGACGATCACTGGCAGCGCCACTTGGCGTTCCAACGAGCGGAGTAGGCGGTAGCCGCCACCAATGTTTTTATAAAGCCGGCGATGCTCTCGCCGCCCGGCGCTACACCATGAACTCGATCCTCGTCATCCATCCGTACAAGCAGCAGGGCGTGTGGATGTTCGACGATCCGCGCGTCGGGCTGGTGCAGGAGCCGTTCGTGGCCGGGGCGGATACGGTTTTAGATCGGATGGCGGAAGGCATTCCCAATGCCGAGGCCGGGGTCACGGTGTTCTTTTCCGCGCAGCCATTTCCCGGCTTCCAGCATGAATTCGCCTGGCGGCGGGAAGAATCCGGCGGCAACTGGTACTACAGCACCAGTACGACATGGAAGGCTGGCTGTGCCCGGCGCTGTTCAAATACTTCGACCGGGCGCCCGCGCGCATCTATGCCCAAGTGAAGCCGAAGCGGGCTGATTGACCGAGGCATCGGACAGCTTATATTGAGCGGGCGGCGAGTCTGCGCACGGAATATCTCATCTCGTTGTCTATGGCGTCCCCATCCAATCGCGCCGACCTGGTGTGCAAAGATTGCGGCGAGATCAACCCGCCTAAGTTTGAAATCTGTTGGAACTGCGGGCGCGGATTGGAAGATGCGGAAGCGGTCGAGTCGCCGCGCCTCGCGGAACCGCAGCAAGAGCAGCTCGCAGCCGTCGCGGCTGCAGCCTCGGAGGCGCCGGCGATGCCGACGCCCACTTGGGGCCGATGGCTGGAACTAATCGCCGTTGTGCTTGTTACGTGCTATCCGTATTTATTGGCGGGCTTGCTCTACGAAAGGGGCGGCCAGCGGACGATCGATGCCGAGCACTTATTGCGGTTCGTGCCCTATTACATTGGCATGGCGGTTGTGCTGTGGGTATTGATCCGTCGCGACACGTTGATGCCGCAGCCAAAGCCAGTTGGCCAAAGCAATTGGTTCGAAGAGATCGTGTACGCGTTCTTGATTTTGCTGGCCAATTGGTGTCTGGGAATGCTGGTGATGATGTTGACCGCCGACTGGCATGTCCCGAAAAGTGCTCACGACAGCAACTTGGCGTTCACCAGCGATGCCGTCCGGCTGGCATACGGGGCGACATTATTGTTTTCGGCGCTTTACGAGGAAGTGTTGTTCCGGGTATACCTGCAGGCGAAGCTGCAATCGCTGCTGGGCGGCCGAGCCACTTTGCCGATCGTCACTTCGGCGGTGCTGTTTGCCGCGTGCCACGGTTATTCGTTGCGCGGAACGTTAAGAGTGTTTGCCACGGGCATCGGCTACGGAGTGGCGTATCAGTTTAGCCGCCGGGTGCCGCGGCTCGTGTTGTCGCACTGGATGCATAATCTCGTCGCCTTGAGCATGCCAATTCGTTGAGCACATAAAGATGATCAATTATTTTGCGCGGCGGTTCTGCTGCGGAGTGGCCGTCAGCTTGGGTGTGCTGGTGGCCGGTGCGTTGAAAGCGGAGGGACAAGCTGCCGCCAGGCCGGAGGTGTCGCCGACGGCTGCGGAAGGGGAGTCTGCGAAGAAAGCCCAGATCTTGGCCAGCGACCGCTGGAAAAAAGTGGTGCAGGAATTCGACCAGTGGCTGGCGATGCAGGTGGTGTACACGCCGCAGCAAGCGCAGCAGATCAAAGAAAAATTGGCGGCCCAGGTGCGGACGATGTCGGCCGCCGAGCTGGAAGAATTTCTGAATCAATGGGACGCGAAACTTAAAGTGCTGCTGGGGAAAGATGCCGCCGAAGCGCGCCAATGGCTGGGGGAAAACTTGCAGGTGATGGCCGACGGATACCGCAAACAATTCTTGAAGCAATTGGGCCTGACCGACATTACCAAAATGACCGCGGCGCAAATCGAGGACGCCATCGAGCGGATGCGCGCCAGCGGCTGGCCCTAATCCAGCAGCGTGAGGTTTTTGACTACAGCCGCCAGCAAAAGGTGCGGATGGCGCAGGAAATGGAGGACGCCTCCAGCGCCGCGCGGCAGCAAGCCGCCCAAGGCCAGGCAGCGCAGTACGGCACGTTCGAAACTCCGTACAGTCCGCGGCGGTACGACTGGCGGCCGCCGCCGCCGGTCGTGCCCGTGTTCTGGTGGTAGCACAGTTTGTCCGCTACGCATCGCACGAAACGATGCCGCCACTACCGGCCCGGGGTGCAGGCCGGTAAACTACGGTCATCTACCAGTTGCACAGTCGGCTCCGACTGAACATTTAATCGATCGCAGCATTTCAATCGAGCATCTCTATGTTTCCAAATACTTTGATTCGGATTTTCCTGGGCGTCGATTCTCGCGGCCGCCGCACGCGATCTGCTTGCACAAACTACCGGTAGCCGCGCGGAGGAAGAAGCGGCTGTGCGGCAGGCGGGGAAGGATTACATGGCGGCGATGGAACGCGGCGACACCAAAGCGCTGGCCGATTTCTGGACCGCCGATGGAACCTATACCGACGAAACGGGCCACACTTTCAAAATTCACGATCTGCTGCAGAAAAACGCCGACGCCGGCAACACGCCGCGCCCGCAAACGAAAGTCAGCAACGTCAAAGTGCGGTTTGTGACCAACGACGTGGCGGTCGAAGATGGCGATTGCGAAACAACCGCAGTCGGCGGCTCCACGCCGGTGAATGGGCGCTACACGGCCACTGTGGGTGCGGCAAAATGGACGCTGGAAGCTCGATAACCTGCGCGAAATGCGCGCCGAAGCACCGGCCGCTGGCGACGGCCAACTGGCATCGCTCGACGTGTTTACCGGCGATTGGTCGGGCGAGGTCAACAAGATGACCGTGCGCGTGTCGGCGAAGTGGGACGCCACCAAAAAATTCTTGCGGCGTGATTGCTCAATTTCCAGCGGCAAGGCATCGCTGGCCAGCACGCAAGAAATCGGCTGGGATCCGACGTCGCAGCACATCAAATCGTGGAAATTCAACGACGACGGCAGCTACGGCGAAGGACTCTGGAGCCTGGAAGGCAACGTCTGGATGGAGCTTTCCTCCCGGGTGTTTCCCGACGGCAAAACTTCAACCGCCACCCAAATCTATAAGTTCCCCGATAAGAACACGATGGTGTGGAAAGTAATTCGCGGTTCGATCGAGGGGCAGCCGACGGCGGATTTTGAAGTGGTGTTGAAGCGGAAATGAGAAGCGATCGGGGCAAGCGGCGGGGTCGCGAGGTCGGAAGTCGAAAAACATTGCTGAGGAATTTGCCATGGCGTCAGATTTCCGAACGATTGGCGTGTGCCTGGTAGTAATCTTTTTGCTGCGGCCAGTTTCCTCGCCGGCGCAGCAAACCGGCACATCCGACGCCGCGGCCAAAGCCAAGATTATGGCCAGCGACGATTGGAAGAAGATGTCGGCGGAATATCAGAAATGGCTCAACAGCCAGGTCATCTATACGCCCAGCGATATCAAGCGCATCAACGCCAAGCTGTCGGCCCAGATGCAAGCCATGTCGGCCGCCGACATGCAGGATTTTCTGAACAACTGGTTGGCCAAGCTCAAAGTGCTCAATGGCAAGGATTTTCAGGATGCGCAACAATGGCTGGGCGAGTACATGTCGGCGCTGACCGACGGCTACCGGGCGAAAACGCTGCAAAACTTGGGGCTGACCGACGTGGCAAGCATGTCGGCAGATCAACTGGAAGATGCCATCGAGCGGATTCGAGCCGATCGATTGTCGATCCAGCGCAACCAGGCCTCGTTCAATCACATCCGGCAGCAACAAGTGCAGACGGTGCAGCAAGCCAACGCCGCCACGCAGCAGGCGCAGCAACAAGCGGCCGCGCAATTGCGTGCGTCGCAATTCAATTCAGTGCAAAGCCCGTATCGGCCTCCTAACTCCGGACCATATAACCCGACGCCATATGCTCCTCAGCAGCCGTTTTACGTGAATGGCAACGGTCAGGTGGGTTATTTTTTGCCGTTTTAGCGGTCAAACGACAGGAGTCATCGTGCGCACCAATCTCATTCCACCGAACGTTATCCGCCGCGGTCTTCTATCGGCGATTGATCGCCGGCGTCTTGCTCACGACAAGCGCACCGGCAGCGGACGAGCCGCATAAAGTCACTCGCGCCGACATCAATACAACGGCGCACGAAATTTACATCTACGGTTATCCGCTGGTGACCATGGAAATGACGCGCCGCGTGATGACCAACACCGACGTGCCGAAGGACAACCACGCGCCGATGGGGCAGTTCTATCATGCCCGCACCTATCCCAATGCATCGTTCCGCGAAGTGACGGCGCCAAATGCCGACACGTTGTACTCCACCGCGTGGCTGGACCTGACGAAGGAGCCGTACATCCTGAGTCTGCCGGAGCAGAAAGGATCGCTACTATCTGGTGCCGCATGTTGGATGCCTGGACCAATGTAATTGCAGGATCCCGGGCACGCGCACCACCGGCGACAAAGCGCAGAAATACGCGATCACCGGCCCGGGCTGGGCGGGCAAATTGCCTGAGGGCGTAACCGAGTATAAATCGCCGACGAACCTGGTGTGGATCCTGGGCCGCACGTATTGCACCGGCACGCCGGAGGATTACCAGACGGTGCACGCGCTGCAGGATCAGTACACGCTGGTGCCGCTGAGCGCCTACGGCCAGGCGTACACGCCACCCCAGGGCACGGTGGATCCCAAAATCGACATGAAGACGCCCGTTCGCGAGCAAGTCGACGCCATGGATGCGGAAACTTACTACGCGCTGCTGGCCAAGTTGATGAAGGACAACCCGCCGGCCAAGGCAGATGACCCGATTCTGAAAAAAATGGCCAAGATCGGTCTCGTGCCGGGCCAGGAGTGGGATTTCAAGAGGATCGATCCCGGCGTGGCGAAGATGTTCGACAACGCAATGCGGCGCGCCAAGATGCAAATCAGGGCACAAGTGCGCTTCGCGGGTAAGCCGGTCAACAATTGGGAATTTACCACGAAGACCGGTAGGTACGGCACCGATTACGATCAGCGCGCCTACGTAACCATGATTGGCCTGGGAGCCAATCTGCCGCAGGATGCGGTCTATCCGGTGGCGAATGTCGACTCGGAGGGCAAGCAACTCAGTGGAGAAAACAAATATCTGATCCGCTTCGCCAGCAAGAACGATCTTCCGCCGGTCAACGGCTTCTGGTCGCTGACAATGTACAACAGCTCCTATTTCTTTGTGGACAACGCGTTGAACCGCTACACGCTCAGCGAGCGCGACAACTTAAAACCCAACAGCGACGGCTCGATCGATCTTTACGTTCAGCGAGAATCGCCCGGCAAAGACAAAGAATCGAACTGGCTCCCCGCGCCGAAAAGAACATCGTGCTGATGCTGCGCCTGTACTGGCCGAAGGAAAAGCCGCCTTCGATTCTCGACGGCACCTGGAAGCCACCCGCAGTGAAGCGACTCAAATGATAAGAATAAATTAATCGCAGTTCGATCGTTCATCGGATATTCTGCTGGAGTACTTCTTCACCAACCGGAAGAGAACCAGGATGCGAATTGAATTGCTGTCTTTGCGCCGAGCTCGCACAATTTGCTGGGCGGCCTTGGCGGTGTTTGTCGGCGGTGTGGCCGGCGCCGTGATGTCGGCGCAGCAAACCACCGGCGAGCCCGGTTCGCCCAGCGCCACAACCACGATCGACGGCAAGCAGCTTCCGCCGCCGCCGGAAAAATTCGGCGGAGTGATCAAAGACAACGCCTATCAGTCGAAGCCCTGGTGGCCGCCGCGCGTGGTGCCGCCGAAGGGCGCGCCCAACATTCTGCTGATCATGACCGACGACGTCGGTTTCGGCGCCCCGGCACGTTTGGCGGCGTCATTCCCACGCCGGCCTTGGACCGCGTGGCGAAAATGGGCTTGCGGTACACGCAGTTTCATTCCACGGCGCTGTGCTCACCCACGCGCGCGGCATTGATCACCGGCCGCAATCATCATTCCGTGGGATTTGGCGTCGTTTCGGAACAAGCCACGGGATTTCCCGGATACGACAGCTTTATTGGGCTCGATTCGGCGACCATCGGCACGATCCTGCGCGACAACGGCTATGCCACCAGTTGGTTCGGCAAGGATCACAACACGCCGGCGTTTCAGGCCAGCCAGGTTGGGCCGTTCGATCAGTGGCCCTGCGGGATGGGGTTTGAGTACTTCTATGGATTTGTCGGCGGCGACACCAGCCAGTGGCAGCCCAATTTGTTCCGCAACACCACGGCCATTTATCCCTACGTGGGCGATCCCAAGTTCAATCTGATCAGGGCGCAGGCCGACGATGCCATCAAGCATTTGAAAATGCTCAACGAGGTCGATCCAGCCAAACCATTCTTCTGCTATTACGTTCCCGGCGGCACGCACGCGCCGCATCAGCCGACGCCCGAGTGGATCGAAAAGATTCACGACATGCATCTGTTCGATAAGGGCTGGAACGAGCTGCGCGAAACCATTTTTGCCAACCAGAAACGCCTGGGCGTGATTCCGCAGGATGCGAAGCTGACCCCGTGGCCCGACCAGCTAAAGAAGTGGGAACAGCTTTCGGCCGACGAGAAGAAGATGTTCATCCGCCAGGTCGAAGTGTATGCCGCTTATCTGGCCTTCACCGATCACGAAATCGGACGCGTGATTCAGGCCGTGGAAGACATGGGCAAGCTCGACAACACGCTGATCATCTACATCAGCGGCGACAATGGCAGTCCAGCGCCGAGGGCTCGCCGATCGGCACGCCCAGCGAAGTGGCGCAGTTCAACGGCGTCGAAGTGCCCGTGACCGAGCAGTTGAAGTATTTCTACGACCTGTGGGGCTCGGACAAAACCTATTGCCACATGGCCGTCGGTTGGACCTGGGCGTTTGACACTCCGTACAAGTGGACCAAGCAAGTTGCCTCGCACTTCGGGGGCACTCGGCAGGGCATGTGCATGGCGTGGCCGGGGCACATCAAAGACGCTGGCGGCATTCGCAATCAATTCCATCACATGATCGACATCGTGCCGACCATTCTGGAAGCCACGGGTGTTGCCGCGCCGCAAACCGTCGACGGCGTCGCCCAGAAGCCGATCGAAGGCGTCAGCATGATGTACACCTGGGACAAAGCAAACGCCAACGCGCCCACGAAGCATCACGTGCAATATTTCGAGATGTTCGGCAACCGCGGCATCTACAAGGATGGTTGGTATGCCAACACTCGACCGATCCACTTGCCATGGGATCTGTCCTCGATTCCGCCGGTGGACGTGATGGACGGATTCAAGTGGGAGCTGTACGACTTGACGAAAGACTGGACGCAGAACGACGACGTGGCCGCCGCGAATCCCGCGAAGCTCAAGGAGCTGCAGGATTTGTTTATGCAAGAGGCCAACAAGTATCAAGTGCTGCCGCTGGACGATTCGCTGGCCACGCGCATGGTGGCGCCCAAACCGAACATCACGGCCGGCCGGACCGAGTTCAATTATTCCGGCGAGCTAACCGGCATTCCGCTGGGCGATGCCCCCAGCTTGCTGGCCGCCTCGTACACGATCACCGCGGAGATCGAAGTGCCGCAAGGCGGCGCCGATGGTATGCTCGCCACGCAAGGCGGCCGCTTCGCCGGCTGGGGTTTCTATCTCCTCAAGAGCAAACCGGTTTACCTGTGGAATTTGTTGGACCTGAAACGCGTGCGGTGGGAAGGTTCCGAGCTCAAGCCCGGCAAGCACACGCTGGAGTTCGATTTCAAATACGACGGTCTGGGGTTGGCCACGCTGGCGTTCAACAGTACGAGCGGTTTGGGGCGCAGCGGCACGGGCGTGCTGAAAATTGACGGCAAAGAAGTGGCCTCCCATAAAATGGAGCACACCATTCCGCTCACGCTACAATGGGATGAAACGTTCGACGTCGGCGCCGATACCGGCACGCCGGTGGACGACAAGGATTATCAGGTGCCGTTCAAGTTCACCGGCAAGCTGGCAAAGTTGAATATCAAAGTCGAACGTACCAAGCTCACGCCGGCGGAGGAAAAGAAACTCATGGAGGAAAGCCAACGTAACAATAAGGCCAGCGAATAATCGGCCGCGGATTTGTCAGGCGATTTACTACTAACAAGGACACTCATTTATGACTCAGAATCGTAGTGCCTCTCGCTTCGCGGCGATCGCCTTTGCGATCATCGGCGCGATGGTGGTGGTAGCGGCTTATGAATCGTTCCGCAGCAGCGTGCATGCGGCCGAAGGCGCGGCAATGGTTTCGCCTTCGGGTTCGCAGCCGGGACACGAGGCCGACGAAAAAGCAATCCGCGCCACGGCGGATGAGTTCGTCAAAGCGTTCAATGCCGGCGATGCGAAGACGATCGGCGCCGAGTGGTCGACGGATGCCAAATACACGGACGAATCGGGAGAGCAATTCGTTGGTCGGGCCGCCATCGAGAAGGAATACGCCAAATTGTTCAAGGAGCATCCGGGCGCAACCATTACGGTCAACATCGATTCGATCCGCTTCCTCGGCCCCGACATCGCGCTGGAAACAGGGATTGCCAAAGCGAAGATGCCGAAGGGGGATGCGACAGCCTCGCGCTACAACGTGGTCCACGCCCGGCGCGACGGCAGATGGGTGATCGTGGTCGGTCGAGATGCTCCCTTTGTTTCCTCGCTCGACGAGGATTACTTGAAAGACCTCGAATGGATGATCGGCCAATGGAAGACGGAAGCAAAAGAGCAGGGACTGCGGATCAACTTTGAATGGATGGCCCAAAGGAATTTTATCAAGAACACTTACATCGTGATGAAAGACGGTAAATCGACATTAGCCGGCGGTCAAATCATCGGCTGGGATCCGCGGCTCGGTCGCATCGTGTCGTGGCACTTCGATGCGCTGGGGGGCTTCGGCCACGACGTTTGGACCAAGGAGGGCTCCAAGTGGATCATTCAGGCGACAGGCATCCTGCGTGACGACAGCGACAGCGCTGCCGTCAACATCATCACTCCCATCGATGCCAACAGCTTCACCTGGCAATCGACAAAACGCACGCTCGACGGCGTAAGTTTGCCCGACGTTCCGCCGGTGAAAATCGTGCGAGTGGACGACAAGAAGTGAGGTTCGTTGATGGGCACAACCAACACAAACAATCTAAATCTGAAAGATGAATCCCATGAAGAAAACTCTCGCATTTACAATTGCCACGGGCTTGGCGCTGAGGCGCGGCACAGTTCGCTCAGGCGCGTGGCTTTGGCGGCGCCCACGGGAGCAGTGAATCACGTGGCAGCGAATCACGCGGCGGTGAATCACGCGGCGGTGGGTATTCCGGAGGTGAATCACGCGGCGGCTACTCAGGCGGCGAATCACGTGGCGGGCAGTCGGAGGGCGAATCACGAGGCGGGTACCCTGGTAGTGAATCACGCGGTGGGTATTCGGCAGGTGAGGCTCCTCGCGGCGCGACTGGCGGAGCGGAGAAGGAAGGATATCCTGGTGGTGAAAAGCCCAAAAACGCTCAGTCGACAGGTGCCCAGGGAGCAGCCGCCGGAGCAGCGGCTTCCAACCGCAACGCGCCCGCGGCGTCGGGTGCTCAGGGCGCGGCGGCGGGAGCTGCGACTGCCAACCGAAACCAGCCCACCTATTCGGGCGCTCAAGGCGCGGCGGCAGGAGCTGCGACCGCCAACCGAAACCAGCCCGCATATTCGGGCATCTAAGGCGCGGCCGCGGGAGCAGCCGCCGCCAACCGGAACCAGCCCGCGTATTCCGGCGCCGAGGGCGCAGCGGCGGGAGCTGCGGCTGCCAACCGAAACCAGCCCGCATATTCGGGCGCCGAGGGCGCAGCGGCCGGAGCGGCCATCGCAAACAACAATGCGCCGCAAATGTCGGGTGCGCAGGGCGCAGTCGCCGGCTATGCGGCCGCCGGTGGTGCTGCGGGTGGATCGTACGGTGGAGCTGTTCAAGGATTGCAGGCATCAGGACCTGTCGGATTGCCGACGGACGGCGGATTCGCTGCGTCGGCTGCCGGCGCGGGTGCTGGCGGTTACGCCGGCAGTCATATGACACAGCCCGTCGACAATCGAGCGCTAGCGGCCCAAGGGGCCAACGTCAGGAATAATTACAACGGCGCGGGGACATTCGACAAGGGTTGGTATGGTGCTCACCCGGATGCCTGGCACGCAGCGGGCTGGGGCGCGGGCGAAATGTGGCACACTGCGAATTGGGGCGCCGCGGCGCCGGCGGTGGGCATCGTTGTGGCGCCGATTCCATACAATTACGGCACCGATATCACGTACCAAGGCAATCAGGTTTACAACAATGGTCAACCGGTAGCTACGTGCGATCAGTACTATCAGCAGGCGTCGAATTTGGCCCAGAGCGCTCCTGCGTCTGATCCTCAGTCGCCCGATTGGATGCCCCTGGGAGTCTTTGCTTTGGTGCAATCCGATCAGTCGTCGCCGCACTATGTGATGCAGTTGGCCATCAATAAGTCGGGGGCCCTTGCGGGCACCTACTGCGACCTAATCTCCAATTCGATTCATCCCATTCAAGGAGCCGTGGACAAGGTTACGCAGCGAGTCGCCTGGACCGTGGGAAGCAACAAGAATACGGTGGGTGAAACTGGACTGTACAACCTTACCAAAGACGAGGGGCCAGCCTTGATTCACATGGGACCCGACAAAACCCAGCAGTGGATGCTCGTGCGCCTTCAACAGCCGGGCCAGCAGAACCAGGCAAATTGAATTTGGAACCATCAGGAGTTCAGGCCATGATTGAACAACTTACCGGCATGCCGGAGAAAACGCTCGGCTTCAAGATGTCGGGCAAGCTGCACGACGAGGATTACAAACTGTTCGTGCCGCTGGTGGACGAGGCAATCGCCAAGCAGGGCAAGGTGCGGATGCTGGCCGTGTTCCACGATTTTCACGGTTGGGACATGCACGCCGTATGGGACGACACGAAATTTGCTTTCAAGCACATGACGAAAATCGAGCGCATCGCCCTGGTTGGCGAAAAAGCCTGGGAAAAATGGATGGCCACGGTTTGCAGGCCGTTCACCATGGCCAAAATTCGCTATTTTGATGCGGCGGAAATCGATGCCGCCAAGACATGGCTAGCGGAGCCATAAGCGATATATTGGATGTTTTCGAGCAACGTTCGCATGAGGTGAACACGATGACGCGCGGTGCAGGATTGGTTGGATTGGTGTTGGCCGGGGCATTTCTGATTCTCTGGATCGCTGCGACGCCAGCCGCGCCGCCTCCGCAGTCGCCCGTCGGCAAAGCGCTGGTCGCCACCACCAGCGGCAATAAAGACGAGGAAGCCATTCGCAAGGCGGCCCGCGATTATTGCCAGGCGTTCGACAACAAAGACGCCAAGGCCGTTGCCGCGCAATTCACGGAGAACGCCGAGTTTCAAAACGACGCCGGCGAGCATTTGCGCGGCGCGAGGCCATCGAGAAGGCCTATTCCGATTTCTTCAAGGAAAACCCCGGGCGCAAGATCGACATCCGCGTGCAATCGGTGCGCTTTCCTGCCCCTGACGTGGCCATCGAAGAGGGCATCATCCATGAAACCAGCGCCGGCAAAGAGCTACCCGCCACCACGCGCTACACCGCCGTTGATGCCCGCGTGAATGGCCAATGGAGGACCGCCTTGTGTACCGAAACGGGCAACGGGCAGGATCATCTCGACGATTTGAATTGGTTGGTCGGCAAATGGAAAGGCAGCCGGCAAGGATCAGGAGATGAACCTGTCGTTCGAGTGGGACGAGAAGCAGCCGATTCTGCTGACCAAAATCTCACGCTCGGTGAAAGGAAAGCCTGCGGAAAGTGGCACGATCAAGATCGGCTTCGACCCGCGCCGCGGCGTGCTGCACTCGTGGCACAGCGACGAAGATGGCGGACACAGCCACGCCCAGTGGCGCCGCGACGGCAGCAAGTGGGTGATCAGCGCCGCGGGCATGACCAACGACGGCAAGGAAACCTCTTCGCAAAATGTGCTCACACGGATCGACAACAACAATTTCACCTGGCGCTCCATCAACCGAATGCTCGGCGACCAGCCATTGCCCGACACGCCGCCGTTGAAGCTGACGCGCGCGGGCGAGGCCAAGTAAAACTCGCAGAATCAAGCAAAGGCAAAATCATATGACACGCAACTCTTGTTGGCTGTTCGCCATGCTGGCAATCGCATTGCTGTGTACAGGCGATGTTTTCGGGCGCGGCGGATTTGGCGGCGGCGGACGCGGCTTCGGCGGGGGCGGTGGACGCGATTTCGGCGGAGGTGGCCGTGATTTTGGCGGCGGCGGATTCGATCGCGGCGGCGGCAACTTTGATCGGGGTGGCGGCGGGTTCGATCGCGGCGGCGGCGGTTTCGATCGTGGAGATTTCGGCGGCGATCGAAACTTTGGCGATTATGGGAATCGTGGCGGCGATTTCGGGGCCGATCGTTTCGGCGGTTATGGCAACGATCGCTACGGAAACTTTGGCGGCGACCGCGGCAACATCGGCGATCGCGGCTGGCAGAGCGCCTTCAACGGCACCCGTTTCGCCAACGAGGGGAACTTGGGCCGGTTCTCATCGTTCAATGAAAATCACGGCACGCGCAACTGGACGCAAGGCGACATTGCCAATCGCGCCAATGCGGTGCGCAACGACTTCCCGTATCACAACTGCTTTAATCATGGTTGGTACGCGAACCATCCAGGTTGCTGGTTCGCAGCCGGCTGGGCCGCCGGCGCCGCATGGACTTGGGCTACCTGGCCGGTTCTAACCGGTTGGTGCGGGTTCGTTGGTGCGCCCGCCTACTACGATTACGGCAGCAACATCGTGTACCAGGACGACTACGTGTACTACGACGGAAATCCGGTTTGCACCTCGCAACAATACGCGCAGCAAGCCACCACGCTCGCCGATCAAGGGCAACAAGCCGAATGCGCCGGCCAGTGACCAGTGGCAGCCGCTGGGCGTGTTTTCGTTGGTGCAGGGGGACGAAACCACTTCGAACAACTTGTTTCAGTTGGCGGTCAACAAACAGGGCATCATTCGCGGCAACTACTACGACGGCCTGATGGACACCACCACGCCGGTGTATGGCTCGGTCGATAAGAAGAACCAGCGCGCCGCCTGGACCATCGGCAAGAAAAACGATCGTGTGTTTGAGACGGGCATCTACAATTTGACCAAACCGGAAGCGACCGTGCTGGTCCACTTCGGCGACGACCGCACGCAGCAATGGCTGCTGGTCCGGCAGCAAGAGCAGCAGCAGAACTCGTCGCCCAGCTCCTAGGCGAGTCGATCCCGGTGTCGGCCGTCCAAGTGGTGGATGGCAAAATCCCGCCTAATTTGCAGGGTGCGCCCGGCAAATTCCCTGTTTGCACTTTGAGGCTGCGCTTTTCGGCACTCTGCCGGGCGCTAAATTTCCAGACGCTGGGTGGGAATTAAGTTGACTTGGGAGTTTGGCGAGCTGAAAATGCGTCAACTGCACAAGATGCGAAGGATAGAAAAAGAGACCAGCAGTTCCCTCCCCACTTTCCCGCCCGATATTTCCTGCCGCGCATTCAAAAGAGGTCGCATCCATGTTCTCCCACGGTCGCCGCAGCAAGCCATCCATTTCGAACAGCAGTTACCGGCGCAAAAATAAACTAATCCGCAGCTTTGAGCTGCTGGAAGATCGCCGCCTACTGACCACTTATCACGTGACGGCAACCGCCGACGTGGTGGATCCGCTGGACGGCAAGCTCTCGCTGCGCGAGGCGATCGATCTGGCTAATGCGCATCCGGGACCAGACGTGATTGTGCTGAAAGCGGGACCGCACGACTTATACAAGATCACGATTGACGGCGCCGGCGAAGACAACAATCAAACCGGCGACTTCGATATTAAAGACGATCTCACAATCAAATCGGCCGGCAGCGGCTTTCCGACGATCGGCGGGAACGGGTTGGATCGGGTGTTAGATATTCCAGAAAATTACGACGGCGTCAGTTTGACGCTGAATCACGTGATTGTGACCGGCGGCGTTGCAAGCGGCACGAATGGCTTCGGTGGCGGCGTGGCGGCCCGCAGCCTCGACAACACGCTAACGTTTATCAACACGACGATCAAGAACAACGTTTCCACTAGTCCCGACGGTGGCATTGGCGGCGGCGTATTCAACGATCGGGGCAATATTACTTTGATCAACAGTCACGTGGACAACAACTCGGCTGCCGCCGGTGTCTTCGGTCGAGGAGGCGGCATTTACATGGACGACGGTTCGGGCACCCTGACAATCATCAATAGCACGGTCAATAACAACTCGGCGTATTCGGGCGGGGGCGGAATCTATGTTGTTGCGGTCAATGCGCTGACCATTACCAACAGCCAAATTAACAACAATCATTGCGGCGACGAGGGGGGTGGCGGTGCTCTTTTTGCGACCAATTCCGTCACGATCAGCGGCAGCTCGTTCAGCGGCAATTCAACTTCAGGATTCGGCGGCGCCATCGATACGAACAACACCGCGCTCATTACCATCGCCAAAAGCTATTTCTGCAGCAACTCCGCGGCGGGCGACGGCGGGGCGATTTGGACCGATTTAGCCGCGATTAACATTTCGCGCAGCACGTTTAAGGATAATACCTCCACTGGCGGCGTCGGCGGCGCGCTTATCCAACATCACCGAAGTGCACGTCACCGACAGCACGTTCAATCACAACGTGGCGCAGGGCGTGGGCGGGGCGATCGATCAGGAGGATGAAACCGATGTTACGATCCTGCGTTCGACCTTTACGCAGAATGCCTCGCTGGGCGACACCGGCGGCGCGATCAACGCCAACGGCGGCGATCAAACCATCAGCGTTACCGACAGCAAGTTCACCTTCAATAGCGCGCTGGAGCAAGGGGGCGCGATTGCCGCCGATGGCGAAACGGTGAAAATCCTCCGCAGCACATTCGACCATAACTCCAGCGTGAACGACGACGGCGGCGCCGATCGACGACGGCATCATCGACGCCACCGACAGCAAGTTCACGTACAACACCTCCAAGGCCGACGGCGGCGCGATCGATTCGGAAGACAATGATATTACGCTCATTGCGCTGCGTCTTCCGGTGCAACACCGCTACCAACGGCGAAGGAGGCGGTTTCAATGACGGCGGGCCGGACAGCAACGTGACGGTCACCGAATGCACGATCGACGGGAATACAGCCGGCGGCAATGGCGGCGGCTTTGCCGCCGAGGGCGTCACGCTGATCATGAAGAAAAGCACCGTGAGCAACAACCGTTCCGGAAGCGATGGGGGCGGAATGTATGTCATTACCAGCGGCTTCAATCAGACACTGTCGTTTATCGAGAACTGCACGATCAGCGGCAATGGCGCAGCCGATTCCGGCGGCGGGGTCGATTTTGAAGGGGAAGGCCAGTTGGCGTTCGCATTCAACACGATCGCCTTCAATGCCTCTTTCAACGGCGGCGGCATTGCTCAAACCGACGGTGGCGGCCAGGTCCAACTTGTCGATAACATCGTGGCCAAGAACATCGCCACCAATGGGCCGGACATTTACGACACGCAAGACCCATTTAACGATGCAGGCCATAACCTGTTCTTCAGCTTGTTGGGCCAAGGCACAGCGGGAATTGATGACCCAGTCAATCCTGGCCCAGTTGTTAACGCTGACAACGATTTGATTCGTTTCGATCCCAAGTTGGGGCCGTTGGCCAACAACGGTGGACTAACGAAAACGCATGCCCTGCTCAAGGGCAGCCCGGCGATCAATGCTGCGGACGATTTTTATGCCCCGCCCACCGATCAGCGAGGCGTGAAGCGGCCGCAGGGACTGCATTCCGATATTGGAGCATACGAGAAGAAGTAATTAGCGACATATTTCTCGCAGCCTTTTGCACCAGGAACGAACAACATGTTTATCAATCGAAGCTCGCGTCGCAGGCGGTGGGTTCGTAAATTCGAAGCGCTGGAAGATCGACGACTGTTGGCCAACTACAACGTGACAACCACTGCCGATGTGGTGGACCCCAACGACGGCAAGCTTTCGCTGCGCGAAGCAATCGACCTGGCCAACGCTCATCCGGGCGCGGACGTGATCGTTTTGAAAGCGGGCCCCCACGACTCGTACAAGATCACGATCGCCGGCGCCAACGAGGATGCGAACGCCACCGGCGATTTCGATATTATAGACGATCTGACGATTAAATCGGCCGGCAGCGGTTATCCGACCATCAGCGGCAACGGCCTGGATCGCGTGTTCGACGTGGCGGGCAGCCTGAGCTTCACGCTGAATCACGTGATCGTGACCGGCGGCATTGCGCGCGGCTATGGCGGCGCCATCGAAGCATTCGATGGCGACACGCTGAACATTCTTAACACCACCATCAAGAACAATATTTCCACCAGTCCCGGCGGCGGATTCGGCGGCGGTATTTATATGGACAACGGAACGCTCAATCTGACCAATAGCCACGTGGACAACAACTCGGCTGCGGCCGGCGTGCAGGGCGAGGGGGGCGGAATTTTCATGAGCGCCTCCGACGGCGGCTTCAACATCAACAAGAGCACCGTCAATAATAATTCGGCCTATGGTGGCGGCGGCGGGATCTACGTTGAAGGAATCGACTTGTTCTCGATCACCGCTAGCCAGGTCAACAACAACCATTCCGGCGATGAGGGGGGCGGCGGGGTGTTGATCAGCAGCCGCATCACCACGATCTCCGGCGACACGATAAGCGGCAATACCACGTCGGGTGAAGGCGGCGCCCTCCGCTCAAGCAGCAATCGGCTGATCTTCATCAACAGCAACATCAGCAACAACTCCGCGGCGGGCGACGGCGGCGCGGCGACGCTAGACGGCGGCGAACTCATCGCAACCAATTCCACGCTTGCCAATAACACTTCCGGCGGCGCGGGTGGCGCGCTGGCGAATACCGCGCATATGGAACTCACCGGCATCACCTTCAATCACAACGTAGCGCAAGGCGCAGGGGGTGCGATTTATCAAGGTGGTTCCGACGACATTGACATCACAAAATCGACCTTCACCCGAAACGCTTCGCTGACCGACGTCGGCGGCGCCATTGCCGCCAATGGCGGCAGCAGCACTATCAGCGTCAAGGACAGCAAATTCACCTTCAATAGCTCGCTGGAAAGCGGCGGCGCCATCAATGCCAACGGCGACACTGTGACCGTGCTTCGGAGCACCTTCGATCATAACTCTGTCGGCGATGGCAACGGCGGCGCCATCGACATGGGTACCATTGCGGCTCATTTCGACTTCACCGACAGCACCTTCACCTACAACACCTCCAAGGCCGACGGCGGGGCGTTCAATTCCGAAGGGGGCGACATCGAACTGACGCGCTGCGTCGTCCGGTGCAACACGGCCACCAACGGCATGGGAGGCGGCTTCGCCGACGAAGGAACCTCCTCTAGCACGATCACCGTCACAGATAGCACGATCGACGGCAACACGGCCGGCGGCAACGGCGGCGGCTTCACTGCCACGGGTTCGACGCTGACCATGACCGGCAGCACCGTCAGCAACAACCGCTCCGGAAGCGAAGGGGGCGGGATGTACGTGCTTACCTTAGACGACACCGAGATTACCAATTGCACGATCAGTGGAAACGGCGCCGCGGTCGATGGGGGCGGTGTGGCAGTGCCCTTTGGAGCTCAGCACGTTGTTAGGTTCATTAACGACACGATTGCGTTCAATGCGTCGGCCACCGGCGGGGGAATTTTCAACGATGCGCCGGGCTCGACCGATATTGTGCATCTGGGGAACACGATTGTCGCCAAAAACGTTGCCACCAACGGTCCGGATGTTTTCGGAGCGGCGTGGAACGACGAGGGTCATAACTTGTTCTTCAGCCTGCTGGGAAGCTCCAACTTGGGATCCGCGCCGGGAGACATCGTCGGACAGGATCCACGGCTGGGTCCGCTGGCCAATAACGGCGGGCTGACGAAGACTCATGCATTGCTCAAAGGCAGCCCGGCGATCAATGCGGGCGACGATTCCATCGCGCCGCCGACCGATCAGCGCGGGGTGAAGCGTCCCCAAGGCCCGCACGTGGATATTGGCGCGCTACGAAAAGAAATAATTCGCACACCCACGATCTACCCATATCAGGCAAATACCATGTCGAAGAAAAGGTCGGTTCGTTTGCGGGGCCGCTGGGCTCGTAAGTTCGAGGTCCTGGAAGATCGGCGGCTGCTGACCACCTACCACGTGACGACAACCGCCGACCTGGTGAATCCGCTGGACGGGAAACTTTCGCTGCGCGAGGCGATCGATCTGGCGAACGCGCATCCGGGGGCCGATACGATCGTTTTGAAAGCCGGCCCGAACGCGTACAAGATTACCATCGCCGGCGGCGGCGAAGACAACAACGCCACGGGCGATTTCGATATTTTAGACGATCTGACGATCAAATCGGCCGGCAGCGGCTTTCCAACTGTCGGCGGCAATAGGCTGGACCGGGTGTTCAATATTCCCGCTGGTTTTGACGGCGTGGATTTAACGCTGAATTGCTCTGTTGAAAACAAATAGTTGATTGTTGAGTCCGGCTAACGCCGGATGGCGTAGGCCAATACTCGGAGGGCGGCTTCCACGAACAGGGATGATTTCTTGCGTGCTGCAAGCATGGAACCAGTGGTTCGTTTGAGGCCGCTGATAAATGATTCGACCATCCAGCGTTTGCCGTAGCCATTGCGTGTTAAGCGTCGGGACGTCATTTTCGACCTGTATTCGCCATTTACCGTTCCATCCTGGCGATGCACCGCAGGCGGAATCCAACTGGTAACCTGCCAATCATCGCGACAATACCGATGAACCCATTCGGCGTCGTACCCGCGTCGGCAAACAGCATTTTTGGCTGGACGACTGCCCGCGTCTTGTCCAACAGCGGCGCAGCGACGGCTTTGTCGTTGCACGGACCCCAACTCAAGACCACGCTCGCAGGAAGCAGCGTGCCACAGGTCACACACAACGACAGCTTCACGTATCGTTTCTGCTTTCTGCCACGGCGCGTGTTGAAGTACGCGCTGGCCGAGGTGCTCTCCACACCGGTCGAATCGATCGCCACGGCTTGATCCACCGCACCGCCTTGCGCCACGATCTGACGAACCACTTCCCCCAGGATCGCGTCGACGAGCACCAGCGTATCGGAGCGGTCTGCAAAGTATTTGAGCGTCGAGTAGTGTGGCAAACGCTGAAATCCCAGGCACGTTTGCAAGGCCTCCGAAGTTTGCAGCACTTCCATCACGCCTCGATACGTCGTCTTCAGATAAGCCCGCAAAATCAAGCCAGCCATCAACTGCGCCTGCGTGAATTTGTGCGGACTCTTCGTGTGCGAATAAGGTTGCATGTACCGCCCGGAGAACTTCACGCTCAACCGAGCAACTTCCAACAAAGTGTTTTGTTTGGCGCTCATGCCCAAATGGTTTAGCGCCAAGGAATTAAAACGTCAATATCTTTTCAACAGAGCAACGCTGAATCACATCATCGTCACCGGCGGCATCGCGCGCGGCAACGGTGGCGGCGTGGCGGCGGAAAGCGACAACAACACCCTGACGTTTATCAACACCTCGATCAAGAACAACATTTCCACCAGCCCCGGCGGCGGACAAGGCGGCGGCGTTTACAGCAATACTGGCAACGTGAATGTTCTCAGTAGCCATATCGACAATAACTCGGTCGCGGCCGGCGTGGCCGGCAATGGCGGCGGGCTGTTCATGAACTCTAGCGATAGCACTGTCCTGACCATCAAGAACAGCACCGTCAACAATAACTCGGCGTACGACGGCGGCGGCGGAATCGCCGATTTTTCGATCGCTGCGATCAACATCACCAACAGCCAGATCAACAACAATCACGCCGGCAGCGGTCCCGGCGGCGGCGTCGCGACCGTTTCGCAAATCTTCACCATCACCGGCAGCACCGTGAGCGATAATACCGCGGCCGAAGAAGGGGGCGGGTTGGAAATCAATTTCGGCGATACCGGCACGATCACGATCACGAAATCCACGTTCACGAACAACACGTCGGGGTTCCAGGGCGGAGCCATCTGGGGCGACGGTGCTGTGACCACGATTACCGGCAGCAAATTCCAAAACAACACTTCCATCGGAGGAGCCGGCGGGGCCTTCTCGGAATTCACCGAATTGCACGTGACCGACAGCACGTTCATCCATAACGTGGCGTTGGAGCAAGGCGGCGCGCTGGATCAATCGGACCGGGCAGGCGACATCACCATTTTGCGATCGACGTTTAGTCAAAACGCCTCGCTTACCGACCGCGGCGGAGCACTTTCAGCTTCAGGCGACGGACCAGACACGATTACCGTGACCAACAGCAAATTCAACTTGAATAGCGCGGTGGGTACGGGAGGAGCGATCGACGGCGCAGGGGGATGACATCGAAATCAGAGGCAGCACGTTCGACCACAACTCGAGCACCAACGACGACGGCGGCGCAATTGACAACGGTAACGTCACCGCCACCGACAGCACGTATACGTACAACACATCGAAGGCCGACGGCGGCGCAATCGATTCGGAAGGCAACAACCTCACGTTTACGCGCTGCGTGTTCCGTTGTAATACCGCTACCAATGGCGAGGGGGGCGGTTTTGCCGACCTCGTGGTCGACGTGGGCCACGACGTGAGCATCACCGAATGCACTTTCGACGGCAATACCGCCGGCGGAAACGGCGGCGGCTTCTCCACCGACACGGATACCGTTTCCATGGTCCGCTCCACGCTCAGCAACAATCGTTCGGGCAGCGATGGCGGCGGCACGTCGATCATTAACAACAACACCAGCGCGGAGATTATCAACTGCACGATCAGCGGCAACGGCGCCGCGAATTCCGGCGGCGGCATTGCCTACGTAGGCAACAATGGCATCACCATTACCAACGCCACTATTGTGTTCAATGCGTCGTCCACCAGTGGCGGCATTTCGGCCAACGGCGGCATCGGCATGATCTTCATGGGCAATTCCATCGTGGCCAAAAACATTGCCGCCAACGCGCCCGATTTCAACGCGCCGACCGCCTCCTTCAACGATCGAGGCCACAATTTGTTCTTCTCGACGCTGGGAATTGACGACGGGGTTGTCGCGTCGGATATCGTCGGCCTGGATCCGAAGCTTGGACCCTTGGCCAGCAACGGCGGCCCGACGAAGACCCATGCACTGCTCAAAGGCAGCCCGGCGATCAATGCGGGCGACGATTCCATCGCGCCGCCGACCGATCAGCGCGGCGTCAAGCGGCCGCAGGGTTCGCATGTGGACATCGGGGCGTACGAGCGGAAGTAGCTTGGCGATACGGTGCCGTACTTCGCAGTTCGAGCGGATAATCAAAAAAACCTTGCCGCCGCCTCCGGCACGCGGTATCCTAATGGGGTCTGACGGCCTGCTGATTTGGGGAACGGGCGAAGAGTTACCAATCGGCATTTAAGGGGCGAACAATGCAGCGCGCATCCGCTCTGCTGGCAGTTGTCTTTTCCGCGTGTGTTGCGCTATCGCTGCGCACCCAGGAAATCGACCCCTCACTGGGCGAACCGTTGGCCTACGTTCCGCCGCCGCTGGGCTTGGCGTCGAATTCTTTCAGCGGTGAAACTTACGTGCCGCCCCCACTTGGCTTCTGGTCCAGCAGTTCTGCCGGCAATCAATTCCCCAATTATTACGATGGGGCGGACATGACGTTTGTAGGGTCGGTAAATTTGTTTAATAACAATACCCTCGATCAGCGCATTACCATCAACAACACCACAACCTTCGCCGGCGGCTGGAGTGCCAACGGCGGCATTGCCAGTTCCACTGAGTCGCTTTACATCCAGAACGCCGTCGGTCTGATCTATGACCCGTCGACGCTAATCTATACAAACTCTGCTGCTCTGGCCTTCACGATTGATGTCTCCGGCAGTGCAAACCAACCCGACGGTCCCGTGCTTGGATCTTCGGGCATACTCTTATCGTACACCTATATTGGCGATGCCGATCTCAGCGGCGCAGTCGCGGGCACCGAATTAATCGGCACGTGGCAGCCGACCGGCGATGCCGCTGTCCTCGAGCTCATGCCCGCTTACGTGGAATTGGTGCCCGAGCCCTCAACCGTGATTCTTTTCGGTTGCGGTGGGGCGCTGCTCGCGCTAATGTGGCGCCGTAGCCGCCGTTCGCAGTCGCGCCGCGCCTGACGCAACAGCACGATCGCACGGTCATGCTATCTTGATTTCTGCAACTGGCGGTAGCGGAAGCAATCGACTAGGTGGTCGTTTACCATGCCGACGGCTTGCATGTGGGCGTAGACCACGGTGGGGCCCAGGAATTTGAAGCCGCGCTGCTTCAAATCTTTCGACCAGCGGACGGCAACGTCAGTGGTCGGCTTGATATCTTTCATCGAACGCGCGCGGTTCACGAGGGGCTTGCCGCCGACCCACGACCACATGTATTTGGCGAAGGTGCCGAATTCGTCGCGCACTTCCAAAAACCGCTGTGCGTTGTTCACGGTGGCTTCGATCTTGGCACGGTTGCGAACGATGCCCTCGTCGTTCATCAGCCGCTTGATTTCCCGCGGCCTGAAGCGGCGCCACTTTGCGATAATCGAATCCGGCAAACGCCCGGCGAAAATTCTCGCGCTTGTACAGCACGCAGCGCCACGATAAGCCCGCCTGAAACGCTTCCAGTACCAAAAACTCAAACAGCTTGCGGTCGTCGTGCAGCGGCACCCCCCACTCTTCGTCGTGATACGCTACGTACAGCGGATCGTCGATCGGCGGCCACGGACAGCGGATCAATTTGTTGCGGTTCATAAAGGACTGCTTGTGCACGTTTTGCGGCCATTTTGACCGCCAGCTTACGCCGATCCAAGGGGCCCTGACATGCGTAAAAACATGGTCTAGACAAAGTTCGCTTAAGGGTTGTAAGTTCGGGAAGCGAAAGCGGCGCCAAGCCGCACGCAAACTCTGAAACCGGCGGCCTGAGACGCTTGCGAAACTAAATCGCAAACTCTCAACAGCGTTGATATTGCGTTCGCCAGGCTGCACGGGAATGTTGACCGTTTCACGCCGTTAGGAGCCACCTTTCCCATGAGTCATTCAGACGGCCAGCCGATGATCGAAGCCATCGGGCTTTCGAAATACTACGGCGATTTTGCGGCCATCGACGAAGTTACGTTCCAGGTGCGGCGGGGCGAGGTGGTGGCGTTTCTCGGGCCCAACGGCGCCGGCAAAAGCACCACCATGAAGCTGCTTGACCGGCTATTTGGCCCCCACCGCCGGCGTGGCGAAAGTGGCCGGGCACGATATGTCGCGCAACCGCCTGGCTGCTTCGGAGAAGCTGGGCTACCTGCCGGAAAACGGACCTCTCTATGCCGACATGACGCCGCGCAGCCTGCTGGAGTTCTTTGCCGACGCCCGCGGAATGTCGCCGGCGCAAGAAAGAACGCATCGACAAAGTCGTCGACCTGTGCGCCTTGGGCGCGGTAATCGGCAAGGCCATCGGCAAGCTTTCCAAAGGCTATCGGCAGCGCGTCGGCATGGCGCAGGTGCTGTTGCACGAGCCCGACGTGCTGATTCTCGACGAACCCACCGCGGGATTGGATCCAAATCAAATCCGCGAGGTGCGCGAAACCCTGCGCCGTTTGGGCGAAGAAAAGACGCTGCTGATCTCGACGCACATCATGCAAGAGGTCGAGGCCATCGCCAAACGGGTGTTGTTCATCAACGAAGGGCGATTGGTGTTTGACGGCACGCCGGGCGATTTACTGGCCGACGGCCGATCGCTGGACGAACAATTTCATCGCCTGACTGCGATTGGAGCGGAGTAAATACCGGAATGAATCTGCACGTCATTCGCGCGATCTTTCGCCGCAACTTCGTTAGCTACTTTGCCAATCCCACAGGATACGTGTTCATTTGCGTATTCGTGCTGTTGGGATCGTTCGCGGCGTTTTGGCCCGACGAATTCTTCAACGCCAATCTGGCGAACCTGGATCAACTGAATAAATGGTTCCCCTACATCATGCTGGTGTTCATCCCGGCCATCACGATGAGCATTTGGGCGGATGAGAAGCGGCAGGGCACCGACGAGCTGCTGCTCACCATTCCCGCGGCGGACATCGACGTGGTGTTGGGCAAGTATCTGTCGGCCGTGGCTATCTACAGCGTGGCGCTGCTCTTCTCGCTGCTTTGCAACCTGGCGGTTTTGTACACGCTGGGCTTGCCCGACGTGGGTTTGTTCTTTGGCACGTACTTCGGCTACTGGATGGTGGGCCTGGCGATGCTGGCCATTGGAATGGTGGCCTCGTTCCTCACCGGCAATCTCACGGTGGCCTTCATTCTGGGCGTGGCCTTCAACGCGCCGCTCGTGTTTTTGGACGTGATCGATGCCATCGTGCGCGGCTCGAATTGGACCGAAACCGCCAAAGGCTGGAGCGTCGGGGAACAAATGGCCGATTTCGGCCGCGGCGTGATCAGCCTCTCGTCGATCGTCTATTTCCTGATGATCGTGGTGGTCATGCTCTATCTGTGCATGGTGCTCATCGGCCGGCGGCACTGGCTGGGCGGGCGCGGCGGCAAAACTCTGGGGCCGCACTATGTAATCCGGTCGCTGGCCCTGGTCGGCCTGGCAGTCGGTTTCACGTTGCTGGTCCAAAACTGGAACGTGCGAGTCGATGCCACGGAGGAGCGCCTGAATTCGCTTTCCAGTGAGACAAAGCAATTGATCGCCTCGCTGGACCCGCAGCATCCCGTGGTTATCGAGGCGTACATCAGCCCCAACGTGCCGGAAGAATTCGTGCAAACGAAGCTCGATTTGGAAACCATGCTGCGCGAGTTCGAAAAGCTTTCGCACGGCAAAATTCAGGCCAAAATCAACGACCACGTGGAGCCGCTGACCGACGAAGCCCAGCGCGCTCAGCAACAATTCGGCATCACGGCGCAGGATGTGTTTTCGCAAAACCGCGGCGTCTGGCGGCAAGATCAAATCTTCTTGGGCGCCGCGATGACCTGCGGCTTGGAAAAAATCGTCGTGCCGTTTTTCGAGCGCGGCATCCCCGTGGAGTACGAATTGGTGCGCTCCATTGCCACCGTCACGCAGCAAAAACGCAAGCGCGTGGGCGTGTTGCAAACCGATGTGGAATTGTTCGGCGGATTCGATTTCAGCAGCGGCATGCCGCGGCAGCGCCCGAAAGAACGGCTGATCGAAGAACTGGAAAAGCAGTACGACGTGGTGCGCGTCGATCCCACCAGCCCCATTACGGATCGCTACGACGTGCTGTTGGCGGTGCAGCCGTCGTCGCTCAATCCGCAGCAGATGAAAAATTTTGTCGATGCGGTGCGCAAGGGGCAGCCGACCGCCATCTTTGAAGATCCCCTGCCGATCGCCATGAACAGCGCCTCCGGCACCGGCCAGCCCCGCCGTCCGCGGCAAGAGGCAGATGATGATGCAGCAGCCGCGCACCGAACCCAAGGGAGATATCAAGCAGTTGTGGGATTTGCTGGGCGTGGAGCTGTTGAAGATGAGCCGCCGCAGTGCGTTTGGCGAATTGGATAGCGATTACGCCATCGCCTGGCAGGATTTCAAGCCGCAGCGCTTCGCCGGCTTCGAACGCATCACGCCGGAATGGGTATTCATCCGCAACGATATTCCCCCCGGCGACGTGCATCCGTTCAACGAAACCGATCCCGCCAGTTCGGGCTTGCAGGAACTGCTGCTGTTGTTCCCCGGTGCGCTGGTGAAGCAGAACGCCGCGACTACCAATTTCGAGCCGCTGGTGAAAACCGGCACAAACACCGGCACGTTGATGGTGAAAGACGTGATCGCTGCTCGCAACGATCCTTCCGAATTGCGGCGGTGGGAAGGTCCTCCGACGCGGGAGACGTACGTGCTTGCGGCGCATATCACCGGCAAGCCGAAATCGCCTGACAACCTCGACGAAGATTCCGCGGCCGACAAGGCGTCGACCGATAAGCCGTCCACCGACAAGCCGGCTGCTGAAAAGTCGCCCGCCGAAAAACCAGCCGCCGACGCCAAAGCGGCAGACGCAAAACAACCTGACAAGGCAGAGGCAAAAAAAGACGACAAATCGGCTGTCGCGGCTGATCAAGATAAAACCGGCGGCATCAATGTCATCCTCGTCGCCGACGTCGATATGCTCCACTCCGAATTTTTCGATCTGCGGGCCCGCCGCTTGCCCGACACCGAGCTCCGCATCGATGCCGACAACGTCACCTTCGTGCTGAATGTGCTCGATGTGTTGGCCGGCGACATGCGGTTTGTCGACGTGCGCAATCGCCAGCCGCTGCACCGTCCGCTGAGCACCGTCGTTGCCCGCACGCAGGATGCCCGCGACAAGGCGGAAGGCGCGGTCAACGAATTCAACAAAGCGGCGCGCGACGAGGAAGATAAACTCACGAAAGAAATCAATGCCACCAAAGGTCTCGCTGCAGGACGAATTGGACAAGCTGAAGCGCGAAGGGAACACCGATGCACGCGTGCTGCAGCAAAAGATGATCGAATTGTCGCTCAAACTGCAGGTGGAAGAACGGCGCAAGGAAGCGCGGGTCGAACAATCGCGCCGCGAGGCGCAGCAAAAAATCGACCAGGCCAACCGCGAGCTGACTTCCGCCGTGCGCGGCGTGCAGGACGATTACAAATTGTGGAGCGTGATTTTGCCGCCGGTGCCGCCGCTGTTGGTGGCGTTTTTCGTGTACTTCCATCGCCGCACCAAGGAACGCGAAGGGGTCTCCAAAGCACGCCTCAGGTAAAAGCATTTAGCCGTCTGGCTTGACCGGCGATAAAACCGATTACAGAGAATTCCCATGAACGAAACCATAAAAACCATTTCGATCATCGTTGTGGCCGTGGCGGTGCTGGCCGTGGCCATCGGCACGCGCCCCAGGCCGGCGGCAATCACCACGGAATCGATGGTCGGCAAGCCCCTGTTTCCGGCGCTGGACGATCCGCTGAAGGCCAAGCGGATGCGCATCGTGACCTTCGACGAGGCAACTTCACATGCCCGCGAATTTGAGGTGGCGCAGGTCAACGGCGTGTGGTCGTTGCCGTCGCACAAGAACTATCCGGCCGACGCCAAAGATCAAATGGCCGCCGCCGCCGCCGCCCTGGTCGACGTGAAGGTGCTCGGCCCGCCGGTGAGCACCAGCGCGCAGGATCAGGAGCTTTACGGCGTGGTCGAACCTAAGCCCGAGGAAGATCAGTTCGGGCAGAAAGGAATCGGCAAGCTGGTGGTGGTGGAAGATGAATCGAACAAGCCGCTGGCGCGGGTGATCATCGGCAAGGAAGACAAGCCGAACCGCTCCGACGAATTTGCCGCCCCCGCTACCGAAATGCGCTTTGTCCGCATTCCAGGGCAAGATCCGATTTATCGCGTGGCGCTGCAAACCGACAAATTCAGCACGCGCTTTGCCGATTGGATCGAAACCGATCTGCTTGAAAATCAATCCCTGGGATATTCAGGGCGTGGATTTGCGCGACTACTCGGTCACCAGCGCCCGCACTTCCAGCGGCGGCATCGTGCCGGTGCTGAAGCAACGGGCCGATTTCCGCCTGGCGTTCAACGACAAAGACAACAAATGGACGCTCAAAGACCTGGTGGAATACAAGGACAAAAAAGGAGAATCGGTCAAGCTGGCCGACGACGAGGAGTTGGACAACGCGCGGCTCAACGCGCTGAAAGACGCCCTGCACAATTTGAAAATCATCGACGTCGACCGCAAGCCGGCCCAAATGAGCGCGAATTTGAAGGCGGAAAAGGACTTTCTCAACGATGCGGAAGCTCTGCGCGATCTGATGCGCCGCGGATTTCTGCCCGTGCCCGTCGGCCAGGACCAGGTGGAAATTGTTTCCAACGACGGCGAAGCGATCGTGCACATGAAAGATGGCGTCGATTACGTGCTGCGGTTCGGCGAAATCGCGGGCATCGACAGCGGATCGGAAGACGAAAAGGCGGCCGGCGAAAAGGCCGAGGCCAAAGCGGCCAGCGAGCCGGGCGGCGAAAAGTCGGCCGCGGAAAAATCGACCGCCGAAGAGGGTAAGGAAAAGTCGGATAAAACGGGCGATTCGAAAGGCGGCTTGAGCCGCTACATCATGGTCATGGCGCAGTACAACCCCGACACCATTCCCAAGCCGCAGTTGCAACCGCTGCCGGAAATCAAAAAGGCGCCGGCGAAACCGTCGGGCAAGGCGAGCGAGAAATCCGGCACAAAAACCGGCAATTCCAAAGCCGCCGCCAAAGACGACACCGAAGATCTAGAAGCTCAGGAAGCGGAACAGGAGCGCATCGAAAAAGCAAATCGCCGCAAGCAAGATGAATACGACGAGAAAGTGAAAAAAGGACAGCAGCACGCCAAAGAATTGAACGCCCGATTCGCCGATTGGTATTACGTGGTGGGCGACGAGACGTACCGCAAAATCCACTTGGGGCAGGCCGAGATCGTCAAAAAGAAAGGGCCGCCGGGAGCAAAAGGCGCCGCCCCCGCGACGATTCAGAACCCGTTCGATTTGCCGGGCGCGCGTGGCGGTCAGAAATAGCCGCCGCGCCGCTGCCGGAGCTATTCACTTCTTTCGTCGAATCGGCGTGGCTCGCGGACGCGCCTTTTCCAGCTTCTTCCGCAGTTGCGGAAACTTGATCGCCGGCTTGCGGACCATTCGTCTTTCGCGCGACATGGTTGATTTTTCTGAGGAAGGCTGGTGCTACTGCGACGGATTCAGTTGCCGGTACAACTCGCTCATCTGCTGCCGCACCCCGGCGTAAAACTCGGGCGTCAGGTAGTCGATGTGGCCGCGGCCGGGCAGCAAAATCACTTCGGCGTCGCTGCCAAGTTGCTTCAGCGACTGATCCAACAACCGCACGGCCCCGTCCGAGATAAAAGGTATCTTTGTCGCCGGTGATAATATGCACGCGGCCGGCCAAAAGGGGCTTCAGCCGCGGCCAATTCCGTTCGATCGCCAGGCGCAAATCGTACTTTTCCCACGCGCGGGCAACTTCCGGATTGATTCGGCCGGTTTTTCGATCCCACAATTGTTGCGGTTGCCCATCGGTATCCAGCGGGCTGAACACCGCTTCGAACGAGCGCAATTGGCCGCCGCGTTTGAGCACGTCGTCCATCTGCGCAAAGGTATCGAACCAAATCCACACTTGGTCGTTGCGGCGCGCCAGCGGACGCCGATGTCCCGCTTCGTCGACATACATGTTCTGCGGCGGATTGGCATACAGATTGATCCCTTGGAAATCGCGGAAATCGACGGGGTCCGGCGAGGCTGCCCACACGCCGCCAAAAACGTCGGGATAGTTGATCATCAGCCACAACGCCGACCAGCCGCCGGAACTGTGGCCGAACAAGAATCGCGCGTTGCGATTGGGGATAGTGCGGTAAGCGGCGATCGATTTCGGGAATCAACTCGTGCACCAGCGATTGGCCGCGCGGGCCGTTGGTGGCGCTGTCGGCGTATTCGTGATGTCCCCATTTCGTTTGCCCGCTCAGAAACACGCGAATGAATTCTTCTTCGCCGGGCGCAGCGTCGAGCGGCTGATCCAGCGTCTTTCAGTGCGCGGCGATGGTCGCCGCCGAATCCGGGAATTTGATACACCACCGGATAACGCCGCTGCGGCTGGTCGTAGTACGAAGGCGGCAGCACCACGGCGCAGCAATCGGTGATGTCGCGGTGATGGAACGCGCTCAAGCAGCACGCTATGGAAGCGAACTTCCTGCACCATCCGCGAATCGGGCCAGGCTTCCGGCTCGACAACTTGGTCCAGCACCAGCGGGAACACCTGGGGCGGTCCCGGCTCGATGTCGATCGTGCTGGTGGCGCTGTACAGATTGCCCACCCCCTTGGCATGATTTTGGAAGTCGGGATTGTGATCGAGAATCGCCTGCGCGCGGTATTGCCCCGGCGGCAAGCGCGAAAGCTTGTCGGGAAAACCGTCGGCCGAATCATCGACGCGAAGCGTTTGGTTCGGGCCAAGACTTTGCACGTCGATGCCGAAGAAGGGCTCGGGATCGAACCAATTCGGTCCGTCGCGCGGCTCGGCCGCGGGCTTGTGCTGTTCGTCGGCTTTCTGCAGAAAAACGTACAGCCGGCCGGTGACTGCTTGATGGAAGCGCTGCGGATCGAGCGAAATTTCGAATGCCGACGACCCCTCGGCGCGTGCCGTCGCAATGGCGGCAAGTTGCGACAGTAGCAACAGCGCGAGCGGGATGAAAACTGCCGCTGCGAAAATATCCGCGCGCCGGTTCGTTTCGATTGGCGACGCATGTTGTGCTACGCCATTGTAAACCGGCGCCGTTCACCATGCACGAGTTGCATACGTCGATCGGTGGCGGACCTTGCGAGCCCTGCTCGCCAGGGTTAGATTGCCCAAGGGTGAAACAAGCCAGACTTCCGGGAGGTCGCGGCGATGCACACCAATTTCAACGGTGGTTTTTCGGCACGCCGGATCGTAGCACCACTCGCCGCGACTTTCTGAAAGCGACGGGCTTCAGCTTTGGCAGCGTCGCACTGGCCGCGCGCTCCATGGTTCGGCCGCAGCCGGAGCCGGGAAAATCGGTGATCTTCATCAACCTGCAAGGCGGGCCCAGCCAGTTGGACATGTACGACATGAAGCCCGATGGCGCCGGCCGAAATCCGCGGCGAGTTCCGGCCGATCAACACCAACGTGCCGGGCATGCGAGTGTGCGAGCATCTGCCGCTGCATGCGAAAATTGCCGACAAGTTTGCGATCGTCAACGGCGTGGAAACCATCGACACGCACGGTTCAACAGTCATCACCACCGGATACACGGCTGATTGCCGCAAGCCCGGCATCGACCAGTGGATCGCGTCGAGATCCGCACGCCGCCGTTTCCCCTGGGCGATTGGGATACGCACGGGCGCGTGCTGGGGCGGCAATATTCGATCTTCGACGAGCTGCGCGAAAAACTGCCGGCTTACGATCGATTGATCTACGAACTGGTGACCGGCATTTACGACCGCGGTCTGGATAGCGACGTGCTGGTGGTCGCTTGCGGCGAGTTCGGCCGCACGCCGTGGATTAACGAGCACGGCGGCCGCAATCACTGGGCCACCAGCGGCAGCGTGCTATTTGCCGGCGGCGGATTGACGACTGGGCCAAGTGATCGGCGATACCGGACCGATCGGCGAACGAGAGCAAGTGCGCAGCCAAGCCATACACCGCGCAAAACGTGCTGGCGACGATCTATCGGCATCTTGGGACATCGACCCGGCAACGTTCTTAGACGAACAGCCAGATCCGATTGAAGAGCTGATTCTAGCTCTTAGTCGACTTTCCGCAGCACGCCCGACACCACGCCCAGGATGCGGCAGTCTTTCACGTAGATCGGCTTCATCGACGAGTTGGCCGGCTGCAAGCGAATGCGCTTTTTGGAGCGCTCGGGAAAATACTGCTTCAGCGTGGCTTCGCCGTCTTCCGTTTGGGCCACCACGATCTGGCCGGGCAGGGCGGTGTGCTGCCGGCGGATGATCACGAAATCGCCGTCGTCGATGTGGGCGTCGATCATCGAATCGCCGCTGACTTTCAGCGCGAACAAATTGTTCCGCTTGTTGTTGAACACGGCGTCGAAGTCGAGCCGTTCGGTTTGCTCGATCGCTTCGTGCATCACGCCGGCGGCCACGCGCCCGGCCAAAGGCAAGCCCTTCTCATCGTTTTCCAATTGGATGGCCCGCGACATGTTGGGCTCGCGGGATGATGAGCCCTTTCTTCTCCAGCGCTTTCAGATGGCACATCACGCCGTTGGGCGAGGCGATGTCGAAGTGTTCGCCGATTTCGCGCACCGTGGGGCCGTAGCCGCGATTGAGGATTTTATCGCGGATGAATTCGTAGACGGCCTTTTGGCGTTTGGTGAGTTGTTCCATTTCGGCCATTGCGCCACCCTCGGTGGTTAGAGAAGGTGATGCAGTTGATTCAACCCAGCGCCCCACGCCGGCCCCAGCTATCGGAAGTGTAATATACGGCTGTTCAGAGTCAAGAGCATTTGTACAGTTGCGGCCAAGAGGCCAGGCGCCGGAGGCAAGTGCCGAGTCGAAAGCCTGGCAGGCAGCGGAACGGAAATTGGCCAAAGTTGCGTTCCTTGACGGGGGCGGGGGATAAACGAGAATAGAGAGACCGGCATCCGGCGGTTCGCATTCTTACGAGGGAGATTCGGACGATGAACGTTAAACGCTTTGGCGGCCTCTTGGCCTGGTGCGTGGCGGTGGCATTGGTTTGTCCGGCCGTCGCGGCCGACAAATCGTCTGCAAAAAAAGCATCCAACAAATCGGACGAGAAGGCCAAAGCCAAAAGCGAAGTCAAAATGGCTGGCTTCACGCTCGACGAATCTTATCCCGAAGGCGTCGCCATTCCCGGAGCGCTGGGCGACCGCTTGCCGAATCCTCGCCAAGCTCATCGAACGCATCGATCAGGCCGCCGGCGACGACAAACTCTACGGCATCATCCTGCGCATCAACGGACCCGCGATAGGCCGCGGCAAGGTCGATGAATTGCGGGCCGCCGTCGCGCGGGCCCGCAAGGCCGGCAAAAAGGTGTACGCCATCGTGCAGGAAACCACCGGCGCCGGGTACATGCTGGCCACCGCGTGCGACGAAATCGTGATGCCGCCATCCGGCATGCTCACCGTTCCCGGCGTGCGCATGGAAATGTCGTTCTACAAAGGTCTGCTTGGAAAAGTTGGGCATTCAGGCCGACATGCTGCAGGTGGGCGATTACAAGGGCGCCGCCGAGCCGCTCACCCGCGACAAAATGAGTCCCGAGTTCCGAAAGCAAATGGAATCGGTGATCGACGATTTCTACAACCAGTTGTACACGACCATCGCGACAGACCGAAAGCTCGAAGTCAACAAAGTGAAAGATCTGATCGACGAAGGTCTGTTCACGGCTGCACGTGCCAAGGAAGTCGGTCTGATCGACCGCGTGGCGTATGAAGATGAGCTCACCAAGCAGCTCGCCGATCAGCAAAAGGTCGACGATGTCACGGTCGATGACGACTACGGCAAGAAAAAGCTGGACGAAGATTTCTCCGGTTTCGGCGGCCTGGTGAAAATGTTCGAAGTGCTCTCCGGCGCCGAGGAGCGCGGCAAAACGAGCAGCGCCAAAAAGATCGCCGTAATCTACGCTGTCGGCGTAATTGTCTCCGGCGAAGGCAGCCACAGCATGTTCGGCAAAGCCATCGGCAGCGACACCATCATCGAAGCGTTGCAAGATGCGGAAGATGATTCGAAAGTGGTCGGCATCGTGCTGCGGGTCGATAGCCCTGGCGGTTCGGCCCTGGCCAGCGATCTGATGTGGCGCGAAATCACGCGCATCAAGGCCAAAAAGCCCATCGTGGCCAGCATGGGCGACATTGCCGCCAGCGGCGGATACTACATCTCGATGGGCTGCACGAAGATCTTTGCCGAGCAGGGCACGCTGACCGGTTCGATCGGCGTGGTGAGCGGCAAAATCGCCCTGAAGGGGTTGTACGACAAAATCGGCATCACCACCGACGTGGTGAGCCGCGGACGCAACAGCGGGTGGATGTCGAGCGACGAGCCGTACACCGCCTCGGAGCGCGAAGTTATCACGCGGCTGATGCACGATATTTACAAGCAGTTTACCGACAAGGCTGCCCTGGGCCGCAACATGGAAATCACGCAACTCGAAGGCCTCGCCGGCGGCCGGCTGTATACCGGACAAATGGCCAAGCAAGTCAAGCTGGTCGACGATCTGGGCACGCTCGACGACGCGGTGGCCGACGCCAAGCGGTTAGCCGGACTGAAGGAAGACGATAAGGTGGAACGCCTGTACTTGCCGAAACCCAAATCGTTCCTGGAACAATTGATGGGCGGCTCGCTGACCGAGAGCGAAACGAAATCGATCGCGGCACGTTCGCTCAATTTATTGGCGCCGGATTTGATGCAGCATGTGGAGCAGGCCGAATTGCTGCGCCGCTTGTTTGCCGAACCGGCCGTGGTGGTGATGCCCTACTCCGTGCAAGTGCGGTAGGAACACAAAAGAAGATGAGTAGAGGAAGAGCAGAACTGTAGATGCTCTGTTGAAAAGATATTGACGTTTTAATTCCTTGGCGCTAAACCATTTGGGCATGAGCGCCAAACAAAACACTTTGTTGGAAGTTGCTCGGTTGAGCGTGAAGTTCTCCGGGCGGTACATGCAACCTTATTCGCACACGAAGAGTCCGCACAAATTCACGCAGGCGCAGTTGATGGCTGGCTTGATTTTGCGGGCTTATCTGAAGACGACGTATCGAGGCGTGATGGAAGTGCTGCAAACTTCGGAGGCCTTGCAAACGTGCCTGGGATTTCAGCGTTTGCCACACTACTCGACGCTCAAATACTTTGCAGACCGCTCCGATACGCTGGTGCTCGTCGACGCGATCCTGGGGGAAGTGGTTCGTCAGATCGTGGCGCAAGGCGGTGCGGCGGATCAAGCCGTGGCGATCGATTCGACCGGTGTGGAGAGCACCTCGGCCAGCGCGTACTTCAACACGCGCCGTGGCAGAAAGCAGAAACGATACGTGAAGCTGTCGTTGTGTGTGACCTGTGGCACGCTGCTTCCTGCGAGCGTGGTCTTGAGTTGGGGTCCGTGCAACGACAAAGCCGTCGCTGCGCCGCTGTTGGACAAGACGCGGGCAGTCGTCCAGCCAAAAATGCTGTTTGCCGACGCGGGTACGACGCCGAATGGGTTCATCGGTATTGTCGCGATGATTGGCAGGTTACCAGTTGGATTCCGCCTGCGGTGCATCGCCAGGATGGAACGGTAAATGGCGAATACAGGTCGAAAATGACGTCCCGACGCTTAACACGCAATGGCTACGGCAAACGCTGGATGGTCGAATCATTTATCAGCGGCCTCAAACGAACCACTGGTTCCATGCTTGCAGCACGCAAGAAATCATCCCTGTTCGTGGAAGCCGCCCTCCGAGTATTGGCCTACGCCATCCGGCGTTAGCCGGACTCAACAATCAACTATTTGTTTTCAACAGAGCAAACTGTAGACTACTCCTCTTCTCCTTTTCTCCTCTTTTCTTCTTCTGCTTTGCCCGCTGACCGACGGCTAACCAAAATCCGGTCGATCCGCTGCCCGTCCATGTCGACCACTTCCAACCGCATGCCGTTCCATGAGGTAGCATCGCCGACCTGCGGAATTCGGCCCAGCTCGTGCAAAATCAGCCCCGACACCGTGCTGAAAGGCCGCGGTTCGGCCGCTTCGGCCGCCGGTAAATCCAGGCGCTGGATCAGGTCGGCCACGCTGTAACTGCCGTCGACCAGCCACGAATTTTCATCGCGCTGGACGAACATGTTTTGCTGATCGTGGCGATATCCCTCGCGGATTTCGCCGACCAGTTTTTCCAGCACGTCTTCCAGCGTGACCATGCCCTCCGTGCCGCCGTATTCATCCAGCACCACGGCCAATTGATTGTGTTGCTCCTGGAACAACTCCAACAACCGATCCAGCGGCATCGATTCGGGCACAAACAGCGCCGGCTTCAGCAGCTTGCGCAATTCAATTTGCCATCCCAGATAAATTTGCCGGAACAAATCTTTGATGTGAATGAAGCCGACGATGTGATCCAGATCGCCTTCGTACACCGGCAGCCGGGAGAAGCCGGCCATCGCCACCGCGCCGATCACTTCTTCGGTCGGCGTGTTCACGTCCAGCGCATCCAGATCGATGCGCGGCCGCATCACGTCGCGCACGGTGCGTTCCCCCAGGCGCAGCGCTTCCATCGCCACCCGCTGCTCGACGGTTTCCAGCACGCCTTCCTCGGTGCCGGTTTCGATCAAGTGCTCGATGTCAATGAGCGATACCCGCGGTTCGGAGCCCTGCTGCGGCCGCACCGCAAATAGCACCACGTCGCTCACCCGCCCCACAATCCAAATGATCGGCCGGGCAACAACAGAAACCGTGCTCAGCAGCGGCGCGACGATTCGGGCCAACAGTTCCGCTCGCCGCAGGGCTAACTGCTTGGGCAGCAGCTCGCCGAACAAAAGCAACATGAACGTAAGGCTGATGACCACGGTGGCAAACGCAATGCCGTGGGCATGATGGCTGACAATGTCCAACGGAATGCGGGAAATCACCGCGGCCAACGGAATCACCAGCGCATCACCGCCAAGCACCGACATTAACGTGGCCACCAGCGTGTTGCCGATCACCACGGTCGAGAGAAATCGCGTGGGATCGCGCAGCAGTTGGAGTGCCGCGCCAGCGCCGCGATTGCCCTCCTCGGCCAGTTGCTCCAAGCGGCCTTTGCGGGCGGCGATGATCGAAACCTCCGCGGCGGAGAAAAATCCGCTGGCCAGAATCAGCAGCAGGATGATGATCAAAGTGCCGAGCACTTACGTCGTCTCCTGCGATGGATTGACTGCTTCCGCATGGCCGGCCGTGACGGCCAGGTTGTCGCGGTGCACCACTTCGTCGTGCGGGCGGTGCCCCAGCGCGGAGGCAATTTGCTCGGTCTTCAGGCCTTTGATTCGCAGCACTTCGTCCGCGGTGTAGTTGCTTAATCCGCGTGCGAATTCGTGGTTCGATCGATCGCGAATCGAAACCACGTCACCTTTGCGAAATGTGCCTTGCACCTCCACCACGCCGATCGCCAACAGGCTTTTCCCCTGTCGCTCGACGGCCGCTCGCGCACCGTCGTCGACCGATAGTATGCCGCGCGGCTGCGCGGTGAAGCCGATCCACCGCTTCCACGAGGCCAGGGTTTGCCCTTGTGCTACCAGCAGCGTGCCCACTTCCTCGCCCGTCAATATGCGGCGCAGATTGCCGGGCTGCTTGCCGCCGGCGATGATCACGTTCTCGCCGGCGGTGGTCGCCAAACGTGCCGCCTCCAATTTGCTGGCCATGCCCCCTTTGCTGTGACCGGTGGCTTTGTCGCGCACCAGCGCAGTAATGGAATCATCGAGCCGGGTGACCGTGGGAATGACGCGCGAATTGGGGTTGCCCGGATCCCCGTCGAACAGGCCATCCACGTCCGACAATAGCACCAACAGCGGCGCGCGGATCAGGTTCGTGACCATCGCCGCCAGCCGATCGTTGTCGCCAAAGGTGGTTTGCAGCTCCTCGGTGCTCACGGTGTCGTTTTCGTTGATGATCGGCACCGCGCCGTATTCCAACAGCGTATGGATGGTATTGCGAATGTTGAGATACCGGGTGCGATTATCCAGATCGTCCGCCGTAAGCAGCACCTGTGCGGCATGTCGGCCATGGGCCCGCAGCGACCGATCGTACGCTTCCACAAGTGCCGACTGCCCGACCGCGGCCACCGCCTGAAGTTGCGAGAGGTCGCTCGGGCGCTTTTTCAACCCCAGCCGCCCCATGCCGGCGCCACCGCGCCCGAGCTAACCAGGCACACTTTGCGGCCGGCTTGCATCAATCCGTGCAATTCCTCCGCCAGCGAGGTAATGCGATCTTGATTCAATAGCCCTTCGGCCGTGGTCAGCACTCGCGTGCCCACCTTTACAACCCACGTGTGGGCGGCAGTGGCGATTTCTTGACGGAGCAATTCGGGCATGGTTTAAGCCGCAGTGGTGCAGAACGCGATCGTTTAATGATGAGTGGACGGATTCTAGGCGAGGTTCGCCCTGCAAATGCGGTTTAGCATCAAAAATGCCTGTCGAATGACAGCACACGATAACATACCTTGCCGGATTGCGGCACTCAAAGCCTGCCTGGCTGATCCTATCTGTGTTCGATGCGCTATTCGTCATTGAGTGGATGGGATTTGACGCCCTAAAATCCGGCTATGAGCGAATTGCGTCACGAATGCGGCCTGGCGGCGGTCTACCACCTGGCCGGCGGGAAGCCCAGCGGACTTTGTCCCGCGCAAGGACCCGGCGAAGTCTCCCGGCTATTGCCGCGAATGCTTTTGGACATTCAAACGCGCGGACAGCTTTCGGCGGGCATGACCGTCTATCGTCCGCACCATCGCAAACTGCTCACGACGCACAAGGATGTGGGCAGTGTCGGCGACGTGTTCCGCATAAGCCATCGTGCGAAATACGAAAGGCTGATGAAGAGTCTGGCGGGGCCGGCGGCGATTGGTCATGTGCGCTACGCGACCTGCGGCGACGACGACCGCAACTACGCCCAGCCGCTGGAGCGCCCCGATCTGCAAAAGCACCGCTGGTTCAGCCTGGGCTACAACGGGCAATTGGCCAATTACGTCGAATTGCGCCGTGAACTATTGGCCGACGGGAATAGCCATTTGACCTGTGAGAACGATACGGAAATTATCGCGCATCATGTCTGCCGGGAACTGTCGCGCGAGGGACGTCGCGGATTTGGTGGAAGTGTTTCGCAACGTGACGGCCAAATTCGACGGGGCTTACAATCTGGCATTTCTCAACGCGCTGGGCGAGATGGTGGTGCTCCGCGATCCGCTGGGCATTCGTCCGCTATGCTACGCCAAAGACGGCGAGCTGTTCGCCGCGGCCAGCGAAAGCGTGGCGCTGGTAAACATGGGCTTCCGGGCGGAAAGCATTCGTTCGCTGTTGCCGGGGCAAATGGCCATCGTCGGCCCCGAGCGATTCGAGCTGCACAATTTCGCCGCAGTTCGCGGCGGGCGCACTGTTTCTTCGAGTGGATTTACTTCGCCAACATGGCCAGCACGCTCGACGAACGCAATGTGTATCTCGCCCGGCAGCGACTGGGGGAAGAGTTGGCGCGGCTGGAAACCATGCCGCTCGATGAGCACACGATCATCGTGCCAGTGCCCGAAACAAGCAAAGCCGCGGCCGATGCCATGGCCTTTCGGCTGCGCGTGCCGGCCGTAGAGGGCTTGATCCGCAACCGATATACGGGACGCACCTTCATCGAGGGGAATGATAGCCGCCGGCGATCGGCCGAGACCAAATACACGCCGGTGCGCGAAGTGCTCCAGGGTAAGCGTGTGCTACTGGTGGAGGATTCCATCGTGCGCTCAACTACCATGCGCGTGTTGATTCATCGACTGCGCGAATTGGGCGGAGTGCGCGAGATCCACGTACGCGTCGCGTGTCCGCCGATTATCGCACCGTGCTTCTACGGCATCGACATGTCCACCGTTGGCGAACTGTTCGCGCCGCCGTTTTTGCACGGCGGCCAGTTAACCGAAGAATCTCAGGTGGAAATGGCGCGGCGCTCGGGGCCGATTCACTGCGCTATCTGCCGGTGGAATCGATCGCCCGCTCCATCGGCTTCGACGCCGATCAACTCTGCCAGGCGTGCACCACCGGCGAGTATCCCACGCCCTGCGGCCAGAAGCTGCATCAAATTGCGCTATCGCAGACGAATGCTGCCGGCAGCAGCCGCACGTATGAATCTGCGGCTGTCCGCTGACGAGGCCGCCGGATCGAAGTTATCGACAGCCAAAGTAGTTTCATCAACTACAATAACTGACATCAGCTGTGGTCCCATTGGGAGACAAGACAATTTCTTGTTCTGTGGTTTTGTCTCCAACCGTTACGATAAGCTGTGCGCTGCCAGAGGGCAGCCTTCGAGCCTCACGCAGCACTAATCGCGACGGACCAACTTTGGCGACGTCGAAGGTCTCGCCTTGCACACGAAGTGCAAGCGAGACGCGGGCAGAATAACCTTCATTCTTCAACGTTGTTTTCATGCCAACACCAATCGAACTTATCGAAAGAGCGAGGCTCTATGCTCAGAAAAACGACCTGATGATCGATTTTGACAATCCTCTTGGCAGCGGTATCGATGGCGCCGTGTGGCGAACGAACAGAAACTCGGCGGTCAAATCGCTGCTACGCCTTACGAATTATCTCAATGAGCTACGCTGTTATCAACGCCTCAAAGAACGCAACATTGGCGAAATCTGCGGAATCCACGTTCCCGTGCTTGTCAATTGCGACGACGACTTGCTAATTGTCGAAATGGACATCGTGGAACCACCCTTCCTTCTCGACTTCGGCAAAGCATATATCGACACGCCGCCCCCGTACACCCCAGATCAATTGGCGGCTTGGGAACAGGAATGGACTCGCTTATTTCCGAAAAAGGATATACCAACGGTTCGACGAGTGGTTGCGGCACTTCGAGGCTTGGGTATCGAATACTTGGATCAAAAGCCGCAAAATATTATGCTCCGCTTCGACGACACTGTTTTCCCAAGTGATGACGAATACACTGACTTTGAACAAACGTAAGCCCTAAATTCCCCGGCACAGAAAGAAATCCAAGCTCGCGCCCAAGAGCCAGTGTTGGAACGTGCTGGCCAGGAGCGATCGGGTGCGCCACGCCAGCGCTCCCCACAGCAGGCCGCCGATGATGGAGCCGAACACTTCGGCGCCGGGCTTGCCGAAGTGTGCCAGGGCGCTGGCGAGCGTTTGCACCATGATCCCTAGTGGCACGGTGAAAGACTTGCCGACCCCATTCTGCAGAAATCCGCGGAAGTGAAACTCCCACGCCGCCAGCCAAAACAACTGGCCCACGATGTGCCAGGCCAGCGCGGCGCTGGAATTGCGCCAGCGGATTGAGCGGGTACACGGCTTGGAACGCCGGCGATTGCGCCGACTCGTAACCGATTCCCACGATCAAAGGCGCGGCGAGCAAGCAGCAGACGAGCGCGAAACGCAAATCGCCCCATTGCACCCCGTAGTCGGCCAGACGTTCTCGAAGCACGAGTTTCACCACCAGCAACGGGAGGATGCCCAACAAAACCGCGCCACTGACGAAGTACATCACCGCTGCGAGAACCTCGCTAGTGACATGCTCCGTCCAAAAGCCGAAGCTTCCGGCCACGTGCCATGCGGCCAGGCAAACGGCGCTGGTGAGCAGCACAATGGTCGCGCGAAAATTCGGCCCGCTGAACATATCGCGGACAAGTTGGGCTGCGGTGCGATTCATAGGAAAAAGCAGAAAGCAGATTGACTCTCGTTATTGACGATCTTTCTCAGCGCGGATTCGCAGGAGCCATTCGTAGGTCCGACGAATGGACTGTTCCAGCGGCGTGAAACGATAGCCTAGTTCGCGCTCGGCCTTGGCGGAAGAGTAGTCCCAATCGGTGAGAAATACGCGGACCCAGTCGGGCGTGATTTGCGGATAAACGCCGAACAAGGTCGCACGCAACTTCTGAAACCAGGCGAAAGTCATTGCGGCCGGGCGGCGGATCGTGATTTGGAAATGTCGCTTGCCGCTGACTTTGTCGACCAATTGGAAAAACACTTTCAGCGACGCGTTTTCGCCGCCCAGTAGATATTTTTCTCCGGCGCGGCCGCGCTTCATCGCCTGGATAAGTCCCTGCACGACATCGTCAACCAATACCCAGTTGCCGACGTTGCGCCCGCCGCGCAAAAGAAACGGAACTTTGCCTCGATCGTACATGTCGATCAATATCGCCACCGAGTTACTCTCGTTCAAATGCCCCGGACCGAACACCCGCCCCGGATTGACGATCACAACTTCCAGTCCGCGGCCCACGTACACGGCCGCCAACTGCTCGGCGGCGATTTTGCTGGCCTCATACTGCGTAAGAATCTCGGGCGTGTGACGCGGCACGCTCTCGTCGCCCAGTTGGCCCGGAGGCGTCGGCCCGAACGTGAGCATGGTGGATGTCCACACCACGCGCTGTACGCCGAATTCTCGAGCCGCTTCGCAAACATTGTGCAATCCATCGACATTGATATCGAAATACGTCTGTGGATCGTGCGCCCAATTTTTCGCGTATCCGGCCAAATGATAAACCTGAGAGCAGCCGTCCATACCGCGGCGCAGGCTTTCTCGATCGGTGATGTCGCCGGGCACAAGCCGAATGTTGGGATGATTGAAATCGGGCCGATCCTCGGGCAAAAAACCTGGGGGAGATTGCAGCTTCGTGCTGTGGGTCAGTGCGTGAACTACATTTCCGCGTTTGACGAGTTCCCAAACTAGATGCGCCCCGATGAATCCACTAGCGCCGGTGACAAAAACATTCGCCATGAATCAAAACAGCTCGACTTTGTGCTCGCGGCCGGCGATTTCCTGCACGTAGCGCGGCACGGCATAACCCGGCAGCCGCTTCTGCAATTGGGCGATAAGTTGGCGGCCGCGTTCAATCGGCACTTCGAAGTGCGCCGCCCCGGCGACACGGTCGAGTTGATGCAGATAATAGGGCAAAACCCGCAGATCGACGAGCCGCTCGCAGAGTTCCGCCAGCACGTCGGCCTCATCGTTCACGCCGCGCAGAAGCACCGCCTGGTTCAGCACGGGTATGCCCGCATCGACAAATCGTGCCAGCGCCGACGCAACCGCGTCATCGATTTCCGCGGGATGATTCACATGCACCACCACGATCGGCGTCAGCCGCGTGCCGGTCAGCCACGCCAGCAGCTCGTCGGTCACGCGCTGGGGAATCACCATCGGCAATCGAGTATGCAGGCGCAGTCGCCGCAGTTGGGGAATTTCGGCTAAGCGATTTGCCAACCGCGCCAGCAGGTCGTCGACCAGTGTCAGCGGATCGCCGCCGCTGAGAATGATTTCGCTCAGGCTGCAATCCGATTCGATCTGTTCAATCGCCGCTTGCCAGTCGTCCCACGAGCGAGGTGTTTCGTCGTAAGGGAAATGGCGGCGAAAACAGTAACGGCAATGGACGGCGCACGTCCCAGTTGTTACCATCAACGCTCGTCCTGGGTACTTTTGGAGCAGCCCGGGCCGTAGCGCGGCCTGGGCATCGCCCACCGGATCGAGTGTAAATCCTGCCGTCGGTTCGTTTTCCAGTTCCACCGGCAGCACTTGGCGCAAGAGCGGATCGGCCGGATCGCCGCGCCGTATGCGGGCCAAGAAGGGTCTGGGGACGAATAGTGGAAAAGACTGCGCGGCAGCCGTCGCCCGCTGGGCAAACTGTGGCGGCAAATCCAACAGCCGGCAAAGTTGCCCGGCGTCGCGGATCGCCTCCTTCATCACCTGTTGCCAGGTTGCGGTGGCGGCGGACGAAATGGAATTGAGCGTCGAAATCATGATGGCTGGCTGCCACGCAGCATAACCCGATTACACCAGAAATCGAAGTAGGAAACTGACCGTGCCGAGCTATAACACCAGTCAATTTCGCAAGGGGCTGAAAGTGCAGATCGACGGCGATCCGTACATCATGGTCGAGTGCAATTTCGTCAAGCCCGGCAAGGGCCAAGCGCTGTACAAGTGCAAGCTGAAAAACCTGATCCGCGGCACACAGTTGGACCGTACCTACAAAAGCGGCGATTCGCTCGAGGCGGCGGATATTACGGAAATCGAGGGCCAATTCCTTTATCGCCAGGGCGAACAATTCGTGTTCATGGATACCAAGAGTTACGAGCAGTACGAGCTGCGTACCGAGCAGGTCGACGAAGCGGCGAAATGGCTCAAGGAGGGCACCAACTGCTCGATGCTCCTGTTCAACAACAATCCGATTACGATTGAGCCGCCCAATCACATGGTGTTGAAAGTGGAATACTGCGAACCGGCGGTCCGCGGCGACACGGCTACCAAGCTCACCAAGCCCGTGAAGCTTGAAACTGGCGCCGAAGTCATTTGCCCCGCGTTCATCGAGATTGGGGATATGATTAAAGTGGACACGCGCACCGGCGAGTATCTGGAGCGAGTGAAACAGTGAACGACGGTGCGGCGCTCGCAGTTCGGAGTTCGGTGTAATGGCTCCTCGACGCTCGGCCCCCGCCCCCTCCACGCAGCACGATGAACCGCAGCATCCGCCGCTGGTCCAGTGGCTTTCGACGCCGGCGGCTTATCCCGAGCCGACCCAGGCGGTTCGCTTCGTCCAGACGCATATCTCCTGGGTGTTTCTCACTGATCGCTTCGCCTACAAGCTGAAGAAGCCGGTGAAGTTCGATTTTCTCGACTTCAGCACGCTGGAGCGGCGCCGACATGCGTGCGGTGATGAGGTGCATCTCAATCGCCGCCTCGCTCCGCAGGTTTATTTGGGCCTGGTGGCGGTTCGGCAAAATGCGCGGGGACAGTTCTGGTTGGACGAGAGCACGCTCGACCGGCCCGAGCAAGACCTTTCAGCCGCCAAGTCGCCGGCCGTGTCGCCCCGTGCCGCCTCGGACCGCATCGTGGACTGGCTGGTGAAAATGAAACGATTGGACGAACGTGCCACGTTTCAATCGCATATCCGCGCAGGCAAGGCGACGGAGGCGGATGCGGATGCAATTGCTGGCCGCCTCGCGGAGTTCTTTCGCGCCTCGCCGGGATTGCCGATTGAGCCGTCGCGATATCGCGCCGATTTCGAGCGCCATGTGCGAGGAAATTTCGCGGAATTATTGCGGCCGGAGCACACGCTCAGTGCCACGATGGTCAAACGCATTCACGGGCGCAGTTGCGATTGCTGTTATTGCGGCCGCAGTTGTTCGATGCTCGAGTGAAAGCAGGGCGAGTTGTGGATGGCCACGGCGATCTCTTGCCGGAACACATTTATTTACTGCCGGCGGACGATGGATCGCCCGGCGCGCGCGCGGCAGGGCGCCAGTGATGATCGATTGCATCGAGTTCAACGCCGAATTTCGCCGCGTGGACGTGGCGGATGAGCTGGAATTCTTGGCGACCGAGTGCGATTTCGAAGGGGCCGAGCCATTGGGCCGTCGGATTTTCGATCAAACGCTGGCGGCCTTAGGCGACCAACCGCCGGAAGAGTTGATGGCGTTTTATCGCAGTTACCGCGCCTGCGTGCGCGCCAAAGTGGCGGCACTGCGCGCCTCGCAATTGGAAGGAGAGCCGCGTGCGCAAGATCTGGCGGAAGCCCGACGGCATTTGCAATGGGCCGATCGCTACGATCGACAATTGCCGCCGCCGGTGCTGTTGGTGATGAGCGGTTTGATGGGCTCGGGCAAATCGACCTTGGCGCGCGAATTGGCATCGCGCTCGGCGCCGAAATCTTGGCGACCGACGAAATCCGCTTTGAAATGTTCGGCCGCAGCCGCGAACCGGCCGCCTACGGCGCCGGACACTACCGCCCAGAAGATCGCCGCCGGGTGTACGAAGAAATATTCGCGCGGGCCGATCGATTGCTGGGCGAAGGAGTGTTGGCGATCTTGGACGGGGCTTTCCCTAAGGCCGATTTGCGCATGGTGGCTTTGGACGTGGCGCGGCGGCGGAAGCTGCCCAACGTGGTGATCCATTGCTGGTGCCCGGATGAAGTTGCCCGGCAACGGATTGCTAAACGCCTGGCGGCCGGCGGCGGCGCCTCGGAAGCGCGGCCCGGATTTGTACGACGAGCAGAAGGCCGAGGAAGAGCCGAATCCGCCGGAAGTGCGCCACCATCGAAATCGACAGCACGTTGCCCGACGACGAGCAAGTTCGCCGCAGTGCTTGCAGAAATGGGTGCTGATTGAGCAGCCCCTTGTCGCTAGCCGCTCGCGGATGATGCTGAATGAAGTAGGTCCGAATCAATTTCACAGTCGAATCGCCGATCTGCATGGCTCGCTGGCCGCGACACGTTTGGACCACGATCTTCACGTACGCGACGGTGTTCGTCTTGTTTCCTCTGTTGTGCTTTCTAGCGTATGCTTGGGTACGTGGGTGGCTGTGAGGAATGCAAAGCTGCAGAAGGCAGAAAGCAGAATGCAGAAAGCAGAAATAGAGACGCTGCTGCCGCCAATGCAGCGGCATTTGCTGCGGTTTTGGGACGATTTGAGCGACGCTCAGCGGCAGCGCCTGGCGGAGCAAATCGCCTCGATCGATTTCGCGCTGGTCGAGCGGCTTGTGCACGGCGTTGCGAAGCAGGACAACTGGGCGGCACTGGCGCAGCGGGCCCAGCCGCCGGAGGCATTTCGCCTGGATGGAAAAGGCAACAAGTTCACGCTGGCCGAAGCGCGAGCTGCCGGAGAGGCGGCGCTAAAAAGGGGCGAAATCGGCGCCATTCTAGTCGCCGGCGGGCAGGGGACCCGCATGGGATTCGACAAGCCGAAGGGAATGTACAAAATCGGGCCGGTGTCGGGCGACTTCGCTATTTCAAATTCTGTTGGAGCGACTCGTGGCGGTCGGACGGCGATACGGCGTTGCGGTGCCGCTTTATGTAATGACCAGCGACGCCACGCACGCCGACGCGGAGGATTATTTCCAGAAGCACAATCGTTTCGGCCTGGCGGAGGAGAACGTGCGGCTGTTTTGCCAAGGCACGATGCCCGCCGTTGATATTGCCACGGGCGGCGTGCTGTTGTCCGACAAAGGCGAAGTGGCGCTCAGCCCCGATGGGCACGGCGGCATGTTGGCGGCGATGGTTCGCAGCGGCTCATTGGCTGATATCCGGCGTCGCGGCATCAAAAATCTGTTTTACTTTCAGGTCGATAATCCCTTGGCGGAAGTTTGCGATCCGGCGTTTTTGGGTTATCACATTCTCGCGCAATCGGAAATGAGCACGTTGGCGGTGGCCAAGCGCGAGCCGCTGGAGCGCGTGGGGAACGTTGTGCAGATCGACGGCCGCACGCGGATCATTGAATACAGCGATTTGCCCGACGAAGTGGCCAAGCGACAAAACCCGGACGGCACGCTGCTATTGTGGGCCGGCAACACCGCCATCCACGTGCTCGACGTGGCCTTCCTCGCAGCGCGTGCAGGGCAAAGAGGAGACGATGCCGTTCCACACGGCGCGAAAAAAGCGGCTCACATCGATGAGCGAGGAAAGCAGGTCGAGCCGGCCGAGCCGAACGCCTTCAAATTCGAGCGATTCATTTTCGACTTGCTCCCGGCGGCCCAGCGTGCGATTGTGGTGGAAGCGGACGCGGCGCAATCGTTCGCCCCGGTGAAGAACGCACCCGGCGACAATCGCGATTCGCCCGATACCGCCCGGGCGATGATGGTGGCCCTGCATTGCCGCTGGCTGGAAGCGGCCGGTGCGAAAGTGGCGCCGAACGTCGCCGTGGAAATCAGTCCGCTGTTTGCGATGGATGCGGCGGAAGTGAAGGCGAAAATTAAACCGGGAACAGTGATCGACAAGGCGACGTATTTGCGGTAGCACCCAAACGCACTCCGCTGCCGCGTCGCGGCTAAACGAGAATATATCGAGAATATGCTGCACATTGTGATCATGGCCGGCGGGGCGGGAACACGGTTCTGGCCGGAAAGCCGCATTGCGCACCCTAAGCAATTGCTGCCGTTGGCCGGCGAGCGCACGATGCTCGAGATGACGATGGATCGGCTGGGCACGGTGGCGGAGCAGAAGAACGTTTGGATTCTGACCGCGGCCGCTATTGATGGATGCGGTTCGCACTCAAGTGCCGCAGTTGCCGGCCGATCATGTCATCGGCGAACCCTGCAAGCGCGATACCGCGCCGTGCATCGGTTTGGCGGCGCTGTTAATTTCGCGGACCGATCCGGAAGGGGTAATGGCCGTGATGCCGGCCGACCAGGTGATTCAGCCGGACGATAAGTTTCAACAGTGCGTGAAGGCGGCCGCCGCGCTGGTGGAGCAGAAGCACGATCGCATTGTCACGTTTGGCATCAAGCCGACGTTTCCGGCCACAACGTTTGGCTACATCGAGCGGAATCAGCCGCTGGCCGATGCACAAAAGGTGCCCGAGGTCCGCGGCCTGCCGGTTTACACCGTCGCGCGATTCAAAGAAAAGCCGAAAGCCGATTTGGCGAAGGAATATTTCGATCTGGGCACGTTCTACTGGAACAGCGGCATTTTTATTTGGAAGGCGAAAACGATCATTGCGGCGCTGGCCCAGCGGCAGCCGGAGATGTTGGCGCGACTGCAAAAGATTGTTGATGCTTGGGGTAAGCCCGATGGTGACGCGGCGTTCGCCCGCGAGTTTGCCGGCAATCAAGGGCATTTCGATCGACTACGCCGTCATGGAGCAAGCGCCGGAGGTGGCGGTGATCGAAGCGCCGTTCACTTGGGACGACGTCGGCACCTGGCAGGCCGCGGCCCGGCAAACCGGCGCCGATGCACAAGGAAACTCGATCACGGGCAAGCATCTGACGGTCGATACCAAAGGCTCGATCATTCGCAGCGACGACAATCATCTGGTGGCCACCGTCGGCGTGAGCGATTTGATTGTGGTTCACACGCCCGACGCCACGCTGGTTGCCAATCGCAACGACGAAGAGGCGATTCGCAAAATCGTGAAGCTGCTGGAGGAAAAAGGCTGGAAGGAATATTTGTAGAAGGCAGAATGCAGAATGCAGAAGGCAGAAGGCCGAAAGCGGGCGGTTGGCGGGGATCGATTACGGGACGGTGCGGATCGGCATAGCGATCACCGATCCCGGGCAGCGGATTGCCAGCCCGCTGGCCATCTACAACCGGCAGGATGAAACCGCCGACGCTGGATATTTCCGCCGGCTGGTGAATCAGCAGCAAATCGCCGGTTTTGTCGTCGGGCTGCCGGTGCATCTGGACGGGCGCGAAAGCCAAAAATCGATCGAGGCACGGGCATTCGGCCAGTGGTTGCAAGAAACAACCGGCGTGAGCGTGGTGTTTTTCGACGAGCGATTCACGACCGCCGAGGCCGAGCAGATTTTGGCAAGCCGGCGAACTGACCAAAAAACAACGCAAAGCGCGGCTGGATAAGTTGGCGGCGCAAATCCTGCTGACGGCGTTTCTCGAAGCTCGCAAGCCGCTGGGGGAAACGCCGCAAAGGATTGGACGACTAACCGGCCGCCGGCGGATATTGATCGGCAGTCTCAATAGCACGCACCGTTAAGCTTCTGCCACGATTCATCTCGGTCGCTTGCCGCCTCTGGGACGAGCCTCTTAAAATCGCAACGCCCAATGAGCCAGGAACATCTTCGAAGGATATCCCCAGCATGTTAGCGCGGAAGCCGGTTTTCCCCAACGTCATCGAGATGAACTACCAGGCCCGGCAGCGCCTGGGCTGCAATGTTTATCTGGTGTTCGACAAGAACGAATGGGTGCTGATCGACGTGGGCTTCCAGGAAACCGCCGACGAGATCATCGACCTGATCCGGCAGCTCGATTTTCCGCTGTCGAACTGCAAAACGCTGATCGCCACGCACGCCGACGTCGATCACATCCAGGCGCTGGCGAAAATGAAGCAGGTGCTGAAGACCACCGTCAGCGGGCATCCCAAGGCCGCCGAGCCGCTGGCCAAGGGGGACAAGATCAAAACGTTTGCCGAGGTGGCCGCACAGAACATTCACCTCGACATGCCGCCGGTGAAGATCGACACGCTGATCGACGAAGGGGACGTGATCACCGTCGGCGATTTGAAGCTGGAAGTCTGGCACACGCCGGGGCATACCGACAGCCAGCTTTCGTTCCGCATGGGCAACCTGCTCTTCAGCGGCGACAACATTTACCGCGACGGCTGCGTCGGGGCGATCGACGCCCATCATGGCAGCGACCTGCCGGGCTTTGTGAAATCGCTGAAGCGCATTCGCGAAAGCGACGTCGAATGGCTCTTGCCCAGCCACGGGCCGATCTTCCGCAAGAACAACGCTCAATTGGATCAAACCATCAAGCGCGTGGAAGGCTATCTGCACATGGCCGATTTCGGCACCTGCGCCATCGACTGGCCGCTGATGGACCAATGGGACAAGGAACTCGAGTCAGGCAAGATGCCGGCCGACGAGTAATCCGTGCATTTGTCGAACGCTCCATCTGCTAGCGGCTTAGCCTGTCTGCTGGCACGCTTCATTCTGCACTTCTGCACTCTGCTTTCTGCCATTGGCCGATTCTGCCGATTATGCCGGATATTCCCTCAATACCGGATGTCGCGGCTGCCGATGCGGTAATTGACCGGCAAACTCGGCGATGCAAGCATCCCGCAAGTTCGACGCTAGCATCGTCCACGGGTCCGGTCAATCAAGCGAAACCCAGTACGGCCGTCGGTTGCAGCCGCGATGCTGCGCCGCCGTCCGAAAAGCATCTATCGAGGACTGAGGGGGGATTCTGCATGACTCGCCGCATTTTCGCCGCGCTGTTTTGCGCGGCTGTGTTCGGTCTGTTCGCTGAATGCCCGGCCGGCCCAGGCTCAGGAAGCGTACGGTCGCCAGTGGGTCAGCTCGTACAGCACCCAGGATTGGGACCGCTTCTATCACTACCCGTACGTCTACTATCCGCAAAACTTTTGGGGCGACGAATACTATCGCAGCTCCGAAAGTTTGTACTACCGCTATCCGCCCGAAATGCGCATTCCGGTGTACAACAAGCAGTGGCACAACGAGTATCCGCAAAGCGCCCAGTGGGATAAGTGGATGCACTACAACGAACAGCCCGGCCAGGCACGCTACCACTGGGGCCACCACTTCATTCTCGATACGTTCTGACGTGGGACCTGAAGGGTGGGGCGAGAGACGAAAATCGAATCAAAGCCTGCTACGCCGCTTGCGGTTTAGCAGGCTTTTTTATTTCCAATTCGCCAGCGCTTGATACAGCACTTCGGCGGCTTGCTCGACTTCCGCCAGCGGCACCCATTCCTCCGCGGTGTGGGCCTGCTCGATCGAACCGGGCCCGAACACGACGCACGGCACGCCGGCCGAAGCAAACGAGGCCGCGTCGGTGCCGAACGCCACGCCGATCTTTCGCAGCGGCTTTGCCCGTCACCGTTTGCACGGCCGTGGCCAATCGATCTGCCAAGGCGCCGTTATGGGCATCGCCCAGTCCGCGGCTTTGCATGAAGGGCGGCTCGTGTTCGATAAAGCTGCCCAGCGCCGTTTCTTCCGTCACGATAGTGCACGACATGTTGCCAGGCGGCTTGCGGTTCCTCGCCCGGCGATAGGCGGCGATCGATTTCAATGGTGCAGCGGTCGGGCACGGTGTTCACGCTGATGCCGCCGTGAATCGTGCCCACGCTGAGAGTTGGCCGGCCGCACAGCGGATGATCGGCCAGCGTGCCGACGATCTCTCGTTGATAATGCTCCAAGGCCCGCAGCACCCGGCCCATGCGGAATACGGCGTTCTCGCCATGCTGCGGTTGTGAGCTATGTGCCGCCCGGCCGAGGGTGTGGCATCGCCAGCGGATCATTCCTTTGTGCGCCACGACGACGTGCAGATTGGTCGGTTCCGCGACAATCGCCGCATCGGGGCGGCGCGGCAGGATCGGATTTGCTTTCCCCGATTTTGACCGACCACAATTCGCACAGCCCCGTGGCGCCGGTGAATCCATGTTCTTCGTTGACCGTGCAGGCCATGATCACTGTCGGGCGCGGGGCGGGTCGCTTTTCGGCCAAGCGCACGAGCGCCGCCAACATCGTCGCCATGCCTCCTTTGATGTCGCATGAGCCCCGGCCGTACAGCCGGCCTTCGCGCACTTGCGGATCGAACGGCGGAATGCTCATGCCGTCGACCGGCACCGTATCTTGATGCGCTTCCAGCAGCACCAGCGTCCCGCCGCTTTCCAGCGGTGGATCGCCATCGAGCCGGGCCAGCAGATTATCGCGTTTCTCAGCGATGGGTTGTCGCCAGGTGGGAATGCCCAGCCGCGCGAACAGTTGCTCCAAATAATCGGTCAGTCGATACTCGAAATACTCCGGTCCCGAGACAGTCGCGCCCCATCGGATTGACACTGGGGATGGCGACCAGTTCGCTAAGCGTGGAAACCAGATCGAGCGGCATGGCGGCCTGCGAAGCCAGCGGTAGGAAATATGCGATATAAAGCCGCTCTAGGGGCGAGCGGGGCATCATTGTAGGGGATGGCCGACGGATCGATTCCACGCGGATTGGCAAACATGTGCGTCGCCGGGAGGCCAAAAACCGCGGAAAACCGCGTGTGGCAGTTCTTATTTAGCTCCCCCACAGGGGTGATTGAATGAATTCCCCATCTAGGAAATAGTAGTTGCTGAGCAAGGGGGCAACCCTTTAGCTCTCGCCCTTCGTAGGTTCCTGCCCCACCTGCGAAGGGTTCTTTTTTGCGCCGCGCCAAAAGAGTTAATTAGCAGGAAATGGCTCGCGGTCATCATGCTTGACGGGCCGATGTGCCAGCACTAGATTTGCGGCTGTAAATGGTGGTTAGAAACCGCCATTTTTATTTGTCAGGGATTGTGACAAGATTCACAATGTCCTGACGCTCGTCGCAAATCAATCCGCGGGAGCAGCTTATGGCGGCTCTGCTGCCGGTATTGTTGTTCGTCGTTGTGGCCGCGGCGGTCTCGTGCGCCATGATCGCGGCCCCTCGGCTTATTGGCGCCGCGCAAGCGGACCCCGGTGAAGGAAATGCCGTACGAAAGCGGCATGGATCCCATCCACGATACCCGCCGCCGCTTCGCCGTGCGGTTTCATCTGGTGGCGATCGCCTTCCTGGTGTTCGACGTCGAGTTGCTGTTTCTGTATCCCTGGGCGGTCGCCACTCAGCATGCTGCCGAGGGCCAGGCGGCGCGCGGAATCGATCAGGCAGTCAGCGGCGGCTGGATCGCCAGTCGCGGTTTGGTGTTCGCCGGCGCCATGGTGTTCATCCTGCTGGTCGTAGTGGGCTTTATTTACGACTGGCGCAAAGGGGTATTCAAATGGCGCTAGAGCTGCCCGAAAACGTGGTCGTCAGCAAGCTCGACTCGCTGGCCAACTGGTGCCGCAAGAACAGCCTCTGGCCGATGCCCTTTGCCACCGCCTGCTGCGGCATCGAATTGATGGCCACCGGCGCGAGCAAACACGATATCGCCCGCTTCGGCGCCGAGGTGTTTCGCTTCAGCCCCCGCCAGTGCGATTTGATGATCGTTGCGGGCCGCGTGGTGATGAAAATGCTGCCGGTGCTGCAGCGCATCTGGCAGCAGATGAATGAACCGAAGTGGTGCATTTCGATGGGCGCCTGCGCCAGCACCGGCGGCGTGTTCGACACCTATTGCGTGGTGCAGGGGATCGATCGCTTCATCCCTGTCGATATGTACGTGCCCGGCTGCCCGCCGCGGCCCGAGCAATTGATTCAGGCGATTATCGACTTGCAAGACAAAATTCAACGAGAAGGCACACTCCGCGGCCGCGAGTTCGAAACCAACGCCCGGCAGCAAACCAAACGCGCCCTGGTCGAATTGCCCGTGCGCCGACGGTCGACAGCGCGCGGAACCCCATCAATTGAATTTATGACAAAACCTGAATCTGCCACGATCGACGCTTTGACGCAGAAGTTCTCCGGCGTCACCCGCAGCGAATTTCGTGACCAATTGCGCGCTGTGGTTCCGGCGGACAAGGTTTTCGATGCGATGCAATTCTTGAAGAACGACCGCGGCTTCGATTTCCTGGTCGATATCACGTGCGTCGACTATCTCAATTACCGTGGCGCGACCGATCGCTTCGGCCTGGTCTACATCGTCACGAACACGCTCACCAACGAGCGGCTGATCATTCGCACGTTCTTGAACGAGCCCGATCTTGTCGTCCGCAGCGTCACGCCGCTGTGGAAAGGGGCCAATTGGCTGGAGCGCGAAGTGTACGACATGTTCGGCATCACCTTCGCCGGCCATCCCGACCATCGCCGCATTCTGCTGCCGGAAGAATTCGCGGCATTTCCCTTGCGTAAAGACTATCCGCTGCAAGGCCGCGGCGAGCGGCATAACTTTCCTGTCATCACGCGGGAGAGCGCCTGACGCCTATGCCGCTTGCGCCTGTCGAAACTCGCGATCTGGCCCATGACGAGCCGCAGGATTACCTGTGGACGCTGAACTTTGGGCCGCAGCATCCGGCCACGCATACCACGCTGCGGCTGGTGCTGAAATTGGACGGCGAGCGCGTGATCGACGCCATGCCCGATATCGGCTATTTGCACTCGGGCTTCGAGAAGCTCGGCGAGCATCTCAACTACAACCAGTACGTGACGATCACCGACCGGATGAATTACATCTCGCCGATGGCCAACAACGTGGCCTGGCACGGTGCGGTCGAGAAGCTACTGGGCTTGGAACTGACGCCGCGGTGCAAATACATCCGCGTGATCATCGCCGAGCTCTCGCGGATCAGCGATCATTTGCTGTGCAACGGCGCGGCGGGGCTCGATACCGGCGCGTTTACCTACTTCCTGTATGCGTTCTACCAGCGCGAAGTGCTGTACGACATCTTCGAAACTCTTTGCGGTGCGCGGTTCACCAACAGCTATACCCGTGTCGGCGGATTGATGTACGACATGACGCCGCTGGTGGTCGAAAAGATCCGCATGTTCTGCAAAAACTTTCCCAAGACGCTCGACGACATGCAGCGGCTGTTGAATCGCAACAAGATTTTCGTCGACCGCACCAAGGGCGTGGGCGTGCTGACCAAAGAGGAAGCGATCAATCGAAGTTGCTCCGGCCCGATCGCCCGGGCCAGCGGCGTGCCGCGCGACCTGCGGCGCGACGATCCGTATCTATCGTACGCCGACTTCGATTTCCAGGTCTGCTGCTCGAAGGCCGGCGATTGTTATGCCCGATACTTGGTGCGCATGCAGGAGATGTGGGAAAGCTTGCGGATCGTGCAGCAAGCGATCGAAAACCTGCCACCTGGGCCGGTGAACGTGGGCATCGACCAGCGTGTGGCGTTTCCCGACAAGCGGATGGTGTATTCGACGATCGAAGGCACGATTTCGCACTTCGAGTTGCAGATGAGCAACCGCGGCTTCGAGGTGCCCAGCGAGGAATCGTATTTCGCCATCGAGGCGCCCAACGGCGAACTCGGTTTTTATCTTGCGGGTGACGGCACTGAAACGGCCTACCGAGCCCGATGCCGGCCGCCGTCGTTCATTCATTTCGCGATTTTCCCGCATTTGATTCGCGGCCATACTCTGAGCGACATCGTGGCGGTGCTGGGGAGTTTGAACATTATCGCGGCGGAGTTGGACCGGTAATCTATGATCGCAAAACAGCGCATACTCACTGACGAAATGGTGGCCGAAATCAAGGCGCTGTTTCCGCGCTATCCCACGAAGCAGGCCGTCACGTTGCCGGCGCTGCATATCGTCAACGATCGCTTGCGCTACGTGCCGCTGGAGGCGATCGTCGAAATCGGCGAACTATTGGAACTGGCTCCAGCCGTCGTGCAGGACACGCTCTCGTTCTACGGCCTGTTCAAGCAAGACCAGCCGCACGGCAAAGTGCGGGCTTGGGTCTGCCGCTCGATCAGTTGCGCTCTGCACGGCGGCGAAGAGGTGCTGGAGCACATGTGCCACAAGGCGGGCATCAAGCCGGGCGAAACTACGGCCGATGGCTCGCTCACGCTGGAATTTGCCGAGTGTCTCGGCGCCTGCGAATACGCCCCCTGCATGTTGGCCGGCAAAGAATTGCACAAAGACTTAACGAACGAAAAAGCCGACGCGTTTTTGAATAGCGTCCGAAAATAAATGGCGAAGTTCGAACCAGTTCTGTTGGCGCAAGTCGGCAAGCCCGAAAGCTGGACGCTGCGCGTTATGAAGCGGCGGGCGGATATAAGGCACTGCGCAAGGCGGTTAAGGAGATGTCGCCGGCGGCGGTGATTGAAGCGGTCAAGGCCAGCGGCTTGCGCGGCCGCGGCGGGGCCGGTTTCCCAACCGGCCTGAAATGGACGTTCCTCCCCAAGGATCATCCCGGCCCGATTTACATGTGCATCAACGCCGACGAAAGCGAGCCGGGCACGTTCAATAACCGCATTCTGATGGAAGACGATCCGCATCAAGTAATCGAAGGGATTATTCTCTCCTGCTACGCCACGAAGGCGAGCACAGCGTATCTGTATCTGCGCTATGAATATCCCCTGTCGTGGGACCGGCTTCAAAGTGCGCTCGACGAGTGCTACGCGAAAAACTATCTGGGTAAAAAGATTTTAGGGAGTGATTTTTCGCTCGATATTTTCCTGCATCGCGGAGCGGCGGCCTACATCTGCGGCGAGGAAACCGGGCTGATTGAAAGCCTGGAAGGCAAACGCGCCTGGCCGCGCATCAAGCCGCCGTTTCCGGCCGTCGAAGGCGCCTTCCGCAAGCCCACGGTCGTAAACAACATCGAAACCGTGGCCTGCGTGACGCACATCATCGCCCGCGGCGTGGAGTGGTTCAAATCGATCGGCGTGCCGGCTGATCCGAAAAACCCGCGCGACGCCGGCAGCTACGGGCCTAAGCTGTACTGCCTGAGCGGCCACGTGAATAAGCCTGGCTGCTACGAAGCGCCGCTGGGCATTACCTGTCGCGAACTGATCGACGATTTTGGCGGCGGCGTGTGGAAGAATCGCAAAGGCAAGGCGGCGATTCCTGGCGGCATCAGCATGGGTCTCTTAACCGAGAAGGAATTCGACACGAAGTTGGATTTCAACGCGCTGGGCAAAGTCGGCTGCCTGGGCTTGGGCACGGCCGCGGTGGTGGTGATGGACGAAACCGTCTCCATGGTCGATTTCCTGCACAACAGTTGCCGGTTCTTCGCCCACGAAAGTTGCGGACAATGCACGCCGTGCCGCGAAGGCACGTCCTGGGCGCTGCGGATGCTGGAGCGCATCAAGGCGGGCAGGGGGCGGCTGAAGGATTTAGATCTGCTGCTGGAAATCGGCGATTCCATCGGCATCATTCCCGGCACCACGATTTGCGGCCTGGCCGACGGCGCCGCCTGGCCGATCAAAAACGCCATCCGCAAATTCCGCGGCGAGTTCGAAGATTACATCAAGCGCACCAATCCCAGCGGCTACGCAGCCACCGAACCTGTGCCTGCGCTTGTGCAAATCGGAGCACATTAACCAAAACATGGCCAAAGTCATCGTTGACGGACAAGAAATCGAGATCGCCGACCACGAGCGCCTGAACGGCATTCAGGCCGCGGCGCGGGTCGGTATCGATATTCCGCGCTACTGTTGGCATCCGGGATTAACTGTCGTGGCCAGTTGCCGCATGTGTCTTTGTGAAACCGGCACGCGCAACCCAGAGACCGGCCAGATCACGATGCTTCCCAAGCTCGTGCCTGCCTGCCAGACTCCGGCCAAAGACGGGACTGTCTTCGTAACCAATAGCGAAGCCGTGAAAAAAGCCCGGGCTCAGGTCGAAGAAGATTTGCTGCTACGCCATCCGATCGATTGCCCGATCTGCGACAAGGCTGGCGAGTGTTATCTGCAGGATTATCACTTCGAGCACGGGCAAGCGCAGCGTCGGGCCGACATCAAACCGTTCACCAGCCGGCGGCGCGACGTGGGAGATACGGTCACGCTGTTTGTGGATCGCTGCGTAATGTGCAGCCGTTGCGTGCGGTTTACGCGCGAGATCAGTGGCTCAAGCGAACTAATGATTATCAATCGCGGCAGTCACGAAGAGATCGACACGTTCCCCGGTTTCCCGCTGGCGAACAAGCTCTCCGGGTGCGTGGTCGATTTGTGTCCCGTCGGCGCATTGGGCGACAAAGATTTTCTATACAAGCAGCGCGTCTGGTACATGAAGCAGCACAAGGGCGTTTGCGCCGGCTGCTCGACGGGCTGCTCGATCGACATCGACGAAAATCAAGACACGGTGTACCGCTTGAAGCCGCGTGAAAACATGTTCGTCAACAAATGGTGGATGTGCGACGAAGGGCGCTACGGGTATCACCACTTGCATTCGCCCGAGCGCAAGATCGAACCGAAGGTCCGCGGTCACAACGGCCAGGCGGGCAACATCGAATGGTCGCAACTGCCGCAGGAACTAGCGGCGCAGTTGCAGAAGGCGTGCGCAGGCGGCGGTCGATTGGCGGCGGTGGTCTCGCCTTTCTTAACGGTTGAAGAAGCGTATCTGCTGTGCAAGTTGGCGCGAAAGTTCGATTCGCAAGCCATGCTGGCGTTGGGTCCGGTGCCAGTCGTTGGCAAGGACGAAACGTTCCCCGGCAAATTCACGATTCACGCTGAAAAATGCCCCAACCGCAAAGGCGTCGAAGAAGTCCTGGCCCACTTCTGCGCCGGCAAGATCAAAACCTTCGACGAGTTGTTGGAAGAACTGCCGGCCGGCCAGATCAAAGCCGCTTGGGTCAGCGGCGGATACCCTCGACCGTGGCACGACGATGTGGCGGCCGAAGCGCTCGGCGCACTCGAGTTGTTGATCGTGCAAGACATGTTCGATTCGCCGCTGTGGCGTGCGGCCACGTATCAATTGCCCGGCGCAGGATTTGCCGAACGCGCCGGCTCGTACGTGAATTATGCCGGCCGCCTGCAATCGTTCACGTGGGCCATTCGTCCGCCGGCCGGCGTGTGGATCGAGGGGCAGTTGTATGCAGCCCTATTGGGAATGCGCGGCTTGTACAATCCGCGCACGGTGCTGAACGAAGTCGCACAAGAGATCATCGCCTTTAAAGTGGCAGCCGGAGAAATCCCATCGGTGGGCATCGATTTGCGTGCGAATCAATTGGCGTCTGCCACTTAGCAATATATGTCGCCTGAAATCATCGTCGCCCTGATCAAAATCGCCCTGCTGGCCTTCGGCCTGCTCACGGCCGCGGCGTATCTGGTGCTGTTGGAGCGCTGGATGGCGGCGTGGATACAAGATCGCAAAGGCCCCAACCGCGTCGGCATTCCGCTGACGAACATCAAAATGTTCGGCCTCGGGCAGCCGCTGGCCGACGGGCTGAAATTCATCTTCAAGGAGGAATTCACGCCCAGCCACGTCGATAAGGCGCTGTTTCGCTTGGCGCCGATTCTGATCATGACCGCGGCGATGGCGATCTTTGCCGCGATTCCTTTTGGCAGCGTGTTGCCGCCTCTGAATATTCGCGGCGTGCAAGATCCGATTCCGCTGATCGTGGCGCCCAACTTGGACGTTGGCATCGTCTACGTCTTCGCTCTTGTCGAGCATCGCGGTGTACGGCGTAATCCTGGGCGGCTGGGCCAGCAACAATAAATACAGTTTTCTGGTGCGCGCTTCGCTCCAGTGCCCAGTTGATCTCTTACGAAATCCCGCTGAGCCTGGGCCTGTTGGGAGTGGTGCTGTTTTCCGGCACATTAAAGCTCGACACGATCATCACGCAGCAAGCACAAAGCGGCGTGTGGAACCTGTTTTTGCAGCCGCTGGGATTCTTCGTGTTCGCGGTAGCGGCCACGGCCGAGGCGGCGCGGCTGCCGTTCGATTTGCCGGAAGCGGAACAGGAACTGATCGGCGGCTATCACACCGAATACTCCGGCATGAAGCTGCTGTTGTTTTTGATCGCCGAGTTTTTGCACATGATCACGGCGTCATTTTTGATCGTGATTTTGTTTCTGGGCGGCTGGCATTTTTGGGGCCTCACCGGTTCCAGCGACACGGTCACCTGGCAATGGCGATTCTGCGAATCGTCGTGCTCTCGGTGAAAATCCTGCTGGTGATCGTGGCTTTCATGATCGTCCGCTGGAGCTGGCCGCGCTTCCGCTTCGATCAACTGATGGCGCTGGCCTGGAAAGTGATGGTGCCGCTGGGGCTGGTGAATTTGATCTTGGCGGCGGTGCTGGTCGAATATCGTGACGCCATCGCCCAAGCCGTCGGCACCAACAGCCTGTGGATCCCCATCGCAATCAGTTGGGCCGTGATGCTGGTGTCGTGGATCGTCGCCGGATTCCTGGCGCCGCTGTCGACCGATAATCGTCCTCGGCCGTCGGCCTTGCCCTTCGACGCAGAACAGGAATTAACCCGATGAAGCCCGACGATCCGAACATCACCTGGATTGAAGAGCCGAAGCTCGGCCTGGCCGGCCGCATGTATCTGCCGCTGCTGATCGGCGGCGTGACGACCACGGTCAAGCATTTGTTCAGCCCGAAGGTTACGGTCAGCTTCCCGGAAGAGCGGCCGAAAATCGGCAATCCGCTCATCTATCGCGGCGTGCATCGGCTGAACAAAGACCCCGAAGGCCGCGTGAAGTGCGTCGCCTGCTTCCTGTGTTCCACGGCCTGCCCGGCGCATTGCATCGATATTGTGGCGGCCCCCAGCCCCTGGCCCGATCGCGAAAAATATCCGGAAAGCTTTTCCATCGACGAACTGCGCTGCATCTTCTGCGGCATGTGCGAGGAAGCCTGCCCCGTGGATGCCATCGAACTGACCAGCCTGCTGGATCTGACCGGCCGCAGCCGCGAGGAAATGGTGTACGACAAGGAAAAGCTGCTCAGCGTGTACGACATGACCAAAGACGCCGAGCCAATGAAGTCCAATGCGCTGGGGGGCACGCTATGAGCCGAAGTCTTCGCCGCGTTGGCCGGCGCTCGGCTTCTTGGCACAGCAATCGGCCGCATCTTCCACCTGGAATCGAGTCGCTGGTCTGGGCCAGGCATCCGCATCCGTTGACCTGGGGTATCGTGTTGGCCGGATTGTCGTTGTGGCTGATGCTGCCTCGCGGTTCCGCCAAAGGGCGCGCCTTGGGCACAATCCTCGGGCTCGCCGCGCTGGGATGTTTGGGGTCGCGATTCTTGCCGTTGGGTTTGTGGTCCACCAACGTGGTGTTTTGGATCCTCAGCGGCGTTACCGTCGTTTCCGCCGCTTGCACGGTCACCTTCCGCAACCCGATGTATTGCGCCGTTTGGTTCGCCATGACGCTGGTGGGCACCGCGGGAATCTTCATGCTGCAAGGCGCCAGTTTCTGGCCGCCGCCACCATCGTGGTCTACGCCGGCGCAATCGTGGTCACTTTCTTGTTCGTGCTCATGCTGGCTCAACCCCGCGGCGACGCCTATTACGACCGCGTGAGTTGGGAGGGATTGTTGGCCGCCGCCACCGGCGCCGTGCTGCTGGCCATTTTGTCGCTGACGATCGGCAAATTGGGCCTCAATCAGGTGGCCGGTCCCGCGGCCGACGCGCTAGCCAGCAATGTGCTCACGCCCGAACACGTGGCCCGGCTGGGCGGCGAGCTGTTCGGCCGGCACTTGATTGCGGTCGAAGTCGCCGGCACATTGCTTTTGGTCGCGCTGGTCGGTGCCACGGCCGTTGTGAGCGCCCAGCGTGGCGGCGTGCCGCCAAAAACGACTCCGACCCGCCGAAGGCGGCGTCCGAACGCAGGAGGCCGCGCGATGAATGCCATGCATGAATCGGCGCTTCTGCAAAATTCGCTGCTGTTGGGCGCCGCGCTGTTTTCCATCGGTCTGGTCGGCTTCTTGAGCCGACGGAACATGATCGTCATGTTCCTCTGCGCCGAAATGATGCTGCAAGGCGTCTCGATCAGCCTGGTGGCTTGGGGCCGCTGGCACAACAACTGGGATGGGCAGGTGCTTGGTGATTTTTATTCTCACCGTCGCGGCCTGCGAAGCGGCCATCGCCTTGGCGTTGTTTCTGATGCTGTTCCAGCGCCGCGGCGGTTTGGATATCGCCGCCTGGGACGATCTTGCGCGAAAGCAATTGCCCGCCTATGCCGATCACGAACTGCCGGAAGTTGCCGAGCCGCAGCCGCAATGGCCGCACCTCACGCCGTCCGGAATCGAGCCGAAGATCGACGAGGAAGAAGTCACGCATCGGAGCCATGTGTGAACAAGGGAAGGGCGAGGGACGAAAAAAAGGACGACGGACAATGATCACAACCAAATCGACTCACTGCTGATGCTCATCCCGGCCTGCCCGCTGGCGGCGTTTTTGCTGCTGGCGTTCCTCGGCCGCGCCTTCGGCAAGCTCAGCCATCTGCCGGTCGTCTTGGCGTTTGCGGCCTCGTTCGTCCTGAGCTTGATGTTGCTCTTCCAGGTTCAGAACGAAATCAAAAATCAGACCGCGGCCGAAGGCTCGGCAAAATCGATCGGTTACGAACACATCTGCACGCTCTGGACCTGGGCCGACGTGCAAGGCGCCTACAATCAGCGCGCCACAGCTGCCGCCCCCATTTCATCGGCCAGTCGCTCCGCGAAGCTTCGACATCGAAGTCACGTTGCGGGCCGATCCTTTAACCGTGTTCATGCTCTGCATGGTCACGCTGATTTCCACACTCGTGGCGATTTACTCCATCGGCTACATGCATGGCGATCCCGGCTACCCGCGGTTCTTCGCCTTCATCGCGCTGTTCGTCTTCTCGATGACGATGCTCGTGTCGGTCAGCAATTTTCTCCTGCTGTACGTGTTTTGGGAAGCAGTGGGGCTGTGCAGTTATCTGCTGATCGGCTTCTGGTATCAAAAGCCCGAGGCGGTCGCCGCCGGCAAGAAGGCATTTTTGGTCAATCGAGTGGGCGATTTTGGCTTCGCGCTGGGCGTGTTCTTGATTTGGACCACCTACGGCACACTGAATTTTCATGATGCGGCCACATCCAACGTCGCCACCATTCAACAAGGCGGCGGCGCGATGCCCGAAGTTGCCGCAGGAATTGAAGCCCGTGCCCGGCGTGTTGGGGCAAACTCGCTTGGCCAATCCCGCGATGTACGCCACCGGCGGCGTGTCCGTGGCCATCTGCCTGCTGTTGATGGCCGGCGCATGCGGCAAAAGCGCGCAGTTTCCCCTGCACGTGTGGCTGCCCGATGCCATGGAAGGCCCCACCCCGGTAAGCGCGCTAATCCACGCCGCCACCATGGTCACCGCCGGCGTGTACATGGTGGCCCGCTGCACGCCGCTGTTTACGTGGCCTCGGCCGGCACTCCGTGGTTCACGATCGGCGGTTCGCCGGTCGATCCGCAAATGGTGGTGGCGGCCATCGGCGGATTCACGGCGCTTTTGGCGGGCCTGATCGCCATCACGCAAACCGATTTGAAACGCGTGCTGGCCTATTCCACGATCAGCCAGTTGGGCTACATGTTCCTGAGCCTGGGCACCGGCTCGCTCGTGGGCATCGTGGCCGGGATGTTCCATCTGTTCACGCACGCATTCTTCAAAGCCCTGTTGTTCCTCGGCGCCGGCAGCGTGATGCACGCCATGGGAGGCGTGATCGACATGCGCCGCTTCAGCGGCCTGCGCCGCCTGATGCCCATCACCTGCATCACGTTCCTGGTCGCTTGCTTCGCGCTGGCCGGCTTGTTCCCCTTCGCCGGCTTTTGGAGCAAGGACGAAATCTTCGGCGCCGTGCACGATCGGGCCCACGCGGCCGTCGGCTTGGCGCACGGCTGGTACAGCGTCCTGTATTGGAGTGCATTATTTACCGCGGGGCTCACGGCGTTTTACACGTTCCGCGCCTTTTTCCTCACGTTCTTTGGCCGCGAGCGAATCCCGCACGAAGCCGGCCATCATGCGCACGAATCGCCGCTGGTGATGACTGTCCCATTGATGATCCTGGCGGTATTCGCCGCCGGCGTCGGCGCATATCTACGGATTGAATCACGGCATCCTGGATTTCCTGCGAGTCACGCCATCGCTGGCCTATTCGGGCGTCGCCCGGCGTGAGAGGCGAACCACAGTTCCATAGCGACATCGCCGTGCAAAGCACGCTCGTCGTCGTGGTCGGCATCGGTCTGGCGGCGTTTTTGTATTTGGGAAGCCGCAGCCTGGTCGATGTGCTGACGCGCGTGTTGCGGCCGCTGTACTGGTTGTCGCACGGCAAGTTTTTCTTCGATCAGATCTATCAGGTGCTGATCGTCTGGCCGCTGCGGATGTTGGCCGCCGTCATGCTATTGGATCGACCAGCACATCATCGACGGCCTGGTGAATTTCGTCGGCGCCGTTCCCGGCGTCTGCGGCGCGGTGCTCCGCTCGCTACAAAACGGCATGGTGCAGTTCTATGCCCTGGCGATGATGCTCGGCCTGTTGGTGTTAGTCGGCGCCTTGATGCTATGGGGATAAGAATCTGACAAGCAACCGGCCATCCGCTTGCGGTTTAGCACAATTCCATGACCAACCTCCTCCTAGCCACGATCTTCCTTCCGCTGCTGGGCGCCGGCGTGGTTTGGCTACTATCGGCCGGAGGCAAATCCGCCGCCCGGCAAAGCGCTCTGGTCACTGCCACGCTTACCCTCGGTATGGTCGCCTGGTTGTTGGTCGCGCTATTGGCTCGATTCGAAGTGGCAAGGCGAATACGCCGTCCAGGAATTCGATTGGTTCGCCACCACCGCCAACATCCGCCTTTCGTTCGGCCTCGATGGCTTGAGCGTCTGGGTCTACGGACTTTCGGCGCTACTCACCTTTGTGGCCGTTCTGGCCAGTTGGGATGCCATTGAAGATCGCGCCCCGGCCTTTTACGCGCTGCTGTTGCTGCTGGGCACCGGCATGCTCGGCGTGTTTTCCGCCCGCGACATCATTTTGTTTTACATCTTCTTCGAGTTCACGCTTATTCCGCTGTATTTCCTAATCGGCATCTGGGGCCACGAGCAGCGCCGCTACGCCGCCAATAAGTTTTTCCTGTTCACCTTCGCCGGCAGCGTGCTGGCGCTGTTGGGGATCATTGGCATCGTGCTCTGGGTCTACAACCATCCGGTCAATCCCGCCACCGGACCGCATCTCACGTTTTCCATTCCGGAATTGCACGAGGCGCTGGGCCTCAATCCCATTCCCATGGATGCGCCAGCACGGCTATTTGCAGTTGCTGATCTTCCTGGCCTGAGTCGCCGGCTTCGCGGTAAAAGTCCCGCTGGTCCCTTTGCACACTTGGCTGCCGCTGGCGCACACCCAGGCTCCCACCGCGGGCAGCATCGATCTGGCCGGCATCCTGCTGAAGTTGGGCACCTACGGCATCTTGCGATTCTGCCTGCCCATGTTGCCCACCGCCACGGCACTGTGCATGCCCATCATGCTGTGGTTGGCCCTGGCCGGCATCATCTACGGAGCGTTGGTGTCGCTGGTGCAGTCCGACATGAAAAAGCTGATTGCTTACTCCAGCGTCAGCCACATGGGATTTGTCATTCTCGGTTTCTTCGCCCTCAATCGCCTGGGCTTGGAAGGCGGCATTTTGCAAATGGTCAACCACGGCCTCTCCACCGGCGGTCTGTTCGCCGTGGTCGGCATGATTTACGAGCGCTACCACACGCGGCAAATCCGCGAGCTCGGTGGACTGGCCAAGCGCATCCCGCGGCTCACAACCTGCATGCTCCTGTTCACCATGGCCAGCATCGGCCTGCCGGGGCTGAACGGCTTTGTCGGCGAATTCTTGATCCTGCTGGGCATGTTCCAGCGGGCCTGGGTCGACGCCCCCGGCTCACTGGGGCCGCAGTTGATTGTGATCGCCGTCTTGGCCGTCAGCGGCGTGGTGCTGGGTGCCTGGTACATGCTCTGGATGGTGCAACGCGTTTTCTTCGGCCCGTTGAAGGAAGGGCATCTCTCCTCCGCCGAAGCGGAAAATGTCCGCGATCTTTCCGGCCGCGAAGCTACTCGCATTGGCGCCCGCTGTTGGTATTCATCGTGTGGATCGGCGTCTATCCCAAATTGTTCTTGGCCCCCATCGCTCCGGCGGTCGATCGAATCACGCAGCGCACCACCGGCCCGTTGGAAGAGTTTTACGCTGCCCATCCGCAATCAACCGAACAGACCACGGCATTGAAATAGCGCCCAACCGATCATGACCGACTCCACCACCCTCTATCTGCTGCTGCCCGAGATCATTCTGATCGCCGCCGCCACGCTCATTTACATGGCCGGCGCTTTCGCGCTCCCGCAGCGCGCTGCCACCTGGTTCGCGCTTGCCGGCCTGGCGATCGCCGCCGTGGCGCTCTACGGGCAATCCGCCGCCGTGGCAAATTCCGAAACAGCGGCCGCGATGCACACCAGTGGGCCGCTGGCCGTCGATCTGTTCGCGTACACGCTCGCGGTGGGCGATTTTGGCCGTCGGCCTGGTGCTGATCTTGCTGTTGACTCGCCCGCATCGCTTCGAACAAAGCGCCGAGGAAGCGGCCTCGTTGCTCTTGATTTTGGCCGGCTTGATGCTGATCGCGGCGGCGAACGAATTGATTTTGCTATTTGCGGGCCTGGAGCTGGTCTCGATTCCCACGTACGTGCTCTTGTACGTCGGCCGGCACGATCAAAGGGGCCAGGAAGCGGCCTCGAAATATTTCTTCCTCAGCATTTTGTCTTCCGCGGTGCTGCTGTATGGCTTCAGTTTCCTGTACGGCATCGCGGGTTCCATGCGCTTGCCGCAAATCGCGCAAGCCTTGGCGGGAGCCGCCGGCGGCACAGCCCAACCAGATTTCAGCCCCGCCCTGGCGCCGTTGGCCATGCTGTTGGTGTTCGCCGGGCTGGCGTTTCGCTTGACCGCCGTGCCCTTTCACTTTTATGCCCCCGACGTTTATCAAGGCACCAGTCATGCCAACGCCGGAGTCCTGGCGACGCTGCCGAAGATCGCTGGCCTGGCGGTGCTGGCGCGGATCGTCATCGCCGGCATGCCGACCGTGGAAATGGCCTCCCTGGGTTGGAAAATCGCCCTGGTCATTTCCGTGCTAACCATGACGCTCGGCAACGTCATGGCCCTGTGGCAGAACAACATCCGGCGGCTCCTGGCGTATTCCTCCATCGCTCACGCCGGCTATCTGCTGATCGGCGTGGCAGTGGCCCTCGCCGCCCAAACCAACAGCGGCATCTTGCCCAGCGATGCTGCCGCGCGGGCCTTCGAAGGCCTGGGCGCCGCGATGTTCTACCTCGGCGTGTACATGTTTGCCACCATGGGCGCCTTTGCGGCATTGGTGTACCTCAGCAGCGGCGCCGACCGGCAGGTCGATACGCTCGACGATATGGCGGGTTTGAATCGGCGTCATCCATCAGTGGCGTTGGTGACGGCGGTGTTCATGTTCAGCCTGGCGGGCCTCCCGCCTCTGGCGGGCTTTTGGGGTAAGTTCGCGCTGCTGTTCAGCGCACTTACGCTGGATGAAGTGCCCAGTGCCGGCGGTATGCTGTTACGTCCGTGGTTTATTGCCCTGGCGGTGGTTGCCGTGCTGAATGCCGCCATCGGCGCGGCGTACTATCTGCGAGTGATCGGCGTCATGTATTTCCGCCAGCCTGGCGATTCCGAGGTCCGCGCCCAACGCGGCGCAGGCGCCGCCCTGGCCATGTGGGCGTGCCTGCTCGTCGTGGTCGGCGTGGGATTGTTCCCCGGCCGAATTGTCGCGTTGGCCAACAGCGCCGGCCGATCGCTCGAGCGCAGCGGAGCTCAACAGGCCGCGGGCGATCTGGCGCCCTCAAGAGCCCGCGCAAATGGCAATGCGCGGCGATAAGTTCGCGCCTTAGCCCAGCCAAGCGACAGAACCTTGCCCATCAGCGGCCGGAATACTCGAGCAATCCCAGGCGCAAAAAAATCGCCTCATCCGGGCTGCCCCATTCCCGGAGAGGCGACTATAGGTGGAGGGCAGAAGCCTAGCACAGGGGTGTGACAACCGGTTGTCACTGGCAAACCGCCGGGCCAAAGTTTTTTGCCGCGGCCTCACGAGTACAATAGGTCGTATCAGCCATGCCCCCTGCTCGCGCCACCCACGAATTGCTTCGCGTCCTGCACGACGCCGCCCAGCCGGTGTACCTGGTAGACGACGACTGCCGGATCGTATTTTTGAATGCTGCCTGCGCCGATTGGATCGATTCGCCGCCAGAGCTTCTCATCGGCCGGCAATGCCGTTGGCAGTCGAACAATTCCGACCCCTTGGCCGCGGCCGCCGATGCACTTTGCCCGCCTCCCGAGGCATTCCAAGGGAAGCGGACCGCCGGCTACGTATGCAAACCTTCATCCGACGGTCGCTCCCGGCGCACTGCCGAATTTGTGCCGTTGCGCGGCGATTCTGGCAATTGGATCGGCGTCTTGGCCATCGTCGCTTCGACCGATCTGCCTCCGGATGCTTCGCCGGTCGAATTGAACGGTGCCCTGCTGGCCGACGAAGCTCGCCAACTGCACAATTGCGTGGCGCAATTGCGGCAGGAACTCGCCCATTGGCACCACGTGGAACGCCTGGCCGGGGCCAGCGCCGCGATGAAGCGGGTCCGCTCCCAGGTCGAATTGGCGGCGGCCGGAAGGGGCACGGTCCTGCTGCTGGGACCCCCGGGCAGCGGGCGACAGCATGTCGCGCGCACCATCCATTTCGCCCAGCAACCGCCGCTGGGAACATTGTCCCGGTGGACTTGCTCGGCCCTGCCTCCCGAAGCCCTGCGATCGACAATCGCCAGCTTGATCACCCGCCACAGCCAGCCGGAAAGTAATGCGAAGGTCACGCTTCATGTTGAGCGACGTGCATTGATTGCCGCTGGAACTGCAGCCCGACGTAGTGCGTTGGTTGGCGTCCCTGCCCAAAAATATTCGCTTCATGGCAACTGCCGTGGAGCCACTGGAATCGCTCGCCTCCAGCGGCGCCTTCCTCGACGAACTGGCCCAGGCCCTGAGCACGTTGGTCATCGAATTGCCCCCGCTGGCCGCGCGGCGCGACGATATTCCCCTCTTGGCCCAAATGCTACTGGAGGATTTCAATGCCGACGGCGCCAAGCAATTGCGCGGCTTTACGCCCGAAGCACTCGATCGGCTGGCGGCCTACGATTGGCCCGGACAAATTGATGAACTGGCGAGCCGCCGTACGCGAGGCGTGCAGCAGGGCCGAAGGCTTCGAAGTAACCGATTCCGACCTGCCGAAGCGGCTGAATCTGGCCGCCGATGCCGCCCGCATTCAACGCAAACCGCCCGAGGTGATCAGCCTCGAGAATTTTCTGGCCGGCGTCGAAACGGAATTGATCCAGCGTGCGCTCCGCCAGTCCAAGGGAAACAAGAGCAAGGCCGCCCGATTGCTGGGGCTCACGCGGCCGAAACTCTACCGTCGCATGGTGCAGTTGGGATTGGAGCATGGCGAAAAGGCAAATGAAGCGTAAACTATTGTCAACCATGGTCTGCGAAAGCTGATGGCCAATGGGCGGCGGCGCTCCGCAGCGAAATGCCCAGCGGCACGGCACTTCTGGAAACTCGCAGTTTGAGCGAGCTGCTGCAGTGGCTGCCAGATTGCCTGACGGCCGTGGTGATACTGGAATTAACGTCCGAGAAAAAAGTCACAACTTGTGGCGGCGATTTTGCGGATCGCTCGCCAGTTCCCTCGAGTAATGCCAATCGTCATGGCCAAGCGATAAGTTATCCGCTTGGGAAGATGCCTGTCGCGAAGCCGGGGCCAGCCATTTTGTGGCCTCGCCGCGGCGCGTGGCGGAGGTGAGCCGAAATTGTGCAACGTCGAGACGGCCAACTTACGGCAATCCGACGCCGTATGACAGAGTGATCCGAACACCAATCCATCGAAGACCGCATTCTCGCCACGTTGCCCTGGGGCCAGTAGCGGCCCTCAAGTGATCAGAGTGTCTTAACAACAACGGAAGGTATTCATGCCAGATGGAATCGATCAGGCGGCCGTTCTAGCGGCGATTCACGATTTCCGCGATCCGGAAACCGGCCGCAGCGTCGTCGAAATGGATCAGGTCCGCGACGTGCGCATCGAAGGCGATTCGGTATCCCTGATCTTGGCCTTAACCACTCATTCTGCCCCGCTCTGGCAAGAAACCGTCGCCGAGCTGGAACAATTGATCCGACAACGCTTTCCGGCAATCACTCGCGTCACCATCGACCCCAAAATCCATCCCCGCCCGCCCCAAAAGCTGGGCAGCATCGGCCTGGCCGCTAAAAGCGTCATCGCCGTGGGGTCCGGTAAAGGGGGCGTGGGCAAAAGCACCATCGCTGCCTGTCTGGCGATCGGGCTGGCTCGAGCCGGTTCGAAAGTCGGCCTGTTGGATGCCGACGTTTACGGCCCCAGCATTCCGCACCTGCTCGGCTTGCGCGGCCAGCCGGAGCGAGAAGGCGAAAACAAGATCAAACCGTTCGATTGCGCCGGAATGAAGGTGATGTCGATGGGCTTTTTCATCCCCGTGGGCGAAGCGGTCGTCTGGCGCGGGCCGATGCTCCACGGCGCGATCACCCAAATGCTGCGCGATACCGCCTGGGGAGAATTGGATTACGTCATCATCGACCTGCCCCCCGGCACCGGCGACGTTTCGCTGACGCTCTCGCAATTGTTGCCGTTGGCCGGCGCGGTGGTGGTTTGCACGCCGCAGGACGTGGCGCTATTGGACGCGGTGAAAGCCATCGCCATGTTCCGCAAGGTCAACATTCCGCTGTTGGGTGTGGTGGAGAACATGAGCTACTTCGTCTGTCCCGATTCCGGTGAAGCGGTACGACATCTTCGGCCACGGCGGCGCACAGCGCCGCGCCGAAGAACTCGGCATTCCCTTTTTGGGCGAAGTGCCGATCAACATTTCAATCCGCGTGCATGGCGACGAAGGGCGCACCGCGGCGAACTTTGAAGACGTGGAAAGTGCGCCCTACTTCGAGGCCATTTGCCATCGGCTGGTAAAGAATTTAGCCGACCAGCATCGCGCCGCGCCCCCGATGCCCTCGCTCCCCACCTTGTGAGCTATAGTGAACGCTTGGCCACGTTCCGGCCCAACGAGCCGGCCCGCGATCCACGCAACTATCGCCGGGCCAATGAGTTGCCGGGAATGGCTTGCTCCTGCCGCCAGCTACCCAATGAGTGCCAAACAAGCTCCCCGAAAACGCTAGAGCCGCGAGGCACTGGTCCTCGCGGCTCTTTCTCGTCGTGTCTTAAAGAAGCGCGCAGCGGGCACTTGGCCGCGCTGTGAAGCGAACGTTAGCGACGACGCTTCTTGGTCTTCTTCTTGGCCGACTTCTTGGCAGCCTTCTTTCTCTTCTTGGCCACAGTACGTCCTCCGTTAAAGAGGTCGTGGCAAGCGCGCCCGTCCGCCGTCTTCGACGGCAGCTCGACAAGCGAGTTATCCACGACACAACCAACCAAGATTTCTCATGCGCGTCGTCGTCACAGTTTAAAGCGCTACAGTGCAAAACACATTCGCGAAATTCACCGTGACGACCTTCCAATGTTCGACGCACATGATCATCACGCTTGTATTAGTACGCATCGCAAAAATAATTGCAACACCAATTTCAAAAATTTTTCATTTTCACAAAAAATTGTCAAGAGCGACTTTTCGCGCGAAGAAAAAGTTTTTCGCGCTGAGAATCACGAGCAGAATGTGTGATTCAAGAAATATTTTCACCGCACAGACGCACAGGCGCGGACAAAAAAAGTGCGACCACTAGAAAAACGAGATCAAAGTCCCGTCGTGTAGCCGCGCCGCAGGCTGAATGCGCCGCCGCTCGATGCCGAATATCCAATGTTGTTGCGGCTTCCGGCTGATCAAATACATCCAACGCCGCAGCGAGCCGCGAGCTGTTCTCGGCGCCGGTGCGTGAGCTTCCTGCCAGGTAGCCAAAATTTCGCGCCAGGCGTGCCGCCAGTGGCGCCGGCGGATGTGAATCGGATCGATGCCGTACCATTCGGCCTGCTGCGCAATCAACCGTACTCCCCGCGCCTGCCCCAGCGACTGCAATCGATCGTGCAGTTGCCGCGCGCGATCGCCGGCTTCCGCAAAGCTCAAACGGCAGTGCGGGAACATCATGGTGCGGAACAGGTAATATCGTCGCGGCGAAACCTTCAGCAGGCTCCCGACCGGCAAAAGCGTCATGCTCACCCGTGCGCCGGATTGCTGCAATCGCTCAATCACGCTGTCGATCCAGGCGACGATCTGCGGCACCTCAACCTGGTACAAAAGATCGTTGCCGACGTCGGTCACTAGCGCCGCACTAGGAACGTCGGTTCGACTGCCCAGCGCTTCCCACAAACCGCAATCGAGGATGCTTGGCAAAGTGCGGCCCAACACCGTGCTGCGAATGCCGTACGATCGGCCATGCCCTAACGCCGCAAGCACCTCCAACGATCCGCCCCACACATTTTGCGCCGTTTCGACAACGGTGGAGATTCCCCGCGTAAGATTGCTCGCGCCCAACAACACTACGCGGCGCGGCGGCTGATTTTCCTGTTGCGCGGCCATCACAAACCCGATCAAACTCCCCCGCCAAAACCACGCCCGCCGCCGAAGTACGCTTGCAGCGTCATGAAACTCGAATAGGCCAACATGGCAAACATGATGCCCATGAATGTGTCATCGTGCGTAAATCCCCAAACGGCCACCGCCGCCGCCGCCGCCAGCGATAAGATCAGCGAGTAGCGAACGCCTTGATGCGGGCTGGCCAGCGTGAACATTTCGCGCGAAATCTGTCCGCCATCCAGCGGGAAAATCGGCAGCAAATTCAAAAGCGCCCACCACACGCTGGAAAAAATCAATGACACTTCAAAGGCATACAATCCCAGCGGCGGCACACGACCGCTACGGGCCAGAAAATCCAATGGGTGAATGAACGGCAGCGGATTGACGACCACGAAACCACCCACATAAAAAATCGCGGCCACGATCACGGCCAACAATAATTGCGACAACGGCCCCGCCGCGGAAATCACGATTTGTTTCCTCGGTTCCTGCCAAGCTTGCCGACCGCCGCCAAAGCCCAGCACCCGCTGGGGAATCGCCAAACCGCCAAAGTGATACAACACCACGTCCGATTCCACGCCGAAAACGCGAAACGCCACGGCGTGGCCGAACTCGTGGACCAACAGCGACAGTAACACCGCCAAGGTCCAAATGATCAGCGCCAAGCCAACGGACAGTTCTCCTTGCGAAAGCGTCGCGAAATCCTGCGCCAGATTCCACCCCAACATCGCGCCGACCACCCAAAAAAGCGGCGTGATGCGCACGGGAATGCCTAGCAGCCGGAAGTGCAAGTCGTACGCTGTGCGTGGCGGTTCTGCCAGCAGCATGGCAAACTCGGAATAGAGGCAAGTACATCTCGCAATTTGCGCGAGAACTACCTCAGAATCATATCAGCGCCGAGGTCACTATCAACCGCAGATTGAGCCTGGCGAATCACCGTGGAGATGACGATCGGTTCGCTGCAGCCGGTGCTGCCGCAGCCTGTTGGACCGACGTTCAAGATGGGTAATGCCGCGACGGGTTGACTTGATTTATTTTCGACCGGCGAGGCATCGTGTCCTGACGATCCAAATAGCACGCTCCGCGCCGCGCCCACAAACCGCGCAGCGAGCCGAAAGTTTCGTTCACCGCCGTCGGCTCATAGCCGCAATGCACCATGCAGTTGCGGCACCGCGGATTGCCGCTGGCGCGCCCGTATGCGTCCCAGTCGGTATCGTCGATCAACTCCTGGAACGTTTGCACGTAGCCATCATCCAGCAAGTAGCAAGGCTTCTGCCAGCCGAACACGTTGTACGTGGGATTCCCCCACGGCGTGCATTCAAGCTGCCAATTGCCTTGCAGGAATTCCAAGAACAGTGGCGAGTGATTGAATTTCCACCGCCGCGGCCGGTTCCCCAGCAACTGCCGGAACAACCGCACCGTCTTTTCACGCGGCAGGAAATTCTCCTGATCCGGCGCTTTGGAATAGCTGTACCCCGGCGAAAGCATCATCCCTTCCACGCCCAGTTCGGTCACGGTATCCAAAAACTGCCGCAGCCGAACCGGATCGGCGTCGTTATACAGCGTGGTATTGGTCGTCACGCGAAAACCGGCTGCCACCGCCGCCCGGATCGCGCGCACCGCAACGTCGTACACGCCCTCGCGGCATACGGCCGCATCGTGCTGCTCGCGGGGCCCATCCAGGTGAATCGAGAACGAAAAATATTTCGACGGCTTGAATCGCGGCAGTGCTTCTTCGAGCTTGATGGCGTTGGTGCACAGATAGATGTACTTCCGCCGCGCCACCAGTCCCGCCACGATCTCGTTGATCTGCGGATGCAACAGTGGCTCGCCGCCGGGAATTGAAACCACCGGCGCGCCGCACTCTTCGGCCGCCCGAAAGCATTGCTCCGGCGTCAATTGCCGCCGCAGCACTTCGGCCGGATGTTGGATCTTCCCGCACCCGGCGCACGCCAGGTTGCAGCGCAACAGCGGTTCCAACATCAGCACCAGCGGATACCGCTTCTCCCCGCGCAGCCGCTTCCGCAGCACATAGCTGGCCACTGTCCACATTTGAGAGACGGGAACGCCCATCACGGCGACCTATTCTGCATTTTGCGACTTGCGATCTGCATTTTCTTTCTCGTCCGCCGCGCGGGCCCAACGCGCCAGCGCCATCAACGGGAAATAGATGCAGTAATAGTGATAGCGCAGATAGAACACGCGTGGGAAGCCGGTGCCGGTAAATTCGGTTTCATGCCACGAGCCGTCGTGATTCTGATGCTCAAGCAAGTATTGCACGCCGCGCCGCGCCGCCGGATGGTCGTACATCCCCGCTGATACCAACCCCATCAGCGCCCAGGCGGTCTGCGAGGCCGTCTCGCGCCCTTGGCCGCGCAAAGCCGGATCGACATAGCTGTCGGCCGATTCGCCCCAGCCCCCCGCAGGTTGCTGATGCGCGATCAACCAATTCGCCCCCGCCACAATCGCCGGATCGTTTGCCGGCACGCCCGCAGCCCGCAAACCGGTCAGCGCCTGCCACGTGCCGTAAATGTAATTCACTCCCCACCGGCCGAACCAACTGCCGTCGGCTTCTTGAGTGCGGCGCAGATATTCCACCGCATGATCGACCGCCACGTGCCCCAGTCGCTTCCCCACCCGCGCCACCGCTTCCAAAACCCGGGCGGTCAGGTCCGGCGAACTTGGATCAATCATCGCGTTGTGATCCGCAAACGGCACGTGGCACAAAAACTCGGCCGTGTTGTCCTTGTCGAACGCGCCCCAGCCGCCATCGCGGTTCTGCATGGCCAGCATCCAGTGCGCCGCCCGGTCGGTGGCTCCGGCCACGTCGTCCAACAGCATTGCCTTGCACCGAGCGTCGGGCAGGGTAGGGGCCGTGGTGTCGGCCACGATCTTCAAATCCGGCGGCAGCCATGCGCCACGGCTGGCCGGCATCGTCTGCGCTTCCTGCAGCGACAGCACCGCCATCGCCGTGTCGTCCAAATCCGGGTAATGCGGATTGGCGAACTCAAAGCACCAGGCCCCCGGCTGGGCGTTCACATTGTGCGACCAATCCCCCCGCGTGCGAATTTCCTGCGCCAACAGCCATTGCACCCCGCGCGTCATGGCCGGATGTTCGGCCTCCAATCCACTTTCGGCCAACGCCCGCAACGTCAGCGCCGTATCCCACACCGGCGATTTGCACGGCTGCAAATGGGCCGCCTGCTCCTCCTCGACCACCAAACTCCAAAGCTGCTTGCGGCAGTAGCGCATCTCGGGCGATCCTTCGCCGTAGCCCAGCGAGCGCAGCGCCACAATGCTCCAAATCATTGGTGGGAAGATCGCGCCCAGCCCATCGCTGCTGGCAAAACGCTGCAGCATCCAGCGTCGGGCCGACTGTACCGCCCAATGTCGCAGCGGCGTCAGACGATGCCGCTGCAAGAATTTGAACAGCTTATCGGTGCCGTGGAAAAATCGGTCCCAACTTACAATGCGCTTGCTACGCGGCAATCCCGGGCACCGCGGATACGGCCAGGTAATCGGGTCGCTCAGCAGCAGTTCACGGATCCCGCGCTCCGGCTCAATATGCCGCACCGGCTGAAATGCCGACATGATCGACAATGGCACCAAAATGGTCCGCGACCACGCGCTGATCGAATACAAACTCACCGGAAACCACTGCGGCAACAGCAGAAATTCCGGCGGCACGTTGGGGCATGCTTCGTACGGAATCTGCCCCAACAGCGCCAAATAAAATCGGGTAAAACTGTTGACCGCGTCGGCGCCGCCCCCGGCCATAATCACTGCCCGGGCCCGTTGCATCGGTTCCGAAGCCGGATCGTACCCGGTGAGCTTCAAGGCGAAGTACGCCTTCACCGTGGCGCTCAAATCCAAGCCGCCGCCAGGATACTGCGTCCAGAATCCTTCCGGCGTCTGCTTCTCCAATAAGTACTGTGCGCACTTCAGCGCCAGCGGCGTGCGTTCCTCTCCCAAATAGGCCAACAACAACAGAAATTCGCTCTCTAATATCGTGTCCCCTTCCAGCTCCGCCACCCAGTAGCCTTCGGCATGCTGCCGATCGATCAGCCACTGCTGGGTACGAAAGATCGCTTGGCGCAGCGACGGCGCGGCAAGATGCGGAGCAGACGAATCCAGGGGAAACGCGGGTGGGCCGGATGGTGTCGGGCTCGGCAGGGGATGCTGGCCCACCGCACTCATCCGAGATGAATCAGGCAACATGCGGACAGTCTTCCCTGACTGGCGGTGTGCGGTTGGAATACGAGGCGACGGCAATCTTGCCACCACTGGCACGCTTCGCCCCTAGCCAACGGATGTTGTGTCGAAAGCTTATGTCAACGCGCCCTGCGACACAAGATCAATGGCCGCCAAAGCATAGCGAGCGTGATAGCATCGCCCGATAAACTGGTGAAGGCGCGGCAACTTTGCGGCTCATCGCATCCGAATTCTTTCACTTCAGCAGCGCTGGCAGATCGGCGGCCACTTTATCCGGCGTCGTTGTGGGTGCATATCTTTTCACAACCTCGCCCTGCCGATTCACGAGGAACTTCGTGAAGTTCCACTTGATGGCTTCCGTGCCCAATAGGCCCGCCTTTTCAGACTTCAGAAATTGATACAGCGGATGTGCGCCGGCCCCGTTCACATCGATCTTCGCAAACATCGGAAATGTGACTTGATACTTTGTAGCGCAGAACTGCCGTATCTCCGTTTCGTCCCCCGGCTCTTGATGCCCAAACTGATCGCACGGAAAGCCCAACACACTGAACCCTTGATCTTTGTTCTGCTGGTACAGCGACTCCAGGCCCGCGTACTGTGGTGTAAATCCACATTGGCTGGCCACGTTCACGATCAACAGCACCTGGCCGTGGTAATCGCCCAGCGTTTGCTGCCGCCCATCGATCGTGGTCACACTAATGTCATAGAGATTCATCATTCGCATGCTGTTGGGATGAAATTGCAACTTGCATCGGCAGCATAATAGTAAACGAGGCGCCGAGTCCCGGTTCGTTTTGCACCACAATTTGCCCACTGTGCAGCGTGATAATGCGCCAGGCCTTCGACAAGCCAAAGCCTAACCCCCGGCCCGCTTCGCGGCCGGAGAAGAACGGATCGAATATCTTCTCGCGAATATTTGCAGAGATTCCAGGGCCATCGTCGCGAATCGTGATTTCCGCGAATTGGCCGTCGGCCGATTGTGCGACCTCCATCGACACGTTGCCGCCGCGCCCCAGCGATTCCAGCGAATTGATGCACATTGCCCGCAGCGCCACGCGCAGTTGCACCGGATCGGCCTGAATTACTAGCGGCTCGCGGCGGCCTGGCACATGCAGTTCCGTTTGCTGGGCGAAAGCGTCGTCGGCCAATTCGGCGAGAACTTCGTCCGCCAATTGAACCAAATCGACCGCTTCCGGCGCCAACCGAGGCGGCCGCGCGAAGAGCATCATGTCGGCCAACATTTCATGTGCCCGAAAAGCCTGCGTGTTGATGGCCGCCAGGCGGCGACGGCGTTCTGGATGCGTTTCTTCGCGCAACAACGTCTGCGCGACTGGCAATATTCGCCAGCGGATTGTTCAGCTCATGGCCTGCACCGTATGCGAATTCTTTCAGCGATTCGAGCTTGGCGGTTTCCAATCGCCCCTCGAAATCACGTTGCAATTGAGCCGATTGACCAAGCTTAAGCACGAGCGAGGGCAGCAACGGGTGAACCGCTGGAATTTCCATAAGCCATCGCCGCCACGCAGCGTCACCCGTCGCGCGCGATTCCGCCGATAACGATTCGCTCGCCGCCGGCGCCGCAAGCGGCCAATCGATCGTTTCGCTTCCGTTGCCACCACATACGGCGCACCACTCACGCCAGTGGCCCGTCAACGCCGCGAGATACTCCGGCCGTGTGCCCCAGCCGTTGTCGCCGTTCGAACGGGTTGTCTCGCTGGCCGCCGCAACCGATTCGGCCACCAATGCGGCAAACTGTCCGTGCTGTTCAGCCGAGAACGTTATGGCGCCGGAATGCGACGAGTCGAGCAAAGCGATCAGCCGCGCGGCTAACCACGCAGCAAGCGATTCGATCGTTGGCGAGGAATCTCTCGCTTGCCACGCCGCCCACACCGCCAACGCAGGGTCGGCGGAAAGCGCCGCGGCTAGTTTCGCAGCCCGCGACGGCGTCAGTATCTCCAACCAGCGCCCCGGCAAGTTCCAGCGCCGTGACATCGCACAGGGGCAGCGCCCATCGCTCGCCTCCAACCGCAACCTGCAGCGAAAGCATCGTGCGTGATTTCATCGTGGCAACAAAGAACAAGCCCAGGAGTTGTAGCTCCTGGGCTTGTGTTAGGTTTCAGATTGCACGCTGGTGCTCGCCGATGGAAAAACGCTCACCCCGTCGCCACCGATTCCACATCCAACAGAGCGCCAATCCGGTCCACCAGCGTTTCCACTTCGAACGGCTTGTGCAGGAAATCGTTCGCCCCGGCGGCTTTCAAATCTTCGACCTTGTCGTTCTCGATCATGCCGCTGATGCAAATAATCTTCACGTCGTCCATCGTCTTGTCGCTGCGCACCCGCGTGCACACTTCGCGGCCGTTGATATCCGGCAGCATCACGTCCAGCACGATCAAGTCGGGATGATATTCCTTGACCATCATACCCGCGTCAAAGCCGTTGTTCACCGAACGCACCTCGAAGCGGCCATCTTTCTCCAGCACGTCGACAATCAAATCCACCAGCTCTTGATCGTCGTCGACCACCAGGATCTTTCGCTTGCCGCTCTCCAGGGCGTCGGTCGGAATGCCGTTGTCGCGCATGAAGGCGTACAGCTCCGCCCGCGGAATACGGCGGAAGCGGCTGCCCGGCACGCGAAAACCTTTGAGCTGTCCAGAATCGAAGCAACGAATAATCGTTTGCTGGCTGACCTTGCAAATCTTGGCCGCCTCGCCAGTCGTAAAAACCGTTTTCATCTGGTTTACCACCCTCTCCCTAGCCGTGGTGCAGCTAGTCTTAGCGGGACCCGGATGCATCCGTGTGCAACATGTATTCCGGGGCACCTAGTCCTCCATGTTTCGCAAAGACGCTTCGCCGCAGCGCACCCGCGTGCGGCGTCACCAGGAACAGATTTCCCTCGTCAAACCTTGACGAACAGACTCCATTTCGCGGGGGCGAACCAGAGCCGCCGCCGTAGACGACAAAACGACAATCAACCTGGATTACCGAGCTTGCCATCCATGCGAATTATAGCCATCTTGCGAACTGCGTCAAGATTGATCTATTCGCCGCAACCAGCGGACAACAAATACCTTGCGTAAAGCGTAGATTCGCCCGGCGTCGCCTCATTTTTGGGCACGACCGATCGAAAATCGGCCCTTAGTGGGCATCCAGATGCACCAGCAAAATCGCCAAATCTGCCGGCGTAATGCCACTAATTCGGCTGGCCTGGGCTAGGCTGACAGGCCGGGTGCGCGATAATTTCTCGCGCGCTTCGATGCGCAGCTGCGCAGCGCGGAGTAGTCGAAGCTGGCGGGAATTCGCATTTCCTGCAGGCGGCGCAGTCGCGCCACTTCCGCCTCCTGTCGCTCTACGTAGCCCGCGTACTTCACGTCGTATTCCACCTGCTGCGCTACTTCCGTCGATACGCGGGAAAGTTCGGGGAGTTGGGCTGCCAGATGCGCCCAGGTTGTTTCAGGTCGCCGCAACAAGCCAGCCAGCGAGTCGCCGCCAGAGCGGGCCAGCTCGAGTATTGCCAGCACTCGCGCAATTTCACTCCGCTTGTGCTCAAACCGCTGCCAGCGCACCTCATCGACCAGCCCAATTTGCCTGCCTACCGCCGTAAGCCGGCGATCGGCGTTGTCCTGCCGCAACGACAATCGATACTCCGCGCGGCTGGTAAACATGCGGTACGGTTCGTCGACGCCCCGGGTCACCAGGTCATCAACAAGCACGCCGATGTACGCCTGATCCCGCGACAGAATGAACGGTTCTTTGCCGCGCAGCTTTAGCACCGCATTGGCGCCGGCCATCAATCCCTGAGCCGCAGCTTCTTCGTAGCCGGTCGTGCCATTGATCTGGCCGGCGAAGAACAGCCCACTGACGCGCTTCGTTTCCAAACTGGGCCACAATTGATCCGGCGGCGCGTAATCGTACTCCACGGCATAGCCGTAGCGCATGATCTCGGCCCGTTCCAGGCCTGGGATCAGCGGCAGCATCGCCTCTTGCACGTCACGCGGCAAACTGGTGGAGATGCCGTTCACGTACACTTCCAGCGTATTGCGCCCCTCCGGCTCCAGAAACAATTGATGCCGCGTCTTATCGGCGAAGCGCACCACTTTGTCTTCGATCGAAGGGCAGTACCGCGGCCCGCGCGATTGAATCTGCCCGGAGTACATTGGCGAGCGGTGCAAGTTCGCCCGAATCAATTCGTGCACTGCCTCGTTCGTGTACGTGATCCAACACGGCATTTGCGGCTGCTCCAGCCGCGCCGTCAGAAAGCTAAACGGCTGAGGCACCTCGTCGCCAGGCTGCACTTCGCAGCGAGCGTAATCGATCGTCCGCCCGTTTAGCCGGCACGGCGTGCCGGTTTTAAATCGTGCCAACTCGAAGCCCAACCGCGTAAGCGCGCCGCTGATGCCCGCCGTGGTTCCTTCTCCCGCTCGGCCGCCGGCCGTTTTCGTCTCCCCGGTGTGCATCACCGCTTGCAGAAAGGTGCCCGTGGTAAGCACCACCGCTTGCGCACGATACGCAGCGTCCCCCCGAACGCGGACCCCGGTAATGCGCCCATCTTCCAGCAGCAAATCTTCCACCACTTCCTGCCGCAGCGTCAGGTTCGCCTGCGATTCGACAATCCGTTTCATTTCCTGCTGGTAGGCCTTCTTGTCGGCCTGCGCCCGCGGGCTGTGCATGGCCGGTCCCTTGCGGCGATTGAGCATGCGAAATTGAATGCCGGTAACGTCGATGGCCTCCCCCATCGCGCCCCCCAAAGCGTCGTTCTCGCGCACAATCTGCCCCTTCGCCACGCCGCCGATGGCCGGATTGCAGCTCATCTGCGCCACCGTATCGCAATTGGTGGTCAGCAGAGCGGTGCGGGCCCCCATCCGGGCTGCGGCCAGAGCCGCCTCACAGCCGGCGTGACCAGCGCCGACAACCAGAACATCGTACTCGTAAGAAGAGCCGGGCATGCGATTATTAGCGTCGGCCGCCAGGCCGATTGCGCAATCGAACGATCATCTATTTTTTCAAGTCGTCGACGCGCCGATCATCCGCATCGTCGACTTTCGCGTGCAAATGAATTTCGTCGGGCTTGGTGGCGTGCAAAACTTTTTCAGCCTCGGCCACCTGTAACGGGTCCGGGCCGTGCGCCAGCACCAGCACGTGCCCCGATTTAATTTTCTGTTCGTATCGGGCGACGTGGTCTTTGTGCACGCCCCAGCCGCTGATCGCGCCGATTAATCCGCCCACCACCACGCCTGTCCATGCCGCCAACGGTCCGGCAATCACAACGCCGACGCCCGCCAGCGTAACCACCGTGGCGCCGCCCAAAGCTCCGATGGCGGCTCCAATGCCTGCGCCCACCATGGCGTCTTTTTCAGACTGGTCGCCTAATTCAAGCGCCCTCTTCACAGCCGCAGGTTCATTGTTCAGCGAGGCGCTTACCAACGATATGTTCTCCTGGGGAAAACCGGACGCTATCAATTTGTCGATCGCCGACTTCGCCTGCAGGCTGTCCTTGTAAACGGCCACCACGATTTCTTCAGCCATGATCAATTCCCTAAGTGATTATGAAAACCGCTCTATAATACCGCGCTGGCGTGCTCCATCATACCAGCCGCAAGCCGCGATCGGTAATTTCAAACGGCACAATTTTGTCGCTTGCTTCGCTTCCGCGGTGCTTGGCGATGTGCAGCGCCCGCCGCATTTCGGAGCCGTCGCGCACTTTGCCAAGCTGGATGATCGTGTTGGCGTTGGCCAGCACGTCCCCTTCATCCAGCGGCCGGCGGATCAATTCGTCCAGCATCGTTTCGGCCGACGTGTACAGGAGCACGCAGCCGATCTGTTCGTGATCGTACCGGGCATTCGCCACCTCGTCGGCGTGCGCGCGAAACTGCTGGCGGAACAAATCGCGGGCCACCCACTCGGAGTCTTTTCGCAAAATCTGGTGATAAACGTAGTCGAACAATTCCAATTGAATCGATTCGCTTGCCCGGCCCACCGGTTCCACGCCGTCGATTACCGCCCGCCGCACGCCGTGCGCAAAATTCCCGTAGAAAAACGCAATCGTGGCGTTGAGCCGCGCGGCCAGTTCGGAGCGCCACTCGTGCCACTGGTCGAAATCCAAGTCGTGGCGCGTCACCCGTTTTCCGCGCCGATCGAACACGTGCAAATAGTCGCCGCGTTTGTTTTTTGGATTGAAAAAGTCGTTCAGATTCACCCGCCCGTTCGACTCCGCCGGCATCAGCTTCCACTCAAACAGGCGCTCGGCGTATTCAGCCTGGCTTTGCGAATCGCCGCGGGCGGTCATGTCGAAAATGATGCCGCGATGCCCCTCTTGCGATTGCCCCGCATTGGCGAATTGCAATCCAAGTTGCGTTTTGCCGATTCCCGTGGCGCCCACCACCACTGTCAACCGCCCCGGCAGCAACCCGCCGCCAAGCAGTTCATCGAGGCCAGGAACGCCGGTGGAAAGACGCGACATTGCAAAGCAAGAAGAACAACGATTGACAGTAGCCGGAGGTCAACGACCTCCGGAGAACCCGCCGTGCGGGAATTGCCTTGGTCAGCTACGCCGCTTCACTCGGCGGCGTCACATCAATCGTACCGTGCGGGCAGCGCAGATTAAACAGCCCGAAAATCTCCTGTTGCGTCAGCCCAAGCGTCTGCGGCGCGGCCGAATCGGAGAAAATAGTGTCGAACAATTCCCGCTTTTCGGCCAGCACCTGATTGATTCGTTCCTCGATGGTGCTCAGCGTCAGAAATCGTGTGACCGTCACCGGCCCTTGCGTGCCGATGCGATGCGCCCGATTGACAGCCTGGTCTTCCACCGCCGGATTCCACCAGCGATCGAACAGGAACACGTAACTGGCGAATTGCAAATTCAACCCCACGCCGCCGGCGCCGTACGAAATCAATAGCACGTGCCGGCTGCGATCGGCGCGAAACTGCTCGACGATCGCGTCGCGCTCCTTCGGCGCAATCTTCCCGTGATATTCCAATGGATTGCAATCGCGCAATTCTCCTTTCAGCCGCTCCAACGTGCCGACCCATTGGCTGAATACAATCGCTTTCTGACCGCTGGCCGCCACTTCATCCAAATCGGCCGCCAGGCGTTCCAGCTTGGAACTGGTGCCGGTGGCCGGATCGAAATTGCAAATCTGCTTCAGTCGCAAGATCAACTCGAACACGTGGTGAATCGTGGCCGAATCGCCCAGCTCCGTCAGCCGCAGCACGCCTTCCTCCTCCGCCATCGTGTACGTTTCGCGCTGCTCGGCGGTAAGTTCCACTTCGGCATCGCGGAACAGCTTCGGCGGCAAATCGGCTCAGCACCGATTCTTTCGTGCGCCGCAGCACATAGTTCGCCGCCGCCCGCCCCAACGCCCGCGGTTTCATGTGCGGCGAAAGCCGGCCCGGCGCCACAAAATCAAAAATGCCCAGCAAGTCGTCGGGCGAGTTTTCCACCGGCGTGCCCGTTAGCGCCCAACTTCGCTCCCGCGGAATCGCGCACACCACCTGGTTCGTCACCGCCGCGCGGTTTTTGATCCGCTGCGATTCGTCGAGCACCACCAGATCGAAATGCAACCGTGCATCGGCCATCAACTCCGCATCGCGGCATAGCGATTCATAATTGGCGATCTTCACCGGCACGTCGGGCAGTTGCCACAGCCAGCCGCGTCGCTGCGGATCGCCTTCGATCACCGCCAGCGGCAATTCCGGCGCCCACAGCGAGAACTCGCGCTTCCAGCTCGTCACCAGCGGCTTGGGGCACACCAACAGCACGCGTTCGATTTCGCCCGCGCGCAACAGCATCCGCAGCGCCGTAATCGCCTGCATGGTTTTCCCCAAGCCCATCTCATCGGCCAACAGCGCCGCGATGCGCGGATACAAAAACGCCACGCCCTGCAATTGGAACGGAAACGGCGCCAACGGAAACTCCAGCGCCTGCCGCGCGATCAGTGCCTCGAGCGATGGCTGCAACACGTAATGCAACCGATCTTCCAGCTTGATCATGTCGTCCGGCGGCCGGATCCGCGTGCCGATCAGTTCGCGCCGCGCTGAGCAAGTGTCGGTGTGGGCTGATGGACTCGGCTGTGCTGTACATCACCGGCTCCGCGCACGGCGAAAACTGAAAGCTCTGCACGCGCACCGCCGCCGGCTGAATCGGCAGCGAAAGCACCGCCGCCGGAACAGCTCCCTATTCCGCATTCCCCGCTCCCCATTCCCCAATGAATTGCCGGTCGATCCAGCAGTTGCACGGAGCGCACCTCCGGCGTCATCGATGATGTCAGCGGAATGCTGTACACCGCCGGTTGGTTGGAAGAAATGGGCAGAGCCGCGGCCGCCCGCAAGTTCGCCCATCACGCCGCCTTGGCCGTGCTGCGGTCGGCCTCTTCAATCGCCTCGCGGATGCGGCCGAACGGTTCCAGCAGATCGAACAGATCGGCCAGCGCCGTCAACCGTTGCGAAATCAAGTCGCGATCCGCCGCATAGCGATTCGCAACCGCCAACCGATTCCGCCCCACGAGCAATTCGCTGCAATACTCGGGCAAGCGAATCAATTGCGAATCGTCCGCAGCCATCACCAGCGCCGTCGGCAGGTCGATCTGCTCGCGCACCGCCAACATCGGCGCCACGTCGACCAGCACCACCAGCGGCTCCAGCGCCGATTTATTCACCAGCGTGGCCCCAATCTGTTCGCCGTATAAGAATGGCTCCAGCGTTGGCCCGTACAGAATTTGCTGCGCAGATTGGGCTTCACCGGCACCGTGCAATGAAACTCCAGCGGCCGGCCTGCTGTATTCAACAGCAGATAGCCGCCGAACAATCCGTGCGGTGCGCGCTCGATGGCCGTCAAAAAACCGATCGAAGTGGCGGAAGCAATGCTATCACTCATCCACGTTTCCTAATCGATTCACCTTGTACCCGACCGTCGCATTTCTCGTCCACAAATTCGCTGCTTGCCGGCGGTCGCTCTGCATACCATCGGGCCAGGCGAAGCGTGACTTGAGACGACAAGCCAGCAGAGAGGTATTGATGCACAGTTCCGTGTGCCGATATGCCCGGCCGGTGCTAGCAAACGCAGGCATTTACATTAGACTAAAGGAGCCTATCGCGATTAATCTGATACGCTTCGCCCAACAGAGATTTGCCTCGCAATGAGTCCGACGCCACGACCCGAGAAGTAACCTGTTCACGCAGGTCGATATCACCCCCAATGCGGCTTCCGCTCCCGCCCCGCTTACCGGCACGGGTTTGGAACAGAACCAGCTCTTGCGCAACATTCTGCAGGCCTTGGATCGGCAGAACGAATTGATGGAAGAGTTGATTACGCAGGTCAGCTCGGTGCAGCGTCAGCGAGCTCAGGAATTGGCGCAATGGAAAGAAGCCAATCCCCGGTTGGCGAAAAACTGTCGAGCCGCCTCCGAAGCCCTGGCCAAAGTGCAGACCGAGTTTTTGGCGACGTTGGCCACCGAAATCAACGACAATCCGGAAGCCCTGATCGACGGCGAGTTTATGCTGCACGAATTTATCGATCGCTACGGCCCGCGGTTGGCGCATTTGAACGGCGTGCTGCAAGTGCTCGCGCAACTGGGCGCCGCGCCGCCGTCGACGACCAATAAATAACCGTCGCTTGACATTCCGTGAGGAAACGGACGAACACCCAAGCGATTCCCGCCTGACGTTTGCGGAAAGCCCAGTGGAGTTGCTGGCGATTCCGACCCACCTATGAATTCTCGGTTTTCGGATTTCCGCGCCCATTACGGGCTGGCGGCGCTGGCGGTGTTATTGTGCACCTTGGCGTCGATCGGTTGCTCTCGGCGCGCGCCGCGATCTGCCAGGCTGGTCGTGGTGTCAGTCTCCTCCGGCGAAGCGCGCGACGATAACGCCGCCGCTCTTGGACGCTGGCCCGGTTGGCGCGGTGAAAACTGCTCCGGGCGTCGCTGCCGATACCAATTTGCCGATCGAGTGGAGCACCTCGCGCGGCATCCGCTGGAAGGCCGCCGTGCCCGGCCGCGGCAATTCGTCGCCGGTGGTGTGGGGCGACGATGTGCATCGTTACTTCCGCGGTCGGCGATGGCGAAGGCAGCCAACTCGTCGTTTGCGCGCTCGATCGCCACACCGGGAAACTCCATTGGCAGGCCGAAGCCGCCAAATCCACTGGCAGCACGCACAATAAAAATGGTTTCGCCTCCGCCTCGGTGACGACCGACGGCCAGCAGGTGTTCGCCTCCTTCGGCAGTGCCGGCCTGTTCGCCTTCGACTTGGCCACCGGACAGCAGCAGTGGCACGCCGACCTCGGATCGCTCGCGCACCAATGGGGCTCCGCCTCCAGTCCGGTGCTCGTGGGAAATCTGGTGGTGCAGTTGTGCGACAGCGCCGCCGACTCCGGCATTCGGGCCTTCGATAAAGCCACCGGCGAGCAAATGTGGAAGACCGATCGGCCCAGTCACGGCTGCTGGACCACGCCGGTGCTGCTCACCGCGCGCGATGCATCGAATCAAACCCGCCAGGAATTGGTGGTCAACGGCACCGGCATGGACGGCGCGGCCAACGGCTACGTCATCGCCTACGATCCCGAAGATGGCCATGAATTGTGGCGCGTCCAAGGCACTACCGACGTCGTGTGCCCCACCGCCATCCTCGCCGGCGGCCTGGTCATCAGCACCAGCGGCCGCAACGGTCCGATCTTCGCCATCCGCCCCGGCGGCAGCGGCGAGGTTACCGCTAGCAACGTGGCTTGGAAAAATCCGCGCGGCGGCGCCTATGTTCCCACCGGCGTGGCATATCGCAATCGGCTCTACACGATCGCCGATGGCGGCGTGATGAGCTGCTTCAATTTGGCAACCGGCGAACAGGTCTGGCGCGATCGCCTGAAAGGAACCTTCTCCGCTAGCCTCGTCGCGGCCGACGGACACATCTATGCCGTTAACGAATACGGCGTCGTTTACGTCGTCGCTGCCGCCGATGAATTCCAACTGCTGGCCACCAACGACATGGACGAACGAACCTTGGCCACGCCCGCCATCGCCGACGGCGAACTCTTTTTGCGCACCGAAACGCAACTCTATTGTGTGGGCACACAAGGCAACATCGCCGCGACCAACGCCCAGCCGGTCGATCAGTAATTGCATCCGTAGCCCGCCGCGACACTCGCCGGGTACAATCGTGCAATATGGCAAGCCAATTGAATCCTCTGGTTCAGGCCGCGCGCGATCGGCTCGATGCCCACGTGTACGAAACCGTGCAGTGGCATTTTCATCCGTCCACGGGCTGCCCGTTCTGGCTGGAAAAAGCGAAAGAACTGAAATTCGATCCGCTCAAAGAAGTCCGCAGCTTCGACGATCTGAAAAAGTTTCCCCCGAATTTCGAGGACGAATGGCTCCGCGGCGGGCCGGTGCGCCGCTGGGTGCCCAAGGCGCTGGCCGGCAAGCCGATCTACGTCTTCGAAACCGGCGGCACCACCGGCATTCCCAAAAGCCGCATCGCCAGCGACGATTTTCGCATCGATTACGAGCTGTTCAGCCAGTCGCTGTCCGGATAAAGTATTTTCCCAAAGGCGCCAATTGGCTGATGCTCGGGCCCTCCGGCCCGCGCCGCTTGCGTCTGGCCGTCGAGCACCTGGCCCAGCATCGCGGCGGCATCTGCTTCTGCATCGATCTGGATCCGCGCTGGGTTATCAAGCTCATCAAACGCGGCGCCATCGAACAGCTCGAAGCCTACAAGCAACATTGCATCGAGCAGGCCATTACGATTCTGCATGCCGGGCACGACATCCAGCTGCATGTTCACCACGCCCAAGCTGCTGGAAGCCCTGGCGCTCGAACTGGAGAAACAAGGTTCCAGCATTCCCAAGGCGGGCATCACCGGAATCTTTAGCGGCGGCACCGAGTTCATTCCGCAATGGACGCGCTTCGCCATCGAAGAACTGCTGGGCGGTCCGCCGGAGCAAAGCGGCGTGTACATGACGCCCACCTACGGCAATACGCTGATGGGCCTGGCCGCCAGCAAACCCGTCGACCGCCGCCGAAAAATACAAAATCACGTACTATGCCCCGCAGCCGCGCGCCGTAATCGAAGTGGTCGAGTTCAGTGATGCCAGCCGTCTGGTCGACTACGGCAAAACCGGCCGCGTAAAACTCACCACGCTCACCAAGGAATTCTTCATGCCCGGCTTCCTGGAGCGCGACGAAGGCGAACGCGAGCCCCCCTACGAAAAATACCCCTGGGACGGCGTCAGCGGCGTCCGCCCCTTCCACGAACTGGCCGAAGCGACGACCGTGGGGGTGTATTGATGATCAATCTCCCCGTATTGCGCTGGGGCCAGCCCTACGATTCTTTGGAAAAGGACCAGGTGGCGCACTTCATCACCGGCGATCCGATCGCCACCGTCGGCCAGGCCAACGGCGCGTTGGTCGAGCGCGACATGCGCAGCGCCAAAAACGCCGCGCCAGGCGCTGCTGGCTTTCAAACCTGACGATCTCATCGCTCGAGTGAAGAAAGCCGCCGATCTGTATCTCAACGCCACTCTGCCGATCGGCGACGGCACGCAATCGCCCGACCAGTTCGCCCGCCAGCAATCCGCCAGCACCGGTTTGCCGGAGCACATGGCCAAGGCGAACATGCAGAAAAATCACTTCGTGCTCACGCACATGAACCAGGTGTTGGACGCCCTCACGCGCGGCCTGCCGCTGGAAATCCTCTCGCGCGGCTACGGCGTCGAAGAGCGCGGCGTCACCGTCAGTTATCAATGCCAGGCGCCGGCGCTGGGCGTGGTGTTGCCCTCCAACTCGCCGGGCGTTCACACCCTTTGGCTGCCGGTCATCGCAATGCAAGTTGGCCTGGTGCTGAAACCCGGTCCCCAAGAACCCTGGACGCCATATCGGATGGCGGCCGCGTTTACCGCGGCGGGCATTCCTGCCGAGGCCATCAGCATCTATCCCGGCGGCGCCGATGCCGGCGCCGCGGTGCTCGCCAGTTGCCAACGCAGCATGATCTTCGGCGGCAGCGACACTGTCCAGCGCTACAAGGGCAACCCGAAAGTCAGCGTTCACGGCCCCGGCTTCAGCAAAATTTTGCTGGGCGACGACGTGGTCGATCAATGGGAGCAGTACCTCGACCTCATGGTCGAAAGCGTCCTTATCAACAGCGGCCGCGGCTGCATCAATTGCTCCGGCATTTGGGCCCCTCGGCACACCCAAGAAATTGCCAAAGCAATCGCCGCGCGAATCGGTCCAATCGAACCCCAGCCGCCCGACGATCCCACCGCCGCACTCGCGGCCTTCACCGTGCCTGGTCAAGCCGCGAGCATTTGGAAAAGCATCGAAACCGATCTCCGCGAAACCGGTGTCCAGCACACCACGCAACAATACGGTCCGCGCCTCGTCGAAATGCAGCGCTGCGCCTATCTGCGCCCGACGGTGCTCCATTGCGAATCGCCATCCGTCGCCGCTGCCAAAAAAGAATTCATGTTCCCGTTTGTCGCCATCGTAAAGTGTCCGCAGGAAAAAATGATTGAATCCATCGGCGATACGCTCGTCGCCTCGGCCATCACGAATAATGCTCAGTGGCGGCGCGAATTGACCGACGCCACGAACATCGACCGCCTGAACCTCGGCCCCATTCCCACCACAAAACTAAATTGGCTTCAGCCGCACGAAGGAAACATTGTCGATTTCCTGTTCCGCGCCCGCGCGCTGCAGGTAGCAACGTAATATGCATCATGACCCCGTTTGATTTTCACGCTCGAACTCGCATCGTTTTCGGACCTGGCAAGCTTTCAATGCTTGGCGAGCTGGCCGCTGAGCTTGGCGCCAAGCGCGTGCTGGTGGTCAGCGACCCGGGAATCGTAGCGGCGGGTCACACCGCGCGCGGCAGTCGCGGCGCTGGAGGCAGCGCGGAATCGAAACACAGCTCTTCGACGGCGTCGGCGAGAATCCAACAACCGACCATGTCGCGGCCGGCTTGAAAGTCGCCAAAGAATCTCAACCGGATCTGCTCGTCGGCCTCGGCGGCGGCAGCTCGATGGACTGCGCCAAGGGAATCAACTTCCTGTTTACCAACGGCGGGCAAATCGCACGATTACTGGGGCCTCGGCAAAGCCACCAAGCCGATGCTCCCGATGATCGCCGTGCCCACCACGGCCGGCACGGGCAGTGAAACCCAATCCTTCGCGCTCATCAGCGACGCCAAAACGCACGCGAAGATGGCCTGCGGCGATAAAAAGGCCAGCTTCCGCGCGGCGGTACTCGATCCCGAATTAACGCTCACGCAGCCGCCGCGCGTCACCGCGCTCACGGGCATCGACGCCCTGGCCCACGCCTTGGAAAGCTATGTGTGCCAGGCGCGCAATCCCGCCTCCGTGGCCTTCAGCCGCGAAGCCTGGTTGCTGCTGGGCAGCAACTTTGCCACGGTGTTAAAGCAGCCCAACAACTTGGACGCACGCAGCGGCATGCAATTGGGTGCCTCTTTCGCCGGCCTGGCGATCGAAAACAGCATGCTCGGCGCCGCCCATGCGCTGGCCAATCCTCTTACGGCCCACTTCGGCGTCCCCCACGGTCAAGCAGTGGGCATGATGCTGCCCCACGTCATTCGCTTCAACGGCGTTGCCGTGGGCAGCCAGTATTTCGAACTCCTGGAATGCACCGCCGGCGGCAACGGTTTCCCCACGCCGGCATCCGGCTACGCTGGCCTGGCCGATTTCGTCGCCGGCTTATTGAATTCCGCTGGCCTCAATACCCGTTTGCGCGAGTTTCAAATCCCCAAGGAAAAGCTGCCACCGCTCGCCAACGATGCTGCTCAGCAATGGACGGCGCAATTCAACCCCCGCAAGGCACAAGTCGATGATCTGCTTTCGTTGTATCAGGCGGCATACTAGGTTGTTTGCCGCCAGCATCGCGTTTCTGATGTGTGCCACAGCGGCGCTGGCCGATGAGCAACAGAAATCCGTTGGCCAAAGCTGGCATGTGTTCCGCGGCAATGCCCAGGCCACGGGAGTTTCGGATTCAACGCTGCCCGACAATCCCGAATTGCTGTGGAAGTATTCCGTCGACAAAGGATCGTTCGACGCCACGCCGGTAATCGCTGGTGGCACGGTATATCATCGGCGATCTCGACGGCACAGTGTACGCGCTGGACCTGGCAACCGGCGCCGAAAAATGGAAATTCGCAAATCCGGCCAAGCAAGTCGGCTTCAACACCGCGGCCGCAGTGCGCGGCGGGCTTGTGTATCTGGGCGATCAAGACGGCACGTTCTTCTGCCTCGATACCAACACGGGCAAAACGAAATGGACTTTCAAGGCCGAAGCCGAAATCAATTCCGCCGCCAACTTCTATCACGACAACGTGCTGTTCGGCTCCCAAGATTCCACGCTGTATTGTCTCGACGCAAAGACCGGCAATAAAGTTTGGACGCACTCCATCGGCAATCAAATTCGCTGCTCGCCCACGGTGATTCAAGATCGCTGTTTCCTCGCCGGCTGCGACGCCAAACTGCACGTCATCGATTTGAAAACGGGCGAACAACTGGCGGCGGTCGATATCGAATCGCCCACCGGCAGCACGCCCGCGGCGGCCGGCGATCGCATCTACTTTGGAACCGAAGGCGCCACGTTCTTCTGCATCAACTGGAAGCAATCCAACCAGGTGTGGCGATGGGAAGATCAGCGTCGAAAATTGCCGATTCGCTCCAGCGCCGCACTCACCGGCAACGCAGTCATTTTCGGCGGCCGCGACAAAGCGCTGCACGCGCTGGATCCCAAAACAGGGAACCAGCTTTGGGAATTCACTACCAAGGGGCGCGTCGATGGCTCGCCAGTCGTCATTGGAAAGCGAGTCTATTTCGGCTCCGCCGATGGCCGGATTTATGGCCTCGATTTGACCACCGGCAACAAAACGTGGGAGTACGAGGCTGGCGGATCGTTTCTGGCCGGTGCCGCGGTGGCCTCGGGGCGATTGGTCATCGCCAGCGATGCCGGCGTGATATACTGCTTTGGAGACAAGCCGAAGTAGGTGCAATGTGGCAACTGGTACCAGCAAAAAAACCGAAGTTGGCAGTTATTTCATCGCCAACTATCCCCCCTTCTCGCAATGGAATGCCGCCGAGCTGACCCACGTTCGCTCGGCAATGCATGCGTCGCCACCGCGCCTGGCGACTACTGGCGAACCGGTGCCGTTGGGTCTCTATCTGCACATCCCTTTTTGCCGCAAACGCTGCAAGTTCTGTTATTTTCGCGTGTATACCGACAAGAACTCCGCCGAAGTGGAACAGTACGTATCGGCACTATCGCGCGAGATCGAACTGGTCAGCAGGCTGCCGGTAATGGGTGGCCGCCCGTTTCGCTTTGTCTATTTCGGCGGCGGCACGCCGTCGTTCCTGAGCGCCAAACAATTAACTTCGCTCGTCGACCGCCTGCGGGCCAACATCAATTGGGACCATGCCGAGGAAGTTACCTTCGAATGCGAACCCGGAACGCTTTCCGAGCCCAAGGTAAATACGCTCCGCGATCTGGGCGTCACGCGCATCAGCTTGGGAGTCGAAAACTTCAGCGACGCAGTCCTTGAGGAAAATGGCCGCGCCCATCTATCGGCCGAAATCGCGCGTCCTGGCAATGGATCATCGACGCCGGTTTTCCCAACACCAACATCGACCTGATTGCCGGCATGGTGGGCGAAACTTGGGACAATTGGCGCGACACCGTGCGCCGCACGCTGGAGTTGTCCCCCGACAGCGTTACGATCTATCAGATGGAATTGCCCTTCAGCACCGTCTACTCCCACGACATCCTCCAGCATCACAACGCGCCGGCAGTGGCCGATTGGGGCACCAAGCGAGCCTGGGTCGACTACGCCTTCGACGAACTGTGCGCCGCCGGCTGCAGCGTCTCCAGCGCGTACACGCTGGTGAAAGATTCCCGCAAAGTGAATTTCAGCTATCGCGACAACCTCTGGCGCGGCAGCGATCTGCTGGCCACGGGCGTCGCCAGCTTCGGCCACATCAGCGGCGTGCATTACCAAAACTTCGCCGACTGGCCGCAATACGTCGGGCCGCTGGAGCAGCGGCGAGCTGCCGTTGTGGCGCGGCTTGCGTCCCACGCCGCATCAGCTATTGGTCCGCGAGATGATTTTGCAATTGAAGACCGGCCGCTTGGATGCAGGCTACTTCCGCCGCAAGTTCGACGTGGAAATTCTCGACCAGTGGCGCGGCGTATGGCAGCAGTATCAAAACGATGAATGGCTCGAGATCGCGGGGGACGATGTGCGGCTTACTCGCGCCGGTTTATTGCAAGCCGATTCCCTTTTGCCCGCTTTCTTCGAAGCGGAGCATCGGGGTGTGCGGTATACGTGACAGCTAATCCTGGAAAACTTTGCGGTCTTAGAGTCGGCCGAAAAAAGCCCTCAAATCGCCAGACCGCCGGTTTCCAGTCTGCCTGGCTATGGTATGATGACGGCGGCCGATCGAGGTAAGGATTTCTTTCGCGATCGGTCAGGCGGTACGGAGCCCGCGATCTTAGCTGAAGCGGGATGTGCCGCTGTTGCCCGCCATGGAGATTCGGATATCTATCAGCCCCGAGGCACACCCTTGGCGAAAGCAACCCCTGAATCTTTCTGGGCCGATTCCGACCCCCAAGCGGCGCCAACGCGCCGGGCTTCCGCTGGCGAAGTTGGCCAATTCCGCGCCAACTGCGATGCCTTATTGCACGCCGCCGGAGCGATGTTCCAGCCCGATGTGCTGGAGCACTTGGCCCCCCGGCAGCACGCCGGCCCGTCGCTGGCCCAGCGCAATGGCGACGGAACAGAAGGCCTCGATCCGGTGGCCGTAACCGAGGCCATCGCCTACGACTTTTTGGCCCGCGGCGGCAAGCATTCGCGGCCTTTCATCACTTTGGCCGTTTACGATGCCCTTACCGACGGCGCCTGCACTCAGGCCGATGGAGCGGCCAATCTCAGCCGTATCCCGGAACCGATCAAGCGCTGTGCGTTGTCGATCGAAACCTTTCACAAAGCGTCGTTGGTGCACGACGACATCGAAGACGACGACCAATACCGCTACGGCGCCCCCACGCTCGCATCGCAAATTCGGCGCCGCCACCGCCATCAACGTCGGCGATTATTTGATCGGCCTGGGCTACCGGCTGGTCAGCCGCGAAGCAAAAACTCTCGGGGCCGATGTCGTCGGCGAAATCATCGATCGACTGGCCGATGCCCACATGAAGCTCAGCGAAGGGCAGGGGGCCGAGCTCTTCTGGCGCGATTCCCGCAACAAGCAAATCACTCCGCCCGAAGCAATCAACATCTACGCGTTGAAAACGGCCCCCGCCTTCGGCGCCGCCCTTTACATGGGAGCCCGTCTGGCCGGCCCCGCCGATAGCTATTCCGAGCCCATGAATCAATTCGCCCGTCATTTGGGCGTGGCTTTCCAAATCATCAACGATTTGAACGACTGGCTGGGCGACGATCACAACAAGCTGGCTGCTGCCGGTGATATCATCGGCGGCCGTCCCACCGTGCTTTGGGCCCTGGCATTGGACGGTCTCGCGCCGCAATCGCGCGCCGCGCTGGAATCGTTGGCCGCCCATCAGCCGCTGGACGACGCCAAATTGCAGCAAATTCGCCGCCTGTACGAAGAAGCCGACGTGTTTGAAAAGGCCGATCGACTGGTGGCCAAACACCAAGGGCGCGCGGTGGCAATTGCAGATGATATTCAGCCCGATTTGCTGCGCCGGCTGTTTTATTACTTGATTGACACGGTGCTGGAGCGTCGCCTCTCCGAGCCCCCTAAACAAGCGATTCTCGCCGCACCCAACGTTTTGTAGGATCACACTCGCCCGCTGGATGGCTCCCGCCACACTGCCGGTAATAGCACACGGGCAGTGCGGCCATCGTGTTCCGCTAGCGCGACGCATCCAATCCTGGCGGATCGCGGGCAATGTTTGTCGACGCGCTCAGCCGCCGCCAGGCACGACCGACGCTTTACCTTCCGCCCCTAACCTCTCCGCATCGCAGTGTCGAAAGTCGACCCCCACGTTCAACTATCGTCGCTGGTGGGACTGTTCTACAGACGGTCAGAGGAGTTGGGCCGCTTTGAACAAATCCAGCCCGAATTGCTCTCCGATCCCTATCGGCGGCTCTTGGCGCATCCGCACCACATGACCGTGGCAATGGAGGAATATCACAAAGGCCCGGTCGATGTCCGCGTTCTGCAGGTCAAGACGGATGGCAGCGTTTACGCCCGGCGAATCTTGCTGCAGCGGCACGCCGACGGTCGCGTCGTGCAATTCGGCATCATGCGGATGAATTTCGATTTCGTCAGCGACGACGTGCGCCGCGAAGTCGAAAGCCAATCGACCCCCTTGGGCCGGATTCTGATCGCGCACAATGCGTTGTGGAAAATTGAGTTGAACGCGCTGTGGCGCGTTAAGCCTGGCGGCGAATTATGTCGCCAGATGGGCATTGGCCCCAAGCAAACCACCTATGGCCGCACCGCCTTCATTCGCGGCAACGGCGCGGCGGCGGTAGAATTATTGGAGATCGTTACGCCGGAATGAACGTCTCGCCCGATTTCCGCTTGTGGTTTAGCAGAATCGATGAGTTCTTTCTCCACCACCGCAGGCACTCTTCCCGCCGTCGGTCCCGCGTCATCCGACGCGCATCACTCGTCCCTGCGGATTGTGTATCTCACCGCCGGCGCCGCCTCACGCTATTGCGGCACCTGCATGCACGACAACACCCTGGCCCGCGCGCTATTGGCGCAGGGCGACCACGTCTTGCTGGTCCCCACGTACACGCCGCTGCGCACCGATGAAGAAAACGTCAGCCAGCCGCGCATCTTCTTCGGCGGCGTGAACGTCTATCTGCAACAACGCTTCGCTCTGTTTCGCCGCACGCCGTGGTTTCTCGATCGGCTGCTCGATTCTCCCCGCTTGCTCCAATGGCTGTCACGACGTAGCGCTGGCATGGAACCCGCCAAACTTGGGGCGCTTACCGTCTCCACGCTTGCAGGCCAGCAGGGGCGCCAACGCAAGGAAATCGAAAAGTTGCTCCACTGGCTCCAAGGCCACGCCCAACCTCATCTAATCCACCTTTCCAACGCCTTGCTGGTGGGCATGGCCCCTGCATTGCGCCACCGCTTGCAAGTGCCCATCGTGTGCAACCTGGCCGGCGAAGATTGGCTGTTGGAGCAATTGCCGGAACCGCACTACAGCCGAGCGCGCGATCTATTGCGCCAGCGTGCCGCCGATGTCGATCTGTTCATCGCCTATAACCGTTACTTCGCTGACTTCATGGCCGATTACCTGGCGGTCGATCGCGCCAAAATCGAAGTCGTCCCCCACGGTTTGCATCTCGATGGCCACCAATTGCGAGACAGCCGGCCGGCCGAGCCTTTCACGATCGGCTATTTCGGCCGCATTGCCTCCGAAAAGGGATTGCATCTGCTGGTCGAAGCGTTCGCACAACTTTCCACAGACAAAACGCTCCCCCCGCTGCGCCTCCGCATGGCTGGTTACAAATCGCCCGCCGACGAACCCTATTTCGAATCGCTGGTGCGCCGCGTCGCCGCCTGTGGGCTGGCCGATCGGTTTGCCTATTTGGGAGAACCCGACCGCGCGGGAAAAATCACTTTTCTCCAATCGCTCGACGTGATGGCATTGCCCACGGTCTATCCTGAAAGCAAAGGTCTCTCCGCGCTGGAAGCCCTGGCCAACGGTGTGCCTTTGGTGGCCGCCCGGCACGGCGTCTTTCCCGAACTGATCCAGCACACCGGCGGCGGTTTGTTGTGCGACGCTAATCATCCCGCAGACCTGGCGGCAAAGCTCCGCCAGTTCATCGTCGATCCCGCGCTGGTCGGCGAGCTCGGTCGCCGAGGTCGGGAGGCAATTCTCGCGCATTATTCCGCACAGCAAATGGCCCAAGAGCATCGGCGCCTTTATCGCCGCGTCGTACAAACGCGGTCCCGGTAGCATGCCCGCGGCTCTCAGGTCAATTTCGAGACGACCACTTCTCAAACTATCCAGCCGCAATGCTTTGCGTTGGTCGCCAATGGCCGCGAGCGTCCCTGTCGCTTTGCCGGGCGGGGGGTGCCTCCCAGCCCGGCTTTTTTGCCGCACAGACGTTGCGGCGCTCGCGCCGCACACGCTACACTTCCTATAGCCGGTTGAGCGGCGCGATGGCCCTCCGGGAGCCAAGCCATTTCGCGTCCTCGGTTCAGTTCACGTCTTTGAAGAAGTGCTGTTTCTGTTCGTGTGCTCCCTGTAGAAGGTGTTCGATGGGTCGACGGATTTATGTGGGGAACCTCCCCTGGTCAACGACTTCGGCGGAATTGCAAAGCTTGTTTGCTGAGCACGGCGGAGTGCAAAGCGCCGAAGTGATCTCCGATCGCGAAACGGGCCGCTCCCGCGGTTTCGGTTTCGTGGAAATGGAAACCGACGAGGGGACCGAGGCGGCAATCGCCGCGATGAACGGCCGCGACATGGGCGGCCGAGCCCTGACGGTGAATGAAGCGCGGGAACGTACCCCGCGTCCCGCTGGCGGCGGTGGCCGGGGCGGTTACGGCGGCGGTGGCGGCGGATACGGCCGCCGGTAAGCGCGATTTTTGATCGCCGCAAGTTGTGTTCGTGACGGACAGTTGACAGCCAGTTAACTTGACCTTCACTCGCCCTCGGATGGCCCCCGTGCTCTCCGAGGGCGAAATCATTTAGGGGCACAGGTGTCTGGTGTCTAAATTTCTGGTTTCTGCTACCAGCCGCCCAGAAACCAGACGACCAGACCACCAGACACCAGATTACCAGCCCACCAAACCACCCACCGCTAGATTTTCCTCGGACAACTCGGGTATCTTAGTTCGTTTCCTATACACCCTTCGATTGCGGAATTTTGCCATGCCTCGCTTCGGTTCGTTTGCCGACAAAAAGAATCAGCGCCCCATGCGGAAGCGCTCCAAGATGAAGCTCCGCACCAAGAAGAAGGATCCCATCTTCATCGACGGCAAGCGCCCCCGCCCCATGTTTGTCGATTACAAAGACCTGGAGCTGCTGAACAAGCTTACCAACCGCCAAGGCAAAATCGTCAGCCGCCGCAAAAGCGGCTGCACCGCCGCCAGCCAGCACGCCGTCACCCTGGCCATCAAACGGGCCCGCTTCATGGCCCTGCTTCCCTACGTAGGCGAGTGAGCTCTTTCACGACTCACTGCGCCGGGTTGAATTTGCTAACACCGATGCGGCCGGCATCGCGCACTTCGCTTCCTTCTTCCCGCTGATTGAATCGGTCGAGCACGAATTCCTGCGCCACCTCGGCCTCAGCCTGATCAGCCGCGACGCCGATGGCCCGGTAAGCTGGCCTCGCGTCCACGCCCGCTGCGATTATCTCGGCGCCGCCCGATTTAACGACGTGCTCACCATCACGCTCACGATTTCGCGCCTCGGCGAAAAAAGCGTGACTTACCAGTTCGATATCCGCCACGACAACCGGCCGGTGGCCGAGGGCGAAGTCACCGCCGTCTGCTGCCGTTTGTTCCCCAGCGTTCCGCCGCAATCGATGCCCATCCCCGCCGAAATCGCCGCCAAGCTTCGGCCGTATTGTTCCTAATCGAATTGATTATTTGCCTCTCGCGAGCCCACATCTGGCTTTGCGCCGGGGCGGTTGTTAAGCTTATCGGGGCGTTTTTTGGCATCTCGTTTCCCTAACCCACACCATTCGTGCCATGAGTCCAGAAGAATTGATGCGTTTGGCGATCAACAAAACCCGCGAGGGCTTTAAGACGGGCAACAGTCCTTTCGGTTGCGCCATCGAACAGGGGGGCAAGCTGATCGCCACCGCTCACAACACCGTGCTGACTACGATCGATAGCACTGCGCACGCCGAGGTCAACGCCATCCGCGTGGGCTGCAAACACATCGGCAAATGGTTTCTGGAAGGTGGCATCGTGGCGACGACCTGCGAACCCTGCCCGATGTGCATGTCCGCTTTGCATTGGGCGCGAGTCGATACGGTCTATTTCGGCGCCACCGTGCAGGATGCCGCCGACGTGGGCTTCAACGAACTCTACATCGACGCCAAGAAAATCCTCGAAATGGGCAAAAGCAAGGTGAAGCTCATCGGCGGCATGCTGACCAACGAATGCCGAGAGTTATTCAAAGAATATAAGAACAATCCGAACGCGAAGTTGTACTAAAAAGGCAAATGACCAATGGCCAAATCCCAATGACTAATTGGGGCAAACCGAATCATTGGTCATTCTTTCTTCGCCGCGTACTCCGCCGTCACGTTTGTGGTAATTCCGCCGCGGGGGGTGAATGCCGCCACGATCTTCATTCGCCGCGGCTGAACCACCGCCAGCAGGTCGTCCAAAATCCGGTTGGTCGCCGCCTCGTAATAAATCCCCTCATTGCGAAATTGCTGCAAATACTGCTTCAGGCTCTTCAGCTCCACGCACTTCGCTTCCGGGGTATACGTGATCGTCATCGTCCCAAAGTCGGGCTGGGCGGTCACGGGGCACACCGACGTGAACTCCGGGCAGATAATCTCAATTGAATAATCCCGCTTCGGATTCGGATTGGCGAAGGTTTCCAGCATTTTTCGAAAATCATCGGCCACGCTATGGCTCCTTTCCTCGTATCAGCAATTGTGCCAACATAAGGAAATGGAAACCAGTGGCCCAGGACAATCCGACACACCCAAATCGGCGGTGATCCTGCTGTCCGGCGGAATCGATTCCGCCACCGCCGCCGCCATTGCCAGAGCCGAGGGGTTTAACCTCTTTGCACTGTCGGTCGACTATGGCCAGCGGCACCGGTTCGAGTTGGATGCCGCGGCTCGAGTGGCCAGACAATTGGGCGTCGCGCGGCACGAAACTGTGCGGATCAATCTGGCCCGAGTTTGCCGCCAGCGCCCTGACGGCCGATATCGCCGTGCCCAAAGCATCGCACCGCGGCGGAAATGGGGCAGGGCATTCCCAGTACCTACGTGCCCGCGCGGAACACAGTGATGTTGTCGCTCGCGCTGGCGTATGCGGAAACTACGGCGATCGGCCGATATCTTCATCGGCGTCAATGCGATCGACTACAGCGGCTATCCCGATTGCCGCCCGGAATACATCGCGGCCTTCGATCAACATGGCCAATCTGGCCACCAAAGCCGGCGTCGAAGGCACGCTCCGGTTCAAGATTCACACGCCGCTCATTAAAATGACCAAGGCGGAAATCATTCGCCGCGGCACCGAGTTGGGCGTCGATTACGCGTCTGACCCACACTTGCTACGATCCCGGATCCGCCGGCGATCCCTGCGGCCAGTGCGATGCTTGCCTGCTCGCGCCGGCCTAAAGGGATTTCGCCGAAGCCGGATTTAACCGATCCGCATATGCGATTGTTACCAAACGTCCGTGAAAATCGCCGAAATATTTCGATCGCTCCAAGGCGAAGGCTTTCTCACCGGAACGCCCAGCGTCTTCGTCGCGTACCAGCGGCTGCAATCTGCGCTGCTGGTTCTGCGATACGCCGTACACTTCCTGGGAACCGGAAGGCGAAGACCTGTCGCTCGACGAAATCCTCCGTCAGGTTGACGATTTGCTCCCCATCGGCGGCGCATGCGGCCATGCCGTGCTCACCGGCGGCGAACCGATGCTCTTTGCCGAACTTGTTCCCTTGGCGGCCGCACTGCACGACCGCGGCCTGCACATCACCGTCGAAACCGCCGGCACGCTCTATCTGCCACTGGTGTGCGACCTGATGTCGATCAGCCCCAAACTCGCCGGTTCCGGCCCATCGGTCGAAGAAGAACCGCGCTGGCACGATCGCCACGAACGCATCTCGCCACGAACCCGACGTAATCCGGCGGCTGGTGCGGCGAATATCCCTATCAAATCAAATTCGTCGTCGACTGCGAAAACGATTGCGAAGCCGCCGATGCCTGGCTGCACGAGTTTCCCGAGATCGACCGCGGCCGCGTCCTCTTAATGCCGCAAGGAATGGACGTCGAAACTCTGCTACAGAAAGCCGACTGGCTCGAACCGTATTGCCGCGCGCACAAACTCCACTTCTGCCCGCGCAAGCACATCGAATGGTTCGGCTGCGTCCGCGGCACCTAACAGGTGTTTAGCCGCGACCCGATAGGGGAGCGCGTGCTGCAATTACGGAGCCGCAGGTTGAGCACTGGGCGGCCCGCCACGCGGCGCAAACACCAGCACGCTAACCGCCCCAGCCACCACCACGATCAGCCCGGCATAGAATAGCGGCGAAATCGACGAGATATTCCCACTCGTCGCAATGCTGATGAACGTGTTCACCACCGGCGCCCCGCCAAACACCAGTGGCATCACATACACCGGTTTGCCGCCGAACGTGAACGCCAGGATCACGCCCAGCGATCCCAGTGCCCCGCAAGTTCCACCGGCCAAACTCCAAAACACGCCGCGCGCCGACAGCTCGCCATCGGCCCCCAGGGCCGTCCAAAACACCAATGGACCAGCAATCGCCACCACCACATACGCCATGCCCACGCAGATAAACGGCCGCATCCGGCTGCCATGCATGTGCATTTGCCCGATGTGCAGCAGCGGCCCGTAGCAACCCCAACAAATCGCCGTCAGTGCCACGAAGCCCAGCACCTTCATTAACTGCGGAAACGTGATCGACGCAGACCCCGCGGGCGCCGCGGCTGTCGATTCCGCCGCCGTTGTGCTGGCAACCGCCGCTGCCGCAGGTTTCGGCCTGGCCGCCGGATTGAATACCAGCACCGTCGCCGCGCCGGCAATCACCAGAATCAATCCCGCGTAGAAAAAAGGCCCCGCCTCACGGTGCGTCTTTGAGGTCCACATCGTCGCCAGCGTATTGACCACTGGCGCCCCACCGAACACCAGCGGCATCACATAGATCGGGTTGCCCTTGTTCGTCAGCGCCAGAATGATACACAGTGCGCCCACGGCCGTGACCACGCCCGCCAAAAAACTCCAAACCACTCCGCCCGTGTTCCAATTGCCTGGCTCGCCGCGCCATACCAAAAGTCCCGCCGTGACCACCACCGCCACGATGAAATACGCCACGCCCACAAACAAAAACGGCAACCAGTGGCTGCCGGCCATGGCACGGCCCCCCAAACTCAACAGCGGCCCGTACGCGCCCCAAGTGAGCGCCGTCAGCGCAATCGACAGCAACACCAAGGCCGTGCTTTTCATCGTGGTCATGTTTGCGCCAGTGGAGATGATTATGAGTTAAATCGCCAGTCAGTTTATCCGACAACTGCCCAGAACCAGATACCGATCGGCTCCTATTCGCCGCGCAATGCAGGCAATGGCGGTGCCAATAACACCTTGCGAACCGCGATCAATCCGGCCAGCAGTCCCACAACCAATACCGTGCCTAGCGTCGCAGCCAGCGACAACCATGGTATTCTCGCCCCGCCCAATAACACCAAATGCGGCAGCAAGGCGACTAGCGCGGCGATTGCCCCGGTGCCCAATCCGGCAATCAACAGCGCCGTATTCTCCAGCATCACCATCTGTGCCAGGCGGCGACGGCGAAATCCGGTGGCACGCAACAGCGCCAGTTCGCCGCGCCGCTCCAGCACGCTGCGTAATTGCACCGTGGCCAATCCGAATGTGCCCAGCAGCAGTCCCAGGCCGCCCAAACTGCGGAAGGTGGCCAGGTAAGTATTTTGCACCGCGTACAATTCCGCCAGCCGTTCGCCCGTCGTCTGGGTTTCAAGTCCGTATTCGTCCAGCGCGTTTTCCAACGCCTTGGCCACCGGCGCCACATATTCCGGCGGCATTTCCAGCAGAAACATCCGGTCGCCGCTGTTGTCGGGAAACAACCGTAGAAAATCGTTCTCGCTTACCAACAAGTCCCCCTGAAAAATACTGTTCTCCAACAGTGCAACCACTTGCAGCTTGATTTTTCCTCCGCCGGGCCGATCGATCGCAAAGATCTCCCCCGGGCCGCCCGTCAAGTGCAGGCTGTAGACGGCTGTATTTTGATCCAATATGACGGGCATCGGCGCCGGCCCTTCCGCCTTCGATCCAGGAGCCGGCGGCGGGCGGTCCAATAGCAGCCATGGATTATTGGCATCCATCGGTGTGTCCGGCAGCCTCGCGGTCCACGCGAATCCGCCCCGATCGATAAACTGCTGCGGCACGCCCACGATGCGCGGCTGCCGTGGGCGGTATAAATTCAGGCAACTGGCATCGTCGCCGGCCCGCACGCGGAACGAAAAAATGCGCGCACTGTCCCCCTGCGCCGCGGCCACCGCGTGTTCATCTTTCGCGCTGAATCCTAGATCCCGCCGGCCGCCTGTCGAACCAATGTCGTGATAAATCGGCTGATCCGATTGCGCCACGAGCGCAAAGCCGCCGTCGCCCCCCCGAAATACCGTCAAGCCCTTTGGCGGATCAAGCCGGAATGCACTCAGAGCCAGAATCAGAAAACATGCCGCCGCCGTCAGGCCGATCGTCAACGTGCTCCGCAGCGGATGTCGCGAAGCATTGCGCCACGCCAGATGCGCCAGTGCGGCCCGCTTGTGCAATAACGACGACCCGTGGTCGGCTCGCAGCGAATGCCAGATCCGCGTCAATAACCCCGCCAGCACCAGCGCACCGGCGCCGAAGAATCCGCCGGCGCGAATTTCGGCCTTCAGCGATATGGAGGCGACCGCGCAAACCGCCGCCGCCAGCAGCAGTGCATCGGCAAACCACACGGGCCAGCGACTCCGTCGGCCGACCGCAGCGCGAGTTTCTTCCGTCGCGCCGGCCAGCAATCGTTGCACGCTCACGCGCCGCAGTCGCCGTGCCGCCCACGCAATCGTCGCCAGCGAGGTCAAAATGCCGCTGGCAATGCCAATCGCGATGCTTTCCGGAGTGAAATACAGATCGAGAAACGGCGTGGAAATCGCGCCCAGCCACCACGTCTTTAGCCCCACAAGCATCAGCCACGCATAGCCGATGCCCGCCGCAGCGCCGGCTGCCGCACCCACCACCGCCACGCCAAGAGCCTCCATCAGCAGCACGCGTCGCACCAGCCTCCGCCGAAATCCGACACCGAGCATAATGCCGATTTCCGCTGCCCGCTGTTCGATGCCCAATTTGAATAATAGCGTTACCAACATCAGCGCGGCTGCGATGATGAACATGCTAAAACCCAAAAACAGCAGCGCAAAAGGCGTCGTTCCCGCGGCAGCCTCCAATCCCAGCCGCTTGATCGGCGAAAATGCAAAACCCAACGCCTCGGGCTTAAGCCCCTGAACCAACTGCTTGGTCAGCGATTGCTCGGTCATTCCTTCGCGGGCCGGAATTCGAATCGAAGTCGTGTCGCCAAATCGGCTGCCCCACAGCGAACGGCCCTGAGCAAGACCGCTAAACGCCTTCGGCGTCGCCCGATGCTCGCGCCAATACGCGTCGTCTTGGTTGTTGGGCGGCACGGTGCGAACCCGCGCGGCATCGAACGGAAACGGCGGATTCCAATCGGCGATGGATGCCTCGTCCGTGATCCCCTTCACTTCTGGAGTCAGGTTCGGATCCGCGGCCACGCCGGCTAGCGGCGCAACGTCCTTCAGCCGCAGCGTGTACCGCGATTCCTCCGCCTCGCCGTGGGTGGTCTCGGAACGGAAGTAGGTAATCTCGATCGGATCGCCGGGTTTGACCGGCGTGCCCTGTGCGGCTAAATCGTCGGCCGCCCACGAATTCAGCACAATTTCGCCGATCGCCAGCGGGCCTATCGGTTTGCCTTCCCGGTTCAACAGTGGCCCCAACGGCGGTTGCTTGGAAAAATCGACCGCCGCGATGGTGGAGTATGGAATTTTTCCTCGCCCGTCACCAGCCAATATGTAATTGGCCAGATATGTGAATACCGGCTGTGCCCCCTCGGCTCCGAACGTCTTCAGGGCTGACGCAACCATTGCGGGCTCCAGCAGTATCCGCTCCGAGGTAAGATCGAAATAATCCCGACCAGTTTTTTGCAACGAGAGTCCGTAATCGGCAAGCGTGGGCCGCAGCGATTGCTGCAGCACTTGCTCGGCGGCCGGATCTGGCGCGGTCGATTCGTCGTAGCCCGCCACAAGGATCGCATTCACTCGATCGGGCGCGTTGACTAACCGCGCAAGCGGCTTGATCGCCGCGAAGGCATCCAGCGGCAATTGTTGGGTCGGCCGCAGACCGAATCGCCCTAAACCTTCGGCGCCGATGACCGCGCTCACCGTGAATCGGCGGCTTCGGCTGGTTTCGGTTTTTTCCCCCAATGGACTATCGCCGGGAATTGGCCTGGCTTGCGGCAGTCGCAACAGCACCTCGTCGCCGGCGTGAACATGCAGCCGCTCCGCCAGAGGCTGGTTAAGCACGATCTGATCGCCTGTCGGCGAGTTGGCCGGGCCGCCGCTTCCGAGCTGCCAGAATTCCGCCGGCACACCTAACACAGTCACGCCGCCGGCGCGATGCCGTGGCCGATCGCTCACAGATTCCACGCTGCCTTCGAGCAAAATCGCCGGCAGTGCGCCAGCGTAGTGCCGCTGAATATCTGGCGAGGCGGCAACCTCATCGGCCAGCTTCTCGCGAAAGAATCGCGGTGCAACCAGCACCGCATCGATCCGCCCCAACCGATCGACGATCAAATGCCGCAAGCTGCCCCGCACGCTGTCGCCAACCACCAGTGCTCCAGTCAGCACGGCCGTGGCGGCCATCACCCCCAGTGCCACGGCCGCATTGCTGCGCCAATGGAAAGTAAGACTGCGAAGTGCCAGGCGGATGGTCGTCATTCGAATTCAGGATGTCGGCGCCAGCTTGCCCGCCTCCAATTCCAATCGCCGATCGAAATGCGACGCCAGCTCCAGACTATGCGTGACCACGATCAACATCGTTTGCTCTTCTCGCTCCAGTTCGATCAGCAGCTTTCCCACCGCCGCGGCCGTGTTGCGGTCCAAATCGCCGGTCGGCTCGTCGGCCAACAGCAGCAGCGGCTTCAAAATCAGCGCCCGGGCCACCGCCACCCGCTGCCGTTCCCCGCCGGAAAGTTCCGCCGGCCGGTGCTCCATGCGATTGCCCAGACCCACGCGCTCCAGCAGCGATCGCGCGCGATCGTTCGCATCGCCCTCCGGCCGCCCCCGTGCGATCGTCGGCAACAGCACGTTCTCCAAAACCGAGCACTGCGGCAGCAGATGATGATCCTGAAATACAAAACCGATCTTGCGGTTGCGAAAATCGGCCAGCCGAGGTTCGTCAAGCGCCAACGGGTTCTGGCCGTCGAGCGTGATTTGCCCCGACGTCGGCTTTAGCAGCGTGCCGATGATGTGCAGCAGCGTACTTTTGCCCGATCCGCTCGGGCCAAGGATCGCCAGGTTCTGCCCACTCGCCAGTTCCAGCGACGCGCCCTGCAGAACCACCAGCGATTCGGCCCGCGTGGGAAATTCCTTGGTGACGTTATCGACAATGAGTTCGGCCATGCAAGCGGTGGGCAGTAAGTATGCGGTATGCGGCGGATGGCTGGGGGCTTGTCGATCGTTCGATGGCATCGGACAATGGCGGCTCCACATTCCCGCCGACGTATCAGCGCCGCTCAAGAAAGCTTAACATGCCGGACGAACAACCGCAGGTCATCCTCAGCGCGTTTGCCGACGAAGCGGCGAATCAGCAAACCGCCGTCCAGCAGTTTTGCGCCTTGGCGGCGGCAGGGCTGCAATATTACAGCCTTCGCTTTATCGACGTCGGCGGCGGCATCAAGAACGTGCTGGAGCTGTCCAAAGGCGAGATTACCAAAATCCGCCACCTGGAAGATGAATACGGCCTGAACGTCACTTCGCTCGGATCGCCGCTGGGCAAAATAAAATTGCTCGATCAACCCGACGGCACCAAGCACGATTACGTCCCCTTCAAAAAATATCTGGCCGGCGAAGTCAAACGGGCCTGCGAACTGGCCCACGCGTTTGAAACCAAGCTCATCCGCGGATTTTCCTTTTATCCGCCCCACGGCGCCGATCCAAAACCCCATGTGGCGCAAGCGGTCGAGCAGTTAGGACAGATCGCCGAGGCCTGCCATCGCTCCGACCTGACCTTCGGCTTGGAAATCGAAGCCGACACGCTTGCCGGCAATGGCGAGGCGGCCGCCGAAATCTTCCGCCAGGTCAATCATCCGGCACTGATGCTCGTGTTCGACGGCGGCAACATCATTTCGCAAGGCTATACGCCCGCCGAACTATTCCAGCAATATCTGGCCATGAAGCCGGGCATCGGCTGGATGCACGTGAAGGATTATCGGCATTCCCAAACCGCCCCGGCGGCAAGGCCACGGCAACGGCGATGCCCACAAGAATTTCGTGCCCGTCGATGTCGGCGATAGCGCCTTCGCCGTCATCCTTCGCGATTTCCGCGAGCACATTCCCGCCTTGGAAAAGAAATTGCAGCGCCGGGGAATTCCAGGAGTGTTTCTGGATTTGGAACCCCACCTGAAAGGTGGCGGACCGTTCAGCGGCTTCAGCGGCCCCGATGGACTCGGCGTCGCCACGCGCAGCCTATGCCGCGTGCTCGACCTGGTTGGCATCGGCTACCATCTCCGCGATTTCGACGACGTCTTGGCCGCACGCGGCGACGCCTGACCGTCGTCACGCCGATTGCTCGCTTTTTTCTGCGTCCGCGGGCTGATCCGTCAAATCCAGTCCGCCGTCGTTTACCGGCGGCAAACTCCTTTGTGCGTGCGATGTCGCCGCCATCGGATTCTCCGCCTTGCGCCGGAATTTTTGCAAGCTCCGGGCCATGTGGCCGGCGCGAACGAACCAGTATCCCGCCACGATCAAACCGGCCAGCCCGCCGAAGTAAATCCACGATTGTCCGTCGTCCCAATGCAATAGCAAGGCGCCGCAAATCAATCCAAACACACCCACCGCCACCTTGCTGGACAGAATGATGATGCTGCGGTGGCGGTGGTGGGTTGCAATGGCCTCTCGCGTGCTGAAATTGGCGATTTCCCGCATGGCCGCCAGGCTCCCCGACTTTTCCGGCGCTGCGGTCCGCGGCGGCTCCAGTTTTGTCATCGCCGGCCTGGCAGCCGTTTCACTTTTCGCCTGTTCCAGCGCAGCTTCGCTCGTGGCGGCTTGCGACGTCGCAGATTGCCGGATCTGCACCGGAGGCGCTTGCGACGCCGCTACAGTAGTGCCGTCCTCCGCCTTATTGCCGTACTTCGCCAACAAGCGAGACATGTAATCGTTGATCGATTGTTCGTCGTCCGCACGCTGGCGGGCTGGCTCGGTCGAGGCTTCATTCCGGCTCTCGCCCGTTGGTTCTTCCTCGCCGCTTTGACCTTGCCCGGCGTCGCATTCTTCTGCGGCTCCGGCGCTTTGTTCGTAGTCCGCACCCGATTCATCAGCTTGCGAGGCGGACTCGTCGGCCGCGGCGTCCGCATCGTCGGTCGACCGGCCTTCTGGGTCGTCTTTCAAAATCGACATGGCCCGCAGCCGGGCGAATATGTCTTCTTCGCTGCTGTCGGCCTTCGACTGTTCGCCACCGTCCGATGGCTGCTCAGCAGTTTCCATCGACGCAGCCGACCGCTTCGGTTCAACGCCTTCATCCTCGCCGGCCAACTCGTTGGCCGCCGCATCCGACGGCTTGCCCGATTTTACCTTGGCTCGCAGGATCTTTTCCACTTGCTCCTGCTGGGCCGCCAATTCGGCCTGCAGCCGGTCTAGCTCCGCGGCGCGGCGGCGAATTTCATCCTGCTGCTCGGCCAGTTGCTTCTCGCGCTGGTCAAGTTGATCCAGATTCCCGTCGAGTTGCGTCTCGCGCTCGGCCAACTGGCTGGCAAGTTGCCTGAGTTCCGCTTCGCGCTGGTGTCGTTGCGCGTCTCGGCCGGCATAATCGGCTTCACTTTGCGCCGGTTCGGCGGCACCAGGGATTACTTGTTGTTGCGATGCCATAAGTTCCTCCTGCAAGGCAGTGATGTCATTCCGCAACGTGGTCAACCATTCCTCCGTGGCCGCCCTTGCGCGGATTCAATCGCCTGCTATTGATCGGTTAATTCCTCTCGTTCCTGGGCGAGTCGCTCCTGCTTTCCCTTCAACTGCTGTTGTTGGCTTCGGAGTCGCTCCTCGATTTCGTTAAGTTCGTCCGCTCGGCGTTCCAAATCGCCCGATCGATTGTCAAGTTGCGTCGAACAATCGTTGAGTTGGACGGCCAGTTCGTTCAATTCGCTGGCGCGGTCATCCAGTTCGGCGCCGCGATGCTTGACCGCTTCGTTGCGCCGCTCGAGTTCGCTCTCGCGCTGCGCAGCAAGCATTCCACGACGGTCAAGCTCGACCACACGCCGATCCAGCTCCGCCTGCCGTCGCTCTAACTCGTTTTGCCGCACCTCAATCTCAGCCTTTCGCAATTCCATCTCTGACTCAACCTTGGTGATCCGCTCGCTTAATTCAACTTCACGCGCCTGCAGATCTTCCCCCAATTTCGCTAGTTCGGCGTTGTGTGCTTGCGATTGCAGCGTCTGTTGCTCGCACTGCAAGTGCCATTCTTGTCGCAGCGATTCAAATGCTAGTTGCTCCCTCTCGAGCGTCGCAATCTCTTCCCCCAGCGCCCATCGCTGCTGTTCCAACCTTTGCAGCTGAACGGCAAGCTTCTGTTCGTCCTGACTCTGCTCTTCCAGCCACTGTTGCCGCTGCTTTTCCCAGGCCAGCTTTTGCTGCTGCCATTCCGATTCGCGCCGTTGAAGTTCCGATTCCTGCGACTGAGTTCCGCTTGGCGGCGGTCGAGTTCGCCGCTTTGCCGGCGGTCGCCGTGGCGGCGGTCGGCTCGGCCTCGCCGCTCGTCGATCACCTCCAGCTCGATCGGTCCGATCGAGAGCCGGTCGCCAACGTTCAAATCGGCGAGTCGGTAAATTGGCAGCCATTGAGCAGCGTATCGGCCGACCAGCGGCGGACGATCGTCTGGTTCGCTGCCCCGCAGAATCAGGCAATGCACCGGGGCCACGCCCGCGGCACACATCCGCAGCGTAGCGCAGCGCGACGAACCCATGGCAACCTTGGCCGAATGCAGTCGAACCACCTGCCCGTTGCGCTCACTGCCGCGAATGCGCAACGCTAGCGGCGTTTGGGCGGTGCCAAGCAGGGTATCGGCCGGAGCTACGGTGCTGTTTACGAACATCGGCGAATCGCAACTCGTGGTGTCGTAACTTCTAAAGCCTATTGGAGATGTAGCTTATTGCGACTAGGCAGTCAAAATGCGCAACTGCCGGAGCTTTGATGCCAAAGCGGCAATCTCCCGACCAGCACATCCCCGGTCTGCCCTTTCGGCGGAATTGGCTGCATATCCCTGCCGATTTTGCCGATTATCCCATAGCGATTGACGCCGCTTCCTATCCGGGGCAAGTGCCCGAACGCAGCCAAGGAACCGGCCGAAATCCCGTGCGCCCCGCTTGTGAAATCCATCACGGAAGTGTCCAGCTAGGAACTAATTCACAATCTCGGCGCAACTTTTGCCCAGTCAAATTGGCAAGGGTCCGTCAAGCCGCTTCGGTCGTTCGATCCGCACCGCACCGGCTTCGGCCGTAAGCGATTGCTGGCGTTGGCGAAGTGAAATGTTGAAAAACTGAACAGGCCGAAGCGATCTCTTGGGCTTGATCCGCGTACTATATTTTGTTTGCTGCCCATCCGATCGGAACGTCGCTTGGGCGGCTGGGAACGAGGAACGAGGTCCTTTAGAAGTTCGACGACGCGCAGAGGCAGGGGGGCCATCCTGCCTTGGCCGTAGGATGTCGGACCAAGGGTGAAAATTCATGGCACGCAAAGATGCACTGCTGAACATGCGCCAGATTCTCATCAAGCGCCGCGATGCGCTGCGCAAGGCGCTGGCCGGCGACTTAAGCCTGCTCAAAGAGCTGCGGGCTCAAACGGCCGGCGATCTGGTGGATGCGGCACTCGACTCGGCTCAGGATGAAATCAGCTCCCAGTTGGCCGAAGTGGAAAGCCGCGAACTGGCCAACGTCGAAAACGCCCTGGAGCGGATGCGCAGCGGCCAGTATGGCGTTTGCGAAGGCTGCGGCTGCAAAATCCCAATGGCCCGGCTGAACGCCCTGCCGTACGCCACCTACTGCATCACCTGCCAGCGCGAAACCGAAAAATATGGCGCCGGCGGAAATCCGGACAACGACTGGGGCCGGATCACCGATTCCGGCGGCGGCGAAACGGAAACCACGCTCGACGACATCGAGATCGACGTTTCCTGATCGTGCCAACGGCTACTCTGTAAATCACCGGGAGGACGGACTTCGTCCTCCCGTTTTTTTGCGCGCGGCACGTTGTGAGCCGAGTCGCCACGCCGCAGAATCGGCCTTTTGCAACCGCGGCACGGGTTTGTCATACTAATCGGAAGCACCAATAACCATCCCATGACCAAGCTCGGTCATTTTGCCAGCGAATGGTCATGGTGCTTGACCAGTGGTCTTCGGCCAAGGATCTCTTTCTGTGTCGGTCAGCTCTTCTGTCCGGTTCTGCGCTTGCTTTTGTGGCCTGCTCGCGATTCGCGGCCGCACAGCTCGACGAGCCCGCGCCCACCCCCGCCGAGCGGGCCAAACAGTACGACGAACTGGCCAAAGAATCGGTCCATTTGCAAAGCGAGGCCAACATCCTGCGCAAAGTGGTGCAACTGGCCAAGCCGACCGTCGTGCACATCGATTCGGAGCATTCCGACTCCGCAGCCCGCTATGGCCGCAAACCGGTGGAAGAAGCCGGCTCGGGCACCATCATCGAGCATAACGGCAAGTTTTACGTGCTGACCAATCGGCACGTGGTGAAAGGGGCCGCGGCCGAAAGCATCAAAATCAAGCTGGCCGACGGACGCGAGATCAACCCCAAGAAAATGTGGACCGATCCGGCCACCGACATCGCCGTGCTGGAAATCGAGGAGCCCGGCCTGGTCGCGGCCCGCATCGGCAACAGCGATGAAATCGACATCGGCGATTTCGTGCTGGCCGTCGGCAGCCCGTTCGGCCTGAGCCACTCGGTCACCTTCGGCATCATCAGCGCCAAAGGCCGCCGCGACCTGGAACTGGGCGAAAGCGTGCGCTTCCAGGATTTCATGCAAACCGATGCGGCCATCAATCCCGGCAATAGCGGCGGACCGCTGTTGAACCTCAAAGGCGAAGTGATCGGCATGAACACGGCCATCGCCTCCAGCTCCGGCGGCAGCGAAGGCATCGGCTTCACCATTCCCATCAACATGGTGAAGATCATCGCCAATCAACTGATCGACCACGGCAGCGTCACGCGCGCCTACTTGGGCGTGAAGCTCGACGGCAAGTTCGACGCCGCCGCCGCCGCCAAGCTGGGCATGTCGCGGCCGTACGGGGCGCACGTTTCGGGCATCACGCGAGAATTCGCCCGCGGCCGCCGCCAAGCTGCAGCCCGACGACGTGATTCTGGAATTCAACGGCGTGCCGATCGAAAACGACAGCCACCTGATGAATCTGGTGAGCCTGACCGAAGTGGGCAAGGATATTCCGATGGTCGTGTTCCGCGGCCGGCAATCGATGAAGATGACCGTCAAAGTCGGCGACCGCGCGACATTCGAGAAGCCGACGACCGAACGGGCCAGCGCGGAATAAATGACTTGCGACGTTGCCGCAATCTGAATTCGTCCTTCGTCTGGCTCCGTGCCTCTGCATCTCGGCGGTGAAATTGGCTCTCACCCCGCTTTGCCCGCCCGCTCCAGGCTGCGCAGCACGCAATCGTGCACTGCGGCCATGTCGGCCTTAGCGGCCACTTCCAAGTTCGGGCGCCATTGGCGATTGGCAGCCTGGCGGCGGTCGAACACCACCATGCCGGTGGTTAGTTCCCCTTCGGTTTCCACGTCGGCGGCCATCATTTCGGTTTCGAACAGCTCGGGGTTGGTCAGCGCGCACAGCACCGCCACGTCGTGCAGATTGATGTGCTCGCGGCCCAGCACCTGCCGCTGCGAGCGGTAGACAAACGGCAGAATCTGCCGCAGGAATTTGCCGGCCCGCGTGGAATCGCTCGGCAGCTTTTCCAGGAATTCGAACGTGAAGTTCAGCTCGTACGTCAGGTCCATCGGCACCATGGTTTTGGTGGTGGCCGACTTGATCACCCGGCGGGCCGACATCGGATCGCAAAAAATATTGAAATCGGCCACCGGGCTCATGCGGCTGGCCGTGTTGATCGTGCCGCCGCTGATCACCAGCCGGCCGATCAGCGAGGGCAATTCCGGATCGCGCTGCATCGCCCGGGCGATGTTCGACAGCGGGCCCCAGGCACAGCACGGTAATTTCTTCCGGCGCGGCGCGGATTTCGTCGCACAGCACTTTCTCGGCCGGATGGGCTTTGGCCAGTTCGGCAAATGGAAAGTCGACGTTGCCCAGCCCGTTTTGCCCATGGAGTTGCCGGCCGTCGCAGGGCAACGGATTGTCTTCCGGCGCCGCCCCAACGCGCGGCCAGCGCGGCGGATCCAACTGCTCGATGATCGTTTGCACATTCCGCGTGGCCTGGGCAGGAAACACGTTGCCGCCGGTGGCCGTGATGGCCACGATTTCCAACTCCGGATCGAACAAGGCCATGGTAATCGCCACGGCATCGTCGATGCCCGGATCGGTATCGATAATCACCTTCCTGGCCATGATGAGCGTGATCCTTCAGCGGGCTGGACGAGGATTCCTGGCAGACATTGTAGGGGTGGGGTGGGGGAGGAAGCAAGCAAATGGGGAATTGAGAAATTTGGAAGAATGAAGAATCCGCTGCATCCGTGCAACTATGACCGTCGTGCCATCGTCAAAAATCTAGCAACCCGTCCGCGCTGAACGCTTGGGTTGGGTTGCACTCTCGCCGCCATCCTCAGCAAATGAGGCTTCGGCGCTCCCGTTGCCTTATGATCAAGGTACTCCGAAAGGGCGTCCAAAGCGATTTGATTTTCATTTGGAGGTGTCGCCGGCGGTGGAATGGAACTGGCAGTGAGTAATGTTCCAATTGGCGTCGATGGTATGACCAATGGCGCATCATCGATCCGCGCTGGCTGATCAAGCTGCAACATTAGACTGAGGCTATTGGCGTTCTTCATTCGTTTTCCCAGCGGCTTCATCTCCCATTTCTCACACAAGTACTTGCCGAGACTCGTGTGATCGAAATGAACACTTTTGTCTGAAGGCTGAACGCCTTTTCCGACCCACGGCGAGACCAGCATCACCGGGACTCGAACTCCAAGTCTGTCAAATGAATATTCGCGAACGCAGGTATCAGGCGCGCATGCTTCAGGCGGTTCCACATGATCAAAGTAGCCGCCATGTTCGTCATAAAGAACTACCAAGAGCGTTTTTGACCAGAGCTCATGATTGGCGCAGAGCGTTATAAACCCGCGCGATCAACTGCTGACCTCGAATGATGTCATACGGTGGATGATCATCGTTGGCATCATCTCCACTATATTGCGGTTCAATGAAAACGTATGCCGGAAAGTCGGTTGGATTGCCGGACACGTCTTCCTCGAAGTGTTCGATGTGAGAATAGTTGCGCACATTTTCTTCCTTCCATTGATTTGTAAACATGAGAGTCTGAGGAACGTCGTGGTAATAGATCCGCCAATTTATGCCTTGATCGGTTAGCTCGTCATGCGGCACGGACGAAAACTAACGATCGCATATCGTGAAGTGGCGCGCTAGCTCATGAATCGCAGGCAGGCTCCCGAATTCGTAATAGCCCATCACTTCGTCGCGTTCGGCAGATGACGAGCTAGGGAATTTCCGCACATACTCGCCGACAAAATGCCCCTCATACATTCTCAAGCGAGGCGCCCTCAACCTGCCGCGACCGAATCCGATCAGACGCACAGACCAGTTCCGCAGCCAGCTCCAAATCCCCTTCAGAATTGCAATGTACAAAAGTATGAACCACCAGCGTCGCCGGCAATCCGTTCCTATAACAGGAGCCGGCACACCGATTTGCCGTAGTACCGACGACAATTCATGATCAGGATCGTGACTGGCACAGCGCACCGTTGTTGGTTTTTGTCGGTACGTCACACCATTAAATTGATTTGTCTTCGGCCGGGCCCGATCGACGCCATCCAAATCTCCATATAGCATCCGGCAGTCGCCGAGCACTTGGTCGAACGACCGATTTTCCAGCATCAAAACGACAACATGCTCGATCGGATCAGCTGACATCGGCGTCGAAACCTTCCAGACACAAAAAACGTCGGTCTGTATATTTTGCGTTCCTATGTAGCTTCGCAACTTTGGCTACGCAATTCAGGTCTGATACACTAGCCGCAGGCACTACTTCCGCTCTGCTACGCGACGTTCGAGTTCAGCGAAGAATTCGGGATCGTTCTTCTTTGCAAATAGGACGAAAGCGCGAGGCTTTCCTCTTCTAAGCCGATGAGGTACTTCGCCATCGAATCCGTCAAATAACTTGCATCTGGTAACGTTCCATGATGGACATTTATGTGATTTCGATCGAGTTGCTTCGGGTGCGTCGAGTCAATCAATCCGATGATGCGGTAAAACTAAAACCGAGTATAGGTAAAAACGTGTCCATCTGCAGCACCGAGCGTAAGTCCGATCGCCGAACGCATCGGATAATTAGGACTTAACTAAAAACAAATGCTGCCGATGTCGTTTCGAATTCGAAACAAGACGGTCATGCAATAAGAATTGAGCCCAGCAATCAAGTGCCTCTGGGACGCTTGGGTGCTGCACTATCTCCAAAAGAGTATCACTTAGCTCTGAATTGTCACGCATCAATTGGTACTTCAAAGTACGCCAGGAAATCGACGTCGCAAACTTTAGCAGCCAGGGTCCGTATTCTGAACCGATTTCACTTTTGTCGCCGAACCCGTTTGCCACATTTTCCCATTTAGAGAAAAGTTGTTCGCACCTCTCGCATAACAATCGTTCGATCAGTGCATAGGAATGCATGTTGGACTTATTCAGATCGACAACTTTTCCATCTGCGCCTCTCAACTCACGCCATGCCCAATTCGGAATGATGTGACTCTTGCGGAGCGGCGCAGTTTGAGAGCAAAGTTGACAAAGACCGATGTACTGCTTCTTCATATCCAAATCTCGACTGACGATCGAAATTCTAATTGACCGCGATATCCCGACAAATACATCCCAAAAAAGTTCCATCTCCACTTCAAAGTTTCCCGCTTGGCCCAAAAAGACACTAGCCAATTGGGCCACTTTCATGCTCCAATGCGCACACCGATTCCACACACGCGAATCGGCTCGCTCTTTGGCAATTCAATAACAGGCGTTCGTCCTGTCTGAAACCGCAGGGTGCCACTGCTGGCTTGTCCAGCAGTGCGTGTAAGACCGTTCGACTATACCGCCGCGAATTTTGTCCACAGCGCGCTGCGCAAGTTTCGCTCGGCAATCCTCGAACGATCCAAGCATTTGTCCGCCGCGCCGCATGCGGCCAAAGTCACAAATTCCCCGACTTTTGTCCGCTGCGTCAGTCGCACGAATCGAGAAAGCAGCCTGCCTCGAGCTTGTCGAGAGGACAATACTCACCGGCTTTCGCCGGTCCGATTGGGACCCCAGCCAAACGTGACAAAGCCCAATGGCAAACGCCGCAATTTCAGCGGACTTCTAGTCCAGATTTGTCCAATGCGTCCGCTATTGAGGACCCTGTGCGAGACGTCTAGCAAGCTCGGTGGCCCCCACCTACTGCTCGCACACTACGCGGAAGCCGACGTTGAAGACACGGCTGGTGGGCAGGCCGTGGATGCGGGTTGCCGAGCGGCAGATGACGGGGGAGTTGGCCCAACTGCCGCCGCGAAACACGCGGGTGGCGCCGGTATCGGGACCTGTGGGGTCCTCGGGGGGATACGTGGCGTAATAATCCTCGCGATACCAATCGCCGCACCATTCGCCGACATTTCCTAACATGTCGTACAAACCAAATGCGTTGGGATGAAAACTGCCCACTGGCGCGGTAAACGCGAAACCATCGCTGGCTGTAATACCGTTTTTCCACCAGGTGAATTTCTCCGCGCCCGTGCGGTCCTGCACGTTTTCATATTCGGCCAAACGTTCCGGGTCGTCGCCGCAGTAATACCGCGTTTTCGTGCCAGCGCGGGCGGCGTATTCCCACTGGGCTTCGGTCGGCAGGCGGTAGGTTTTGCCTTCCTTGTGGCTAAGCCATTTACAGAATGCGTCGGCATCGTTCCAACTGACGTTCACCACCGGGTGATTGTTGGTCTGGCCCTCGAAGCCCCAACTCCAAGGGGTGAACTTGGGTAGCTGCTGGAATTCGTTCCCATTCTCGCCGGTGTATCCCCAGCCGCCATCGCCGTCTGTTTCGCAATCGCACTTGTAATTCGTGTCGTCGCGGAATTTGCGGAACTGGCCGAGCGTGACTTCGTAGGTTCCTAGGTAAAACGGCTTGGTGATGCGGACCTTGTGGCGCGGGCGCTCGCCGGCCAGCCACACCGGCTTGGCGTAATCGAACTGCTTGAGCAGTTGGCTAGGCGTTTCGGTGCTGCCCATGACGAATTCACCCGCCGGGATGAGGGTGAACTTCATGCCGATGCTATTGGTGAATTGTTTTTCGTGTTTCGCGGCGGCCGCTGGAGCATGAGGCCGGCAAGAAATCGCCGCCGCGACAAGCAGCGCGAAAGCGGCAAAATTGGAAAAGCGGGGATTCATGCCTGAACTCTTGCTTGATTAAGCAGCCTTCTGCGGAACACCTTTGAGCATAACGTAACTGGCTAACAAGCTGGAAGTAGGTGGTCAGACGGCAGGGCCAATGAGCGGGAAATCGGCCGGTTGCAGGTTGCTGCAGCGGCTGACGTTCAAAACTGAAAGCCGGCACGGCTCTCGTAGTGCGAGAAGTAGACGTCGGTCTGGCTGAGGGTGTTGTGGCCGAGGCCGCCGCGGAGATCGATATCGGACGCGGATACATCCGACATGGTCAGCGAATCGTCGCCGTCGCCCAGATCGAACTCGATCCAGTCCGCGTCGCTGTGTCGAATGGTTACGTAGTCGCTGCTTTTTCCGGTATATACTTACATAAAGGTGTTGGCACTGACATGGTCGATTGTGAATTTGTTGTGGCCATCGGTGCCCAGAATATCCAACGCCTCCGCCGGTACTAACGTATTCCACATGCGACAATGAAGGTGTCGAGGTCGGATCGATCGCCCGGTCCACACGCTCAAACTCGGCCAACAAAGCTATTGTGGACCGTCACTGAATCGGCGCCGTGGCCGGTGTAAATGTAAGGCTTGACAAGGTGGAATACGAACCGACATCCAATTTGATGCCGAAATGTCCGGTGACGTTAATTGTGTCGCGGCCATTGCCGGTGTGGATGTCGGTGCGGTTATTGACGGAAATTCCTTGGATGGTAAGTACGTTGCCTCCATTGCCCATACGAATGTGGAGATCGTGCGGAACAATGAATTTCGTTGGATCGCCTGCGCCCAGGGTGAGATGGTTTGCGCCGCCGCCCAGATCGATATTGAGATCACGCGTCACGCCGGTGATGGTCCGGCCGCTAAGGCCGTTGATTTTTGTGCCGTTGATGCCCGAGATATAGAAACTGCCTGGCACCACTTTGCCGTTCTGGACGGTCTGGAAAATGGCGATTTCGTTGCCGTTGGAATCGCCGGTAAGCTGCAAGGTACCGTATAGGACTGGACCGCGGCCGTGACATTGCCGGCCATCATGGTGCGGGATTCGAGGGCTTGAAAGCCTAATGTTCGGTAATTGCGATTTGAACTGCTGGTTGTGCGAGCCATGACAGTCTTTCCCCGGTTAGCGGTCAAAAAGGCGGGTTCTTTCGAGAAGCAGGCATTTCTGCCTGCATCTTAAGTAAGCGCTGCCCGGGGGCACTTGTTACAGGGCGGCGCGGCGAAGGGGCATTTCTCGCGGTTTTTCCGCGGGTTTTTCGCGAGGCGGCGAGTGCCGGAGTGAACCCTTGCTTGCGCTGCGGGATCGACGCGCGGCTAAAACGCAAGCGGAGGGGGCGCGGTTTGGTTGCGGTCCGGCCTTGCGGGCGACGCTAACGGGCGGCGCCACTGACGACGCGGTTTTCCGGCGATGGCATCGCCGGCTTTATGAAGCGCTAGCGGTTGATGCCGTACTCTTCGATTTTGCGATACAGCGTGGCGCGGCCGATGCCCAGGAGCTTGGCGGCTTCGGGGACGTTGCCGTTGGTGCGTTTGAGGGCTTCGCCGATCAGGCGGCGTTCCCAGAAGTCCAGGGCGAGCGTTTCGAGTTCGGCGGCGCCGCCGGCGTCGTGCAGGCCGAGGTCGCGTGGGTTCGATGCGGTTGTCGCCGGCCAGCAGCACGGCGCTATCGATCACGTTGCGCAACTGGCGGACGTTGCCGGGCCAGTTGTAGGAGAGGAGTTTTTGGCGGGCTTCGGGGGCCAGTTCCAAACTGGTGCGGCCGTGCTGGCGGCGGAAGTGGTCGAAGAAGTAGTTCACCAGCATTTCGATATCGCTGCCGCGATCGCGCAGCGGCGGAATGATCAGCTCGAAGGCGGCGAGGCGATAGTACAAATCTTCGCGGAATTTTTTCTGGCGGACGTAGGCTTGCAGATCCTGATTGGCGGCGGCGATCACGCGCACGTCGACCGTGACTTGCTGCGAGCTGCCGACGGGCAGGAAGGGGTGGCCTTCCAGAATGCGCAAGCAGCTTGGCCTGGCCTTCCAGGGTGAGTTCGCTGACTTCGTCGAGGAACAGCGTGCCGCTGTCGGCTTGTTGGAAGTAGCCGATGTGGTCGCGGTCGGCGCTGGTGAAGGCGCCGGCTTTGTGGCCGAAGAGTTGGCTTTCCATCAACTCGTGCGGAATGGCGGCGCAGTTGACGCTGAGCATGGGGCGATTGGCGCGGGGGCTGGCTTTGTGCAAGGCGCGGGCGACGAGTTCCTTGCCCGAGCCGCTTTCGCCGCGCACCAGCACGGAGCCGGTGGCGCGGGCCAGGCGGCTGATTTTGGATTTCAGTTCCTGCATGGCCGGGGCATTGGCCGATGAGTTCGCCGTAGGCGGATTTATCGATCAGGCGCTGATACTCGGTGGCCAGCGTGGTTTGCTTGTGGGCGCGAACCAGGGCCACGACCAGGATGTTGGCCAGCGAGATGGCGAATTCGAAATCGGTTTGGCGGAAGCGGCCTTGATCGAGATAGGCGTGAATGGCGCCCATCGTGTTGCGGTGGCTGATGAGCGGCACGCACAGGGCATCGGCGTAGTGGGCCAGGCTTTCGGTTTGGGTGGTGCTGCCGCGCTGCTTGGCGATCCACACGGCGTGGCCCTGGCGGCAGACCAGTTCGGTGAGCGAATCGCTGAAATGTGACCGTTTCGACGGAGCCCTCGGGAATGGCGACTTTCGGGCTGAGGCGGCCGGCATCGTCGACCCAGAGGAAGCCGACGACGGCGGCGCGGGTTTGATCGCGCAGCAGATCGAGCGCGATGCGGACGACGTCGTCGGGATGATCGTCGTCGCAGCCCAGCAGCTTGATGGCCAGCTGATAGAGCACGAGCAATTGCTTGGCTTGCTCGGCATCGCGCACCGCGGCCAGGCCGAAGATGCTGGTATCGGCGATTTGGACGGCAGCGTCGCGGACGATGGTTTCGGTGTAGGTTTCGACCTCGGGCTCGGGAGCGGATGGGGGATTCGTCGGATTGGCGGAATTCGAATTCGACGGTGCCGATGCGGATGCTGTGGCCGTCGTCGAGCATGGCGGGCTCGTCGAGCTTTTGCGTCGTTGACGAAGGTGCCGTTGCGGCTTTTGCAATCTTCGATCCACCAGCGGCCTTCGCGGAATGTGACCTCGGCGTGCACGCGGGAGCAGAGCGGGTCGGCCAGCACGATTTGGCAATCTTCACCGCGGCCGATGCGGTTGGGGCGATCGCGATCCAAGAGGAAGTGCTCGCCGGCGCGGTTGCCGACGGTCATGGTGAAGAAGGCGTATTTGGGGGTGGCTGCAACGGTCACGGGTATGCGGCGGATTGGACGCGCGGATAGAATGAAGAGTTGCTGCCGAGGCAGTTCGGATACGCAACAATGTGCAATGAAAGCCGCACGGTTGCAATCCCGGGCTGCCCTACATTTCTTCATCATACCAAGCCGAACGGCGGGTCGGGATTGCATTCATGAGCAGTTTTCCGAGGGGCAAAGCGAGCCGGCAGGGATTGCTGCTGGTTGGGCACGGGACGCGCGATGCCAACAGGGCAGGGGGAATTTCGCGAAGTGGCGCAGCGCGTGGCGGAACTGGCGCCGGAATTTCTGACGGAGGCGTGCTATCTGGAATTGGCCGAGCCCGATATTGCGACGGCGGTGCGGCGGTTGATGCAGCGGAAGATTGAACGGCTTGATTGTGGCGCCGCTTGTTGTTATTTTCGGCCGGGCATGCGAAGCGAGATATTCCGGAGGCGGTGGAGGAGGCGGTGAGCGGACAGCGGCAGGCGGAAGGCGGTCGGAGCGGAGCGGAGGCGGCGGATTGGTCGTCGAATATTGTGCGACGATGGAGATGCCATCCGCGGATTGTGGAATTGTCGGGGCAGCGGTTTGAGGAAGCGCTGCGTGGGCGGGCGCCGGTGGAAGCGGATCAGACGCTGTTGATTCTTGGTGGGCCGCGGCAGTTCGGAAGCATCGGCCATCGTGCAAATGCATCGGCTGGCGGCGCGTGCGCGCCGAGCGCACCGCGGTGGCGCGGGTGGAAAGCTGCTTTGTGGCGGTGGCGTCGCCGTCGTTGGAGGAAACGTTGAATTGGGCGGCGGGCACGTTCGTTTCGCCGCGTCGTCGTGCAGCCGCACATTTTGTTCGCCGGGCAGGTGCTGGATCAGATTGCCGCGGCGGTGGAAGCAGCGGCTGAGCAGCAGGCAGAAGGCGGCAGGCGGACGCGGCGGCGCTGCAGCAGGAATGGATTGTGGCGCCGCATCTTGGGTCCGTCGCCGCTGGTGGCCGAGGCGGTGGTGGATTTGGTGCAGCGAGTGGCGCGAAAAAAGTGTCGAGCCAGATCGCTAAGGCGACGGTTCTTTGGCTAGCATCGGCGGCGCAATTGATCATCAACGATGCGACGCGGCAACCGTTGCGAAGTTCGGAACGGTCGAAAATCGTATGGCTGAGGCGACCTTGCGTGATGCCTGCTGCGTACGGTAAAGAGCTTTCGATATTGTCCGGAAGCGGAGATGTTGGATAAGATCGGTATAAGTGATTGGAGATTGGGCACTTACCTATGGATTCCGGCTTTGCGAGCGCCGGGCTGCCATCTCCCCGGACGGAGAAGCGCCTTCTCGAATTTCCGGTTGCTGGCCCCCCCAGGTAGCGAAGGCGCCGAATTCGGGCTGTAGAGCCATCTTGTCGTTATCTCATTTGGAATTTTCATCGTGGGAGTATCTATGAACCACGCTATGGGTGTTTTGGGTCGAGTGCGGCGGTTTTACGCACTGGCGATTGTTTGCGGGGCGACGCTGGCAGGCGGTTTGGTGCTTGAGCACCGCAGCTTTGCCGAACCGCGGCCCGAACAGCGGACCGACCGCGAGGTGACGCTGACGATTGTGCGCGGCTTGCGCGACCATCTGACGCGGCATCCGCTGGATCAAGATATTTCGAACCGCACGTTCGATTCGTTCTTCAAGGCGCTGGATCCGATGAAGGTGTACTTCACGCAGGCGGACATCGACGAGTTTTCGAAGTATCGCAACGACCTGGGCAACCAGCTCAAGAAGGGGGACGTGAGCTTTGCGTACAAGGTGTTCGACCGGTTGCTGAAGCGGACCGACGAGCGCGTGGCCTTGGTGGATGAGCTGCTTAAAGAGCGATTTTGATTTCACCAAGGATGAAACGATCGTTACCGATCCGAAGCTGACGGTGTACGCCAAGGACGACGCCGAGATGCGCGACAAGTGGCGCAAGCTGATCAAGTACGATCTGTTGATGAAGAAGCTCGACAAGCTGGAAGGGCAGGAAGCGCGCGATAAGATTTCGCGGCGCTATCACAGCATCGCCAAGATGCGTCACCAGAGCACGGGCGACGATTTGCTGGAGATTTATTTGACGTCGCTCACCAGCAGTTACGATCCGCACACTTCGTACATGTCGCCCAGCACGGAAGAAAGCTTCGACATTGCCATGCGGCTGAGCCTGGAAGGCATCGGCGCGAAATTGCAATACGACGACGGACTGACCAAGGTGACCGAACTGGTTCCCGGCGGCGCGGCGGATAAAGACGGCCGCTTGAAGCCGGGCGACCACGTGCTTGCCGTGGGGCAAGGGCGCGACGGGGAAATGGTCGACGTCGAGGACATGAACATCAATGAAGTGGTGAAGCTGATTCGCGGCAAGGCCGGCACGGTGGTGCGGCTGAAGGTGAAGCCTGCCGACAAGGGCGAGCCGAAGGTGATCGACATCACGCGGGCCAGCATCGAGTTGAAAGACAGCGAAGCGCGGGCGGAAGTGATCGATTTGAGCGAGCCCGTTGCGGACAAGGACAGCAAAGACAACGACGGCAAGGACAAGAAGGTGAGCCAGGTGCGTTCGGAGATTTTGGAGCACAGCCGCAAGCCCGACGGCACGCCGTACAAGATTGGCGTGATCGATTTGCCGAGCTTCTACATGGACATGAAGGGTTCGCGGCTGGGGTTGGAAGATTACAAGAGCACGACGCGCGACATGGAGAAGATTCTTGCGCGACTTCAAAGCCAAGGGCGTGGACGCGGTGATTCTGGACCTGCGGCGCAACGGCGGCGGGGCGTTGAACGAAGCGATCAGCACGACCGGGCTGTTCATCGACGAAGGGCCGGTGGTGCAAGTGAAGGATTCCAACGGCCGCGTGCAACAGCTCGACGATCCGGATAAAGGCGTGGCCTGGGATGGTCCGCTGGTGGTGCTGCAAAGCAAGTTCAGCGCCAGCGCCAGCGAGATTTTTGCCGGCGCGATTCAGGATTACGGGCGCGGGTTGATTTTGGGCGATCGCACCTCGCACGGCAAAGGCACGGTGCAAAGCATGATCTACCTGGGCCAGGAGTTGTTCAACGGCCTATCGAATGCGCCGCCGCTGGGCGCGTTGAAGATCACCATTCAGCAGTTCTACCGGCCCGACGGCGACAGCACGCAGAACCGAGGCGTGGTTTCGGACGTGGAATTGCCGTCGATCACTTCGCACTTGGACGTGGGAGAATCGGACCTGGATTACGCGTTGAAATTCGACCAGGTGAATTCGGCTCCGTATGCGAAAGTGAATTTGGTGGACAAGCGGATGGTGGATGAATTGCGGGCGCGAAGTGCCCAGCGAGTGGCAGCAATCGGACGATTTCCAGAAGGTGGAGAAGAAGATTGCGCGCTACAAGCAGTTGAAGGAGCAGAAGAACGTTACGCTGAACGAGGAGAAGTTCATGGCGGAACGGGCCGACTTCAACAGCGACAAGGAAGAGGAAAAGCAATTCGAGCAGTTGGAAGATTCCAATCGGCCGGTGGTGAAGCGCGATTATTATTTCAACGAAGCGTTGGCGGTGACGCTGGATTACTTGCAGTTGCTGCATGGGGCGGCGCTGAACGGCGTGGCCAGCGGTGTGCGGCCGGCGATGAACGCGAGTGGATAGCAGCCGATAGCCGGGATGCCGGCCGCGGAGCGGCATTGTCGCAAGCCAGGTAAACTTTTCCCCCGGCGCGAGCCGGGGGTTTTGTTGCGCAAACGCACTGGCTGCGGGTTGCTTCCGTGCGCGGCAAGCCCGCTTCACACCGTGCGGGGAAGATGGTACTTTGAATCGGATCGTAAGCGGTCTGAAACGAATTCTTGGAGCAAAGTACCATGGCGAAACCGCACCGCAATTTGAAGAAAGCCAACCACGGCGCTCGGCCGGCCAACAGCAAGGCACGCAAAGCGAAGCGCAAGCATCTCCGCACCTAAGCATCGATCTATCACGCGGGAGTTTTCGGCGTGTCCGGGAAAGATTTGATTCTCGATTTCTCCGAGTACGACGTGAACCACGTGGTGGCCGGCTTGGAGGAAATCCGCCGCTACAATCTGCAGCGGTACGAGATGGAGCAGTTGACGGCGATTTGCCACGTCGACGAAGCGCGGAAAATCTGCGCCGGCTACAAGGACGTGACGCTGGAGGAATTCTGGGTGCGCGGGCACATGCCCAAGGCGCCGTTGATGCCGGGCGTGATCATCTGCGAAGTGGCGGCCCAATTGGCCAGCTATTTCGTGCAGAAGTACGATTTGCTGGGGGCCAAAGTGGTCGGGTTTCGGCGGCTTGGAAGAGGTCAAATTCCGCGGCGGGGTGGTGCCGGGCGATCGGCTGGTGATGGTCGTGCAATTGCTGAAGGTGCGGCGCGGGGCGATGATTGTGTGCCGGTTCCAGGGCTTTGTCGATCAAACGATGGTGGTGGAGGGGATGCTGAAGGGCATTCCGCTGCCGTTGGATTTGGAAGCCTTGGGGTTGTAGTGCCGGAATCGCAGCAACCGGCGGCCAAGAACTGAGCAGATTCTGGCGCATATGTCTCGTCGTCCGCTGCGGAAGATCGATCCGTCGCTCGATCTGGCACGTCATCTCTTGGCGCCGGAGCAGTTGCCCAGGCCGTGGGATGCGGCTGTTTTGTTTGGCCGCGAGGCGCCGCTGGAAGTGGAAGTGGGCAGCGGCAAGGGATTGTTTCTGGTGCAGGCGGCGAGCGCGCGGCCGGAGCACAATTTCTTGGGCATCGAGCTGGCCGCCAAGTACGCTCGGTTTTGCGCCGCGAAATTGGCGCAGCGCGAATCTGGAAAACGCGCGGATGATTCATGGCGATGCGCAGCGCGTGTTCGCCGAGGTGCTTCCCGAGGTCAGCGTGGCGGCGGTGCACGTTTACTTTCCGGATCCGTGGTGGAAAAAGCGGCATCGCAAGCGGCGGGTGATGAACGAGCGATTTTTGCGCGACGTCGAGCGGGTGCTGATTCCCGGCGGGGCGCTGCACTTTTGGACCGACGTGGAAGAGTATTTTCAAACGACGCTGGAACTGATTCGCGGCGAGCACGGGGCTGGTCGGTCCTGAGGCTGTATCGGAGCGGGCCGCGGAGCACGATCTGGATTTTCGCACGCATTTCGAGCGGCGGATGCGGCTGCACGGGCGAGGCGGTTTATCGGAGCGAATTTCGGAAAAACGGCTGATCGCCGGGGTAAATGCCGTAGCGGCGGCCGATTGATTTTGAGATACTCCGCGGCCGATTTTCCCGGTGTAGGCACCGGGGCTCAACGTTGATCGCAAGGATGCGGCGATGCTTGGTTATTCTGTCATCATTCCGCAGCGCGATTGTGGCGACCAGTTGCGGCGGCAATTGACGCCGCTGTGCGAAGTGCTGGCGCAATTGGGCCGGCCGTTTGAAATCATCGTGGTGGACGACGGCTCTTCGCCGGCCACGCAGCGGCTGCTGGAAAAACTGCTGGGCGAATTTCAGACGCTGCGTTTGTTGCGGCTGGATGCGCCTTGCGGCGCCAGCGTGGCGCTATCGGCGGGGATGGCCAGCGCGCGCGGCGAAGTGGTGGTGGCCATCGAGCCGGGCGATCGTTATCCGGTCGGGCAAATTCCGGCGCTGGTGCATTGGTTGAATCGCGCCGATTTGATCGTGGGGCGGCGGCGGCGAACGGGCATCGCCAAAGCTGTGGCATCGCATCAGCCGCATTCCGCGCTGGCTGCTGCTGGGGTTGGAATCGCACGATCCGGATTGCTTGTTTTGGGCGGCGCGGCGCGAAGTGGTGGCGGGCATCAATCTGACGGCGGGCATGGGGCGGTATTTGCCGTCGCTGGCGGTGCGGCGCGGCTTCCGCGTGTGCGAAACGTACGTGGAAGATCGCGGCGGCCGGCGGTTGCTTGCAGGATGTGCGGCCCAATGTCGGCGACTTGCTGGCGGCGTGGTGGTTGTGCCGGCGGTGGCGCGAGAACAACGCTTACGAATTGTTTGCCAACGGTTCGGCGCGGGGGATTCTGCGCGTGGTTAGCCACGACGATTCGGCAGACGGATTCGATCCCGGCAACCAACGCAAAGCGGTGCTCGCGTGGTCGGCGGCACATCCGGTGTCTTCCTACAAGCCTGCCAAGAGCGCATGACGATTTTCTTTTCCGCCGGCGAGCCCAGCGGCGATCTGCACGGCGCGAATCTGATTCGGCAATTGCGGCGCTTGCGGCCCGGAGGTGAAGTGCGTGGGCTACGGCGGGCCGGAGATGGCCGCGGCCGGTTGCACGCTGCACGCCGATCTGACGGTGCTGGCCGTGATGTGGTTTTTGCGGGCGCTGTTGAACCTGCACAAGTTTTTGGCGCTGGCGAGCCGGGCCGATCGATACTTTCGCCACGAGCGGCCCGATGCCGTGGTGCTGATCGACTATCCGGGGTTCAACTGGTGGATCGCGCGGCGGGCCAAGGCGCATGGGATTCCGGTGTTTTACTATTGCCCGCCGCAGATTTGGGCGTGGGGGAGTTGGCGGATCAAGAAGATGCGCCGCAGCGTGGATCACGTGCTGTGCGCGCTGCCGTTTGAGGCCACGTGGTTTCGGCAGCAAGGTTGCCGGGCGACGTTCGTGGGGCATCCGTTTTTCGACGAAGTGCGGCGGCAGGCGTTGGATGAGTCGGTCATCGCGGCACAAAGACAGCAAAGCCGGGCCGCTGGTGACGATTTTGCCCGGGTCGCGGACGCAGGAAGTGACGCACAATTTGAAATGGTTTTTGAAAGCGGCGGCGCTGGTGCAGAAGCGAGTGCCTGGCGTTCGGTTTGCGGTGGCGGCGTTCAAGCCGCATCAGGCGGAGATGGCGCGGCGAGCTGATCGCCGAGGCGAAATTGCCGATCGAAGTGTACGTGCGGCGGACGGCGGAGTTGATTTCGGCGTCGACGTGCTGCATGGCGTGCTCGGGTTCGGTGTCGTTGGAGCTGCTGTATCACACGAAGCCGACGGTGGTGCTGTATTGGATCACGCCGATTGCGTATTGGGTGCAATCGTTCTTTCGCCGGGTGAAATACATCACGCTGGTGAATTTGCTCACGGCCAAGGAGTTGTTTCCCGTCCGACAACACGCCGTACAAATCGACCGATGCGGATGCTGACCGGGTTCTGTTCCCGGAGTATTTGACGTACGAGGACAAATCGGCGGAGATTGCCGGGCACGTGATCGATTGGCTCGACCAACGACAGACCGCCGGGAAGGCACTGGTGGCGGAATTGGCGAAGCTGAAGGCGCAAGTCGGGCATGGCGGGGCTTCGCGCAGTGCGGCGGAGTTGATTGTGAGCGAAGTGGAAGCACGCGGCGAATCGAGTCCGCGCGTGCGGCCGCCCAAGCCGCATTTCGTTCCCGGGATGCGGGTGGAAAGCAGCGGCGGGATATAATTGCGGCGCTGTGCGCATGTCGGGTGCTCATCGCATGGCGCTTGGCGGCCCGCATTGCCCCGGGTGCAATTACCCGGGGCTAAATCATCGATGTCGTCCCATTCTCAGCGCGATGACTCCCGCGGCGAATCTGCCGGCTTGCCATGTGGGCTTGGTGTATGCGCTTGCGATGGAGGCGGGGGCGTTGGAGGATCGGCTGAAGGGGGTGATTCGATTCGCGGCGGGAAATTCAAAGTGCGGCAAGGGGGGCTGAAGGGCAAGGCGTCGTGGTCATTCATGCCGGGGTCGGTCTGGAAAATGCCGCCGAGCGCGACGGAAACGCTGATTGCCGGGCATCGGCCGCAGTGGATAATTTCCGCCGGGTTGGCAGGCGGCTTGCGCGACGACGTGAAGCGCGAGCGACATCGTGATGCCCGATTGCGATTTTGGGGGAAGACGGGCGGCGGTTGGCGATCGATCTGCAGATGCCGGCCACGCCGGGAGTGCACGTGGGGCCGCTGTTGACGGTCGATCGGCCGATTTTGAAAGTCGGACGAGAAGCGCGAGTTGGGTCAGCGATATGGGGCGGTGGCGGTCGATATGGAAACGCTGGCGGTGGCGGAAGTGTGCCGGCGCGAGAAGCAGCGGTTTTTGGCGGTGCGCGTGATCAGCGAACGGTGGATGAAGAATTGCCGGCGGACGTGGAACGGTTGCTGCGAAAGAAAACCACTGGCGCGGCGTGTTGGGGCGGCGGCGGGATCGCTGTTGCGGCGGCCTTCGGCGGTGAAAGATTTGTGGCGGCTGCGTGAGACGGCGCTGGTGTGTTCGATTCGGCTGGCGAAGTTTTTGGAAGGGGTGATCGAGCAGTTAAACGGTAGTCCGTGAGTCCAGTGGTCCGTTGTTATAAACCAAGCCAGCGCGCGAGAGCGCGGGCGCGGCAAATCGGGGGCGAGTAATTTTGCGGGTTTGCCGAGATGGGTCAGCAAGGCTTCGGCGGCGAGATAGCCGCTGCGGACGGCGCCTTCCATGGTGGCGGGCCAGCCGGTGGCGGTCCAATCGCCGGCGAGAAACAGATTGGGCACGCTGGTTTTTTGCGGCGGGCGAAATCGTTCGCTGCCGGGCAGCGGCGAGAAGACGGCGTGCTGCTCGGTGACCACGCGCGCTTGCAGAAGTTTTGCTTCGCCGGCCGCGGGCCAGATGCGATGCAGTTCGCCTGCGCACTTGTTCGATCAACTCGTCGCGCGGCTGATCGGCCAAATTGCGCGAGGCACTGATGACAACCTGGTAGTATTGGGGGCCGTGGCGGAACACCCATTGGCTAATGCGCCCGGGCAGAACCGCGTGCGGCAAATCGGTGATTGGGCGATCGAACCAGAGATGCACGGCGGTGATGGGGGCGGATTGGAATCGATCGATTTCGCGCAGTTCGGGCAGGGCGGCGCGAAGCGGATCGGAAAGCAATTCTGCGAGGCGCCGCCAAGGGACTGCGACGATCACGGCGTCGAATGGTTGTTGCTGTCCATCGGCCAGCAGCAGATTCTTCACGCCAGCGGCATCGCCGATCAATTGCTTCACGCCGCATTCGCGGCGAACCGTAACGCCGTGCTGGCTGAGCCATTGTTCGAGCTGGTTTCCGTAGAGTTCGCCCAGCGGAACTGCGGGCGTTTGCATTTCGTAGGCGTGGCGCTGGCCAAGAAATGCATCGACGAACACTTTTCGCACCGGCGGCACGGCGGCGCGATCGGGCGTTTCGCTCAAGGCGCTGACGATGACCGGGGCCCAAAACAGTTCGATGGCGCGATCGGTTTGGCCATGATCGCGGAGCCATTGGTTGATCGCGATTGTGTCTTCATCGGCGGATGCGCGGGCCAATTGCCGCAGCGCGCGAATGATGCCGAGGCGTTCGCTGCCAGGATAGATATCGCAGACGCAAGCAGCGAGGGGAGCAGATGCAGCGGGGCGGGGAGCCAACGGCTGGCGGCGAGGTCGTAGCGGCGGTTGTCGGGGCCGAAGAAATGGAGCGTGCGCTGGCGATGCAGCAGGTCGCATCAAGCCGGTGCGGCGGCAGAAATCGTCCAGATTCGTGCAGCAGCCGAGGCTGACGTGCTGGCAGTGATCGACCAGTTCGCCGCTGGCCGGATCGCGAAAGGAGCCGGCGCGGCCGCCGAGTTGGCGGCGGGCTTCCAGAAGTTCGATATGCAGCCCGCGGTCGGCCAAGCCGACGGCGGCGGCCAGACCGGCCAGACCGCCGCCGACAATTGCGATGCGAGAGGGTGGGGGAGGCAAATGGGGAATGGGGAATGGGGAATGAACGGGTGAAGGGGTGAAGGGATGAGTTTAGCGCGAAATTGTTTCGAGTTCGGTGCGATCGCTCGGCGAGCGGAACATGGAGTTGGTGGCGATCCAGACTTTTTCCCAGATGTGCAGGCGCACGCGGCGGTGGAGGACGTCGGCAGGGCGGCGGCGGATTTTTTCCAACAGGCGATGGTAGGCGGCGGTCATGGCGCGCAGCACGCGGCGGCCGTCGGGTTCCAAGAGCGGCTCGAGCTGGGCGGCGGAATCGAAATAGCCTTCCGCGCGGTCGATTTCGAATTGCATCAGCGCGGCGAATCTGTCGTTTGCGTCGCCCTGGCGGAGTTCTTCGACGGTGTAGCCGAAGAGCCGCAGATCTTCGGCCGGCAAATAGAGCCGGCTGCGGCGGAAATCGTCGCGCAGGTCGCGGAGGATGTTGGTGAGTTGAAAGGCGATTCCGCAGCGGCGCGCCGGTTCCAAGGCTTCCGGGCTGCGAAAACCCCAGATGTGGATGCAGGCCAGGCCGACGACGGATGCCACGCGGTAGCAATATTGCTCCAGATCGGCGAAGGTTTCGTAGTGGGCGCCGGCAAGATCCATTTCGACGCCGTCGATGACCGCGGTGAGATATTTGCGCGGGATTTGATAGCGCGCGGCGGTGTCGGCCAGGGCAGCGAGCACCGGATCGCTGGATTGGCCAGCCAGCGCACGGTCCAGCCGGCCGCGGAGTCGTGTGAGCGCCTGGCGGCAAGCGGCGACATCGCTGGTTTCGTCGTCTGCCAGATCGTCCACCTGGCGCAGATAAGCGTAGAGCGCGCACATCGAGCGGCGTTTTTCGCGGGGCAAAAGCGCGAAGGAGAAATAGAAATTCGACGCGGCCCGGCGGGCGAGTCGCTGGCACAGGGCGTAGGCGGCGTCGAGGTCGGGCATCGAAGGGTTCAGGGTTCAGGGTTCAGGGTTCAGGTGTGCCACCAGGCGCGGAGGAGGAGGGCGAGTTTGGTGGCTTTGGTGACGACCGGGCGGCGTGCGCCAGACGTTGTAATCGAGGCGGCGGATGGCGTTGAGAATGGCGCGGCCGCCGTCGATGAATAGTTGCACGTCGATTTGCATGTGGCGGGGCATGAGTGCGACCAGCGGTTGGCCGGCGTGCGAACAGCGATTCGGCGCGATCGACTTCGCCGGCCAGCAATTGGCGAAATTGCGGATTGAACTCGCGGCGGGCGAACATTGCTTCGTCGTAGCCGGCGCGGCGGCAGCTTTCCTGCGGCAGATAAATGCGGCCCCGATCGTAGTCGCGGGCTACATCTTGCCAGAAATTGGCCAGTTGCAAGGCGGTGCAGATGTTGTCGGCCAGTTGGCCGCGGCGGTCGTCGTGGCAGCGGCCCAGATACAGCACCAATCGGCCGACGGGATTGGCCGAGTTGCGGCAGTAGCCTAACAGATCGTCGAATGTTTCGTAGCGAGTTTGGGTTTGATCCTGGCGGAAGGCGATGAGCAGATCGCGGAACGGATCGATCGGAATATCGAATTCATCGATGGTGGATTGCAGTGCGACGAACACGGGGTGCGTGGCGATGCCGCGGTAGCAATCGTCGAGTTGCGATTGCCACCAATCGAGCAGTTGCAAACTTTCGGCGCCGCCGGCGGTTTCATCGGCCAGATCGTCGGACCAGCGGCAGTAGGCGTAGATGTTCGCAAAATGCTGCCGCAATTTGCGCGGCAACAACCAACTGGCGACGGTGAAATTTTCGTAATGCGTGCGGGCCAAGCGGCGGCAGTAGGCTTGCGCCTGCGGCAAGCGAGGGCCGCTGCGCATGCCGAAGCTGGGCCGTAAATCGCCAATTCGTCGCTGAAAACCGGTGTCATAGAACGCTGATCGCCTACCCGCAAGCGGTGTTGAGCATTATCATACCTGATAGCGATAACGTGGGATGATCGTTTGGAAGTCTGCGGAGGCGTGCCTCCGGCTAGCCGTGAAAACAGCCCGAGTACAAGAACAACTGATGAAAATCATTTTGGCCAGCCCGCGCGGGTTTTGTGCGGGCGTGAACATGGCGATCGAGACGCTGGAACAGGTGCTGAAGCTGTTCGGCGCGCCGGTGTACGTGTATCCACGAGATCGTGCACAACAAGCACGTGGTGGAGCGGTTTCAAGGGCAGGGGGCGGTGTTTGTGGACGATTTGCACGACGTGCCGGAGGACGGCGCGGCTGTTGTTTTCCGCGCACGGAGTTTCGCCGGAGGTGCGGCAGGTTGCCCGAGAGCGCCGGTTGAAGACGATCGATGCGACGTGCCCGCTGGTGACCAAGGTGCATTTGGAAGCGGTGCGATTTGCCAAGCAGGGTTACAAGATCGTGCTGATCGGCCACGCGGGGCACGACGAAGTGATCGGCACGATGGGGGAAGCGCCGGATGCATTTGTGCTGGTGGATTCCACGGAAGAGGTCGATCAATTGGAGATTCCGCCAGGCACGAAGCTGGCGTATCTCACGCAGACGACGCTATCGGTCGACGATGCGAACCGGATCATCAAGCGGTTGAAGGAGCGGTTTCCGGAGATCGTCGGCCCGCCGAAGGAAGACATTTGCTACGCCACGCAGAATCGGCAGGAAGCGGTGCGGATGATTGCGCCGGAGGCCGATATTGTGTTGGTGCTGGGGAGCCAGAACAGCTCCAACAGTCAGCGGCTGGCGGAACTGGCGCGCGAAACCGGCGTGCGGGCGTACTTGATCGATGGGCCGGCGGACGTCGATCCGGACGTGGTTTAGCGGCGATGAAACGGTGCTGATTACCGCGGGGGCCAGTGCGCCGGAATCGGTGGTGCAGCAGTGCGTGGAATATTTGCAGGAGCGATTTGGCGCGGCGGTGGAGCAGCGGCACATCCGCGAGGAAGAGGTTTATTTCCCACTGCCGCGGGAATTGCGCGTGCTGACGGCGTGATGGCGCACAGGCGACTGCGCAAACGCCGGGCACGCCCGGCAGCTAAATCGACGGATGCCACTAGCTCTGAATGTAGGTTTTCAGGTAGTGGTTTTCCATGGTCAGTTGATCGTGCTGGTGTTTGACCAGGTCGCCGATCGAAACCATGCCGACTAGCTTGCCTTTTTCGTTGACGATAGGCAGGTGGCGGATGCGCCGTTCGGTCATCACGCCCATCGCGTCTTGGATGCTGTCGTCGGGAAAGCAGGTGACCGGGTTACGCGACATGCGGTCGGCGACGCTGCATTTGATCGAGCGACGAGCTGCGGTCGGCGGAGGCGCGGAGGATATCGCGCTCGGTAATGATGCCTACCATGGAGTAAGGATCGCCTTCGACTTCGCACACCACCAGCGATCCGCAATTATTTTTCACCAACTTCTGCACCACGTCGTCCAGCGTGGCTTGCACGGCGATGGTGAGCACGTTGGAACCTTTGATTTGAAGAATTTCGCGCAGCAACATGACAAACTCCTGAGAAGCGCTAAAAGACGCGATTCTGACGCTGCCGACCCCGTGCGGCAAGCCCCTTAGGAAGCATAGCCACAAGGGGCGGAAATTGTCAAAGAAAAATCATGGCGGGGCGTGGTCAGAAAGCGTTCGTCTGTGAAATAAATCACAAGGTCGGCCGCGTGTGAAATTAATCACGAACTCGGCGCGGCGCGGATTACCAGTCGCACGTCGCCGACGGGGCTGCCGAGCGGCTGGTCGGCATCCACGATGTAGATCGAGGTAGACGGGGGCGGCGAGGTTCGCGCGGTCGTTGGATCGGCGTCGATTGCCAGTTCGTTGGCGTCTGCTATCAGCGAGGTGATCTCGGCGGTGAAGAATTCGCCGGGCGTTAGCTGGCCAAGCGAAGTGCCATTGAGCGAAACCTGGCCGGCGACCATTGTGCGATCGATTTCCAGTGAGACTTGTTCATGCGGCTCCAGGCCGGTGGGGCGATTGAAATTCGGCGGCGGTAGATGATTCGGCCGTCGGCTTGCGGTTCGGATTCCCAGGGGTGGCGCAGACGTATGGGATGGGGAATCATGGCACGGCTTCAGGATGCTGCATGCGGATGCGACGGCCGCAATCTACGGGGTGGCCGGCGGCAGCGGGCTGTGCGGGATGTTGGCACTGGCGGCGGCGGAACCGTGCCGCCGTCGTCGCGCATTTGGAAGTAGATCAAGGCCACGACGGAAGCCAGGATCAGAGCCAGAAACCAGTAGCGATGTTTGTGGAGGAAGTGGTTCATGAGAAGATGGAATGTGGGAATGTAGGAAGAGGTAATGGGGAGTTGATTATCGAGTTTATGCAGTCTCTGCTTGCGCGGGGCCAGCAGCGAGGCGATGATCGAAATGCCCAACAGCACCACGATTACGACCAGCGAGGCCCAGGGGTAGTCTTTGAAGAAGTGTAGCTCGGTCCAGAATTCGGCGATCATCTTCAGGCCCACGAAAACGAGCACCGCGGCCAGGCCGTAACGGAGGTAACGGAACAAGTGCACCATCCCGGCCAGCAGAAAATACAGCGCGCGCAGGCCGAGGATGGCGAAGATATTCGAGGTGAACACGATGAACGGATCGCGGGTGATGCCGAAGATGGCCGGGACGCTATCGACGGCGAAAATGACGTCGGTGCTTTCGATCACCAGCAGCACCAGAAACAGCGGCGTGATGCACCAGCGGCCGTGTTCGCGGACGAAGAATTTTTCGTCGTGCGGATTCGCGGGAAATGCGGAAGATGCGGCGGCCCAGGCGCATCAGAATATTCTTCTCGGGATGCACGTGCTCCTGTTGCAGAGCCAGCTTGACGCCGGTAACAATCAGCAGCACGCCAAAGACCACCAAGATCCATTCGAAGCGGCTGATGAGCGCGGCGCCGGCCAGCACGAAGGCCAGCCGCATGACGATGGCGCCCCAAATGCCCCAGAACAGCACGCGGTATTGGTGCTTCAGGGGCACGTGGAAATAGCCGAAGATGACGGCGAAGACGAAGACGTTGTCCATCGACAACGACCATTCGACGAGGTAGCCGGTGAGAAAATAGATGGCGTTCTCGGAGCCGCCCCACCACCAGATGAGGCCGTTGAAGGCCAGCGCCACGGCGACCCAGAAGAAGGTCCAGAAGGCGCTTTGGCGGAGGCTGGGCTCGCGGGGGCGGCGGTGGAACACCACCAGATCCAGCACGAGCATCAGCGCCACGACGGCGCCGAAAACGACCCAGTGCCACCACGCAGGTTGAATGCCGGCAAAGGGCAACGGAAGGTTCTCGCAGACGAGGGTGACTACGGGCCGCCGATCAATGCGCAGCTTCGAGGGACGGTCGAACCGCCGGCGAGTTCAGCTCGAAACCTGATACTGCGAAACTTGGAACCGGCCCTAATCTAGCGGAGCGCGACGGTGCGCGTGCGGTTGTCTTCTTCGATCTCGATTTTGTCTTCGCGCGCCAGCCAGCCGAGGGCTTGCATGACGGTATCGCGCGGAGCATCGACTTCCTTGACCAGCTTGGCGAGCGATTGCGGACCTTTCTGCGACAATAGCTGCCATACCGCGCCGGCGGTCTGGCCGATTTCTGCGACACACGATTCTCTTGTCATTGTGGCCATATTCGAATCTCCTCACTCCTCGAGAAAACGACGCCGTCGTGCCCGGGGGGCCGAACCAAACCGGTGATTCGGCCAACTGCCGCGGACCAGACAGGCGTGGATATGTATTTCTAGCCCGTGGGGAATCCGCGGGCGTAAGAAATTGCTGTCACAATCGACGTAACCGGAACAACTATGGCCGATTATACGCCTCGCAGGGAGTCTCTCAAGAGTAAGAGATGCAGCGGCAATATACGTCGATCGCAAATTCTACGAGGGACTGGAAGCTTGGGTATTGGATGACAGCAGAATTGTAAACGTTACAAGCCGGTTGTGGACAGTTTGAAATTCGGCAAGAGAGTTTTGCTGAAACGTTGCGGCACATTTCGCGAAAATCTGAGTCGTGGCTTTGCTTTTTGGGGGCGATTTTTCCGAGTCCACAATTTTTTGCTTTTTCATGCTTGATCACCGGACTCTGGCACGCTCTGTGCAATACAGCGGCTCGCCTTTGTTCGACCCAGTTGGTCCCGGGGCTTGCCCGTACAAGCACTCGGGGCCAAGAACCAGTTTCAGCGAACACTAGAGGCACCGTGGATCTTAGGCCAAGTCGCCAAGGTACGGCGACGACATGAGCCCGAAAGTGGGCGTGCCAGTTTTTCACGGTTTAAGGGCTCGATCGGCGAACGCGCACCGCCGGCCGGGCCCTTTTTGTTGCGCGGACGGGGAGTGAGTAGGTGAGTACAGTGAGTAGGTAAGATGGCTTCATTAGCAAGCCGCTGCGATTTTCTTACTTACTTACCTACTGATTTAGTCATTGCCTGTGCTGCCATTGCCGGCTGATTCTTGCAGCAAGCTGGCGGTTAGCGCGGAACACGTCGCGGAGCTTTTCGAAATCGCGGTCTTCGGCCTGATAGACCACCAGAAATGTGGCGGAAGGCGTGCGGCAGGAGCGTACGCAAGCGGTGTTGATCAGGTCGAGATAGATGAAATTCAGGTCGTAGCCCTGCAGTTCCACTTCGCCGAGCGTTTCGCTGACGGCTTCGCTATCGGAGCCGGGATATTCCTTCCGAAGGGCAGTTGCGGCTTCCTCGGCCATTTGGCCGATGTCGTCGTCGGGGCCGCGGCGTACGACCGTCCAGAAGGCCCCGCCGGGACTGTAGACGGTGACCGTGGGGCGGTCGGGCACTTCGTCGTCGGCCTCCAGCGACCAGTTCTCGGGGAACTGGAAGCGGATGCCGAGATCGTCGAAGGTGACGGGCATGCGACGGGGTTCAGGGTTCAGGGTTCAGTGATGGGTGGTGCTAGCAAATCATGGTATAGAGCGGCGTCAAGGGGGGCCAGCCTCGATTGAGGCAATCGGCGGCAGACGCTATCATTCGCCGCCCAATTCTGGGCCTGTGTTGGTGGACTGAGTCGTCAGTACATTTGCAGTTTCAATTGCGCCAGTTCACAGGCGTGCCGATGACATTGCGCCCGCTACACCGCTGCCCGCTCTTGGTAAGCCTGCTGCTGTTGGCGGCGGGGGCTGCAAAATGTTTGGCCAACAAGGGCCGGTGTCCAAGCCGGTGGCCGAGTCGCGCGAGCTTTCGCAGCGGGGCCTGAGCGCGATGGAACAAGGCGACACGGCGACGGCCGAATCGCTGTTGGGCCAGGCGGTGAAGGTTTGCCCGGAAGATTTGGATGCCCGGCGGCATTATGCCGAAGCGCTGTGGGCGCGCGGGCGAACGGGAATTGGCGGTGCAGCACTTGCTGCAGGCCTTGGCGCAGGCGCCGGATGATGCGGCGGTGGCGGTGCGTGCCGGCGAAATGCAGTTGGCGCTGGGCCAGGTGGACGATGCGCGGCGGATGGCGAATCGAGTGCTCGATTTGGATCCCAACGATGGCGGCGCGTGGGCGTTGCGCGGCCGGGTGAAAGAATGCGAGCGGGAGAATTCGAAGGGGCGTTGGCGGATATGAATCGGGCGCTGGAATTCCGCCGGGACGATCGAGAATTGCTGTACGACACGGCCGAGGTGTATCGCAAATTGAACCGGCCGCAGCGAGCCCTTTCGACTTTGATCGCGCTGCGCGATACGTATGGTCCCGGGCGAAGAGCCGCAGCAGGTGCTGTATCTGCAAGGGCTGGCGCTGGAAGCGCTTGCGCGGCACGCCGATGCGGCCGATGCCTTCGCCATGGCGGTGGAGCACGGGTCGCCGAACCCCGAGCTGTTGTGCCGGCTGGGACAAGCGCAGTTAGCGGCGGGGCGGCCGGCGGAGGCCGACCGGTCGATCCAGCAGGCGCTGGCGATGGATCCGAATTATGCCCCGGCCAGGCAGTGCGGGAGCAGATTCGGGTGGCTTCCCGGCCACTTTCGACCGTGCTGCCGTGAGAGCGGCCAAGGATGAGTTGGCGGAGCTATTTGAGTGGCGGGACGGATTACCCGGGTCATTGACCCGGGGCTAAATGGGGACGACTCGGTACAACCGTTAAACGCGACACCCAGCTGCGGTTGCGTCGGAGTATGGGCGACCTAGATTTGTGAGGACCGTGCACACCATTTGTTTCTTGCGTATTTTCGGAGCGCTCCTAATGAGCAACATCGTCCTGGAAACCATGGATCAGGAAGCCTTTGTCGATCGCCGCAGCGCCGAGGGCGAGTCGCGCGGCAATCGGGAGCGCCGTCAATTTGCCAACAGCCATGAAGGCCTTTCGCCCGACGCGCACGAGCTGGCGCTGGCGATCGACCAGTACAAGTTGGCGCACCGCCGGCGGTTCATCACGTTCGAGGAAATGCTGTTTGTGATGAAGTCGCTGGGATATAAGAAGTAGAAGTACAATGACTAAATGACGGAATGACTGAATGTCTAAATGACGGCACAGTCAGATCAACCATTTAGTCATTGGGCCATGTTGGCCTTCATTTGCCTTCATTCCGTCGTTCTGCCGGTGGCGACGTCGAATTCTGAGATGGCCGGCACGAGCATGGCCGTGGTCGTCAGGCCGTAGGTGAAGGCCACGACCAGGAACACTCCCAGGGTTTCTCCCTGCAAGAAGCCGGTGATGGCCACGAAGGTGAGGATCGGCAAGAGCAATGACGCCAGGGCGATGGCCTGCGATGGGTTCCGCGCCCCAGGGCCACGAACAGGCCGGTGCTGCCGCCGAACATGAAGGCCAGAAACGGCGCCAGTTGCAGTTGGAACGAGCCGCTGAAGGAGATCATGATGCGCATGCAGGCGGCCACGCCGACGAACAGGAAGAAGACGGTGCCCAGGCTGACGGCCACCGCGCTGCGGCTGTTGGTGTAGGCCAGACCGGCGTGGATGCCGAGCGTGGCGACGAAGACATCCATCACGGCGAGTCCGCCGAGGATGTAGAGCAGGTTTTCGAAGGTGATTGCGTCTTCCCACCACAGGTAGAAGCAGATCGCCAGCGGCAGCAGGAGCATTTCTTTGGCGACGTAGAACACGCCCCAGAGTTTTCCGAAGATGAACTCGGATGGCGTGAGATCGGTGACCAGCAGCAGATCGAGGGCGCCGAGGTCTCGTTCGGTGGTGATGGACGTGACGGCCAGCGCAGTTGACCAGCACGAGGCTAAGCACGAGAAACGGCGCAAGTATCAGAGGCAAGTTTCCGCGGGCCGCGCTTTCGCCGACGATAGTGGCGTGAATGCCCAGCGCGGCGGCCGCACACAGCGCCACATAGATCAGGCGCACCACCAGCACTTTGCGGCCGTAGGCCCAGGTGCGCAGCTTCGCGCCAGAGGATGGGGTTATCCCACACGCGGCGAACTTTTCCGGGCGCCGCGTGCACCGATTTCAGCGCCGGCGGCTGTTTCGGTTGCCGTGCGGAATTCGTCGGCATCTTCCGGTGCGCGGGCGGGCCTCGCGTGATGGATTCCAAACCCGCACCAGCCCGATTGCTATCGAGTTCACCACGAGTGCGAACAGAGCCGCCATCGCAAAATACAAACGCACGGCCGAACCAAACCAGGGGAGCGACTGGCTGGCGGCGATGTGGGGCCGGGCGGCGGAGAGGACCGCGTGCCATGGGCTCAACACCGACCATCCAGCGCGATAGCGCCACGCCGTGCCACGAGCCGTGAATGGCGCCGGCGGCAACCAGCACTTCCCAAGCGGCCAGAATGCCCAGCACCAAGGCCGTGAGGGCGAGGGTTTGAAAAGTTTTTTCACGCCAGAGGGCGATGGTCGAGCCCAAGCTGCCGGCGGCAATGGCGCTGATGACCGTTACGGCGAAGACGTTGAAGATTTGATGGAACGAAACGCCGCCCAACAGCGCTGTGAGCATGAAAAACGGCACGGCGGCCGCCAATAGCAGCAGCACATTGAGCAAGCTGGCCAGCAATTTTCCCAACACCAATTCGGTGTTGGAAAGGTTGGTGAGCAACAGCAGGATGAGCGTGCGGCGATCTTTTTCCTGCGCCACGGCGCTGGCGGAGGCCAAGGCCGAGAAGAAAATCGCCAACACTAACTGCAGCGGGGCGAGGAATTGAAATAGCGTAGCGCCGAAGCGGGCGGTGTCGCCGACGTTGCGGACTTGCTGGGTGCCGGTGAGGAGGAGCCAGGCTGTGGAGGCGAGAATCAACAGCCCACCCACGTAGACGGCCGGTGCAATGTAAAAGCGCATGCGCCGCGGGGCGGTGACGAATTCGCGGGTGAAGACGGGGCCGATGAGCACAGCGAGGATTCAGGGTTGGGGGTTCGGAGAATTGAAATGGGGAATGGGGAGTGGGGAATGGGGAATGTCAGACGGTGGTGAACATTGTGCACGGGGGGATGTCGTGCGGCTAGTGCGAGGCGCCATTGCCATTATCATCCGATGACGATGCTTGCGATTCAATGCAAGAACCTGACAAAGCGTTACGAGGCCAAGCCGCCGGTGGATGCGGTGCGCGGGTTGGACCTGGCCGTGGAGCAGGGGGAGTGCTTTGGACTGCTGGGACCCAATGGGGCGGGGAAGACGACGACGATTGAAATCATCGAGGGGCTGCTGGATGCGACCTCGGGCGAGGTTGAGGTGCTGGGATACCGTTGGGGCCAGAGCGATGATGAAATCCGCCAGCGGATTGGCATCTCGCTGCAAGAAACGCGGCTGTCGGAAAAGTTGAGCGTGCGGGAAACGCTCACGCTGTTTCGCAGCTTCTATCGCCGCGGCGTGGAGCCGGAAGAAGTGATGGCTCGGGTGTCGCTGGAGGATAAAGCAAAATCTTGGGTGCGAAATCTATCCGGTGGGCAAAAGCAGCGGTTGGCCGTGGCGTGCGCCTGGTGGGGGACCCGGAGCTATTGTTTCTGGACGAGCCGACGACCGGGCTCGATCCGCAATCGCGCAGGCAGTTGTGGGAAATCATCCGCGAGTTTAGAAACCGCGGCCGAACGGTGCTATTGACCACGCATTACATGGACGAGGCGGAGCGGTTATGCGATCGGGTGGCGATCGTGGATCAGGGGCGGATCATAGCGCAGGGCACGCCGCAAGAGTTGATCGCCAGCTTAGGAGGCGATCACGTGATCGAATTCACTGCCGCGTCATCATCCTTGAAGCCGGAAAGCTTTGGCGATCTGCCGGCGGTGACTGCGGCGCACGCGGAAAACGGCAACATCCGTTTGTCGGTGCGCGAGCCGCACGTGGCCCTGCCCGCGCTGTTAGCGCGGCTGGAGCAGCTTGGCGCACCGCTCACTGGGCTGACGACGCGGCATGCTAGTTTGGAAGATGTGTTCGTGAAGCTGGCCGGGCGACATTTGACGGAAGCGGACAACTCAACGAATGCAGCCTGATGGCAAACGAACCACGAACCTATTGGCCACTTGCGCAGTTGATATCGTCGCGGCTGCGCGAATTCTTCCGCGAACCGGAGGCGATTTTCTGGGTGTACGGATTCCCGGTGGTGATGGTGGTGGCGCTGGGCATTGCGTTTCGCAACCAGCCGGTCGAGCAGATTGTGGTTGACGTGGTCGATTGCCCGCAGACGGCCGCGACCGTGAAAGCGCTGGAGGCTTCCGCCACGCCTGAGCGATTCAAAGCCGAGGCACATTCGAACGGGGAGGCACGATTGCGGCTGCGGACGGGCAAGACCGACGTCATCGTCGTGCCGGGGGTGGCGGACGATCGGGAATCGCTTTCTATCCCAGTGCCGGGTCAAACAGAAAATCCGCCGCCGCGGTACGAGTATCTGTTCGATCCTACGCGGCCGCAGAGCGTGCTGGCGCAACGCCGTGGACGATGAGCTTCAGCGGGCGGCGGGGCGGCGCGACGTGGCGGAAGCGAAATCGGTGGCGATCGACGAACCGGGGGGACGATATATCGATTTTCTGGTACCCGGTTTGTTGGGGATGAGCTTGATGGGGGGCGGAATGTGGGGCGTGGGGTTTGTGACCGTCGACATGCGGATCCGCAAGCTGCTCAAACGCTTCCTTGCCACGCCGATGAAGAAGTGGCACCTTCTGTGGGGCATCATGATCAGCCGCATGATTTTCATGGTGCCGGAGGTGCTGCTGCTTTTGGTATTTGCCCGGTATGCCTTCGGCGTGGTGAATCAGGGGAGCATTTTTGCGGTGGCGGTTTTGATTTTGCTGGGCGCGGTGATGTTCTCCGGCATCGGGTTGTTGATCGCCAGCAGGGCCAACACGATTGAAATGGTGACGGGGCTGATGAATGTGGTGCAGTTGCCGATGTGGATTGTGTCGGGCATATTCTTTTCGTCGGAGCGATTTCCGGCGGTGACGCAGCCGTTCATTCGCTTGCTGCCGCTGACGGCGCTGATCGACGCTTTGCGCGCGGTGATGTTGGAAGGGGCGACCTTCGTTTCGCAATGGCAGCGCGTGGGGCTGATGGCGGCGTGGTCGATCGTGTGCTTCGCGCTTGCGCTGCGGTGGTTTCGCTGGCGGTGAGGTTATTTTGTGTCGCTGAAAGGCAGGCCGTGTTCGGCCATTTGCGGCAAGACGCGCTGCTTCAATTCGGCCAGTCCGTCGAGCAGTGTTTTTTGTTCTTCCGCGGTATAGGGCGCTGGGCGAATTGCTCGCCGACGATGCCGCCGCCTTCTAAGCGGCGGAACTTGAACACGTCGAACTCGACGCAGGACTTGTCTTGGGGCCAGGTGACGAAATCGAGCACCACTTCGCCGGTTTTGTCGTTGGCCTGGAGTTGAGTGCCCAACTTGGGGTTTTGCTGCTTCAGGCTGTCGAGCATGACTTGGGCGAAATCGCGCGGGTCGTCGATATTGGGATATTCGTTGATTGCCACGAGCCTGGTCCAATTGTCGAAGTTTTGACCGGCGGGCAAGAACTCCTTGATCTTCACCGTGGGACTTGCGCCCTTCCAGGCAAAGACAAAGGTTTCGCCATCGAAAACAATCCGCGGCTTTTCGGCGTCGGGGCTTGGAGTTTGTTTGTCGGAGATTTTCGGCGCGGCGGTTTGAGTTTTTGAGTTGGCGGCTTGATTGGAAGGCTTTGCCCCGTCGTCGGCGAGGACGATGGATGCCATGTAGAAAATTGCAGCCGATAGCAGCAGGAGAGATCGCATTGCGAATTTCCTTTGAGAGTTGGATTTTAAGAGACACGCTTCATTTCAACTGTAAGTCACGCAGATACCGCGTGCCGAAGCAACGCGATGCGGATGATTACGCATCGAAACCGACGTTGTGGCCAAAATGCAGCAGGCGGTAAACTGGCGACACTGTAATCTGACGATACTGCGGAGCAGATGCTTTCTTAGGCAAATTCAGCGAGGCGCGGCCGCCATGAGATTTTTGCGGACAACCGCTGTTCGAGCGGGAATTCTTGGCGTTGCGGCCGCGATGATCGCGCCTGCCAACGCGCAGTATCTGCAGCCGGGGCAGCAGCCATCCGCGCAGCCCGCCGCCGGGCAATACGTGCAGCCCGCACCTTCACAATATGTGCAGCCTGGGCAGCCGGCGCCGGGGCAGCCCTACGTTCAGCCGGCGCTGCGCCGATCGTTGTTCCCAACGAGGAAGCGGCGATCGTCGAGTCGTCCACGCAGGTGCTCAACGAGATTATGGCGGCCCCGGCGCAGGCAATTCCTGTGGCGCTGTTGCACGATGCGAAGGGGATCATTATTTGCCCCGGCTTGCTCAAGGGCGGCTTCATCATCGGCGTGCGGCATGGGCGCGGCGTGCTGGTGGTGCGCGACGATAGCGGCCACTGGCGGGCACCGAGTTTTATTTCGATCACCGGCGGGAGCATCGGGTGGCAGATCGGCATTCAGGCCACCGACATTATTCTGGTGTTCAAGACAAAAAAGAGCATTCAGGGATTGATTAACGGCAAGTTCACCATTGGCGGGGATATTTCGGCAGCGGCGGGGCCGGTGGGGCGCGATGCCTCGGCCTCGACCGACCTGCAGTTCAAGGCGGAAATTTATTCCTATTCGCGCAGCCGGGGATTGTTTGCCGGGGCGGCGCTGGATGGTTCGCAGGTATCGATGGATAACGCAGCCACAGCCGCGTATTACCGCGGCACCGGAATTCTGCAGCAGGATGCACCGCCGGGACAGGCGCCGCAGTTGCCCGCCACGGCGGCGCAGTTGCTGACCACGATTGCCGCCTATTCCGGACCGGGCCCCGTGGCTCCCGGCGGCGGCACAACGGTGACCGCTCCGCTGGCGGCCGCGGGACCGCCGGCGATCGCTGTCGGTCAATTGCCCGCCGATTTGGAAGCGATCCGCGGGCGGCTGGCCGATGCATCGCAGCGATTGGCGGCGCGCGTCGATCCGGCCTGGCAAAGATATTTGGCGCTGCCGGCGCAGGTTTACAATCCGGGTCAAGCGGCGGCGCCGCAGGAGATTAGCGCGGCGGTGGAGCGATACAATGTCGTGGTGAACGACGCGCGTTATCGGCCGCTCACTTCGCGGCCGGAATTTCAGGAGACGTTTGGGCTGCTGAAGGCGTACCGCGATTTGCAGGCGGCGGGCGGGACGACGGGTGGGCAGATTGCGCTGCCGGCGCCGCCGAAGTGAGAGGCGCCGTCCGCGACCGGCGGTCGCGGCTTTATGATTTATTGGCGACGAGCGCTTCGCAGACAAGGTCACCGACTTGAGAAGTGCTGTAGCCCATTTTTCCGGCGGCCTGGCTTTTCATTTTGGCGCCGGTCACTTGCTTGATGGCTTTCATGATGCGCGCGGCGGCTTTCGGCTGGCCGCTGTGTTCCAGGAGCATGGCCATGGCGCCGATGGCGGCGATGGGGTTGATGACGCCTTGGCCGGTGTATTTGGGGGCGCTGCCGCCCATTGGCTCGAACATGCTGACGCCGCCGGGATCGGGGTTGATGTTGCCGCCGGCGGCGACGCCGAGGCCGCCTTGGATCATGGCGCCCAGATCGGTGATGATGTCGCCGAACATATTGGTGGTGACGATGACGTCGTAATATTCAGGGGTTTTGACCATCCACATGCAGCAGGCGTCGACGTGGTTGTAGTCGGCTTTCACGTCGGGATAATCTTTGGCGACGTCTTGGAAGGTGCGCCACCAGAGGTCGTGGCCGAAGGTGAGCACGTTGGTTTTGGCGACCAGGGTGAGCATCTTGCCTTTGGGGTTGTTGCGCTTGCGGGTGTACTGGAAGGCCCAGCGGATGCAGCGCTCGCAGCCCTTGCGGGTGTAAACGGCGGCTTGGGTGGCCACTTCGTCGGGGGTGTTTTTCTTGAGGAAGCCGCCAACGCCGCAGTAGAGGTCTTCGGTGTTTTCGCGCACCACGACGAAGTCGATATCCTTGGGCCCCTTGCCGGCCAGCGGGGTTTCGACGCCGGGGAACAACTGCACCGGTCGAAGGTTGATGTATTGATCGAGCTCGAAGCGGAGGGCCAGCAGCAAACCTTTTTCGATGATGCCGGGGGCGACGTCGGGATGGCCGACGGCGCCGAGATAGACGGCGTTGAATTTTCGCAGTTCGTCGGCGCCGCCTTTGGGGAGCGTTTCGCCGGTGCGCAGGTAGCGCTCGCACCCCCAGTCGAGATTAGTCGTTTCGAACTTGAAACCTTCCAGCGGCGCGACGGCTTTGAGCACTTTCAGGGCTTCGGCGGTAACTTCCGGGCCTGTGCCGTCGCCGGGGATGACGGCAATTTGAAGCGTCGCGGTCATATGAAAAGCCACGGCTCAGCGCGAGCGCGCCGCCGTGGCAGCAGGTAGATGAAGCCAGCGTCAATTCTGGCTGAAATCGAATTGTTTGGCCGCTTCGCGTCCCAGCGGATGCTTGAGGAACTTCTTGCGGCAATCGGCACACAAATCGAAGCGGAGTAGTTGATACACCTCATCGTCCGCGACTTGCTGGCTGGTGGCGTCGTCCATGCGTTCGAGCATTTCTTGGATTTCTTGCAATCCATCGCGGTCGTCGTCCGGTTCTTCATTGGCCGGATCCAGGGCGGCATACACTTCAATTTTCACGACATAGCGCACGTCCTGTTCCGAGTCGATCAAGCGCTTGCAGAGATCACACGAGTGATGAATCATCAGACTTTTCCCCACGAAGGTTTGGAGGGTGAACGCCGATCCCACGACGTTCATTTTGCATCACTAGTTATTATCCTACTGCGGCGGCGCTGCCGCTGCAACTACAACCGCCAGAAATTTTTTGTGGTGCATAAAACAAGAAAAAACTTTGTTGAAGGACTATTGACACGGGTCTAATTGCATACATGCGCAATTAATTTTCGGTGTCAAAACGGCGCGTGCGGAGTTGAAAGTTGCAGCTACGAGGGGATTGCAAAATTGAACAATGTGGCGGCGCCAATGGTGCGTGAACCCTTGGCTTTTTGGCGTCCACCGACCGGTTCGGCCCCCCTGCGGCGCGCCGCCAGCACATCGTATTTGCGCATTTGGATTTAGAAAAACCGGGGCGAGCCAGGCAGCTTGCACCGCATGAGCAGGCTGGCTTGTTTCGCTCCAAGTGATTACAATCAGCACGAGCGATTATTGAAGGCGCACGCGGGCGGCATTGGGCCGCTGCCGGCCCCAAAATGGGGCCGATGCGGTCGGGATATGCTAGCCTTGCGGCGCGGAGCGTATAGACCGGCAGTGTCCGCGGAGGCTATGCATGACAGCGCCGATTTCCAATGGACTGAGTTCCAGTGTGTTGGTGCTTAACCGCTTTTACATGGCGGTGCACGTGGTGAACGTGCGTCGGGCGGTGGGCCTGTTGTTCCGCGAACTGGCCGAGGTGATCCACTTCGAGGAAGGCCAATACGCCAACTATAATTTCGAGTCGTGGCGCGAAATCAGCGCTCTGCGGGCCTCGTACAAGCAGCAGCACGAAGACTGGATTCGGGCTATCAATTTCGAGCTGCAGGCCCCGCGGGTGATCCGCCTGCTGTTTTACGACCGGGTGCCGCGGCAGACGCTGCGGTTCAACCGCCGCAACCTGTTTGCCCGCGACGGCAACCATTGCCAGTATTGCGGCAAGACGTTTCCGACTAGCGAATTGAGCCTGGACCACGTGGTGCCGCGCAGCCGCGGCGGCGACACCACCTGGGAAAACGTGGTTTGTTCGTGCGTGGCGTGCAACGTGCGCAAAGGGGGCCGCACGCCGCAAGAAGCGCACATGAAATTGATCCGGCCGCCGGTGAAGCCGAAGCGCAGTCCGCTTCTGAGCGTGAAGCTCGACAACCCGAAGTACGAGAGCTGGAAGACGTTTGTGGACAGCGCGTACTGGACGGTGGATTTGAAGTAGGGTTCAGGGTTCGGGGCTCAGAACGCAGGGCGCAGATTGGGCGCCGGGCGGAAAGAAAATTGGCGCATAAAAAAGCCCAGGGGTTGCAACCCCTGGGCTTTGTCATTTTGGTAAGCTTGCCGCGGTTACTTTTCGTCCTTTGCCAGCGGTTCTTTCTTTTCGGTGATGACGGGGCACTGCGGGGCCATTTCGGCGTTCAGCGCGGTGAAGTCTTTCCACTGTTCGGGCAAATTGTCTTCGTGGAAGATAGCTTCGACGGGGCACTCGGGGACGCAGGCTTCGCAGTCGATGCATTCGTCGGGGTGGATGTAGAGGATTTTTTCCCCTTCGTAGAAGCATTCAACCGGGCAGACCACCACGCAGTCGGTGTATTTGCAACCGAAGCACGGCTCGGCAACAACGTGAGTCATGGAACCAAAACTCCTTTCGCGAATGCGCTGTTGGCGGGCCTGACTCCGCTAACGTGGCAACTGCTTGCCGGAAAACGAGTTCAGCGGTTTAACCAGGCGATTGCGCAATCGTAGTAGGGGGTAAAGGCAGTGTCAACCCGCTGGCACAGCGCATTGAAGCGGCTGTGATGGGGCATTTTAATCCGCAGCCAGACCGCCACTTCCCCCAACCGCCTACAGGCCGGCACTGGCATCGGCCGCTGGGCAAAGTGAAATTGAGCGGATGGCCGAAGATGACGAATAACGGGCCGATCGTGACGAATAAGTAATCGGTACGGAGTGCGTGCGGCGGCAGTATGTTGGGGCGTGCATTCGCCTTGCTTCGAGTAGTTGGGGGACGTAAAATCTAGATTGAAATGGGTTTTCCGCGTGCCCAAGAAACTCTTTGGGCCAGCTAGTCGGAGACGCACGCAGGATTTCCGATTCCGGCCGCCAGAAGTGGTGGCATTTACGATTGATGGGCCTGCGTCGAACTTGGGGCTGGCGCGGCGCGTGACGGGAATCGCCGGACCCGACGACGAGCGGGGCGCAAAGGGTAGGTGCCGTGGCACTTTCTGAAATCGATCGCAACCTCTTGAACAGGTGCCTCGGGGGCGCACCCCGGGCGTGGGAAGATTTCGTCGATCGATTCATGGGGCTGGTGTTGCACGTGATCGACCATTCGGCCGAGAGCCGGTCGATGCGACTGACGCCCGACGATCGCGAAGATCTGGCGGCCGACGTGTTCCTGGCCATCATCAAAGATAACTTTGCCGTGTTGCGGAATTTCCGGGGCGAAGCGAGCTTGGCCACGTATTTAACGGTGGTGACGCGGCGCGTGGCGGTGGCGCAATTGAACAAGCGAAAAAGCACCGCGAACCTGTCGACGGGCGCCAGCGATGCAGCCTTGCAGGCCGCCGGTTCCGGCGAGGCTGAGCCGGAGCTGCGGATCAGCGACCGGGACGAAATTGCGCGGCTCTTGGAAGAGCTGGAAGGGACCGAAGCCGTAATGGTGCGGATGTATCATCTGGAAGGCAAGAGCTACCAGGAAATCAGCTCGCTGGTGGGGATGCCGGAAAACAGCATCGGGCCAACGCTTTCGCGGGCGCGCGAAAAGATGCGTCGGGCGGGCGTGAAGTAGCGCGGCCGGGTTTCTATCGCCAGCGTTTGCCGCGGTTGGGAATGAAAGGTTCTGTATCGCGGCTCCGGAGGTCGTTGACCTCCGGCTATTGGTCCTGCGACGAAAGGGCAAAATGCTTGACAGGGGAGTAAATTATGCATATACAATGTATGGAAAATAGGTTCGCTCTGATGAGGCAATTGTGACACCGGCGTGACTCCGCCACGTCGGCCTGTCGAGCAAGGGGACAGACGGCGCGCAGCTTAAGATTTCCTGGCCCTCTGCGAGTGTCGCCGCTCTGTCCTCTTGTTCCACCGGCGGGCGCTGTCGAAAGGATGCGCGCTCATTGAGCCACCTTTCGTCGCCGACGATTTGGGGGTGGAAAAAAAGTGTGCTTCTCCGTCCGATGGGTGAGGCGCAAAGCGGAAATAATTCATGTTTTGACGGCGTCGCTTGCTGTCGACGCGTGCACGGTTTACTCTAGAAGGGATGGTTCTCCGGCGCGATTCACAATCTCAGCTCGATATGGCCAAGTTCAACGAAATGGCCAGCACTTGCGCGTGCTTTCAGTTTCGCAAAGCATCGCGCAGCGTGACGCAGTTGTACGATCAAATTCTGGCGCCGGTCGGATTGCGTTCCACGCAAGTCGTGATTCTAGTGGCCAGCCAGGTATTGGGTCCGTGCGGTTTTGCGCGGCTGCGCGCGAGTTGGTGATGGATCGCTCGACAATTACGCGCAATTTGCAGCCGCTGGTGGCGCAAGGCTTGTTAAAGGTGACGGGCAAGATTGGGCGCGGGGGGAAGTCGGTGGAGATTACCGCCGCCGGTCAGGAAGCGCTGGTCAGCGCGGTGCCGTATTGGGAAGAAGCTCAAACGCAGTTGCGGCGGCATTTAGGCCAGGATCGCTGGGACAGGGTGATGGGCGATCTGTCGAACGTGGTCGAGGCAACTCGAGGCAACGCGGAGCGCCCAGCCCGACTGGCATAGTCGGGCTATCTAATTTCGGCTAGCGCGTGCTTATCTCGGCTAGCGCGGAGGCGTGGCCGTGGCCGGAAATTGAGTGGCACTGGGGTACACCACTGTCGGCTGAGTTGCGGGAAGCGGAGCGACTACTTGCCCCGACAGATTCGGCGGCGCGGTTGCGGAGGCGCTGGGAACTGCACCGGCCGGAACAGTAAATCGCAAATTCGGATCGGCCAGATCGACGTTCGGATAGCCGGGATACTCCGGTTTGGCCCATAGCAACAGGTTGTCGGCCGGGATGGCGTTGACTTGCCAATCGGTGACATCCAAATGGAACGACATGCCGGCGGTGGGCCACTGGATTTCGATCGAACGGGGCAGGGCGGCGCCAGAGTTTGGATCGCGTTTGTAGCGGCTGGTGATGGACGTGGCGATGCGTTGGCCGCCGGCGTCGTACAGATGCTGCTCCAGGACGGTGCCGTCCCAAGCGTCGAGCACGGTGATCTTGGTCAGGTCGCCCATCGGGCTGGGCCTGTGGGTGCGAATTTCGACGCGATCGCGGCCGACGGGTTTGGGCCCTTCGTGTGCTTCCATCGGATCGAAGCGAGTCAGCCCGACGGCTTCGATCAGCCATTCCGGTTCGACGGGAATGATCTGCCGGGCGGAGGAAGATGCGAACTGATTGCGGCGGCAGAAGAACAAGGCCGGGGGCTGATTACGGCGCACCCACAGCCAGAAGACATCTTCGTTGGCGCCTAGATCCAATTCCGGACCGCCGCCCAAGGGGGCATCGGCCCGCAGCCGCAATCGCTGCGGCAATTGCAGGGCCACATTGGCCCGCAGCGAGGGCGCGCCGGGCACACTGAGCGAGGCCTGCGTGGATTGGAGCGACTGCACGCGGGCGGTGTTGTCGTTGACGACATTCATCACCTGCTCCAGCGTGGCGGAGGGGGGCAGGGTGCGGGGCTGCGTGAATTGGCGGGTATATTGCTGGCAATTGGCTCCACTGGCGGCGAACAAGAAAATGGCGATCAGCAGGCGCAGTGCGGCGCACGGCTTCGGGTTGCGGGTTTCAGGTTTCGAGTTGTCGCACGCGGACATCGATATGCTCTTTAATTCAACCTGGAACCTGAAACCTGAAACTTGTCCTACGTCGCAAACAGTAGCTTCGCCAACTCATCCTGAATTTGTTTGGTGCGTTCGTCCGTGGGTATGGCCATCGGCACGCGGTATTCTGTTTCGCGACGCGGGCAGAATAGCAGCAGCGTTTCCTGGCCAAGATTGTCGCGGTGGGTTTCCTCCAAACGGCACACGCGGCGGCGCACCAAAAGCAGCGCCAGCACGTAACGCATTTCGGCATGCGCGGGATCGTCGGCCAGTTGCTCCAGCAGGTCGAGCATCACGTCGTTGGGGGCCCAGTGAACGCGCTTGGGATCGTGCTGGGGCATGTGAGATTTCCACCATCCGATCGCACCTTCCGGAGGACCCTTCCAGGCATCGGCCGAGTAATCGTGGCGAATCAGCTTCGATCCGGCGGCGGTTAGAACCGAATAGAACGTTTCGCCGGGAGCGAATTCACGGTCTGTGACGGCACAGCGACGGGTGCAGCGAAGGTGGTCGTATTCCATGCAAGGAGTCATTCGTGATCAGTGCGAAGCAGGAAAAAGCGCACACCGAAGTGCGCAATTCTATCCGCAGGTGCCTGCAGCTGAGCCTGGGCCAGGATGAGTATCCGCGGGGGCCAAATGGTATGCAAAACAGCTAGGCTGCTCAAGATACGATCGCGTGTCGAAAGGGGGGCGCACAGGTTTGAAGCTTATGCAAGCTTCGCAAAGCGGCCAATTTTCGCCCGATCGATACGGGTTGCTGGCATAGGGGTTGCGGTGACAGTGCTTGGTCGAAAAACCGATGCACTGGACAACAGGCGATGAAAGCCCCGCGAATCCACAAGCTGGCGTTGTGCGCCTCCTGGTTGGCGCTGAGCGCCGGCTGGCGGGATGCGGATGCCGAAACGACGGAGCCGTTGGATAAGGACGTGGCAGCGGTCGCGGAAAGTTCCAATCTTTTCGCTTGGGATCTGTATCCCAAGTTGGCAGCGCAACACAACGGCAACATTTTTGTTTCGCCGCCGAGCATCGCCACGGCGCTGGCGATGAGCTGTGCTGGGGCACGCGGCGAGACTGCTGCTCAAAAGATCAAGGTGCTGCACCTGAACCAAATCACTTCGCGGCAGGCGGCGTTGATCAGGGACTTCAACACGGCCAGCAAAAACCATCTCTATCAACTCAACCAGATCAATCGTCTGTGGGGACAGACCGGTTACACGTTTTTGGAGCCATTTGTGAAGACGCTGCACGCCGACTACGACGCCGATCTGCAGCAGGTGGATTTCGCGGCCCAGCCGGAACAAGCGCGGCAAGCAATCAACACTTGGGCAGCTGTCCTACAAAGGCAACGAATTGGCGATGGTATTGCTGCTGCCGGAGCGAGTGGACGGCGTGCAGATGCTGGACAAACAACTAACCGCCGCGAATTTGAAGAAGTGGACTGCCAACCTGGAAGAACCGGAAGTGCGAGTTTGGCTGCCAAGGTTGCAACTGGCCACAGGCTTTCAGTTGGAGCAAGTGCTTTCGGAGATGGGAATGCCGCCGGCCTTTGAGGCGGCTAAGGCCGATTTTTCCGGGATGGACGGCAAGCACGACCTGTATGTATCGGCGATGGCCCACAAGGTATTTCTCGACGTGAACGAAAAAGTAACGGAAGCGGCCGCCGCCAGCGGCACTTCGATGAACGTGCTGGCTCGCCCGGCAAGGCCGGCGGAGTTTCGGGCGGATCATCCGTTTGTATTTTTCATCCGCGACAACCGCACTGGATGCATTTTGTTTCTGGGGCGGTTGAACGATCCGACCGGGACGGAAATCAAATAGCAGGCGCGCGTGGGCGAACCATTTCGGTTGGCCCGTGTCGGTGCTCGACAGTCGCTTTAGGCCACGCTTGACGCAGCAGCGATTGTTGCCTAAAGTTGGGGGTAGCTAGCCGCCGACAATCGATAGGTTGGCGACACACACAAGGGAAATGAATGATCATGACGAACCTGCGGCTGCAATTGTTGGGCTTGTTGTTGCTTGCCCGAAGCAGGCCGTGAGGTTCGTCTGTACTGACTGACGCTGATGAACCCCAAGGCCTGACGTGGGCCTTGGGGTTTTTTGTTTGGAGTTTTGGAGATGCAAGCGGAGATATTGCCATGGCTACGCCGCGGATGGTCCGGATTTTCGACACAACGCTGCGCGACGGCGAGCAATCGCCCGGCGCCAGCATGAACATCCCCGAGAAGCTGGAGATTGCGCAGGCGCTGACGGATTTGGGCGTGGATATTATCGAAGCAGGTTTTCCCATCGCCTCGCCCGGCGATTTCGAGGCGGTGCGGCAAATTGCCACGAATATCCAGGGCTCGACCATTTGCGGGCTGGCCCGCTGCAACGACGCCGATATCGATCGGGCATGGGAAGCGCTGAAAGGCGCGCCGACGCGCGAATTCATGTGTTCCTGGCCACGAGCGCCATCCATCGCGAATTCAAGCTGAAGATGGACAAGGAGGAGATCATTCGCCGGGCCATCGCTGGCGTGAAGCGCGCGGTAGGCTACTGCGACGATGTCGAATTTTCGCCAGAAGATGCCGCTCGCACCGAGGTGGATTTCCTGTGCCGCGTGGTGGAAGCAGCAATTGAGGCCGGGGCGACGACGGTAAATATTCCCGACACGGTGGGCTATGCAACGCCGGCGCACTACGGACAGGTGATTCACACGCTGAAAGAGCGCGTGCCGAACATCGATAAGGCGGTGATCAGCGTGCACTGCCACAACGATCTGGGTCTGGCGGTGGCCAATAGCCTGGCGGGCGTGGAGAACGGGGCGGGGCAAATCGAGTGCACCATCAATGGCATCGGCGAGCGGGCCGGCAACTGCTCGTTGGAAGAGGCCGTGATGGCGCTGCGCACGCGGCAGGATTACTATCACTGCGACACGCGCATCAATACGCAGCGACTGGTGCCCACCAGCCGGCTGGTGTCGAGCATTACCGGCATGCAGGTGCAGCGCAACAAGGCGATCGTCGGGCGCAACGCCTTTGCCCATGAAGCGGGCATTCATCAGGACGGGATGCTCAAGGAGCCGCGCACGTACGAGATCATGCGCCCCGAGGACGTAGGGCTGTCGAAGACCGATTTGGTGATGGGCAAACACAGCGGGCGAGCGGCGCTGGCGGATCGGGCTCGGGCGCTGGGCTATCATCTCACCGGCGAGCAGCTGCAAATTGTGTTCGAGCAGTTCAAGCAACTGGCCGACAAGAAGAAAGAGGTTTACGACGGCGACATTGCGGCGCTGTGCGAGCGCCAGATTCTGGAAGTGCCCGAAACGTGGGCGATCGTGTCGTACCAGGTGGCGTGCGGCACCGCGGGCAAACCCAAGGTGCGGCTGACGCTAATGCGCGGCGGGCAGGAGTTTACCGAGGAAATGGTGGCCGGCGATGGGCCGGTGGATGCGATTTTTCTGGCGATCGAGAAGATTACCGGTGTTGCGGTGAGCTGCCGCGATTTCCGCGTGCATTCGGTCACCGTGGGCAAAGACGCGCAAGGCGAAGTGAACGTGGAAGTGGAGCACCAGGGGCAGGTGTACCGCGGCCGTGGCGTTTCGACCGACAGCGTGGAAGCCAGCGCGCTAGCGTTTTTGAACGCCATTAACCGCGTGGCCGCGGGAACTGACGAGCGGCTGCACCCGCAGCATAGTGTCTGACAGAGAGGCAGACATTAGGCGGCGGGCAGTTGGCAGCCGGCCGTAGGCGGTAGGCGGCGGAGGTTAGCCGAGCCACTGCGGGTTTTTCGCGGTGCTGTCGTGCACAGTTCCGGTTTTGAAGGGCTCGAACTGCCCCTTTGCGGCAGCCGCGCGTGTGAGCTCCAAAAGCGTGGCGACCTGATCGGGGGCCAGCGGCTTAAAGGTCTTAACCGCCTCGCAGGCCTGATCCAGAATTTTCATTGAATCGATGCCGGTGATGACGACAGAGGTTGGCAGCGTCATGGTGTAATGCAAGCACTGCATGGGCTTGACGGTGTTGCTTTTCAAGACGTCGCCAGCGCCCATCGATTTCATTGCGAGCACGGCAATTTCGGCTTTCACGAGTTCGGGCACCACATGCCTGGCGAAGCTACGGAACGTTGCGTCCAGCAGGTTCAGCGGCATTTGGGCAGTGTCGAAATGGAAGTTGTGATCGGCGGCCACTTCCAGCATTCGCAGATGCACCTGCGGATCTTTATGGCCGGTGAAGCCGATGAAGCGAATTTTGCCGGCCTGCTTGGCGTCATGTAATGCTTCCATGGCGCCGTCCTCGGCGAAGATGCGGTCGGGGTCTTCCATGCGGAGGATCTCGTGATGCTGCATCAGGTCGACGTGGTCGGTCTGCAAGCGCTTCAAACTTTCGTCGATTTGCTGGGCGGCTGATTGCTTCGTGCGGCCATCGATTTTGGTCATCAGAAACACTTTTTCGCGGTAACCGTTTTTGAGGGCCTTACCCATGCGGCGTTCGCTTTCGCCATCGTGGTAATCCCACGAGTTGTCCATGAAGGTGATGCCGCGTTCGATGGCCGCGCGAACGATTTTGATCGCCTCGCTTTCTTCCTTCACGTTGCCAAGGTGGTACCCGCCGACGCCAATGAGCGAAACCTCTTCGCCGGTGCGGCCAAGTTTGCGGAAGCGCATTTCACCGCGGATGGTTTCCGCAGGGCGAATCGACAATGGAAGCGGGGCTGTTTCGGCGGCTGTTGAAGCGGCGGTAGCCATGGTTCGTGCAATTGCTAAAAGGGGGTGGCGCGGCGACGGCCAGATTGATGGCTTTAAGCGCGGCCCGAAGCTGCAAATTTGCCACCTGCTGCAGGTGGGCCGCGCGGTTGTCGGCGCTTAGTTCAGGCTGCTGCAATCGCTATGCCGCTAGCGAGCGACGAACGCCAGCCAGTAGAAGATCCAACCGGTGATCGCCGTGAGCGCGAGGTCGATCGCTGCCAGGCGCGCCCAAAACATGTGGCGGCGGCTGTAGGAGGAAGGCCCAGGCGGCACGGGGATGTTTCGCAGGGCGCCGGCGACGACGTAAATCCACAAGAGCGTGGTGGAAATTGAGAATACCAGGTGCACGCAGAGGCTAATGGTCACGCCGCGTGGCCAATAGGGGGACGCCGCGGCGCGGTCCCGCCACCCGCTGACAAACTGCATGTCGATTTCAAACGCCGCTACGGCAATCAGCAGCACCGCGGCGATGGTCAAATTCGTGCGCTTGTGCAGCGTGTAGCGGCGCCGATATCGCACGTGCCAGATACTCCACGCCAACACGGGCAGCAGCAGAAACATGGCCAGAAACACCACGTCGAGCATCAGCGACGCTCGCGTGCCCAGAAAGCCATTGATGCCCGAATATTCTCCCAGCAAAATCAATCGCATGAACTGGTTGGACAAAGGACAAAGGAATAGTTGTTTCGGGCGACGCAACGGGCCGCGCGAAGGTCAAATATATGTCACGCGCCTGTTGCCGCAAACACGAAGCTGACAATCAAGTCAAGGCGTTGACGCGGCCAGACGAAGTTCTGGACGATGGATGGCCTTGTCCGGAGCGAACGGCGGCACGTGGAAGAGCCTGCCGGCGCGAATTTGCTGTTGCACGCGGCACCAATAGTCAATTGTCAGCAGGTCGGAGTGCTGTCTTAAAAAGACTTCCCGCAGCGCCGGCTCGAATCCTAGGAAATAATCGAATTCTTCCGGGAAGACGTCGTTGGGGCCGACGGCGAACCACGGTTCGGCCGCCATGATGTCGTCGTAATCTTCGCTGGCCGGGAGCCGGCGGAACGTGCAATCGGTCAACAGGCACACTTCGTCGTAGTCGTAACACACGACGCGATTTTGCCGCGTCAAGCCGAAATTCTTCAACATCAGATCGCCGGGAAAAATATTCGTCAGCGCGAGGTCTTTGATCGACTGGCCGTAGTCGATCACCGCGGCGCCGGCGCCGGCTTCATTCGCTTCCTGGAGGTAGATGTTCAACGGCGTGACGCGCCGTTCGGCGTAGCAATGCTTGATGACCACGCGGTCGCCGACCACGCTGACCGTTTCGCGCGCCACGTGCAACAACTCGGCCAGCAATTCATCGTCAAATCTTGCCGCTGGAGCGTCAGATATTCGTACTCCTGGGCGTCGATCAAGCGGCCGGCGCGATCGTGGCGGAACACGAGATGATAGCGGTCGATGACCGCCTGCCGGCTGGTGGATTTCGGGTAATCGAATTCGTCTTTGATGATTTTGAAGACGACGGGATACGAGGGCATGGTAAACACCACCATGACCATTCCTCGTTGCCCGAGGGCCAGTTGGTATTTGTCGGACGAGCGCGCCAGATGGCGCAGCGCATGGCGGTACAGTTCGGTTTTGCCGTGCTTGTTGTAGCCGATCGAAATGTAGATTTCGGCCCGGGGTTTGCGCGGGATGATGGTTTTAATGAAGCGAACCAGCTCCGACGGCCGAGCCACGTCGACGAAAAAGTACGACCGCGTGTAGCTAAACAGCAGGCTAACGTCGTCTTCCTGGACGAGCACGGAGTCGAGGAGGATTTCGGCTTCGGCATGACAAAAGGAAATGACCAGGGGGACGAATCGGTCGGCGATGAGCATGCGTCCGATCAGATGCAGGTGCTCGCCGCGGTAGAACGGCGCCTTGATCATGTCGATCCGCTGGATGTCGGCGCTGTGGCCAAGGGCAGCCAGGCGGCGCTGGATTTCCTCGGCGCCAATGCGGCTTTCACGTTGCAGTTCCTTTTCTCCAAGGCCGAGCTCGTGCGCACGGAGGACTTTCTGCACCACGGCGGCTAGCGGGCCGTCGGCGGCAAACGACTGTTCGACGGAACCGTCGGCCGAGGCGGGATGCCGCGCATATTCGCCGTGGACGAATTCGATTTTCTCATCCACGCCGACGGTGGTGAAGATGCGGCGAGTTACGGAATTGAAAAACGTTTCCGCGATTTCCCAATCGTCACGGTCGACGATCAGGCCGGAGTACGCCGCCTTGATGGCCGCCCAAACCGAACGGGTAGAGGTGCGATCGGCCAGCAAGGTGCGCGTGCAGTCAACCACCTGGTCGATAGCCCCCTTGTAGACGTCCAAGCGTGCCGCGCTGTCGGCATGCATGCCGGCCCAGTCGCGCTGGGCAAAGCGGACTTTTCCTCGCTGCGTGATCTCGCGAAATTCGTTTTGAAAGCGCACGAATGCGCGGCAGATTTCGCGAGCCACGGTATTCGCCAAGCGACTGGTCATGGGGGACTCGGACATGGATCAACCTGCGGCTTTGAATGCAGTTTACCGTGAACGAGCCCTGCCTGGCAGCCTGAGCAATGCGCAGGAGCGGCGCGAATCTCGCTGGGAGACTACATAACCGCGGTGGTGGTCGCGACTAGCGCGCTTTGGCGACGGATCGCAGACCGACGGCCAGCATGACCCAGGCCCAGCCGTTGAAGATCATTTCGATGCCGATGAACAGCCCGATGACCCACAAGGCGGCTTCGGGCAATTGGCGATTGATGATGATGCCCAGCAGCAGGGTAATGCCACCATTCAGGAGCACCCAGCCCCAGTCTTGGAACCGTACGAACAGCGCGGCCGCGATGCGAAACACGCCGGTGACGATCAAGAAGATGGCAATGAACTTGGTGAGCAGCAACATCGACAGGCCCGGCGCGTCGATGATCATGTATCCCACCACGCCGTACAGCACGCCGATCAGCATGTGCAGCAGCATGCCGCTCCACTTGCCGGCCCAGAAGGAACTGACCACTTGGATGATGCCGGCGGCCAGCAACAAGAAGCCCAGCACCACGACCGAGGCCAGCGTGGGCACCAGGGGCTCGGCAATGCAAAAGGCGCCGACGACAACGAGCGCCAGACCCAGCAGCAGGAAGGCCCACCATTGGTTGCGGACGTGCTGCAATTCGTGATTCATATCGCCCATCATGGATGAACCTCCTCAAAGCGTACGGTTAGATTGGGGAAACGATCTACTCCGCCTAAAGTCTAGCTCGGCCATCGGGCAACGCAATTATCGCTTCCTACCAGCGAAAACGTGCATAATAAGTGCCGACAACGGTTCCTGCCGCGGTGAGCGGCAAGGCTACGGAGCCGGAATGGGGACGAGTTGTTTGCGCGATAGTTTTGGACGAGCGATCGGCAAGTTCGAGCTGGGCACGAATCGGCGGCGTGCTTGTTTTCGCTTTACAACCTTCGGTGGGATGATTCGATCGGCCTCGTGCAGCGCTTGGGCGATGACCTGGTGCATGTCGAAATACTGGTAGCTGCCCAGTCGGCCGCCGAACACCACGCCGGGCGCCTCGGACGCGGCGAGCTTTCGGTATTGCTCGAGGCGCGCTGTGTTCTGCGGATCGCCGATCGGGTAAAACGCTTCGGCGCCGGGCTGATAGGCTTGCGGGTACTCGCGCGAGATGACGGTGTGCTCGCACTTTTGCAGCGCGAAATGTTTGTGCTCGACGATGCGTGTGTAGGGCTGCTGGAGGTCGGCGTAGTTCACGATTGCGGTCCCCTGGAAGTCGCCCGGGAGGCGCTCGGTTTCGAAACGCAGCGAGCGATACTCCAATGCGCCGAAGCGATAGTCGAAGAATTCGTCGATCATGCCCGAATAGACAAGCCGATGCCCGAGGGATTCCAGCTCTTCGCGATGGGCGAAGAAATCGACCTGCGTTTCGACTTCGATCAGCGGATGGTCGAGCAGATTTTCAAACAGCCGCGTGTAGCCGTCGATGGGAATGCCCTGGTACCGATCGTCGAAGTAGCTGTCGTCCCACGTCAAACGGATGGGGATGCGGCGCAAAATGGCCGTGGGCAGCTCGCGCGGGTCGCGTCCCCATTGCTTGATGGTGTAGCCGCGGATGAACCATTCGTACAGTTCGCGGCCCACCTGGCTGAGAGCCCACTCCTCCAAGTTGCGCGGCCTTTCAATGGGCTCGCGCTTGGAGGCCAGAAGCAATTGCGCCTCTTGCGGCGTGGTGACGCCCCACAATTGTTGGAGCGTCAGCAAGTTGATCGGGAAGGAGAACAGGCGAAGGCCGCTGCGCACCACGCCGCGGTGGCGGTACTGGTTGAATCGGGCGAAGCGATTCACGAATCGCCACACGCGCAGGTTATCGGTGTGGAAAATGTGCGGACCGTAGCAGTGCACTTCTACGCCGTCGATCCGCTGCGAATAGCAATTTCCGCCGATGTGCTGTCGGCGATCGACCAGCAGCACCGAGCAGCCGGCCTCGGCAACACGGCGGGCGAATACGCCGCCGAACAGCCCAGCGCCGACAATCACGTAGTCCACGCCCACACGATTGTTTCCGTACAGCAGGGTGGTAAAGCAGCGCAGATGGCAGTTCAATTCCGTCGCTGCCCGATCTGGTGCGCAACGAATGTTGTGATAATTCGCTCGTTGCGTCAATATGAGTCGTGCGCATGCAGTCGATCCGTGGCACGTCAGGAAGGATGGAACACAACATGCCTCGATATGAATTCGTCATCTCCGTCGAGAACCGGCCATATATGGTTTGGCAGGCGATGTTGTTCCACTATTCGTGCTTGAAACATCAGGGACAGGCACCGCTGCTGGTTGTTCACAAAGGGGATGAACCATTGCTGGACGGCTTCGACTGGATCGTCCGAACGGGCGGCAGAATTCAGACGGCTCCGAATTTTCGCGACGTCGATCACGTGGTCTATCCGCCGCGCAACGAGCCGGCCGCGCTGCAATTCGTCGAGAGCGACGCCGATTACATCATGCTCTGCGAGCCCGACATGGTGTTCCTGGAGCCGCTATCGTTTGAAGGCATCGAGATGAGCCAAAGCCGGGTGAGCTTCGATCGCGTTGGATATCTCGAAGCGCACCGCGAAGAATACCAACCTGGGCTGGACGAAGTCTGCCGCCGCGCGGACATCGACCCGGCAGGTGCTTCGCACGCGCCCGATCAACGGCGGAGTGCCTCATATCATGCCGAATTGCTTGAGGAAGGCGACTGAGCCAGAAGTGGCTGTATGGGATCGAACTGTTTGCGAAATACAGCCTTGGAGCGCCGAGCGGCCGGGGAAACTCGCCCCAGCCGAAGCCGGGCATGCATTGGGTGGCGATGATGTGGGCCATCGTGCTGGCCGTGCATCGGATGAAATTGAATCCCGTGATGACGCGAACTCTGCCTATTGAATTTCCACGGACATCATCCCCTGCCGCCGGTGGGCTCGACAGGGCCGAAAATCATCCATTACTGTTACGGCGACGAAGGTTTCAACAAGCGCGATTTCACCGACGTGCAGGGAGCCATGCACCGCGTGTGGAACGTGCGCCCGGACGACGGCTCGATCAACGGGGCCATCCGAGGCCAGTTGCGCGAAGCGCGCGAATTCTATCGCCTTTAAATCGCGACGGATTGCGCGATTGGCCGGTTCGGCAGTCGCTTATTCTCGGCCGAGCATAAACTCGCCTTGACTAATGCCCCTGTGGATTTCGCATAACTTCCCTGTAATCTAGTCTGGCGGCACGAAGTTCGGCTCGCGGGTTCGCCGGTTTACAAACTGCTCGATTCAGGATGTTGCTCAAGGAGGAAACGATGGGGAACGATCCGAAGAAACTAAATTTGAAGCCGGCGGCGAACGACGTCGCCCAGACAGATCGAATCGTCGCCCGGCTCGAAGGAAAGCTGGACGACAAGACCGTGAAATTGTGGGGCGAAGAGTTTGCCGCCTCGGGCGGTGGAAAGCCACCGCCGCCGCACCCGCAGCCAATCGCCTGACGTGGACCAACGGATAAGGCATTTCAGAACCACGGCCCGGGCAAATCTTGCCCGGGCCTTTTCACTTGATACACTTTTCTCGCCGCCATCATTTCGCGAAGTGCTATTGAGGAATGGAAGCCATGTCGACTCGCCGATTTGGAAACGGCCGATCAGGCCAGCCGGCTAAGCGAGCATCAAGTTCTGTTGCCCGACGTTCCCGCCGGTGAGATCATCGCCTATCAGGCAGGGCCGATCTTCGCCGGTCTCCGTTGTGCTTCCAGCCAGCGAGCATGGATGGATCAGTCGGCCGAACGCTTCGCCTATCGGTGCTTGCCGCTAGTGATCGCCAACCAAGTTGGTTGGGACATTTTAAACCCCGTTGCGTTGCGAGCGCGCTGGCTCGGGGGCTCGGCGCCAAGCGACGTGCAGGTGGAGTCGATGGGCAGCGGCCAGCTCGTTGATTGGGCGAGCGGCCACTTTGGCGAAGGCGTGCTGACGTTTTCCGTCGGTTACTTATTCCGCACGCCGCCCGGCATTCGACTGCTGGTGACCGGGCCACTCAACTGGCCGAAAGCGAATATCTATCCGTTGTCGGGCGTGGTGGAAACCGACTGGACGCACGCCTCGTTCACGATGAACTACAAGTTCACTCAGCGCGGACCAATGGGTGGAGTTCCAGCGGGACGAGCCGATTTGCCGCATCATCCCATTGTCGCTGGCGGTGATGGAGAACCTACAAGGGCGGGTGCGCTCGTTGGGCGACAGCCCCGAACTACGCAATCTCTTCGGCCAGTGGTCGCAGGCGCGCAAATCGTTCAACCGGCGGTTGGATAACCCGTTCAGCGACGAAAGTCGCCGCGGTTGGCAAAAGGAGTACTTTCAAGGCCAACGACCTGACGGCCAGCGGCAGCAAGGGCACCAGACGAAGCTGGAGCACCGCGAATTCATCGACGAGCGTACCGAAAGGCCGCTCGTCGGAAACAGAATTGGTTGGTCGAAAGAAACGGGAGCCACTGCCGGCGAATCAGACAGCGAAAGCCACAGCCTATGATTTCCTGTGGCTGCGAGAGCCGCCCGTTCGAAACGCGCAGCCGCAAAAGCGTGCAGGTGATGGACGGCGATCGCGCAAACAATCGAGCGCAACCGATCGCTCGGCGCAGTCCGCGGAGAACTTCCTGGCAAGCTACCGCCGTTTTTGCGAGGCCAGTCCCGAAGCGTTCACGCAGGTATGCCTCGAGCCGCGGGCGTACTTCTGGACTCGTGTCGGCTTTCAGTTGATCGACGCATTGCTGAACGGGCGAGAGCTGTCACCGTTGGCGCGAGACTATTGTCGCGCTCTGGGAGCCACGGACGCCAAGCAGGCGGTGCATGCGCATTTGGATCGATTTGCCGAGTTCGAACTCGCGGCTGCCGTGCTCGATGGCGCACCGCGGCAGTTGGAATGCCCGGTGCTGACAGTTGGCGGCTGCTCGATCCGGCTGCAACCGGCCGCGTTGGCCGGTTTGGGAGTCGCCGCCGTCGAGCCAACGATCGCCGCAGGGGATGCCTACCAGGGTGAGCACGCCGGACCTGCTGCGTGAAGCGCTCGAGGCGATTCATCGATACTCGCCCGAGGTGTTCCAGCAGATCCGCGACAACGTACGGCTGATGGCGCTGAAGCCCCATCGCGGCAACGAGTATACCAACGTAAGCCTCTCGGAATTGCCCGGCGCGATGATGCTGACGGTGGTGAATCATCCGCTGGTGATGGCGGACCGGATGATCCATGAGTTCCATCATCACCGATTGTTCAGCATCGAAGACGGCGATGCACTGCTTGAGCCAAACACCACCGCAGGGCGGCGACTTGCGCGGTACTATTCGCCGTGGCGCGACGATCCGCGGCCGATACGCGGATCTGCTGCATGGCATGTACGTGTACATTGCGGTGGGGCGGTTTTGGCAGGCGGTTTACGAGGCGGCCGACCGACCGGCCGATCGGCCCTACGTGGTCGAGCAGTTGCTGCGGATCGGCAAGCAACTGACGCTGGCGCACGACGTGTTGGCGAGCAACGCCCGCTTCACTCCGATCGGCGAGGGGGCGTTTGGGCAAATGACAGCCGACATCGCCGCCTTGCATGAACGAATGCGGCTGGCGGCGCTTGCCGGACGATGCTCCCGCGCTAGTGATGACGGACGACGGCCATGTCAAGCCGCAACTGAGTTTGGCGAGCGGCCGCCCGTTGACCGTTGCTGAAGCGATCGACGAGCACATCGCCCGATTCGAGAGTTGACGGCGGCAAGCATCAAGCTGCGGCGGTGGTACCATTGCGCTCGCCGGCGGCCTGCTCATCGAGGCGACGCAAGGCACGGCCAAACCGCTCCGCGAAGAGATGCTGCACGGGCAGCCTGGCGGGCCACTGCTCGTCGTACGTCGAGCAGATCATGGGATTGGTGTTGATTTCCCAGACTTGAATGCGCCCGTTGAAGAAGGAGTAGTCAATCCGGCCGTAATCGATACGAGCAAAACGGAAAATGTCGGCCAGTTGCGTGGCGTGCGGATTGTTCCGAACGTATTCTAATTCGATCGCCAACTGCGACGGCTCCTGTAAGTCGGGAAACTTGAGCATCCACCGTCCGACTGAAGAACAGATGTCGGGCGATGATCGTGCCGCCGACGTTGAACGCCGCGTATTTGCGGTACATTCCGCCGGAGTCGGCGGTGTCGCAGAATTCGGTCACCAGTAGCTCGCGGCGCCGGCGCGCTCCGATGCGCACGATCCGCCGTTTGCCCAGTTCGTCGCGAAACCAAAACCGTGTTCGACACTGCGCGGCGACTGCCGCCCGCAGGGCCGCCGCGTTCGGCAGCAGCGCCGAACGATTGCCTTTGTGATCGTTCGCCAGCCGCAGGAAAATAGGAAAACGCTGCGGCGCCGGCTCGTCGCTGGCGCGGTAAACGTTAAAAGAATTGACGCCGCTGGCGTGCAGGCCGCGAAGAAGATTGTAACGCCGCAAGCAATCCGCAGGGCGGTTCAGCACTATTGAACCCGATTGTTGCAGCCGGTCGCAAAGTCGGCTGGCCTGTTGGATCGTCGCGTCCGCCAATCGTTCGATGTCGCACATGACATACACGCCGCGCGCCGGACGCCGCTGGCGGATGAGTTGGCCGTACGAAAGGTGCAGCACTACGCCGGCCAGCGAGCGACCGAACGATTCCAAATGCTCCCGGATCGTATAATCGTGCCCGCGTGTGCTGACCCAGTAGAGCATTTCGATGTCCGAAAGCGTGCAAAAATCCCGACACCTCTAGCATATCGAGGCACGAGTTGTATCACTGAGAACATATTGGGACAATGCAACTTTTTACGCGGCAGTTCGAACGGGTTTTGTTGGGCCGAGTGGCGGAATGGCAGACGCAAGGGACTTAAAATCCCTTGTCCCGTTAGGGACGTGCGGGTTCGAGTCCCGCCTCGGCCACTGGTGAAAAAGAAGAGATTGAGAAAAGTTGCCGCGCTAGAGCGGGCAATTTCGTGCCGCGGAGGAAGAAGTCATGGCAAAAGTTCTGTGCGTGTTGTACGACGACCCGGTGGATGGCTATCCCAAGTCGTATGCCCGGGACGATATCCCGCGGCTGGAGCGGTATCCCGACGGCCAAACGCTTCCCACGCCCAAGGCCATCGATTTTAAGCCGGGCGAGTTGCTGGGCAGCGTGTCGGGCGAATTGGGGCTTGCGCAAATTCCTGGAGAAGCTGGGGCATCAATTCGTGGTGACATCCGACAAGGATGGGGCGAACTCGACGTTCGATCGCGAGCTGCCCGACGCTGAAATTGTGATCTCGCAACCGTTTTGGCCGGCGTACCTGACGGCGGAGCGAATTGCCCGCGCGCCGAAGCTGAAGCTATCGATTACCGCCGGCATTGGTTCCGATCACGTCGATCTGCAAGCGGCGATCGATCGGAAACTTACCGTGACCGAAGTGACGTACAGCAACAGCATCAGCGTGGCCGAACACGTGGTGATGATGATTTTATCGTTGGTGCGAAATTATATTCCTGCTTATCAGTGGGTGGTGAAAAAGGGTTGGAACATCGCCGATTGCGTAGAGCGCGCGTACGACCTCGAAGGAATGACCGTGGGCACGGTGGCGGCGGGGCGGATCGGCACGGCGGTGCTGAAGCGGCTGAAACCGTTCGACGTGAAGCTGCATTACACCGATCGCCATCGTTTGCCGGAGAAGGTTGAGAAAGAACTGGACGCCACGTTTCATCCCGACGTGCAATCGCTGGTGAAAGTTTGCGACGTGGTGACCATTAATTGCCCATTGCATCCCCAGACCGAGCATTTGTTTAACGCCAAGCTGATCGGCATGATGAAGCGCGGGGCCTACCTGGTGAACACGGCGCGGGGCAAAATTTGCGACCGCGACGCGGTGGCGGCGGCCTTGGAAAGCGGGCAGCTAGCCGGCTACGCGGGGGACGTGTGGTTCCCGCAGCCGGCGCCGCAAGATCATCCCTGGCGCACGATGCCGCACCATGGAATGACACCGCACGTTTCAGGCACGAGCTTGTCGGCCCAGGCACGATATGCGGCGGGAACGCGGGAGATATTGGAATGCTATTTCGAGGGGCGGCCGATTCGGGAGAATTATTTGATCGTGCACGAAGGCCGATTGGCCGGCGCTGGCGCTCATTCTTACAGCCCGGGCAACGCGACCGGCGGCGCGGAAGAGGCGGCACGGTTTAAGAAGTAATCATCCCGCGAATTTTGTATTCGAACATCTTTCGAAAGGCGCGGTTTTCAGTTGCGCATCGGCCGTCTGTGACGCCTTGCTTTTGGGGAATTTGTGATGAGATAGATTTGAATGTCTAACCTCGTTACACCTGGGAAGCATCACGATGAATCGCAAGTATCAGATTGCCAAGGCAAGCAAAACGATAACGATGCAGGGCGGGGAGCAGATTGAAGATGTAACGGCGCTGGCCAAATAGCGCGGAGTCGCGAAGAGTTCCTGGAGCCGTGTCATTTTTTCCCCCCGCTGGGGATGGCGGCGGCAGTTTTCACGCGGCCGTATTGTTTGGGCCAAGCGACCTCGTCGCCCAGCGCTTCGGCGGCGTGCAGCGGCCAGTAGGGGTCGTGGAGCATGGCGCGGGCCAAGAGCACGACGTCGGCTTGGCCTTTGGCAATCACTTCTTCTGCTTGCTGCGGATTGGGTGATCATGCCGACGGCGCCGGTGGCGATGGCGGCTTCGCGGCGGATGGCGGCGGCGAAGGGAACTTGATAGCCCGGCTCCGAGGGAATCTTTACGCGTGGCACTAGTGCGCCGCTGGAGCAATCGATCAGGTCGATTCCCAGCGGCTTCAGGGCCTTGGCCAATTCGATTGATTGCGGCAGATCCCAGCCGCCTTCGGCCCAATCGGTGGCCGAGATGCGCACGAACACCGGCCACTGGGCGGGCCAGATTTCGCGCACGGCCTGAGCGACGCGCAGCGGCAGCCGCATCCGATTTTCCAACGAGCCGCCGTATTCATCTTTGCGGAAGTTCGACAGCGGCGAAAGGAATTCGTGCAGCAGATAGCCGTGGGCACAGTGCACTTCAACCACTTCGAAGCCGGCGTGCAAGGCGCGCTTGGCGGCGGCGGCGAAATCGGCCACGGTGCGGTCGATGTCGGCAAGCGTCATTTCGCGCGGCACGGGATAGCCGTCGTCGAACGGCACCGGAGCTGGGGGCGATTGGAACCCAGCCGCCGGCCGAAGGCGGCACCGGCCCGCCGCCGCGCCAGGGCAAGCCGGTCGAAGCTTTGCGGCCGGCGTGGGCAAGTTGCATTCCCGGGAACGGCGCCAGCTTCCTTGATGAACTTCGTGATGCGGCGGAAGGCATTCGGCGTGGGCGTCGGACCAGATGCCGCTGTCGGCCGGCGAGATGCGGCCTTCGGGCGTGACGGCGGTGGCTTCGACCATCACCAAGGCCGCGCCGCCGATGGCGCGGCTGCCCAAATGCACGAGATGCCAATCGGTGGGCAGACCGTCGTTGCTGGAATACTGGCACATCGGGGAGACGAACACCCGATTCTTGAACGTCAACTGGCGAAGCTTTAGCGGGGAGAATAGCTGGCTCACGGATGTCTCTCTTTCCGGCTGGGGTCATCCTGTGACATCTTACGGAATCCTACGGCTGTGTGGGCAGACGGGCTCGGTAAGCGGCCAGCCAGGCTTTAATCTTAGCGGCCAGCGCGGTGTTGTTTTGTGATCGGGCGAGTCGGAGGCGCATTTTCGGCCGCGGCGATGGCCTGGTCGACGCGATGCATCTGGGCGCTAAGCGTTCGGCCAGGTTTAGATATGCTTCCGTGAGGCTTCGGATTGATTTCGATGGCTTGCTGGTATTGGTCGATCGCGTCTTGTTTATTTCCCAGGCGCAAAAAGGCGTTGCCGAGGTTGTAGTGCGCGATCGCGTCGTCCGGGCGTAATTGCAGAAGAAATTGATACTGGGCGACTGCCTCGGGCAGGCGTCCTAAATCGCTCAGCGCGTTGCCTAGGCTGTTTCGCGTGTTGACGTGATCCGGGCGCAGCCGCAGCGCGTGCAGATAGTATTCGATGGCCTCTCGTGGATGGCCTTGATCGGCCAGCACGATTCCCAAGTTGTTGAGAGCGTCCGGATATTCCGGATGCTGGCGCAGGGCTTTTTCGTAATGCGCTGTGCACCGGCCAAATCGCCCTGCGAATACAGTTTCTGGCCGAGATTGTTCTGGATAACCCAGGCTAAGGGATTTTCCAATAACGTGGCCTCATACAGCGTGATTGCGTTGCGAAACAGGCGGCATTGCTGCCAGGTTGTGACGCCGAGCAGGCCCACAACGGCCAGCAAAACGAGATTGGCGGTTACGCGACGCAGCGCGGTGGTGTGGTCGTGCCAAGTTCTCCACCCTGCCGCCACGAGCGCCACAACGACAATCAGGGCGATGTGTTCGTAATGGTCTGCCACCAGCGAATATTGCATGAAGCCCACGTCGGCAAATCCCAACACGGGGACCAGCGCCGTGCAAAAAGTCAGCCAGGCGAACAAGAGGGCTCTTCGCCAATGGGAGGCCGGCGAAATCGGTTGCCGCGCCAATAACAGCGTGACGACCAGCGCCGCCGCAACCGGCAGCCACCACAACAGGCTGCTAGTTTCGATTTGCCAGTTTGGATAGACGAAGATCAGATCGATTGGCACGAGAGCTTTGGCCAGGTAGAACCAAACGGCTGCGCCGGCGCCGACGAAGCGCTGGCCGAAATTCGCGTTCCGCACGACGATGTCCATTCCGTGCTTTTGAAACCACAGGTTCACGGCGGTGAGCGCGACAGTCGCGACAAAGAAGGGGGCCGTTCGCAGCAGATCGCTCTTATCGATTCGCCCACGTTGCCACCAGGCAATCACAAGCAACAGCACAGGCAAGATGGCCAAAGAACCCTTGCTGAACATAGCCAGCAGAAAAGCCAGAAGACTAAGCCCGTACCACCAGGCAGTCCGTGGACCGTTGTCCGTGGTCCGTTGTTTGATGGTTAGCAGGTACCACAGGATCGATAGCAAAAAGAACACCATCCCCAGCGTGTTCTTGAGTTGCGATATCCAGGCCACCGATTCAACGTTGACTGGATGGACTGCGAACAGGAGTGCCGCGAGAAATGCGCCGGGGATGGCTAGCTTCTGCAAGATGGCCCAGAGCAACAGTGCTGCCGCGACGTGCAACAGCAGATTGGTGACGTGGTAGCCGGCGGGATTCTTGCCCCACATCCGCCACTCCAGCCAGAAGCTGCTATTGGTGAGCGGCCAATAGTCAGCTGGCTCGGTGGTGCCCCAAAAGCGGAGCAAACCGTTGGAGGCGTGGACGATAGGGTTTTCGGTGATGAGCTTGTTGTCATCGAGAATGAAGTCGCCGCGCAGCGCGGGCCAGTAGCAAACGAGAGCGACAACCGCGACAATCGCCACACCCAAGACAATTCGGTTGCGTTGCGAGAAGGCCCGCTTCATTACTTCCGATTTTCGTCGTGGGCTTTGGCGGTGGCGCGCTTGGGGCAGCTTTTGAAGAACTCGGCGATGACGTCGGTGGCGGAAAAGGCCTGGCTGGCCTTGCCGATGACGCTTTCGGCCATGTAGGGCGGGCGGCCGGGCCAGGTGTGGCCCCCCTGTTTGACGTGATAATAGTACGTTTTCACACCGCCGGGCCCATAGGGGTATTTGCTGATTTCGACGGACGTAGGATCGCCGGGTTTTCCGTCAAGCGTCGACGTCTCGGGCTGACCTCGGTTGCCGTTGCGATCGATGTATTTGGCGAGAGTTTCGCTTGCGGACAATACTTTGCCGCGATTCTGTCGAAAGACCGTAATCTCGCCGCCGTCGAAGGGCACGAGCGGATCGGCATCGCCTTGGATCAGCAGAATCGAAACGGGATACTTCGGGTCGAAGTGTTCCGCCATGGCGACGGGGATGGAACCAGAAACCGGCGCAATGCCGGCAACCAGGTCGGAGGCGTCGTTTGCCAGGCGGTGCGACATCAGAGCGCCGTTGGAGATGCCGGTGGCGAAGATGCGGCTGCGATCGATTTTGTGTTCTTTCTCGACGGCGTCGATGGCGGAGCGGATGAATTTCACGTCGTCGATTTTTTCGCGTTGGGCGCGGATGAAACTCCAGGTCGCGGCCGTCGTTCCAGTTGCCGTCAATGGCGTTGGGATAGATGAGGATGAATCCTTCGCGCTGGGCGACGTCGTCGAATTTCGTGTAGTACTCCATCTGGCGTGCATTGCTGCCGCCGCCATGCAGCACGACGATCACCGGCAAAGGCCCTTCGGCGCCGGTGGGAACGAACAGGCGGTAATGCCGGTTTCGCCCGTCGACGGAAATCGTTTTTTCGGTGCTCATGACGGACTCGCCGTGCACTGGTTGTAGATATGGCCCCAGCAGGACGACGGTAATTAGAAATAGCACGCGCCGCATCGCAAAAATCCGCAGGCAAGTTGGTTCTTTCCAATTTACCCTGCGGCGGGCCTTCGCGCCAGCCGCCGCTCGAGATAAAGGTGCGGCGATGCGGGGCAGTTAGCATTGCAGTTCCGTCCCAAGCGGACATGGCCGACCGCGGAAATCGATGTTGCCGGAGTCGCCTCGAGCCCGTATTCTTGCATCGCTTTGGAATACCGCGGAAAGGAGTTCCGTTTATGCGCCGAGTTGTTGTGGCTGCCGGGTCGCTGTTGCTGATTCAATGGATTGCGTCTGACAGATGCTTGCTCTCAGGGGGTGAATTCAGCGGCCAAACGAACAGCAAGGATCTGCACCAAGCGGAAAAAGAATTAACGTCAACTGTGCCGGTGATGGTGGATGTTACGCATCGCGCGCGGCCTTCGCAGGACGAATGGAATTCGCTGCACGAGAAAGGGGAACGCGCCGGTCTGCTGGGCAGCCTGGCCGATTTCGGCAGTAAGACGATTGCGTTCATGGACACACGCTACTACACGGCCAATCCCGCCGAGGGGACTTTGGCCTCGTTCGGCAAGATGGATTCATCGAAGCGGTACGATCGGTACGGGCACATCGCAGGAGTGGAGTTTTCCATCGACGAGAATTCCTGGAAGCAGCACTACGTGATGAACGCCGCCGCGCTGCTGAAGCTGACCGGTAGCCGGTTCATCGAGTTTGCCGGCGTGACGGCGGAAGCGGCGATGCAGGACAAGCGGCAGATCGACGTGACGTTCGTCGGGACGACGGTGCCGAAAGACGAAGCGATTCGCCGTCTGAATGCTGATGCGGCGGCACTGGAATATCTGAACACGGTGGAACAAAAGTGTGCGGCATACGAGAAAAAATCGAACAAGCTATTCATCTCGGCACCGCCGGCGCCGAAGGTCGTGCTGGCGAACGTGGTGATGTTGAACGGGAATTTTTCGAAGGCGCATGGATGCCAGCGTCGATGGGAAGCTGCACAGCCAGATTATCGACGACGGCGTGGAGCTGAAAGTCACCAAGCAGAACGGCGAAGAAGTGACGCTGCTTTCGCCGGTGGTGCGCTGTTACCGCACGTATTCGGTGGAGTTCAAGAAGGGGCCAGACGGGCAGCCGGTCATGGTCGAGATTCTGGACTCCAACGACCAGCCCCACCGAGTGCCGCAAGTGTTCGACCTGACGCCGGATATATGAGGCAGGTGAGTAAGTGAGTAAGTGAGTAGGTAAGAGGCGGCGCAGGCAGATAAATTCTTACTTACTCACCTACTCACTTACTCACTCTTTTTTCGCTGCCGCGTCCCGCACTTGGATCAGTTCGGCGGCGATGCTGACGGCGATTTCGCCGGGTTGGTTGGTGCCCAGCGGCAGGCCGATGGGGCAGCGGAAGCTGTCGGCCAGCTCGGCGGGGATGCCGTCTTCTTTCAGTTCGCGGACCAGCACTTTGCGCTTGGCCTGGCTGCCGATGACGCCGAGGTAGGCGGGCTCGAGGTGTTTTTCGAGGATCGTTTTCAGGATGGGGCGGTCGGTTTTGTGGCCCATGGTCATGCAGAGCACGTAATCGTCGGCTGTTAATTCTGTGACGAAGTCGCGCGGTTCATGCAAGATGAACCGTGCGCAGCTTGGGCGACTTGCGGCATCTTCGCCAGCCATTCTTCACGCTGATCGATGCACACTACTCGGCATTCCAGCAACAGCAAACAGCGGACGAGCGCTTGGGCCACGTGGCCGGCGCCGAAGATCACGATCCGCCAGTCGCGAAAGTTGTAGGCCTCGAAGAACAGCTTCACCACGCCGCCGCAGGTCATGCCGACGTCGCGCTGCAGGTTCCATTCGACCAGTTGGCAGGTTTGGGCGGCGCCATCGGCGAGCATTTTCTGGGCGAACTGGATGGCCTGGTTTTCCACGCGGCCGCCGCCGACGGTGCCGAACACCAGGCCCGAATCGTCGACCAGCATTTTGGTGCCGGTGTCTTGCGGCGTGCTGCCGATGGCTTGGACCAGCGTGACCGAGGCGAACGGGCGCGCGGCGGCGGAGAGCTCGGCGAGTTTTTCGACGTATCCGTGCGGGGCGGCCATGGGGAAACGAGAAGGCAGAAAGCAGAAGGCAGAAAACAACGCAGCAGTATTCTACGGGAAGTTTACCACAGAGAAGCTGGGGATTTATTCGTCCCGCGCATGCGGCTTACGACTTGGCCTTCGCGGCGGTTGCGGGGGCGGCTGGCGCCGTTGCCGTTGCCGCTTGCGGCGGCGGCGGGTTTGCGCTGGGGTTTGGCCAGCGTCAGGCAGCGCATGATTTCTTCGCCGGTGGCGGGCAATGTGAGTGCGGCGGAGGCGGCCGGGGAGACGCAAGACAGGGCGTGCTTCACGGCGGTCCAGACGCAGATGGCGTGCATCAAAGGGGGCTCGCCGACAGCTTTGCTGCGGGCGACGGTGTCGACGTTGTCGTCGTTGGGGAACATCTGGCAGTTGAAGATCGGCGGGACGTCGGTGATCGCGGGAATTTTGTAGGTGGTTGGCGAGTGCGACAGGAGTTCGCCACGCTTGCCGTACACCAGGCATTCGGCGGTGACCCAGCCCATGCCCTGGATGAAGCCGCCGGTGATCTGTCCCATGTCGACGCCGGGATTGATCGAGCGGCCGATGTCGATGAGCAAATCGACGCGCGGAACGGTTAGCTCGCCGGTGAAGCGATCGATTTTCACTTCGGCCGCTGCCGCGCCTTGCGTGTAATAGAAGAACGGGTTGCCGCGGCCGGTGTCGCGGTTGTAATCGACGCCCGGCGTGGTGTAGAAGCCGCGGGCGCCCAGATCGATGCGGGCCATGCGGGCTTCGGCGCAGAATTTTTTGAATTCGAGTTTTTGCTTCGGGATAGCGGCTGTCGTAAATCGTGCCGTTTTCGAACACGATCGTCGATGGCGATTCGCCGTAGCCGATGTCGGGGCGCGCCAGGCGGCGGGCGGCGTAGGCGGTCAGACGCTCTTTGATTTGGCGGCAGCCATTCACCGCCGCGGCGCCGTTGAGGTCGGTGCCGGCGGAGGCGGCGGTGGCGGAGGTGTTGTGATTTTTTTCGGTCGAAGTGGCCATTACCAGCACGTGTTCCGGCTCGGATGCCGAATTCGTCGGCGACCAATTGGCGGATTTTTACGTTCAGGCCTTGGCCCATTTCGGTGCCGCCGGTGGAGACCTGCACCGTGCCGTCGACCTGCAGGCTGACCAGCGCGTTGCCTTGGTTGAGCCAACTGGTGGTGAAGGAGATGCCGAACTTCACCGGCATGAGCGACAGGCCGCGAAGCCAGAGGCGGTCGGTGGTGTTGGTGTGTTCGATTTCGGCCAGGCGGCGGCGATAGTCGCTGCTATCGGCCAGTTGCATCACGATTTCGGGAACGTGATTCTTTTTGAAGATTTGGCCGTAGGGAGTGATGTTGCGGTCGTCGAGGCCGTAGAGATTGCGGAGTTGGATTTCCAGGGCGGTGTCGTGGCGCGGGCGACGTTGCCGCCTGCTGTGCCGTTGCCGTTTTGGCCGGACTTCCGGGCGCTGAGGAACTGCGCGATTTCGTGGATCACGTTTTCGATGACCACCATGCCTTGCGGGCCGCCGAAACCGCGGAAGGCGGTGTTCGAGGGATAGTTGGTGAAGCAGACGCGGCCTTTGATATCGACATTGGGAATGTAGTAGGCGTTTTCGGCGTGGAGCATGGAGCGCTCCATGATGCCGGTGGAAAGGTCGGCCGAGCTGCCGCCGTCGGAGTAGAAGTGGACTTTGTAGGCGAGGATGTGGCCCTGATCGTCGAAGCCGACTTCCCATTCGGTGCGGTAGGCGTGCCGCTTGCCGGTGGAGCACATGTCGTCGTCTTTGTTGTAGATGACGCGGGCGGCGCGGCCGGTTTTCTGGGCCACCAGAGCGGCCATCACGGCGGGGATGCTGCCTTGGGTTTCTTTGCCGCCGAAGCCGCCCCCCATGCGCTTGCAGATGCACACGACCTGGTGGAAGTGCAGGCCGAGCGCCTCGGCCACGACGTGCTGCGTTTCGGTGGGGTTTTGCGTGGAGCTGTGGACCACGACCTGGCCTTCTTCGCCAGGGTAGGCGATGGCGGCTTGCGATTCGAGATAGAACTGTTCCTGGCCGAGGTTGTGGAACACGCCTTTGAGGCGGTGCGGCGCTTTTTTCAAAGCGGCATCGGCATCGCCGCGGTGGATGCGCCGCAGGGGGCCGATGAAGCGCTCGAGCTCAATGGCGCGCTCGATGGTGAAGATCGGCTCGGTGGGCGTGATGTTCAGCTTTACCAGCCGCCGGGCTTTTTCCATGGCTTCGCGCGTCTCGGCGGCGACGACGACTACGGGCTGACCGACGTACTTCACGTCTTTATCGGGGAGCACTTGTTCGTCGCAAATAATCGCGCCGAACAGGTTGTGGCCGGGAAGATCTTTCGCGGTGAGCAGGGCCACGACGCCGGGGACGGCGCGGGCTTTTTCGAGGTCGATGGAGTCGATCGTGCCGGCGGCGATCGGGCTGCCCGCGAAGCCGACGAACAATTCGTCGCTGCGGGGCGGGACGTCGTCGATGTACCAGGCCGAGCCGGTGACGTGGCCGGCTGCGGAATCGTGCGGGATGATTTTGCCGATGGTGCCCATGGGGTTGATCGCTCTTAAACGGTAACGGCTTGTTCGTGATACAACTTCAACAGCACGTTGCGGGCCAGTTGGTAACGATAGTCGGCGGTGCCGCGGACGTCGCTGATGGGGGTGATTTCGTTGATCGCCTGCTCGCCGGCCTCGTCCATCGTTTCTTCGGTGAATTGTTTTCCTGTCAGGAATTGTTCGGTTTTACGCAGGCGGAGGACAGTGGGGCCGACGGCGCCGTAGGAGATGGCCGCCTGGGAAATCGTATCGCCATCCAGGCGTAATCGCACGGCGGCGGTGAAGGTGGAAATATCGAGATCGCGGCGGCGGGTCACTTTGAACAATCGCAGAATTTCGCCGGGCTGGGGCAGGGGGATGCGGATCGAGGCCAGCAGTTCGTCGGGCTTGAGGTCAAACTTTTTGTAGCCTTGATAGAAGTTATTGATGTTCACTTTGCGGCGGCCGCTGGGGCCGGCCAGCTCGAGTTCTGCTTCGGCGACGAACAGGAACGGAGTGGAATCGGCGATCGGCGAGGCGTTGATGACATTGCCGCCGATGGTGCCGACGTGGCGGATTTGCGGTGAGCCGAAGACGGAGAGGATTTCGGCGAACTGCGGGACCTCCTTTTCGCACAGGTCCAGGATTTCGGTCCAGGTGGCGCGGGCGCCGGCGACGATCGCTTTGCCGTCTTTGCTGTTTTCGAGTTTGCAGCCTTGCAATTCGGCGACTCGATTCAAATCTAAGTACGCCGTCGGTTCGATCACGCGCTTGTTGAGTTGCACGCCGACGTCGGTGGCGCCGGCCACGATTTTGGCTAGCGGGTTTTTCGCGCGATATTCAACGGCTTGAGCCAGCGTGGTGGGGCAGTAGGCGTGGCGTTCGGGGCGGACGTGGTCGGCAGCGCTTCTCAGTTCAACAGCGTCGGCGGCGGTCTTTTTCAGATCATTCACGATTGCCACCGGCGGATAGAGTTCGTTCAGCTTGGCGATTTTTTGGTTACTGATTTCCAGGCCGGCGTTGATGATGGGCGTGTAGCCCGTGCAGCGGCAGAGGTTGCCGGTGAGGCCATGGCGCCAGTCGTCTTCGGTCGGGGCGTGGCCGTTTGATTCTTCGCAAATTCCGGTCATCGCCACCACGAAGCCCGGGGTGCAGAAGCCGCATTGCGAGCCGTGGCAGTTGACCATCGCTTGCTGCACGGGAGTGAGGTCGGCGTTGGCGCCGTGTTTGCCTTCGCCTTCGGGCGGGGCGCCGCCCAAGCCTTCGACGCTGATTACGTGCGTGCCGTCGAGCTGGAACATCCACTGGATGCAGGAATCGACGGGGCGGTAAAGCAGCGATTTGCCTTCGGGGCGGCCGATCAGCACGGTGCAACTGCCGCAGTCGCCTTCGGAGCAGACGATTTTGGTGCCGACCAGTCCGCAGCGGTATCGCAGATAGTCGCTGAGGCTCAGGAAGCAATCGCCGCCGTGAACCTCGCGCCGTTTGCCGTTCAGAAATAGGACGAGATGGTTGCGAGTGGCCATGGGGCTCGCCTGGTGTACACCGCCGGCGAATGCACCGGGCCGTTTTGCCCGGCTACACGGGGCAGCCTGACACTAATATACTTGATGAACTGGGGCGGGGTTAAGGGTTTGGGACGGATTCGGGGGCAAAAAAGGGAGTGGCGACGATGTCGAAAGCAAGCTTTGCACTGGAACGGATCAATTGGTCCCGCGGGTACACGCTGGAGTTATTGAAGGACGCTAAAGACTCCGATTGGTTCAGCATGCCGGGCGGGGTGACGCATTTGGCGTGGCAGGTGGGGCATTTGGCGATGGCCGAGTATCGGTTGGCGCTAGAGCGGATTCGGGGCCGGGCGCCGATCGATGCGGACGTGATTAGCGAAGCGTTTGTGGAGCAATTTGCGCGCGGGTCGGCGCCGGAGGCGGATCCGGGGAAGTATCCGACGCCGGCGGAGTTGCGGCGCGTGTTGGATCGGGTGCACGAGCTGGTGCAGCTTGAGGTGCCGAAGTTTTCTGATGCGGAGTTGGAGCAGCCGCTACTGGCGCCTCATCGATTGGCAAAGACGAAGTATGAGGCCCTGCTTTGGTGCAGCAATCATGAATCGCTGCATGCGGGGCAGATTGGCTTGATCAAGCGGTTGTTGGGGCAGCCGGCGAAATGGTAACAGAAAGGAAATGACCAATGTCCAAGCACCAAGCACCAATGACCAATGAACGAAACTTCCGCGCAGCGATTGGTCATTGGTCATTCGTCCTTTTCCGCCTCCAGCGATTTCTTGGCGACTTCGATGGCTTTGAGGCGTTCTGGGCTGACTTCGGGGTATTTCAGGCCCAGCGAGTGGATCAGGTCGACCAGGATGTTTGCCACCAAGGCGCGGCTGACCCATTTGTGGTTGGAGGGGATGACGTACCAGGGGGCCCATTCGGTGCTGGTGTTGTCGATGCACTGTTGAAAGGCGTCCATGTATTCGTCCCAGAAGCCGCGCTCGGCGACATCGGCGGCGGAGAATTTCCAGTGCTTGTCGGGGTTGTCGATGCGGGCCAGGAATCGCTTGCGCTGCTCTTCCTTGGAAATGTTCAGATAGAACTTGACGATCCTGGTGCCGTTGCGCGTGAGGTGTTCTTCGAAGTTGTTGATGTCCTGGTAGCGTTTTTCCCAGAACTCCTTGTTCACTTTGGCGTTGGGGATGTGCTCGTTGGCGATGAGTTCCGGGTGCACCTTTACGACCAGCACGTCTTCATAGTAGGAGCGGTTGAAAATGCCGATGCGGCCGCGTTCGGGGAGCCGCACCATGCAGCGCCACAGGAAATCGTGGTCCAATTCCTCCTTGGAAGGCTGCTTGAAGCTGTACACCTGGCAGCCTTGCGGGTTGATGCCCGACATGACGTGCTTGATCATGCCGTCTTTGCCGGCGGCATCCATGGCCTGGAGCACGATTAAGAGCGACCAGGTATCGGAGGCGTAAAGCAATTCCTGCGCTTCGGCCAGGGAGGTGACATCTTCAGAGAGGGCGTCTTCGGCGAATTCTTTTCGCTCATGTTTCGGCTTATCGGGATCGCCGGCCCAGGAGGGATCGTGATCTTTGAGCCGGAATTTTTTGCCGGGTTTGATTTGGCAGTGCTCGAGCAGATCCTTGAGTTTCATGCTTATTCGCCTATGGCTTGCTCTTTAGCAGATCGCGGATTTCGGTGAGGAGCAGTTGGTCTTTGGTGAGGGGCGGGGCGACGGCTTCTTCTTTTTTGCGCGCATCAGCCAGCCGAGGAAGAGTTTGACGAATAGGAACAGGGCGAAGGCGACGATTACGAAGTTGACCACCTCGGCCAGGAATTTTCCCCAGTAGATGGCTTTGTCGATCACGACTTCTTGGGACTTCGGATCAACGTGCGAAGCGATCACCGTCTTCAGTTTTTCGTAACCCAGTTCGGGCGGTAGCAGAATCGAAATCAGGGGCATGATGATGTTGTCGACCAGCGATTTGATGATGGCGCCGAAGGCCACCCCGATAATCACGCCGACGGCCAGGTCGACGACGTTGCCTTTGAAGGCGAAGGCCTTGAACTCGTCGAACAGCGAGCCGACCTTCTTGGCCGGATTGAAGGAGCCCGATTGGCTAGCGGGGGACATGGGGTGGCCTTTGTTGCGGTTGGATGGGTGGTTCCCGAGCCCGATGCTCCTTTGGCGACCGCGGCCGGGGTGGAAAGCTTCGCCCCATGATACCGGCTAGGCGCGGAAAGCAAGGGAGGGCAGCAGGCCGGCAAGCCTCGCCCGACGGCCCTGGAAAGCCGATCAAGGGAGGCCAATTCTGCCGCCAAAACGGCGATCTAGGTGCCGTTAGAACGCTTCTGTAACAAACCGTCTGGCTTTACGCCTACATGGGTAGAAAGGAAAGGTGACCCATGCCAGACGGAACCCGAAATCGACGCTTTTCGAAGAATGCGGCCAAGCGAGCCTGGTACGCCCATCACCGAGCCGTCCGGTTCACCCGTCGGTTTGGAATCTAAGAATTCCCCCTCTTCCACGCCCTTCGAAGACTCAGGGCGTGCCACCCGCCGGCTCGGCGGGAACCTCGCCCTCCCCTCGGTTTTTCTGCTGTAACAAAGCGTCTGGCTTTCCGCTCACAACAGCAGAAAGGAAAGGTGACCCATGCCAGACGGAACCAGAAATCGACGCTTTTCGAAGAATGCGGCCAAGCGAGCCTGGTATGCCCGGCATCGTGCGATTCGGTTTTCCCGCCGATTTGGGATCTAAAGTGACCTCTTTGGTACGCGACCCCCGGGCTGAGCCCGGGGCTAAGGCCGTTTCTGGCTTACCCCCCGTTCGGGTATTTGATAGCGGTCCCATGGGTCCGTCGGCTTTTGCGCCGCGTTTTTCACAGGTGGTCAATTGCTTGCCTAAGCGGGCTTTGGCCTGCCAGCGCTGCGGCGGAGAGCTGCGGTTGTGCTTGCGCCATCATTCTTCGCGCAACCGGTTCGATTGACCCAGGCTACCCGAGTTACATCGGCTGTTGCCAAATGGAAACAAGTTGCCGCGGGTGCCTGTTGACGGCATACCACGTGCAATTGCTTGATATTGGCGGTTTTTAGTGACATACTTTCCTAGACAGAACGGACGGAAGCGGCGCTTTTCTTTACCACTTCAGATCAACTGAACATTCACGATTGACCCAGGAGGAATGAAATGAAACGCGTTGTTCTGGCTTTGCTGGTGATCACCGCGCTTGGTGTCGCAGGCGTAGCGCAAGCCGATTGCGGCTGCGGCGCCGTGGCTCCGGTAACCACGTATTACGCTCCGGCAACGACGGCGTACTACGCTCCGGCCACGACGACGTACTATGCGCCCTCGACTACAGCCTCGGTTGTAACCGGCGCACCGATGCCGACTACAGTGACGGCTGCGTATCCGACGACCGTCACCACGTATTACGCACCGGCCGTGGTTGAACCTGTGACCACGTACTATGCTCCGACTCCGGTCACCACGTATTACTCCCCGACGACAGTCTACTCGCCGGTTGTCGCCGCTCCGGTGTATACGTACGGGTATCCGTACTACGGGTACTACCGGTACCGCGTGCCGGGTCAGCCGATTCGGAATTTGTTCCGTTAGTAAACCTGATTGGCGGCCAGCGAAAGCTGCCGGCGATCACATGAATACGAAAGAAGGCCTCGGGTAAAACCGGGGCCTTTTTTTGCGCCGCGCGCGTTTTGTAGGCAGTCGTGCCACAACTGTGGTTGTGCAGTGGCGCGATCTAACTACAATCATCGCTGCATCACAGCCACGGAGGCCACAGCGATGAATGTACTGGAGTTCACTCTGCTGGTCTGGCTTGGATCGGTGGTGGCCGGGTTTCTGGGCGCGCTGACGGGGCTGGGGGGCGGCGTGGTGATCGTGCCGCTTTTGGCCACGGTGTTTCATGTCGATCTGCGCTACGCCATCGGCGCGTCGCTGGTGTCGGTCATTGCCACCTCGTCGGGCGCCGCGGCCGCGTACGTAAAGGAAGGGTTTACCAACATCCGGATCGGGATGTTTTTGGAAGTCGCCACCACTTTTGGCGCGCTGGCAGGGGCGTATCTGAATACGCGAATTCCCGGCGCTGCGATCGCCATCATCTTCGGCGTGATTCTGTTGGTTTCGGCGTATCTGTCGGGCCGGCAAAAGTCGGAATTCGGTTTTTGGCGGCAAGCCCGATCGCTTGGCACTGAGTTTGCGTTTGGACGGCAGCATGCCAACGCCGGCCGGGCCGCAACCGTACCATGTTCGCCACGTGCCGCTGGGCTTCGGGATGATGTTCGTGGCCGGAATTCTTTCGGGCCTGCTGGGCATTGGGGCAGGGGCCTTCAAAGTGCTGGCGATGGATCAGGCCATGCGCATTCCGTTCAAGGTTTCCACCACCACCAGCAATTTCATGATCGGCGTGACGGCGGTGGCAAGCGCCGGCATCTATCTGGCGCACGGCCAGGTCGATCCGGGTTTGGCGATGCCGGTGATGCTGGGCGTTTTGCTGGGCGCCTTGTGGGCGCTCGCGTGTTGCCGGGCGCGGCCACCGGAGTACTGCGGATTGTGTTCGCCATCGTGATCGTGGCGCTGGGAATCGAAATGATTTACAAGGGCTTCACGGGGAATCTTTGAGATGAGCGAGCCATCGAAAAATGCCCCAGCGAGTGCCTCCGATCAGCAACGCGGCGAGCAGCGATTCGAGCAATTTCTCGGCAATCTTCTGCGGGCGGGAGTGATTCTAGCGGCCGTGGTCGTGGCGCTGGGCGGCGCGGTGTTTCTGGCGCGGCACGGCGCGGAACACCCCGACCACAAGGTTTTTCACGGCGAGCCTGCCGAGCTGCGAAACCCGGCCACGATTGTGGAAGATGCACTGCACCTGAGCGGCCGCGGCATCATCTTGCTGGGTATGCTGCTGTTGTTTGCCACGCCGGTGGCGCGCGTGGCCTGTTCGGTGTTCGGATTTCTGGCCGAGCGAGATTTTCTTTATGTCGCGCTGACGCTGACGGTGCTGGCGGTGCTGATATACAGCCTGTTTTTTGCCGAAGGATTCTGAAGCGGATTCAGGATCGGCCGGTCGCATTCCGGGCTCGACAACGTTACAGTAGAAGAATGCGGCTGTTTCAGTGCAAAAACATGGTTTTGGCCGGCGTGCTGCTGGCCTGTGCGCAGAGCGCGACGAGTGCGACTGCCGCCGTGGCCGTGATCAGCAATCGCACGGCGGCGGATATTCACTTCGTGATTACTGGGCAGGGACGCAACAACCAGGCCGCCGAAACTCAGTATACCGCGATTGCGGGTGACATTACGGTGGTTGCCTTGCAGCGCGGCGAAGAAGCGCGCCTCACGACCGACAGCGCCGCCTACTTGATCGACGCCGACGCGGCGTATTTCTTTGGCGAGACGCCTTCAGGCAAAGTCGATTTGGTGCGCATCGGCGTGGCCGGCATGCCTAGCACCGAGCCGACCGTGGTTCACAGCGCTACTTCTGCGCTGCTGGCAACGCCGGCCGACGCAGAGGCTGCCCGCACGATTACCGTCAAGATCTTCGTCGACGATGACGAACAGGCGAATCGGGCCGTTTGGGAGCGCCGGGTGCGAGAGCGATTGGCAGCCTGCTCCGAGGTGTTGGAGCACACCTGCGGGATCAAGATCAAGGTGATTGGCAGCGGCGAGTGGCAACTGAAGTCGACGATCACCGACTTCGATTCCGCCGTGAACGAGTTTTCTCGCACGGTCGACCCCGGCGAAGCGCGAGTGGCCATCGGATTCACAGCGCGATACCAAACTCCGAGCGGCCGCATGCACATGGGGGGCACGCACGGGCCGCTGGATCGGCATATTCTAGTAAGGGAATGGTCGCGGTATTTCAGCGAGTCGGAGCGGATGGAATTCTTGTTGCACGAGTTGGGGCATTACCTGGGAGCGGTGCATAGTCCGGAATCGGATGCGGTGATGCGTCCGCAACTGGGCGATCGGCAATCGCGCTCCAAGCGTTTTCAAATTCATTTCGATCCGCTCAATGCGTTGGCGATGAATTTCGTGGCCGAAGACATCCGCAGCGGGCACGGACGTTCGGTGGCCGATCTTTCGCCGGCTACCATGGCCCGGCTGCGGGCAATTTACGAGGAGATCGACAAAGCATTGCCGAGCGATCCGGCGGCGGCCCAGTACCTGCGCATCTTGAACGTGGCGGCAGCACGACGCGGCGTGAACATCGGTTCGCCCTAATCGCTGCGGCACGAACTGGTGGCCGACCATGTCTCACTCCCGGCACACACTGGTGCGGCAAGTTTCGGCAGTGCTTCCAGAGCAGGCGACCATTGCCGAGGCGGCGGAAGTTGTGCGGCGCGGCGGTCTGGTGGCTTTGCCCACCGAAACCGTATACGGCTTGGGCGCCAACGCGCTGGATGCGGCGGCTGTGGAAGCGATTTTCGCGGCCAAAGGGCGACCGCCAAACAATCCGGTGATCGTGCACGTGGCCGACGCTGCGGCCGCCGAAGCCTTGGCGGCGGACTGGCCGCAAGGGGCCGCCAAGCTCGCAGAAAGGTTTTGGCCGGGGCCGCTGACGCTGGTGCTCCCGAAGCGGCCGATTGTGCCTGATATTGTGACGGCCGGCGGGGCGACGGTGGGTGTGCGCGTGCCGGCGCATCCGGTGGCGCTGGCACTATTGCGGGCGTCGGGCGTTCCGATCGCGGCGCCCAGCGCGAATCGATCTTCCCGAGTTTCGCCCACGACGGCCGCCCACGTGCTGGGAGATCTGGACGGCCGCATCGACATGATTCTCGACGCGGGTCCCACGCCCGGCGGATTGGAATCGACAGTGCTGGATCTCGCCGTCGAACCAGCGGTTGTGCTTCGGCCTGGGTTGGTGAAGTTGTCTCAATTGGAAGAAGTTGTCGGCCCGGTCAGTGCTAAAGCAGTGCAGCGAGGCGAACCGTTGCGTTCGCCGGGAATGCTGGAGAAACACTATGCGCCGCGGGCGCAAGTTGTGGCTGTCGATCAGCCGGCCGCGGAAACTATCGAGCGATTGCATGCCGCCGGGAAGCGCGTCGGCTGGTTACGGCTGGCTGACCGGCAGGCATCGTTGCCGCCGCAAATAGAACGTCGATTGATGATCATCGAGATGCCTGCGAACTCGGAAGCGTATTCGGCTCGTCTATATGCGGCGCTACATGAGTTGGACGACGCGGGCGTCGACTGTATCGTGGTTGATCTGCCGCCGCAGGGCGACGCGTGGCTGGCCGTGCACGATCGGCTTCGCCGAGCGGGGAGATAAGTATGTGCTCTGCAAAGCATGCGACCTTAGCCTGCGGCAATCCGCAAGCTGGTAGGCGTGCTCCCGGCTGGTGAAGTCAAAAGCTACAATTCTGCGGATGCCGACGGGGCGTTAATTCACACCGGGGACGTATCATGCGTGGGTTGGTCACAGGGGCGACGGGATTCATCGGGCCGCATTTGCTTGAGCTTTTGGATCGCCCGGTCGTGCTCAGCCGTGATGCCAACCGGGCGAAGCAGGCGCTGAACAAATACGAGGTCGAGGCATATTCGTGGGACCCGGTGGATGGCCCGCCTCCGGCGCAAGCTCTCGATGGGGTGGAGGCCGTGTTTCACCTGGCCGGCGAATCGGTGGCAAGCGGCCGTTGGACGTCCAGACGAAAGAAGCGGATTCGTGAAAGCCGGGAGCTGGGGACGCGGCATCTTGTCGACGCAATGCGGCAATTGAGGCAGCCGCCGAAGGTGCTGGTTTCCGCTTCCGCGGTGGGCTATTACGGTTCGCGCGGCGACGAAGTGCTGGATGAATCGGCCCCACCGGGCAATGACTTTTTGGCCTATGTGTGCGTGGCCTGGGAGCGCGAAGCGCAGCGGGCCGCCGACCTGGGTACGCGGGTGATCTGCCTGCGCACGGGAATTGTGCTGGGCCCCGACGGCGGCGCGCTACAGAAAATGATGTTGCCATTCAAGCTGGGGCTGGGCGGGCCGCTGGGCAACGGCCGCCAATGGATGCCGTGGATTCACGTCGACTGATTTGGCGGGGTTGTACGTGCATTGCGCCAAGCATGCGTCGGTTTGCGGAGCCGTGAATGGTTCTGCCCCGAATCCGGTTACGAACCGTGAATTTACCAAGGCACTGGGCGCGGCGCTGCACCGACCAGCCGTGCTGCCGGCGCCGTATTTCGCCTTGCGCGTGGTGCTGGGCGAATTTGCCAAAGTGCTGTTCGATTCGCAGCGCGCCGTTCCACAGGCGGCGCTGGCCAGCGGATTTGAGTTTCGTTACCGCGAGCTTGCACCGGCTTTGGAGGCTATTGTTTCGGCGGAGGCATCGCCGGCCAGTGCCAAGGCCGGTTGAACAGCCAGTAAATTTGCGGCAATTTCGCCCGCACAACCAGTTCAATTGGTACCGGTGGACGTGGGGAATAGGCTTGCCTTCCGCATCGGCGAAGTGGGAGGGAGCTAAATTTGAATGTTCGAGTGGTTGCAATCACGACCGGCACCCCAATCCATTAAGCAATTGCAGATTGATCCGACATGCTCGACATCATGCACGGCACGTTGGCCACGTTCAATCCTCAGGCGGTGACGCCTGACACGAGCCTGGACCAATTGTGCCGCACCATGGAAAAACTCGAAGTGCGCTACCTGCCGGTGGTCGACCGGGAGCGCCGGGTTGTGGGGTTGGTGAGCCGGCGCGACTGGCGCGCACGATGCAAGCGGCGGCCAAAAAGCGCTGACGGGAAAATTGCCGACGATCGCCACCAAGCCGGTCGAGCAATTCATGTCGCGCCAGGTGCTTACGTTGGAGCGAGCCGAATCGCCCGAAGTCGCTTTGCGGGCGATGGTTGCGCACGCGTTCCACTGCGTGCCGATTACTGAAGACGGGCAGCTGATCGCGCTGGTGACCAGCAGCGATTTTCTGCGCGAGCTTTCCTACGGCGAGTGGGCCGGCCGCGACGAACCCGTTGGCGGCCGCATGAGCTCGCCGGGCCAGACGGTTGAGGCCGACGAGCCGCTGTCGCGCGCCTTGGAAGTGTCCGAAGAGCACAATCAGGATTTTGTGGTGGTCGTGCGGAAGAATCGGCCGCTGGGAATTCTCTCGCAAACCGCGATGCGATTGTGCTTGTTCGGTGATGCAGGGCGCAAATCGTCGGAGTTGCAAACCGCGCCGGTGCACACCGTGTTGGCCGCGCTGCCGATGCTTTCGCCCGACGCTTTGCTCAAGCAGGCCGCCACGCTGATGCTGGAGCATCGGGCTCGGGCGCTGCCGGTGACCGATCGCGCGCGAACGCTGTTGGGCATCTTGCGGGAAGACGACATCCTTCGCACAATGGCGGAGCGGCTGGAAGAGTAAGCGCGAATCGATCGCGCGGCCGGCCGAAGGTCGACGCCGGTCTGCGCGTGAAATCCAAGCGGCCCACCCATCGCGCACGCGGCACGCAGCCGTGGGATGAATTGAACCGCCGGGTTGTGGCGTGCGAGAAGATGTCCGCGGCTGCGGGCCTTCTGCCGGCAAGTGGCGAAAGCCAAAAGGCGCGCCTTCGCCGATTGGAAGTACTGGGGCAAGCCGGTGCCGAATTTCGGCGATCCCAAGGCGCGGCTGCTGATCGTGGGCCTGGCGCCGGCCGCCCATGGAGGAAACCGCACCGGGCGCGTGTTCACGGGCGACCGTAGCGGCGAATGGCTGTTTCGGGCTTTGCACAAGGCGGGGTTCGCGAATCAGCCGCAGAGCGTTTCGGCCGACGACGGCTTGCGGCTGACGGATTGTGCGATTACTGCGGCACTGCACTGTGCGCCGCCGGAGAACAAGCCGACCCTTGGCGAACTGCGCAATTGCCAGGCCTGGCTGGACCGAACGTTCGATTTGCTACAGCCGCGCGGGACGATTGCACTGGGCCAAATTGCGTTTCGAGCCGCTGTGCGACAAGCCAAGCGGCGCGGCTGGTGGCAAGGGGCGGTGCCTCGGTTTGCCCACGGCGCGATCGTGCATTTTTCCGAGGGGCGCTGGTTGATTGCCAGTTATCATCCCAGCCAGCAGAATACATTCACGGGCAAGCTGACCGAGAAGATGTTCGACCGGGTGTTTACGCTTGCCCGAAAGCGACTCGCAAAGTCCGATTGAGCTTTGGCTCCCCAAAATGCCCCGCAGAATTCACCGATCAGCGGTTGCGATGGCTCAACCGCCAAACGCGCAGCGAGACCGCGGCGACTGGCGGCGATTGGCAGGCGCATTGCTGATCGTCGTGCTGACCTGTGCGGTATATTTTCCGTCGCTGAGCGGCGGATTCATTTTCGACGACGACATCTATCTGACTAAAGCCGCCTATATCCAAGCCGCAGATGGCCCGTACCGCATTTGGTTTACGACCGAGCCGACCGACTACTACCCATTTTCCAACACCACGCTGTGGATTGAATGGCGTCTGTGGGGGGCCAACCCGATTGGCTACCACGTTACAAATCTGCTGCTGCACATCGCCTCGGTGCTCTTGATTTGGCAATTACTGCGGAAACTTTCCGTGCCTGGCGCCTTTCTGGCGGCGCTGTTGTTTGCGGTGCATCCGGTCAACGCGGAATCAGTGGCCTGGATCGCTCAGCGTAAAGGCCTGCTGGCGATGGTGTTTTTTCTGCTGGCCATCGACTGGTACTTAAACGCAGACAAAGTACCCTCTCGTCCGTCGCCCCTTGCCTCGCGCCCTCGCCGTGGTACTGGCTAAGCCTCACGGCATTTGTACTGGCCATGCTTAGCAAGGGATCGGTGGCGGTCTTGCCGATCGTGCTCTTGCTGATTGCCTGGTGGCAAAAGGGACGGATTCGCGCTGGCGGACATTGCGGCGCTCGGTACCGTTCTTTCTCGTGGCCGTGGTGCTGACCGGCGCAAATGTCTGGTTTCAAAAGCACGGCGGCCGACGTCGTGCTCCGCGATGCTACTTTTCTGCAGCGACTGCTGGGCGCCGGCGCGGTGGTCTGGTTCTACTTGTCCAAGGCGCTGGTGCCGCTGGATCTGATATTTATTTATCCGGACTGGAGTATTCGTCCAAGCATGCTGTGGTCGCTGCCGCTGGTTGCGGTGGTTGCGGTGTCGTGTGTGTTGGTGTGGCGATATCGCGCACAACCGGGTGCGTGGATACGGTCGCCGCTGCTGGCCTGGGCGTTCTTCTGCACAGCGCTGTTGCCCGTTGTAGGCTTTGTCGATTTTGGCTTCTCGCAATATTCGCTGGTGGCCGATCATTACCAGCACGTGGCCTTGATCGGCGCCGTGGCATTGGCTGCCGCGGCTTGGAGCGCGTGGCGCCAGCGGGCTCCCGCGAGCCGACCGTTGGCAGCTGTTGTTGCCATTGCCGTTGTCGCGACGCTGGCGGCGCTCACCTGGCGTCAAAGCACGCTCTATGCCGACGCGGTCACCATGTATGAACTCACGCTCCAAAAAAATCCGACTTGCTGGGTGCTCCATAACAATCTCGGCTACGCGCTGAATGAAGCAGGCCGGCGACAGGAGGCGATGGAACATCTCCAGCGGGCCATACAACTCAAACCTAACTATGCGGAGGCGTACAACAATCTTGGGATGGTCTTTGCGGCGAAAAGTGAATTGGACGAAGCGATTCGTCAATATCAGGAGTCGATTCGGTATCTACCCAGGAATCCCAATGCGTACAACAATTTGGGAAACGCCCTGACCAAGGAAGGGCGCGCCGCAGCGGCCATTGAACAATTCGAACAAGCGTTGCGGTTTGAACCTGACGATCCAGAAGCGCACTACGATCTCGGCAACGCGCTGAAGCAAACGGGCCGCCTGCAAGAAGCCGTCGACCAATACCGGCAGGCGATTGAACTGAAGCCCGATTATGCCGAAGCCTACAACAACCTGGGCAATGTGCTGCGACAAATGGATCGTTTCCAGGAAGCCCTCGAATCGTATCGGCAGGCGCTCCGGTTGAAGCCCGAGTATCCTGAAATCCACAATAACTTGGGGTTCGCATTGGCACATGTGGGGCGGCTGCAGGATGCCATTCTTCATTATCAGCAAGCGCTTCAACTGAAGCCGGATATCCCTGAAGCGCACCTCAACCTTGGCATCGCGTTGGCAAGTTCGGGCCGGCCCGAGGAGGCGCTGGCACACTTTGAGCAGGCCTTGCGGCTTCAGCCGGAAAACTTCAACACGCTAACCAACATGGCGATGGCATATGCCCAAATGCAGCGCCCCACCGAGGCCATCGCTGCGGCCGAAAAGGCCATCGAGCTAGCACACTCTCAAGGGAATTTGGAACTGGAAGGGCAGTTCAGAATTTGGCTGGACAAGTACCGTGCGCAACATCCGGAAGTCAGAACGTCGTCATCTGGCCGGTGAGTGCGTGTTCTGGAAAATGTGGCCACGGCTGTCGTTCGTTCGGTATTTGGCGGATCGCGGGGGCGAGCAACTCAGTGCGAAGCTAGAAGGCCCTGGATTTTGTCCCAGCCGAGATCGACGATTTGTGAGGCAGTGAATCGCAGCTGGTTGCGGTGTTTTTCGATTTCTGAATTGATCTTTTTTGCCAGTTCCGGTTCGCGCTTGTGAAGTTCATCGGCCACCACGTCTTTGAGCGCGCGGCCCAATTCGCGGGCGACGTCGCCCCCGATCTTGTCGATCCGCTGGACCTTCAGGTCCACCAGCCGTAAGCCCACGTCGTTCACGTGCGGGTGCACTTCGATGGTGCCAAAACTTGCGTCCGGCGCCGCTTGAATTGCCAGATTCACGTCGAGACGCACTTCAACCGTCGTTTCGGCCTCCAAATAAAAATTGAATCCCTTGATTCCCATTCGCCATTGTTCCTGCCAGGCTTCGGCGTGCAGGCGGGCCGTAAGAAACACGTGCAGCGTCGTGGCGCCGTTTTCCGCCGGCTGCGGAGGCGTGACACGCAGGCTGAGATTGCGATCGGGATTTACCAGCCGCACCCGGTACATCCGCCACAGGCCGTCGTTTAGCGGCTTGGTGCGCTTGTCTAGATGCCAATCGCCGTCGCGAAAAACCCAATCGTATCCCACGACCGTTTGCTTCTGGTGTCCCCAATTGTCGCGTTTTTCATACTGCGGCGGCAGACTTTTCATGAGCGTTTCCCGCGCAAGCATGGCCAAGGCCTCGTTGGGGGATGGAGCTGCGGCATCGGGCTTGGGGGACACGTCGGGGGATTGGGCGCGCAGCGAGGCAGCGATGGCAAACGTGGCCATCGTTGCTATCCAATGCGACCATCCAGTTTGGTGTGAGACAATCATCCCAGCGCGGCAACAAATTGATTCCGGCGTGCCCAGAGCGGGTGCGGTGTTCATACCTGGCCGCGGATTGTACTAGCCGGCCTGCCAGGTACTGCAAGAGCGATTGAGAGCCGCCAAATGCCCCGGGAAGGTGGGGAAGCATCTGCTGGCATCGTGGCAGCACGGCTATTTTTTTTCCGCTCGCCGCATAAATTGCGTGGCGTCGCCTTTGAGGAGCCGTTGCCAAGAGCCGTATACAGGCTGAGGCAGCACGAACCATTCAATGCCAAATTTACCGCGAGCCGCCAGGACTGCGTCGCGCCGAATGTCGATCGATTGCGGAACGCTTAGATTTGTGCCTTTGGGCGTGAACTCGTCGCTGAAATCTCCCAATTGATCCCCGACCAATCCAATGACCTGGTACTTGGCTAGCACTTTCGCGCGGCGGCTGACCTTGTCGTGTTCGCCGTGCCCCATAATTAGGCGCACGCCCTGGGGATCTTCCATGCCGGCGGTGTTAATACCCCCACGGGCCAGCGTTTCGATGGTAGCCTGCCGAGTTTCTTCGGTGCGATCGGTGATGCAGGCGACTGTAACGCCCAGGGCGTCCATGCGGGCGATGAAGTCCTTGACCCCCGGCACCAGCCGAATCGACGCTCGCTCGTCGACGATGAATTTCGTGAAGTTCTCGACGGTGAAATCGAGGCCGTTGTCGTACAAGTAAGTTTGGTAGGGGCTGTTATCGACCACGGTTTCGTCCAAGTCCATAATTACCGCTGGCGGCTTGCCGCGCTGCTCCGCGGCGAAGCCGATTTCCCGCGCCTGCAAGTCCTGCAGGTTGCGCTGCACCTGGTCGCCGGCAATCCGATAGGTTTGCAGGCAGCAAGCCATGTATTCGCCGGAGGTTTGCACCCACAGGTCGGCCCACAGCAGCCCGCGTTGCAGTTCACTAGGTTGGGGCTGCGCTCTTTGCCAACCGCCGGCCGAAACGGCAATGGCGGTGAATAAGGCGATCAGTGTAACGCGGAAACCGGGTCGCATGTGGTGCATGGGTTCACACGAGAGGCGGAAGGATTCGTGAGGATGGGAGAGACAATCGCTTATGGTACTCCAACGGCCGCAAGATGCAATTGGGCGAGCTCAACAGTCGGCGCAAGTTGCGGTCGGCCTCGCAGAACGTAATATGCCGCGAGGAAAGGCAGCCAGCAATCGGGCATCATAATAAAAAAGGGTTAGCGTGCGACTTCGATCGCCGCGCGCCAACCCTTGGGGCAGATGCGTACCGGTTTGGAACTACTAGTATTTAAGCGACGTTTCGCTCGTGTTGTTCATGAAGTTGGTCGATCCACCATCGCGAGTGCCGAGCGCCCGCCAAACGTTGAGATCGACATCCTGGCTGATGGAGTCGCCGTGTCCGTCCGCGAACACGACATTCACAACGCCGGGGTGCGAGCTGCGGGCCGAGACGATGGCGCTTTCGCTGGGCCTATCGGGAACTCGATCGCCACTAATCACGCAATCTCGACTGCTTGAATTCGGCGGCAAGACGTGATTGTACTGCGTGCAACACAGCGCGCCGATCGGCCAACCATCGGTCCAAGTGTGCTGCGTATCCAGCGGATACGATGCGCCGGTTTGATCCCACCGGCCCATCGCCGTGAAATCCTCATTAGAGTTCCCGGCTGTACTCCTCGCCGGATCTGTCGCTTTAGTATAGGCGCTATCGATCGAGCTTTTTAGCGAAGTATAGTCGGCAAAGTTAAGCGTTCCGGCGCAACCCTTGTTCGTGTCGCTTGTTGCCAGGGTGGGGTAGGCGCCCGGTACCTGGATGGTGCCTTTGTCGCGCTCCGAAAAGAGGACCGTTTTCGACATGCCGTCGGTGAAATCCTTTTGCCGATAACCCTTACCGATGGTAAAGGCCCCATCGCCGCGCGTTAAATCGGTGATGGTAAAGTACGGGTAACTGCTTATGGCGCCGCCTGTGCCTCCCGTGGGAACGACGCCGCCGTAATTGTAACGGTAATTATTCTCAGAGGCTCGGTTAGCGCTGGTGTTGGGATCGCTGGGACAGATAAACAGCCCGCCGGCTTTGGCGAAGGCCTCGTAGGCGGGGTTATACGGCTGCGTCTACCGTTATAAGCCATAGCGGGAAGCACGGGTGGATTGGTGCCCTGGGTCATCACCGTCGTAATGAACGCATTGAAATTGATCAGGTTGTAGATCGTCGTCTCTTCCATGTACGGCAGAATCCAAATATGCACCGAATAGAATCCAGTTTTCTGGCTTGTGGGTGGTAGTCCCGCAAGGGATGTGTACGACCCAGCGGTGCCCGGAGTGTTAGTCGACGTATCGATCCAGTCAGGCAGCTTGCGGCCTTGTGGAAGCTCTTTGTTCGCGCTGTAGAAATTGGCGCACCCCAAGCCGATTTGCTTGAGCGCATTTAGGCATTGGGTTCGCCGGGCAGCTTCTCTGGCGGACTGGATCGCCGGCAACAGAAGCGCAATTAACACCGCGATGATAGCAATCACCACGAGCAACTCCACGAGCGTGAAGCCGCGACAATTCAGACGAAAGCGACGACGGCTGTTTGCCATAGGGCACCTATGAGAAAAAAATGATGAGGATGGAGACCACCCGTTAATGCCATCAGTGAATGATCATCCGATCGGCCGAAACTGTTCCGTGATTGTCGGTGCGCGCCCAACTCATTGAGAGAAGCGCGCTTGTGACCACCACCAACCGCATTGCGGCGTTGCAAAAAAAGAGCCAGCGGATCGCGGTGTCACCCCTGACCGACAGCATGCACCCGATATTTAATGTATCGAATTGCCGCGCGGTTGTCCAGCAAGACGATTGAAAGAGGCCGCCGCGGCCAGCCGAAGGCGAGGGCTAAGCACCGATTCTGGCGATGGTTCAAAACGACAACAGGCGGGCCAGGACAATTCCTGGCCCGCCTGTATCATTTCCTCTACGACCGGGAGAACAGTTAGTTTTACCGGTCGATTAACAATCACTATTAAACCGCCGACCGCCTCCGCCGTGCAAAGGCCGCCACCCCGGCCAGACCCAATGCCGCCAGCACCAGCGTGCTGGGCTCCGGCACCGGCTGGACGCCACCGGACAACGGGCTGCCTCCAAAGGCCGCACCGGCTGCCCAGAGGTCGTAGTCGATCGAGGCATTGATTGATCCGTCGTAATCGAAGTCGCCGAACTCCCAGCCTGTCAGAGCGCCACCACTGGAAACGCCTGCCGACCAGAGGTCGTAGTCGATCGCGGCATTGACCACACCATCCAGATCGGCGTCGCCATAGTAGGTGTACTTCACTAGCACATCGGAGTCGACGACCGACACGGCGCCGCCGGAATCGGCCCCTTGCGGCCAAGTGCTATACAGGGCGCCACCGCCGCCGTCGTCGTTTTGGATGATGCCCACGGCCGTGATGAAGTTGGTGTCGTCACGCGCTGTGGTGCTGGTAATACCCGTCCCAGTCCAATCGAGATTGACGGTGGCTGCAGCTGCAACCTGCGCCGTCAAAGCGGAAATATCACCGTTATGCACAACCATGTTGTTGTCGGTGATATCCAGCGTGGCCGTCGGGCTGCCGCCGCCGGCGATCGACAGGCTGGTTAACACAACGGGCCCAGTCAAGCCAGCTTGCAACTGGGTGGTGGCGGTGTTGTTGATCGTCAGACCACCGGTGCCCAAGCCATTCTTGTGAGCGACAATCAGCGTGCCGTCATCGACGGTGGTGCTGCCGCTGTAGGTGTTATTGCCGGACAGTGTCGCGGTGTTGGTAAAGACACCGGTCGACTTTACCAAACCGACGCTGCCAGCCAAGTTGGCCGAAGCGGTGCCGTCTTGGACATCGAAGTTGCTGCCAGAAGTTAACGTACCGGAGCCTGTGATCGAGCCGCCAACCAAGTGCACGGTGCCGATGGTCTGGTTGTGACCATTCAAGCCATAGGTGCCTGTGGAGGCAGCCACCGTGGTGCTGACGCCGGTGGTACCGACCGTGACGGAGCCGGCTGGTCGGCAGTGCATCGTCCACACCATTGCGCACACGACCACTGTTGCTGACAAGCACGGTGGCCGCGGCATTGGTCATATGGCCGTTGACGTCGACCGTGGCCGTTTGAATCGACGATCGGCTTGTCGAGGTCAATCGTGCCTCCCAGCGCCAGGATGCCCGTGGGGCTACCGTTGACGACAACCGACGGACTGGCGGTGGTACCGGTCGAAGCGGTCCAGCCGCCCGCGAACGTCGTCGTATTGTTGACGGTAATGCGCTGATCGAGGGTGTTATTGTTGAACAGGTGGACCGAACCTAGGAACGTCAGGTTCGCACCATCGTACTTGTTGGTGAACTGGTTGCCCGCGGTACTCGCAGAACCGAGGGACTGCGTGATGCTGGTGCCAAATGTGACCGCCGTGGCGCCATAGATCGTGCCGGAGTTGTAGTTGAGCTGCAGGGCGCTGCCCAACGAGTTGGCGTTATGCACGACGACTGTGGGCCCGGCTGCATTCTGCTGGCCGATTTGGCCCGTAGAATTGGTGAGGCCGATGTTATTTCCCTGGAGATCGATGGTGCCTTGTCCGGTCATGTTCAATTGACCGGCATTGGTGAGATTGCCGGTAATGGCCAACGTGGCATTCGCGTTGCTGACGCTTAGGCTGCGAATGGTCGCACCAAAGTTCACCGAACCATTGACGGTTGCCGTACCGGAGTCGGCGGCATTTTGGATGTTGCCAGCCAACAGCCGCGGTGCCGCTGCCATTATCGAACTGCAGCGTGCCGTTGGAGTTGAACAACACACCACCGATCGACTTGGTGGCTGCCGGAAAGATTAAGCTTACCGCTATTGCTCAAGACCAAGTCGCCGCCGTTAGCGCTGCCGGTGACGGTCAGGGTCTTGGTGGCTGCCACGTCGACCGTGCCCGTGCCGTCGAGCGTCAAATTGCGCGAACTGGGCATCGACACGTCATTGGTAATCTTGAAGGTACCGGAGCTGATCGTCACGGCGTTGTTGGCATCGCCAAGATTGCTGTTGTGGGAAATCGACAGCGAGGCGCCATTAATCGAGACGTTGCCTTGGAACGTATTGGTGCCGCCCAGCACGGTGGTGCCGCTGCCGGCAATCGTCATACCGTCGAAGCCGGCGATCGGAGCGTTAATTGTCCCGGTATCGGTGGCGCCGGTCACCTGGATGGTGCTTGTCGTACCAAGGGTGAGCGTCGTGCCAGTAATGACGTAGCCACTGGAATCGAATTCGATACCACCGTTGGCAGTGACGCCGCCGGCGCCGGAAACCGTGACGGTGCCGGCCGTGTTGCCGAATATGGCGGCCTTGCTGGAATCGAAGGCGCTAGCAGAGCCGGTGCCGTTGGCCAGGGTATTCCAATTGGTGTTGGAGGTGTTCCACGTTCCGCTGCCGCCGCCAGATCCGTTGCCATTCCAATAGGTCGGATTGGCCAACGGTGCAATACCGAGGATTTTGAAGTTGTCGACACGGTCCGTGCCGGCGGTCGATACGGTTCCACCATTGTTGGACGTCGTCGAGTTGTCCACTAGCCGGAAATAAACGATCGACTGGTTGGCGAGGCTGGTGCTAATGCTCGTCCGACTTCCGTTGTACTCTTGATAGTGCGTGCCAGCGGTCCAGAAATTGGCCGTGGACTGCACGCTGTATTGAGCGCCGGTAGTCGTGAAACTGCTGCCGTCCAAGCTGTATTGAACAATGAAATCGTGGGGACCGGTGGAACTGCCGGTTTGATCCCACGTAATACTGATCGAAGAGTAACCTAGCGGTCGACGTCGTGAATTGATAGTAGTCGCCGACAGTCCAAGCATTCGAGCTGAACGACTCGGCCGAGCCATTCCCCACAGGGTTGCTGTACACAGCGTCGGCATTGGCGTGAGAACCCGATGCGGTGCCCGTGCCAGTTTCGGCCAGGAGGCCATCGATCGTGCCGGTACCCACAGGAACTGTGGATTCAAAAGTCCAGTCGGCAATGATCGTAGCTGCTTGTGTGCTGACCGTAATGAGAGATACGACGACGAAGGCGCTGAGCACGATGAACTTTTTCATGAGGATCTCCACCTATCTTCGAGGAATGCCTTGCAGTGTTTTGGTGTTCCAATAACGCGGTCTGTTACGCTGACAAGTCTGAACAGGAACCCTGTGCCGTCTATTCCGTTAGTGACGGGCAAAAGGTTTAACAGGTGGGATTATCATCCGAAAATGCAGCTACAGCAAGGAAATTGTTTGGATTTTTGCAAAAAAATCGACCAGGGTTGCGAACCGAGTAGCCATAAGAGGGGGAGACTGCCGTGGAACTCGGCCAAGGCCTGGGGAACACGGCCACCCCTTATGTCGGGCCAGCCCGGACGATGGCGGTCTTACGACGACGGGCGAGTGCCAGGCTGCTCGGCAAGGGATGGCTGGGGAGTCGGCGTTTTTTGCGCCCGATACTCCTTCAACCAGGCCTCGATTTGCTCGGCAATCGATGCTTGGCCTAACTTGTGAGCTAACGCTAAAGCCTTTTCGGCGGAGGCAATTGCATCGGCCGGTTGTTCCATCAGCGAATACGCTTTGGCCATGTTGGTGTAGGCGTCAATGGAATTAGGGTTAAGGCGGAGCGTTTCCCGAAACTGTTCGATCGCTTCCTCGATTCGGCCAGCCTTTCCCAACGCCACGCCGAGATTAAGGTGGGCTGGGGCGTAGTCGGGTTTCAATTTTAGCGTCGTTTGGAACTGCTGAATGCCGTCGGCGATTCGATTGAGGCGCGTCAGCGCAATGCCCAGATTGTTGCTTGCTTCAGCGAAGTTGGGATTCAGTTGCAGCGCTTGCCGCAATGGTTCGATGGCCTCGTCGGATTGACCGTGATTGGTCAGGGCAGAACCCTAAGGCGTTGTAAGCTTCTGCAAAATCGGGTTTCAGCCGAATCGCCTGCCGAAAATGCTCGATTGCTTCGGGTCTGACTGGCCGTCCTGTTCCAGCACGACCGCCAATTGATATTCGGCCTCGGGGAAATCGGGTTTCTGCGCAGGGCCTGCAAAAATTCATGGACGCTACGCTGCAACAGAACTTGCGGATCGAGTTCGTGATTCTCGGCGTCCAGGAAACGAGCACTCGGCGGGCGGCGAGCGCTGCGGATCTGCATTCGAGGCTGGAATGGCAGCCGACCTTGAAGGCAGTGCCAAGGTTGTAGTGAGCCTCGGCGAAATCGGGCCTTAATCGCAGCGCCTGCTGAATGGATGCGAAGGCTTGCGGCAACCGACCGGCATTCAGCATCGAAGCGCCCAAATTGTTATGGACGACCGGATCGTCGGGTTGCGAGTTCAGCGCATCCTGCCAAAGCGTAATGGCATCTCTATAGACCGCCAGGTGGCGAAAACCGACGATGCCCCAGGCAACGGCCAGCAGCAAACTTGCAATTCCACCAGCAATTGGCAGCCAGTGGCTCAAGCGGATGCTCCGTCCGGCGACCGGCAATAGCGAGCGCCACTTGCTGCGCCAGCCAGTAGCCGCCGGCGACAAGCAGCGTAATTAGCGCCGCCAGGGGCAGATACATGCGGCGTTCGGCGGCCACTTCGGTAACGATGGGCACAACTAACGTCGGCGACAAGATCAAGAACACCCATGCGCCGACGAACCCTAGGCCGCCTTGCGCCGCCAGAAAGATATAAGGTGGCAGAAACCAAGAGCGCACAGGCCCAACAAGCCACGGCCAGGCGGCGCCGAGCGTTTCCAAATACGGAATCTCGTAGTGAATCGACAGCGGCCATGGCCAGACGGTTAACTTCAGATACACAAGAGCACCTTGGTTTGCGTGAGCCACCAGACGTGAGCGGGCAATCCGCGATCGAAACCCGCGGCACCCGCGCGAGCGGCAGGTCGTGATTGACGATAAGCCAAAAAGCCCCAGGTTAAGAACAAGCCGACGTACAAGGGCCACGATGTCCGCCATGCGCGGCGAGAACGAACCGGCGACGAACGTGCGCTCGAACAACAGTACGATCACCGGCGCGGTAACCATCACCTCCTTCGACGCCATGCCGGCTAGCGCGGCAACTATGGCGATGGTCAGCCACGTGGTTCGTCCGGCCGGCGAGCCGGCAGCCCAGTAGCGCAAACTTGAGTACAGGGTCGCCAAATAAAAAAAGCCAACCAGCAGTTCCGTGCGCTGGGTGACATACTCGACGGCTTCGGTTTGCAAAGGATGCACCGCCCACAACAACGCCACGGCTAGCGCCAGCGGTCCGCTGGCGCGATCGAAACGTCCCCCGAAATAATCCAGGCACAGCGTGCGCTTGACGATGGCCATCAACAGCAGCGCCGATAGCAGATGGATGATCAGATTGAAGACACGGTAGCCGACAGGGTTGAGTTGGCCGAAGTGATAGTTTAAGGCCAGCGACAAACTGACCAGTGGTCTGCCGGAGGTGGGCAAGTTTTTCGCCGGATTCAACGGGCCGGGTCGTTCGGTATCGCCGACCAGGGGCCAAAGCCTGGTGATCGAGCTATTTTTTATGATCCCGGACGTGTCGTCGAACAGAAACGGCGAGTCGATGGCATGGCCATAGATTGCCGCCAGCGCGCCGCCAATGAGCACGAGGGCTGCGAGCAGTAAAAGATTCGACTTGCGCATAAGTGCGAACCGTCCGAGGGACAATCAAGGGTTGGCAGAACCGCCGCGCGACGGACTGGATTCGTCGCGCTCGTTTGGCTGTTCGGCACGATGGGCCTTCAACCAACTCTCGATTTGCCCGGCAACCGTTGGGTTGCCCGACACCTGGGCCAGCACCAAGGCCTGTTCGGCGGCGGCGACGGCGGCCGCAGGCTGGCCGAGCAGTTGGTAGGCCTTAGCCAGGTTGGCGTAGGCATCGAGAGAATCGGGATTGCGACGTACGGCCTCTTGGAGTTGCACGACCGCCTCGTCGAGCCGTCCGGCCTTCCCCAATGCCGCGCCGAGATTGACAAGCACCTGGGAATACCCGGGTTTCAGTTTCAGGGTGATCTCGAACTGTTCGATGCCTTCTTGAAGCCTGTCGGCGCGCACAGCGCGAGGCCGAGGGTGTTGTGCGCTTCGGCAAAGTTGGGCCGCAGCCGCACCGCGTGCTGCAACGCCTCGATCGCTCGTTGTGGCTGGTCCGCCTTCAGCAGCGTGTGACCAAGATTGTAGTACGAAATTGGATCGTCGGGTTGGTGAAGCAGATTGTCTTGCCACAGGGCCTGTTCGTCGTCGTAGATTGCCAGCCTACGCGTACTTGCAAGGCCGAGCGCCACGAAAATCATTGCGCACACTGCTATGGCCAGCGCTTCGGGCCAGCGGGTTTTCTTGCCGGCGGCATTGCCGCGGCGCACCACCGCTGTTTGGCGCAGCAGCGCATAGCCGGCGACCACCAGCAAGGTAGTTAGTCCCGCCAGCGGAAGATACATCCGCCGTTCCGCCGCCACTTCCGTGAGAATGGGCACGACCAACGTGGGCGACAAGATGATTAGGACCCAGACGCTGGCGAAACCGATCGCGCTGCGCTGCCAAAGCAAGATCAGCGTGGCGGCGACCCACGCCGCGACCGCCGCCAACCACGGCCAGGCGGCCCGCAGCGTTTCCAGATACGGTATCTGATAGTGGATTGACAGCGGCCAGGGCCAGATGGCCAATTTCAAATACATCATGAGCACTTTCGCCTGGGTGAACCACCAGACGTAGGCAGGCACGCCGAGATGAAAGCCTGCCGAGCTTGCGCGTGGCGCGGAAAAGTTAAGGTAAGCCAAAAGGGCCCAGCCCAAGCACAATCCGAGATACAAGGGCCACGATTTTGTCAGTGCCGGGCGGAACGAGCCGGTAACGATCGTCCGCTGGAACAACAGTACGATGACCGGTGCCGTGACCATCACTTCTTTCGAGGCCATGCCGGCCAAGCATGCCAACGCGGCCAGCCCGCACCAGATGTTGCGAGCGGCGGCCGACTGCGCGGCCCAGTGGCGCAAGCTGCAATAGAACGTGGACAGGTAGAAAAAACCGACCATCAGTTCCGTGCGCTGCGTAATGTACTCCACAGTTTCGGTTTGCAGCGGGTGCACAGCCCACAATAGCGCCGCCGCGAACGCCAAAGGTCCGCTGGAGTTGTCGAAGCGTCCGGCGAAATAGTCCAAGCACAAAATGCGACGGACGATGGCCAGGAGAAGCCACGCGGATAGCACATGCAAAAACAAGTTGAACACGTGATAGCCGGCCGGGTGGTCCTGACCAAAGTGATAGTTCCAGGCCAGGGACAGGTTCACCAATGGGCGGCCGCTGGTGGGCAGATCCTCCGGTGGCGACAAGGCCCCTGGATGCACCGCATCACCGATCCACGGCCAGATGCGAAGTGATCGAGGGGTTTTCGCTGATGCTTTTATAATCGTCGAAAACAAACGGTGCGTCGTAAGCTCGGCCATAGACCGCCCAGACAGCGCCGGCCAGTAACGCAAACGCGGCAATGCGAAATAGTCTTTGGCCTAGCCATTATTATCGATGCGTGGGAATGGTCGGCGCGTGAAGGAAAAACCATCATGGCGCTTGGGGAATCGATGGCGGATGCGATCCGGCATCCGGTGCTTTGGCGTGCTGAGCTTTATACGATTCCAACCAAGGCTCGATTTTCTCAACCATCTGGGTTTGACCGGAAGAGCGGGCCAGTTCCAATGCTTTTTCCGCCGTGGCGATGGCTTTGGCCGGTTGCTGCAATTGGGCGTAGGCGGCCGTCAATTTTGCGTAGGTTTGTAGGCTGGGTTGCAGCCTCAAGCGCCTGCTCAAATTCTACGACCGCGGCTTGGAATTGGCCGAAATGAACCAGGGCCAGACCGAGATTATAGTGGGTGTCGGCGCTATTTGGATTTAACTGCAGGGCCTGTTGAAAGTACGGGATGGCTTGTGCCATTCGATCGGAGGCCGCCAGCGCCACTCCCAGGTTGCTGTACGCCTCGGCGTAGTTGGGGCGGTACTTCACCGCGAGCTTGTAATGCTCGATGGCCTCGTCGAGTTTGCCCGATTCGACTAGCAGGCCGGCCAGATCATTATGCGCTTCGGCATAGCTGGGTTTGCTGCGCAGCGCTTGCTCGTATTGTTCGATGGCATCGGCGGGCTGGCCGGATGTGGCGAAGTGCTCGCCCAGGTTGAAATGGGCTTCGGCATATTCGGGCTTGAGACGCAGCGCTTGCTCGAATTGCGAGAACGCTTCTTGCCGTCGACCCAGATGCTTCAGTTTAATGCCGAGGTTGTTATGGAGCACCCAGCAATCCGGATTTTGTTTTAGCGTTGCCTGATACATGGTAACGGCGTCCGCGTAGAGTGCGCTTTGTCGCCACGCGAGCACCGCCAGCGCGGCGACCACGGCGACGGCAACGACGCCTGCTAACTGACGGCTCGCTTGGGCCCGTCGATGCCAGGCGCTCCAAGCCGCGGCGGCCAGTGCCACAACGCCGATCAGGGCGATGTGCTGGTAATGATCGGCCACCAGCGAAAATTGCGAGAATCCGAAATCGACAAAACCCAGAACCGGCAACAGCGCCGTGCAGAAGAACGCCCAAGCGAACAGCGGCGGCCGCACCCAGCGGGCCACGTCGCGAATTAGATTGCCACACCAGCAGACAGGTAACCGCAACAACCGCGGCCAGAGGCAGCCACCACAGTGCGCTGGAATGAATATTCCACGCCGGATAAATGAAAATCAGATCCAGCGGCAACAGCGCCTTGGACAAATAAAACCAGACGACCGCGCCGGCGCCCAATAGGCGCTGAGCCAGCGTGGCGTCTCGCAGGACAATGTCGGCGCCATGCTTCTGAAACCAGACATTCACCCCGGTCAGCACGATGGCCACAAAGAAGAACGGCGTCATTCGCGCGATGTCGGCCACGTGAATCCGCCCTTTTTGCCACCAGGCAATCAGCAAGAGCACGATTGGCAGGACCGCCACCGAGCCCTTGCTGAGCATGGCCAACAGAAACGCAGTCAGGCTGAGCCAATACCAAATATCAAAGCGCCTTACGTCTCGCAGATACCAAAGAATCGAAAGCAGAGAAAGCACCAGCGCCAGCAAGCCTTTGCGCTGGCAAATCCACGCCACCGATTCCACGTTGACCGGATGCACGGCAAACAAAAGCGCCGCCAGAAAAGCGCCGGGCACAGAAAGCTTCCGCAGCAGTTGCCAAATCAACAACACCGAGGCGATGTGCAGCAGCAGATTCGTAACGTGGTAGCCGGTCGGATTGGCGCCCCACAGACGCCATTCAATCCACAGCGTGGTGTTGGAAAATGGGTAGTAGTCGGTTGGCTCGGTCGTAAACCAATAGCGATACAAGCCATCGGCGGCCTTGATCATTGGGTTTTGCGACAGGTACGGCTCGTCGTCCCAAATGAAACCGCCGCACAGCGACGGCCAGTACACCGTCACGCTCGCGGCGATAATCAACGCAATTCCCGCCCATGTGCGACGGCGCACGATTTTCGGCGACTGCTCAATAGGCCGAACGGAATCGACGCTGTGCATTTGTGGCAGGAACATCGAGAAATGTAATTGTTGCTAGTGCGGCGCGGCGGGCGCGGCAGCGTCGGTGGGCGGAAGCGAGTTGGCAGCCTTGGCCTGCTGCGCGCGAAAATTTGCAAGCCAACTTTCGATTTGCCCGGCCAGTTGCGTTTGTCCGGAGGAACGAGCCACTTCCAACGCTTTTTCGGCGGTGGCAATGGCCTCGGCGGGCCGCTGCAATTGGGCATACGCGGCGGTCAGCTTGGTATAGGCCGGCAGCCGATTCGGATTCAAACGCAGTGCCGTCGTCAGTTGGTCCACCGCCTCCTGAAGCCGGCCGGCATTGGCCAAGATCACTCCCAGGTTGTAATGCGGATCGCCGTTGTTGGGCTCCAGTTGCAGCGCTTGCTGGAAATGGGCGATGGCTTCGGAGGTGCGGCCGGCGCTGGCCAGGGCGATCGCCAGATTATTGTGCGCTTCGGCGAAGTTGGGTTTGCTGCGCAAGCGCCTGCTGATAATGATCGATCGCTTCCTGCAAGTGGCCCGAGCTGATCAGCACGCTGCCCAGAGTATTGTGTGCCTCGGCGTAATCGGGATCGCTCTGCACCGCATGCCGGTAGTGTTCCAGTGCTTCGGTCGTGCGGCCGGCACGGGTTAGCGCGTTGGCCAAATAATAATGGGTTTGGGCGTCATCAGGGTCGATGTCCAAAGCATGCTGAAATTGCTCGATCGCGCTGTCGAGTTGCCCGGCAGCCAGCAGCACGCTGCCCAAATTGCGGTAGCTTCTGATGTACCTTGGCTCCAGCTGGATTGCTTGTCTGTACTGGTCGATGGCTTCCTCGTTTCGACCCGCCGCGGCCAGTGCGTTGGCCAGGTTGTGGTGGGCTTCGGCGTTGGCCGGTTCTAATCGAACTGCTTCATTCAAGTGCGCAAGCGCTTCGGAAGTGCGACCGGTGGTCAACAGCGAGGCGCCCAAGTTGACGTGCGCCACCCATGAATTGGGATTGTCCTTTAGCGTGGCTTGGTACACGTCGATATCGCTGTCGTAGAGGCCGACTTTGCTGCCAGGTCAGAAAAGTAAACATGCCGACCAGAGCGACCGTGGCCAGCGCGACAGACGATTGCAGTGCATGATCGGACCCGATCGTGCCAGATGCTGATTCCCGCGCCCAAGAGCGAAACCACGGCCAGCAGTGCCAGATGTTGATAATGGTCGGCCACCAAGGAGAATCTCATGTAGCCGGGATCGAAAAAGCCCATCGCCGGCGCCAGCGCCACGCAGAAGAACGCCCAGGCGAACAACAGCGGGCGGAACCAGTCGGCTTGCGGCGATTTGCGCCGCCACACCAGCACGACGGTGACCACGATGGCGGCCAGCAGCGGCAGCCACCACAGCAGATTGCCGGTTTGGATGTTCCACTGTGGATAGAAGAAGATCAGCTTGATCGGCGCGAGCGCTTTTGCGAGATAGAACCACACCACGGCGCCGGCTTGCAAGCAGCGCTCCAGCAAAGTGACGTTGCGCAGGCCCACTTGCGCCTGTGCCCGACGAACCAGATCACCACCGGCGTCAAAATTGCTGAGACGACGAAGAACGGGGCGCTGCGCCACAGATCGCGGGACGTTAGCCGACGGTGTTGCCACCAGGCGATCAGCAGCAACACCAGCGGCAACGTGGCCACGGAGCCTTTGCTGAACATGGCCAGCGCGAACGACACCAGCGCCAGCCAGTACCAGCGCCCTGCGCCCGGACGATACATTCGGCCGCGCGGCGGCGAGGATCGGAAATCGGATTGGATGTAGCCCAATATCGCCAGCAGGAAGAACAACGTCGAAAGGGTATCTTTGCGCTGCTCGATCCAGGCCACGCTTTCAACGTTCACAGGGTGAACGGCGTACAGCACCGCGGCCAGAAATCCGCCGGGAATCGACAGCTTTCCCAGCAGCAGCCACAGCAGCAGGCAGGCGGCAATGTGCAACACCAAATTGCAACGTGATAACCGGTCGTGTTCATGCCCCACAGCCGCCACTCCAGCCACAACGTGCTGCTGGTCAGGGGCACGTAATCGGGCTGATGGGTGGTGAACCAGACGCGGAAAATTCCATCGGGCGCTTTGATCAGCGGATTGCCCGTCAACAGCACCAGATCGTCGAAAATGAATCCGCCGCCCAGATGACGGGTAGTAGGCCAGAAAAGCAACCAGCGCAATGAAGATGCCGCCGGCCACGTGCCACCGCGAGCGGCTTAACTTGGGCGCACTCGAGCGGGCGTTGGAAGTAGCTGGGCTGGCTGTGCCATAGCAGTGAATTGCAAGTTACTGCTGCGAAGGAAGTGATCCCGCGGGGGCATCTTAGGGGTCGGTCTGTCCGGCTCGAAATTGCGTCAGCCAATCTTCGATTTTCTTGGCCAGTGCTTCGTTGCCCGTCGAGTTGGCAAGTTCCAAGGCGTGCGTGGCGGTGATGATGGCATCGTCGGAGCGGTTCGTTTGGGCGTAGGTTCGCGCCAGGTTCATATATGCTTGAATGTAATCGGGATTTAGCCGCACGGCTTGCTCGAAGTGCTCGATGGCGTCTTGCGGCTTTCCGACATTCAGCAGCACGTTGCCGAAGTTGTAATGGACTTTGGGATCGTCGGGATCGTCCAGCAATGCCTGCTGATATTGCTCGATAGCTTCCTGCGGACGATTCGATTGAGCCAAGGCAATTGCCAGGTTGAGGCGCGCGCTGACGATACCCGGGGTTGAGCCGCAGCGCTTGCTGAAAATGATCGATTGCCTCGGGCAGATTGCCGCCAGCGGCCAAGGCGAGGCCCAGATCGTTATGCGCTTCAAACAAACTGGGATCGCACCGTAGAGCAATGTTCAAATTGGTCGATTGCTTCCCGGTGGTGGCCGGTTTCGTAGAGGACCACTCCGAGGTCGAAGTGGGCGAGGCCATAGTCGGGTTTCAAGCGCAGCGCCGCTGGATGCGCTCGATCGCTTCCTGCGGATGGCCTGATTTATTCAGGATGGCCCCCAAATTGTTATGAATCATCCAGCAATCAGGATTTCTTTCGAGCGTCGCTTGATAGAGCAGCAGGGGGCTAGCGTAGAGACGGCTTTGTTGCCAAGTCAAAAATGTCAGAGCGCCTACGAAGACGGCAGCGGCGGCGGTTGCCGCAGGTCGTAGCGGCTCGCCGGTGCGATCGCGCCAAGCGGTCCAAGCGGCCGCGGCCAGCGCCACCGCGCCGATGAGCGCGATGTGCTGATAATGATCGGCCACGAGCGAATACTTCATGAACCCCACGTCGACAAAGCCCAGCACGGGCAACAGCGCCACGCAAAAGAAAGCCCAGGCGAGAAGCAGCGGGCGAATCCACCAACCGCCGCGCCGCAGAAGAAGCAGAATTGTCACGCCAAACACCGCCAATAGCGGCACCCACCACAGGAAGTTTCTCGTTTGAATATTCCAGAGCGGGTAAACGTAGGCTCAGATCGATCGGCAACAGCGCCTTAGCCAAATAAAACCACACCACGGCGCCGGCGCCGGCCAGGCGCTGGTCAAGGCTGACTGAGCGGATTGCTTGATGCGAACCGTGCGATTGGAACCAGATATTCACGCAGGTGAAGGCTGCGGCGATCAGGAAAAACGGCGCCGTCCGCAACAGGTCCCCGCCGGCGATGCTTCGTCGTTGCCACCAAAGGATCAAAACCAATATCAATGGTTCAACGGCCACTGAACCTTTACTGAGCATCGCCAGCACGAAGGACAAGAAGCTGAGCGAAAACCAGATGCTGGGCAGTCGCTTTTTGGTGCGTGGCTCTTCGATTCTCCTCCGCAATCACATAGCAGTAGATTGAAAACAGGAAGAACAGTATTGCGAGCATGTTTCTCTGTTGGGCGATCCAAGCGACTGATTCCACATTCATCGGATGCACGGCAAATAGCAAGGCCGCGAGAAACGCGCCGGGCAAGGATAACTTTCGCAAGGTCGCCCAAAGCAGCAGAGTCGAGGCGAGGTGCAACGCCAAGCTCGCGACGTGATAGCCCGTGGGATGGGCTCCCCATAAGCGCCACTGGATCCAGAAGCTGCTGTACGAGATCGGATAGTATTCATACGGTTCGGTGGTAAACCAGATGCGGTAGTAAACCGCTGGAAGATTTGATCAAGCTGTTGTCGGTCAGCAACAGGTCGTCGTCCATGATGAACCCGCCACTGAGGGAAGGCAGGTACGCGGCGATCGTTAACAGCGCGATCAACAATGTGCCTTCCAACGTAGAGGTGCGCGACGGCGCGGGCTATCGCGAATCCCGAGCAGAGAAGAATCGTCAGATTGCTCAAATTGCCTTCCGACCGACATCGGCATTTATCCTGATGGCTGCGGCGAAGAGCGCGCGGAATTTGGCGGCGGCGCATCCCTGCGACTTGGCTTGCTGTGCGCGATAACTGGTCAACGACGCTTCAATCTGTTGTGCCAGCGCCGACTGGCCTTGCGCGAGCCAGCTCCAGCCCCGTTTGGGCCGCAGCGATTGCTTCCGTCCAACGCTGTAAGGCGGCGTAGGTTTTCGCGAAGTTCAGATGGAATGCGCAGTTCGTCAGGTTTCAGGCGCACCGCTTGTTGGTAATGCTCCACTGCTTCCGCCGGCCGGCCGGCATCCAGAAGTGCGGTGGCCAGGTTGTTTTGTGCTTCGGCGAAATCGGGTTTCAATCGCACAGTCTGTTCGAATTCCGAGAGCGCCTCTTGCGTTCGGCCCAGCCTGGCCAGCGCAGCGCCCAGGTTGTAATGCGCTTCGGCATAGCCGGGCTGGATGCGGATTGCCCGTCGATAGTATTTGATGGCTTCTTCGACGTGTCCGGCACTGAGCATGGAATTGCCAAGATTGAAGTTTGCCACTTCGAAGTCGGGATTGATGGCCAACGCCTGCCGATATTGTTCAACCGCCTGGTCCGGTTGACCGGTAGCGAGCAAAGCGTTTCCTAAGTTTATCCGGGCGTCGACCTGATCGGGCTTCAGGCGCAACGATTGCTGATATTTCTCAATCGCTTCCTGCGGCCGGCCGGAAGCCGCTAACAGACGCCCAGATTGTCGAGCGCTTCGGGATAGTCGGGCCTGATGCGGAGGGCTTCCAAGTACTGATTTTTCGCTTCCGGCACTCGTCCGATTTTGAACAGTTCCAAGCCCAAGTTGTTGTATCCCTCGGCAAATGCGGGCTGCAGTTGAATGGCCTGGCGAAAGTGACCGATTGCATCTTCAATTCGGCCGGCTTTGTCGAGAGCCAAACCGGCATTGATGTGGGCCAGCCACGAATCAGGATTGGTGGTCAGCGAATCCTGGAACAAGGTGATCGGATTGCCGAACAATGAACTGCGCTGCCAGGCTGCCACGGCCAGAATTGCGATTACGGCCACCGCCGGAACACTCGGCCACCATTGGGCCGACGGTGCGGCATGGCTGCGCCAGTAACTCCAGCCGGCCGCCGCCAGCGCAACCACGGCAATCAGCGCCAGGTGTTGGTAGTGATCGGCCGTCGGGGCGATTCTCAATGCTCCGGTCTCGGCAAAGCCCATCACCGGCACTAGCGCCACGCAAAAGTACGTCCAGGCGAAAAACAAGGCTCTACCCCAGGCGTGGTTTCGCTGCCGCCAGAGCAGCAGCCAGACGGCGATCGCCGCCACAAGCGGCAGCCACCACTGCAACTGGCCGGTTTGAATTGTCCAATGCGGATACACGAACGACTGATGAATGGGCAAAAGCGCCTTGGCCAAATAGAACCAGATCACTGCGCCGGAACCGGCCAAGCGCACTAAAAACGGGGCATGCGCATGGGGATCGCCGTGCCCCTGAAACCAGATTTCCACGGCGATCAATCCGGCCGCCACGAAGAAAAACGGCAGCGTTCGCACGAAATCGCCGATGGTAATACGCCGGCTTCGCCACCATACAACCAGCAACAGGACTGCCGGCAAAGTGGCGACCGAACTTTTGCTGAGCATGGCCAGCAAGAACGCCAGCAGGCTCAGCCAATACCAGCGGCCCACGCCGGTGCGCATCCGTTCGTGTCGGCTGTCGGGCATCTCGCCGCTGTTCTTCGCGTAGATACCACAAAATCGACAATACGAAAAACAGCGCCGCCAATACTTCCTTCCGCTGCGCAATCCAGGCCACCGCTTGCACGTTGATCGGATGGATGGCGTACAGCAGCGCGGCCAGAAACGCGCCTGGGATCGACAGTTGCTGCAAAACACGCCACAGCAAAAGTGCGGTGGCGACGTGCAGGATCAGATTTATGACGCGATAACCGAGCGGATCTGCGCCCCACAGCCGCCATTCCAGCCAGAACGTGGTGTAGGTCAGCGGCCAATAGTCGACCAGTTGGTTGGTGGACCACATTCGAGCCAAACCGTCGGACGAGGTAACCAGCGGTTCGGCGGAGATGTACCGTGCATCGTCGATAATGAATGCGCCGCGCAATGACGGAAGAAAGACAACGATGGCCCGCCGCCGCGATGATCAGTGCGCCCAGCACCGACCGCTGCCAAGCGCCGGCCAATGGCATGGCCTGGCGGCCGAACGCGTCGGGTGTGGATGGAACGCTTGTCATCAAGGACGGCAATCGTCTTTGTTTCGCCAATACTTTCTTTCGCAAAATTTCGCCCTGGGAACTCGGCGCCGAGCCGGGTTGCGCGTTTTATTGGTTGGCTTGCTGGGCTCGATATTGTTTCAGCCAGTCTTCAATCTGTTGTGCCAACTCTTTCTGCCCTTGGGTGCGAGCCAGGTCCAAGGCGTGCTGTGCGGTGGCGATGGCATCGGAGGAGCGGTGCAAGGCCGCAAAGGTCTTCGTCAAGTTCGCGTACGTGGCTGCATCGTCGGGTTCGAGCTGCAAAACTTTGTGGAATTGTTCGGCCGCCTCTTCGCAAGCTTCCACGATCGCGCAATAGATTGCCCAGGTTTCTGTGGAACTCGGCGATCTTAGGATTTGCACGGGCGGCCTGCCGGAATTGTTCGATGGCCTCCTCCGATCGACCGGCATCCAACAGCGCTTTGCCCAGGTTGTTGTGCGCCTCGGCGAAATCGGGATTCAATTGTACGGCTTGTTCGAACTCCTCGATCGCCTCCTGCGTTCGACCCATCTTGGCCAGCGCACCACCCAGATTGTAATGCGCCTCGACGTACCCGGGCCGAACGCGGATCGCGCGCCGATAATACTCGACAGCATCGTCCAAACGGCCAGCACTGTACATGGAATTTCCAAGATTGAAATCTGCCAGGCTGAAGTTCGGATTGATCTTCAGCGCTTGCTGGTATTGTGCAATCGCCTCGTCGGGATGGCCGGTATCGAGCAGGGCGTTTCCAAGGTTCGTCCAAGCTGCCGGAAAGTCGGAGCGGACGCGCAGCGCACGGTGGAAATGTTCGATCGCTTTGTCGGGCTGGCCCATGCGCACCAGTTGCACGCCCAGGCTATTGTTGGCCTCAGGATAATCGGGGTACAGGCTCAGCGCTTTTTCGTAACATGCGATGGCGTCTTTGAATTGACCATTGCCGGACAAGATCAGGCCCATGTTGTGGTACGCCAACCAGCAGTCGGGGTTCTTGGCGACGACCGCCTGAAAGAGCGTGACGATGTCGGAGTAGATTTTGCTCTGCTGCCAGGTCAGCACGGCCAGCACGCCCAAGAGCAGCACGCAGACGGCCTGGCCGGCATGCCGCGCCGCGTTGGACAAGCGCTGCAGCACAAGCGCAATGCCCGCCGACAACCAGCACCACGATTCCCAGGCTGGGCAAATACTGAAAGTGGTCGCAGACGTTGGTGTATCGAAAGATATAGGTGGCGAAAAAACCCAACAAGGGAAACAGCGTGCCCAGGAAAAACAAAAGCGCCGCCAAAGGCGCCCGCCAGCGCCGGTGCACGGCCCATGCGCCGGCCAGAAGCGCGATCAGGGCAGCCACATATAAATATTGCCACGCTTGTGCCGGATTCACGTCCCAGCGCGGGTAGAACAGGATCAAATTCGCCGGCCAAAAGAGCTTGCCCAGATAGAACCAAACGGCGCGGCTGGCCATCAGGCAGCGCTGCAGCGGACTCATCACAAATTCGCTGCCTTGGACCCCCACATATACGCGCTCGTACCAGATGGTGAAAACTCCCACCAGCAGACTCAGAGCGAACCAGGGGGCCAGGGGGGCCAAATCGCGCCGCCACGAAAGCGCGCCGCGCTTCCACCACAGTATGACCACCAGCGCGATGGGCAGCGTGACCGCCGTGGCCTTGCTTTCCAATGCCAACAGGAACAAGCCCAGCGCCCAGGCGTACGTTCCGCGGCGGCGGCTGTCGTCGAAGTGCAGATAGGCCAAAATCGCCGCTAGCGTGAACATTCCCGAAAGCGTGTTCTTTTGCTCGGTAATCCAAGCAATCGATTCCACATACACCGGATGCACGGTGAAAATGGCCGCCGCCAACAGCGCCCCGGGAATTTTCAGCCGCCGCACGATCCAATAGACCAGGCAGACCGAAATGGAGTGAAACAAAATGCTGGCCACGTGGTAGCCCAGCGTGGCATCGCCCCAGAGCTTTTGCTCGATCCAATAAAGCGTGTGCAGCACGGGGTAGTAGGTTTGCGTGGCGCCCCACTGAAACCAGATCAGCTTCAGTCCGTGCCAGGAGCGCAGTTCGGGCCTGGTGATGTTGTCGGTGTCGTCCCAGAGATACTGGCCCCGCAGCGCCGGAGAGTATAAGGCCAGTAGCGCGACGAAAACCAAGGCCCAGGCGGCCAGCGCCTTTAAGCGCGGACTGCGGTGGACTGGTTCAGCCACCGATGGGATTGGCGGGTTGTGTTGCGTCGCGGTGGACATGGGCTACTATCCATGTTACTTCGTCGAGCGAAGTTCGGCATCCGGCCGGTTTGGCGCATCCGGCGGCGGCTGTTGGGCGCGAAATTTCGCGATCCAGCCTTCAATTTGCGTGGCTAAGGCCTTGTTCCCCGCCGAACGAGCCAACTCCTGCGCCTGCTGTGCCGCGGCAAGGGCCGCGTCAGCGCGATGCAACTGGCCATAGCAGATTGCCAGGTTGAAATAGGCTGCGGCGAAATCGGGTTTCAGCCGCACTGCCTGTTGAAAATGCTCCGCCGCGTCCTCGAGCCGGCCGGCTCTCAGCAGCGCCAGGCCCAAGTTGTGGTGTGCCTGGGGATAGTCCGGTTGGGCCTGCAGGGCCTGCCGATAACATTGAATCGCTTCCGATTCTTGCCCCGAGCTCAGTAGGCTGTTGCCTAAATTGTTGTAAGCCTCGGAGTAATTTGGTTTCAGCCGCACGGCTTCCCGAAAATGTTCGATGGCTGGCTGCGTTTCACCGATGGCGTGCAAGGCCAAGCCAAGATTGTTATGTGCTTCGGCGTAATCGGGCTTCAGCCGCAGTGCTGCGCTCGAACTGGTCGATCGCCTCCTGCGGTTGACCCGTTTCGAGCAGTGCCAGGCCCAAATCCTGGTGGGCCTCGGGCAAAGCCGGTTGAAGTTGCAACGTTTTTCGATACTGCTCGATCGCTTCGGGGATTCGACCCAGCTTGAAAAGCGCGTTGCCCAGATTGATGTGTGCCTCGGGGTAGTCGGATCTTACCCGAAGCGCTTGCTCATAGTGTGCGATCGCTTCCGGCAACTTTCCGTCTTTAAACAGAGCGGCGCCGAGATTGTTGTGCGCTTCCGGGTAATCGGGTTTCGAGCGGAGCGCTTGCTCGTAATGCCTGACGGCCTTTTCCGGCTGACCTGCAGTGAATAGGATGTTGCCCAAATTATTCTGAACTACCCAACATCGAGAATTCTTAGCCAACGTCGCTTGATACAGCGCGAATGGATTGGCGAAGAGCAGGCTTTGGTTCCAACTGAGAACCAAGAAGGTTGCCACAATGCCGCCTGGAATTGCGGCAGTCGCCCAGCGAAATGCTCCATTTGTTCGCTCACACCAGTAGCTGAAACCTGCAGCCACCAGTGCCACGAGGCCAATCAGGGCGATGTGTAGATAATGATCGGCGACCAGCGAATATTGCATGAACCCCACGTCGGTGAAGCCCAGCACCGGCACTAGCGCCGCCCAGAAAAAGGCCCACGCCAATAGCAGCGACCTGCTCCAGGCGCGATGGCGATGCCGCCACAGTAGGGCCGTAATAATTGCTGCGGCTGCCAGCGGCAACCACCACAGCAAGCGCGCGGTTTGAATGCGCCACTGCGGATAGACGAACACCAGATCGATCGGTGCTAGAGCTTTGGACAGATAAAACCACACCGCGGCCCCCGCGCCGGCCAGCCGCTGGGTAAAGCTAACCGGACGGATGCTTTCGCTGAGGCCACGATGCTGGCACCAAACGTTTACTGCGGCCACTGCGACGGCGACGGCCCAATAGGGCGCGCTGCGCAGCAGGTCCCAGCCCGTGAGCCGACGGCGCTGCCACCACACGATGATTAGCAGCACCAGCGGCAAGATGACCACCGAGCCCTTGCTGAGCGCGGCCAGCACGAAGGCCGCAAAGCTATACCAGTAGTACTTTCCCGCTTGAAGCCGGCCGGGCCTCCTCTAACTCTTGTTTCGCCAGTGCGGCGCTGCTCCTCCCGCACATACCAGAGGATCGACAGCAGAAAGAACACCAGCGCCAACAGACCCTTACGCTGGGCGATCCAGGCCACCGATTCCACGTTCAGCGGATGTACGGCAAACAGCAGCGCCGCCAGAAACGCGCCGGGGATCGCCAGTTGGCGCAGGATGGCCCAGATCAATAAACAAGCGGCCACGTGCAACAGTAAATTGGTGACGTGATAACCCAGGGGATTTAAGCCCCACAGCCGCCACTCCAGCCACAGCGAGGTGTTGGTCACGGGGTAATAATCGAGAGCTTGACTGGTGCACCAAATGCGGTAAAGGCCATCGGAAGCGCGGATTACCGGTGCATTGGTCAGATAAATGTCATCGTCCAGGATGAACTGGCCGCGCAGCGCGGGCAGATAGGCCACGCAAGCGGCCAGCGCGATCAGCGCGATGCCGCCCCAGAGAGACCAGCGGCGAGTGGCGCCCAGCGCCTGCGCCGCCGCTTTCACGCCGCAGCGGGTTGGTGAGCAGGTCAATTGGCAGGGACATGTTCAGCGTCGGCGTTTGCCGCCGGTTTGCCGGCTAGCAACTGCTCCGCCTCGCGGCGGAAGCGCAGCAGTTCCTCGTCGTGCGGGGCGTGTTGATCCATCCACTGGACCGCCATGTCGTAATCGTGTTTGGCCTGATCGTGATGTCCCAATTGTTGGTGGGCCATGGCCAGGAAGAACCAGTCGGAGGCGCTGCCCCCGGCGTCGGCTTGGGTGGATTTATCCAGCCATCCAATCGCTTCCTGCCAATGCCCGGCGCGATATTCGGCCGCGCCCAACGTATTCAACAGATCGGTGCGCTTAGAATCCAGTTCGACGGCCTTTTTGGCCAGTTCCACCGCCCGCGGCGGATCGCGCAACTGCTCGACGGAAGAATTGGCCAACACCCACGCCAGGTTGTTGTAGGCTTCCACGTACTTGGGATTGATCGCGAGCGCCTGCTGGAAGTGCTCGATGGCTTCGGTCGGCTGGCCCGCCGCCAACAAGACGCTTCCCAGGCTGTTGTGGATTCTAGCACTCTCCGGCATCAGCCGCAGGGCCTGCTGGTATTGTTGGATGGCTTCCGCCAGCCGGTCCACTTGCACGAATGCGTTGGCCAATTGGTAGCGCGCCTTGGGATATTCGGGCATTAGTTGCAGCGCCTGCTCGAGATGTTCGATTGCTTCCTGCGGGCGACCGGCCTCCAACAAAACCACGCCCACAGTACAGTGCACCTCGGCGGCACCGGCGGGTTTCAACCGCAAGGCCTGTTGGTAATGTTCGATGGCTTCCTCCGTGCGGCCCAACCGAACCAGCGCGTTGCCCAGGTTGTAGTGCGCGTCGGCATAGTTGGGATTCAATCGGAGCACTTGCTGGTATTGCTCGATCGCTTCGGCCAACTGATCGGTTTGAAACAGCGCGGCGCCCAGGTTATTGTGTGCCGCCTCGTAGTCGGGCTTCGATCGCAGCGCTTCGCGGTAATGCTCAATTGCTTCCGGCAACTGATCGTGCTTAGCTAAGATGTACCCTAAGTTGTTGTGAGCCACCCAGCAGGCGGGATTTTTTTCCAGCGTGTCCTGATACAGCGTGATGGGATCGGCGTAGATCCGACTTTGCTGTCGTGTCAGAACCACGAGTAGCCCGACCAGCAGGACGGCCGCCGTAGTCGCCGCCAATCGAAGCGGGCCTTGCGTTTGTTGATGCCAATAGCTGAAGCCGGTTGCTGCCAGCGCGACGATGCCGATTAAGGCGATGTAGGGATAATGGTCGGCGACTAAGGAATATTGCATGAAGCCCACGTCGGTGAAGCCGAGCACCGGCACCAGCGCCGCGCAGAAGAAGGCCCAGGCCCCCAGCAGCGACCAGCTCCAGGCGTGATGGCGATGTTGCCACAACAGGGCCGTAATGGTGGCTGCCGCCGCCAGCGGCAGCCACCACAGCAAGCGCGCGGTTTGAATGTGCCACTGCGGATAGACAAACACCAGCTCGATCGGGGCCAGCGCCTTGGCCAGATAAAACCACACCACGGCCCCCGCGCCGGCCAACCGCTGGGCAAAACTTGCGGTTCGAAACGGCGTTCGCGTCCAGGCGAGCCATGGACCAGATATTGACCAGCGTCATCGCCACGGCGACCGCCCAAAAAGGCGCGCTGCGCAGCAGGTCCCAGCCGGTCAGCCGGCGGCGCTGCCACCAGACGATGATTAGCAGCACCAGCGGCAAAATCACCACCGAGCCCTTGCTGAGCGCGGCCAGCACGAAGGCCGCAAAGCTGAGCCAGTAGTACGTTCCTGCCTGGAAGCCCGTGGAGACGCCTCCGGCTTCCTCAGCGCGGCGTCGCTCCTCCTTCACGTACCAAAGAATCGACAGCAGAAAGAACACCAGCGCCATCAATCCCTTGCGTTGGGCGATCCAGGCCACCGATTCCACATTCATCGGATGCACGGCGAACAACAGCGCCGCCAAAAATGCGCCGCCGATCGCCAGTTGCCGCAGGATGGCCCAGATCAATAGACAAGCGGCCACGTGCAACAGCAGGTTAGTGATGTGATAACCCGTGGTATTCATTCCCCACAGCCGCCACTCCAGCCACAGCGAGGTGTTGCTCACCGGGTAGTAATCGGGGGCATCAGTCGTGCACCAAAACCGCCACAGGCCGTCGGCGGCTTGGATCAGCGGCGCATTGGTCAGATAGATGTCGTCATCCATCAGGAACTCGCCCCGCAGCGCCGGCAGATAACCAACTAGCACGGTAGCCGTAATGATCAGACTTCCAACCAACGAACGATGGCCGAAACTGCGTCTGGCTCGATCTGTACCAGCCTGTGCAATGGCGGAGTCGTTGTTGATGCTTGGCATACAGACTAGGGGCTGCTTCGGCATGCTGCCTTCGGATGCGGCCTCGACGGCGCACGACTTCATGGCTATGACGCTTGCGCTTGCATTTGACGGAACGGGCTCATTGGAAGACGCGAAAGTTACAGCATCGGGCGACGAACTTCGGGACGAACTATTGATTAGCAGAATCGGAAGCGTGGGCGCGGTAGCTTTTCAACCAGGCTTCAATCTGCTTGAACAAGGCAGTTTGTTTTGCAGCCTGAGCGAGGGCCAGGCCTCGTTCAGCGGCCGCAATCGCTTCCGCCGCGTGGTTCAATTCGGCCGACGCCTTGGCCAGATTGAAATACGCTCCCACGTAGTTGCCGTCGAGTTGAATTGCTTGCTGGTATTGCTCGATCGCCTCGGGAAAGCGACCCAAGTCGGCCAGCGTGACCCCGAGGTTATTGTGAAAGATAGCCGAATCAGGCTGGAGGCGAACTGCCGCTTCCAAATGCTCGATGGCTTCCTGGGAACGCCCTGCCCGGGCCAAAGCGTTCCCTAAATTATTTTGCGCTTGCAGCGACTTGGGATCGATTTTCACCGCCTGCTGATAATGTTCAATGGCCTCCTGCGGCCGGCCCGCTTTCGCCAGCGCATTGCCGAGGTTGAAGTGGGCATCGGAATTGTAGGGCTCGAGCGTCTGCGCTATGTTGAATTCGTCAATCGCTTCGGACAAACGATGGGTTTTGAACAAAGCATTTCCGAGGTTAAAGTGAGCGTCTGGGAAATTCGGATCTGCCTTGATCGCTTCGCGGTATTGAACGATCGCCTCTTCAACTTTGCCTTGTTTGTCCAATGCCAGCCCCAGGTTGCTGCGAGCTAAAGCATATTCCGGCCGGAATTGTAGCACCTGTTGATACGCTTCAATTCCTTCCTGCACTTGTCCGCGCCGGGTCAAGGCTCCGCCCAGATTGTTGTAGGCCAGCCAGCAGGTAGGGTTCTTTTGGAGGATCGTACGGTAAAGGGTTACCGCATCGCTGTACCATTCGGATTGGCGCCAACTCAGCACGCCCAGCGTGAGCACCGCAGCCACACACACCGTGTTGCCGATCCATCGCGATCGGCCCGGTATCCGTGCAACTGCCAAGGCCGCGCACGCCGCCACCAGCACCACCACGCCGATCAGCGCGATATGCTGATAGTGATCTGCCACCAGGGCGTACTTCATAAAACCGGTGTCGGTAAATCCCATCACCGGCGCCAGGGCCACGCAAAAAAACCCCCAACCGCAAACCAGCGCCTTGCCCCAGCTTGTATCACGCCGAGCCCAAAGCGCGATCGTCACCACAAGCGCACAGGCCAGCGGAAACCACCACAGCAGTTGAGCGGTTTCAACCTGCCAATCTGGGTAAATGAACGTCAGATTCAGTGGCAGTAGCGCTTTAGACAGATAAAACCAAACTACTCCGCCGGCCCCCACGAGGCGCTGAGAGAAAGTTGCCGCCCGGATAACTTCCCCCGAACCATGGGTCTGAAACCACACGTTCAAAGCCGTCAGCGCGGCCGCCACAACAAAAAATGGGGCCAGGCGCAGGCAATCTGCCTCTGCGATATTCGTCCCCGCTGCCACCAGGTCAGCCCCAATAGCACCACCGGCAAAATGGCCACCGAGCCCTTGCTGAGCATGGCCAGCACAAACAGCACCAGGCACAGCCAGTACCATAGGTTCGCATGCGCGCCGCTTTCAAATAGGTGTAGATCGACAGCAAGAAAAACAGCATCGCCAGCACGTTCCGCCGCTGCACGATCCACGCTACCGATTCCACGTTCACCGGGTGCACGGCAAACAATAGCGCCGCTAGAAATGCACCCGGAATGTTCAACTTCAGCAGAATCGCCCAAATCAACAGTGCCGCGGCAACGTGCAGCACCAGGTTCGTGACGTGATACCCCGTGGGATTCATGCCCCACCAGCGCCATTCCAGCCACAGTGTGGAATTCGATACTGGATAGTATTCGGCCGGCTGCGTAGAGAACCAAAACCGGGCCAATCCGTCTGGCGCCTTGACGATCGGGTTGTCGGTCAGCAGCAGGTCGTCGTCCAGAATGAATTCACCATGCAGTGCCGGGTAATACGCCGCGCAGGTTAGGCCCACAATCAACACCATGCCACCCAGAATTCGCCACCGGTTCGATAGTGCTGCAGACGGTTCCATAGCTGCTCTAGCCGTGGCTCAGCGTGCGTCGAGGGAAGGAGGCATAAAATAGCGCCGGCAAAACACAATCAACCATAGAACAGCGCGACTTATGCATCAACTGCCTGGCGACTTGCTGCGCAGTGAACTCAGCCAAGCGTCAATTTGTTGCGCTTGCTCAGCTTGCCCTTCGTCGTCCCAAAGGAAATTCCCATGGATGGCCGGGAAGAACGAGATAAATGTGGCGATAAAGATCAGAGCCATCGCGACTAAGAACGCGCCGGTTCGATCTCCATAACAGTCCGGACGTTACGTGCGTATTGCGGTCATGTGTTGAGCATGTCGGGGATTGCATATGTAGCTGCGTCATGGAGCGTACTCGTTTGCGGCATGAACAGCCGCGGCTAGCGCTGTTCAGAGTTTACACCTGCCGTCGGTTTGCCGGCTAGCAACTGCTCCGTCTCGCGGCGGAAGCGGAGCAGTTCTTCATCGTGCGGGGCGTGTTGATCCATCCACTCGACCGCCTTGTCGTAATCGTGTTTGGCCTGATCGTACTGTCCCAGTTGCTGGTGGGCCATGGCCAGGAAGAACCAGTCGGAAGCGCTGCCCCCGGCATCGGCCTGCGTGGATTTTTCCAACCATCCAATCGCTTCCTGCCAATGCCCGGCGCGATATTCGGCCGCGCCTAACGTGTTAAACAAGGCGGTGCGCTTGGGATCCAGTTCGACGGCCTTTTTGGCCAGTTCCACCGCTTGCGGCGGATCGCGCAACTGCTCGACGGAAGAATTAGCCAACACCCAAGCCAAGTTGTTGTAGGCTTCCACGTACTTCGGATTGATCTTCAGCGCCTGCTGGAAGTGCTTGATGGCTTCGGCCGGGCGGCCCGCCGCCAACAAGGCACTTCCCAGGCTGTTGTGGACATTGGCGTTGTCCGGTGTGTGGTGCAGGGCTTGATGGAAATGTTCGATCGCCTCTGGCTTGCGACCCGTGGCCAGCAACGCCAATCCCAAGTAGTAATTCGCCTCCGCGTAGTTTGGCTTTTGCTCTAGCGCTTGCTGGAGATGTTCGATCGCCTCCTGCGGGTGCCCCGTTTTGTACAAAAGCAGTCCGAGGTTGTAACGTGCTTGTGGATAGTTGTGCTTGATGCGCAAGGCCTGCTGGAAGTGTTCGATGGCCTCCTGTGTTTGGCCTGCATTGGCCAACATGGTGCCGAGGTTGTTGTGAGCCTCGGCGAGACTGGGGTTCAATTGCAGCGCTTGTTGATAGTTTTCCCGGGCCTCGTCAGGCCGGCCTGAGTGCTCTAATTGGATGCCCAAGTTGTTATGGGCGATCGAGTCCTCGGGATGATGCGCCACTGTGTCCTGCCAAAGGGTCAATTCGCTTTGATAGGCCGCCAGCCGACGCACGCTCGCGAGGCTCAGCACCGCAGCCAGCAGCAATGCGATTGCGGTTACAACGGCGAGGGGCCGAGGGCCGGCCGACGTTCGGCGCCTCTTCGCAGCCAACCGAAGAGCGATTTGCTCGCTCAGCCAATAATCCTCCGACGACTACCAGCGCCACCAGTGCCGCCAGCGGAAGATACATTCGCCGTTCTGCCACGGCTTCGGTAATAATGGGCACGATTAAAGTTGGCGATAAAATCAGCAGCATCCAAGCGCCCACGAAACCGACGGCGTTGCGCCGCCAGAGGAGAATCAACGTGCCAATGACCAACAGCGCCGCGCACAACAGCCATGGCCAGGCCGCATCCAACGTGGTCAAATACGTCGTCTCGTAATGGATCGCAAGCGGCCAGGGCCAGAATGCTAATTTCAAATACATCAACAGCATTTTCGTTTGGGTCAGCCACCAGGAGTCAGCAGTCACGATCGACTGGAAACCGGCTGTGCCGGAGCGCGGGCCGTTGTAATTCAGCCCCAGCAGCAGCGCCCAGCTTGCGAACAGGCCGACGTACAGTGGCCACGATTGCCGCAGTGCGCGGCGGAACGATCCGGTGAGAAACGTGCGCTGGAACAAGAGCACGACCACCGGCGCCGTTACCATCACTTCTTTGCAGGCCATGCCGGCCAAACACGTTGTGGTGGCGAATGTCAGCCACGTGGTTCGCGCGGCCGGCGAACCAGCGGCCCAATAGCGCAGGCTGCCGTACAGCGTCGCCAGATAGCAGAAGCTCACCATCAGCTCGGTGCGCTGCGTCACATAGACGACTGTTTCGGTTTGCAGCGGGTGTACTGCCCACAACAGCGCCACGATGAATGCGAGTATCGCACTGGCGCGATTGAACCGGCCGGCGAAAAAATCGAGGCACAATGTGCGGCGGACGATCCCCATCAACAACATCGCCGACAGCAGATGCACCACCAGGTTCAACAGATGGTAGCCCGCTGGGTCGAACTGGCCGAAATGATAATTCAACGCCAGTGAAAGGTTCACCAGCGGGCGGCCGGCAGTGGGGGTATTCTTCGGGGCGTTCAACGGGCCCGGTTGTTCGGAATCGCCAATTGGCGGCCATAGCCGGACGATCGAGGGGTTTTCCGCAACGCTGATGCGATCGTCGAAAATAAACGGCGAATCAATGATGCGCACATAAACCAGCCACACGATGCCCCCCAACAAGATCGACGCCAAAAGCGACCATGCAAGCAGTTGCCGTCGCGCACGACGGTCGGCTGAAAACCGCTTGTTTGCTAGCATTTTCGGGCCGGGTACCAATGGTGTTTGCGTGGACATCAGCGGCCTATCGCCGAGCGGAAGGGAAACAGTTGCGCTATTGATAGAATGGCCTAAGGGTCGGCAAAACGCAAAGCGAGATTTCACCGGCGTCAGGGCGCGGCTGGAACCCCTGGAGAATCGGGAGCTGGAGCCACGTCGTGTGACTTCGCTTGCCGCGTGCGAAAATTCTTTAACCAATCTTTGATCTGTTGGGCCAGCGGCTGTTGATTTTGAGAACGGGCCAGGTCCAGCCCCTTCTCAGCCGCGGCGATCGCTTCAGTCGAACGATTCAATCGGGCGTAGGCGTTTGCTAAGTTGCCGTAGCTTTGAATGTAATCGGGCTTCAGACGCAGGGCTTGCTCGAAATAGGTCACGGATTCCTGGGGTCGATTGGTCAGCAGTAGTGCGGCGCCCAAACTGTTACAGGCCTCGACGAAGTCGGGCCTCAGACGCAGCGTCTGCTGATATTGTTCGACGGACTCTTGTACCCGGCCCGCCTTCAGCAGCCCGTTACCGAAATTGTAATGGATTTCGGGGGAATCGGGCTCTAACTGAGCCGCTTGCCGGTAGTGATCGATGGCTTCGGCGACGCGGCCAGCACGAAACAGCGCCACGCCCAAGTCGTTGTGCAACATCGCCGAATCGGGCTCGAGTTGCAGCGATATCTCGTATTGCTTGATCGCTTCGGCCACCCGATTGGCTTGAAATAGCGCAACCCCCAGATTGTTGTGCGCCCGGGCGTAGTCGGGTTTCAGTCGCAGTGCCTGATGGTAGTGCGCTGATTGCCGCGGGTAACTGGCCGGACTTGGCCAAAGAGTATCCCAAATTGTTGTGAGCCACCCAGCAGCCGGGATTTTTTCCCAGCGTGTCCTCATACAGCGTGATGGGATTGGCATAGATGCCACTTTGCGCTCGCGTGAGAACCTGCAGTAGCCCGACCAGCACAATGGCCATGACGGTTGCCGCCAATCGAATCGCTCCGTGCGTTCGTTGATACCAGTAGCTGAAGCCGGCAGCGACCAGCGCGACAATGCCGATTAAGGCGATGTAGGGATAGTGGTCGGCGACCAGCGAATATTGCATGAAGCCCACGTCGGTGAAGCCCAGCACCGGCACGAGCGCTGCGCAGAAGAAACCCCAGGCCAATAACAGCGACCGGCTCCAATCGCTATGGCGCTGCCGCCGCAACAGGGCCGTAATGATCACTGCGGCTGCCAGCGGCAACCATCACAGCAAGCGTGCGGGTTGAATGCGCCACTGCGGATAGACGAACACCAGATCGATCGGTGCTAGAGCTTTGGACAGATAAAACCAGACCACGGCCCCCGCGCCGGCCAGCCGCTGGGTAAAACTTGCAGTGCGAAAGGGCGCTTGCGTCAGGCGAGCCTGGCACCCGATGTTCACGAGCGTCAGCGTCGCGGCGACGGCCCAATAGGGCGCAGTGCGCAGCAGGTCCCAGCCGGTGAGCCGACGGCGCTGCCACCCGACGATCAGCAGCAGCACCAACGGCAACGTGGCCACGGAACCCTTGCTGAGCATGGCCAGCAGGAAGGCCGCAAAGCTGAGCCAGTAATAATTGCCCGCCTGGAAGCCGGCCGGGCCTCCGGTGGCGCTAAGCTCTTGAGTGCGGCGCTGCTCCTCGCGCCGATACCAAAGGATCGACAGCAGAAAGAACACCAGCGCCAACAGCCCCTTACGCTGGGCGATCCAGGCCACCGATTCCACGTTCAGCGGATGCACGGCAAACAAGAGCGCGGCCAGAAAGGCGCCGGGGATCGCTAGCTGGCGCAGGATCGCCCAGATCAACAAGCACGCGGCCACGTGCAGCAGCAGATTGGTGACGTGGTAACCCGTTGGATTGGCGCCCCACAGCCGCCACTCCAGCCACAGCGAGGTGTTGCTCACTGGGTAGTAGTCCAGCGCTTCGCTGGTGAACCAGATCCGCGGCAGCCCATCGGCTGCTTGGATCAGCGGCGCGTTGGTCAGATAGATGTCGTCGTCCAGAATGAACTGGCCCCGCAGCGCGGGATAGTATAGCGCCAGTAGCGCGAGGCAAACCAAGGTCCAGGCGGCAAGCGCCTTTAAGCGGGGACTGCGGTGGACTGGTTCAGCCGCCGATGGGATTATTGGCGGGTTGTGTTGCGTCGCGGTGGACATGGCCTACTATCCATGTTACTTCGTCGAGCGAAGTTCGGCATCCGGTCGGTTTGGCGCATCCGGCGGCGGCTGTTGGGCGCGAAATTTCGCGATCCAGCCTTCAATTTGCGCGGCTAAGGCCTTGTTCCCCGCCGAACGAGCCAACTCCTGCGCCTGCTGTGCCGCGGCAAGGGCCGCGTCAGCGCGATGCAACTGGCCATAGCAGATTGCCAGGTTGAAATAGGCTGCGGCGAAATCGGGTCTCAGCCGCACTGCCTGTTGAAAATGCTCCGCCGCGTCCTCGAGCCGGCCGGCTCTCAGCAGCGCCAGGCCCAAGTTGTGGTGTGCCTGGGGATAGTCCGGTTGGGCCTGCAGGGCCTGCCGATAACATTGAATCGCTTCCGATTCTTGCCCCGAGCTCAGTAGGCTGTTGCCTAAATTGTTGTAAGCCTCGGAGTAATTTGGTTTCAGCCGCACGGCTTCCCGAAAATGTTCGATGGCTGGCTGCGTTTCACCGATGGCGTGCAAGGCCAAGCCAAGATTGTTATGTGCTTCGGCGTAATCGGGCTTCAGCCGCAGTGCGCGCTCGAACTGGTCGCTCGCCTCCTGCGGTTGGCCCGTTTCGAGCAGTGCCAGGCCCAAATCCTGGTGGGCTTCGGGCAACGCCGGTTGAAGTTGCAACGTTTTTCGATACTGCTCGATCGCTTCGGGGATTCGACCCACCGTGAAAAGCGCCTGGCCCAGGTTGAAGTGGGCATTAGTGTGGTCGGGGCGAATGCGCAAGGCATGCTGATAGAGTTCGATTGCTTCTTGCAGGCGGCCCTCGCCGGCCAACACGGTTCCCAGGTTGCTGAGAGCGCCGGGATATTCCGGATGCAGCCGCAAGGCTTCTTCGTAGTGCCTCCGGGCGCCGGCCACATCGCCCACCAGGTAAAGCTTCTGGCCGAGGTTGTTCTGAATAATCCAGGCGGATGGATTGTTGGACAACGTGGTTTGATACAGCGTGATCGCGTCGCGATAAAAACGGCATTGCTGCCAGGTTAAAAACGATAGTGCGCCGACTAGCGCGACCGCGGCGATGGATGTGGTTTGCGTGCCGATACGCCCAGGGGTTGCAACCCCTGGGGTGAATGCGACGCGACGCTGCCAAAAACTCCAGCCTGCGGCGACGAGCGCGACGACACCGATCAGGGCGATGTAGGGATAGTGGTCGGCGACCAGCGAATATTGCATGAACCCCACGTCGGTGAAGCCAAGCACCGGTACTAGCGCCGCGCAAAAGAATACCCAGGCCAATAGCAGCGACCGGCTCCAGGCGCGATGGCGATATTGCCACAAGAAGACCGTGACGAGCACCGCGGCCGCCAGTGGCAGCCACCACAGCAAGCGCGCGGTTTGAATGCGCCACTGCGGATAAACAAACACCAGATCGATCGGCGCCAGCGCCTTGGCCAGATAAAACCAGACCACGGCCCCGGCGCCGGCTAGCCGCTGGGTAAAGCTAACCGGACGGATGCTTTCGCTGAGGCCACGATGCTGGCACCAAACGTTTACCGCCGCCAGTATAACGGCCACCGCCCAATAGGGCGTGCTGCGCAGCAGGTCCCAGCGGGTGAGCCGACGGCGCTGCCACCAGACGATGATTAGCAGCACCAGCGGCAAGATCACCACCGAGCCCTTGCTGAGCGCGGCCAGCACGAAGGCCGCAAAGCTATACCAGTAGTACTTTCCCACTTGGAATCTCGCCGAGCCGCCTCCAACGTTTGTTTCGACGGTGCGGCGCTGCTCCTCCCGCACATACCAAAGGATCGACAGCAGAAAGAACACCAGCGCCAACAGACCCTTACGCTGGGCGATCCAAGCCACCGATTCCACATTCAGCGGATGTACGGCAAACAGCAGCGCCGCCAGAAATGCGCCGGGGATCGCCAGTTGGCGCAGGATGGCCCAGATCAATAAACAAGCGGCCACGTGCAACAGTAAATTGGTGACGTGATAACCCAGGGGATTTAAGCCCCACAGCCGCCACTCCACCCACAGCGAGGTGTTGCTTACCGGGTAGTAATCCAGGGCTTCACTGGTGAACCAGATACGGTAGAGGCCATCGGCTGCCTGGATCAGCGGCGCATTGGTCAGATAGCTGTCGTCATCCAGGATGAACTTGCCCCGTAGCGCCGGAGAGTATAAGGCCAGTAGCGCGACGAAAACCAAGGCCCAGGCCGCTAGCGTTTTTAGCCGCGGACGGCGGCGGACTGGTTCAGCCACCAATGGGATTGGCGGGTTGTGTTGCGCCGCGGTAGACATGATCTACTCTCTATGTTACTTCGACGAACGACTTTCGGCATCCGACCGGGCTGGCACGTCGAACCCCCGAGATTGCCGCGCGCGAATTTTCGAAAGCCACCCATTGATTTGCGTGGCCAGGGGGAAGGAAACAGTTGCCCTATTGATAGAATGGCCTACGGGTCGGCAAAACGCAAAGAGCTGTTCCGAGCGCCTCAGGGCGCGGCTGGAACCCCTTGAGAATGTGAAGCTGCGTCGCCAGCCTTCGCTTGCTGGCGCGATACGTCCTCAGCCAAGCGTCGATTTGGCGGGCGAGCGCCTTTTGATCTTGAGAGCGAGCCAGGTCCAACCCCTTCTCAGCCGCCGCGATGGCTTCCGCCGAACGATTCAGTTGGGCGTAGGCATTCGCCAGGTTGCCGTAGCTCTGAATGTAATCGGACTTCAGACGCAGGGCCTGCTCGAAGTACGCCAAAGATTCCTGAGGTCGGTTCGCCACCAACAGCGCGGCGCCCAAGCTGTTGCAGGCTTCGACAAAGTCGGGCTTTAGCCGCAGAGCCTGTTGGTACTGTTGGATGGATTCCTGCGCCCGACCCGCCTTTAGCAAGGCATTGCCGAGATTGTAATGAATCTCCGCGGAGTTTGGTTTTAGTTGGACGGCTTGCTGTTCCTGTTCGATCGCTTCCGGCAGGCGATTGGCCTTGGCCAACGCAATACCCAGATTGCAATGAATGTCGGCGCCATAATCCGGCTTCAGTCGCAGCGCCTCCTGGTAATGCTCAATCGCTTCAGGCAGTTCGTTTTCTTTGGCCAGGAGGTCGCCCAATTTGTAATGGGCCTCGGGAAAGTCGGGCTTTTGCCGCACGACCTGCTGGTACTGCTCGATCGCTTCTTGGAGCCGGCCCAATTTGACCAGCGCGTTGCCCAAATCGTAGCGGATGACCACCATGTCGGGCTTTAGCTGCAGCGCCTTCTGGTACTCTTCGACTGCCTGCTGCGGGGTTTCTGCTTTGATCACTCCCAAGGCCGCGTGGACCTCGGCCGCCATGTCGGGATTCAGCCGCACCACCTGCCGGTATTGTTGCAGCGCCTCTTGCATTCGGCCCACTTTGGCCAGCACGTTGGCCAAGTTGAAATAGGCCACGGCGAAGTCAGGCTTCAGCTTCACCGCTTGCTGAAACTGTTCGATCGCCTCCTCGTTGCGATCGGTGTCGAACAGAGCGAGGCCCAAGTCGTTGTGGGCTTTGGCGTGTGCGGGGTAGATGCGCAAGGCATGCTGATAAAATTCTATTGCTTCTTGCAGGCGGCCTTCGCAGGCCAGAATAATTCCCAAATTGTGCAGAGCGTCGGGATATTCCGGATGCAGGCGCAGGGCTTCTTCGTAGTGCCTCCGGGCGCCGGCCAGATCACCCATCAAGTACAGCTTCTGACCAAGGTTATTTTGAATAATCCAGGCGGATGGATTGTTGGACAACGTGGTTTGATACAGCGTGATTGCGTCGGTGTAAAGCGTGCTTTGTTGCCGCGTGAGGGTGGTTAGCGTGGCGACGACGGCGACGCCAACGACCCAGGCCACTTGTCGACCGGCTCCGCTTGCCCGAGTGCACCACGTGCTCCAGGCAGCCGCGGCCAGCGCGGCCACGGCGATCAAGGCGACGTGTTGGTAATGGTCGGCCACCAGCGAATATTGCATGAAGCCGACGTCGGTAAAGCCAAGCACCGGCACTAGCGTTGCGCAAAAGAATGCCCAAGCGAACAGCATCGCCCAGCTCCAAGCGTTACGGCGATGTCGCCACAACAGGGCGGTGACGAGCGCTGCCGCGGCCAAAGGCAACCACCAGTTCAGGCGTGTGGTTTGAATGTGCCACTGCGGATACACGAACACCAGATCAATCGGCGCCAGCGCTTTGGACAGATAGAACCAGACCACGGCGCCGGCGCCGGACAAACGCTCGGCAAAGCTGACCGGCCGGATACTTTCGCTGAGGCCACGATGCTGGCACCAGACGTTTACGAAGGCCAGGGCGATGGCGATGGCCCAAAAGGGCGCACTGCGCAGCAAGTCCCAGCGGGTCAGCCGACCGCGCTGCCACCAGACGATGAGCAGCAGCACTAGCGGCAAGATGACCGCGGAACCCTTGCTGAGCACCGCCAGCACGAAGGCCGCAAAGCTGAGCCAGTACCAAATGGAGAGGCGAGGGGCGAGGTGTGAGGGTTGAGAAGGAGAAGCAGGAGTCGGAGCCACGTCGGCCTGGAGCCACCCGAGAATCGACAGCAGAAAGAACACCAGCGCCAACAGGCCCTTGCGCTGGGCGATCCAGGCCACCGATTCCACGTTCAGCGGATGCACGGCAAACAACAGCGCTGCCAGGAATGCACCGGGGATCGCCAGTTGGCGCAGGACCGCCCAAATCAATAGGCACGAGGCGAGATGCAGCAGTAAATTGGTGACATGGTAACCTGTGGGATTGGCGCCCCACAGCCGCCATTCCAGCCACAGCGAGGTGTTGCTGACCGGGTAGTAATCCGGCACTTCGCTAGTGAACCAGATCCGGCGCAGTCCATCGGCGGCTTGGATCACCGGCGCATCGGTCAGATACATGTCGTCGTCGAGGATGAACTCGCCCCGCAGCGCCGGCAGATAGGCCACGCAGCTGGCTAGCGCAATCAGCGCCACTCTGCCCCAAAGGTATAACTGCGATGAAGGCGGCAGCCTGGCGCAAGCGCGAGCCGCTTTCACTGGAAACCTGCCGAGCAGTTTGGGTGGGCATCAGCGGCCTGGCCGATGGGGAAGGAAACAGTTGCCCTATTGATAGAATGGCCTACGGGTCGGCAAAACGCAAAGAGCTGTTCCGAGCGCTCAGGGCGCGGCTGGAACCCCTTGAGAATGTGAAGCTGCGTCGCCAGCCTTCGCTTGCTGCGCGCGATACGTCCTCAGCCAAGCGTCGATTTGGCGGGCGAGCGCCTTTTGATCTTGAGAGCGAGCCAGGTCCAACCCCTTCTCAGCCGCCGCGATGGCTTCCGCCGAACGATTCAGTTGGGCGTAGGCATTCGCCAGGTTGCCGTAGCTCTGAATGTAATCGGACTTCAGACGCAGGGCCTGCTCGAAGTACGCCAAAGATTCCTGAGGTCGGTTCGCCACCAACAGCGCGGCGCCCAAGCTGTTGCAGGCTTCGACAAAGTCGGGCTTTAGCCGCAGAGCCTGTTGGTACTGTTGGATGGATTCCTGCGCCCGACCCGCCTTTAGCAAGGCATTGCCGAGATTGTAATGAATCTCCGCGGAGTTTGGTTTTAGTTGGACGGCTTGCTGTTCCTGTTCGATCGCTTCCGGCAGGCGATTGGCCTTGGCCAACGCAATACCCAGATTGCAATGAATGTCGGCGCCATAATCCGGCTTCAGTCGCAGCGCCTCCTGGTAATGCTCAATCGCTTCAGGCAGTTCGTTTTCTTTGGCCAGGAGGTCGCCCAATTTGTAATGGGCCTCGGGAAAGTCGGGCTTTTGCCGCACGACCTGCTGGTACTGCTCGATCGCTTCTTGGAGCCGGCCCAATTTGACCAGCGCGTTGCCCAAATCGTAGCGGATGACCACCATGTCGGGCTTTAGCTGCAGCGCCTTCTGGTACTCTTCGACTGCCTGCTGCGGGGTTTCTGCTTTGATCACTCCCAAGGCCGCGTGGACCTCGGCCGCCATGTCGGGATTCAGCCGCACCACCTGCCGGTATTGTTGCAGCGCCTCTTGCATTCGGCCCACTTTGGCCAGCGCGTTGCCCAAACTGAGGTGCGCGTCGGGGTATTTGGGATTCACCAGCAGAGCTCGCGCAAATTGCTCGATCGCTGCCTGAGTCTGTCCCTGCTTAAACAATGCACTGCCCAGATTGTTGTGAGCCTCGACGTAATCGGGATTAAGTCGCAGGGCTTGCTCGTAATGATTGACGGCCTCTTGCAGCCGCCCCGCAGTGAGCAGGATGTTGCCCAAGTTATTGTGAACCAGATAGCAGGCGGGATTTTTCTCGAGTGTGTCCTGATACAGAGTAACGGCTTCGGCATAGAGCTTGCTTTGGTGCCAAGTGAGCACCGCCAGCGTGGCGACGACGGAGATGGCAACGACGCCTGCCAACGGTCGGCTCGCTGGCGCTTGTTCGGCGCCACGCGCTCCAAGCCGCGGCGACCAGCGCCGCAACGCCGATCAGGGCGAGGTGCTGGTAATGATTAGCGACCAAGGAATATCGCATAAAGCCCACGTCGGTGAAGCCAAGCACCGGTACTAGCGCCGCGCAAAAGAATACCCAGGCCAATAGCAGCGACCGGCTCCAGGCGCGATGGCGATATTGCCACAAGAAGACCGTGACGAGCACCGCGGCCGCCAGTGGCAGCCACCACAGCAAGCGCGACGGTTTGAATGCGCCACTGCGGATAAACAAACACCAGATCGATCGGCGCCAGCGCCTTGGCCAGATAAAACCAGACCACGGCCCCGGCGCCGGCCAGCCGCTGGGCAAAACTAGCGTTTCGAAACGGCGCTTGCGTCAGGCGAGCCATGCACCAGATGTTTACCAGCGTCATGAACACGGCGACGGTCCAGAACGGCGTGCTGCGCAGCAGGTCCCAACGGGTGAGCTGACGGCGCCGCCACCAGACGATGATTAGCAGCACCAGCGGCAAGATCACCACCGAGCCCTTGCTGAGCGCGGCCAGCACGAAGGCCGCAAAGCTATACCAGTAGTACTTTCCCACTTGGAATCTCGCCGAGCCGCCTCCAACGTTTGTTTCGACGGTGCGGCGCTGCTCCTCCCGCACATACCAAAGGATCGACAGCAGAAAGAACACCAGCGCCAACAGACCCTTACGCTGGGCGATCCAAGCCACCGATTCCACATTCAGCGGATGTACGGCAAACAGCAGCGCCGCCAGAAATGCGCCGGGGATCGCCAGTTGCGCAGGATGGCCCAGATCAATAAACAAGCGGCCACGTGCAACAGTAAATTGGTGACGTGATAACCCAGGGGATTTAAGCCCCACAGCCGCCACTCCACCCACAGCGAGGTGTTGCTTACCGGGTAGTAATCCAGGGCTTCACTGGTGAACCAGATACGGTAGAGGCCATCGGCTGCCTGGATCAGCGGCGCATTGGTCAGATAGCTGTCGTCATCCAGGATGAACTTGCCCCGTAGTCGCCGGCAAATAGGCGGCACACGTGACGGCGACGATCAGCGCAATGCTGCCCAGGATGTGAGCACTCGGCCGCAGCCATTCCGGCAGCGAGATCCGATTTGCCGGAGTGCTGAGAGTGATGCAGTGTCAGCTTGGGCATGGGTGATTGATCGGTGTGAATCGCGCCATCGGTCGATGGCAAACCGCGATCGACCGCATGACTTCCACTTCAGCTTATCGGCCAGTTGCAAGTTCCTGAGACCGGACGAACGCACGAAAGGAGTTCTGCAACGCGGCGGCACCTCGGGCCATGGTTTGATTCTACCCTAGTGGATCGGTTCTTCAGAATTGGCATCGATCGGACCGAGTGTGCCAGGGCCTGGGGGGCCGCGATGGCGCAAAAAAAGCCCCCGGTCAATTGACCGGGGGCTCTTGGAGTAATCGCAAATGTCAAACCGAATTTACTTCTTACGACGATAACGCACTGCGCCGACGAATCCAATCAGCCCGAACCCGATCAGCACAAGCGATGCGGGCTCAGGAACGGCGGCGACAGCGATATTGTCTGGGTCCAGCGTTGGCGCGGACGAGGAGGAGCCTTGACGCAGGCTTATAGACGAGATGCTGGTGGCATCCGAGGCATTCGTGCTGGTTCCTCCGATCGCGTAGGCCGAGCCGATCGAGTCGCCGTAGATGGGATCCGTGGGGTCCACCCAGAGGTAACTCGTATCGTCATTCAGGCCGGGTTCGAAGTTGTAGCTGAACACGACATGATACGTTTGTCCGTAGTTCAACGTGGGCCCGTAGCCGGCATTAGTTGCGGTGCTGCCCGAGGTTAACAAACCAAGCAAGAGGTTGCCCGAGCCATCGTCTTTGGCATACAGCCGATCATAGAAAGTAGTTGTTGTGCCATTGCCCAGGTGCATAAAGTAGTCGCCTGTGGTTTGCGCGGCAGTCACGTTGATGTCGGCCGACGCATACACGCTTCCGGTCGTCTGAGCAGTGAAGGTGGCAAAAGCGTCCTGGCCATTGTTGGCCATCGCCACTTTGCCATTCACACCAGCATTGCTTACTGTCAGAGGATTGGCACTGGCGCTTTGCGTTGTCCAACTATCCTGACCGATCAATCCGCCATCGGTGTAGTCTGCTGAAGTGCTGTAGTTGCCGGAGTGTCCGACTGAGGCACTGTTGAAGTCGGCCGCGTAAATAATTCCTGCCTGGGCCGAATTCGCCACCATACATACGGCGAGAGCCGCCGCGAAGAGAACCAAAATGCTTGTGCGTTTCATGAGCGTTACTCCAAGGATGACTGCGGGTCAGCGATCTTTGTCAAAAACAACGTGTGTTTGCACCTGTTGCGGTTATTCCGGTTGAAGTGTGCAGAACACCTAACACGACGCGATTATTGTCGCAAACTGCGCCGATAGCAAGAAATTTGTAGAAATTTTGCCAAAAAAAACGAACAATCGGACCTCAGCCCCCTAAAAGACCTAGAAAATCCATGCGCCGTCAGGACTTAACCGCATTTCGCAGCACCCCGATGCCTTCGATTTCCACTTCCACCGTGTCGCCGGACTGGAGATAGACACGGGGAGTCCGGGCAACCCCGACACCGGGCGGAGTGCCGGTAAAGATGAGATCGCCTGGGCTGAGCGTGCAGACGCCCGAGATATAGCTGACTAATTCAGCGACTCCGAAAATCAATTGCGAAGTGCGGCTGTCTTGCATCGTTCGCCCATTGAGCCGCAGGCTGATTCGCAAGTCACCGAAATTGGGCAATTCATCGGCGGTCACAAGTTCCGGTCCCAGTGGAGCGAAGCTGTCGAACGTCTTACCCAGCAGCCATTGGCCCCCTGGTTTTTGCGACTGCCAGTCGCGGGCAGACACGTCGTTTCCGCAGGTGTATCCCGCAACGTGCGACAGTGCCTGTGCACATGGGATGTCGCGCCCTGCGGCGCCGATCACCGCCACCAGTTCCGCTTCGTAATCGACCTTATGCGACAAGCGCGGCAGGACGATCGGATCGCCGTGCGCCGCCAGCGCGGTGACGAACTTACTGAACACGATCGGCTCCGGCGAAGGTTCGCGACCGGTTTCGCGCGCATGATCGGCGTAGTTGAGGCCGATGCAGAAGATCTTCTCCGGCCGCACGACCGGCGGCAACAGACGGACCGTGGCGGGGTCGATCGGCTGTCCGGCCGCGACCGCCGCTGCGGCCCGACGCAAGCCGTCGCGCCCCAGCGCCAAAAGATCTGACATGCCGGCGGGCAAGTCGGAATCGGCGTGGTTCAAATCGACGTACCAGCCGTGCTGGTTCACGCCAGCCGCACGGGAGCCCGAAACGGATTTGTAGGAAATCAATCGCATGGCATCTATCTATAACAGTCCGAGATTCACCTGCGGCGAGGTCATTTTGCCCGCCGTGCCGCACTACGTTCAAGTGCCGCTATGGGCCGCATAATCGACACAATCGTTCCCGGGCCGCGGCCGGTGCGCCGTTGTCGAACGCTCAGGCGCTCCATTGGCGACTGCCGGCTGCTGCACGGAATTTCGGGGTTTTTCCAGGTGTGACCTAGAGTTTTCTGGGGGCATATGCACGGGGGATGACTTTGGGTCTGCGATCCGTCGCGATTCGACGGAACGGCGGTCAGAGTGCGCGGGCGCTTTGATCGGCGACGCCGATCGGTCGGCGGCCCGCCACGCTCCGCGTAACGAGCAAATTGAAAGTTGGCGATGGAAGAAAAATCACAAAGCCAAACGCCGGTGGAGGCTGCCCCCGCCGTAGCGGCAGCGAATCAAATTCGCAGCAGGCGGTAGTTTCCCCGGGCCTCAAAGACCGCGCCCCCGCGGTGGAACAGCAGCTCAGCACGTTAACGGCTCTGCTGGAGCATTTGGAACCGCAGCCGCAGAAAGAGTCCGGCTCGCAGCTGACGCCGGAAGGCGAATCCGAAAACCATCTGGCCCAAGTCCGGCTTGGTTTGGCCCATAGTTTGTTTGCGGCGCTGCGTTGCAAGCACGGAGCCACCGCTTCGCACAGCGTGAGGGTGGCGCTGGGCTGCTCGGCCTGGGCGCTGGCCATGCAATTGCCCGACGACGAGCGCGATTGCTTGGAAATCGCCGCCTTGCTGCACGACGTGGGAAAGATCGGCGTTCCCGACCGGCTGCTGCTGAAGCCCGCCACGCTCACGCCCGAAGAGCACGAATTGATGGAACGGCACCGCCAAATGGGCTTGGGCATTCTGGAAAACTGCTGTGCCTCGACGCAGGTGTTGGAAATCGTGCGCTATGGCGCCTACGTGGTTCGACGGCAGCCGGATGCGGGTGGATCGCGACGGTCCCGACCTGCCGCTGGGCGCGCGGATGCTGAATATAGTGGACGCCTTCGATTCGATGACCACGCCGCAAGTGTATCGGCCGGCCTTGTCGCGCGAACGCGCGATCAAAGAGCTGTGCGATTTTGCGGGCACGCAATTCGACCCGCAGTTGGTGCTGCACTTCGCGGCGCTGCACGCCACCGATCAGCAAAAGCTGCATCGCCGCGTGGCCCGCCGCTGGCTGCAGGAATTGGACGCCGACGCCGCCAATGCCTGGTGGCACCTGCAAGAGCACGGCACACCCTCGCCCAACGCCAGCCCCGAATCGTTCTTCCCGCAAACGCTGCTGGCGAACATGTACGACGGGGTGATTTTCCTGGATGCCAATCTGCAAGTCACGCTGTGGAACCGCGGCGCCGAGCGACTGACCGGCATCGCCGGCAATAGCATGATGCAACGGCCGTTCGTACCCAGCCTGTTGGAGCTGCGTGACGAAATGGGCCGGCCGATTGCCGACCATGAATGCCCGGTGGCCTTCGCCGTGCGCAGCAGCGTGCAATCGCTGCGGCGGATGATTCTGCGCGATCGCGAGGGGCGCGAGCTATCGATCAACATGCACATTATTCCGGTGGTGGGACCCGCCGGCGGCGTGCATGGGGCGACACTGTTGTTGCACGATGCCTCGGGCCAGGCTTCGCTGGAAGAGCGCTGCCAGAACCTGTACGAGCAGGCCACGCGCGATCCGCTCACGCAATTGGCCAATCGCGCCGAGTTCGACCGTGTGCATACGTTGTTCGTTAACGTGCACATGGAACGCAGCCTGACGTGCAGCTTGATCATCTGCGACCTGGACCACTTCAAGCAAATCAACGATACGTACGGACATCAGGCGGGCGACGAAATCATCAAGAGCTTCGCACAATTGCTCAAAAGCTCCTGCCGCCCCGGCGACCTGGTGGCGCGCTACGGCGGCGAGGAATTTGTGATTCTCTGCGCCGATTGCGACAACGCGGCAGCCGCCTCCCGCGCTGAGCAAGTTCGCCTCGCCTTCGCCCGACTCACTCAACCGACGCTGCTGGGCGAGAACTGCACCGCCAGCTTCGGCGTCACCGAAATTCAACCCGGCGACAGCCCCCAAACGATGCTCAATCGCGCCGACCGCGCACTGTTGTTGGCCAAGCAAGGCGGCCGCAACGTGGTGGTGCAGCTGGGCAGCGGCATGAATGAAGTTTCGGCCGAAGCACACCGCGGCTGGTGGTTCTGGCAGAAGGGCCCGATCGATCTGCTGTTGGAACGGCAATTGGTTACCAACGTGCCGATCAATATCGCGGTGGAAAAGCTGCGCGGCTTCGTGGCGGATCATCAGGCCGAGATTACTTCGATCCACGGCGATCGCGTGGAACTGTATCTGCCCGGCGGCAAGCTGGGTTTGCTGCGGCGACAATCAGACCGATCGGTGCCGCTGGTCATGGAACTGGTTTTCGCCGAGGAAAAAACCGCCACTCGAAATTCTCTCGGCGCCGAAACGGGCAACCGCGTGATGACCCGCATCAATTTGACCGTGCGCCCGAAGCGCAGCCGCGATCGCCGCGCGGTGGCCACCGAGCAGGCGAAAATGATGATGGCCAGCCTGCGTTCGTATCTGATGGCCAACGAAGCGCCGCTGACGCACGAAAAAAGTGCGCTGAAAAAGGCCACTTCGCTGCTGCGGCCGTTTCTAGGGAAACGGTAATCCGCGGCTCATCTTCCCTTGGAACGCTCGCCGCCTGGTAGTGATGCCATTCCGGCCAATTGCGGACCAATTCGCAATCGGGTATGCTGCGCGGCTAGCTTGCATTTGTTGTTGAATTGACCGATCCGTTCACTCAACAACCCGCGAAAGGGAGACTTTTGCCATGGCATACACGCTGCCCCCGCTGCCGTATCCGTTTGACGCGCTGGAACCGTCGATCGACGCCAGAACGATGGAAATCCATCACGACAAGCATCACAAGGCTTACGTGGATAACTTGAACAAGGCGATTGAAGGCACCGATTTGGGCAATCAGCCGGTCGAACAACTCATCGCCAAAATCGACAGCGTGCCCGAGGCCATCCGCACCGCGGTGCGCAACAACGGCGGCGGCCACGCCAACCACTCGATGTTCTGGACGATTATGGGCAAGGGCAAGGGAGGCCAGGCCAAAGGCGCTGGCCGAAGCCATTCAGAAAGACCTGATGGGCTGGGATCATTTCAAGGAGGCGTTTACCAAGGCCGCCATGGGCCGTTTCGGCAGCGGCTGGGCCTGGCTGACGCTCGATCCGTCGGGCAAGCTCATTGTGGAAAACACCGCCAATCAAGACAGTCCGTTGATGGGCAAAGCCGCCAACGCCAGCGGCGGCAAGCCGATCATGGGAGTCGACGTGTGGGAGCACGCTTATTATCTGAAGTACCAGAATAAGCGGGCCGATTACGTGGGCGCCATCTGGAACGTGCTGGATTGGGACGCGATCGGCCAGCGCTACGCCGCGGCGAAGAAGTAGTTCGCCGAAATTCGAATTGCATCAAGCCCTGGGTTGCAACCCAGGGCTTTTTTTGCGCTGCCAGCATCGCTATCAATCCATGCGCTGCTAGCGCGGCGCTGTGTTGTCAGCAGGTTTCATGGTAGTACCAATTACTGGCGTTGACCACGCTGTGTGCGACAGTAGAATCCTCGCCCTGCCGCTCTCTTGGCGTGGCAGTTCCGCGCCGTAAGTCTGGAAAGATGAACGATGTCGTGGAGTTTGCCTCGGCCGGATGCCGAAGCTCAATATGGAGCTCCGGCGATATGCCGGGCGGTCACGTCGCAAGAATTCAGCTTATCTCACATCCTCAGGGACGAGGATCATGCCGAAGGACGGCGCGGCAAGGAAGCCGCAACCGCCGGCTTTGGCCCGCACCTCGCGCCCTGACCAATGCAAAGGTGCGTCGAGCCATGCGAGCCACTTTTGGCCCCGTCGCGGTGGTGCTCCTGTTCATGTTGAGCATCTGTGGATGCAAGTCCGGCAGCAACATGTTCGCGTCGTGGGGTAAAAAGAAACCTTCCAGCGCGTTGAGCGAGGCGCCGCCGTACAAGCCCAGCAATCCGGCGCTACCCAGCGCCGGTCAAACGCCACCGGCAATTGCGGCCAGGACGCCTGCAACCCGTGCGACGACCGGTGGCACGATGAGCGGCGCGACAAATAACGCCTATAGCTCCATGGCGGCGGGATATCAGCAATCGCCGTATCCGAGCACCGGATTGAGCTTGCCGAAGGTTGGCAACGAATCGGCTGCCACGGCCACCAGCGCAACTGCCAGTGCGGGTCCGGCGCCCGCGTCTCAGCCCGTCGGCATGGGCACGCCGAATCCGGGGTACGCCTCGGCGGTGGGCATGGGCAACGCACTGCCTCCTGCGCCGGCCTACAAGCCGGCGGCCACTGCCACGGCATCATCGTCGCAGCCGCAGAATGGATTTTATAATCCGGCTTACGGCGGCACGGGCTCAACCACACCGCCGACCGCCTACGCCACCGCGGCCGCGGCCAATCCGGCTTATAACTACAATTCGGCGACTGCGTCGAGCGCCGCTGCAAGTGCGACACCCGCCGCAAGCCCCGCGGGGCAGGGCAGCGAGATTCGCGTGGCCGATGTTCGCGCCGCCACCAGCACGCCGCCGGCCGCGCAAGTGGCGATGGTAGGCACCGCGCCGCCGGCCACAGTGACGAACAATTCCGCGAGCACCGCCGGCGCTACGGAATCGAACATCGTGGGCGATCGTTATTCCAACTTTGCTGCGACTAGCGCCGCTCCGGCGGCCAGCGCGCAGCCGGTGGTCGGCGCGTCGGTTGGGGCTCCTGCAACAGGCCAGCGCAGTCGACAACAAACAATTATTATCGCTCTGCCGCAAGCGCGTCCGAGCCGAGCGGCAGTGCCAGCGCTTCACCCGAAGCGGGCGCGAATTCAGCACCGGCTTCGAATCCTGCACCGGCCGATTCGCCGTTGCGGAAAGATCCCGGTTATCGGCCGGGCGGCACCAGCGATTATGCGCCCGGCGGCAACGTGCTGCGTCCCGATTCCACTAGTCCAGAAAGCGGCGGCACGCAATCCAGCACGCAGTTGAAGGCCAGGCCCGCCAGCGGCGTGGTGCCGGCCAGCTATCAGGCCGCCATGAGCAATCCCTCCCCCAGCACACCGGCCGTGGCAACTGCCGGCGCGACGCTGCCGGTCGGGGACCGTTACAGCGGTTTCCAAGCCACGTCTAATTCCGAACCGGCTTACGGGGCATCCAGCCCGGCTACGTCGCAACAGGGCGCAGTTTCCGATCACTCGTGGTGAGCGACGGCGAGCGTTTGTCAAGCCGATCTGCGATCTGGCATGGGCACTCTGAACGCCCTTGCGATTGATAAACTTGGTTGTGGCACTCTTGCCGGGAGAAAAGCACCCAATCGCACGCAGGGATCCGCAGTATCATTGCGAATAAGTGGGTGCGAAGCCGCATGCTCATTCAATCAGTGAGCGCAGCGCTCCTTTGATTGGTGACGTCAACTCCAAGGCGTGTGCCTGCGCTGATCAGCAACGCGACAATAGTATGCCATACGCCCAACAGGAAGTGTATTCGCGAGTGCCCACGATCCACCACAATCTTTCTTCCCGCTGCGGGGCGCGCTAACAGTCTGCTTGGTCGCCAACCGCATCATGATTTCTGCCCCCCCAATAGTGTTGGGGAGCAAACTGTAAAATCTTCGCTCCTGTAAACTAACATGGCTTTATTGACAGATGAGGCCAGGGCAGGTGCAAAGCGCATCTCTAATTGGGAAATTTGGGCAATTTGCCTTGCCAGGCGAATCTGAAGGTCGATCGCAGGAGCAGCCTCCGCGACATCGTCCATCGTGAACATGCCATCCAGCATTTCCCGCTGCAGGATTTGACCGAGGCAGGCTTCGACGGCCAACAGATCGGAGTTCGTTCCGCGTAACGCCCCCATTAAAGTTAACAGGTGCGTTTTTTGACGAGTTGCGGACCGGTGATTGTGAATGCGTTTTAACTGCTCCTCAAGATCTGAACGCCAATGCTCGTGTTGCGGTTGGTCCGGCACTGCGGATTCTAACGGCGACCCATTGGGTCGCCATGGCAGGCTTTTGTGTGTTGAACATTTTTTTCCTAGTGGCGAGGCCGACCTGGAAAATCGAACGCTCGCGCCGTTGGATTAATCGCGCCCTTTAAATATTTCGGCAGAAGCTCACTCGGAGTAGTCGAGCTTGCGACGCGCTATCGGCATCCGCCTGTCGCACCCGTCAGATCGCTAAATTCTGGCTTCGTTCACGACATAACTTGTTGGTGGAATGGCTTTATTCGTGCCCGCCTGCGCTCGCGGCTCTTCAGGGCTCGCGGCGTTTAGTTTCTGCAATGAGGACGGCGCACGTTTGATTTGAGTTAAATACGCCTTGGCGCGGTGCTGGGGCGGTCTTGTTTTCCAACAGGACCGCCCCGTGGGGCGGTCCTCCCTTATCGAGGAGGTATTCCCATGAAAGCGCCGTTGAGGATGACTTTGAAGGACCCGCAAGCCGAGTTTTTCCATGCGCGATTTCTAGCGATGTTGCCCCAGATCCACCGACAAGCAACCGTAGCTTTGCGTGGACTCCGGTCTGAGGTCCGCCAGGAGCTGACCCAGGAAGTCGTGGCCAATGCCTATTGCGCATTTGTGCGGCTCGTGCGCCGAGGCAAAGCGGCCGTGGCGTATCCGACGCCATTGGCTCAGTATGCACTGCGCCAAATCCGCGCCGCACGGCGAGTCGGCTGCCAGTTGAACATCAATGACATCCTGTCTGCCTACTCGCGGCGTGTACGAGGCCTGACGATCGAGCGGATTGATCGGCGTGATGCGCGGACCGGGATGTGGAACCAGCTTCTTGTAGAAGACCGCCAAGCGGGTCCGGCCGAGACGGCGGCAGCGCGACTCGATATCAGGGAGTGGTTTTCGCGGCTCTCCCTGCGTGATCGTCGAATCGCCGCGACACTGGCAGCCGGCGAATCGACCAGTGCCGTAAGTCGGAAATTCGGCTTAAGCGCGGGCCGCATCAGTCAGCTCCGCAGCCGGTTCCGTGAAAACTGGGAGCGGTTCCAAAGTGGCGCGCAATTTGGCAGCGGTTCCGTCTAGTCCGGCGTTGGCACAGTCACGATGTGCCAACCCAGCCGGCGCTGCGTTAAGGCCGGCTGGGTTGGAACGCCATTTTCATCACCTGTAAGTTTAGCTCTTTGTCAGCAATAGCACCGCGGATCGTGACCGACTTCGGGGGCCGGTGGGTGGTACGGCCGCTTGCATCGAGACATTTGGACTTGAAAGGAAAATCGCCGTGGAAAATTCTGCAATGTGCGGTACCGAAGGCAACCGGACTTCCTAGTCGACGGGGGCACATGCTCAATTGCCCAGTTCGATGCGGCACTTCGCTAGTGCTTGTGCTAGTCGTTGTGCGTGATTAGGCTCGATCTCTCGATAAATTGTTCCCTGCCAACGCACTCTTGGGATTTAATGACGATGCGATTCTGCCGCCGCATCCGCTTCATTGTGTTGTTTTGCTGCACCATTGCCACCGGCGTTGATGGTTCGTTTGCCGCAGGCCCGCTGAAATTGAACTATCGCGGTAAAGTTCGGCTTGGCGAGGCGGAAAGCGCCGCCAAGGATCAAAATGGCGCGGTGTTCACGATCACGGGCCTTAGCGGCGTGACGTACCTGGGCAACGACACGTACATCGCCGTGATGGACAATTCCAATCACCTGGTGGCGTTGGGCGTGCGCTTCGACAAGGACGGCAAGATCACCGAGCACAAAATCCTCGGCGGCGACACGATCGCCGATTCCCGCGATTACGAGGGAGTGGCCTACACCAATCCGCAGCACAACAGCGTTTTCCTCAGCGACGAAGCGCCTGCCGGCAGGTCGCCAAAAGTTTACGAATACACGCTGAAGCGCAGCGGCAAGCTATTGCAAACGGTCGAACTGCCGCCCGTGTTCGCCACGCAGGTGCTCAATCGCGGCTTGGAATCGCTCACGCGCCGCGGCGACGGCAAAGAAATGTGGACGGCCAATGAGGAAGCGCTCACCGCCGACGGGCCGGTTTCGACCGATAAGGCCGGCACCGTGGTGCGCTTGCAGCGGCTGACGTCGATGGCAATACCGTCACGCCGGCGGAAGAATACGCCTACGTCACCGAGCCGATTCATTCCGGAGTGGGTAAGCCCGTTTGCAACGGACTGAGCGAATTGGTCGAGCTTCCCGACGGCACGCTGTTGGCGCTGGAGCGATCGGCCATCGTGGGCTTGCCGCCGTTGGAAACGCGCATCTACCAGGTGGATTTCACCGGCGCCACGGACATCAGCCGCGGCAAGCTGGCCAAGGGGTTGATCGGCCAAATGTACACGCCGGTCAAAAAAACATTGCTGTTCGATTCGAAGGAACCGGACAACAGCATTGGCGAGAATCTCGAAGGCCTGTGCCTGGGGCCGAAGCTGGCCGACGGCAATTGGGCGCTGTTGGGTGTCGTGGATAACGGCGACCCGGTCAGCAAGAACACGCTGGTGTCGTTCGAGCTGGTCTACCCGCAGCCGCAATAAGCACTTCGCCGATCTGACCCACCGGCGCGCCGAACGCGGAGCGAACCGATCCTTATTATCCGCCGCCGGCCGTATCCACGCCGAAATCTGGCAAGCCCTGGACTTCGGGCAAAACTGTGCCGGACGATCGAACGGTTAATAGTCCAATCGCCGCCAGCAAACTCAGAACTGCGCCGACTAAAAACGGCGTGGATGGCGAAACGAAGGTCCACAAAAATCCTGCCATCAAGCTCGCCGGCAGCACGCAAACTCCTTGTGCCGCGCTCAACAGCCCATAGGCCGTGGCGCGGCGGTGAGCGGGGACCAGATCGGCAACGATCGCCTTGCTAACGCCTTCGGTAATGCCGTAATACACGCCGTACAGCAATAACAAACACAGCACTTGCCAGTTTTCGTGCGCGTAGCCGAAGCCCACGTAAACGCAACTATACAGCCCCCAGCCAAGGGCCAGAAATCGTTTGCGGCCGAAATGGTCGGAGAGCCAGCCGGCCGGCAGCGAGAACAGCACCGTCATCAAGTTAAATGCCGCGAGCACCAGCATGATGTGGGGCAAACTGGCCCCCAGTTGCCAGGCGCGCAGGATCAAAAACGAATCGCTGGAATTACCCAGGGCAAACAGAACCGCCAGGCCGAGAAAACGCCAATATCGCTGCCCCAGGCCGGACGTCGATACCGCGGGCATTGCCGAAACGTGCACCTTGGGATGTGGCTCACGAACCATCCCGGCCAGCACCAACGTTGCCAGTCCGGGCAACACGGTGAACAACACCAGGTACTGAAACGTCCGTACTTCCAAGGGACCATTCGGATCTTGTGATACCGTGATGATCAGCGCCCCGCACAAGAGACTAACCATCGCGCCGGCCGGGTCCATGGCATGATTCAAGCCGAATGCGCGGCCGCGCTCGGCCAACGGAGTGGCCTCGGCAATCAGTGCGTCGCGCGGCGAGGCGCGGAGACCTTTGCCAACGCGATCGATCACGCGAATCGTAAGCACCTGCCACCAGGCGCCTGCAAAGTACAAAAGAGGCTTAACGACATTCGTCATCAGATAGCCAACCATGACAAATCGCCGCCGCTTGCCGGTGCGGTCGGACCACCGGCCGGCGACATATTGCAACAGCGTGGCAACCGAGTCGGCCAATCCGTCGATCAAACCGACAATGACCATGGGTGCGCCCAGCACACTGACCAAAAATACCGGCAAGGCGCCTTTGACCAAGAGTTCGCTGGCCACGTCGTTAAAGAAGCTGGCCACGCTGAGCAGCAGCACGTCGCGCGAGAAAAGCGGCCGGCGTGCCGAGACCCCAGCTTTCAAATCGTGGGAGCGAATCGATTCCTCCGCTAGCTGTTCTGAGCCGGACGACGTGTCGTCGAAAGCCGGTTCCTTAAAATGTTCATGCTCGGTCACTAGCAAACTCTTCGGACGTTGTCGCGCAATGCGCGGTGCGATTGAAATTGCGCAAGGCCAACCGCATGCTACGCGGCACTCCGCCAGATTTATAGCTCAATAAGTAATTGCTTATCGCGCTTGCCTGGCGATTTTCCGGTTCCTATGGTGAAATTTACAGTTTTCAATTGTCGTGCTTGCCGCCCCTGGAAGTGCGATTCAACACGCCTGGCACGGCCCTTACATCGAGCATGCGACGCACCAACAAACTTCCGCACATCGCGCTGGCCTTCTGGATCATGAAGATCAGCGCCACCACGCTGGGCGAAACCGCCGGTGATCTGCTGTCGATGACGCTGAACATAGGTTACGCCGTCAGCTCTTTGATTTTGATCTCGGTATTCTTCATCACCCTGATCTGCCAGTTATCCGCCAAGCGCTTTCACCCCTGGTTGTATTGGGCCGTCATTCTTTCCACCAGCACGGCCGGCACCACGATGTCGGACTACATGGACCGTTCGCTGGGGCTGGGATATGCCAATGGCAGCCTGATATTGGTAGGCATCTTGTGCGGCATCTTCGTTGTTTGGCGGCTGAGCGGAGATTCGCTGTCGGTGGACAACATCAAAACGTTTCGCGTCGAACTGCTCTATTGGACTGCGATCCTGTTTTCCAACACGCTGGGCACCGCGTTGGGCGATTTTCTGGCCGACGATTCGGGCCTGGGGTTTGCCGGCGGAGCGATTCTCATCGGCGCCGCGATCGGATTGGTTACGCTTGCCGCGCTGTTTACCAAAATCTCGCGAGTCGCGCTATTCTGGATCGCCTTTGTGCTCACGCGCCCCTTCGGCGCCACGATGGGCGACGTACTCACCAAGTCACCTGCCCAGGGCGGGCTGGGCTTCGGCACGATCGGCTCCTCCATAGTGCTGGCAGTAATTCTGGTGACGTTTATTGTGCTGACGTCGACGCGCCGCGATGAAGAATTGCCGCCATTCGCTATCGAAGTGGAAACATAGCGGTCCGGTCATCGCTTCCAACGTCGGCGAACCAGGATGATTCCACCGGCGGTCGCCAGCAGCGTCAGCGAACCCGGTTCCGGCACCGCAATGGTGATCCCGGCCGGCACGATCAGGTTTCCTCCGGAGGAAAGCACGGCTTGTGCACCGGTGATCGGGTCGATAGTCAAGATTCTTCCGTCATTGAAGCTGGTGCTGAAGTCGGTCATGTAAATCAGGCCCAAGGCATTTTGAGCAACGCCGGCCGGCGAACGGATTAAGCCTCCGGCGGACACCAACGTTTGGGCGCCGCTCGTCAGGTCGACCCTAATCAGCTCGTTGTTTGGCGGATCGTTAAACGCAAATTCGGTGACCAGTGCGCTTTGGCCATCCAGAGTATCCAGACAAATCCCTTCGGGCCCGTACGAAAAATAACCGCCTGAGGATACAACGGATTGTGCGCGGTGTTGGCGCTGACTTTTACAATCGAACTGGCATTCTGAAAATTGCTGATCAGATAGTCGCCGTTGGCATCAAACGCCAGACCGGTGGGAGCAGCTAGATTTTGACCGGAAGTAACCTGCGTTTGATTGCCGGTCAGCGGATTGATCCGCAGCACCGCGCCGACAGCTTGGTTCTGCCCCTGTTGGGCGACGACAATCCTTCCCTGTGCATCTACAGCCACGGCCACCGGATGCGACAAGATGCCTCCCATGCTAATCAGCGTTTGTTGTCCGGTTGCCGGATCGATGCTCACGATGCGGCCGCTATCGTTGTACCCATAGTCGGCAACGATGATGTTTCCCGCCCCATCGAAGCACACGTCAGTCGGCTCAGTCAGGTTCTGGCCGGACGAGATTAACGTTTGTGCGCCGGTGAGAGGATTGATGTCCACCACCACGCCGCCGCCGACGGTGAGGTGATGATAGTCCACTACGATCAAATCGCCTGCGTTGATCTGCGCTGCGAAAGAAGTATTGGCGCCGGCAAACAACAGAAGACCTACGGTGAGTCCGGCGAGAATACGAGCAGTTGGATCGGCGGTCGGGCCAAGCCGCTTCCGCGACGAATTGAATTTTTGCATTAGCGAATTCCTGATCGTTGCGGTGGAAACTTGCGCTTTTGTCTGAGATCAGCGCGGGCCGATCCGGGATTTGCAGTGCCGCTATCTTACCCACTCGACTGAGGGATATGCACCAAAATTCCTAAAATTAACCGGCCGCGAATACCGGCGTTTTTTTGTCGCAGGCGGCTGCGCGGGGAGGACCGTTCGCGAGTTAGATTCGGCCGGAGGGAAACTCCGCCGGCTGCTGCAGGCCGATGAGAAACGGCTTGGCCAACAGCACGCCGGCCACGAATCCGCCGACGTGGGCGGCGTACGCCACGCCTTCGTTTTCGGAACCGCCCCCCAAGATCCCCATGCTCGCCACAAGTTGAAACAGAAACCACAGTCCGACGGCCATATAGCCGGGGATATCGACGATCACGCGCAACAGCAAAGCCCGCACGCGCCGCGTTGGCGAAAAAACCAGATACGCGCCCATCACGCCGGAGATCGCCCCCGAAGCGCCCAGCGTGGGGACCAAACTTTTCGGGCCGCTGAAGTTCATGGCCACGTGGCACAGCGAGGCGATGATCCCGCACAGTAGATAGAAGATCAGATAGCGCACGTGCCCCATGCGGTCTTCCACGTTGTCGCCGAAAATCCACAGGAACCACATGTTTCCCAGAATGTGGGCAATGCCTGCGTGCATGAACATCGACGTGATCAGCGTCAGATAAACCGGCACCGGCGTGGGCTGCAGTCCGGGCACAAGAAATTGATCGCCGCTGACCGGATCGGTCACGACGCGATCGGGAGTAACTACGTCCTTGCCGGTTCGGATTTCGGCGGGCACGGTGGCCAGCTTGTAACTGAGCTTGTCGTTCGCGCCCATGCCCTGGAAAACGACAAACACGAACACGTTTACGGCGATGATCGCGTAGTTCACCACCGGTGTAAGGCGGCGATCGGAATTGTCGTCGCTGATGGGGAAGACCATGGGGCTACTCCGCGGGCATCATTTGCTGGACTGACGACACAACAAAGAAGCCCAGGGGTTGCGACCCCTGGGCTTGGCTCATTGCTAATTGCTAACCGTTAAGAGCTACTCACCAACCCATGACCATGTTCGATTCGATCACTTTGCGGGCGCGTTCCAAATCTTCGCCGGTTTCGTGCATGTAGATGCGGATGGCGTGCACTTTGTCGCCGTGGGCTTTGCTCAGGCAATCGCGGGCGGTGTGGCACACGTCGACGTGGCCGGTGATGCCCAGCACCGATTTCGAGATCACCCAGCTATCGCGGGGGCGCTTGGTAAGGCGAATAACTTTCTCACCCGGGTAGGCGCGATTGGCTACCGTGTTGGCGGCGTTGTCGTCGTCGGCCCAGGTGATGATGATGTGTGCGTCAGTTTCGATTTCGAACAGGGGCATGACGGGTCCTCCTGGCAAAGAAAAGCTAGATCGCCGCTTGCGCTTGCAATGTACGGCGCGCGGCGGTAGGCGTCAACGTGGGGGATTAGCAGGCAGCCGGCCGCTGACAGCAGGCAGGATTCGGAAATCGATGTACCGCCCGCTGCCTGCCGCCTGCCTGTTGGCTTGGCCGCGGCTGTTCTGCTGTCTATGCTTATTCAGGAGGCGGCAACAAGGAAGCGAAGGCACATGGCACCTGAATTCCGCGAGTACGACGAGCACGGTTTTCCCCTACCGCCAAAATTCGGCGACCTCCAATACCAGGACGATCCGCCGCGCCGGCAAGTGAAGATCAACCTCAAAACCAAGCGGCTGGTATTGATCGCGCTTTTGCTGGGCGTCATTGTGCCGACAGTGTTCGGTCCGCAATTGATGTCGGCCGGCGGCGGCATGATTTCGCGCTGGTTCATCACTCGTGCCGAACGAAAATCGCTGGCCGGCGACATGCCCGGGGCGCTGCGCGACGTGAGCCGGGCGATCTATTGGAATCCCGACGATTTGGAGCTGCGCTTTTGTGCGCCATGTGGCGCAACGACATGAACGATCTGCCCGGCAGCCTGGCTGATTGGAATGACCTCATCAAGCAACTGAAAGATCAACAACATCCTTTGTCGCAACGCAACGGCTGGCTCTTCGATCAAGCCGAAGTATATGCGGGCCGAGCTTGGATATTCGCGCGAATGGGTCGCGGCCGCGAGGCGATCGACGATGCCACGCAGGCGATCAAGCTCCGTCCCGCGCCCAAGTATTTCAATTCGCGGGCATACATTCGCGCCATCGTTCAGATGGAATTGCTCGAAGGCTTGGACGATATCGATAAAGCGCTGTTGGAAGTGGGCCCTGGGAGCATGGAATACGCCACTTACCTCGACACGCGCGGCTATTTGTTGCACCTACTGAACCGCAACGACGATGCCCTGGCGGATTTGGAAAAGGCGGTGGAGTTAACCGAGCAGCAAAAGCGGCGCTTGCTGCAGCAGCAATTCCGCTTCGATCTGCGGCAGCTGCAGTACGAACTCAAGCAGATGGACGCAGACCTGGCCGTCATGTACCACCACCGCGGATTGGTGCAGCAGAAGCTCGGCCACGACGCGGAGGCCCAAGACGATTTACGCCGCGGAGAGCAGATGGGTTATAACCCGGCCCGGGGCGTGCTGTAGCAAAGAAAGATTGGCCGTTAGCTATTTGCTGCCTGCGGCTAGCTGCCGCCCAGCGTGGCGGCGGCGACGGGCGCCGGCGCCGCATCTTCGGGAACCGTGGCGGCTTCGATCGATTGCCCCGTGTGGCAGAACAGCCGATTGCGTCCGGCGGCTTTGGCGCTGTACAGCGCGGCATCGGCGCGGGCCAGCAGCGTTTGCGAATCGTCCCCTTCGGCGGTCGAGGTGACGCCGCCGCTGACGGTCAGCGGCAGATCTTCCTCGATGCGCTGCCGCAAGCGGTCGGCGAATATAATCGCGCCTTCCAGCGGGGTTTGCGGCATGACGATCACAAACTCTTCGCCGCCGTAACGGGCCACCATGTCGGTTTCCCGTACGGTGTCGGCCAGCAGTTTGGCCACGGCCTTGAGCATGCGGTCGCCGTACAAATGTCCTTGCTCGTCATTGATTTTTTTGAAGTGATCGATATCGACGATCAGGATGGAAAACGTCTGTTCGTAGCGGTGCAGCATGGCCAACAGCGATTCCAGCGTGTCGTCCAGGGCGCGGCGATTGCTGACGCCGGTCAAGGGGTCTGTGCGCACCTCGGTAAAGGTCATCAGGTTGTTCGATTGCTGGCGAATCTGGTCGTAGGCCGCCGCCAATTGGGCCGCCAATTGCAGCGTGGGATTGAGCATTTCTTCAGCCTGGGTGCACAGGTCCTGCCAGGCGCCCTCTTTTTCGATCGAGCCCAGCGAACCCATGCGGTCTTTGAATTTCACCACGCTGGAATGATGCGTGGCCAGGCTGCGTCGCACGACGTCGGCAATTTGCTCCAGTTCCTTAGCGACGGCCTGGGCTCGCTTGAGTTCGCGGTGCGCCTGTGCTTCGGTGCTGGCGGTTTGCGATGCGCGCTTGCTGCGTCCTACGAAATAGCCAATCGCCGCGACGGCAGCCAGCGCTACCGGCATGGACAGATGGATGTTCGACCATTCGATGGCAGTAAGTATCCACATGGGTACGAGAGGAGAACTTTCTCGAGATGAGGAATTGGTGGATTATCGGGGCTGGCAGTCGTTCGCCGGATTTCTCCAGCGTCGAATGAGGCGCCAAGCCTCAACTGCTGCCGGTTCAGTACTCTTTTCGTGAGCCCATGCCGCGCAGGGCCAGGAAACCGACGATTACTGCCCCGATTAATACCATCAGCCATTCCTGCCGGTCCAAACTCCAAAGCCAGTTTGTCGCAATGCGATAGATATCGTGCACGGCAACAACTCCATGGAGCCCGACAGGGCGGGCCAAGCGAGGCGGTCCTGTTCGCCCGGCTCCCAAACGCAATCAGCCTTACTCAAATCTAGGTCATAAAACTTGGCCCGGCAGCGGTTAAAGCAGGCTTAATTCGCTGCCCTTGCGAGGCTATCCCAGGGGGATATAATTCCGTTTCCGGCACGGATTTAGGATAAAAAACCTCGAACCCCCAAAGGGCGAGAACTGTACTAAATGCGAGTCGGTAAAGCGTTTTCGGGGGTGTAGCTCAGTTGGTTTAGAGCGCCAGCCTGTCACGTTGGAGGTCGCGGGTTCAAGTCCCGTCACCCTCGCTTTGAAGCTCGAGTGGACTCAAACTACGCGCGTTGCGCTCGGCAGACGCCCGTCTGCCGCGCTCACTTGCTCCCGTGCGCTCGGTCGCCTTTAGGCGACCGTGCTCGGTGGCTGGTTCAAGTCCCGTCACCCTCGCTTTGAAATCGTGCAAATTCCCGGACCAAGGAGCGGTCCTTCGCCGGGAGTTCTTTGTGGCACTTCCGCGATGTTCTCTGCATCGCGCCGCCCGGCGGGCGTGCATGCATTATCGGATCGGGACTGGACGACACAGGTAGAATGGTGATCTCAGAGGAGTTCACTATGTCTGCCTATCCCAGCGATATTGCGTTCACTCCGACGGTCAAAGCCATTCAATTGGCCAAAGGCTCGCGGCACGCATATGTGAATATCGAACTCGGCGACGGCTGGCAGACGGCCATCGAACCGGAACTGATGGAGTTTATTGCGCGGCTGGATATGTTTTATCTGGGCACCGCTAACGCCAGCGGGCAGCCGTACATTCAGTATCGTGGTGGTTCGCCGGGCTTTCTGAACGTGCTTGATGAGAAGACGCTGGCCTTCGCCGACTTCGGCGGGAACAAACAATACATCACGCTGGGCAACCTGCAGGAAAATCCCAAGGCGTTCATCTACCTGATGGATTACACCACGAGCACGCGGATCAAACTGTGGGGCACCGCGAAAGTGATAGGGGATGATAAGGAACTGATTGGTAAGCTGACCGACCCGAGTTATCCCGGCAAAGTGGAACGGGCGATTGTGTTTACGCTGGCGGCACTCGATATTAACTGCCACCAGCACATCCACAAGCGGTATTCGCTGCAGCAGATCAATCCGGTGATCGAGAAGCTGGAGGGGCGGATTGCGGAATTGGAAGCCGAAGTCAAACGTCTGCACTCCAGATCGGAGACTTGATGATGAACCGCGCGACAAAATACTTCCTGAAGCTGTCTGTTTGCGCGGCCCTGGCGGGGAGTTTTGGTTTGACGGATTCGGCATTCGCGCAAAAATCGACCGATGTGCACTACAAGACTGCCAAAGTCGGCGACCTGGACATTTTTTATCGGGAAGCGGGGCCAAAAGACGCGCCGTCGCTGTTGCTGTTGCATGGGTTTCCGACCAGTTCGCAGATGTTCCGCAATCTGATACCTGCCCTGGCCGACAAGTACCACCTGGTCGCCCCGGATTATCCTGGCTACGGCCATAGCTCGATGCCGCCGCACGACAAGTTCGAATACACGTTCGACAATGTGGCGAAGGTGATCGACGAATTCACTGACAAGTTAGGGCTGAAGAAGTACACGCTGTATGTACAGGACTACGGTGCGCCTGTCGGCTATCGCCTGGCGGTAAAGCATCCGGAGCGGATCAGCGCGATCGTGGTGCAAAACGGCAACGCTTACGACGAAGGGATCGACAACGATTTTTGGAAGCCGCTCAAGTATTATTGGAAGGATCCGAAGAGCCAGGAGAAGCGGAATGCATTGCGAAAACTGCTTACGTACGATGCGACCAAGTGGCAGTACACCGACGGCGCGAAGAACCCTGAACTAGTGAGCCCGGACGGGGCGGCGGAAGATCAGTTTTTGCTGGATCGGAAAGGGAACGACGAAATTCAGCTCGATATGTTTCTAAGCTACGGCAGCAATCCGCCGCTGTATCCGAGTTGGCAGGAGTATTTCCGCAAGCACCAGCCGCCGATGCTGATTGTGTGGGGAAAGAACGACAAGATTTTTCCGCCGGCCGGGGCGGAGCCGTACAAGCGCGATCTGAAAACGCTGGATTTTCACCTGATCGACGCCGGGCACTTTGCGCTGGAATCCAACGGGGAGGAAATCGCCAAGCTGATGCGAGAATTCCTCGGCAAGCACGTGGGCCAGAAGTAACGTCAGACCGTCACTACAATCTTGCCGATTTGCTGGTTCGATTCCAGGTAGCGGTGCGCTTCGACGATCTGCTCCAGGGGGAACGTTTTGGCGATCACCGGCTTGAATTTGCCGGAAGCCAGGCCGTCGATCACGAATTTTTTGCCGCGCTGCAGGCGCTTGGGATCGCCGGTGACTTCGAATAGCACGTAGCCGCGCATGGTCAGGCACTTGCCCAACAGATCGAACAGGCCCACGACGGTGGGCTCGGTGCTGAGCGCTCCGTACTGGAAAATGATGCCGTGGTCGGCCATGGCGGCCATCAGTTTGGCGACTGTCGGGCCGCCGACGGGATCGAACACGACGCGCGCGCCGTTGCCGTTTGTCAATTTTTTGACTTCGGCGACGAGATCTTGCTCTTCGGTAGCCACCACGTACTTGGCGCCAAACTCCGTCAGTGCGGAACGTTTGTTGCTTTTCCGCGTAAGTGCGATCGGCGTGGCGCCGACGCTGTTGGCAATCTGAATCGCCGCCAGGCCTACGCTGCTGGAGGCGGCGGGAATGAGGATGGTGTCGCCGGCCGTGAGATTGGCGATTTCGACGAGCGCGCCGTAGGGGGTGAGATATTGCATCCAAATGGCCGCGGCTTCGGTCCACGAAAGCGACGGCGGATGTTTCGCGACCGCGTACGCCGGCGCCAGCGCGACGTCGCCATATACACCGTACTGGTTCTGCGAGAATGCGGGCACGGTGCTCACGGCGTCGCCGGGCTTGAAGTCCGTGACCCCTGGGCCCACCGCTTCCACCGTGCCGGCGGCTTCGTAGCCCAGCCGCGCGGGAAAGGCCGGCTGCTCGAGATATTGGCCGGAGCGAAACATCGCTTCGGCGCGGTTCAGCCCCAAGGCTTTGACCGCAATTCGCACTTCGCCGGCTTTGGGGGCGGGCACGTTGACATTTTCAATTTTCAGAACTTCCGGTCCGCCCGTTTGATGAAAACGTACTGCGCGTGGCATAAAAACCTCCTGGAGCATGTTGCCCCGCTGGCCAGCGAATTATACGGGAGCGCTTTTCCGGTCAAAGTTGTGCAGTAGAATAAGCCGACATTGCGGGGACGCAGCACGCAACGACATTTGAAAGCCGGCACATGACACTGGGCACCTACACGCTGATTCATGTTGTGATCAGTTTCATCGGCATCGCCGCCGGGTTTGTGGTGATCTTCGGGATGATTGCGGGGAAACGGTTGAACGGTTGGACCGCTCTGTTTCTGGCTACGACCGTGCTCACGAGCTTAACCTGGTTTGGCTTTCTGGCATATGGACTGCCGAAGGGCGGGTTTAGTCCGGGCGTCGCGATCGGCATTATTTCCATGGTGGTGTTAGTGGCGGCGATTTATGCGCGGTACGGCGCCCAGATGTCGGGCTCGTGGCGGTGGATTTATGTGGTGACGGCCATCGTTGCGCAGTACCTCAATTTTTTCGTGCTGATTGTGCAGTCGTTTCAGAAAGTGCCGGCACTGCATGAACTCACGCCCACGCAATCGGAGCCGCCGTTTGCCATTGCGCAAGGAATTGCACTCGCGGTTTTCATCGTGCTGGCCGTGGCCGGCGGTGAAGAGATTTCGACCAGTGCCGACGCGCACTGCGTGACGATGGAAACCGATTCAGTTTGTTTTTCTCGCTCGCCGGTGGGGCGTGGCTTTCGCATGGAAGCAGCGCAGTTTGTGCCGCACCCGCGCGAAAAGCTATTTAAGTTTTTTGCCGAAGCACACGGTTTGGAGGCAATCACGCCGCCGTGGCTAAAATTCACGGTGATTACGCCCGATCTGATCACGATTACCGCGGGCGCGGTCATCGATTACAAGCTGCGGTTGCGCGGAATTCCGATTCGTTGGCGGAGTTTGATCAGCGAGTGGGAGCCGCCGGTGCGGTTTGTCGACGAGCAACTTCGCGGCCCATACCGGCGATGGCATCATGAACACGTGTTTGAGGCGGTTGAGGGGGGCACCATCTGCCGTGACAACGTCGATTACGAAGTGCCCGGCGGGCGGCTGATCAATTGGCTGCTGGTGGAGCGCGATTTGCTGAAGATATTTCGATTCCGCCAGGAAAAGCTGCGCAGCGTGTTTCCTTGATCGGCGATGCGGCTCGGCGGGAGCGTCGCCCTCCCGGTATTTTCGGGTGCCCGGTCAAGCGAATCGGCGGCTGAGGCGCGCCGTGGGCGCTTCCACCAACCGATAGAACACGTCGGCAACGACCAGGCTGGCGGCGTATGCGGTTAAAAATGCGGTCATGCCGTCCCAAGGAGTTGTTCGATTTTGTTGTGCCCAAAGCATTGCAACAGCAACAATCACCGAGAAGTGGACGAGAAACAGGCTGTAGCTGGTGCGCCCAGATACTGCACGGCGCGGCTGGACGGCCAGCGCTGGATGAAGCCGAACTTGCCGCCGACAAACAGCACCAGCCCGGTAACCAGCGAGGTTACCATCCGCCAGCGCCACAAGTAGGCCAAGGCGACGAACATCAGCGCGACGTACAGGCCGAAGGCGAAGCCCGATTTCCGGTCGCGCAATCCGTGGTGTGCCATCACGCCCAGAAAGAAATGGCAGAAGAAATAGGGCGCCGAAACGTCGAACCGCAGGTGCACGTTGAAGTAGAACAACGACGCCGCGGCCAGCGCCCAGCCCAGCAGCATCGGCACGGCGTTGGATTGCGCCGCTGTTGCGCGGCCCAGCCAACGGGCGGCCGCATCGCGCAACCAGAGCATAGCGGCGTAAATCAAACCCATCTGGAAAATGATGCACACAAACCACAAACCCGCTGAAAACGAGGGATAACCCAAGATATCCTGCAGAAAGAAAACGTGGGCGGCGATTTGCGGGAGTGTGGGAGGCGCGCCGACCAAATCGTCGGGCAAAGTGCCGCGTGCCAAAGTGCACGCGGCGATGGCCATTGCACTGGCGGCCAAATACGGCAGCCCCAATCGGCAGTAGCGGTGCACGACGAAGCGGCCGATTTGTTGCAGATTCCACTGGCGGCGCGACATGGTCTGGGCCATCACAAATCCGCTGACGACGAAGAAAATTGGCGTGGCGCGGCCATGATCGCGCAGCCAATCGAAAAATCCGAAGCGGACTGAGGGTGTGCTGACACACAAATACAGCGCGAAGTGATGCCAGACGATGGTGCTGGCGGCCACGGCGCGCAAAGCATCGATCAGGGGAAGCCGCGCGCCGGACTTCAGCGGCGGGCTCGCGACGCTGATTGGTGCGATGCGCGTCATGGATGTTTCGCGATGCGAGGAAAACCGATCGATATGGTCAATCGTTAGGAGGTGTGACCTGCCGAAAGCGCAGTATGAAAGGCGACACACCGTCGGCCGGTTGCAACCGCACCGTGGGTTGCCATGGTGGAGATATCAGCCGCGCGGGACTCCGCCGCTATTACTGACGTAGAGCACGAGAAATCGGTTGTGCTCGGTGACCGGATTAACGTTGAAAACCTGGGCCATCGCGTTACCCATGAAAAGGGTGTGCCCGGGGCGAATTTTGCAGCTACAGGCAGCGTAGCATTGGCCGGTGACGGACACTAGATCGAATCCATCCGCCGACGGCAAAATCGCGGCAGGTCATCACTGCTTTCGGGCCACAACGCGATGGAAATGCAACTGCACTTCGCGGGTGACCACGCGGCGGACGCCTTCGACCAGGCAGTGGGGCTCGTTGTCTTCCTGGCCGCGGCGGATGATTTCGTCGAGCTTCATGCCCGGCGGCACGGTGAAAGTGCTCTGGTAGATGATCTGATTGCCGGCATCGAGATCGGGCACGATGAAGTGGCAGGTGGCGCCGTAAGTGAGCATACGGCTGGCATAGGCCTCGTTATAGGGATGGATGCCGGGGAAGCTGGGCAGCAGGCCGTGGTGCAAGTTGATGATGCGGCCGCCGGCGTATTTCCAGCAGGCTTCCGGCGAGAGGATGCGCATGTAGCGGGCCAGCACGAGGTAGTCGACGTCGTGCTCGTCGCACAGCGCGGTTAATTTCTCGTCGTCGGGATTGCCTTGGGTATCGCCGATCATTTCCCACTTGATGCCGAGTTGTTCGGCCACGTTGCGGCACGTGGGGCGATTGCCGATCATCACGGCGGCTTCGGCCGGCACCTGGCCGTCGCGCATCGCGCGGAACAGCGCCAGCGCCGGCTCGGGGCGGTACGTGGTGCAGATGGCCAGCCGTGGTTTGGTGCGGTGCGCCTCGGGGGACCAGACGCGGATCGAGAGCCCCTTTTGCCGGCCGATTTCATCCAGGGCCGGTTTCAGGCCGGCATAGTGCTTCGATTCGACTTCGACGCGGCAGAACATGGCGAACAGCGCCGCCTCGTCGTGATCGTACATCTGGATTTCGGAGATGTTCGCCCCCTGGCCGGTCACATGGTGGATGATCGGATCGCACAGACCGGTATGATCGGGGCCGACGGCGGTGATGGTGACTTGCATGTGGGAAGCGTAAGTCGCCGATTCGCGCTGGGCAAGCCCAGCGGCTAAATGATCAAGCGATGCCGAGATACGCTTCGCAATCGGCGGCGGAATTCACCTGGTTCACGAATTGCCGATCCAGCACGCCCGTTAATAAATGGCGCAGGGTGTGGTATACGCCCAGATCGGCGGAGTGTTCGCCGGTTAACTCGCCCAGCGGTTTGGCGCTGACCAGCGAGTTGTCGGCGGCGCGGAAGGTGGCTTGGATGGCACCGTCGCGGTAGTCGTATTCGCCAGCGTCGCGTCGGCTGACGAGTTCGTATTCTAGCCCCTTCATGCGGCCGTGGATGCGGGCGGTGATCTTGTCGCACTCGAGGTAGAAGCCGTCGCGCGGGGCGGCTTCCTTCCACGTTTTGGCGCTGCCGTAGAAGGTGGGCTTTTTGATGTACGGGCCGCCGTATTCGGGGCAGAAAGTGTCGCAGTTGCCGCACTCGTTGCAGAAATCGGAATAGCAGGCTATCTGCGTTTTTTCAGTGATCTCGAAATGCTTGGTTTCGCCTTTGCGCGTTGCGCCTTTGGAGTCGATGACGAGATCTTGATAATCGAATGCCACGACCGGCGTGGGATAGGTGAAGTTGGCGGCGTTGGGGCAGACCGGCAGGCATTTGTCGCAGGTGATGCAATCGAACGTGACCAGGTGCGAATCGATGCGCGTCGGCTCCTTGCGGTTTTTCTCGGCGCGGTAGCGAGGGTCGCGGCGGGCCTTTTCGGCGGCGATGGTATTGTTCAGTAAACTGGCCCAGCGGACCGCGGCGTCGGGCGATTTGTCTTTACGATCGCTGGCAGCTTTGTCGGAGGCAGCGCCTTCTTGGCCGAATACTTTCAAAATGTATTCATTGATGTTTTTGGCGCCGACCTTTTGCATCGTCTGGTCGAGTGATTTTAGATACGTGCCGATGCGGCCGTAACCGCCGGGGCGCAACAGATCGCTGCTGACGGTGACCGGCACGAAGCCGCTGGCGACGGCGTGGGCGAAATTGCCCTGGTCGATCCCGGCGCTGTAGCTGATGGGCACGTGTGGGCCCGCGGATTGGCGGAAGACGTCGGTCAGCGTGAGCGTGATCACGTACAGCGGTTGGCCGGAAAGGTACTGCACCTTATTGTCGGGGGTGAAGAACGTGCGGTGGTTCAACACCTCCAGCGTGTTGGAAAATTTCAAGCCGAAGCGGCGGTTGCGGCTGGCGGCCAGCTTCATCATCCGGTCGGTCAGCCCCACGGCTTCGTCGTACTGCAGGCCGGAGGTGAAGGCCGTTGGATTGACCGTCAGCTCTTTGTAGCCCAGCTCGTCGTGCAAGAGGTGCTCCAGGCGCTCTTTGCCGAGCATGGGCGGGTTCATCTTTACGATCACGTCCAGATCGCGCTCGATGAGCAGGAACTCGCAGATGCGCTCGATTTCGTCGGCCGGGCAGCCGTGGAACGTGGACAGCGTGAGCGTGTTCGATAGATGCGTGGGGTACTTCAGGTCGCGCGCGAATTTGTAGCGGGCGGGAATCTGGCCGCGGAGTTTTTCCACTTCGGCGCTGGCCTCACGCATGCCGTCCAAAAACTTTTGCACCTTCTCGCTTTTAATGCCGGCCAGATCGTAGCCGACGCTGAGGTCGAGGATGGCTTCGCCGGAGGGGCCCAGGAGCGAATCGCCGCAGAAGGCCGGGTCGCGGCGGAACATTTCGATCAGCATCGCGCCGGCCACGTACTCGCGCAGCGAATCGGGCACCAGCAGTTCCTGCGACCATTCGATGTTGTAGCCGACGTTGGTCATGTCGATGCAGGGGCGGCCGATCGTCAATCGGTCGTTCACCTGCACCGTTTTCAGCTCCAGAATTCGCGCCCCGGCCACGTAGCTCAGCAGAATATTTTGAGCCATTTGTGTGTGCGGGCCGGCGGCAGGGCCGGAGGCGTTGCCCGCGACTTTGCCATGAAAGCGGACTGTAAGGTCCCGCCCGTTTTCCTGTGGCACATACCACTTTCGGCGTGGCAGCACGAACAAACTGTCTTGTGCCTTGGGTTCCTCGTAAAGCCGAGTCACGAGGTCGGCAAAAGGTGCGGGAGTGAGTTCTGCCATGGGGTTCGCTGCAAAGTTCGCGGGCCGCACCGGGCGAGATTCGTCCGGCACGGCATCTGCAAACGATTGTTCGGGTGGGAGAAGACTGTTATAATATCGCGGAAAGTTAAGGGCTTCAATATATTAGGTGGCTTAATGAGCAGCACCATTTCGGCGTCGGATCGGGCTGCGGGCGACGCTCAAACGGTTTCTTTCACATTGAACGGGCAGCAGGTGGAAGCGGTCGTCGACGACCGTTCTCTATTGTCGGTGCTGCGGGAAGATTTCGGATTCACTTCGCTCAAGAACGGTTGCGAACCGCAAGCATCTTGTGGTTGCTGTGCGTTGATGATCGACGGCAAGCCGCGCTTTTCTTGCACGCTGAATGTGAAATCGGTGGCGGATAAGGACGTGCTTACCTTGGAGGGTTTGCCCGAGGAGCGGCGGCAGCAAATTGCCGAATCGTTCGCCAGCTGCGGCGGCGTGCAGTGCGGCTTCTGCATTCCGGGCATGGCGATGCGAGCGCATGCCATTGTGGAAGAAAACGCCAATCCCACGCGCGGGGAAATTGCTCACGAATTGCGGGGACACCTGTGTCGCTGCACTGGTTATGTAAAGATCATCGACGCGATCGAAGAATTCGCCCGCCGCACGCGGGGCGAAGCGCCGCGCACCAATGATCAATGCGGCAAAGTGGGCACCTCGCTGGAAAAATATCGCGCCAAGGAACTGGTGCTGGGGGATTTCAAATATATCGACGACATCACCGTGCCGGGCATGGTGTATGCGGCGATGAAGTTCAGCGAACATCCGCGGGCGCTGGTGAAGGGAATCGATCCGACGGCCGCGCTGGAAATGGACGGCGTGGAGCGCGTGATCACCGCGGCCGACGTGCCGGGCAATCGCTACGTGGGTTTGATCATCAACGATTGGCCGATTCTGGTGGCCATTGGCGAAGAAACGCGCTGTATGGGCGACATTATTGCCATCGTGGTGGCGAAAGATCAGTACACGGCGCGCAAAGCCGCCGAAAAAGTGATGGTCGATTATGAAGTGCGCACGCCGGTGTGCACGCCGGAAGACGCCCTGAAGCCCGATGCTCCGAAGATTCATCCCAAGGGGAATTTGCTTTCCAAGTCGGCCATTGTGCGCGGCAACCCGGATGAGGCGTTCGCCATATCGGCCTACATCGTGGAAGACACGTTCCAGACGCAGCGGATCGAGCACATGTTCCTCGAGCCGGAAGCCTGCGTTGCATGGCCGCTGGGCGGCGAAGGGAACGGACATCCGGTGGCCAGGTTGAAGGTGCTTTCGCAAGGACAAGGAATATTCGACGATCAGCGGCAAATTGCCTCGGTATTGGGTTGGGAGCGCTCTCGCGTCGAGGCCGAGCTGGTGCAAAACGGCGGCGCGTTCGGCGGCAAGGAAGATATGAGCATCCAGGCGCAGACGGCGCTGGCCGCCGTGCTGTGCCGCAAGCCGGTGAAGTGCACGCTGACGCGGGAGGAAAGTTTCCGCCTGCATCCGAAACGCCATCCCATCAAAATGCACGTGAAGGTGGGCTGCGATGCGGAAGGACATATCACCGCGGTGCGGGCCCGGATGATTGGCGACAAGGGGGCTTATGCTTCCGTCGGCGCGAAGGTGCTGGAGCGGGCGGCGGGCCATTCCTGCGGACCGTATCGGGTGCCGGCGATCGATATCGAATCGCTGGCCGTGTACACGAACAATCCGGCGTGCGGGGCGATGCGCGGTTTCGGCGCCAACCAAGCAGCGTTTGCCATTGAAGGCTGCTTGAATCGCCTGGCCGACAAAGTGGGCATCGACGGCTGGGAAATCCGCTGGCGAAATATTTTGCAGCAGGGGGACCGGTTTGCAACGGGCCAGAAGTTGGAGAAACCGTTCGGCCTGAAAGAAACCATGTTGGCGGTGCGCGATGTTTACCGCAGCGCCAAATACGCCGGCATCGCCTGCGGCATCAAGAACGTGGGCATCGGCAACGGCATGCCCGATCCCGGCAAAGCGCTGCCTGCGAGTGGAGCCCGACGGTAAGGTGAGCGTGCGCACCGGCTACACCGAAATGGGCCAGGGTTTGTTCACCGTCACCATTCAAACGGCTGTGCAAGAAACGGGCCTTCCGCCGGAAACATTCACGGCGACGACCGATACCACGGTGGATTTGGATTGCGGTCAGACCACCGGCAGCCGCGGCACGGCGCTATCGTGCAACGCGGTGATCGACGCGGCCAAGAAACTGAAAGCCGATCTGGACAGCGGCAAAACGCTGAAGGATCTGGTCGGCAAAGAATATCGCGGCGAATGGATTTGCGATTACACGGTCAAGCTGGGCGCCAATGTGCCCGAGCCGAAAACGCACCTCACGTACGGCTTCGCCACGCAAGTGGTCATCCTTGACGATGAAGGCAAAGTCAAGAAGGTGGTCGCCGCCCACGACGTCGGCAAGGTGATCAACCCCAACCTGCTGCAAGGGCAAATGGAAGGCTCGATCCACATGGGTCTGGGCTATGCCCTGAGCGAAGATTTTGTGTGCGAAGGCGGACACATCAAGACCGACACGATCAAATCGATCCGCGTGCTGCGGGCACATCAAATGCCCGAGATGGAATTCATGTTCATCGAAACGCCCGATCCGGAATGTCCGTACGGCGCTCGTGGCGTGGGCGAAATCGGGTTGGTGCCGACGGCGCCGGCCGTGGCGGTGGCGCTGCGAAAGTTCGACGGCATCGAGCGCACCGTGTTGCCGATGAGCGATTCGCCGGCCGGCAAGGCGATCATGGCGGCCTCGAAGAAGCCGGTCCGCGAGAAAGCCTGAAGACGAGGAATCTGGGAAATGCTTATCGTGGCTTCTCTGGGCGGCAATGCCGTCAGCCCACTCGGCAAGGAAGGCAATATTCCTGAGCAATACGCCACGACCCGCGTGGCGGTGAAGTATCTAGCCGATCTGATTCTTGCCGGGCATCAACTGGTGATCACGCATGGCAATGGGCCACAGGCGGGCGTGCTGCTGAGGCGGGTGGAGATTGCGGCGCAGCAAAATATCTATACGTTGCCCTTGGATACGATCGGGGCCGATACCCAGGCCGGCATGGGGTACATGATTGGGCAGTGCTTGATGAACGAGTTGGCCTCGCGCGGCATGCCGCGGGTTTGCTCCACGGTGATCACGACCGTGCGCGTGGATAAGGACGATCCGGCGTTTAAGAACCCGACCAAGCCGATCGGTTCATTTTTAGCAAAAGAGAAGGCTGAGGAGCACGCCAAGAAAGATGGCTGGAACGTGGTGGAGGACGCCGGCCGGGGCTGGCGGCGCGTGGTGCCTTCACCGATTCCGCGCGAAATTGTGGAGTTGGAAGCAATTCATACGCTGATTCATGCCGGGCAGATTGCGATTTCGTGCGGCGGCGGCGGCGTGCCGGTGGTGCGCGATGAAAAAGGGCAATACTCGGGCGTCGAGGGAGTGATCGACAAAGACCGCACCAGTGCGCTTGCTGGCCAACAGCTTGAACGCCGACATGTTGGCGCTATTGACCGGCGTGGACCAGGTGCAAAGCGATTTCGGCAAGCCCACGGCGAAGAAGTACTCGATAATGACGATCAGCGAGGCGCATGCGCTGGCGAAGGCGGGGCAATTTCCGGCCGGATCGATGGGGCCGAAGATTGAATCGGCGATTGGATTCATCGAACGCTCGACATCGCCCAAGTCGGAGGTCATGATTACCTCTATCGAACAGATCGGCGCGGCGCTGGAAGGGAAGAGCGGCACTAGAATTGTTCGTGGTTAAGTTTGAAAACTTGCAAGGGAGAATTTAGCAGTGACTTCAGCGATTGCAACCAAGGCCAACGTGGCTGAAACGATAAAGAAGCGCGTTGAAGAACAGCGGGACGCGATTCTGACATTTTTCCGCGAGATCGTGGCGATTCCGTCGATGGATTCGCAGCTCAAAGACGTCGGCGAGCGGATCGGCGCGGAGATGAAGAAGCTCAAGTTCGATGAAGTGCGCTTCGACAAAATGGGCAACATTCTCGGTCGGATCGGCAACGGCAAACGAGTCATCGTGTACGATTCGCACGTGGATACCGTCGGCATCGGCGATCGCAAAGATTGGAAGTGGGATCCGTTCCAGGGGAAGATTGAAGACGGCAAGCTCTATGCGCGCGGCACGTGCGATGAGAAAGGCTCCACGCCCGGGATGATTTATGGCCTGGCGATGGCCCGCGATTTGGGATTGTTGGATGGCATCACGGCGTACTATTTCGGCAACATGGAGGAATGGTGCGACGGCATCGCGCCGAACTCATTCGTCGACGCCGACCCCAAGGTGCGGCCCGATTTCGTCGTCATCGGCGAGCCGACCAAGATGCAAATTTACCGTGGGCACAAAGGACGCTTCGAAATGAAGATCGTCGCCGATGGGAAATCGGCGCATGCGGCGCATCATCACCTCGGCGACAACGCCGTGTACAAGATGATCAACATCATTCAGTCCATCCGCGAACTCGATCGGCGTTTGGGCATTCATCATGTCCATCCGTTCCTCGGCAGGCCGACGATCGCGGTGACGCACGTCGAAGCTCAGACGGCGTCGCTGAATGCGGTGCCGGATCAGTTCACGATTTATCTCGACCGGCGGATCACGGTGGACGAGCCGAAGGAAGAAATCATTGCCACCATTCGCGGATTGATTCCGGATTATTTGCAGGACGAGGTCCGCGTGGAAGAATTGTTCTACGATGTGCCAAGCTGGACGGGCTTCAGGTTTCCGGTGGACAAGTACTATCCGGCGTGGGTGCTGGAGGATGAACATCCGCTGGTGCAAGCGGGTCAGAAAACGATTCGGGAATTGTGGGGCGAAACCCGACCGTCCGGCAAGTGGGGTTTTTCGACGAATGCGACGTACTGGGCCGGCAAAGCAGGTATTCCCTCGATCGGCTTTGGCCCCGGCGACGAAGTGTGGGCGCACATGATGGACGAGCATATCAGCTTGGAAGAAGTAGTGCGCGCCACCGAGTGGTACTGCGCTGTTTCCGAAGCAGCTTGTATAAGGCAGTTGTCGCAACCAATCTTTTTACCCGCGAACCCGCGCGATTCTTTGCGGCGGGTTGCTGACGTTGAATCGCGCCGATTCGCGGGTATCCGAAAGGAGACCCGCCATGCGTAGCTTTTTGGACCGCGATATTCTGTCGCTGAAGGATTTCGAGCGTGAGGAGTTTTTCCACGTCTTTGAATCCGCGCAACGATTGGCGCCGATGGCGAAAAACCGGCGCAACTGCGAGATGCTCAAAGAGAAAACGCTGATCAGCGCGTTTTATCAGCCCAGCACTCGCACGCGGCTGGCGCACGAAGCGGCGATGCACCGGCTCGGCGGACATGTGAGCGGGTTTGCCGACCCGAAGATGACGCGTGCGGGCGATTTCTATCAGGAGACGATCAAGGACACCGTGAAGATGCTGGAATGTTACGGGGACGTGATCGTGATGCGGCATTACCAACAAGGCGCGCCGGCCGAGGCTGCGAAGTGGGCCAGCATTCCGATCATCAACGGCGGCGACGGCTGGGGCGAACATCCCACACAGATCCTGACCGATCTGTACACCATTTTGTGCGAGAAGGGGCGGATTGACGGCCTGAGATGGGTCGCGGTGGGCGACATGCGGATGCGAACCATGCATTCGTTGGCCTACGCTTTGACACAGTTCGATTGCCCGATCACTTTTGTCGGACCGCCGGAAATGTCGCTGACGGACGAATTCAAGACCGAGCTGCGGCAATACAGCCTGGATTTTTCGGAAGCCGACCACGTTGAGCAGGTGATTGGCAAAGCCGACGTGATCCTGATCGAGCCGGTCGTGCAACCCGATTACTCGAAATCGCGGGATGAACGCGGCGGCAAGCTGCCCGAGACGCCCGCCAACTATCGAGTTACTCGCGAGCTGTTGGCGACCAAAGCCAAATCGGACGCAATCGTGCTGCATTCGCTGCCGCGGATGGACGAGTTGCCCGTCGACGTGGACTCTACCCGCTTTGCGCGGTACTGGCAGGAGGCGTTCAACGGCGTGGTGGTGCGGATGGCGCTGTTGGCGCTGGTGCTGGGGGCGGTGGAGTAAGACGTGTGCGCTGGCGATTGCGTAACGTCACCAGATCGGACTGAAAAGAATTGAAGGCGGCGGGAAGCAATTCCCGACGCCTCTTTTTTGACACGCGCCCCGACCGAGACGGTCGGGCTCTGTATTGATTACTGCGGGTCGAAGATTGAGAGGCGGATTGTGGCGGTGCCTGGTGTGTGGTATTCCACATCTTCGACGGTGCAGCCGACGAAATCGCCTTTGGTCACGTCGAACCATTTGACTTCTTTGTGATCCTGCCAAGCGGGCGATTCTTTCGAGATCACGGCGCTGTCGTCGCCATGGCTGCGGATGATCTTTTCCAGTTTGTAGGTGATCGGCTTACGCGTCTCGTGCTTGCCGAGCCAGCCTTGCCACGTTTCGCCCACTTTGACAGGGCCTTCGGGAAAGCCGTAGCTTTCTTGCGGTTTGCTGAAGCCGGTTTGCTTGAGCGAATTGCCGTGGGTGTCACTGGTGATGCTGCCGGTGAATTGCATCATGAACGATTTGTTCATTTGATCGGCCAGGCCGATGGTGTCGTCTTTGGAATCGAATTTCGTGAAGGAGAGGCGGCAGGTGGTTTGCTTGTCGTCGGCCGCGGTGACTTCGCAGTTGATGTTGCCGGTGAGCGTGATGGGACCGACAGTTTTGCCGCCTGTGGTGAGCTGATATTGGATTTCGCAGGGGGACGATTTTTTGTCGTCGGCTTTGCCTTTGATGCGCAGGACCACTTGGGATGGTGCGACGCCTTCGTCTTGGAGTTCGGCGGCGAAGGTCGGGGCATTAATAGGCCGCAGAATGCCAGGGCAAAGCAAAATACCCGACGTTTGGCGATCATTTTTTGAATATGTAGCGGAAGTAAAGAAGGAAACAGATGCGGATACTTAAACGTGGAATACTCCCACGAAACCGAATGGCAGGTGGCAGCGTAATCAGGTCAAGCTAGGATTTACCGGGCCAAATGTATCGCTCCTGACGCCTGTTCTGCCTGGGAAGATCGATGCCGGATTTGAAAAACCTATTGGCTGACATTCCGGCCAGTTTGCCGCAGGAATTTGTTCAGAAGCTGCTGCGCACAGGTGCGGTGTGGATTGAGCGGATTGTGTCGCAGGGGCATCGCTCGCCGGATGGGTTTTGGTACGACCAGAAAGAGAATGAGTTTGTGGTGCTGATCGCCGGGGCGGCGCGGCTGGCATTCGAAGGGCCGGCGGAGTTGATTGAGATGGTGCCTGGATCGTTCGTGAATATTCCGGCGCATCGGCGGCATCGGGTGGAGTGGACGGATCAGGGACAGGTTTCGGTGTGGTTGGTGGTTTATTATTGAGGCGATTAGCGATTGGCGATTAGCTCAAAGCGTCCTCGGCGATGCCGGGGGCTTTTTTGTTGCACGGGATGAATAGGGAGCGTGGAATGGATGGACATGGTGAAGGAGTGCGGACAAAAGGAGGCGAGGAAGCAATGGGATCTCCGGGAATTGTGAGAGAGGGCGGTTGAATTTTGGCGGGTTGGCGGGGGTCCCAGTTTGGTCGGCGAAATTCTGGGAGTTTTGTCTTGCGTCGTGAGCGTGGCGTTCGGAAAAGTTGGAGCGCGAGTCATTGGGGTGCGGACATAAGTTTGTGAATTTGCGGTTTTCCCTGCGACATGCTCAGGGCAGGGGTCGATGAAATCGTCGGGAAATGCCGAGCGAAAGTGTGGTGGGCGGGTTTGGACAAAATGTTGCATTTCACCGCAGAGACGCAGAGACGCGGGAACCGCAGATGGATGCAGATTGACCGCGAAGGCGCGATGAGCGCGAAGGGTGGTTGATAGGGGCGGATTTTTGAACATGACGACACGACGGGGACGAGGGACGGGTTTGGAAATGCGCTCCGCTGGCGCGTCGCGGCTAAACGAGTGCAAAGCGAGAGATTGCGAGGTTTCTGCATGCCCACGCTGAGCCGTGGGCATGGCACCCGGCACGGAAATCTCAGGCGGCGAATCCACCTGCGGCGGACGCGATGTTGCCGCGCCAAACCACACAAAATTATTGGCTTTGTCTCGTCAAATCCCTCGCCGTGGCGTTTTGCGTTGGACGAGTTGTTTGAGGACGTGGCTGGGGTTTTCGAAGCGGGCCTGTAAGATCATCGCGGCGATGGCGAAGGGTTTGTGGTAGGCTTCGCGGTAGGTGTCGAGGCGGTAGCGTTCGAAGACGTCGGCGCTGACTTCGCCTTCTTTGCAACTGACGCCGGTGATGTCGGCGGGCAGGCAGTGCATGTAGAGGCCTTTGCCGCCTTTGGTGAGCTTCATCAGCTTATCGGTGCACTCCCAATCTTTGTGCTTGGCGTTGTTGGCCAGGGCCGACTTTTCCAGCTCCTTGAGCCGTTCTTTGTTGTCGCTGCCGGAGCTGCGCAAGATGCTCGTGCGCTGTTCCATGACTTTGTACGGGGCCCAGCTTTTCGGGTAGACGATGTCGCAGTTTTGGAAGGCTTCGTCCAGGCTGTGGACTTGCTGGAAGCTGCCGCCGGAGGCTTTGGCGTGCTTCTTCGAAACTTCGACGGTTTCCGGCACCAGGTCGTAACCTTCCGGATGCGCCAGCACCACGTTCATTCCGAAGCGCGTGAGCAGGGTGACGATGCCTTGCGGCACGGAGAGGGGTTTGCCGTAGCTAGGGGAGTAGGCCCAGGTCATGGCGATTTTTTTGCCTTTGAGGTTATCGAGGCCGCCGAAATATTTTTGCAGGTGCAGGAGGTCGGCCGTCGATTGCGTGGGATGGTCGAGATCGCACTGGAGGTTGACGACGGTCGGGCGCTGCGGGAGCACGCCCTCTTTGGCGCCTTCGTCGAGGGCCTGGGCGACTTCGACCATGTATTTGTGGCCTTCGCCGAGGAACAGGTCGTCGCGGATGCCGATGGCTTCGGCGAGGAAGGCGATCATGTTGGCGGTTTCGCGGACGGTTTCGCCGTGGGCGATTTGCGACTTGGTTTCGTCGAGCTCCTGCAGGTTCAGGCCCAGGAGCGAGGCGGCACTGGCGAAGCTGAAGCGGGTGCGGGTGGATTGATCGCGGAAGTTGGAGACCGCGATGCCGCCGTTGAACACGCGGCAACTGACGTTGGCGGCGTAGAGATTTTCCAGGGCTTCGGCGGCCAGGAGGGTGGCGTTGAGTTCGGCTTCGCTGCGCTCCCAGGTGAGGAGGAAGTCGTTGTTGTAGAGATTGGTTTTCAGGCCGTCGAGTTTGTCGGCCAGCGAGTTTGCTTTTTCGATGGACATGGGATTGTTGGGGGTCGGGGTTCGGATTAGGGGTTCAGGGTTCGGGGTGACGGGTGAGTAGGTAAGAAAGCGGTGTTCTAATTTACTTATCTCACTTACTCCACTTGCTCACCTTTGTTTCTATGCGGCAACCGCACGATTGAATTCTTCGATCTGCTTATCCCAGGCTCCGACCTGCGCGAACATTTGGGTCCAGAAGTCGGGGTCCCAGAGTTGGCGGAGCTCGTTTGAGGAGCGGCCTTGCTGTTCGACCCAGGTGAAGTATTTGAAGTTGTGGAGTTGCTTGCGGTCGTGGTAGCTGAGTTCGCGCATGTTGTCGGCGGCGGTGCCTTCGATGTAGCGGCCGTAGTGGCGGGCGGCGGCCAACTCGTTGTATGGCCCGTGGGCTTCGCGCTGCTCAACGACGCGGGAGCCGTACATTTCCATGGAGTCGGTGAGCGGGGCGAAGAGGATATCGTGCTCGTTCATCTCGAAGAACTTGGCGGTTTTGACGGCGGAGACGATGTTGCAGATACTGGAGATGCCCAGCAGGCCGAGCTCGGCGGTGAGGGTTTTAGGGACGCCTTGTTTTTCGAGGAAGGCGCGGCCGGCTTCTTCGTTGAACAGGCGCAGTAGCTGCATGCATTGTTCGTCGTCGACGGCGACCACGACGTCGGTGTTGCGGACGTTGTGGATCCAGGGGACGTGCTTGTCGCCGATGCCTTCGATGCGGTGTTCGCCGAATCCGCAGGCCAAGAGGGTGGGGCACTGGAGGGCTTCGCAGGCGACGACGCGGATTTGGGGGTAGCGGGTGCGGAGGAAATCGCCCGCGGCGATGGTGCCGGCGCTGCCGGTGGCGGAGATGTAGGCGGAGAGGCGGTCGCCGGGTTTTTTGATGCGGTTGAAGATTTCGTCGATGATGCCGCCGGTGACGTGGTAGTGCCAGATGGAGTTGCCGAACTCTTCGAACTGGTTGAAGATGACGCAATCTTTGCGGTTCTTCTTGATATCCCAGCAGGCGTCGTAGATTTCTTTGACGTTGGATTCGCTGCCGGGGGTTTTGATGACTTCGGCGCCGATGGAGGCGAGCCACTCGAAGCGTTCGCGCGACATTTGCTCGGGCAGGATGGCGACGGCGTGGCAGGCCAGCAGGCGCAGTCGAAGGCGCCGCCGCGGCAGTAGTTGCCGGTGCTGGGCCAGACGGCTTTTTGCGTGGTGGGATCGAACTGGCCGGTGACGAGGCGCGGGACGAGGCAGCCGAAGGCGGCGCCGACTTTGTGCGCCGGTGGGGAAGTACTTGCCGACTAAGCCTACAATTCTGCAAGGCACGCCGGTGATGGCGGGGGGCAGCTCGAGCCAGTTGCCATTGTTGTATCCGCCCCCTTTGGCTTTGGGTTCGTTCTTCCAGGTGATGCGGAAGAGGTTCGCCGGGTCGACATCCCAGAGGCCGACGTTTTTCAGGCGCTCGCGGATGGGGGCGGGGACTGTGGACGGGTCTTTCTGCTGCGCGAAGGTGGGGATGGTGATTTTGCGTTCGCGGCAGAGGCGGACGGTTTTATCGAGGACGGATTGGTTGATTTTTTCCATGAGGGGGCGGAATGCGGTGGAAGACGTGTCGGTTCGCCCCGCCGATACCATCGGCGGCTTTACATAAAGGGCGGCCAATACAATTGATAAGCTCGATATGTTACCATACGAAAAACGCGAAAGGAACGGGCTGAAAATGGCTTTGAAGAAGTCATTAGCGGTAGTTGCATTGGTCGCATGGCTGATTTTTTTGTGGGTCGATTCGTGCTACCAGTACAGAGTTGCTAACAACATCAAGGATGAGATTTGGGGACCCGTCAGTTATTTCCAGCCGGTGTGTAAGTGGTTGGCGTGCCTCGTGACTTTGGCGCTATGTAGCACCGTGATAATTAACCCCAGTGGCAAGCAGTCCACACAGTCTTAGGACACTATCGAATGTCGTTGATCACTGAACTTGTGTGTGTGAACTGTGGCGTTAAGTACAAGGAAGGGGAGGCGAACACTTGTCCGCGGTGCGGGCCGGATGAGGGGATACTCGACGTGCGGTTTGATTTGGCGCGCGCGGCCAAGACGCTGAGCCGTAAGAGCTTGGCCGACCGGACGCATTCGCACTGGCGGTATCGGGAATTGTTGCCGCTGGATGATGCGTTTTGCCCGAAGGATGGGTTGGTGGGGTGGACACCGATTATCGAAGCGCCGCGGTTGGCCAAGGCGCTGGGCATTGGGCGGTTGCGGTTGAAGGATGATAGCCGGCAGCCGTCGGGGAGTTTCAAAGATCGGCCGAGTTCGGTGGGCGTGCAGCGGGCGCTGCAAGTGGGGGCGAAGTCGGTCGCATGTGCCTCGACGGGGAATGCGGCGACGAGCTTGGCGTACTCGGCGGCGGTGGCCGGGTTGCCGTGCAATATCTTTGTGGCCAAGTTTGTGCCGCAGGGGAAGTTGGCGCAGCTTTTGGCGTACGGGCGCGGGTGTTTCGCGTGCAGGGGTCGTATGCCCAGGCTTACGAGTTGTGCACGCAGGCTTGCGCGAAGTTTGGCTGGTATAACCGCAATGCGGCGGTGAATCCGTATTTGGTGGAAGGGAAGAAGACGGGCGGGTTGGAAGCGGCGGAGCAGACGGCGGACGATCCGCCGGAGTGGGTTGTGTGTAGCGTGGGGGACGGGTGCTCGATCGCCGGCGTGCACAAGGGGATTGCCGAGATGAAGGCGGTGGGGGTGACGAATTGGACGGCGAAGATGCTGGGAGTGCAGGCGTCGGGAGTGGCGCCGATCGTCAAGGCGTTTGAGACGGGATTTTTGGAGCGGTCGGATACGGGGCATACGTACGCTGACAGTATTAATTGCCCGATACCGAGGAATTGGCGGAAGGCGGTGAATGCGGTGCGCGAGAGCGGCGGAGCGTATATCACTGTGACCGATCAGCAGATTATGGATGCTGTGGCGCAGACGGGGAAGCTGACGGGGGTGTTTGCGGAGCCTGCCGCGGCGACGACCGTGGCGGGTGTGGCCGAGGCGCGGCGGAAGGGGTTGTTGAATGAGAAATCAAATGTGCTGGCATTCATTACGGGCAACGGGTTGAAGGATATTGCGGGGGCGTTGAAGGCCGTCGGCGAGCCGAATGACGTCGAGCCGTCGATGGAAGCCGTCGTCAAGATTGTTGAGAGCAAATAATGCCCGTCGTGCTGACGAATGCGCTGCTTGTGGATTTGGATCCACCTCGAGTTGAGCGCGGCAGCCTCGTGATTCAAGGGAACCGGATCACTGCGCGGCGACGTGACGCTGGGGCATGGGGATGAGGTGATTGATTGCGGCGGGGCGGTGGTGATGCCAGGGATGGTGAACGGGCACACGCATCTGTATTCGGCGCTGGCGGTGGGGATGCCGTCGCCGCCGAAGCAGCCGAAGAATTTTTTGGAGATACTGCAACTGGTGTGGTGGCGGCTGGATCGGGCGCTGGATCCTGAGTCGATCGAGGCTTCGGGGCGAATTGGGGCACTGGATGCGGTGCGGTGCGGGACGACGACGCTGATAGATCATCATGCTTCGCCGTATTGCATCGATGATTCGCTGGATTTGATTGAGCGGGGGATTGATTCGGTAGGGCTGCGCGGGGTGCTGTGCTATGAGGTCACGGATCGGCACGGCAAGGCGGGGCGCGAGGCGGGGCTGGGGGAGAATCGCCGGTATTTGAAGAAGTGTGCTGCGGCGAAATCGAAAGGGCGGTTTGCGGGGTTGGTCGGGGCGCATGCGGCGTTCACGCTGGATAATGAGTCGCTGGATGCGCTGGCGGATATAGCCGGGCAATTTAGATCGGGCGTGCATATTCACGTGGCGGAGGATCCGTGCGATGAGCAGGCTTGCCGCAAAGATCACAAAGTGGCGCTGATCGATCGGCTGGACAAGCATGGGATTTTGAAGCCGGATTCGATTTTGCGCATGGGACGCATTTGGATTGGGTGGCGATCGAGGCCGTAAATGCGATTGGCGTGACGATGGCGCACAATCCGCGATCGAACATGAATAATTCGGTGGGCTATGCGCCGGTGGCGAAGTTTAAATCGCCGCCAATGTTAGGGACGGATGGGATTGGGGCGGATATGTTCGCCGAGGCGAAGCATGCGTGGTTCAAGTCGTGCGATGCGAAGGCGAGGATGTCGTCGCAGCAGATTTTGGGGATGCTAGGGGCATCGGCGCGGCGGGCGGGCGCCGCACTAGGCGTGACGCTGGGGCGATTGGACGTGGGTGCGGCGGCGGACGTGGTGATTACCGACTATGTGCCGTTTACGGATTTAACTTCGGAAAACTTGGCCGGGCATTTCATATTCGCGATGAACTCCCAGCAGGTGCGGCACGTGTTGGCGGATGGGAAGTGGGTGCTGCGCGATCGGGTGGTAATGACGTGCGATGAGGGAAAAGTGCGATCGCAGACGGTAGCGGTTGCGAAGCGGATGTGGGAGCGGATGGCGAAGATCGCCCCGTGAATTTTCTTATGCTCAGTCTTCAATCGGAAACTGCGGCGCGTTGGTTAGCTCAGGTGGACGAGCATTTGGATGAGATTTTGATCGACCATGCGCATTGCGAGAAGAAGGCGGCGGGGACGGCGATGAATTTGATCTTCGCCTACGTCGATCGGGTGGAGTTGTGCCGCGAGATGGCGGAGATCGTGAATGAGGAGCTGGAACATTTTAATTTGGTATTGGATTTATTGGAGCGGCGCGAGATTCGGTTTCGACGGCTGCCGCCGACGAGTTACGGGCGGAAACTGAATGACCTGGTGAGTAAACTGGAGCCAGGCCGCGCGGTGGATCGCCTGCTGGTGGCTGGATTAATTGAAGCCCGCAGTTGCGAACGGTTCGATTTGCTCAGGCAGCACATGCGGGGAAAGGATGAGGAGCTGGCGGCGTTTTACGACAGTTTGTTTGAAAGCGAGGCGCGGCATCACAGCACCTACGTGCGGCTGGCGAAGGATTTCGCGGCGGAAGAAGTCGTGAACGAGCGGCTGGCCGAGTTGGCGGCGGAAGAGAAGCGGATTATTGCGGAAGGAGATGCGCTGGCCCGGATGCATAGTTAGTCGACATTTTTTGAGACGATCCACGGCGGGATCGCGTGGAGGTCCATGTCATGCGGCGGCTGATATTTTGGGCATCGTTTCCCGTACTAATTCTTCTGCTTCTGCCGGCGCGGCGAGGCGGCGGTGCTGTTGAATGTGGGGGGCACTTTCCAGCCGCAGAGCGAGCCGCGGATGTTCATGTTCGAGGTAACCGAGGCGGGCGCGCGGCGCTGTTGGAAGCGAGCGTCAAGGTTAGCGAGGGCAAGGCGGAGATCCGGGTGAAGGATCCGGCAGGCAAGGAAATTTTTTCCTCCAGTTGCGCCGGGGCGATGACGCTGGGCGGGCAGCCGTTGAAGACGCCGGAGCCAGGGATGTATCGCCTGGAATTGGCCAACGAAACCGGGCCGGCCGAGTGGAAGGTGCGCGTGATCAGCGCCGCGGACCGAGCGTTTCTGGACCAGAATTTGGTTTCGGGAATCGGGATGATTGTGGTGGGCATCTGCGCCGTGTTGCTGTGGAACACGAGCTCGAACGTGCAGTGGCGCTGGTTTGGCGTGGGGGCGGCGATTTGGGTGGTTGGCGTCGCGCTGAAGTTCGCCTGGGCAATACCGCTCAATGGGCCGATCTTGCGGGCATTGAAGGGGGCCGTGCCGCATTCGGCGTATCTTGCTATCGGCAGCATCTATATCGGTTTGCTGACGGGCGTGTTCGAGGTTGGGGTCACATGGGTGGCGGCGACGTTGTGGAGGCGGATGGCCAGCAGTGCGCCGCGCGCAGTGGCGGTGGGCGTGGGGGCGGGAGCGTTTGAAGCAGTGTTATTGGGGGCAGGAGCGCTGGCGGCCGCCGTGACCGCGCTTTTGAATCCCAGCTCGGAGGCCGCCATGGCGATGGCGGGCGCCGCGGCAACCGCCAATGTGACGCGGATGGTTTGGCTGGTGGGAAGCGTGGAGCGGATTATCGCCATATTGTGCCACACCTCTTCGCGCACGCTGGTGCTGTTTGGCGTGGCGCGGGGCGCTGGTGGCCGCTGGCCGCGGGATTCTTGTTGATGACCACCGTCGACGCAGTGGCGGGATACACGATCCTGTCGGGGCTGGTCGGTCGAGTGAATCCATGGTGGATTGAGTTGGCGATTGCGCCGTTTGCCTTGATCAGCATTCCGATCATCGTGTGGTGTGTGCGGCGATGGCCGGGGGAGGCGAATGACCAAGCACCAATGACCAATGGGCAGTGAGCGTGAAATGCGAATGGGGAATGCGTGAGGCTGTCGGCAGGGAACGTTCGCGGGTTGAGGGGAATGCTGGTGGATTTCGTGCATGCGAAATGCCGATTTTTGGATTAGGTCAGGGGTCTGACGATCCGCCGATGCTATGCTGCGCGGAGCGCTCAAAGTTGCCCCAGCTTTAACCCGCCGGTAACAAAACCTGACCGCTCGCTGACCTACCTTACTGAACTGAGACGACAAGGATGTCGCTGTTCGGTTCCAACCGAGATGATCGCCGCCGCCGCGCGCTGGCTGAAGAATCGGCCGGGGAATCGCTGGCTGTTTCGGCTTCTGCGCCGAAGAGCGGTTCGCGCGGGGATAAGGCGGACCGTTACTCGTCGGATGGCCGGCGTGAGAATCATCGGCGGGCCACGGATATTTTGCCCCGCGGCCGGATTTCTATTTTCGCCTGGTACGTGGTGGGGCTGACGATTGTGGCCGGTCTGGTGTTGGGCTATGCCAACTTAGGCAACGAGACGATCGGCGCTTTGGGGCTCGCGCCACTGTTGGATGCGTCGCAAGGGGGCAGTTTGGCGAGCTGGTTTTCGTCGCTGGCGTTTGGCCTGGCGGCGGTGGCCAGCGTGCTGATTTATTCGGTGCGGCGGTACAAGACGGACGATTACCGGGGCAGCTACCGGTTGTGGTTGTGGTGCGCGGTCGCGTTTGTGGCGATGAGCATCGATGCCGCGGCGAATTTGCATGCGCCGTTTTCCAGGGCGATGGCCCGGGTGAGCGGCTGGTCGATGCTGCCCGAGGGGTCGATCTGGTGGATTACCGTGTGGGGCGGCGTGATGGCGATCCTTGCATTGCGGTTGCTGTTGGAAATGCGCGAGTGCCGCACTGCGTTCACAGGGATTATTTGCGTGATCACGCTGTGGAGTGCGGCGTTGGCGATTGAGTATGGTTGGCTGCCGATTCATGACAATGCCGAGTTGATTGCGGCGGGCTGCCGGTTGCTGGGGCAGTTGTCGCTGTTAACCGCCATCGGAGTGTATGGTCGGCACGTGCTATTGGACGCGGAAGGTCTGTTGAAGGTGCGTGCGCCGAAGATTAAGAAAGAGAAGCCAAAGAAAACAGCATCCAGTTCGTCGTCGTCGACTTCGACACGAAGCGATTTATCGCACAAGCCTGCCTCCAGTGGGCTGCAATCGTATGTGCAGGCGGCGGTGAATCGGAACGGCGGCAGTAGCTCGAGCAGCTCGTACGTCCGTGATGATGAGGACGAGCGCTACTCGGGCTACGAGGAGGAGGACAACGACAATTCCGGCTACGGCAACCGGAAGCTTTCGAAAGCGGAGCGGAAGCGGATGCGGAAGCAGATGCGCCGGCAGCAGCGCGATGACGATTACGACGATCGGTAGCCCGCACCGCGACCAGCGATCGCGGCTTTATGGCATTTGCCATTTCTCAGTGGGTCGGTACCTTGGTAGGTGAACTGCGATAGCGCTGTCACACCCAGGGATTCTTTCCATGCCACGGCCGGTTCGGACACGGTTTGCTCCCAGCCCGACGGGGTATTTGCATATTGGGGGCGTGCGCACGGCCTTGTTTAATTGGCTGTTTGCGCGGCGGCATGGGGGGCAGTTTTTATTGAGGATCGATGATACGGATCAGGAGCGCAACGTGGAGGAGGCGTTGGCGCCGATTTTGCATGGGTTCCGCTGGTTGGGGATCGATTGGGACGAAGGGCCGGAGGTGGGCGGGCCGTTCGCGCCTTATTATCAATCGCAGCGGCGAGCGCGCTATCAGGCGGCGATCGATAAGTTGCTGGCTGGCGGATTTGCGTATCGGGATTTTGCTACGACGGACGAGATTCAGGCGGAGCGGGCGGCGGCGGAGAAGGAGAAGCGGCCGTTTATTTATAGCCGTAAGTGGATGGCGGATTCGGCGGCCAAGCAGAAGCAGTTTGAGAGTGAAGGGCGGAAGGGGGTAGTGCGGCTGAATATGCCGCATGAGGGGACGCTGGTGATCAAGGATTTGATTCGCGGGGACGTGGAGTTTCAGTGGGTGCGCGAGCAGGATCATGTGATTCAGCGGGCAGATGGGACGCCGCTTTATAACCTGGCCACCGTGGTGGACGATTTCGAATTTGAAATCTCACATGTGATTCGGGCCGAAGAGCATCTTTCGAATACGCCGCGGCAGATATTTGTGGCGCAGTCGCTAGGGTATCCGCTGCCGGAATATGCGCATGTGCCGTTTGTGGCGGAGCCGGGGAGCCGCAATAAGCTGAGCAAGCGGAAGCTGGCGCAGTATTTGAAGAATCCGGATTTCAAGCGGTTGCATGAGCATGGGCTGGAGGTGGCGGCGCACTTGGGGCTGACGACTTCGGCGGAGACTTTTAATCCAGTCATCGTCGATTTTTATGAAGAGGTGGGATATTTGCCGGATGCGATCATCAATTATTTGATGCTGTTGGGGTGGTCGTTCGACGATAAGACGGAGTTTTTCCCGCGCGAGCAGATGGTGGGAAAATTTTCGCTGGAGCGGGTGAACAAGTCGCCGGCGAGTTTCGATTGCAAAAAGCTGTGGTCGTTTGAAGACAGCTACATGCAACAGGTGCCGGTGAAGCAGAAGGTGGCGAAGTGTTTGCCGTTTTTGCAGCGGGCAGGATTAGTGAGCGATCCGGTGGCGTGCGAGGTGGGGCCGACGCTGACGCGGATTGTGGAGGCGGCGGGGGACCGGATCAAAGTGTTCGGCGATATTTTGGATTATGCGGATTTCTTTTTGCCGGACGAGAAATTGCCGTACGATGAGCAGGTGTTTGAGAAGCGGGTGCGGCAGACGCCGGGGGCGCGGGAGTTGTTAGGCGAAGTGAAGCAGGCGCTGGCGGCGATTGAGCCGTTTGAGCCGGCGACGCTAGAGGCGGCGCTGAAGGCGCTGGTCGAGAAGCGCGGCGGGAAGATTACAGATTTAGTGCATCCGCTGCGCGCGGCACTCACGGGCAAGGGGGTCGGCTTCGGACTGTTCGACACGTTGGCGATATTGGGGCGCGACCAATCGATGGCGCGGATTGAGCGGGCGATAGCGCGGGTCTAGGTTCCTTGCTTCGCTTTCTCAGCGTAGAACGCTGCGGCGCGGGTTTGGATTTCTTCGGCCGACATGTCTTCCATGTGCGTGGCGATCCACCAACTGTTGCCCGCGACATCTTTCACGCAGGCGTGGCGGTCGCCGTAGAACATGTCGGCGGGTTCGACTTCAGAGGTTGCGCCGGCGGCGAGCGCCTGCTTGTAGGTGGCGTCGCAGTCGGGGACGTAGTGGTAGAGCATGACAGGGAGCGGCTTCCAGGGGGCTTGGGGCTGGCCGATCATCAGTAGCGAGTCGGCGATCATTACCTGCGCATGCAAGATGCTGCCGTCGGGGCGGGCGATTTTTTCGCGCACTTTGCCGCTGAGGCCGTGGACCAGGAAATCGATGAATTGGTTGATGTCGGAGACGAGCAGGTATGGCGTGATGGCGTGGCAGTCGGCGGGGATGTAGCTGGCGGCTTTGGTCATCGTGGACACTGATCAGTTAGTTGGCGACTGCGGCGTGCGCGGTTAGTCGAGTCGCAATTTACCATATCGCGGGGCGGTCTTGCTTGGAAGGAAGCGTTGCGAGAGACTATCGACTTCCACAACGTCTGTAGCCGGGGTCTGCGACCTCGGTCTTGATTCCCGGCCTCACAGAGGCCGGCTACAGTTGACCACGGATGACTGCAAATGTCGCCGAGCGAGAACAAGCCCGCGGATGATAAGTCGGCCGAACCGCGGTCGCTGAATTTTATTGAGGAGATTATTGAGGAGCATGCGCGCTCGGGGCGGTTTGGGGGGCGGGTGCAGACGCGGTTTCCGCCGGAGCCCAATGGGTATTTGCATATCGGGCATGCCAAGAGCATTTGTTTGAACTTTGGCTTGGCGATCAAATACAACGGCGTTTGCAATTTGCGGTTTGACGATACCAATCCGATCAAGGAGGAAGAAGAGTACGTTCAAGCGATCGAGGAGGATGTGCGGTGGTTGGGGTTCGATGTGCCTGAGGCGCTGTATGCCAGTGATTATTTCGAGCAGATTCATGCGTGGGCGATTGGGTTGGTGAAGGCGGGGCATGCTTATGTTTGCGATTTGAATGCCGATCAGATTCGGGAGTATCGCGGCACGCTGACGACTCCGGGGAAGAATAGCCCGTTCCGGGATCGGCCGATCGCAGAGAATATGGATTTGTTTGAGCGGATGCGCAACGGGGAGTTTCCCGAGGGGTCGCGCACGCTGCGGGCCAAGATCGACATGGCGCATCCGAATTTGAATATGCGCGATCCGGTGATGTACCGGATTTTGAAAGCCAGGCATCATCGGACCGGCGAGCGGTGGTGCATCTATCCGATGTACGACTGGGCGCACGGGCAGAGCGATTCAATTGAGGATGTGACGCACTCGATTTGCACGCTGGAGTTTGAGAATCATCGGCCGCTTTACGATTGGTATTTGGACAGGATCGCGGAGGATGAGGGTTCAGGGTTCGGGGTTCAGGGTTCAGCAGGGCAGAAAAATAAGGTTCAGCATCCGCAGCAAATTGAGTTTGCGCGGCTGAATCTCACGTACACCGTGATGAGCAAGCGGCGCTTACTGGAGTTGGTGCGCGACAAGCATGTGAGCGGGTGGGATGATCCGCGGATGCCGACGATTTGCGGGCTGCGGCGGCGCGGATACACGCCGGAATCGATTCGGTTGTTTTGCGATCGGATTGGGGTGGCGAAGTTCAACAGCACGATCGACATGGTGGTGCTGGAGAATGCGGTGCGCGAGGATTTGAATCGCCGGGCCCAGCGGCGGATGGCGGTGCTGCGGCCCTTGAAGGTGGTGATCGACAATTATCCTGATGGGCAGGTGGAGCAGCTTGAAGCGGTGAATAACCCGGAAGATCCGGCGGCGGGCTCACGGAAGATTCCGTTTTCACGGACGATTTACATCGATCAGGATGATTTCCGCGAGGATGCGCCGAAGAAGTTTTTCCGGCTGGTGCCTGGGGGCGAGGTGCGGCTGCGGTATGCGTACATCATCAAGTGCGAAAGCGTGGTGAAGGATTCGGCCGGCAATTTGACCGAGGTGCATTGCACTTATGATCCGCTGACCAAAAGCGGGTTGGAACAGGCCGGGCGCAAAGTGAAGGGGACGATTCATTGGGTGTCGGCGGAGCATGCGGTGACGGCGCCGGTGCGGCTGTACGATTATTTGTTCAACAAGCCCGATCCGGATGAGGTAGCGGCAGGGCAGACATATTTGGCGAATTTGAATCCCAGTTCGCTGGAGGTGCTGGAGGGGGCGAAGTTGGAGCCGAATTTGGGCGAGGCGAAGGCGGGCGACCGGTTTCAGTTTGAGCGGACCGGGTATTTCACCGCCGATGCGATCGATTCGAAGCCGGGCAAGCCGGTGTTCAATCGGACGGTGACGCTGAAAGACACGTGGGCGAAGATCGAGCAGAAGGGGCGGTAGATTAATCGCAGAGACGCAGAGTCGCGGAGAGGCGATTAAATCAAGCGGGGCAGACGGTGTCGCCGGGGTGGAGTTCGCCGGAGGTGAGGATTTCGGCGCGGAGGCCGCCGCGGTGGTGGAGGGCTTTTTCGATTCCTGGGACGGTCATTTTTTCCAGGTGGCCGCAGGGTTCGCAGAGCTTGATGCCGCGGAGGCGGACCGGGCCGATTTGGAATTCGCGGCCGACCAGGTGATTCAAGGGCACGCCGCGCACGAGCAGGTTGCGGCGCGGTTGGTGGGGCTCGATTCTTAGATCGTAGTCGCGCTGGGCGGCTTCGAGGGCTTCGGCTTCGATGAGGGTGACCTGGCGGCTGGCGCTCCTCCCGTCGCTGACGCTCGGGGCTCGCTTATAGCGGTCGCCCTCCAAGCCGGCGCCGGCGGTGGCTGTCGCGCTGGCGACCTGTTGCATCGGTTGGCCTTTGGTGGGGCCGATGAAGATGGCTTCGAGCGTGCCGGTGAACATTGCGGCCGCGGATGAACGGGTGAAAGGGTGAACGGGTGACTGCTACTATCGGACATTGATTGTAATTACAATGCGACGGTTCGCGGGATACTGCAAGATCAGCAAGGAAAAATCACATGTCGCTGTTGGTGGTTGGTTCGGTGGCGCTGGATAGCGTGGAAACGCCGACGGCTCGGCGCGACAACGTGCTGGGAGGGGCGGCCGTGTTCTTTTCGTACTCGGCCAGCTACTTTTCGCCGGTGCAATTGGTAGGCGTGGTGGGGGAAGACTGGCCAGCGGAACATACCGAGCTGTTGAAGAAGCGGGGGATCGATACCGCCGGGCTGCATGTGGTGAAGGGGGGCAAGACGTTTCGCTGGACGGGGAAGTATCAGCCGAACATGAACGATCGCGAAACGCTGGAAGTGCATTTGAATGTGTTTGGCGATTTCAATCCGGTGTTGCCGAAGGAATATCGCACCAGCAAGTTTTTGTTTCTGGCCAACGGCTCGCCGGTGCTGCAGATGAAGGTGTTGGATCAGGTGCCCGAGGCGATGCTGACCGTGGCTGACACGATGGACCTGTGGATCAACATTCAGCACGACGAGCTGATGCAGTTGCTGAAGCGGATCGATGGGCTGGTGATCAATGACGCCGAGGCCAAGCTGTTGACGGATGACGAAAACCTGGTGCGTGCGGGAAAGAAAATTTTGAAGCTAGGGCCGAAGTTTGTAGTGATCAAAAAAGGGGAGCATGGGGCGATGTTTTTCAGCGAGCATGAAACCTACGTGATGCCGGCGTATCCGACGCCGCAGGTGATCGATCCGACCGGCGCCGGCGACAGCTTCGCCGGGGGGATGATGGGGTATTTGGCAGAGAAGGATAGCTTCGATCCGCGCACGCTGAAGGAAGCGATGGCGTACGGGGTGCTGACGGCGAGCTTTACCGTGGAAGATTTTTCGCTGGATCGGCTGAAAGGGATCGAACGGGCGGATTTGGAGCGGCGGATGGAAGAATATCGGAAGATGTTGAGTTTTTGACGGAAGCTAACCGCAGAGACGCGGAGGCGCGGCGAGGGCAGATTTTATTAGGAAGCCAGGAAAGCAGGAATGGCGCGATGCAGCTGCTGCGAACGTTTGTGGCCGTGGAGATTTCGCCGGAGGTGAGGTCCAGCGCGCTGCGATTGATTGAGCGGCTGAAGGTGGCTCCGGCCAAAGTGACTTGGACCAAGGGGGCGAATCTGCATTACACGCTCAAGTTTCTTGGCGACGTGGCGGCGGAGCGGACCAACGACATCTGTCGGGCGGTGCAGGAATCGGTCGGGCCGTTTACGCCGTTTGAGATTGTGGCGCAGGGGGTGGGGGCATTTCCGGCCGTTTCGCATCCGCGCACGCTGTGGCTGGGGGTGAGCGACGGGGCGGAGCAGATGGAATTGGTATTCCAGGCCGTGGAGCGATTGCTCGAGCCGTTGGGATTTCCCAAAGAACATCGGCGGTTTACGGGGCATGTGACGCTGGGCCGGGTGCGCGAAAGCAGCCGCGGGGGCCTGGAAGAATTATCGGGATTGCTGAAAAAGCATGCCGAGTTCGATGCCGGGGCGATGACGGTCGATTCTGTGACTGTATTTTCGAGTACGCTGGGGCGAGAGGGTCCGACTTATGAGGTGCTTTCGCACGCGGTATTTGAGGAATAGCTTTTAATTCGTTGGCAATAACGGGAGTTTTGATCGTGGCTGAAGAGCAATCACAAACGTCGCCGCCTGCGGGTTTGCCTGCAGCGTCGTCGTCGGCACAAGGTGCCGGTTCGTCGGCAGGTGCGATTACGCCGGAAGTCCTTAAATCGGCGCGGAACGCGTTCAAAAAGCGCTGGAAGTTGACGCTGTTGGATCACGAATCACGAATTGGACGCGGGCCGATGAGTTCGGGGCAGAAATCGACGATCGCGGGTATAGCGCCCCCCGATCAGTTTCCGCGCGGTGTGGGATGCACTGGTGGAACAGGGGAAGCTGAAGCGGCAGGGAACCGATCTGTATTCGCTGCCGTAATCGCAACGCATTTGCACGCGGCCGGCAGGCCAGGCACGACTTGTGGATGGGAACGTCAAATTGGGGTGGGCGTTGAGGGGGGCGGCGGAAATTGCTGCTGATAAACTTGCGATTTTGCGCCGGATTTTTTGCTTGTTCACTAGTATACAGGACAGGATTATTCGCGCGCGGGGAAAATCTAGTTGATCAAATCGGTATCCGCCGATATACTGTCCACGTGTTCAGTAATGGTGTATAATTGGAATTAAATCTTGCAGGCCTGGGCGAACCGCGGACGCTTGGAGCTAGCTTGCACATTCGGGGCTTCTGCGGGATAAAGGATGGAAACTTTCATGGTCACGGCAGTCAAAACGAACAATCGCATGGCAAAGAAAGAATCGGTTCCTTCGAAATCGGCGGACGGAAAAGGCAAAGCCGTGCACGATGTGCTGGCCGAGCATCCGCAGTTGAAGACCACCATCGCCCAGATTGAGAAGACGTTCGGCGAGGGGTCGATTATGGCGCTGGGGGCCACCGAGGGGGCGACGGCGCGGGTGCAGGGCATTCCGACGGGGAGCTTGTCGTTGGACCTGGCCCTAGGGGGCGTGGGCTTGCCCAAGGGACGCGTGATTGAAATTTTCGGACCCGAATCGAGCGGTAAAACTACGTTGGCCTTGCATGCCGTGGCGCGGCGCAGGCGCAGGGGGCATTGCGGCGTTCATCGATGCCGAGCATGCGCTGGATCCGACGTGGGCTAAGAAGCTGGGCGTCGATCTGGAGACGCTTCTGGTGAGCCAGCCGGGCAGCGGCGAAGAGGCGATGAACATCACCGAGATGCTGATTAAGAGCAACGCAGTGGATATTATCGTGATCGACTCGGTGGCCGCCTTGGTGCCGCAAAAGGAATTGGACGGGGAAATGGGGGATTCGCACGTCGGGCTGCAAGCCCGGCTGATGAGCCAGGCGATGCGGAAGCTGACCGGGGCGATTTCCAAGAGCAAGACGTGCGTGATTTTCATCAATCAGATTCGCGAGAAAATTGGCGTGATGTTCGGCAATCCGGAAACGACGCCGGGCGGACGGGCGCTCAAGTTTTATTCCTCGTGCCGCATCGACGTGCGGCGAATCGGCCAGTTGAAGGACGGCGAAGAAGTGATCGGGCAGCGCGTGCGGGCCAAGGTGGTGAAGAACAAAGTGGCGCCGCCATTTCGCGTGGCGGAGTTCGACATGATGCATGCCAATGGTATCAGCTACGAAGGGGACGTGCTGGATTTGGCGATGAACCAGAAATTGGTCATCCGCAGCGGCGCGTGGTTCAAATACGGCGAAACGCATTTGGGCCAGGGGCGCGAGAAGGTGCGGCAGTTTTTGGCCGAGAATCCGAAGATCACCGAGGAGCTGCGCGAGAAGATTCTGGCGGCGGGGATTACCGCGGTGGTGGCCATTGCCGCCGGTGGCACGGAAGAATAGGCACACAGAACAAGTCATTGGAAATCTCTTGGCCGCGCGAGCCCAGGGGCTGCAACCCCTGGGCTTTTTTTGTGCGCGGCGGGCAGTCCGAATGGCCGCCTAGCCGGTCGTTTGGTAGACGGATATGATTGGCCGTTTGCTGATGATGGTTGCGCGATTGGTGATTCTCCGGAGGCGGTTCGCCTCCGGCTAATAATGACGCGTTGATTCCATGAAGACTGACGAAATTCGCGAGAAATATCTCGCGTTCTTTGAAACCAAGAAGTGCGTGCGGCGGCCCAGCGACGTGCTGGTGCCGCGGTGGGATCCTTCGGTGTTGTTCACGCCGGCGGGGATGAATCAGTTCAAGGATCACTTCCTGGGCAAGTGCAAGCTGGAGTTTACCCGGGCGACGACTTGCCAAAAGTGCCTGCGCACGGGGGACATCGATAACGTGGGGCGGACGGCCTATCACCACACGTTTTTCGAAATGCTGGGCAATTTCAGCTTCGGCGATTATTTCAAGCGCGAGGCGATTAGCTGGGCCTGGGAGTTTCTGACCGACAAGAAGTGGATGGGCATTCCGGCGGAGCGGTTATCCGTGACCGTGTATCAGGACGACGACGAGGCGTACAACATTTGGCGCGACGAGATCAAGGTGCCGGAGGCGCGGATTCAGCGGATGGGGGAGGACGACAATTTCTGGCCGGCCGGGGCGCCGAGCAAAGGGCCGGATGGCGTGTGCGGGCCATGCAGCGAGATATTTGTGCGCACGCCCGACGGGGGCGAAGTGGAAGTGTGGAATTTGGTGTTCACGCAGTTTAATCGGGTGGGGGACCCGCCGAACAATTTGCGGCCGCTGCCGAGCAAGAACATCGACACCGGGATGGGGCTGGAGCGGATGGCGGCGGTGATGCAGAACGTGGACACGAATTTTCACATCGATATTTTGCGGCCGCTGGTGGAGGCGGCGGCGCAGGTGTGTGGGAAGAAATACGATCCGAAGAGCGACGACGGCCGGCGGATGCGGCGGATTGCGGACCATGTGCGCGCTTGCACATTTGCCATCCATGAAGAAGTGTCGCCGGGGCCGAAAAAACAGGGGTATGTGATCAAGCGGCTCTTGCGGCGGGCGGTGCTGGACGGGCATCAGATGGGGGTGCGCAAGCCGTTTTTGAATCAACTGGTGGGCACGGTGGCGCAGGTGATGAGCCAGCCGTATCCGGAATTGAAGAGCACTGTCGATCGCGTGTCGAAGATGATTCGCGCCGAGGAAGAGAATTTTTTGGGCACGATCGACAGCGGGCTGCATCGCATCGATCGGCTGTTCGATTCGATGGAGAAGGAAGGCCGCGTGCGGATTTTAGGGACGGAGTCAACAAATCTGTATACGACGTACGGCTTTCCGCCGGAGTTGTTGGAGCAGATCGGGGCGGAGCGGAATTTGCAATTGGATAGGGAAGGTCTTCGCAAAGAGATGGAAAAGCACGGCATTGCCTCGGGCGGCGGCAAGGTGGCCGACGTGTTCACGCACAGCCCGGTGGATAGTCTGGCCAAAACGATGGAGCCGACGAAGTTCTTGGGGTACGAAACGACGGAGGCGAAGGGGAAGGTGGTCGGAATTATTGCGCAGGATCATTTGTGCGAAGTGATGCAGGAAGTTGGGCACGACAAACCGGTGACGGTGGTGCTGGATCAGACGCCGTTTTACGGCGAGTCGGGCGGACAGGTGGGAGATACGGGCGAGATCACGGCGGACGGCTTGCGGTTTGAGGTGATCGATACGCAGCGCGAGAAGGGTTTCATGCTGCATCGCGGGCATTTGAAGCAGGGAATGTTGAAGCTGGGGATGACGGTCACGGCGCGGGTGAACGACCAACGGCGGGCGGGAATCCGGAGGGCGCACTCGGCGACGCATGTGCTGCACTATGCGCTGCAGAAACTCTTGGGCAAACACGCGCAGCAGCAGGGGTCGAAGGTGGATGACGATTGGTTGCGGTTCGATTTTGCCAATCCATCGGCGGTGGATCGGGAGGCGCTGGCGAAGATTGAAGACGAGGTGAATCAACGAGTGCTGGCGGCGGAGCCGGTCGGCTGGAAGCATCTGCCGATTGCAGAAGCGCGGCAATCGGGCGCGATGATGCTGTTCGGCGAAAAGTATCCCGACATCGTGCGGATGGTCAGCATGGGCGAGTTCAGCAAGGAGCTGTGCGGCGGAACGCATGTGAGTAATACGGGGCAGATTGGACTGTTTCGGATCGCGAGCGAGGAAAGCGTGTCGGCAGGCACGCGACGGATTGTGGCGCTCACGGGCCGGGCGGCGTTGGAAAAGGCGCGGGAAGATCAACGTTTGATGGCCGAGACGGCGGCGGCGCTGCGAGTGCCGCCTGGGGAAGTCCCGCAGCGCGTGGCGGCGCTGGCGAAAGAGATGCGCGAGCTGAAAAAACACGCCGCGGCGGGCGCAAAGAGCGGAGACCTTTCGCCGGAAAAACTGATCGAGCAGGCGGCGAAGGTGGCCGGCGCGAATGTCATTGTTGCCGAAGCGCCCGGCGCGGAGGCGGGCACGATGCGCGAGCTGATCGACCTGGTGCGCCGCAAAGTGAGTCCGGCGGCGGTGATGTTGGCCAGCCGCGACGACGGCAAAGTGACGATTGTGGCAGGGCTGACGCGCGATCTGGTGGAAAAAGGCCTGAGTGCCGGCGAGTGGATCAAATCCGCGGCGGAAGCGGTCGGCGGGCGCGGCGGCGGCAAGCCGGACATGGCGCAGGCGGGCGGTAAGCACCCGGATCAATTGCCGGCGGCATTGGCGGCGGCGCGGGGCAGCATTGAGAAATTGTTGGGCGGAAAGTGAATTCTGGCCGCATTGCCCCGGGTTATTGACCCGGGGCTAAATAGGGAAGTCGCGATTACAATTGCGACTTGAGAGCCGACATGGCGGCGGCGTAGTCGGGTTCTTCGGTGACTTCTTTCACGGGCTGGGCGTAGACCACTTTGCCGTTCTTGTCCAGGACAAAGACGCTGCGCTGGAGGATTTTCAGCTCTTCGATCAGCGTGCCCCAGTTCTTGCCGAACTGGCGGTCCTGGTAATCGCTGCCGACGCGCATGTTTTTGATGTTTTCGGCGCCGCAGAAGCGATTTTGGGCGAAGGGGAGGTCGAGGCTGATCGTAACGGCGTTGATTCGCTCGCCCAGCGCGCTCAGTTCTTCGTTGAATCGCTTGGTTTGTTTCTGGCAAACGCCGGTATCGAGCGAAGGGACCACGCTGAGCAGGGTGGGCTTGCCTTTGAGGTCGGCCAGGCGGATCGGCTTCAGTTCGCCGGCTTCGAAGTAGTAGACGGTGAAGTCGGGGGCCTGAGCGCCGACTTTCACTTCGTCCCCCGCCAGCGTCAATGGTTTACCTTTAAAAGTGACTGCTCCGGAACGTGCCATGGTGAGTCTCGCTTATGCAAAGTGTGAAAATAGGCTGATTGCGCGTCGCGAATCGGCGGCCCGCAGGACCGAAGTAGTATCGAAAGTTCGCGGACGGGTCGCAAGTGGGTGGGTGCTTGCCGACGGCATGCGGAATGCAGTCGGCGACGAGTTTAACTTCGCGTTGCATGGGCACTGGAAAAGCGTATGATGAGTTGTTCAGAAACTCTTCTCTGGAGCGCAAGCCTTTTCACATGAAGGGAAAGGTGTCTTATGGCCATTGCGCAAAGTGCAACGGGTTGGCGAATGGACGTCGACCGCGGGCCGGATTGGATGTTTGTGCGGCTGCATCCGGTCGAGGAGCTTGGTACCGGCGAACCATCGTTGGCGGAAAAAGTTTGGTCGATCTTGCAGCAGGTCTTCATCTATCGAGTGGTGCTGGAATTGGACGATGTTGAAATGCTGCATAGTTCGGTGATCGCGCAATTGGTGATGTTGGCCAAGCGCATTCACTCCCATAACGGGCTGCTGCGGTTGTGCGGATTGTCGGAAGCGAATCAGGAAGTGATTCACATTTGCCGCTTGGATGAATGCTTGCCGAACTATGGCAGCCGCGGGGACGCGGTGATGGGGCATCGGCCGGCAAAGCCGCGGTGAAAACGATGCAGTGGGGTTGGTTCGACTGACTATCGCGGCGCTTGTCAGTGCGACCCGAGGTTTGACTAGCGCGGCTGACTTCAAGATGGTTGTCGACCTGGTCGATGCCGTCGAGCCGCAGCAGCGTTTCCTGCGCCATCTGCTTTTGATACCAGCTCGTGACCTGTCCGCGAAGCGTGACGCGGCGCTCGTGTGTTTCAAACCGCAGGCTGCGGCCTCGCAAGTGCGGATTCTCCCGGAGCGCGGTTAGAACCTGCTCTTCGAGCAAAGTTTTGTCGTCTTGAAGAGCCGCACTGGACATGGATCGCGAAATGCTTCCGGGAGGCGGGAACTTTCGGTGGTGGGAGGCGGCAAAGGTGTGCGACGATCGTCGTCGGGCGACGTTCGCCTGCCAAGGAAAGCATCGGATATTTCCCGAGGGATGTTAAACCTTGGCGCATACAAAGAGTGGCCAATTTTGCAAAAGCGGTGCGAGGGTAACGGTTTTACGGATGAATGCGGCGGACAGGGGAGCGGTGGGCGATCGGCCGTCGCGGACAGGTTTTAAAATCGGCTTTACAATTGCCTGGCTAACGGCTGAATGCTGATCGTTGGCATGCTGGATCAGCCTTGCAGCCAGGGGGGCAGTTGACCGGCCGGCGGCAGCGAGACGACCGTGGCGGAATTGATGCCCGCGACCGATCGTACGGCATTCAGTGCTTCGGCGGGGGGCGGGGCGTCGAGATTCAGCACACCAGTTGCGGCGCCGCCGGGGCAGGTGCGGCCTACGGCCATTTGGGCGATGTTCACGCCGTGCTCGCCGCAAATGGTGCCCACGCGGCCGATGACGCCGGGCACGTCGGTGTGGGTGAAAATGAGCAGGACGCCGTCGAGAAAGGCTTCCAGGCGGTGATCGTCGATTTTCACCAGGCGGGACATGTTGTGGCCGAACAGGCGCCGGCGGCGCGGCGGCTTTCGCCGTCGGCGGTGAGGCTGGTGCTAATGGCGGAGCTGAACGCGCCCATATCGTGGCGCGATTGCTCGACCAGTTCGATGCCGCGCTCGCGCAGGAGCACTTCGGCATTGACGATGTTGACCTCTTCGTCCAAGGCATTTTCCAGGAGTCCGCAGGCGAAGGCGGCGCTCGAGTAGTTTGGTGTTTTTGTCGGCCACATCGCCGCGGTAGTGCACTTCGCAGCGCTTGGGCGCGCCGCGCACCAGTTGGGCCAGCAGCAAACCGAGGCGGTGGGCCACGTCGAGATGGCCGCGCAGGGCTTCCAAAGTTTTGGGATCCAGCGGGCTCATATTCACGGCGTGGCGAATCGCGCCGGTGGTCAGGAAATCGACCAACAGGCCGACGCCTTCGACAGCCACTTGCGACTGTGCCTCTTCGGTGCTGGCGCCCAGATGAGGAGTGCAGAGCACGCCGGGCAGGTCGAACAGCGGGCTTTCGGTGCAGGGCTCCATTTCAAAAACATCGAGCGCGACGCCGGCGATGCGGCCGTTTTTCAGTCCTTCGACCAGTGCGGATTCTTCGTAGATGCCGCCGCGGGCGCAGTTGATCAGCCGCGCGCCGGGCTTGAGCAGTGTGAGCGTCTCGCGATTGATGAGGGCTTTGGTTTCGTCGGTCAGCGGCGTATGGACGGTGAGATAATCGACTTGCGGCAAGAGATCGCGGACGCTGCCGACAGGTTCTACGCCGAGTTCCGTGGAGCGTTCCTTGCTGAGGAAGGGATCGAAGCCGAGGACGCGCATTTCGAAGGCTTTGGCGCGCTTGGCGACGGCCTGGCCGACGCGCCCCAGGCCGATGATTCCCAATGTCTTGCCGGCTAATTGCGTGCCGATGTATCTATTGCGATCCCATTTGTGCTGCGTGAGGCTGTGATGCGCCGGGGCCACGTTTCGGGAAAGGGCCAGCATTAAGGCCCAGGTATGCTCGGCGGTGCTGATGGTGTTGCCGGCGGGGGTGTTCATCACCACGATGCCCAGGCGCGTGGCGGCGTCTTTGTCGATGTTGTCGGTGCCGACGCCGGCGCGGACGATGGCCCGGAGCTTGTGGTTGCCGGCCAACGATTCGGCGGTGATTTTTACACCGCTGCGGCAGATGGCGCCTTCGAACTGGGCCAGCGCATCGCGCAAAGCATCGCCTTTGAGTCCGGTGCGGACTTCGTAATCGATGCCTTTGGCTTGGGCCTCGTCCAGCAGCTTGAGGCCGTCGGGGCTGAGCGTATCGAGAACGACGATGCGAGGCATGAGGGAGGGTTCAGGGTTCAGGGTTCAGAAATCAGAGCCTGGTCCCCTCAAGTCTAGGCCAGACGATTGAATTTCGTCGAGACTAGCCGCGCTGCTTTACGAACTCGAGCATGTATTGGCGAAGCTTTTCCACGCCTTCGCGGGGCATGGCATTGTAGATCGAGGCCCGGATGCCGCCGACGGAGCGATGGCCTTTCAGGTCGACCAGTTTGAGCTGCTTGGCGCCCTCGAGGAACGCCTTTTCGGTTTCCTCATTGGGCAGCCGGAAAGTGACGTTCATCTGCGAGCGGCAGTCGGGCTGCGCATGGCCCTGATAAAACTGCGGATACTTGTCGAGCACGTCGTACAGCAGGGCGGCTTTGGCGCGATTCCGCTCTTGCATCTTCGCCAGGCCGCCGATTTCGTTCTTCAGCCAGCGGCAAATCAGATTCACGATGTAGATGCCGAAAGTGGGCGGGGTGTTGTAGCGCGATTCGTTTTCGGCGTACACCCGGTAGTCGAGCATGGGGGGCAGATTTTTGGGGGCGCGCTGCATCAGATCGTCGCGGAGGATGGCCACCGTGACGCCGGCGGGACCGGCGTTCTTTTGGGCGCAGGCGTAATACAGGCCGTATTTTTCGATCGGCACCGGGCGGCTGAGGAAATTACTAGAGGCATCGCAGATCAGCGGCACGTTGCCAGCGTTGGGGGTGGCGGGGAACTCCACGCCCTGGATGGTTTCGTTGTCGGTGAAGTGGAGATAGGCGGCGTCGGGGCTGAGTTTCAAATCGACGGGCTTGGGCAGGCGATCGTAGTTGGTGGCTTTGCCGTCCCAGACGACGCGAGTTTCGCCTTCGCGCTTGGCTTCGTCGATCGCTTTCTTGCTCCAGGTGCCGGTGAGGATGTACTCCGCCGTTTTGCCAGAGCCTTTCAAGAAGTTCAGCGCGAGCATGTAGAACTGCAGGCTGGAACCGCCTTGCAGAAAGAGGATCTGATAGCCGGCGGGCACTCCGAGCAGATCGCGCAGACCTTGAATGGTTTCGGCGAGAATAGCATCGAACGATTTGCTGCGATGGCTGATCTCGAGGATCGACATGCCCACGCCGGGCAGCGCCAACAATTCGCGCTGCGCTTGTTCCAGTACCGGGAGGGGCAGGACGGCGGGTCCGGGGGAGAAATTAAAAACGCGGTCGGCCATAGGTCAGGTGTCGGGGGTCAGGGGTCAAATAGTTTGGAGTCACGCGGGAGATTCCGCAGGATAAGATGCGGTCTGCAGGCGGTCAAGAAGCCGACGGCAGACGACAGAAAGCAGAAGGCTAATCAGGCTTTTTTCGGCCGAATTCGATCTGTATGGCGTCGGACGGGGCGATTGTGATAACTTGCCGCCGGCTTTGAGGATGCAAGAACGCATGGATGCTTTCAAACAGTGCGCGCTGATAACCGGCGCTAGCAGCGGGTTCGGAGCCGAGATTGCGCGGCTGTTGGCGGAGCGCGGAATTGATTTGGTGATCGCCGCGCGGCGGACCGATCGGCTGGAGGCGCTGGCCGGTGAGCTGAGAAGCGCGCACGGGGTAGGCGTGAAGGTACTCTCCGCGGATTTGGCGCAAGCCGACGCGCCGCAACGGTTGTTCGACGAGGCGCAATCGCTGGGTCGGCGCATCGATATTCTGGTGAACAATGCGGGGTTTGGATTGTTCGGCCCGTTTTTGGAGCAGACGCTGGCGCAGATCGACCAGATGATTGCGGTGGACATTCGCGCGGTGACAGCACTCACGCGGCTGTTTGCCGAAGCGATGAAAAAGCAGGGGGGCGGATACATTTTGCAGGTGGCTTCGTACGCTGCATTGGCGCCGATCCCCAGATACGCGGTTTATTCCGGGGCCAAAGCGCACGTGATCGCATTTACGCAGGCGTTGGCCGCGGAACTGCGAAAGAGCAATGTTCGTTTGAGCGTGGTGGCGCCGGGGTTCATGGAGACGGAGTTTCACGATGTGTCGAATCACAAGCGAACGCTGTTGATGAAGCTCACGACCGTGCCGGTGCGTTGGGTGGCTAAGCGGGCCGTTGCCGGGATGTTCAAAGGCAAGTTTCTGATCACGCCGGGAGTGGTTTATCGTGTGAATAACTGGCTGCGGCCGTTCACGCCGCGGCGAATGCAGACGGCGATGGCCGGCGCGGTGGCGGGGAAGGACAAAGCAGTGAAGGCCAACGAGTGAGGGTAAGGAGAGGAGAACTAAGGGATCTGTACCATGAAATATTTGAAGAATAAACGCTGTTTGCTGACGGGGGCGGCGTCGGGCATTGGTCGGGCGCTGGCGCAGCAGTTGGCGCGCGAAGGGGTGCATTTGTATCTGCTCGACGTTGATGCGGCGGGACTGCAAGCCACGATCGACGATTGCCGGCGGTTGGGCGTTGTGGCCGTCGGGCGGCAATGCGATTTATCGCAGCCGACGCAGATTTCGGCCGCCATTGCCGATTTGGTGGCACGCTGGCAATACATCGATTTGTTGATCAACAACGCCGGCGTGGCGTATTACGGACCGACGGACAAGATGAGCGGAGCGCAATGGGATTGGCTGATGGCGATCAATTTGTTGGCCCCGGTGCACATTACGCGGGAATTGTTGCCGATTTTGTTGGCGCGCAAGGACGCGCACATTCTCAACGTGTGCAGCATTTCGGGGATCGCGGCAGGGGGCAGATTTTCGGCGTATCACACCAGCAAGTTCGGGCTGGTCGGTTTCACCGAAGCGCTGCGAGCGGAATACAACCGCAAGGGATTGGGGGTGACAAATCTTTGCCCGGGGCCGGTGAGCAGCAACTTGTACAACCGGGCAATCAGCGGGCGGAAGCAGCCAGTGCCCAATCCGCCCCGTTGGTTGTGCGCAACGCCGGAGCTGGGTTGCGCGGCGGGGAGTGCGTGGCATCAAGAGGAACAAGCGGCTGGTGCTGGTGACGCCGTTGGCGAAATTGCTGTATTGGGCGAAGCGGATTTCGCCGGCGTTTTTAGATGGGCTGAATCACGTGAGCCGCAAGCGGCGGCCCAAGCCGATCGACTCAAGCGGGGCCGAGCGTCCGCCACAATTTGATTTGACGGCGCCGCCGTCAGCCGCGGCGAAACAGCTCGAAGCAGCGTAGGCCAAATCAACGAATTGTGGTGCCGCCGGCGGAGGCGTAAGCCGGCGATGTGGTGCCGGCGGCCTGGAGAGCGGCGACGCGCTGCGCCAATTCGGGTTGGTAGCGGTAGGCGGCTAGCGAGCGCTGGTAATTTTCCAGCGCCTGGGCGTAATCGCCCGATTCTTCGCGCAGTTTGCCGAGCGCGGCCAGTGCGCGAGCATCGTTGGGGGAAACCTGCAGCGCCGCGGCCAGGTGGTCCTTGGCGGCCTCCTTGTCTCCGAACTCTTCGAACAGTCGGGCCTGCTCGATTTGCGGTGCGGCCATGGTCGGGTTTTGTGTGGCCCAGCCTTCGAGCATCGCGAATGCTTCTTGCGAGCGACCTTGCTCGACCAGCAGCACGGCCAGGCCGCGGCGAGCGTCGACGTGGTTCGGGTTGTAATCGAGGCACTGGCGGTAATAGCTTTCGGCCTGAGCCAGATCGACCGGCCGTTGCAAGGTCTTGCCCTGGCGATGGTAATAGGCCGCCAGGTTGTAGTAGCTGTCAGGATTGTTGGGATCGGATTGCATGGCCTGGCGGAACCGCTGGGCGGCGCCGTCGAAGTTGCCTTGCTCGAACAGGCGCACGCCTTCGGAGTTTTGTCCGCTGGACATCCAGGCGCATCCGCCGGATGTGCAAATCAAAAACGACATGCCGATGGCGGCCAGGACGAGAAGCGTTCGATGCACGAATTTCTGGAATAGAAATAGCGCAGATTGCACGATGGCGACTCCTACCCCCGGATGAACCGTGGCCGTGCGGCCGATGAATGCTCTGCCAGGTAGACGCTGCGGACAGTGAGCGCCGCCGACAGGGCGCGAGAAAAGTGGGCGGAGGATAGTTAGGCGCCGGCGATGCCGCAAGGGCAAAACGAGCAGCCGGTCGTATGACGATGTCAGTGCCCGACGTGCTAGCGGGCGCGGAACAAAGCCCGACTGAGACAGTCGGGCTATGAGTGCGGTCGGGCGACGAATCGTCTTATTGGCCGATCGACAACATGCTGTCGCTGATCGTGGATGCGTTATTGGCCGTCTCGGTGCTACGTTGATAGCCGAGGCCACGGAGCACTTCCAGCACTTCGCTGCAGGTGGGAAACATGCGGCCGCTGGCGCGCTTGTAGCGATCCATGGCGTGCATGAATTCGATTTCCTCGTCGGTGTAATCGCGTTCGCAGGTGGTGGGATCGATTTGCCGACGACGGTTTACCTTTTCTCGCCGCTGGAGCTTGCGGCGTTCGGTGGTGACGGACGAGGCGCCGTTGCGGCGTTCAGAATCGAGGCGACGATCCTTTTTCGAACGACGGTCGGTGGGGGCGGTTTTTGGCTTGGACACGGGTAATTGACCTTTTCGATTGAGTGATCGGCGTAGACCACAAAAAATATAGGGTCTGCAAAGAGAGTGATCGGCTCGGCCGGTTGATAATTTTAAACGTCTGGAGAAAATGGGCGGTTTTACCAAAATAAATGGTTAATAGCGGTATTACCGTCGGTGCGGTCGTGGCGGTCGTGCGGCCGGCCGAGAGGCGGCGATGGGGCGAAGGCGCGGCAGCGAGAGGGGGCCGGCGGGAGGCGGTGGCCAAGCGAACCGAATTCACTGCGGAGATGCCGGCGGCCGTGCGCGTTGGCCTTTTAGGAACCGATGATTCGGAGAAAATGCAGTCGGCGTGGGCAGGATTCTTCAGACTGCGGCGAATAAACAGACGCACGCACGAAGACCCCAGCCATTACAGAGGTGCCGCCATGGTTTGGATCTTTGCCCAGGCCGACGCCGCGAATCAGGAGGGCGTTTTTCGCCAATTGATCAATCTCTTGGAGAACGTTTTTAGCAATCCGGTATCAATCACCCTGGTTTTTGCCATGGGCGTGGTTCTGATCACGGTATTAGCGAACTACCGTTACATGGTTCGCAAGGCGGAGATCGAGGCCTCGCTGAAACACGAGATGATTGCGCGGGGCATGTCGGCCGATGAGATCGAGCGCGTGTTGCTGGCAAAGATGGATGCCACATCCAAGAGGGCCGACGCGATAAGCAAGCAAACAGGGCCCTATCCAGAGGCGCAAGCAGTAGCGGCTGGCCGTCGGCTATTGCTTGTCGGCGATTTGCTTCAGGACGTCGCGAGCGATGCCGCGAAGTTCGCGGAGCGAGACGTCTTCCAGGCGATGGCCGCGGCGATCGAGATGCTCGTTGATTTTCACGGCGGTTTCCTGCATGGCCGCGTGAGTATCTTGCGAGCCGCCGCAGAGGAGGAAATTATCGCCCTTGGTGATGCGCGTATGGCCATCTTCGGCATCGAAGCCGAGGCCCAACAGGGCTGCTTTGCGGCGGCGATTGGCGGCTCTCACGGTTTTTGCCTGCGGCGTTGTTTCGAGCGAAAATGGGATGGACGATCGACAGGCGGTGCTCCGGAGGCGTTGACCTACGGCTATTTGCATCGGACATCTCCCGATGGAACTATAGGCAGGCTCGGTGCGGCGGGTCAAGGCAGAGTGAACGACCAATTTGCAAGCACCAATGACCAGTGGCACCTGAGCTTACGGCTTGCGGGTATTGAAGAATTTTTTCAGCGCGTCGGCGGCGGCGTCGCGGCTGTTGGCGGCACCGCCCTTTTGAGCGCCGGGAGAAGTTTTGCCGAACAGGCGTTTGGCCGTGTCGGCGCCGTGCTCCGGGGCCTTTTCTTCGGCTTCCTTGGATTCGTCGGCCTCTTGCGGCTTGAGCGGCTTGGCGGCGGTGGTTTCCTCCGTCGGCGATTTTTTCATGAAGACGGTATCGCGTGCCGGCTGGGCCGCGGCGGAGGGAGTTTCGTGCGGAGGCTGCTTGGTTTCGGGCACATCGATCTGCTGCGTTTCGCGGACGTCTTGTTCGTCGGAAAGCCAATCGGAAATATCGTCGTCGACATCGCCGCCTTGGCTGGCCGCGGAAGCGGTGCGCTGGGCGACGTCTTTGATATCTTTGACTTTGGGTTTTTTCTTGCCGCCCACGCGACACGTCAGTTCGATTTCGAACTCCAGCACGCCGACTTTGATGCGGTCGCCGTTGTGCAATTCGCGCTGGCCGACGATGCGCTCGTCGTTCACGTAGGTGCCGTTGCGGCTGCCGAAATCTCTGACGGCGCAGAAGCCTTCTTCCACCAGCAGCACGCAATGGTGGCGGCTGACCAAATCGCTGTGGGGGCGCAAGTGGCAATCGTCGGCGCGGCCGATGAGAAACTTGTTGTGCGAAACCGCGAATTTCTTTGCCCGAATTGCGACCCGATAGCAGCTTAAGCGTTAATTCCATACCGACGCCTTAGTTCCGTGAAGTGGTTGGTGACGAACGACAAAAAATAATGGCGTCAAAACCACCAAATCCACGAAACTCTGCCGGATGAAATATAACTGCACCTGCCAGGAAACTCCACCACCGGGCCGGGGCCAGCGGTGTAGTAGGCGACGCCAATCTATCCGGTACCGCGAAGGTGTGCAGCCCGGCGAACGGCCGATTACAGAAAAATGACAATGGCCGTCGGGGCGGGCACAACCGGCTAGTGGCGAGGCGGGCGGAGGGCTCTTCTCTGCTCCCTTCCGCACTGCTACTACTGTTGATGATAGCGGAATTCTGCGTGCAAGTCAAAAACCGGCCGTGGGTTAAATCCGGCCGCTAGTTTCGCGATGTGATTTCCTTGTGGCTGGCAGGCCCCTTCAGATTAAATCGACCAACTTGCGGCGTCGGCTGGATTCCGAATGGGTATCGGCCGGGCCGAAAAATCAGCGTTGCTTTACCCATTTCCGCGCAGGGGGTGGCTGGCCGACGAGTTGCGCAAGAGGCAAAAATCGCTGCGGCGCTACGCCGCGGAAGAGGCAACTAGCGGCGAAACGTCCATTGGGGGGTGGAGAATTTTTGGCGCGAGATTTCGGCGGCCTTGGAACGCATGATCATCCGAAGGCACGGTGATCCGCAGATCCAACTCTGCGCGCTTTGCGAGGCGCTGTTGCCAAACTCCTCGCAGGCGGTCGATGTTGATTTCGTGGCCAGCCAGGTCTGCCAGCCCGGGCAACTCGGGCGCGAATTTGGAGCGAGCCAGGATCACGCTGCCATGCTGGAGCACTGCGCCGCGATGACGGCGCTGGGCGCTGCCGGCCACTTTGTGGGAGCCAACAAGCAGGTCGCCGGGCAGGTGGCGCTGGAAGCAGAGAAATGGTTCGGTCGTGGCGGGGGTTGAATCGGCGGCAGAGCCGTCGCAGAGCGTGGCGACGATGCCAAGCTCGGCCAGTGTTTCGATCAAAGTGGCGTGCATCGCCCGATAGAGCGATTCTGCGCGGCGGGCCAACGGATGGGATTTCGACAGCACGATGCTGTAGGTGAGCTCTCGATCGTGCAGGATGGCGCCGCCGCCGCTGGAGCGGCGAACCAACCGACATTCGGCGCTTGCCGTGTGCGACTGCCGATCGGCGTGTGGCTGGAAATAGCCCAGCGAGAGCGTTGGTTCGCGCCACGTGTAAAAGCGCAGCCAGGCGGTGTTGTCGCGCTCGGCCGTTTCCAGCAGGGCTTCGTCGAGCGCCATGTTCCAGGCGCCTTCGCCGGGCGGATCGATGATCAAATGGCAGGGAGTCAAGGCAGAAGGCAAAGCAGAAGGCAGAAGCGGCGACGATTGGCGAGTGCGTTAGTGGTTCTCCGGACGCTGTTAGCGTCCGGCTATTTTGAGACGGGCAGGGGACCATTTCATGATCGGTGTTCGGGCGGCCTGCACTTCGTCGGGGCGGCTGATGGCGGTGGTGTGGGGCGCCTCGTGCAGCAGTTCGGGCGATTCTTCCGCAATGCGGATCAAGGCGTCGGCAAAGGCATCCAGGGTTTCTTTGCTTTCGGTTTCGGTGGGCTCGATCATCATGGCTTCGCGAACCGTGAGGGGGAAATAAACGGTGGGGGCGTGGAAGCCGTAATCGAGCAATCGCTTGGCGAGATCCATGGCCGACACGCCGCGGGCGGCCTTCAGCGGGGCTGCGGTGGCCACGAATTCGTGCAAGCAGCGATCGCCGTGCGGCACGGGCAAAACGTGCTTCAAGCGGGCTGAGCAGATAGTTGGCGTTGAGCACGGCGTTTTCGGCGACTTCGCGCAGCCCGCGCGGACCGTAGGTGCGGATATAGCAATAGGCGCGGATCGAGCACGCCGGTTTGGCCGAAGAAGCTGCGCACGCGGCCGATGGATTTGGGGCCATCGTGGACGAGGCGATAGCGTCGGCCGCTGCGTTCGACAGTGGGCAGGGGAAGAAACGGCGCGAGATCTTGCGCACGGCAATGGGGCCGGCGCCGGGCCCGCCGCCGCCGTGGGGGCCGCTGAACGTTTTGTGCGGATTGAAGTGCATCATGTCGGCGCCGAAATCGCCGGGGCGGGCGATGCCCAGGATGGCGTTCATGTTGGCGCCGTCGAGGTAGAGCAGTCCGCCTTGCTCGTGCACGAGGTCGGCGATTTGCCGGACCTGGCGTTCGAACAGGCCCAGCGTGTTGGGATTGGTGATCATGAACACGGCGGTGTCGCGGCCGAGCTTGGCTTTCAAATCCTCCAGATCGACAAAGCCTTGCGGCGTGCTGCGAACTGTGACGGCTTGAAAGCCGGCCATGGCCGCACTGGCGGGATTGGTGCCGTGGGCGCTATCCGGGGCGAGCACTTTGGTGCGCTGTTCGCCGCGAATCGCGGAAGTAGGCGGCGGCGACCATGAGCGCGGTGAGCTCGCCTTGCGCTCCGGCGGCGGGCTGCAGCGAGACGGCATCGAGGCCGGAGATTTCTTTTAGGATCTCTTGCAGTTCGTACAGCAATTGCAACAGGCCTTGCAAGCGTTTCTTCGGGTTGATACGGATGCAAATCTGCCAGGCCGGGAAGCGCGGCCAGGCGTTCGTTCCGCTTGGGGTTGTATTTCATCGTGCACGAGCCCAGCGGATAGAAATGCGTGTCGATCGACATGTTCAATGTCGACAAGTTGGCGTAGTGACGCACGATGTCGGGCTCGGCGAGCTCCGGCAGCGGCGGCGGCTCGGAGGCTAGCGCCGACTTGGGCAGCAATTGTTCGACGGGTGTTGCGGCAACATCGGCGCAAGGAACGATGGTCGAGCGGCGGCCCGGGTCGGAGAGTTCGAACAGCAGTTGTGTGGCGCGGGTGTTACGCACGGGCGGTAGCCTGGGGTGTGCGTTGGTGGGCGATGGCTGCGGCCAAGGCGTCGATTTCTTCGCGGGTGCGCTTTTCGGTGACGCAGACCAACAGGCAATCGGCCAAATCGGGGTACCAGCGACCCAGTGGGATGCCGGCGAAGTAGCCGAGATCGAGTGCGTCTGCGAGCAGTTCATCCACTTTTCCTGCGGAGTCGCGGAGCACGAACTCCTTGAACGTCGGGCGATCGAAGCGCGCCGATAAGCGAGAGTCGGCTGTCAGCTTGCTCAATGCATAGCGCGATTTTCGCAGGCAGGCGGTGGCGACTTCGCGCATCCCTTGAGGGCCCATCGAGGCCAGATACACGCTGGCGCAGCGCGAACAATCCCTGGTTGGTGCAGATATTGCTGGTGGCTTTTTCGCGGCGGATGTGTTGCTCGCGGGTTTGCAGCGTAAGCACCCAGCAGCGGTTGCCGCGGCGATCGACGGTTTGGCCGGCGATGCGGCCCGGCATGCGGCGGACGAATTGCTCGCGGCAGGCCATGATGCCGAGGTAGGGGCCCCCGTAGAGCATCGGGGTGCCGAGGGATTGCCCTTCTGCCACGACGATATCGGCGCCGTAATCGCCGGGACGCTTGAGCAAGCCCAGGCTGATCGGATCGACGGACACAACGACGAGCACGCCGCGCTCATGGGCCGCCTTGACGACGGCGTCCATATCTTCCAGCGCGCCGAAGAAATTGGGATGCTGCACCAGCACGCAAGCGGTGTCGTCGGTCAGTGACTTTGCCAAGTTCGTGCGGATCGAGGGCGCCTTGCGGCGTGCCGACTGTGACTAGCTTCGTGTCGCTGTTTGCCAAATAGGTGTGCAAGATCTGGCGATATTCCGGATGCACGCTGGCCGCCGTGACGACGCGCCCCTGCTTTCCCGAGGCGTGCATGCACATCAGCACCGCTTCGGTGGCGGCGCTGCCGCCGTCGTACAGGCTGGCGTTGGAGACATCCATGCCGGTGAGCTGCGAGATCAGCGTTTGATATTCGAAGAACGCTTGGAGATTTCCCTGGCTGACCTCGGCCTGATAGGGCGTGTAGGAGGTGTAGAACTCGCCGCGCGAGGCGACGTAATCGACCACGGCCGGCACGAAATGATCGTAACTGCCGCCGCCCAGGAAGCACACGTTCTGGCCGACACGAGATATTTCGCGCTGCCAAGCTGGCCGACGTGCGCGGTCAAGCTCCATTTCCGATAGGGCAGGGGGGATGTTCAAATCGCCCTTGAGCCGCAACTCGACGGGAATCTGCGAGAACAACTCGTCGATGGATTTCGCGCCGATGGCGGCGAGCATCGCTTGCTGATCGGCGGGAGTGTTAAGGAGGTAGGGCATGGGGGAAATGACTGAATGACTAAATGTCTAAATGACGGAATGTCGGCAGAGGCATTGTTATTTCATTTAGTCATTCAGCCATTCAGTCGTTAAGTCATCGCTTACTGTTGTTCTTCGGCGCACATCTTTTGATACGCGGCGTAGTCCATCAGGTTTTTGGCGGACATCGCCTGAGAGTTTGATTTTGGCGATCCAGCCGGCGCCGTAGGGATCGGAGTTCAGGGTTTCCAGCTTGTTGGCCAGGGCGGTGTTGACTTCGACGACTTCGCCATCGACGGGGCTGTAGAGATCGCTGACGGCTTTGACCGATTCGATTTCGCCGAACGATTCGCCGGCTTTCACTTTGCGGCCGACCGGCGGGAAGTTGCAGATAGACCAGATCGGTGAGCGCTTCGACGGCGAAGGCGGAAATGCCCACCGTGGCGATTTTCGCGCCGGCGGAATCGGCGATGGCGGCCCATTCGTGCGTTTTGGCGAACAGTAATTCCTCGGGTTTCAAGATTCGGTCTCCGCTGTTGGATGATCAAGTGGGGCGTTTATAAAAGGGTAACTTTACCACACGGGCCGGTTCCCGCGAGCCGCGGATATCGACCGACAATTCTGTGCCGGGCTGGCTTTGTTGCGGCGGCACGTAGCCCATGGCGATGGGTTTTTGCAGAGTCGGCGAAAAAGTGCCGCTGGTGATTTCGCCGATCGGCTGGTCGCCGGCGAAAATTCCATAGTGTTCGCGCGCAGCGCGCTTGCCGGAAAGTTCCAGGCCGATGCGAATTCGCTTGGGGCCTTCGCTATTAATCGCGCGCAGCGCGTCGGCGCCGGGAAAGTTGCGGTCTTCAAGATTTACGGCGAAACCCAAATCGGCTTCCAGCGGCGTGATTTCTTCGGTCAGTTCGTGGCCATACAGCGGCATGCCGGCTTCCAGGCGCAAGCGTGTCGCGGGCGCCGAGGCCGGCCGGCAGCACGCCGATGGATTCTTGATTACCCAGGATGTGTTCCCACAGGTCGGTGGCAATCGAGGCCGGCACGATCAGCTCGAAGCCATCTTCACCGGTATAGCCGGTGCGGCTGACGACGGTGGTTTTTTCCTGGACCAATCAGTTCGACGGCGTGATAGTACTTCATCGATGCCAGATCGGTCGGGATGTGTGGCTGCAAAAGATCCAGCGCTGGGGCCTTGCACGGCGATCATGGCGGTGGCGGTGGTGACATCGGTGAAGCGCACGTCGCCGCGGTTGCCCAGATGGTCGTCGATCCAGCGGGCGATTTTTTCACGATTGCTGGCGTTGACGACCATGCCGCAGTAGGTGCCCCCTTCGGCGTGCGGCAAGTAGTACACCAACACGTCGTCGAGCACGCCGCCCCGATCGTTGGTGACCAGGGCGTATCGCACCTGGCCGGATTGCATGTCGGTGACGCGGCGGGTGACAAGGCCATCGAGGAATGACTGAGCGCCGGGGCCGGTGAAGCGGAAGCGGCCCATGTGTGAGACGTCGAACAGCGTGGCGGCGGTGCGCGTGGCGGTGTGTTCGGCGATGATCGAGCGGTATTGCACGGGCATCGACCAGCCGGCGAAATCGACCATTCGGCCGCCATGCGCGGCGTGCCAATCGAACAGCGGCGTTTTCAAGAGTGTAGTAGTCACAGTGTTGCCGGCGCGAGCACGGAGTATTCCGCGCACTTGCGCCGCGTTAAAATCGCCGCGTCGAGATGCCAATGATGGACGTTACAAAGCTGGCGGTATTGTATCGGTTTGACTGGGTCGGCTTCCAGGGGATACAGTTTGCTGGAAAAGACGATGCAGGCGTGGGATACTTTTGATGCTGATAGATTTTCGAAATTGGAGCGACACGTGCGGAATGGTCGAAGTCAACGCTACCGCGACGAAGTTGCGAACGATCGGGTTGAACAAGCCATCGATCAGGCGATTGCGTCGGCGGAATTAAACGTCATCCTGCGCGACACGCTCAAGGCGTTTCCGGGCTGCGTTCACTGGCACGTGAAGAATGGGCGGGAATCGGGAACGTTGGAAATCACCTTCTGGCCGCAAGACCACCGCGCTTGGCTTAGCGTGCAAGCGGGCCGCAAAGCGCCGTGGATCGATGCGAAAATGAAACTGCTTGGAGCTGCGATTAAGAGCCAACTGAAGAGCGAAGCTAGATGACGCCATCCTATCGCTGCTTGTGGCGGTTTGATTCGCGGTGGACGCGCTTGTCGTGCTTCTTGCGGTGCTTGGCTTCGGCTTTGAGTTGCCGCAGGTTCTTTTTGCTGCCGCGGCTTAGCTTGGGCGGCGGGGCGAGGTGGCCTTTGCGCTGCACGATGCGGAAATCGAGTTCGCGGCGGTCGATGTCGACGCGGGCGACTTCGACCTTCACCAGGTCGCCCAAGCGGAAGGCGTTGCCGGAGCGGTTGCCGGTGAGCGTGTGGCTGGCCCGTTCGAAACGATAGAAGTCGTCAGCCAGCGTGGTGACGTGCACCAAACCTTCGGCGGGCAGTTTGATGCCTTGCACGAACAGGCCGAATTCTTCCACGCCGGTGACGACGGCATCCATTTGCTCGCCGATGCGGTTGCTCATGTAGATCAGCAGTTTCAGCTTGGTCAGTTCGCGCTCGGCGGCTTCGGCGCGTTGTTCGCGCTCGGAGCAGTGTTCGCCCAGGGCCACAAGTTCGCCCATGTCGCCGTGCGGCTTGCGCTTGGTCAGGAGTGCATCAACCAATCGATGGATGGTGAGATCGGGATAGCGGCGAATGGGAGAGGTGAAGTGGCAGTAGCATTTGCTGGCCAGGGCGTAGTGGCCGTCTTCTTCGGGGCTGTAGACGGCGCACTGCGAGACTGCGCAGCACGGCGTAGTTGACGGCATGCTCTTCGGGGCGGCCGTGGATGGAGCCCAGCAGTTTTTGCAATTCGAAGCGATTTTCCAAGCTGGCGGTTTGGAAGCCTAGTTCGGCGATGAAGCCGGTCAGGGCGTGGAGTTTGCGCGGATCGGGGTTGGCGTGCACGCGCCGCAAGAATGGCACGGCGGCTTCTTGCAGCGTGTCGGCGACGGCTTCGTTGGCGGCGAGCATGAACTCTTCAATGATCTGGTGGCTTTCGGTATTTTCGACCATGTGAGCGCCGGTGACGCGGCCTTGTTTATCCAGATCGACTTTCACTTCTTTCATCGTCAGCTCCAGCGCGCCGCGATCGAAGCGTCGGCGGCGGAGGATCATGGCCAGTTCATGCATGCGGGCCAGCAGGCCGTGCACTTGCGGGGTGAGCTTGGAGCGCCAGGCTTCGCGATCGGCGAGATAGGAATCGACTTCTTCGTAGGTGAAGCGGCGTTTGCTGCGGATGGCGGAGTTTGCCAGTTCGACGCCCGTGCGAACTCCCTCAGGGTTGAACTCGATGAAGGCGGTTTTGGTGTAGCGGACTTTGTCGGGCTGCAGGCTGGCGAGATTGTTGGAGACGATCTCCGGGAGCATGGGGATGACGCGGTCGGGCAAGTAGACGCTGGTGGCGCGCTCGTGGGCTTCGCGATCCAGCGGCGATTTGTGGCGCACGAAGTGCGAGACATCGGCGATGTGCACGCCCAATCGCCAGAAGCCATTTTTCAGGCGCTCGAGGCGAGACGGCGTCGTCGAAATCGCGGGCGTCGACCGGGTCGATGGTGATGATGGTTTCGGCGGTGAGATCGACGCGGCCGTGCGGCAGATTCGTCGAACTTTTCGGCTTGTTGGCGGGCGTCTTCCAGCACGTCGTCGGGAAATTCGCCGGGGAGATTGTATTCGCGGATGACCGAGAGGGTATCGACGCCGGGCGCACCGCGGCGCCGAGCACTTCGGTGATCACGCCTTCGCCGTCGTGGAAGTGCGAAGGGAAGCGGACCATTTCGAACACGACTTTGTCGTTGGGCTGGGCGTTTTTCGCGCCGGGGTCGCCCACGTACACCGGCTTGGAAAACAGTCGTGCCGTCGGTTTGCACATAGCCGTTGCCGGCGGCCTCGAAGTAGGTGCCGACGAATTGGTGCGTGTCGCGTTCGAGAATTTCGACGATTTCGCCTTCGGGATTGCCGCGGCGGATATCGCGCTTTGCGGAGATGGCCACCAGCACGGTGTCGCCGCTGGCGGCATCGCCGGCGTGGTTGGCGGCGATGAAGATATCGCCGCTGCGGTCGGAGGCCGGGGCGGCTCCGGTGGGGCGAACGAAACCGTAGCCGGCCGACATGCGGCGGAAGATGCCGGTGACGCGGTCGCCGGCGAATTCACGACGGGCAAATTTTCGGTGCGCGTCCGACGAGGCGCGCCTGGATGTCGCTGGGGCGGGTTTTTTTGGATCGAGCCGGCTGGTTTGAGCGGCGATGTTTGGACGGCGCGCCGGCAGCACCAGATGATTTTGCCCGTAGACGACGCGGCCGGATTTGACGAGCGATTTGACGGCCCGCTTCAGATTGGCGGCGGCGTGTTCGTCGAGTCCGAGTTTTTTGGCAATGACGCGGGGTTTGACCGGTTTGTAATTCGGCCGGTTGACAAAATCCAAGAACGGCCTGTTCAAGTTCAGAATGTTGCATGCAGAAAGATACGTTATCCGGTTCAGCGTGATTCGTTGCCGACGCGCTGTGCGGGTTTCGGCTGCGGCCTTTGAACAGTTTGCGGCCGAGATTTTGTTGATATTGCGTCCAGGCGCTGTCGAGATTGGCGTCGTCGCGCATCAGTTGATGAAAATTGTGCAGCTTGGCGTCGAGATTGTCGAGCTGGTGCAGGGCGATGGCTTCCAGCGTCATCGGCAGCTTGGGAGCACCGAATTCGTATTCGCCGTGATGGCTGACGATCATGTGCTTGAGCCGTAAGACAGTTTCCTGCGGCATGGGTTCGCCGGCCAGCTCTTCGGCCTGGCAAAGTTTGGCGTCGAGCATGGAGATGGCCAGCACGACGTGCCCCAGCAGTTGGCCGGCATCGGTGTAGGCGAAGCCGTGGTCGCTGGAGAGTTCTTCGATCTTGCCGATGTCGTGCAGGAACACGCCCATCAAGCAGCAGGTCGCGGTTAAGAATTGGATAGTGCGTGGCGATGCTGTCGGCGACTTCCATCAGGTTGACGACGTGCTCCAGCAATCCGCCGGGATAGGCGTGGTGGTTCTTTACTCCCGCCGGCGAGCGGGACACGCGCTGCATGAATTCGTCGTCGGTGAGGAAGCATTCGGCCAGATTGCGCAGGTGGAGGTCTTGCATCGATCGCAGCAGTTCGGCCAGTCGCAGGGCCAGCCGATCGATGTCGGCGGGGGAGAGGGTCATGAAGTCGGCGAGATCGACTTCTTCAGGGCGGGCTTTGCAGATGCTGGTGGCGATCAGTTGCAGGCCGCCCTGGTAGATTTGCGTGGCGCCTTCGACGTGCACCAGGTCGCCATCTTCGAAGGCGCGATGGTCGGCGTCGGTGGCGTTCCACATGCGGGCGGTGATGGCGCCGGTGCGATCGGAAAGTTCCACCTGCAAATACAAATTGCCGTTGCGGTTGGGCGCAACTGCTTTTGCGAGGCGAGGAAAATTTGATCGACGTTTTCTTGATGTCGATAGATCGTTGACGAAACGACGGGCCATTCGAGGCACTTTCTAAGCCGGCGCAGGCGAGAAGGAATTGAACTTGCAGGAAGGTTGCTTGTCACATTGTATGCCGGGGGCGCCGCAGACAAAAGGATGTCTGTTGTGGCATTCACAAATCGGCTGGCAAGGCCGTAGAATGCCGCGTGCTTGACGTATTGGCCGACTACGCGAAACAGCATCAAAGGACTTGCGATGGCGAAGCAGCCGAAGAATGCGATTAGCCCGACGCGAGAGGAGGACTATCCGGAGTGGTATCAGCAGGTGGTGCGCGCGGCGGATATGGCGGAGATTTCGCCGGTGCGCGGGTGCATGGTGATCAAGCCGTGGGGCTACGCGATTTGGGAGAACATTCAGAAGGCGCTGGACCGGATGTTCAAAGAGACCGGCCATCAGAACGCGTACTTTCCGCTGTTCATTCCGCTGAGCTTCATGGAAAAAGAGGCGGAGCACGTGGAAGGGTTCGCCAAGGAATGCGCGGTGGTGACGCACCATCGGCTGGAGGCGGGGCCCAAGGGCGGGCTGGTGCCGACGGGAGAGCTGGAGGAGCCGCTGGTGGTGCGGCCGACCAGCGAGATGATCATCGGCGCGATGTACGCCAAATGGGTGCAGTCGTACCGCGATTTGCCGATTTTGATCAATCAATGGGCCAACGTGGTGCGCTGGGAGATGCGCACGCGGCTGTTTTTGCGGACGACGGAATTTCTGTGGCAGGAGGGGCACACGGCGCACGCCACGAAGGAAGAAGCGGTGGAGGAAACGCTGCGGATGTTGGACGTGTATGCCACCTTCGCGCAGGATTACATGGCGATGCCGGTGATCCAAGGGCGAGAAGACCGCCGGCGAGCGGTTTCCGGGGGCGGTGGACACGTATGCGATTGAGGCGATGATGCAGGATCGCAAGGCGCTGCAATCGGGCACATCGCACTTTTTGGGGCAGAATTTTTCCAAAGCGCAGGAGATCAAGTTTCTTTCCAGCGAGGGGCGCGAGGAATATTGCTGGACGACGTCGTGGGGCGTAAGCACGCGGTTGGTGGGCGGGCTGGTGATGACGCACGGGGACGACGACGGCATGATCGTGCCGCCGCGATTGGCGCCGGCGCACGTGGTGATTCTGCCGATCTTCCGCAACGACGAAGAAAAAGCGACGGTGATGGATTACTGCCGGCGGCTGGAAGCGGAACTGAAAGCGCAGCAATACGACGGCGAGAGCGTGCGCGTGGAGATGGATACGCGCGATTTGCGCGGCGGCGACAAAGTGTGGCAGCATATCAAGCGCGGCGTGCCGCTGCGGGCGGAGGTTGGCCCGCGCGACGTGGCGGCCGACGCGGTGTTTGTCGGCAGGCGCGACAAATCGGAAAAGGCCGGCGTGCCGCGCGGGCAGTTCGTCTCGACGATCGGGCAGACGCTGGCGGAGATGCAAACGAATCTGTTTCAGCGGGCGTTGGCTTATCGCAAGGCGAACACGCGGAAGATCGACAAGCTGGACGAATTCAAAGCGTGGTTTACGCCGAAGAACGCCGAGCAGCCGGAAATTCACGGCGGGTTTGCGCTGTGCCACGTGAGCGAAGGGCCGGACGTGGAAAAAATCTTGACGGACATGAAAGTGATCGATCCGCTGCCTGCCGGTGGAGGGCGCGCTGGAGGGGTGCGAGCCGGAGCAGGGGAAGTGCATCTTTACCGGGCGGCCCAGTTCTTGTCGGGCGGTGCTGGCGAAGGCGTACTGATTTCGCGTAAGCTGGAGGGATGGGAACTCCCGCGGAAAGTTCGCCGGTGCTGTTGATTCTGGCCGCATTCAGCCGGCACGATGCGGCGCTAGATTGGGCCGAAAGAGCGCCGAATCGGCGTGGGGGCCGGTGGCGCTTGCGAGCGCGGCGTTTGAGTTCAGCGAAACCGATTACTATCGCGACTCGATGGGATCGGGGCTGAAGAAGCAGTTCTTTGCGTTTGAGCAACTCGTGGCGGCGGAGCGGCTGGTTGACTTCAAGCTGCAAGCCAACCAGTGGGAGGCGGAATACGCCGCGAGTGGGCAGCACGTGTGAGCCGCGGCCGGTGAATCTCGATCCCGGGTACATCACGCTGGCCAAACTTGTGCTGGCTTCGACGAAAGATCATTGCCATCGAATTTACTTCGGGCGTGGAATTTTCGCGGAAGTGACGCTGCACTTTCGCGACGGCGGTTGGCAGGCCAGCCCATGGACGTATCCGGATTATCGGCGGGCTGACTTGCAGGAGTTTTTCGTGAAGTGCCGCGAGTATTTGAAGCGGCGATCGGCTGAACTGTGGCGCGGCAGAGGCGGTGACGAACGTGAACTGGCGCTGCATTTGGCGGGCGTAGAATGATGGGCTAGATCTCGGACTAGGGACCGGGCGGAAGCGAGTAAGGAACAGTATGCGACCTTGGATGCTTGATTGTTCTGGCGATCGTTTTGGGGTTGGGGTCGGGCCTGGGTCTGACGATGATCGAACTTGGCGTTTCGCCGGCGGGAACGGTGCAGGCCGATTTATTGCGAACGGCGGGATCCAGACGCCGCGGGGCCGCATCCGAAAATCGTGGTCGATCAAAGAGGAATTCGAATTCGGCAGCATGGAGCACGATACACGCGATGTCGCACTCGTTCACCGTGCGGAACGTGGGGGAGCAGACCGCTGGAGCTAACCAGCGGCGGCGTATCGTGCGGACGCTGCACCAGCTTTACTATCGCGCAAAGCGGAACTGGCGCCGGGCGAATCGACGACGGTCGACGTGCAGTGGAAGGGCCTTAACGGCGGGCCATTTCGCCAAAGCGCGGTGGTGAACACGAACGATCCGCAACGTCCTGCGTGTCATTGACGATTACGGGCAAGAGTGCTTTCGCCCTATCGAGTCAGTCCGGAAGAATTGGTGTTCAGCAACGTTTCCGTGACCGACAGCCCGAAGGCCGAGCTGCAAATCTTCAGCTATCACGGGCCGGGCCTGGCGGTTACGGAGCACGAACTGACGGACAAGGAAACGGCGGGGAATTTCGCGGTGGATATCAAGCCGATGCCGGCTCGAGGTGTTGGCCAACGGCGATCCGGATGCAAAAAGCGGCGTGGTGGTGGAGGTTACGATAAAACCCGGCTTGCCTCTCGGGGCCGATTCGGCAGAAAATCCGGCTGCGGTTGAACTTGCCCGACAGCCCGGTGGTGGAAGTGCCGATCGAGGGGAAGGTCATCAGCGATTTGCAGGTGATCGGGCGCGACAATTGGAACGGTGACCGCAACGTGTTGAACTTCGGCCCTGTGAGCAGCCAGGAGGGTGCAAAGGCGGAGTTGTTTTTGCATGCCCGGGGTCCGCATCGACACGAATTGAAGCCAAAAGTGCGCAAGGTCATGCCCGACTGGCTGAAAGTGACGATCGGGCAGGCGACGGAATTGGCCGGCGGCGAATTGGTGCGGGTGCCGATCACCGTGGAAATTCCGCGCGGTTCACCGGCCGGGCTGCACTTGGGTGGTCTGCAGGGAGAACTGGGAGATGTGCTGATCGAGACCGGGGAACCGGATGCCAAACTGGTGCGGCTGAGGGTGCGGTTTGCGGTGGGAGAGTGAGAGGCGGGTAGCCGGAAGTCGGAGGTCGGAAGGAATCATCTAGCAGCAAGGAACGCTCTGTGCGAACTAGAATTTCATTGGATAGCGATCTGCACCACCGCGCTGGTGGCGGCGATGTTCGTGATGGCCGCGTCGCGGTCAGGCCAATCGGCCGATCAGCCTGTGAGTTCGGGCGAAGCACAAAAGCCGGCGCAAGCTCGCGAACAGGTGGAAAGCGAATTGGCGCGGCATGACAGCGAGCTGTTTGCAGATTGGCCGGAGCCCAAAGTGGCGTTGGTGTTCACCGGCTCGCTGGACGGCTACATCGAGCCGTGTGGATGCTCGGGCAAGGAGAATCAAAAGGGCGGGCTCAGCCGGCGCGACATGATGCTGAAGCAATTGACGGGCGAAAAAAAATGGCCTGTGGTGGCGCTGGACGTGGGTGGATTGGTGAAACGATTCGGCCGCCAGGCGGAGATGAAATACGCGAGCACCATCGATGCATTGAAAGCCATGGACTATCAAGCCGTGGGTTTTGGTCCGGATGATTTGCGATTGTCGGCGGCGGAACTGTACGCGATTGTGTCGCCCGTGGAAGGTCAGGAAACGCCCTTCGTGTCGGCCAACGTCGGCCTGTACAGCATGGATGACAAAACCGTGCCGCGGTTTCGGGTGTTGAACGTCGGCGGAAAGAAAATCGGCGTCACCAGCGTGGTGGGCGACGACTATCGGCGGAAGGTGAACAACAACGACATTCAGTTCAAACCGGCTGCCGAGGCGCTGGCCGCGGTGGTGCCGGAATTGGAGAAGGCGAAGTGCGACGTGCTGGTGCTGTTGTCGAACGCCAAGCTGGACGGTTCGTTGGCGCTGGCCAAAAAGTTTCCGCAATTCAATTATGTGCTGAGCGCCGGCGGGGCCGATGAACCTCCGAATCATCCCATGCTGGTCGAAGGCACGCAAACGCGACTGATCGAGGTGGGCCACAAAGGCCAATATGCCATCGTGCTGGGATTGTTCGACGACGCGAACGAGCCGGTGCGCTATCAACGCGTCGCCTTGGATGCGGGCTGGGGGGAATCGGAGCGGATGAAGCAGGTGATGGCGTCGTATCAAGATCAGCTGAAGGAGATTGGCTTGGGCGGGATTGGGGCTGAAGCCGGTGAAGCATCCCAGCGGCCGGGAATTTATTGGCTCGCAAAGAGTGCGGTGAGTGCCATACCAAGGCGTACGCCATTTGGAAGAAGACGCCGCATTCGACGGCGCTGGAGACCTTGGTGCATTTGGCGCCGCCGCGGCAGTACGATCCGGAATGTTTGAGCTGCCACGTGACTGGTTGGGAGCCGCAAAAATATTTCCCCTATGCCGGCGGATATCGGAGCATGGACAAGACGCCATTGTTGGCCGGCAATGGCTGCGAGAATTGCCACGGGCCTGGTTCTACGCACGCGGCAGCGGAGCGGGGCGAGCTGAAAGCCTCGGATACCGAGCTGGCGCACTACCGGGACGAAATGCGGTTGTCGATCAAAACCGAGGCGGGCAAGCGGCGCGTGATCGACGATTGCCTGCAATGCCACGACGGCGACAACAGCCTGGACGTTCGAAGGCGGCAAGAACTTCGACAACTACTGGCCGAAGGTGGCGCACAAGGGGAAGGATTAGGAGAAAGTGCGAGAGACGTGGGGAGCCGATTGAATTCTCATCCCTCGTCCCTCGCCTTCATCCTTTATCCCTTAGCCGGCGATTTGGGCCATCGCTTCGTCGGGGATGTTGAAGTTGGCGGACACGCTTTGCACGTCGTCGTGATTATCCAGCGCTTCCATCAGGGCCAGCACTTTGCGGGCGGTGTCGGGATCGTCGACGTTGACGGTGTTGGTGGGGATGCGCGTGAGCTGGCTCGATTCGGGCTCGATGCCGGCGGCTTTCAGGGCGTCGGATACTTTGGCGAATAAGATTTGCATCGCAGATGACTTCGAACTTGTCGCCGACTTGCTTCACGTCGTCGGCGCCGGCTTCCAGGGCAATTTCCATCAGCTTGTCTTCATCGGTTTTGTCGGCGGCGACGACGAACAGGCCTTTGCGCTCGAACATCCAGGCGACGCAGTTGGTAGCGCCGAGCTTGCCGTCGTTCAGTTCGAATACTTTGCGGATTTCCGGGCGCGGTGCGATTGCGGTTGTCGGTGAGGATTTCGCACATCACGGCCACGCCGCCGGGGCCGTAGCCTTCGTAGATGACTTCTTCCAACGTTGCCGCTTTGCAGTTCGCCGGTGCCGGTTTTGATGGCCCGATAGATGTTGTCGTTGGGCATGCTGACGGCCCGGGCGGCGTCGATGGCGTAGCGGAGGCGGAGGTTGGCGTCGGGATCGCCGCCGCCCATCTTGGCGGCCACGATGATGGCCTTGGCGAGCTTGCTCCAGACTTTGCCGCGCTTGTTATCAACCAGCGCCTTTTTCTGCGCGATATTTGCCCAGTGGGAATGGCCGGCCATGGAATTGCTCTAGATGTTAATTTCGAAGGTATGGAAAAGAATGACCAATGACCAAGCACCAATGACCAATTGAACTGATAATTATTTCTTATTGCTGCGTTTGTGGATAGCGGCGAAGATGAGAACGAGTTCGTGGCATTCCTTCTATAGGTCGCGAGCGGTATTGCGAGTATCTGACTGGGCCGACGCAACCATTCGCAGCCAGTACTGAGTTTCGCGAGCTTCGCGCTTGCAGACACTTATTCGGTATCGCAATTCCTTTTTCGAGCCTGCTTTATCCGCTTCTAAATAGTTGGCGCCGATGCTAGTCGCTGCTCGCACCAACTGACTAAGAAGTGGTTTCGTCACCGCGGTGGGCCGTAGCCCTTTCGCAAAACGAATAGTAGTCTCACCGAATTGGGCTGTTCGCTCCGCAAGATCATAATTGCGCACAACCGATGTCTCAATTTCCGCTGCCGGGTCATTGGTCATTGGTCATTTGTCGTCTTGTGCGAGTTTCTTCTCGAGTTCCTTAATTTTGTCCATTTGTCGATTCGGCCGGCTTTCTTAAAGGCCTCCAGGGCGCGGGACCAGGCGGCTTTGGCTTCGCTGGCTTGGCCTAGCTTTATCGTATGTGTCGCCGAGATGGTTGAGAATTTCGCCGTCGGGACTATCTCCGGCGGCGGCCTTTTGCAGTTCGGCGAGCGCTTCGCTGTAGCGATTCAGGCGATAGAGCACCCAGCCCAGGCTGTCGCGGTAGGCGGCGTTGTCGGGCGAGTCGGCGACGGCAAGTTGGATCATGCTTGTAGGCGCGCGCGGAGGTGCTGATTTTCGTCGGCCCAAAGGAAACCCAGATCGTTGTTGGCGCCGACGTCATCGGGACGCTCATCCAGAATTTGTTCGAGCCATTCGACCGCCTGCGGGACGTTGTGCTGCTGTTCGGCGATGTTGGAAAGGACGGTGCGGGCTTCGTGCAGGCTATCGCGCACGTCGGGCGACGAGTAATCGGAGTCGAACTGATCGACAACGGTCTTGATAGGCCCTGGCGGCATCGTCATACCGCTTGGCGTGATACATGATCCAGGCCGGTCGGCTGGCGAAGCGGGGGTCTTTGGGCCGGGCAGCGGCGGCTTTTTTGGCGGCGTCCAGGGCATCGTCGGTTTTGTCTTGCATTTCCAGCGCGCCGGACAAATAGAAGTACAGCGGGGCGTTGTCATCGCCGGAGTTCGTTTCATCGATCCCGCGCTGGAGGGCACTCGGCGGCCTGGGCGTATTTTTCATCGATCGATCAGGCCAAGGCCGAGTTCGGTGAGCAGATCGGCGGTGGATTTGGGGTCGGCCTTGATCGCCAGATTGACCAGATGCTTTGGCGTCGTTGCAGCGTTTGGAATCGATGGCCAGTAATGCGGCAGGCTTGCAGCGGGAAGCGATCGTCGGCCGTGGCGGTGGAGTGTTGCTTTTGGGCCAGGTCGAGAACCGCGGAGAGCAGTTTTTCATTGCCAGTGATTTTTTTGAGCATCGTCGTCCGGCAGCCAGCGAGCCGGCTTGTCGATCATCTTGGCCAGCAGCTTCAGCAGCGGCTCGGGCTGATCTGTGCGTGAGTACAGATCGACCAGCGCATGGTACGCTTGCGGATTGACTTTCAAATCCATGGCCGATTTTTCCAGCGGCGGTTGGGCTTTGTCGAGCTTTCCGGCTTGCCGATACTGCTGGCCCAGGAAATAGGCCAGCGGAACGATTTCCGGCTGGTCGTTGCGGAGCGATTCCAGCTTGCGGGAGCAATTGGTCGTCTTGCTTTTGTTCTTTCAGGACCTTGGCCAGCAATTCGTAAGGGGCGATGCCTTTGGTGGTGGCTTTGGAATCGAAGTACTTTTGCAATTCGGTCGAGCCGCTTGTTGCGGGCGGCCGGCGGCCAGATTCCATGCGGGCCAAATTGAACGCCAACGCGGACGCGTCGGGCTTGAGTTTGTTGAATTGTTCGAAAGCCTGGCGGGCATCGTCGGGCTTTTGGGCCTCGAGGAATGACGTTGCCCATCAGATCGTAGGTGGTGCCGCCGTCGCCCAACAATTCCTTGCGCATGGCGGCATCGAGGCCGAATTGTTTGGGATTATCGAGCGCTTCCATCACGTGTTCGAAATGCGGCTGCCGCATCGGCGTAGTGCTCGGTCAGGAAATAGAGCCGGCCCAAATCGATATGCAAGAGCACGTGCTCCGGCGACGGTTTTTTGTTGGGGAGCGATTGTTCCACTTGCTCGTAGAGCTTGATGGCGCCTTTCCAATCGCCCGACTCGGCCAGATAGCCGCCGAGTAACGGAGCAGATCGGGATCGATGGGGTTTTGTTCGGCGAATTTGGCGGCATAGATCAGGCCTTCGTCGGGCCGGTTGAGGCTGAACGCCAGCGTGCACTAGTTCGCGCAGCGCGGGGAGCGATTGGGGATCGTAGCGCAGGGCCCTTTGGTAACGCCGCAAAGCTGGCTGCAGATCGTGGCGTTGCTCCAGGGTGCGGGCGGTAGCGAACAGCGCCAGGGCGTTCAAGCGATCGTCTTCGTCTTCGGTGCGCGGTTTTTGCGCAGCCAGCGGTTCCAGGGGATTATCTAAATCCTGCTGGGCGGAAGGGGCCGTGGCGGCTTTGACGGCCGGTCGCAGATAGCAGACCAAGCGACAGCAGCGCCAGAAGCGATGAGAAAGAGATTGAGCGCATTGGATCCTCCATGCATGGTTGGACATTGCTGGCCAAGATGCAAGCAAGCAGTGGATGTTGCTGCTGGGGCCAGGGGAAGATGTCCGGCCACGACTTCCTGTCGTGGCAAATAATTCTAGCGTGGTTTTCGTTTGGTAGTGTCGGCCCGACGACTTGCGAGCGACGGCAGCGGCCTGCGCCTGCCAAGGCGGGGCCGGCTTGTGGTGTTTTGCGACGGGTTTGCGGCCGAGGGCTTGGCGGGAGGCAGTTTTTTCTGCTGGGCGCGCGGGTTTTGTGCGGCGGCTTGCTGGCCGTCTTGGGTCGCAGTCGCGCGCTGGTGGGATTTGTGGCTGGGCTTCCTTCGCGCCGGGCTTGCCGCGTCATGGGACTTAGCGCCGGCGGCGGTTTCGTTCCCTTGGCGGCTGCGGGGTGCGATGGGCTCTTCCTTCTTTTGGCCGCGCTTGGGGAAACCGATTTTTGGCGTCGGGATTGATCGACAGCAACAAGTTCTTGACGTTGGTGGAGAATGGATTGGCGATGAATTCGGCCGACAACTGATGCAACAGCGAGCCGAAGACGATGCCCTTGTTTTTGGGGATGGCCCGTTCCAGGCCGGCGACATTGCCGCTGGCGCGCTCGGACTCGGTGCCGATGCCGACGATGTACAGCACTTCCAAAGCGCCGCGATCGAGTGGAATGTAATGCCCGCCCAGGCCGTGCTGCGTGGCGTAGGCGACGACGAAGGGGGAGGCGCCTTCCATCTTGGCCAGCTTCTTGATGCCGGCGCCGATGTTTTGTTTTTTGACGGATTCCAAATCGAACGAGTAGGTCGATTCGAACACGGTTTGCAAAACACGCTTCAGGTTCGAGGCGGCGGCCTCGGGGTCGGGCAGATCGCGCATCGCTTCGGCCAGTTCTTTGACGGTGCTGACGCGGACTTCGTTCCAATCGAAGAACGAGGTGGCCAGGCTTTGGAAGGTTTTTTCGGCGCGCGGTAGGGCGCGTTTTCCAGGCAGCAGGCGAAGAGCATGTGCTCCAACAGGGGCCGATCGCCGTTGGCCTCGACAGGCTTGTAATGTGCCTTGAGCACTTTGTTGCAGTTTGGCGATCAGCGAACTGCGGCTGCGAGCGCCATGGCGATTTTGATGTATGGGTTGAGGCGGGCAGGGATGATACGGATGGATGGGGCTTTTAAAGCATTGCTCACGCGGTGCAGCCGGCCTTTTGCGGCGGGGCCGTTTTAACCGTTATGCACCGTACAGAGCGGTTATTATCGGGGGCTATTGGGGCGTGTTTCTTCGTCGGCGCCGAAGTTCCCGTCGGCATCTTCCTCATTGTACTGGTCTGGAAAATTCTCGTCGATTTCAGTCTCGGATCGCTGGGACGGCTCATTTGGCCGACGGCACAGCGTCGTCCGACTTCGGTGGTAGCACCTGGCGGAGCAGGCGGGCCATTTCGATCGATTTCTTCATGCCTTGATCGAGCACGAACAACAGCCGCGGCGTGTAGCGGGTGTCGATGTGTTCGGCGATTTTCGATTGCAAGAAACCGGCGGCGCTTTGCAGGCCGCGGAGGCTGAGGTTTTGCCGGGTTTCATCCCCCATGATCGAGACGTGAACTTTGGCCTGCCGCATGTCGGGGGAGACTTCCACGTGCGTGACGGTGACATCGCGGATGCGCGGATCCTTCAAGATCGGCGAGAATGGCCATGCCGACGACTTCGCGGATGGCTTCGGCGGCTTTGAGCAATCGACGGGAACTCATCGTGATGCTGTCGCAGGCGGCGACGTTTTTGACTCCTGATGCGCCTGATCGCCTGGCCTAAAGCGTGCGGGCGACTTCCTCGACGCGGTAGTTTTCCAGCACGTCGCCTTCTTTAAGGTCGTTGAAGCCGGCCAGCTTGATGCCGCATTCCAGGCCGTCGCGCACTTCGCGGACGTCGTCTTTTTCGCGGCGCAGCGATTCGATGGGGTAATCGCCGATGATGCGGCTTTCGCGAATGACGCGCATGCGGCTGTTGCGCTGGAGAGTGCCGGACAGCACGCGGCAGCCGGCCACCGTTCCCACGCGGCTGATGACAAACGTGCGGAGGATGAGGGCGCGGCCCAGTTCGGCTTCGCGTTTCTCGGGCTTCAGGAGGCCTTCCGAGCGCCTTCTTCAGATCGTCGGTGACCTGGTAGATGATTTCGTAGCGGCGAATTTGCACGCCTTTGCTGTTCGGCCAGCAGGCGGGCTTTTTCGTCGGGCACGACGTTGAAGCCGATGATGACGGCGTCGGAGGCGTCGGCCAGGTGCACGTCGGCTTCGCTGATGCCGCCGACGGTGGCTTGCAGCACTTTGATTTTGACTTCGGGATGATCGAGCTTGCCGAATTCTTTGAGGATGGCTTCGATCGAGCCGCGCACATCGGCGCGCAGAATGATGTTGAGCGTTTGCACTTCGGCGGTGCCCAGGCGATCGAACAAGTTTTCCAGGGTGACGTGCACCGGCCCGCCAGTGCCGAGCGTGGCCAGGCGGGTTTGATCGTGCAGTTGGCGGCCGATTTCGCGGGCGTGGCTGATGTCGTCCAGCACGTAGAACTTGTCGCCGGCGGCGGGGGCCTGGTCCAGGCCGGTGACATTGACCGGCATCGAGGGGCCGGCTTCGTCAAGTTTCTTCGTGGGCTTGAGCGTATCGTAGATGGCTTTGACGTGGCCGCTGGCGACGCCGCAGACCATGGCATCGCCGACGCGCAACGTGCCGCGTTGCACCAGCAGCTTGGCCACGACGCCGCGGCCTTCGTGCAATTCGGCTTCGAGGCAGGTGCCGATGGCGGCGACGGTTGGGATTGGCTTTCAGTTCGTGCAATTCGGCGATCGTGAGCAGCGTTTCCAGCAGTTGATCGACACCGACGCCGGTGGTGGCGCTGGTTTTGACGACTTCGACGTCGCCGCCCCATTCGGTGGGCAAAAGTTCGTTGGCGGCCAGTTGCTGGTAGATGCGCTCGACGTTGATGCCGGGCAGATCGATTTTGTTCAGCGCCACAACAATGGGTACGCCGGCGGCGCTGGCGTGGCTGATGGCTTCTTCGGTTTGCGGCATGACGCCGTCGTCGGCGGCCACCACCAGCACGGCGATATCGGTGACGTTGGCGCCGCGGGCCCGCATTTCGGTGAAGGCTTCGTGGCCGGGGGTATCGACGAAGGAGATTTTGTTGCCGTTGCGTTCGATTTGATAGGCGCGGATGTGCTGCGTGATGCCGCCGCTTTCGCCGCTGGCGACGTCGATGCCGATGATTTTATCCAACAGCGACGTTTTGCCGTGGTCGACGTGGCCGAGGAACGTGATGACCGGCGGGCGGGGCTGGAGTTGATCGGGATCGTCGGGCACCGCATCGACCAGGTCGTGCAGTTGTTCCTCCGCGGTTTGGGCTTTTTTCAGTTCGACTTCCGCGCCGAATTCCGAGGCCAGTAGTTCGACGGTGTCGGCATCGATCGGCGACATGATGTTGGGCATCGCGCCGGTATCAAATGCCAACAGCTTGCCCAACACCTGGCTGGCGGAGATGCCCAGGGCTTCGGAGAAGCTGCGCACCGTGGCGGGCAATTGCAAAATGGCTTTGCTCTTGCGCGGGGCGGCGGTGTTGGTGCCGGTGCGCTTCATGCGCTTGTGGGAGGAGCGCATGACGGGCATATCATCTTCTTCGCCGAGCTTTCCTGCCCTTGGCACGTTCCGCGGCGTGGCGTTTGCGATTGAGCTGCCGTGCTTCGCGGCCGCCCAGGGCGCCGGTGAATTCTTCGCCGTCGGCCGGAGGCGGTGCTGCTTTGCCGCCGCACGGCGGCGTTCGCGGCCTTCGCGCAGAAAGGGGGCCGACCGGCGGCGGAGACGTGGAGCAGGGCGCCGCCGCGCTGGCCGCCGAGCCGCGCGTTGAGCGGTGGCTTGCGCTGCTCGTCGGTACGGCGGCGTTCTTCTGTTTTCTTGAGATGTTCCGCCAGCGGCTTGGCGCCCGATTTGCTGGCGCGGCATACGTCGGCGGGCAGCTTGATATCGGGCTTTTGCGGCGCGGGCTCCGAAGGCAGCGGAGTCGTGGGCGGCGGCGATTTGGCCGAGGAGGGGGGCAATTGTGCCAGGCGGACCGACGGCGTGGGCTTGGTGACCGGTCGAGGTTCCAGCGGTTTTTTGCGCAATTCGGCAGGCTTTTCCACCTTCGGGGCATCGAGGACCGGCGGTTTGCCCGTGACGCCGGTGGGCGGAATGTAGCTTTCGCGAGTGTGCCGCGCGGGCGGGGCCGCCACGGCAGTGGCGGAGCCGAAGATGCGCCGGCCGCAGCGTGCTCGCCGGCGGCGCGCGTTTTGCCGCCGAGATATTCTTTCAGGCGGGCGACTTCACTGTCGTCCAAGCTCGCCAGCGCCGAGCCTTTGCCGGTGATGCCGGCTCGGGTGCAGATGTCGACCAGCTCTTTGCTGTCGATTTTCAGTTCTTTGGCGAGTGAATAGATACGAGCGGGCACGCGTGCAGCCCTCCCACATTTCAGCCCGGCCCGCTCGTGTCGACGCGCGGTCCCGCGGCTATTGTTTATTGAACCATGGTTTGGATCTCCCAAAACCTTGGTCGCCCGACCCGCCGGCGGCGGGTCGGAAACTGTCAAGTATACGCTATCTGCAGGTCCTAATTGGAGCCGGCGGAGGTGGAATCTTCTGCCGCGGGGGCTTTCGCCTCCGCGGTTTCGTGGGCTGCTCCGTTGCCGGAACCGCCTTCGGCGGGCTCGGGGGCGGCGCTTTCGGCGGCACCAGCGGCAACTCCTTCGGCAGCAGCGGCCGCGGCGGCCTGTTGTTGCAACTGTGCTTCCTTGAGATCGGCTTCGGCGGTGGCGGCTTCGATGCGTTCCAGTTCGCGCTGGCGGCGGCGTTCGGCCGCGGCGGCGACTTCGGCTTCCGCGGCCTTGGCTTCGGCCTGATCGACGATGTGCTGCACCTGCTCTTCGGTGAGGTTGCCCATCGACATCATGGCGTCGGGCTCGATCACCGAAAGTTCGTCGTAGGTGAGGAAGCCCTCGCCCACCAGGCGTTCGGCCAGCGAGGCATCGACGCCATCCAGGGCGGAAAATCCGGCGACGGCGCGCTCGATTTCGGAATCGAGTTCCTCGCGGGTCATGATTTCGATATCCCAACCGCACAGCTTGCTGCCCAGCCGCACGTTTTGTCCGCGGCGGCCGATGGCCAGCGAGAGTTGATCTTCTTTCACCAGCACGATCGCTTTGCCGATCATCTGGCAGAGGATCACTTCTTCCACTTCGGCCGGCTGCAGGGCGTTGGGGATGAGCACTTGCAAATCGTCGCTCCAGCGGACGATGTCGATCCGCTCGCCGCCCAGTTCGTCGACGATGTTCTTGATGCGGTTGCCGCGCACGCCGACGCAGGCGCCGACGCAATCGACGCGGGAGTCGCTGGAGCTGACGGCCACTTTGCTGCGGTAGCCGGGCTCGCGGGCCATGGCGCGGACTTCGATCACGCCGTCGGCGATTTCGGGAATTTCCTGCTCGAACAGCCGCTGCACCAACTGCGGGCGGGTGCGGCTGAGGATGACCTTCACGCGGCTGCCGACCTTCTTCACCTCGAACACCGTGGCGCGGATGCGTTCGTTGGGGTGGTGGGTTTCGCCGGGAATTTGTTCGCTGCGCGGCAGGATGGCTTCGGTGTTGCCCAGGGCGACCGTGGCGGTGCCGTTTTCGTACTTTTGCACGACGCCGGGAACCATCTGGCCGACGAGTTCGTGATATTCGTTGTACAGGGCATCGCGTTCCGCTTCGCGGATCTTCTGGATGATCACTTGCTTGGCGGTTTGGGCCACGATGCGGCCCAGGGTTTCCTGGGGATCGAGTTCCACGCCGTTGTGCGTGCCGGAAATGGCGCCGCTGACGCGGTCGATGTTGACGGCAATATCTTGATCTTCGCCGTATTGCTTTTTGGCGGCCGAAACCAGCGCAGCTTCGATTGCTTGGAACACGATTTCTTTATCGATGTTCTTATCGCGATGGATCGAATCGACGATGCGGAGGACTTCGGTGGGGTTCATGGTTTTAAGGAGTGAGTAGGTGAGTAAATGAGTCGGTAGATTGGAAGGCGTTTTTTGAAGAACGTTCCAACTTACATACTCACCTACTTACTTACTCACCTGTTTTCTTCCGTCTACCAACAAAAAACGGGAACGAGTGAACCCACGTTCCCGCGCCCAAACTCACATTTTTCAGTCGCGGAGTCAGGACATAGCCATTTCGCAATCCAAAACTGAAAGCATTGTTGCCAAATGGAGAGCGGTCCTGACACAGTCGCGGTTGCCGCACTGCCTGCCGTGGAAATGCGCCAAACTCGTTTTGCCACACAACTTAAAGTGGTGTGCAACCGATAAAATCTATCGGTCTGGCTGCGGGGTGTCAAGGTGACCAAATTCCCGCAAATTCCGAGGCAACACGCTCGAAGCGATCTCGCAACATTTCTCGGCCGAGGATCGGGCGGATGGCTGCCACTTTATAGCATAGATGTTTGCTCGGCCCGATTGGGCTACTTGATGGCGTGGTCGGTTTGCGATTCGTCGGGGAGCAAGTACATCGTTGCCCCGCCGAGAAGTTGGAGGATTGGCAACATGGAGGAGCGATTTTGCAGAAAAAACCGGGTGAGATACGCCTGGGAACCGAGCGGTGCAAATCTCAACGAGGCGAATGTGTTTGGCGGCCAGACGCTTTCGAACTTCAGCCGGCTCGAGCTGCGGATCGAATGCGAAGGCGACTTCAGGGTCCCAAATAAGCACAGGACGAAATCGCGACCAGCGCTGTAATGCGACGGCGAAATAAGAATCGTCGGTCAGTACACCGACCGCAGGAATATTCGACTCTTCGAGTTTATTGGCCAAATATACGGCGACTTCCTGGGAGTCCAGCGGATCGCTCCTGGTGCTGAAGACGGCGGTAGCAATTTCCGCGCGAGGAAAGGGGTGCGACCAAGTGCCAAGGGCAGCGGAAATATCGCAGACAATCAGCGCCCCAATGACTACAGCATATACCAAGCGGTTCCATCGGGGGGGCGTTTCAAAAAGGGAGCAAGCGCACCGGCGGCAACCGACAGAGCGATCCAAGCCGGGGTTAACACCCGGAGGGTCGCGCCGATACCACCTGAGGTGTAGGGTACCGACCAGAGCCAAAGAAGAAATGCCGCAGCGACGGCAATTGCCAGCGCGACGCGTGTTCGTCCGGCGACGAGGATACAAGGTAGCCCAACAAGCAGTGCAAGCGGCGCACTAATCAGTAGATGCCTGACCGTCTTGAACCAGATTGTTGCCGTGAGGTTTTGCAGGCAGTAGAAATCACGAAAAACCTTTAGGGTACCGTTGTAAATTGGATTGGACGGAAGCCCCAGTCCGACATCGATTGGATAGAGAGGATTTCCGGTGAGCACCCAGTTACGCACGTACCAGATTCCTCCGAATCGCGCGGCGGTCAGGCAAAACAGAGGCAGGTAGCGGCGCGTCGTCTGGTGGCAGGCCAGGACGGCAAACCCGGCCAGCATGAGCAGTGGGCCGTATTCTCGCGCCAGTGCCCCCAATGCCGCAAACAATCCGGCGATGACGATTGTGGCGGCCCGGGGCTGGCGTGTTGCAGCCAGTGCCAGCGCTAATTGGCCTGCGTAGGAAATCGCCGTGTAGCCGGTTTCCTGACCGATCGCAATTCCGTCCAGGAGCAGGCTTGTGCTGGACGCGATGGCTAAGGCCAACAGACCGCCAGTAGAGCCGAAGGCCGTCTGTGCGGTGCGAAAAAGACAAGGGCGAAACAACAGATCGCTTGGAGGACGACCGGCACCGCAGTGAGCGCCGCCCAGGGTTGGCCCCATGCGGCGTACAGCCACCAATAAATCGTTGAAACCAGCGGTGGACAACCGTCGGCGCACGATGGGTAGACCGCAAAATCTTCGGTCGTTCGGGGTGGACAAAACGAAAGCCCCTGACGTTGCAGCATGCGGCGGGCTAACAGATCCCAGCGGATCGCCGTATCGTAGCCGCTGAGCGGATAGAGACTGCTTCTGACAGTCAGGCCCAGAAGAATGAGACCGATAAACGTGCCGACAATCACGGCGAGTGGCTTCGGGATGCCGTTGGATGGCGCGATTTCCAGGGCGCGAGCGTTTTTGGCTTGTGCCAACGCCATACGACTGCACAGATGAGGCATACTACGACCAGTGCCGCCAGCGCATTTTCAAACCGCAGCGGGATGCCCAGGCAGGTGTAAATAATAACCGTGTTGGCAAGCAACACGGCCGAAAGCGGAAATGCGATGGTCCAAGCAAACGGTGAATTCAGGGCGCGAGCCAACAGGTATCCCGGTAAGAGCAATCCCAGGATGGCGATCGCGATCATCGGCGGAACGTGCCGTTAGTTTAGCGACCGCACGAGAACGGCGCTGGCCTGGCCTTGGGGCGTGACGCTGAGATTAAGGAAGCAGTTGCCGGCAGACGCGGCGCTGCCGCCCGGCTTCACGGCGGCGATGGCGCATTCTGGATCAGGCGTTTCGTAGTTGAGAATCGGGAACAGCTTGCCGCCCGCCAGCGCCAACACGCTGGCGATCAGCTCGATCATGCCGCTGCCGGCGCCGAGGTTGCCGAAATAGCTTTTCGCGGCGGTGACGGGCACTTTGTCGGCGGCGGCGGCGAACACTTCGCGGATGGCTTTGGATTCTTCGATGTCGCAGGCGCGGGTGCCCAGGCCGTGGGCGTGGATGTGGCCGATGTCGTCCGGCGTCAGGCCGGCACCTTTGAGGCTGGTGCGCATCACGTTGGCCAGGGCTACGTCGCGGTGGGCGACGCCGTTAGTGTCAGCGGCGTGGGAGGAGCCGTGGCCGATGATTTCGCCGTAGATGGTGGCGCCGCGGGCTTGGGCGGTGGCGAGTTCTTCGATCACGATCGCGCCGGCCCCTTCGCCGATGACCATGCCGGTGCGATTTTTGTCGAAGGGGCGGCTAGCCTTGGACGGTTCCACGCCATTGCCGGCGATTTCCTCGCTTTGGATGGCGTGCACGGTTTTCATCGGGTGCACGCGGGTGCCGGTGGCGCCGACGAGCATGATATCGGCACTGCCGCGGACGATGGTGCGATAGGCTTCGCCGATGGCCAGATTGGCGGCGGCCTCGCGATGGGTGATCGAGTTGTTCGGCCCGCGCAGGTCGTTGTAGATGGCCACGTGGCTGGCCGGCATGTTGGGCAGATATTTCAACAGCCACAGGGGCGAGAGCTGGGGCATGCCGTCGGTGGCCCAGCGGTTGTAGTCGAAGGTGCCGTCGGCGGTGCGGCAGTGGTTAATGCCGGCGCTAAACTCGTCGGGCATGGTGAGCATGTAGTCGGCCCCGAACACGCAGCCGGTGCGGTCGGGATCGTACTTGCCGGCGCCGATCACCAGTCCGGCGTCGGACATGGCCAATTGGGCCGCGGCCACGCCCATTTGGCATTCGCGGCACATCACCTTCAGCCCCTTGCGGATGGCCTTTTTCTGCTCTTTCTCCAGGGGGCCGAAGTTTTCGATATCGCCGGTGAATTCGCGGGCTTCGGCGGCAACGTGGGTGGGCAGATACTTTGAAGGAACGGCTTCCAGCCGGCCGACTCCGCTACGGCCGGCGACGAGCGCATCCCACAGCGCCTCCTTGGAGCTGCCCAAGGGGCTGACCAGGCCTAAACCGGTGATGACGACTCGGCGTTGGGAGGCAGGCATGGTGAGAAGGGGTTGGCGAAGTGGATGACGAACTGGTTGTGCTCCGGAGGGCGTTGCCCTCCGGCAAGCAACTGGGAATTGCTCCGCAAGATCCCCCAAAACCAACAGGGCCAATATATCGCCCCCAATTTACGGGGGCAATGTGCGAATTCGCTCAAAAGCGGCGGGCGGTGGTGGTCAGGGGCTGATTATTGGTGACGCTGGGTGGCAGGCCGTTGACGCCGCGGTTTTCGACGATCACCAGCAAGTCAGCATGATCGCCAGGAGTGAGGATCGGCACCTTCACCGCCGGCGGTTCGGTGGGGGTGGGCGTGGGGCTCATGCCGCAACCGATCACCAGCACCATGTCAGCCGGCCAGTGGAATTTTTCCGCGAAGCGGTGATAGTCCAACTGCGGCACTTGGATTTCGGTGCGCTGCCGCGGGGCGGCGGGCGTGGGCACGTCGAGCATGACGCCCACAAGCTTTTCCACCTGATCGATTTTGAACTTCACAATGGCATCGATCATCTTGCCATCCAGCGACAGCAGCGGTTTGAATTCCAGCGTGAAGCCTTCATCGATTTTACCCATTTCCGGTTCGAAGCCGGGCCACACTTCCTGCTTGAGGATCACGTCTTTGATGTAGTTTCGGGGCCGGGTGGCGGTGACGGTTGTCGATTGGCCGTTGGGGACCATCAATTGCGGCGAGCTGTGTTCGCGGAAATCGCTGCGCTTGCGCAGTTCGGCCAGCATCATGGCGGCATCTTCCTTCGACAGCAGCCAGGCCTGCACGCCTTGGCTTTGCACGGGCACCGGGCGCAGCACGCGCTCCATTTTGGCGCGCCAGTTGGGGCTGCCGATGGTGATGATGCGAATGCCGAAGTTTTCCGTTTCAGCCTGGGTGTTCACGAAGCGATCGACGATTTCGGAAACACGCTCTTGCATGTCGGGCGTGGCGTAGCATTTGAGCGTGTGGCTGTTGGCGCTGAGCATGCACAAGGGGTCGCTGTGCCAGGTTTCGTAGCCGGTGTCGCGGAGGATCCAATCGACCATCGCCTGCTCGGGGCGATTGGTGCTAGTGACCCGGGTGGTATAGGGGGTGATGTCGTATTCGCGCCACACCTGGCCGGCGTCGTTGGGCAGCGTGCCGGGGCCGGTGGTGACTTTGGCGATGGATGCGCGAGGGCGCCGGCCACAGGTTGCAGACCATTGGGCGACGACGAACTACTGGCGCTGGCGGGAGTGACAGTGCCGATTGGCCGCCACATGCCCGAGGCATTTTCGATGCTTTTGCTGACCGGCGCCTGTGCGAACGACCAGGCCGCGATGCTGCATATTAACACGACTGCGAAGAGAATACGTTTCCAAGGGCGAAGCATCGCAAGAGCCTCCTTGCTGGCAAGCGACGAGATGTTCCGCGCGCATGGGAAGATGATTACCCACGGGCGGAAGAGACGGGGAGGATAGCGATCGTGGCAGCGTGGGGCAACCGCAACTGCGGAAGGCAGAAGGCAGAATGACAGCAGAGGGCGTGCTAGCGGGCCGAATGGCCTAGTGGCCGGCGCTAACAGGTGATTAAGCGCGGCCGTTTTGCAGTTGGCCGACGATCAGCGAAGCGTTGTGGCCGCCGAAGCCGAAGCTATTGCTCATGGCGGCCTTCAGCTTGCGCTCGCGGGGCTGATTGGGAGTGTAATCCAAATCGCACTCCGGATCGGGAGTATCCAGATTGATGGTGGGCGGGATCGTGCTGTTTTGAAGCGCCAGCACGGTGAAGATCAGTTCGACGCCGCCACTGGCGCCCAGCAGATGGCCGATCTGGCTTTTCGTGCTGGAAATGCTGACTTGCCGGGCGTGGTCGCCGAAGATGCGCTTGATGGCGCGGGTTTCGGCGGCGTCGCCCAGCGGCGTACTGGTGCCGTGCGCATTGATGTAGCCGATTTCCGCGGGATTCAGTTTAGCGTCGGCAAGCGCGGTTTCCATCGCCTTGGCGGCGCCGGTCCCGTGCTCGTCGGGCTGGGTGATGTGGCCGCCGTCGGCGCTGGCGCCGTAACCGAGCACTTCGGCGTAGATTTTGGCGCCGCGGCGCTTGGCGTGTTCGAGCTCCTCGAACACCAGCAGGCCGGCGCCTTCGCTGAGCACAAAGCCGTCGCGATCTTTATCAAACGGGCGGCTGGCTTTTTCCGGGGCGTCGTTGCGCTCCGAGAGGGCCTTCATGTTGGAGAAGCCGGCGATGCTCATGGGCGTGATGGCCGCTTCAGTGCCGCCGGTGATCATGATGTCGGCATCATTGTGTTGGATGGTGCGGACCGCGTCTCCCATGGCGTTGGCGGCGCTGGCGCAGGCGGTGGCGACGGCGGTGTTGGGGCCCTTCAGGCCGTATTGAATCGACAAGATATCCGCTGGCGGCGTTGACCATCATCTTGGGCACGAGGAAGGCCGAGACGCGGTCGGGACCTTTACTGAGCAGGCGGGCCAATTGCTCTTCGATTTCGTGCAAGCCGCCGATGCCGGAACCCAGGATCACGCCGCAACGAAACGGATCTTCTTTGGAAAAATCGAGGCCGCTTTCACGCACGGCGTCGATGCCGGCCACATGGGCGAATTGCGTGAAGCGATCGACGCGTCGGACTTCCTTGGCGGAAAGATATTCCTCGCCGGGATTCCAATCGGTGATTTCGCCGCCGAATTTGACTTTGAACTTTTCGGTATCGAACAGCTTGAGCAAGCGGATGCCGCTTTCACCGCGCAGCAGGCGCGCCCAGATATCGGGAACCTTCAGGCCCAGCGAGGTAACGGCCCCCAGGCCGGTGACAACAACACGACGGTTCATGGCAGGACGCTCTTACGTCTGCGTCTTTTCGATGTATTCGATGGCCTGGCCAACCGTCTGGATTTTTTCCGCGGCATCGTCGGGAATGTTGATGTCGAACTCTTCTTCGAGTTCCATCACCAACTCGACCTGGTCGAGCGAATCGGCGCCCAGATCGTTCACGAAGTTGGTTTCGGGCGTAATTTGTTCTTTGCTCACGCCCAATTGCGTGGCCACGATGTCCATTACACGTTCAGAAACGGTTGCCACCTTGAGGCTCCTCCTGCCGCAGCAGACAGTTAATACGACAACCCCATCCTATGCCACGTTTCTCGCGACGGGAACCCCGCGGGGAGAAGCGGTGCAAGTGGGTAAAGCGTTGGAAGATAGAGGGTTTACTAGGTAAAAGTCAAGATATACCGAGGAATGGATTATCTGTCTAGATGAGGAAATGCCAAATGTCGGAATGACTAAATGACTGAATGTCTAAATGACTAAACAATCCTCCCAGCGCCTGCGGCCCCCATTTGGTCATTCAGTCATTTAGGCATTTAGTCATTCTTCAGACGGTCAGGCCGCCGTCGATGGTGATGGTTTGGCCGGTGATATACGCGCCGCTGGGGGAGGCCAAAAACAGCACCACGTCGGCCACTTCATCGGGCGTGCCCAGCCGCTTGGCGGGGATGCGGGTTTTCACCTGGTCCTGCAGGGCCTGTCCGAGAGCGGCAGACATTTCGCTTTCGATGAAGCCCGGGGCGATGGCGTTGACGGTAATTTTGCGGCCGGCCAATTCCTTGGAAACGGTGCGGGTGAAGCCGATGATCGCCGCCTTCGAGGCGGAGTAGTTCGCCTGCCCCGGATTGCCGATCAGGCCCGAGACGCTTGAAATGTTGATGATGCGGCCGTAGCGCTGCTGCATCATGGGGCGGGTGACGGCGCGGGTGAACAGGAAGGTGCCGCGGAGGTTGGTGTTGATGACTTCGTCCCACTGTTCGTCGCTCATGCGCGGGATCAGCGTGTCGCGGGTGATGCCGGCATTGTTCACGAGGATATCGAGGCGGCCCCATTTCTCGGCGATCTGTTCGACGAGCTTGCCGACCGCGTCGCCGTTGGTGACATCGCAAGTGAAGGCTTCCGCCTGACCGCCGGCGGACGTGATTGCGGAGACTGTTTCGGCCAGCTTCGTCGCGTCGCGAGCTACGCAGGCCACTTTCGCTTTACAACGGCCCAAGGCCAAGGCGATCGCTTTGCCAATGCCGCGCAAGGCGCCGGTGACCAGGGCGACCTGATTGGAGAGATCGACAGTGAGTCGCTGCGGTGCTGTATCGGTGCTCATGGCGTTTCCCTGCGAAATGACCAATGACCAAGCACCAATGACCAATGCAGGCAATCGAGGCTGGTGTCAAGCATTGGTCATTGGTGATTTTTTAATCCATTGCACCGGCGCTTTGCATTTTGCGGTCGATGCGCTTCATCAGGCCACGCAAAACACGGCCGGGGCCTACTTCGTACACTTGATCGACCCCTTGAGCAAGTAGCCAGCGCATCGAATCTTCCCAGAGCACAGGGCTGACGACCTGGCGGATTAGCAACTGACGAATTTCTTCGGGATTGCCGTGCGGCTGCGCGTCGACGTTGGAAACGACAGGGATGCGGGGCGTTTGCAGCGGGGCATTTTTGAGCGCGGCGGTCAGGCGTTCGACGGCCTGCTGCATGATCGAGGTGTGAAACGCGCCGGCGACGGCCAGTGGAACCGCTTTCATTGCGCCTGCCGTGACGGCGGCTTGGGCGACGCGATGGCAGGCCTCTTTGGTTCCCGAGACCGCGATATTGCCGGGGCACAACAGGTTGGCTACTTGCAGCACTTCGCCCTGCGCGGCATCGCGGCAAAGTTGATCGACCTGCTGGCGCTCCAAGCCGAGGATGCTAACCATGCCGCTGGGAGTGGCGTCGGAGGCGGCTTGCATGGCGGTGCCGCGCTGGGCCACGACGCGCAGACCAGTTTCAAAATCCAGCGCCTCGGCGAACACCAGCGCCGTGTACTCCCCGAGGCTGAGTCCGGCGGCATAGCGGCAAGCCGAAACGACATCCGGCGATTTCTGTTTCAACGATTCCAGCGCCGCCAGCGACGTCACGAACAAGGCCGGCTGGCTGTGTGCGGTTGAATCTAATTTCTCGACCGGTCCTTCAAAGCAGATCTTGGCCAGGTCGTAGCCGAGAATCTCATTTGCACGATCGAACAGCGCCTTGGCGGCGGGGAGTTGGGCGGCCAGCTCGCGCCCATGCCGACGGTTTGAGCGCCTTGACCGGGAAAGAGAAAAGCGGTGGTTGCCATGCGCGGATTGACAGGTGGGCACAAAAAAGCCGGCGATGGCATCGCCGGTTTTATGCAATTCCGGAAGCCTACTCTTCGACTTCCACGACCGTGCGGCCCATGTAATAGCCGCATTTCGGGCAGATGGTGTGCGTGGGCACGGCCTGACTGCATTGCGGGCAGTAGGTAAGCTGCTTGGGCTTTTTGTGATCGTGCGCCCGGCGGCTGCGGGTTTTCTGGTTCGATTGTCGTCTCTTCGGGACGGCCATGTTAAATTCCTTCCACTGACCACGGACTGCGCTTGGGCTGCCGGTGAAGACGGCAACGATCGCACTAGAATCCGGCCAATTTACGGGCGCAAAGCTACGTGTCAAGCAGCGAAGTGCATCGCCGGAGCGTAATGAATTATCATAGAGACTCGATTCATTTAGATGCTCTCAATGCCCAAATCGATTGCTGCGGGAATCGGTGCGCTGGTTGTGCTGACCTGCGTATGCTATCTACCGGGCATGCGCGGCGGGTTTGTGTTCGATGATGAAACGCTCATCGGCAACAACCCGCGGATTAACTCGGCCGGCGGCCTGGAGCGTATTTGGTTTAGTATCGAAGAATATGAGTATTATCCGCTTTCGTATTCCAGCTTCTGGCTGGAGTGGCGGCTGTGGGGCAACAACCCCACGCTGTACCACGTCACGAACCTGGCGTTGCACGTTGCTGCGGCGCTGTTGATTTGGGCGGTGCTGAGCGAACTGTCGATTCCCGGCGCGTATTTGGCGGCGTTGCTGTTTGCCGTGCATCCGGTGAATGTCGAAGCGGTCGCTTGGATTTCGCAACGCCGCAGCGTTTTGGCGATGGTGTTTTTTTTGTTATCGGCTTTGTGGTATCTGCGCAGAGGAGGAGAAAAACAGAAGAGGAGAAGAGGAGAACAGAGCAGGGATGGCAAGCGGTTGGTACTGGTTGAGCCTGCTGACTTTTTTGGCGGCGATGCTCAGCAAAGGCTCAGTGGCGGTCGAGCCGGCAGTGTTGCTGTTGGCGGTTTGGTGGCGGCAACGGCGGATTGGCACCGGCGATCTAGCGCGGGCTGCGCCATTTTTCGTGGTGGCGATTGCGCTGACCGCCGCGAACGTTTGGTTTCAAACGCACGGTACCCAGATTGTGATTCGCAATGCCGGATTTGCGGAGCGACTGGCGGGCCGGGGCAGTGATCTGGTTCTATTTATCGAAAGCGCTGTTGCCGATTCGGTTATTGTTTATTTATCCGATGTGGCACATCGAAGTCGCCAGACTGTTGTGGTGGCTGCCGGTGATTGCGGGAATTGTCGTTACGGTTGTCGTCTTGCGAAATGGCTCTCCGGCGAGGGCTAAATGGGGCAGAGGGGTATTGTTCGCCTGGGCATTCTTCTGCGTGGCGCTGGCCCCCGTGTTGGGCCTTACCGACGTCGGCTTCATGCAATATTCGCTGGTGGCCGATCATTACCAGCACCTCGCGATTATCGGCGTCGTGGCTGCGGTTGCGGCGGGTTGGGCAGCGTGGCGCGACGCATCGCGCACCGCCAACCGGTCGGTGGCAAATATTGCTGCCCTGGCGCTGGTGGGAATTCTGGCGTGGCTGACATTCGAGCAAAGCGGGTTGTATGCCAACAGCGTGAATCTGTACGAGGAAACGCTGCGATTTAATCCGGAATGCTGGGCCGCGCACAACAACCTTGGAGTTCAACTTGATGTTGCGGGGCGCCCACAGGAAGCGGAGCAACATTTCGAAGAAGCACTGCACCTGAAACCCAACTATGCGGAGGCCCATTACAACTTGGGCAACAGCCTGGCCAAGGCGGGCGATCGCGTGGCAGCGATCAAGCAATATCGAGAAGCGCTGCGACTTCGGCCTGGCTATATCGAGGCGCGCAATAATCTGGGCATCGAATTGAGTCATGCGGGGCGAACTGCTGAAGCCATCGAATGCTTGCGAGAGAGCTTGAGATTCGAGTCGCGGGCCGTGACGTATTTCAACTTGGGAAACGTGTTTTCGGAAGCGAATTGTCCGCGTGATGCTGCCGAACAATACGAGCGCGCGGTGGAATTACGGCCCGACTACGCCGAGGCTTGGGCAAACCTGGCGGCGACGTACGGCGATTTGGGCCGGTGGGCGGAGGCACAGGCGGCGGCGAGCAAGGCAATTGATTTGGCCAACGCCCAGGGATTGACGGGCGTGATCAAAGGCATCGAAGCGTGGCGCACGCCAACGCATCGAAGTTTGCCCCAGTTGGGCCGGGGCGCTGATCTGACAGATAGAAGCCCCGAACGGCAGATTACTGCGCCGCTCAAAAAAACGACCCCGGCAGTTGCTCTTTCGAGCGTACTACCAGGGTCTAGTCGGCTGTGCAGTCCGGGCAGGCGTGCACAGGCCGACAATGGGTGTTTCTCGCCAGATGCTACTCGCCGGGCTTTCGCGCGGGGGCGGCATCGCGCGGTCCGCCATCGCGCGGTGGACCATCACGCAGCGGACCGTCGTGCGGGGGCCCGTCACGCATTGGTCTGCCACGCTCTGGTCCATCGTGCGTACCGCGAACTTCGTGCATGAGCGCGTCGATTTTTCGTTCCAGCATGTTTAATCGCTGCGTGATGCGCATCATGCCGTCATTGCCGCCAGGGCCGCGGCCGAATCGGCCGGATGCGCCGCGCGACCAGCCGTCACCGTGGCCGTGATGATGGCGATGCGCCCAGCGATGATGATGGTGTCGCGCCCAGTGGCGCCAGCCGCGATGATGGCGGTGGTGCGCCCAACGGGGCCCGCCGCGGCCATAGCCGCGATGATGCATCCACGGTGGTCCGCCGCGGAAACCATCCTGCCCCCACATCGGTGGACCGCCACGGAAGCCGCGCATGCCGGGATGCTCGCCCGGGCCGCCGGGGCCGCGACGCCATTTGCGGGCCAGTTCTTTGTCGAGCGATCGCCAGGCGTCAGTGTCGAGTTTTTTGCCGTCTGGCGTCGTTGCGCTGCTCTTGTCCGGCGTGCCCGCCGGCGGCGCATCGGCGTGCGCGGGGCCGCCGCGCTGCGCGAGTCGCAGTTCGCCGTCGTCGGTCGCTTGCCGCAGCAGTTCCTTGGTCGAGGCCAATTCGTCGTGCAAACGCTGTATTTCGTTTTCCAGCCGCGCCGAGTTGGACGCGCCGGCGCCGTTGGAATTGCCCGGTTTGGTGTCGTCAGCGGACAAGCGGCCGATCGCCAAAAGCGCGAACACGCCGATTGCGACGCAACTGCCCCAAAAGTACGTGTTTGCCCGGAGCCTTACCCCTCGCGCAGCGAGCATGGGAAATTCTCCTCAAAATCAAACCAGTGCGCACCACAACACGTGATGCCGCTAGGAAATCAAACCCGCGGGGTGGCAGAAAGTTTCGCGGAAACGCCGATGGCGGAAAACAGAAGGCAGAAAGGAGTTGGAGTAAAAGGGCGGTAGGAGCGTTAAATCTTCTGCAGTCTGCTATCCGCCTCCTCCACTAGCTGCTGGCGCTGCGGTATGCCTCTAACGAGCGGGTAAACAGCCAGCGCGATGCAACCAGGCAGGCGGCCGTGGCGGCCAGCGCGAAGACTGCCAGATACCGATGTTCCGCTTGGAAAGGTTTGGCCATCAGTCGGGCGGGTACGTTCACAGCGATCATCACGGGGATCAGGAACGTGAAGATTTGGCGCAGCGGCAGGCCGATGGGGCCGGCGTAGATTTCCATCGGATAGCGCGCAAAAGTGGTGATGTAGAACCAAAAATCGTACAGCGTTTGATTGCGACCCAGCCACACGCTGGTGGCGGCCAGGGCGATCATCAGGCTGTACATGATCGTCACGCCGCAGACGATGTACAGCGGATAGAGCACGATTTCGACGATGCCGGGCTGATAGTCGAGCTGCGCCAGAGCATACAGCAGCAATCCCACGGCGAAGAAAAAGTTCGACAGGCCTGACCAATCGACTTTGGTGAGCGAAATCAGAAACTGGGTGTCGATCGGTTTGAGCAGTGCGAAATCCAATCCGCCGGTGCGCACCAATTCGCTGAATTCTTCCGCATTGGGCATGAACAGAATCTCGACCAGGCTGTTGATGAACATGCCGGTGGCCAGAAAAACGAAGAATTGATATTTGCCCCAGCCGCCGCCTAGCGAGGAAGTGTACGTGAACACCAACAGGTAGAAGCCCAGGTTCATCAAGAGCCACATCAGGCTCACGACGCATTCCATGATGAAGTTGGCGCGGAACGTCATGTTGCGCACCAAGCTATTGCGGGCGAAGGTGAGGAACACGCGGAAGTAGGGATAGACGCTGGTCACGATGAACGGGTGAAGGGGTGAACGGGTGACTCGCATTAGCCTCCGAAGGCGGAATAGCGCTTCAAGCCGCGGCGGAAAAGGTATCGGCACAGAAAGATGAAGAACACAATCCAGGCCATTTCGATGCCCAGGCCGCGCACCAGCGCCGCCCCGGTTACTTTTTTCAAAAACACCGCAGCGGGAAAATACGCCAGGTATTGGAACGGCAAGTAGGCCACGACGTCGCCGGCGCTGATCCCGAATCCAATCGGCACGGCATTGAGCATGTTGATCGGGAACATGTGGCCGGAGAGGAAGAAGTTCAGCAGCATGTAAATGAACAACAGCGAGTTCACTTCCAGAAACCAGAAACCGATCATGCCGATCAAGGCATCGAGGAAGAATCCCATCACGAAGGCCATCAAGAGCGACCACACGAAGGCGGCGATAATGTGCGGCTCGGGCCAGCCGTCGGCAAAAAATCCGCGGCACAGGAAAAACACCAGCGCGTAAGGGAGGATCGCCATGCTGTAGTACACCAGCTTGTGCGCCATGCGCCCGAGGAACAGAAAGCCGATCATGTCGACCGGCTGAATGAGATATTTTTTGATCGAGCCGTCGAGGATGCTGCGCGAGATGCCGCCGGCCAGGGCCGGCATGCTGGAGAATGCGCGGGCGACGTTGGAGAGCAAGTAGTAGGCGATCATGTCGTCGCGCGTGTAGCCGGCGATCGTGGTTTTGGAGACGGCGTTGAACACGGCGGTCCACAAAAAGATTTGCGTGACGAAGGGCAGGAACCGCATCAGCGTGCCGAGCATGAAATCGCCGCGGTAGACCAGCCGCTCTTCCAGCGAGATGCGCAAGATGGTCCACCAGGCGCGGATTGATGCCGCGAGTGCGGAGCGCGGAGTGCGGAGTGCGGAGTCTGCGGTGGACATAAGAACGTTGAACAATGAGCAATCAACGATGAACGACGGCGTATGAATCACTAGTTGCTAGTTGCTAGTTGCTCCGATTGCTGGCCGACAAGAGAGAATAGTTCGGCGATGACTTGCTCCAGGGGCGGGTCTTCCACGCTTACGTCTTCGATTTGGTGGTTGGCCAAAATGGCGGCCAGCACCTCGGGCACGACGTCGCGTGGAACGCGGATGCGTACTTTGGGCGCAATGAGGTCGAGCACTTCGCCGTAGCGGCCCCAATCGCCGGCCATGTTGTCTTCGGCCAGTTGCAGCGTGACGACTTTGTGGCGGCTGAAGCGGTCGATGATGCCGCTCAGCGAGCCGTCGTACATGATTTTTCCCACGGTGATGACGATCACGCGCCGGCACAGTGCCGCCACATCTTTCATGTAATGGCTGGTGAGCAGGATGGTGGTTTTGCGCGCCTGCTGGTATTGACGCAGGAACGTTTGGATGTTGTGCTGCGCCACGACGTCCAGCCCGATGGTGGGCTCGTCGAGAAACAGCACGTCGGGCGAGTGGAGCAGGGCGGCGATCAGTTCCATTTTCATCCGCTCACCGAGCGACAGTTCGCGCACCGGCTGGCCCAACAGTTGACGCACATTCAAGAGCTCGACCAGTTCGTCGCGCGTTTGCTCGAACTTGCGCGGTTCGATGCGATAGATTTCCTGGTGCAGGCGGAATGATTCCTGCGCGGGCAGATCCCACCACAGTTGATTTTTTTGACCCATCACCAAGGCAAAGCGGCGGCGGTAGGCGTTTTCGCGCTTCCAGGGCACGTAGCCCATGACGTGGGCCATGCCGGCGGTCGGCGTGAGGACGCCGGAGAGCAATTTGAGCGTGGTGGTTTTTCCGGCGCCGTTGGGACCAAGAAAGGCGACGAACTCGCCTTCGTTGACAGTCAGATCGATGCTGGCCACGGCATGCACTTCACGGTGACGGCGGTGCAACAGTCCGCGGATGGAGGCCCACAGGCCTTCCCCCTTTTGATAAACCCGGTAGGTTTTCGACAAGCCTTCGATTTCGATAACAGCCATGCAGCGGGATTATAGGAGTGCGGGTGGATGGCGGAAAGGTTGCGGATTTCAGCGTGCGGGAGGGTGTTTTGATCGAATAGCTCTCGTTGTCCGGTGGCTTTGGCTCCACTATAATCCCGGCGGTAAATGGCGGCAGCAATGAAAAACTGGTGTGCGTCGTGATGTTGAGCCGCGCAGGATGATACTTGCTTGAAGAACGTGAGTTTTCGGGTCGGCATCGGGCATGATACGCACCGGTTGGAACCGGGAGGGCCGTTGCGGCTGGGGGGAGTGAGCGTTCCGCACGACCGTCAGGCCGTGGGACACAGCGACGCCGACGTACTTTTGCACGCCGTGGTGGATGCGTTGTTGGGGGCCGCTTCGATGGGCGACATCGGTGAGCTGTTTCCCAACACCGATGCGGCCCATCGGGGGCGTGATTCGGCCACCATGGTGCGAGCCGTTTGTCAGCGGCTGCGAGGCGAAAACTACCGAATTGTAAACGTCGATTGCACGGTGTTTCTACAGCGCCCGAAATTAGGAAACCATAAGGACGCCATGCGATTGCGGATTGCCGAGCTGTTGGACATTCCGGCTCACGACGTGGGAGTGAAAGCCAAAACGGGCGAAGGAGTGGATGCAGTGGGACGCGAGGAGGCGGTGGCCGCGCAGTGTGTGGTGCTGTTGGAACGGAACCAAGAAGCAGAGAGTGTGTGAGTGATTCTTCGGCCTTGCGGCCGACGCTAACGAGGAAACGAAACCGATGTCTACCGCGACGCCGTCCAAATTGTCGTCTTCGCCATCTGCCGGTCCGACTGCCACGCTGCGCATTTACAGCACGCTGACGCGCAACAAGGAAACTTTTGCGCCGGTGAAGGCCGGCCAGGTGGGCATGTATTTGTGCGGGCCGACGGTGTACAAGCCGAGCCACATCGGGCACATGGTCGGGCCGGTGATCTTCGACGCCATCAAGCGGTATCTGGTTTATCTCGGATACAAGGTCACGTGGGTGGTGAATGTGACCGACGTGGACGACAAATTGATCAAGGAATCCAACGCGCGCAAGATGTCGATGGCCGCGCTGGCCGAGGAGATGACGGCCGACTACATGCGCAACTTGGAGGCGCTGGGGATCGACACGATCGATCACTTCCCCAAAGCGACCGACAACATCGAGGCGATCATTCGGCTCACGAAGGTGCTGATCGACAAGGGATTCGCTTATGCGTCGGCGGGCGATGTGTATTTCGACGTGGCGAAAGACCCCGGCTACGGCAAGCTGAGCCGGCGCACGACGGAAAGTTTGCAAGGCGAAGGGGGCGATATGGCGGAGCGCAAACGGTCGCCCGGCGATTTTGCTTTGTGGAAAAGCGCGAAGGCCGGCGAGCCCGCGTGGGACAGTCCCTGGGGAAAAGGTCGGCCGGGTTGGCACATCGAGTGCTCGGCGATGAGCGCCGCATTTTGGGCGAGACCTTCGACATTCACGGCGGCGGGCTCGATTTGGTGTTTCCGCATCACGAAAACGAGATTGCCCAAAGCGAATGTGCGCACGGCAAGCCGCAGGCGAAATATTGGCTGCACAACGGGCTGATGCAGGCGGCCAGCGAGGCGGGCAAGATCGGCGGGCGCAGTACGCGGCCCGCGGAGGGGCAGGCGGTGCAAGCGACCGATCCGACAGCCCAGGCTGCGGCCAAGATCAGCAAATCGACCGGCGCCAGCGCGTTTCGCGACCTGCTTGCGCGGCATCAGCCGGAGACGATCCGCTTCTTTTTGCTGTCGACGCACTACCGCAGCCCGATTCAATACAGCGAAGAGTTGCTGCAGGAGACGGCGCGAAGTCTGGACGGCTTCTATCGCTTCTTCGAACGCTTCAAGCGCGTGAGCGGCAAGAATTTTTACGATCTGCAAGTGGCGGCGAATCGGGCAGCGGGAGAGATCGATTCGAAAGCGAGTGCCCTGCTGGGCGAAGTGGCATCGCTGCGCAACCGCTTCCTGGAAGCGATGGACGACGATTTCAACACCGGGGCAGCCACTGCCTCGCTGTTCGAGCTGTTGCGAGCGCTCAACAAATTTGTCGATACGGAGAAGTTAGAAGGCGGCACGCCCGACGCCGCAAAGGTCGCATCGCTGGAGCGCGGCGCGACGGTGCTGCGTGAACTGGCCGGCGTGCTGGGATTGTTCCGCAAGCCCGTGCAACAGAAGCCGGCCGGCGCGGACGACGCTTTGCTCGGCCAGTTGGTGGAGCTATTGATCGAGTTGCGCGCGCAGCGCGGAAGAACAAGGATTTCGCCACCGGCGACCGGATCCGAAATCGGCTGACGGAAATCGGCATCACGCTGGAAGATCGGCCCGGCGGCACGGAGTGGCGAAGGGCGTGATCCAGGGATCAGGGATCAGGAATCAGGAGTCACGATGGCTGCCCCGGCGCGCGTTCTCGGCATCGATCCTGGCTTGAACATCACCGGCTACGGCGTGCTGGAGCGCGACCCAAGCAATCCTAAATCGCCGAAGGTGGTGGAAGCCGGAGTGGTGCGCGGGACAAAGAAACAATCGCTGACCGATCGGCTGGCGGAGATTCATCGCGGCGTGGCGGAAGTAATTGCGGCGCTTGAGCCCGACGTGATGGCGCTGGAGCAATTGTATTCGCATGTCGTTCATCCGCGCACGTCGATTTTGATGGGGCACGCCCGGGGCGTGATCTGCCTGGCGGCGGCGCAGGCCGGAATTCCGGTGGTGCATTATCCGTCCACGCAAATCAAACGGATTCTCACGGGCAACGGCCGGGCGAACAAGCAGCAGATGCAGTCGGCCATCCAGCGCGAATTGCGGCTCGATAGCCTGCCCGAACCGCCAGATGTAGCGGATGCACTGGCCGTAGCGGTTTGTCATTATTATCTTGGTCGCGGCGAGCAAGAATCGGCCGATGCGGACGAAGAACAGCAGAAGGCAGACTGCAGACGGCAAAAGCGGAAAGTTCGAAGCCCCTCGTAACGCCTGCGACCACGGACGACGCGTGATTACCAATATCTCCGGCCGATTGCTGCGCGTGGACGACGAATCGCTGACGCTGCAGGTCGGCGCGTTTCAATATGAAGTGCTGATTCCCGAGTTTGCCCGGCGGCGGTTGCAGGGCCAGCTCGGTAAGGATATCAGCCTGCACACAATTGAATATCTGGAAGGCAGCGCCATGCAGGGCCGCATGACGCCGCGGCTGATCGGGTTTCTGACCGAAGTGGAGCGCGAGTTTTTCGACTTGGTGTGCGAAGTGGACGGGGTGGGCGTGAAGAAGGCGCTGCGCGCGATGGTGCGACCGGTGCGCGAAGTGGCTTCTGCGATCGAGGAACAGGACATCAAAGCACTTTCCGGCTTGCCGGGCATCGGGCCGGCGACGGCGGAGCGAATGATCGCCAAACTGCGGCGCAAGATGCCGAAGTTCGCGCTGATGGTGGCGCGCGAGGAGCCAAGCGAAGCCGCGGCGGCAGATCACGACGTGATGCGCGAAACTTTTGACGCGCTGCGCTCGCTGGGCCATTCGGAGAGCGACGCGCGGCGGCTGGTCGATTCGGCGCTGGGCGGCAAGCAGAAATTCAAATCGGTCGAAGAAATGCTGCAGGCGATTTATCAGCAGAGGCAGAAGAAGTGAGTGGTCAGTGGTTAGTGGCCAGTGGTCAGAATTCTTATACGATCATGCCGAGTCCAGCCACGGTTGCCGAACTTGCAAAAGCGCCTTCACCCAAAGGCCATAGTTGCGCGCAGTGCGGTTCGCCGGTCGATGCGGGGGATCAGTTCTGCAACATCTGCGGCGCGGCACAGCCGTCGGCTCAAGAAGCCGCGGCGCAGCAGACTGCGGCGCCTGCCACGCGCAGCATTCAGTGCAAAAACTGCGGGGCCACGATCACGCTGCCGGCGGATCAGTTGAGCACGGTTTGCCCGTTTTGCGATTCGACCTATGTGATCGATGTGGCGCCGGGGCAATCGTCGCAGCAGTCGCCGGAATTCGTCATCGGATTTGCACTCACGCCCGAGCAGGCGCTGGAAAAGTTTCGCTCGTGGCTGTCTGCGGGCGGATTGTTTCGGCCGGGGGATTTAAGCGCAGCCAAGATCGAAGAGAAGCTGCGCGGCGTGTATCTGCCGTTCTGGTCATTCTCGATGTTGGCGCGCAGCCATTGGACCGCGCGGATCGGCGAGAATTACACGCGCACCGTGACGTACACCACCATGGAAAACGGCAGGTCGGTTACGAAAACGCAAACGGTTACGGAAACCGAGTGGTGGGGCCTTTCGGGCGAGCATCACAATTACTACAGCGGCTATCTGGTTTCCGGCAGCCGGGGCTTGCCGCAAGCGTATGCCGAGGGGATCAAGCCGTTTCGGCTGGAGGCGCTGAAGCGCTATCAGCCGTTCTTTCTGGCCGGCTGGCTCAGCGAAGATTACAGCATCGAGCGCGACCGGCGCTGGTGCTGTGTCAACAAGAGTTCCAACGCTGGGAGCAGAAGAACATTGAGAAGTTTCTGCCGGGCGATACGCATAAGAATGTCGAGGTGCATTCGGAATTCAGCGATGCGAATTCCGATTTGATTTTGCTGCCGGTGTATTTGCTCAGCTATCGGTATGGCAACAAAGTGTTTCGTTTTCTGTTGAACGGGCAGACGGGCAAGACGTATGGCGACAAGCCGCTGTCGCAGATTCGCATCGGCGTTGCGGTGGCGATCGGGGTGGTGGCGGCGCTGCTGATTTGGTGGTGGTTCGCACATCGGTAATTCTGTCCCCGTGGCCGGCGACGTTAAACATGAGCGATTTGCTGACGAAATGCAGGGTTTGCGGCGCGATGTTGGACGAAGAGGATATGTTCTGCCCCAACTGCGGCACCGAAGCGCCGATCGCAGCGACCGACCACGCAGAACAGACTGCCGATAAAGAATCACCCGCGACTCATCAAACCACGTACAACTTCACTTGCCGCGGCTGCGGGGCATCGATGAGCTATGACGCCAGCGCGCAAACGCTGCGCTGCCCATTCTGCGGATCGGAGAAACTGGAGAAAGAGGCCGACGCCAAAGAGATTGCGCCCGATGGTGTGGTGCCGTTTGTGATCACGCGCGATCAAGCGGTGGCGGCGATGCGCCAGTGGCTCGGCCAGGGATTTTGGCGGCCCGGGGATTTGGCGGCTCGGGCGGCGGTGGTGAAGATGACGCCGGTGTATGTGCCCTACTGGGTGTTCGACGCCGAACACGCACACCTACTGGACCGCCGACAGCAGCCGCGTGCCGCCGGGGGCGCAGGGCAATTGGCATCCCGAAGCCGGGCGCACGAAGGAACGTACAAGGGCCTGTTAGTCGGCGCCAGCGCGGCGCTCACGGGCGCCGAAACCGGCGCGCTTTGCCCGTTCGATCTGTCGCAGGCGGTGGCGCCGGCGAAGGTCGATTTGCGAAATATCACGTTCGAGCGCTTCGTCGTGCCGCGCAAATACGCCCGGCCGCTGGCGCGCCAGGGTTTGGAATCGCTGGAGGCCGACGCTTGCCGGCAATATGTGGAAGGCAATTGCCGCAACATGAAAGTGAACGTGCGGATTGCCGATCTGGCAAGCCGGCCGATGCTGTTGCCGGTGTGGATTATGGCGTATCGCTACGGCGAGCAAGTGTTTCGGTTCATCGCCAACGGGCAAAGCGGGAAGTCGGCGGGGCAAGCGCCGCTTTCGTACCGCAAAATCGCCGTGGCGGTGCTGATCGCCGCCGTGCTCATCGGACTGACGCTGTTGTTTTTCGCCGGGCAAATTCGCAAGCGGCAACAGCGATCATTCCGCTTCTCGATGGTTCCCAGTATTTGGTATATTGCGGGCGGTAACATAACGCCCGTACAGTTTTCCTTCACGGACGAAATTTCGTGCGCGAGCCGATCGTTCAAGCCACCGCCGCGGTGCCGACGCCTGCCCAGCAGGATGAAGACGATCGGCTGTTGCGGCCGCAGCGCATCAAAGACATGGTCGGCCAGCAGGAAGTGGCCGAGCGATTGGGCATTGCGCTGGATGCGGCGCGCAAGCGGAGCGAGCCGCTGGGGCACATTTTGTTCGACGGCCCGCCGGGATTGGGCAAAACCACCTTCGCCTTGTGCATCCCGCGCGAATTGGGCGTGAATGTGCAGATTGCCAGTGGGGCGGCGCTGATGGCGCCCAAGGATTTGGTGCCATACCTTTCGAACGCGGAAGAGGGATCGGTTTTCTTTATCGATGAGATCCATCGGCTGCCGAAGGCGGTCGAAGAGTTCCTCTATCCGGCGATGGAGGATTTTCGGATCGATATCACGTTGGGCGACGGCGTGAATGCTCGTACAATCAACATGGCGCTGCGGCCGTTTACGCTGATCGGCGCCACTACGCGCACGGGGCTGATTTCCGCGCCGCTGCGGGACCGGTTTCATCTGCGGGAGCATTTGGATTTTTACACGGTGGAGGAACTGGGGGAGATTGTACGCCGCAATGCGGGGAAGCTGCGGGTGAAAATCGACCCAACCAGTACGGCGGAGATTGCCCGACGCAGCCGCGGCACGCCACGATTGGCGAATAATCGCTTGCGGTGGGTGCGCGATTACGCCACCAGCCGAGCCGATGGCGAGATTACCTTGGAAGTTGCCCAGGCGGCGCTGGAAATGCAGGGGATCGATGTGTTGGGCCTGGACGGGCAGGATCGAAAATATCTCGACGCAATTGCTCGGGTGTTTGGCGGCGGGCCGGTCGGCGTGGAAGCGGTGGCGCACACGCTGAATCTTTCGCCGGACACGCTGTCGGACGAAGTCGAGCCGTTCTTGCTGCGCAGCGAATTGGTGGTGCGCACGCCGCGCGGCCGGAAGCTGACGACGGCCGGCTACTCGCACCTGGGCATCACGCCGCCGGACGGTTCGGCCCCGGAGCCGCAAGGGCGATTGTTCTCTTGAGGCATTGAAGCGCGATGAAGCTGGCCTTCAGTTCCAATGCTTACTTGCGATTTTCGATCGAAGAGGCAATTGCTCGCGTGGCGGCGGCGGGGTACACGGGCATCGAACTGATGGCCGACGTGCCGCACGCCTGGCCGGCGGGGCTTTTGGCGGAGCAGAAGCGGGCGATTCGTCAGGCGCTTGAGCGGCACAAGTTGGCGATATCGAATATCAACGCCTTCATGATGAATGCGGTCGGCGATCCGCGGCAGCCGTATTGGCATCCGGGCTGGACCGATCCTGATCCGAATTATCGGGCCATTCGCCGCGAGCATACGAAGCGATCGCTGCAATTGGCGCAGGAGCTGGGCGCGCCGAATATCACCACCGAGCCAGGCGGGCAATTGACGCGCGAACAATCGTGGGACGACGCAGCGCGGATATTCTACGAAGAGCTGATGCCGTGCGTCGAACTGGCGGAAAAGCTGCGGGTGAAGCTGCTGATCGAGCCGGAGCCGAAGTTGATGATCGAAACTTTCGGACAGTATTTGCAGTTTGTGGGGCGGATCAAATCGCCGTGGGTGGGACTGAATTTTGATATCGGCCATGCGTACTGCGTGGGGGAAGAACCGCAGGATTGGGTCGAACAGATGGCGCCGCATACAGCGCATTATCATTTAGAGGATGTCGCCGCCTCGCGCAAGCACGAGCACTTGATCCCGGGGCAGGGGGCCATTGATTTTCCCGCCACGCTGGCCGCGATTGGTGAAACCGGCTACAACGGCTGGCTCACGGTTGAGTTGTATCCGTACGTCGAGAATCCCGATGCGGCGGCGCGCGCCGCGAAAGAATTTCTCGTTCGCACCGCCGGCGAGCGCCGCATCCCGCTCGGGTAAATGGTTGTGACAATTGAATCACGATCTTCGTCGCGAGTTCTGGCTTATCTGCAATTGATGCGGCTGCCGAATGTGTTCACGGCGCTGGCCGACGTAGCGATGGGGTTTTTATTGACGCATGACACCGTCTCGCATGTCAGCGTGTTCGTGCACCTGTTGATCACTTCCAGCGCGCTGTACACGGCCGGGATGGTGCTGAACGACGTCTTCGATCGGGAGCAGGATCGGCGCGAGTGGCCGCACCGGCCGATTCCGTCGGGACGCGTGGCGATTTCGACTGCGGGGTGGTTAAGTTTTGCGCTTTTGATTTTGGGAATTGGTTCGGCGCTGGCGATTGGTATCTTTGCGCATCATTGGGGGCCGCTAGCGCTTTCACTATTGCTGGTGGTGTTCATCGTTGCTTACGACGCACATTTCAAGCACACGGCCGGTGGACCGTTGGCGATGGGCATCTGCCGGATGCTGAATGTGCTGTTGGGGATGAGCGTGTCCAGCGCGCCGCAATCGACGGCCAATCAGATGATTGCCTGCGGTATCGGTTTGTACATTGCCGGCGTGACCTGGTTCGCGGCTCGCGAGACGACATTGAGCGGGCGCGGACATTTGGTCAGCGCACTGGCGATGATGTTTGCCGGAATTTGCGTTGCCTTTGCCTCGGTCTGGAAGTTGCCGGAGGCGGCGTTGGCTGGTTGGTTCAATGTGCCGCGATGGATATTGTTGTGGTGTCTGGTGACGGTGATGATTGGGTGGCGATTTGCGATTGCTATAGCCCGGCCGGAGCCGAAGCGAGTGCAGGCGGCGGTGAAGAGTGGTATTTTGCTGCTCATCGTTTTGGACGCGGTGATGGTGGCGCCGGTTCATGGGCCACAGGCCACGCTTTGGATTTTGTTGTTAATTGTGCCGGCGATGGTTTTGGGGCGGTGGGTGTATTCCACTTGAAAGCGCGGAAGGCAGAAAGCAGAAGGCAGAAAAGATGGCTTTGGTTTTGCTTTCTATTCCTGGGCTGCGGCAGCGCGATTTGGCGAGCATGCCGGAATTGCGCGAACTTGTGCGCGGCGGCGAGCAGGCGACGCTGATTCCCAGCTTTCCGTGCGTCACGTGCCCGGTGCAGGCGAATATGACCACGGGCAAGTTGCCGGCGCAGCATGGCGTGGTGGCGAACGGGTTTTATTGGCGCGACAAAAAACGGGTGGAGATGTGGACGGCCTGGAACGATTGCATCCTGGTGCCGCAGATGTGGGATATTTTGGGGCAGCACAGCGAGGAATTGAAAACCGCCGTCTGGTTTCCACTATTGAGCAAGGGATGCAATGCGGATTTGATTTGCACGCCGGCGCCGATTCATAATCCCGACGGCAGTGAGTCGCTGTGGTGCTACACGCGGCCCACAGAGTCGTACGGCCGGTTGCGCAATGCGCTGGGTGATTTTCCGCTGCAGCATTTTTGGGGTCCGCTGGCGAACATCGCAAGTACGGCATGGATTGTCGATTCGGCAATCATTGCGGCGCAGGAGGAGCGGCCCGATTTGTTCTACATCTATTTGCCGCATCTGGATTACGCGGCGCAGAAGTACGGCCCCGTCAGTGCCGATGCGCAAAAGTCGCTGGGCGAATTGGACGAGCAAATCGGCAAACTGGCTGCCGGCTTATCGGTGGCCTACCAGCCGAATGAAGTTACGTGGCTGGTGGCCGGCGAATACACGATCGTGCCGGTGGATCACGTGCTGTATCCCAATCGGATGCTGCGCGAGGCTGAGCTGCTGAAAGTGCGCGAGGAAGCCGATGGCGAGCATTTGGATTTTGCAGCCAGCCGCGCCTGGGCAATGGTCGATCATCAGTTTTCGCATGTCTTTGTGCAGCCGGGCGACGAGCGGGCGATCGACGAAGTGCGGCGGCTGTTCGACGGCGCGCGGGGGGTGGCGGAAGTGCTGGTTGGCGATCAGCGCGCCCGGTACAGCATGGATCACGAGCGCTCGGGTGAGGCTATCCTGATTTCCGCGCCCCATAGCTGGCAAGCGTATTACTGGTGGCTAGAGGATTCGCGCGCTCCGCAATTTGCCCGCACGGTAGACATTCACCGCAAGCCTGGATACGATCCTGTGGAATTGTTCTTCGACACTGTAAAGCGATGCATTCCCCTCGATGCAACGTTGGTCCGCGGGTCGCACGGTGCGCCGGCGGAAGAGGAAAACCAACAAGGAGTTCTGCTTAGTTCCCAAGGCGGGCTGTTTGGAAATCAGGTGCTGCTGGATACGCAGGTGTTCGATATCGTGTTGCGGCAATTCGGCGCCTAGAATTGAATCTTTTTGTAATTTCGCAGTAGCGTATAATTCCAATGGGGTCACGGAGGTGTGCCATGCGAAATCTGATTCTTGCGACATCGGCTGCCTGCTGCACTTGCTTGCTGTCGGTCTGCGTTCCCAGGGCGGTGGCCGGCTCGGTCGATGCGCCGTACGTACACGTCGATTGGTGGGGCGGGCGCGTGCATGTTTGCGCCGTTTGTTGATTTGTATGTCGATGCGCCCCGTTGCTGCGCTCCGCCGGCTTGTGCGGATCAACCGGCGCCGAGCGAAAGTCGCGTGTGGCCGGCGCCTAGAACTGCCGAACAGGCGCGGCAACAGTTGGCAACTTCTGGAAGCGAGCTGTACGAATCGCTGGGCCGGTTCAAAACCGCCGACCTGTGGCGAAATTATCTGGCCGTGGCGCCCGGCGAACCGCTGGCGCCGGAGCAACTGTATCACATCAACTCGGCGAATGCCGCCAAGTTGAAAACGGCGCTGGAGAATTTCGATTCGGCCGCGGCCGACCAACAGTACAGCATGATTTCGTCGTTGCCGGCGTTTGAGCGTACGCGCGGCCTGTTGGCGGGGTATTTGGCCAGAGTCGGTGATGTGCGGAGCGTGGAAACGGTTGCCGCCAAGCCGGCGACGGATCCTCCAGCATCGGCAACGCGGCATTGGTCGCCGGCTTCAAAGCAGCCGCTGGTCGGCTTGCCTGGCCCTGGGGTGGCGCGCGATATCGCGCGGTCCTCGGTTGAAGAATTGCCGCCGCCGCCAGCTCCGGCTGAGTGATGATCGAGCCATGGGCGGCTTTCAGCGCCAGGCCCCGAGTTCGCGCCGCTAATTCTGCGGATGCCGCTGGAAGAAATCCCACATCATTTCGTTGGCGGAGATCTGGTGCGTGGTTTTACCCAGCAGGCGTTCGGTGGGGCCGATGGATGCGGCGCCGGGCCAAGTATGGCCGCCGCCGGTGATTTCGACCAGCACCACTTCGCTGCCGTTTTTGCCCGGCCCGTAGGTTTTGATTTGCACGCTGGTGCCATCGTGGGCTTTGTCGGGCAGTGTTTCGATTTTTGGTTTATCGGGGCAACCGTCGAGAGTTGCCCAAATGCCGACGGTTTCGTCCACCGATTTGTAGCCGAGGAATTCGGCGGTGGGAGTCGGCTTGCCATCGTAGGAAACGATCTTGTCGGTCGTGCCGTGGAATTCCAAAACGGGCACCGGGCGTTGCGGTTTCGGATCGGCGAAGCAGAGCGTGCCCGACACCGGTGCGATGGCGGCGATGCGGTAGGACATTTCGGCCGCCAGGCGATGGCACATCATGCCGCCGTTGGAAATGCCCGTGGCGTAGACGCGCTTCGGATCGACGTTGATCACCGTGCCCAAGTCGTCCAGCAGGCGGCGCATGAAGGCGACGTCGTCGGGGGGCTCGCGACCGGTTCGAGTCGGCCAGCGGCCCGAATTCCAAAACAGCGTGGCGTCGCTGGGACCGGTGCCGTTGGGATAAACCACTACGAAGCCTTTCGCATCGGCCGTGCGATTCAACCCCGAGTACATTTCCATAATTCTGCCGTTGGTCCAGGCGCCGTGCAGTGCCAGCACCACGGGGATGGCTTTTTTCGGATCGTATTGCGGCGGCACGTGCACCAGGTACGAACGATCGCGGCCGTCGGCTTGCACGCTACGGGCATAATCGCCCGGGGTGAGCTGATCGGCGCTCGCACCCAGCACAGTCAGCGCCAATAGCAGAATTGTGCTCATAACAGTAATTCGTAGCGGCCGGAGAATTCTTACCTAGGCAATCATACCGAGGCGCATGCCGAATTGACGAGCTGGCGCAGAATGCAAGCGCACGCGATTGGCTTATGCCGCGCGGCGCAGCGGGGCGGCGTAGCGCGTGGCCTTAAGCAAATCGCCGATGGCCAGGCGGGTAATTTCGATGACAGCCCGGCGTCGCACAGCTAAAGCCATTACCAGATCGCAGCCGGTTTGCTGCGCAAGCAGTGCGATTTCGACGTCGAGCACGGGGGCACACCGGGCGCGAATGTAGCCGCGCGACTCGGGGATGGTCATGCGATACATATTCTGGCCGAGCCGCAGGGAAACCTGTGGATGGCAACGGCGAGCGACTTCGACCCCCCAAATTGCAATCTGGCGCACCCGGAGTGGTTGCCGCAGCAAATGGAGTAGCGACATGGCGGGATCCTTTTGCGGCCGGCGGGATTGAGCGACTCAAAGCTCTCCTCCATCTGCATCGTGATTTGCGGCGGGTAAGATTTAGAATGTCGCAGCACCTGGCGGCGGTTTGGCGGATGGCACGGGCACAGTCCGCCTGACTGAACCGCCGCGGGATTCAAGTTGTCCCCATCGAAGCGTCGATTCCCTACGGAGAGCCCTTGCAACAGGCAAGGCTTGACCGTTCGGCAGGGTTTTCCTAAGTTACCCGTTTGAAAGACGTTGGGGCGGCTGGGGTGCTGAGAGAACAGGCCGCCGACTGCCAGCAACGCTACGAACGCAAGAGATTTGGCGCCGTCGCCAAGAGGCTAAGGCAGCGGATTGCAAATCCGCCATCGTGGGTTCGACTCCCACCGGCGCCTCTGGAGCCACCGTTTGCAAGAGCGGTGGCTTTTTTGTTGCGCTGGCGCATGAGGCCGACATCCGTTTCGGCCGTCGCCGCGTCGCACCATGGTATCCATCTATTCGTGTCACTTCAGTTCCATGGGAACTTGCGGCATCACTCGAGACGCCCAAATCAACCCGACGCTGCCGCAGGAGGAATTGAGTGAGAGAAATGAGACATCGTGCAGCATTCCAGCGCCAGCGAACCACTTCACTGCCGAGCCGTCTTCCCGCTTCACGAAAAGCTCAGCACAAACTCTAAAAGTGCGCCGACAACACTTGTTTTTGGTTAGCCCGGCGGTAGTGTCCTATTTTGAATATTTCCCCTTCATCGGGCCGATCAGTATACGCACATCCTCGCCATTTTGAGTGTCCCTGATTGTTAACTGGGCTTCGTCGGTGCCCAAGCCATCCACAAGTGCATCTGCGGCTGGATGTTTGGCCGCATTGGTAGCCACTATCAGAGTGCCGGTAACTGGTGGCGCCGTCAGGTAAGGTGCAACATTTTTATTGATGTGCAGATGAATGATTTGCCACTTTGACGCCTTAGCAACTTCGAGAATGTCGGCGACATATCGCTTCTCCTCACTGCTGTCATCCAAGAGTTTGAACTTAGTGCCTGGAAACTTAGACAGCGAGGCGATTAGCGATTCTTTCTTGCTAGTCGATAGACTTCGTGTCGGTGGGCCATAGTTGACCGTAGCGTTATTGCCGACAATGGTTGGGCTTTGCGGCCCCTCCGTTCGTTGTTCGATATGGACTTTTTGGGGAGATTGGTTGGCTGGTTTGTTCGGTAACGGATCAGCCGTAGCGGGTTGTTGCCTTTGTGAGAGTTGCTTGCCATCCACCCACCGAAATGACTCAGTAAGTAGAATTCCTACAGCGGCGAATGAAATACCGACGATTGCCGACCTAAACAAAAAGGTTTGTTGCATCACAACACCCAACAGAATGATTTTTACGCCAAGAATCGCTGCCGATACTCCAAAGCATATTTTAGTGATTAGGGGTTCATTGAGCGCCATGATGCCAACCCCCAACGCAATGAGGAAGGTGGTTGCCATCCCAACAAATTCCCACGGGAAGATACTTTCCATGCAGGCAGTCTATTGCCGAAGATTGGCTGTGCCAACTAGCACACGGTCGAGTCCTCATCCCAATGGGGCGACTGGTTAACAATCCGCCCTTCGCAAATCGAGATTGGGACACTTCCCGCCCGTGCGCCGATTCACGAACTGCGGCGCGCGCGTTATTCTTACCTCACTCAGCAGGATGCTGCCCACCGGATGAGCCGGCAGCAGGCCATGGCGGCCGACTTCAAGTGAACCGTGTTTGGCTATGGCAAATTTGCAGCGGCATTCATTCGGCGCATCGTGTCTTTGCGGTGCTGCTATTTGCGCTGATGCTGGCGGCGGGGGCGGCCGTCGGTTTCTTTCAAATCTACAGTCACTTCGTGCCCGGCGACGAAGGATACTTGACGATGACGGTCCGGAGCTTTCTGGACGGCCACCGCTTGTACGACCAGGTGTACACGCAATACGGACCGTTCTACTACCTTTACAAGGCTGCGCTGCACCGGCTGAGCGGTTTGCCGGCGACTCACGACGTGGTGCGCCTGACGACGGTCGGAGCCTGGTTGCTGGCAACGCTGTTTTGCTCGTTGTTCAGTTACCGTGTGACCCGTTCGCTGCTGGTGGCGGCGGCCACGTTTCTGTTCACCTTCCGATCGCTATGGATGCTGATCGGCGAGCCGGGTCATCCACAGGAATTGTGTGTGCTATTGCTGGCCGGCGGCGTGTATCTGTCGTCGTTTGCCGGTGCCGACGGGCGAATGCGCTTTGTACTTCCAGGCTTGGGCGCGGTAGCCGCGGCGCTGGTGCTGACGAAGATCAACTGCGGGTTGTACTTTGGCATGGCCTTGGCCGGAGCGATGGTGTCGTTTGCGGAATCGCATTGGTTGCGGCGCGCGGCGGGTAGCTTGCTGGTGGCGGTTGCGATTTTTCTCCCCGTGGGCTTGATGTGGTCGCATTTCGACAAGGGGTACGTGCAGGTTTATGCCACGGTCGCCGCTTTGTCGTGTCTGTCGGGGTTGGCAGTCGCCATGGTGCGAAATGGCCGCGAGATCAGGTTTTCTGGATTTGCGGCCGCCTTGGCCGGCTTTGTGGTCACCGCGCTATTGGTATTGGCGTGCATGTTGGCGCTTGGGCAGTTCGCCGGCCGGCCTGTGGGATGGCATTGTGGCAGGCCCGCTACGATTTGCCGGACAGTTTTTGATGCTCGTGGAGTTGCCATTCTCGGGCGCTGTATTGGCAATTGTGGCGGCCGTGGCGGCGCATTGCTTATTGCATTTGTTTGCGAGGCCTGATTCAGCTTTCCGGCCGTGCGAGCGCCGCGCTATCGGCAGTGGGAATTCTGATTCGATGTTTGATGGTCGTTGCAGTCGTGGCTGTGCTTTCGGCGATTTACGGAAAGATGGAAGACCTTCCCATTTTTGTGACGCCCTGGATTTGGCTCACGCTCGTTGATCTGTCGCACCGGCAGCCGACGCTGAACAATGCATTTGGCCGAACCATGGTCGTGTTGACGGCCGCGCTGGAACTGCTGTACGCGTACCCGGTGTCTGGCACTCAATGGACCACCGCCATCTTTCTGATCGTTCCGGCCACAGCCATCTGTGCTCACGACGTTTGGCTACGGTGGCAAAGCTCACGCTTTCGACTACCGGCGAAGGCGGTCATCGCAGGCGCAACGTTTGGATACATTTTTATTGGGATGCAATGGTGGTCGTCGTGCCGCAGCTTTGAAGCCAGCTACCGTGAACTGACGCCGCTGAATCTGCCCGGCGCTCGCTGGCTAAGGCTCCGCGAAGATCAGGTCGCGGTGCTTCGCTGCGTGTCGATCAATTTGCGCGACAACTGCGACACTTTTTTCAGCGCTCCTGCCATCAACAGCTTCTATTTCTGGTCGGGGCTCAAGCCGCCGACAGATCTCAATGCCGGCATGTGGATGATGTTGCTTAACGACGAGCAAAAGCGCGCCATCATCGATGAATTGGAGCGGCATCCGCGGGCTTGGTTCATTTACGATCAACCGCTGTTTGAATTGTGGCTGCGTGGCTACATGGATTCGCGTGCCGACGATCCGCTGATGCGTTATTGCCAGACGCACTTCGAGCCCTTGGCGCAAGTGGGGGAATACGATCTGTGCGTTCCGGTGGGGGCAACTCGTCCGCTGCTGGAGGAAGCGGCCAACGTGGGCAGCGTACCCGCCGCTATTTTGTCGCAGCCGAGCCAATTTGGGCTGCCAAGCAAGGCATCACCGAATGTGATGATTCAACCGCGGTTTACATTGGAAGTTGGTCGGCGGCCGGCGCTGGCGCGGGTGGTCATTGTCGATGCCGCCAATCGAAAGGTGCTGGCGGATACCGGGGACGATTCGGACCGAGGAATGCAGGTGCTCGACGCCGATTTGCGGACGGTCACGCTGCCACTAGCGCCCGGCTGGAACGAAGACCGTCGGCTTGGATCGCTGCGGCTGATTCCCCATCAGGCGTGGCTGCCGCCGAAAGACTACGACTACTCCAAGGTGTTGGCAGGTTTTTTCGATGAGCACGGCAAATTGATTGCGTGGTTGCCCGTGGCAATTCCCTTAGGGCAAGCTGCTCAATAACGTGTGCGTGCGATTGATTTCAGCTAAGGGCTGGAGTTCGCCGCGCCTGATGAAGCAGCCTCCGGAGCGGCGGTTTGCTGGGCGCGAAGATTCGCCAGCCACTGCTCCAATTGCTGAGCCAGCTCCGTTTGACGGTTGGAGCGAGCCAACTCCAGTCCTCTTTGCACGGTGGCGATCGCCTTGTCGGGCTGGTTTAGCCGGACGTACACACCGATCAACTCAGCGTAAATCGCGGGATTATAAGGGGCCAGTTGCAAGCTTTGCTCGAACTGCTCGATGGCTTGCTGAGGGCGAGCTGCCTTGGCCAAGGCAATGCCGTAACTGAAATGAGCCGCCAGATTGTTGGGATTCAGTTTCAGCGCCTGCTGGAACTGTTCGGCCGCCTCTTGTGGTTTGCTGACGCTATACAGCGCGATTCCGAGGTTGCTGTGTGCCTCCGACGAATCGGGCTGAAGCCGTACCGCGTGTTCCAGATGTTCAATCGCCTCCGAGGGGCGGCGCAATTGAACCAGCGTTGAGCCCAAATTGCCCTCGGCTTCGGCGTATGCTGGCCGGAGCAGCAAGGCTTGCTGGTAGTGCTCGACCGCCTGTTCGGGCTCGCCAGCGCTCACAAGCGAGTTGGCGAAGTTGTACTGAATTTCCGGAGAATCGAATTTCAATTGCAGCGCCTCCTGGTAGCACGCAAGCGCTTGACGCGGGTGGCCGGTTGCGAGCAATGCGGTTGCCAAATTGGCCAAGATATCGGCGTCGTGGGCGCTAATCGCAAAGCATCGCGCAAGTTCTCGACCGCCAGCGACGGCTGCTTGTTTTCCAGATGGGCGATGCCCAGGTTCTTCAGCGCATCAGCGGAGTTGGGATTTAGCTTGACGGACTTTTGGCAATGCTCGATTGCTTCATCGAGCCGACCGGCACTGATCAACACGCTTCCCCAAGCGCTCTCGACTTCGGCCGCTCGATCGGGCCGCAGATTCAAGGTCTGCTGGAACTGCTGGATGGATTGAGCGGTTTGGTCCGTCTTGCCCAAGGCAATGGCCAGGTTGAAATGGGCGTCGGCGCTGTGGGGATTTTGCCGCAGGGCGGCCCTGCACTGGTCGGAGGCTTGTTGATATTTGCCCGCACCATTCAGCACCACCGCGAGGCTATTATGCAATTGCCAGCAGTCGGGATTTGATTCCAAAGTAGTGATGTACAGGTCGATCGCGCTGCGAAAGAGCATGTTCCGCTGCCAGGTAAGTGCCGCCAGCAGCCCAATGGCGGCGGCGGGCAGCACAACCGCGGCGGTTCGAATTCGCGCGGTTCTACTGCCGATCCATGTGCTGACGGCTGCCGACGCCAGCGCCAAGGCTCCGATCAGAGCGATGTGCTGGTAATGGTCAGCCACGAGCGAAAACTGCATGAAGCCCACATCTGCGAAGCCCAGAACCGGCAACAGGGCGACACAGAAAAACGCCCAGGCGAACAGCAAGGGCCGGCCCCAGCGCGTGTTGCGTCGCCACCAGAGCACGGCCGACACTGCAACCAGCGCCCACAGCGGCAGCCACCACGCTGCCAGGGCGGTTTGTATATTCCATTGCGGATACACAAATAGCAGATCGATCGGCAAAAAAGTTTTCGCCAGATAGAACCAAATTGCGGCGCCGGCGCCGGCCAGGCGTTGGGCGATTGTTGCGGAACGAATCGACTCGGCAAATCCGTGGGTCTGGAACCAAACATTGACTGTGCCCAACAGAATTGCCGCCAGGAAAAACGGCACAGTTCGCAGCACGTCGGGCAACCCAATTCGCCGTCGTTGCCACCAGACGAGCAGCAGCAGCACGATGGGCAGAATGGCGACCGATCCTTTGCTGAGCATGGCCAGCACGAACGCAAGAAAGCTGAGCAAGTAGCACAGCTTTGTCCGTGGTCCGTTGGCCGTGGCCCGTTGTTCGGCCGTCGGCAAATACCAGAGGATCGACAGGAGAAAGAACAGCATCGACAGCGTGTTTTTACGCTGAGCTATCCAGGCGACGGATTCGACGTTCACCGGATGCACGGCAAATAGCAGGGCCGCGAGAAAGGCGCCGGGGATGGATAGCTTTCGGAGAATCGCCCACAGCAAGAAGACCGCGGCCAGATGCGAAAGAACGTTCGTGACGTGATAGCCGGTGGGATTTGCGCCCCACAGCCGCCACTCGAGCCAAAAGCTGGAATTCGTCAGCGGCCAATAATCGGCGGCACCGGTGGTGCACCAGAACTGGTACAGGCCGTCGGAGGCCTTGATGAGGCTGCTGTCGGTCAGCAGGGTGTTGTCGTCGAGCAGGAAATCGCCGGTCAGCGCCGGAGAGTAGGCGATGGCGGTAACGACTATGATGGCGGCGGCCCCCAACAGAATTTGCAGCCGCGGCGACAACGTGTTGGGCATGGCTATTGTTGCGCGGCGGCCGCGCTGGCCGGCGGGCAAGGCTTTTTCGGGGATCAGAGGAAAGTCGACGGTGACGACCGTGCCCTGGCCCGGCGCGCTTTCGATGACCGCCGATGCGCCCAAGAGTGCGGCACGTTGGCGGACGCCTTGCAGGCCGAAGCGTTCCTCATGCACCGTGGCGGGGTTGAATCCGCGGCCCCAATCGCGAATTACGAGTCTTACCCATTCGCCCTGCTGGATCAATTGTACTTGGGCGCGCTGCGCCCCGCTGTGCAATCGCACGTTGGTGAGCGCTTCCTGGGCGATGCGAAAGATGGCAACTTCGATGGCCGGCGCCAGACGTTCAAAATTCGTCCGGTTGATGAATTCGATTTGCGGTACGTAAGGCCGCACTTCGTTCACTGCATATTCCAGCGCGGCCACCACGCCGCGTTCGTCGAGAATGGGCGGCCGCAAACCGCTGATCAATCGCCGGCCTTCGGCCAGCGCCTCGCGCATCAGCTCCAAGCCACGGTCATACTCCGCTTGGGCGCGATCGTCCACCGGCGCCGTGGCGGCCATCACATCCAAATGCATCAAAGCACCGGTGAGATACTGCACCAACCCGTCGTGAATATCGTACGCGACCAGGCGGCGCTCCCTTTCCTGAAGATCCAACAGCCGGCGCAGCCATTGTTGTTCGCGGTGCAACTGTTCTTCAGCGATCTTGCGCGCGGTAATGTCGGTGGCGATGAGGATCACCGATTCGATCCGATCGTCGCTAAGGATGGGACCCAGGCGGTTGGCGTACCAGATGCCCGGTTCGCCATTTTCTGAAAGCCCTTTGACTTCGAATCGTTGCGGCTGGCCGGTCGTGCGCACGGCTTCAAGTCCGGCGCGCATGGTGACTTTGTAGGGCTCTTCGAGATAATCGTACACCGAACGGCCCAGCGAGCCCGATGCGATCTCTGTACGGCGGTTAATGAAGCGAATGGTGCCATCAAGATCGGCTAGGAGGATGATATCCGGCGCATTTTCGACCAACAGCGCCAGGTGGCTTCGCTTTCTCGCAGCTTCTCCTCGTACTGCTTGATTTCGGTAATATCGCGCATGGATCCGGCGATGCGGACCAGTTTACCGTGCTCGTCCCACACGCCATGGCCGCGAGAGCTGAACCAACGATACTCGCCCGATTTGGTTCGTAGGCGGTATTCTTGATCGTAGGGGCGGCGGTGCTGCATGTGCTCAGCCACGGCCTTGAAAATTCGCTCGCGGTCCTCCGGATGCAGCCTCGATTCCCAACTCTGCAGCACATTGGGAAATTCCTCGTCGGAGTAGCCGAGCAGTTCCTTGTATCGCGGCGAAAACCAGACTTTGGTGTCGGGCCGGCCCCAGAGCTGATCCTGCAGTTGGGCATCCCAGATGCCTTCATTAGCGCCGCGGACGGCAAGGGCGAAGCGTTGGTTGCTTTCGCGGAGTTGTTGTTCGATTTGGGCGGATTGAGCCCGGCTGCGCACCGGCGCGCGGCGATTTGCAATCGAATGGACAGCAGCGAAAGCTCGGTAGGGAAAAGAATGTAGTCGTCGGCGCCGGCGTCGATGGCGGCCTGCAGTTCGGCGGCGGTCGAAGATCGTTCCGCCAGGATCAGAACGATCGGGCGATGCTTCGCATCGATTTCCCGCAGGCTTCGACAAAAGGCAACGCCATTCCAATTCGTCGCCTGCCAACTGGCTATTACCAAGGCATGTTTTTCCGAACCAAAGGCCGCCAGCGCCGCGTGCGCATCGTCGAACGCCACGGAAGCGATATCCAGTTCACGCAGGGCGCTTTCCAAGTCGCCGCGCAGCTTCGGTTGATCGACGATAATCAGGGCTTGCATGACAAAATCGCCATCGATTTGGCAGGGCGAGCGGGAGCTCGGGCCCCGCCCGCGACGTACTCTTCTTTCTCCACAGCGGCTGGGCTTATGGCCCCACGGCATTCATTATCCTACTATTCCTTCCTCCGGGGGGTACTACCCCGAAATCCTGAGTTGCTAGTATCAAGAATGCGGGGCCGTAAGGGATTGTTCGAAACCAGGAGCATTGAATGAGCATCAAAGTTTTGATTGTAGACGAGCACGAAGTCGTTCGCGCCGGGCTGAAAAGCCTGCTGGCTGGGTCAGATATAAAAATCGTCGCGGAGGCCATCAGCGGCGACGCGGCGGTAAAGGCGGCCCAGAAGCATAATCCCGACCTGGTGCTGTTGGATATTCGTATGCCGGATGGCGATGGCCTGACGGCCTTGGGACGGATCAAGCTGGACCGGCCGGAAATGCCGGTGTTGATCTTCTCAGGGTTTGACAATCCCACGTATGTGGCGCGGGCGGTGGCGCTGGGTGCTAACGGCTACATCTTGAAGGGCACCTCCAAAGACAAATTATTGGATGCGATCCGCCGGGCGGCCAAGGGGGAAAACATCTGGACTCGGGAAGAGCTGCGGAGGGTGACGGGCGCGTTGGCCACGCCGCGGCTGGCCACGGACGTGGAAGTGCCGCTCACGCAGCGCGAAAGCGAGGTGCTGCACCAGTTGGCACTGGGACTGACGAACAAGGAGATCGCCCAGTCGCTGCAGATCAGCTACGAGACCGTCAAGGAGCACGTGCAGCATATTCTGCGCAAGATCGGCGTGACCGATCGAACGCAGGCGGCGGTGTGGGCGGTGCGGAAAGGGATTGTGTGAGCGAGGGCGAGATGCGAGCGTCAATACCCTGAGCCCGGACGGGGCACGTAGTAGATCGTCGTGGCCCCGGCGGCGCCGACCCATTCAGCCGGATTGTAGCCGTTCGATACCCAGCGCGGCGCGTAAACGCCGTGCAAGCAGTCCACTCCGGTCAACGGTCGGCTATTCGAGAAGCCGTACCACTGCATGGCGGCCAGCCGCGCGTTGCGCTGCGCGGTTTTCATCGCGGCTTGAGCGCGGATGGCGTTGCGCGGATCGTCGTAACGGCGCAGCTCCTGCTCGTAGAACCACATTTCCGGCGTGGCGCTGACCTGGCCGGTGGAAAGATCGACGGCCGAGGAGGTCGCCGACGACTGCATGACCTTGGGCGGCTCGGCGTACGCGCGGGTCGATGACAGGGCAGCGATGATTGCAACAGCGAATAAGTACCGGCTCATCGGCGGATCTCCGGGAACAGTGTGCACGTATCGGTAGATAGTTAGGAATTCGGACTGTGCCGCGCACCAGGATTAGCGCGAATGTGCTGAGCGAAACGAGCGATTTTGGCCGGTTCGGGTGATGCGGCCTGGGCAAGCTGTGCGGGCGGATATTGATTGTCACCTAATTCGACGCATTGGGTGGCTGGGGTCGAACGAAGTGAGCCCCCAGCGGATCAAATTCCGGGGGCTTGGCAGCCTCGACCCCGGCCACCCAAGAGAAAATTAATGCGCTTTCTTGGGGCGCGGCACTCTGCCGCCATGGCCGCGGCGGCGCCGGCCGCGCTTGTCGTCGTCGGCGTGGAAATCGACTTCGCCGACTTTTTTGCCCATCGAGTCGCGCATTTTGGTGATGCGGTCGCGGATGGCGGCGGCGCGTTCGAATTCCAAAGCTTCCGCGGCGGCATACATTTCCGCTTCCAGCTCGCCCAGATATTCCTCGGTGATGTATTGAGTTTCGTCGGTGCGGCCCACCGCAGCATTGGCACGGGCGTGGGCGGCCGCCTCGGCTTCGATGCCGTCGCGGATCGCCTTTTGAATGGTGACCGGCGTGATGCCGTGCTGGCGGTTGTACTCTTCCTGCATGGCGCGGCGGCGATTGGTTTCCTCGATGGCGTGCTGCATCGAATCGGTCACCACGTCGGCGTACAGCAGAACCTTGGCATTTACATTTCGTGCCGCGCGGCCGATCGTTTGCAACAGCGATGTTTCGCTGCGCAGAAAGCCTTCTTTGTCGGCGTCGAGAATCGCCACCAGCGACACCTCGGGCAGATCGAGCCCTTCGCGCAGCAGATTCACGCCGACCAGGGCCTCGAAGTGGCCGGTGCGCAGATCGCGCAGCAATTCGACGCGCTCGAACGCATCCAGTTCACTGTGCAGCCATTTGCATTTGACCCCCTGCTCGGCCAGATAGAACGACAGATCTTCGGCCAGCCGCTTGGTGAGCGTGGTGATCAGGGTGCGTTCGCCGACGGCGGCGCGTTTTCTGATTTCTTCCAACAAATGCGGCACCTGGCCGCGGGCCGGATGAATTTCGAGCACCGGGTCTAACAAGCCGGTCGGCCGGATGACTTGCTCGATGACCTCGCCGCCGGTCTTTTCCAATTCGTAGGGGCCGGGAGTGGCGGAGACGAAAATCGCCTGGTTGATTTTCGCTTCCCATTCGTCGAACTTCAGCGGGCGGTTATCCAGCGCGCTCGGCAATCGGAAGCCGTGCTCTACCAGCGTTTTCTTGCGGCTATAGTCCCCGGCGAACATGCCGCGCACTTGCGGCACGGTGACGTGCGATTCGTCGACGAAGAGCAAGAAGTCATTTGGGAAAAAGTTGAATAGCGTGTCGGGCGTGCTTCCCGGGGGCCGGCCTGAAAGAGGGCGACTGTAATTTTCGATGCCCGGGCAATAGCCCATTTCTTGCATCATTTCGATGTCGAAGCGGGTGCGGGCGGCCAGTCGCTGCGCTTCCAGCAGTTTGTTTTGGTTTTTGAATTCCTCCAGGCGCTCCTCAAGTTCGCGCTTGATGCTGTCGATGGCCGCGTGGATGCGATCCTCGGGCATCACGAAGTGCTTGGCCGGGTAGATGTAGACCTGCTCCAGGCGCTGGATGGTTTCGCCGCTGGTGGGGTTAATGATGGAGAGCTTTTCGATCTCATCGCCCCAGAACTCGATGCGATAAGCATATTCTTCGTACGAGGGCCACAGCTCCACGCAATCGCCGCGGACTCGGAATTTGCTGCGCAAACTCGATGTCGTTCCGCTCATAGTGGATGTCGACGAGTTTTCGCAGCACTTGATCGCGATCCGTTTGCATGCCGATTTGCAGGCCGACCATCATCGAGCGGTAATCTTCCGGCGAGCCCAAGCCGTAGATGCAGGAGACGCTGGCCACGATGATCACGTCGCGGCGGCTGACCAGGGCGCTGGTGGTCGCCAGGCGCAGTCGGTCAATTTCCTGGTTGATCGAGGCATCTTTTTCGATGTAGATGTCGCGCTGCGGAATGTAGGCCTCGGGCTGGTAGTAGTCGTAGTAGCTGACGAAGTAGTGGACGGCATTGCGGGGGAAGAATTCCTTGAACTCGGAATAAAGCTGGGCGGCCAGGGTTTTGTTGTGTGACAGCACCAACGTGGGGCGCTGGACGTTTTGGATGACGTTGGCCATCGTGAACGTCTTGCCGGAGCCTGTTACTCCCATCAGCACTTGCTGTTTGCGGCCTTCGCGCAGGCCGGCCGTGAGCGCGTCGATGGCTTGAGGCTGATCGCCGGCAGGCTGAAACGGGCTGGTGAGCTGGAATTGCACGCTTGTTAACCGCCGAGCCGCAGAGGCGCGGAGAGGAAAAAACGAATCGCAGATATACAGACGTATTCTACGTTGGCGTTAATGCGGCGACGAGGCACCCGAAACCCGCTACTTATCGGCGACGGCGGGCGGACTGATCGGCCGCAAATATGGCTTGATTTTTTCCAACATTTTGGGGCCGATGCCTTTCACGTGGCGCAATTGATCGACATTCGTGAAGGGCCCATTTTGCCGGCGATAGTCGATGATGCGTTGCCCCAAGGTGTCGCCGACATCGGGAATATTGATCAATTCCGGCAGCTCGGCGGCGTTCACGTCGACTTGCAACCGCACGGTTAGCGGGTCAATGCGGTCGATTTCGATCAGTCGTCCGCTTAAGCCGCCGCATCCGAGCCAGTAAACAGCCAGCGCCCTAAAGCGAAGGCGCACAGCCCGGCTACGGCAAGCTGATCGAGCCGGCGCAGCAGCCAAGGGGCGATTCCGATTCCGGCGGCGAGTCGGAGGGCATAAGATATCCCTGGCTCAGGAAACCGGTCGATGTTGCTTCCACGGACAAGCGCGGCGCTGTTCCTGCCACCCTTGAATGGAAGGTTGGGCTTGATTATGTGGCGCAGCTCATCGGTTTGGCTATACTGGGCGCGCGTGCAGTAAGCGGCCAGTAGTTTATGCTTCGACGACACGAAAATGGCCAAAGATTTTGCACAAATCAAATGGGACGCGCTAGTTGAGGACGAGTGCCGCCGGCTGGTGCGAGCGGCCGTGCTGGAGGATCTCGATCGAGGGCAGGATTGGACCACGGTGGCGCTGGTGCCGATGGAAGCCAGCGGCCGAGCCACCGTAGCGGCGCGGCAAGCCGGTGTCATTGCCGGCATACCGGCAGCGCAGATTGTGATCGACGAGATGGATCGCCGGATCCGGATCGAGCCGCTGTTTGCGGAAGGTCAAGCCGTCGAGCCTGGCACGGCCATCGTCAGGCTGCAAGGACCGGCGCGGAGTCTGCTCACGGTGGAACGCACCTTACTGAACTTCGTCGGTCGGCTGTCGGGAATCGCCACACTGACGCGGCAGTTCGCGGAAGCGATACACGGTGCCAAGGCGCGCTTGTACGATACGCGCAAAACCACGCCCGGCTGGCGGCGCTTGGAGAAATACGCTGTTCGGCAAGGCGGCGGCTGCAACCATCGCACCGGATTGTTCGATGCCCTGCTGATCAAAGACAACCACGTGGCACTGGCGGCCGCGCTCGAGGGTGCGGCGCAGCTTTCGCCCGCGGAGCTTGTGCGGCGGGCGCGGCATATTTCTGGAGAGTAATTTTGCGGCCGGTGATCCGCTGCGCGACATGATTGTGGAAATCGAGGTCGATTCGCTGGCTCAATTGGAAGATGTGTTGCCCGAGGGGCCCGACCTTGTGCTGTTGGACAACATGGAGCTCGGTGAGCTGCGGCGGGCGGTGGAGTTGCGCAACTCCACTGCGCCAAACGTGCAACTGGAAGCCTCGGGCGGCATCACTTTGGCGACGATCGGCGCCATCGCAGCCACCGGCGTTGATCGCATCAGCGCCGGGCGCTGACGCATTCTGCCATTTCGCTTAACGTGGCGATGGATTGGGACAATTGAGAGGCGGGGAAATCTAAGCGGCCGACAGCAGAAGAACTCGGCGCGTACAACCCATTTGACATCTTCCGCCATGCGGGGGAAGATGGGTGATATCGGGCGGGCTCTTGTCGGAACAAAGGAGTTTCTTGTTGCGCTGCCTCGGCCATGTCTATCAAAACCAAGTGTATCCGGTGTTCGCAGTTCTTTCGGCGCCCCGACCAAACGCTCGGCAAGGTAGCCAAGTGCCCTTACTGCGGCGCCCCCAACGACATCGTCGATTTATCGAACGATGACGACGAGCTGGCCGCGCTGATCGAAGAGGAACGGAAAAAATCCGGGGGCGGCAGGGCGGCTTCGGCGTTTTCCGATCCGTTGGCTCCGGCGTCTCGGCCGGCAGCCAGAAGGGCCTCGCCGCAAAGGCCGCAGAACTGGCGACAACCGCCAGCTAAGAAGGCTTCCGATCTGGAAACGCGGTTGGTGGATATTGTGGTGGGACAGGTACTGGCAATTTCGGCCTTTGTGCTGGGGATCGGGGAACTGATTGCGGGCATTGCGGGGGGGCAGGCTTTTCCGAACTTTGTTTTCGGAATTCTCGGCTTGTTGCTGGGGTGGGGTTCCTGGCGCGAGCACCAGACACGGCGGCGCAGCCCGGCGGCCGTGCAAACGTGGGAAACCGTGGAATTCTGGCTAGGAGCGGCCGCGGCGATTGGGCTGACCCTGTGGGCAACCTTTAGCTTTGCGATGCCGGCGCTGCAGGTGATGACTTCGGGCAAGGGATTGGAATCGCGCGCGATTGGCTATTGGGCCAAAGTGCTCCTGCTGTGGTTTGCCGTGGTGGCGTACTGCGTGGGGCTGTTCGTCGCGGGTGGCAGGCAGAAGTTTTTCACCATGACGACGGGCAGCTACATGATCTTGTGCGGGATTCTCCTGTTGCTATTCACGCCGTTTTCAGAGGGGGTGCACCGGTTGACGGGCTATGCAGAAAACGAGCCGAAGGTTTTGTTGGCGGCCGCGCCGCCGCCGGCTCAGCCCCCGCAAGCCAAAGCGACGCAACCACCACCGGCAAATGTGCCAGCACAGCCAGAACCTACTCCACCGCCGAATAATGTAGCCTCGACAGAACCGCCGCCTCCGGAAGCCGCCCCACCGCAGCCCGAACCCGCTCCAGCGGAGACGACCGAGCAGCCTCCCGAAAAGAAATTGCCCGAGGTTGCCTGGCATGCTGCCGCCGACCCGGATACGCATCCGCAAGTACATCCTTGGGTTCGACAGCCGGCGATTTCCGTGCCGTCGTCAATCGATCTGGCCTTACCGCGTGCAGTGAGTCCGATGGTGGCGGTGCTGAATCGAAATCAATCGGAACCCATGGCGCAACTCTGGGATCTATCTACCGCATGCGGGATGGGGTTAATCCAGGGATCGTTCGATTTCAAGGAAGCGATTTTGCTAAGCCGCGACGGCAAGTATCTGGGCGGCAACGGCGAATATGGCACGGAGATCTGGTCGTTTGAAAACGGAAAATTGCTGGCGCGTTTGCCGCTGGATAAGCGCAACGGCGACGTGCCGGTCGATTTTCTCGCTGATAAAAGCATCCTCATGCTGGGCAATACGTCCAAAAGCGCCAATACAAAATCTGGACCTTCGGCGCCGATCCTAAACCAACCAAGGTCGATTTGCCCGATGGCGTGATCGTCGACAACCGCGCCGCGGCGGTTAGTCCGGGCCGGCGCTACCTGGCCACGTTCGGTCAAGGGATCGTGTGGATTGTCGATTTGCAAAAAGGTGAATTGTGCGGCATGTTGCCCGTGGCCAAGCTGGGCGAGTCGAATGCGGGGCCAATTGAGGCCGAGCTAACGTTTGCACCCGACGGGCAAGAGCTGGTCGGTATTTTTGGCGGCAATCAGTCCGCGCGTCTGATGGCTTGGTCGATGGGTGACGGATCCTCCAAGGCCAGCTTCGATCTGCCGGAAGGGCCAATCAACCACGACAAGGGCCGCGTGCTGGAACCGTTGCCCGACAATCAAGGCTGGCTCGTGGATGGCCGGATGTTGGTGGATCGATCGGGTCAGGCGTGGCCAATCATCCTGCACGACCTGCACATTGTCGGCTTGAGCGACAACGATCACGCCATCGTAAGCAACGATCAGATGCTGAGCACTTGGACATTGACGCGGCAAGCCGACGGCCGCCTAAAGGTGGCGACCTTGGAGATTCAGCACGACGATTTGCCGGCATTCATGTACCTCAGGGATGCCGGGGGCGTGCTCAGCGGCGAGGCGTTTATCCGCGCGAGCCGACGCTATCGCAACCAAAGCGAGGTGGACATTTTAACGGCGCCCGATTCGGTGTTGTTGGAAACGCTGCGCTGGTGTCCGGCGCTTCGGCAAGCGATGTTCGGCGTGCGTTGGGGAATGGGAGTGGTCACGCAGCCGATGGTAGGCGCGGCGGCCACTCCGCCCAGTCCCGGCACGGGCCGTGTGGAGGAACACGTGGGCGCCTTGGGTACTGCTGTGGCAAATGAATTGCAGCAACGGATCGATTCGGGGGCCTTCGGGCAGGCGCCGCAAGTGGGCGATCCGCGATTCAGCAGCGTGATCTACATGGGCTCCGGCACGCGCAATGAATTGATCAACATGGCCAAGGCTTTGGGGCTAGATGCCATCGTGTTGTTTAACGTTCCGCAATCGATGCCCAGCACGATGCCGGCGGGGGCAAAGCGGCTGGACGATCAGATCAAAATCCAGATCATGGACGTGGGCGGCAAGGGGGAAAAGAAGGAATGGTCGGGCCCCAACACGACGCCTGGCGCGGGAACCGGCGAACCAGATCCGGAGGAGATAGCGATTTGCGCCGACGATATCGGCAAATACCTCAATGAGAATTACGTCTTGCAACCGATGCCGCAAACGCAGGCCAGCGACATTCCCGCGCGGATGAAAACGCTCGTCGGCGAAGCGCACGAAGATCGGCTGCCGCTGTTTGCGGAAGTTCGGTACGATCAGTTGAAAGGATTGTTATCGAACGAGGATGCCGTAACGGAATATCGCAAGTGGCTGAGCAATGAACAGGCGCAGGTACTGGCCACGGGCACTCCGGCGCAGCGCCGCGCCATGCTGGAGCAATGGTTGAAAACAACCAGAAGCTAAGGCTCCAGTTTGCGCGAGTTTGACAGTCGTACGGCGCATTCTATGGTTGTACTGCAGCAGTGCCTTGGGGAGGGGCGCTGACTGCGGGCGCAGCAGGGCATGCCGCAAGCGAGAGGGGGCCTTGCTGCGCCGATTTTTGCGCCGGCCGCGCGGGACGAAATTTCCGCCCCTCGGCGACGACCCACCCAACCTCCGCTCCAAGCCTACAGCCCATGCGCTGCGGATTCACCCTCATCGAATCGCTGGTGTCGATCACGCTGACCGTTGTTGCCGGCTGCGCTTTGCTATACGGCGTGTACGACTCGATGGGCAACACCAAACGAGCCGTGGAGCAGACGATTTCCGCCGGCCTGGCGCAGCAAATGATGGACGAAATCGCGGGCATGAAATACTGCGATGACTATTCGCAGCCCTATCAGTGGCCGCTCACAGCCAATGCGTCGGAACTGGCGGGCCCGGGGCGCTCGCTGTTCAACGACATCGACGACTACGTGGGGCTTCGCTATCAGCCGCCGGCTGACCGCTGGAACATTCCTCTTGGCGACGGCAACGGCAGCGGCGGCACGCGTTATCAGAATTTCCGCATCTCCAGCTACCTGGCGAACTGGCGCGTCGAAATCGACGTGTACTACGTCAGCAACACCGATCTGACGACGGCGTTGGCGAGCGGACAAACCAGCAATTATCGCGCGGTGGAAGTGCGCGTTTACATCAACGATTCCAACGGGGCCCGCCGCCTGCTAACCACGCTGCGCCGGGTGTTCGCCTATGTGCCCAGCTCGTGACCGCCGAGGACAGAATATGCCAAAGGTATCGCCATGTTCGCGGGCCAAATGCCGGCAGTCGCGGTGCGGCTTCACGTTGATCGAGATGTTGCTTGCGATCGGCGTTCTTACGATGTGCCTGGTGGCGCTGGGCATGATGGCCCGCGCGGTGGAAATCAGCTCCGAATTCAATCAGGGCTACGGAACGGCGGCGCTGCACGCGCAGGTGACGTTCGATCGAATTTCCCGCGCTGTCAGCGGGGCCTCGAGCAATGCCAACTACGCGGGCACGTGGGTCACGCAGGATACGGTCGGCAGTTGGACGTTTTCCGACACGCTTGTCGTGTGGCATCCGGCCAGCGGCATGCCGGCCAACCCCCAGGGAGCGCCGCTGGCGAACGAATTGGTGCTGTTTTGCCCGAATCCCGGTGTGCCCAATCAACTCATGGAGATTACGACGCCGGCCGACAGCCGGGCAGTGCCCTCTCCTGCCAACGCGTCGACCTTCAAGTCGTTCATCGACGGGCTGAAGACGGAAAGCGGCGTGCAAAAAACGCAGTTGACGGATTTGATGCGCACCGCCACCGACTCGGCCAACACGCTACGGGGCTGCGTGCGCTTCGTGGTGACCATGAATCCCAGCGATACAGAAATCAGTTCGTACCGGTCTGGAACGACGACGTGGGCCAATGTGCCTTGGGTGCAGGGAATTTGGAGTCCCAACGTCGGCATGCGTCAGGTTTGGGCGCGAACCGAATTGCAATTGATGCCCGCGGGAACCTGGGTAGTGACCAATTCCAGGCGCGGCAACCGGTGCCATTTTTTGGGTCCGCGGCCTATAGCTACGAGGTGTTCCCATGAGCGCCAGGCGGAGCGCGCGGCGCGGGGCTTCGATCGCGCTGGTGCTGAGCATCATTGCCATTACGCTGGCAACCAGTTACGTAATTATGCGCTCGAATTTGCCACCCTGCGAGTGCAGCAGAATGGCAATCGGCGGACACTGGCGCGGCAGGCGGCAATGATCGGACTGTCCGCCGGCATGCGGAAAATGGAAGAAAGCACGTGGGCCGGAGTGGGCACCACGGTCAGCGGCAACGTTTCGAGCCAGGAAAGCTATTCGGTTACGTACACCACGGGCGATCCGCTGCTAACCAGCGGCAGCTCGAATTACTCCGATTATCCGTATCGAGTGACCGTTCAATCGACCGGCATCTCGGTCGACCCGAACAACACGCAATCGCATGCCACGTACAAGATGACGGCTGTAATGCGCTTCTTGCCACGACAGTTGGCGACGCAGCCGACCAAGTGGTCGATCATGCAGAACTACACGGTGTATCAGACCGATAACCGCGGCTTTACGATCGACCCGCCGTGTCAAATCGCGGGGCCATTGTTTTTGCAAGGGGCCGTAAATATCGGCAATGGCTCGAACTGGACAAGCAGCATCGAGAATCAATATCTGAGCGATTTGAACTCCATGCGGCTCAATGGATTTTCCGATAATCGCACGTTGACGGGCCCGGTGTCGCTGCCGACCAGTTCCTCGAACGCGAACAATTTGGGATATCTCAGCGCTGGCCGTTTCCACGACGAACGTTGCCATTGGCTCGACCATCACCATGCCGACGCCGAACAATTTGACCAGCTACCGCATTTATCCCGGCGGTCAGAGTTACAGCGTGGGCACCGTGGCGACGAGCATTTCCGACACGACGCTGTCTCCGGATCCAGTGAACAATCCGTTGGGGATCTATTTCAACAGCAATTCAATTAGCATCGGCAACAATGTAACGATTACCGGCACGATCATTAGCGGCGGCGACGTGAGCATCACCGGCAGCGGAGTGGTGATCAACCCGTTGAACTTGTTGCCGATGTCGGGCTCCACGGCGCCAGTTCGCCTGCCGGTGGTGGTGGCCAAGAACAATTTCTATTGCAATTCTACCGGCCAGGCCACGGTCACAGGCGTGATTGTGGCCGGAAAGCAGTTCTGGATCGATTCGGGCTCGCAGAACAACGTGGTGACGGTCGTTGGCCGCGTGATTTGCTCACCGTTCGTCATCGGCGTACGAACGCAGTGGAGCAGCGTGACCGCGACCTCCTGGACCAACAGCTACAACACGTGGAAATTGTTCAAGGCTATCTATACCTACTTCCCCGTCTATCAGTCGACTCTCAATTCGCTCAATTACACCCCGAAGTTGACAGTGACTCCCGACACGACGGTCGTTGCCAATCATTGGTTTGACATGACTGCCGGCCCGGTGTTCGTTCAGAATTCGACCGACGCCGGATTGCGTTGGGATTCGGTCGATTGGCGCGATAACCAGTGATTCGCATGTGCCAAGGGCCAACCAATAAGCCGCAGAAATTGGGCAGTTTGTGCCGATAGTAGGAAGAATGCCGACTGCCTTGGAATGTGAACCCGATCACTAGCGATTGCCCCAAACCTCAGTTTGACCCGGAGAAAATGCCATGCTGACCGACAATCGAATGCGGTGGGCCCTTTTGATTTGCTTCAATTTGCTGTGTTGGTACGTGCTAGGTTTTCATCAGCCGGCCTCGGTGGCGCAGCAACAGTCCAACGGCGCATTGCCGTTTGCCAACTCCGTGCAGCAGCGGTTCGACATTATCGACCAGCTCAGAGAAGTGAACGCGCAACTGAAGGAAGAGATTGCGCTGCTGCGCTCGGGGACGGTGAAAGTAAGAATCACCCTCGATCAGCCTTCCGGTAGCTAACCATGAACGCCGTGCGCGGAACAATGAACGAGCTTTCATTTTCCGCGGCTGGCAATCGCACGGCCGACCGTCGAGGGTCTCGCGTCGCCTTATCTGTTCTGCGCCGGGCGTCGTTGCGCGGAGGTCCGCGTATACACTGTTGGAATTGCTCATCGTCATCGTATTGATGAGCATCATGGCCCGGCTGCTGATTTCCAGCACTGCGCCGACGACCTATAGCCAACTTAGTTCGACGGCGGGCGTGATTGCCGGAGAATTGGCGTACGCTCGCAGCCTGGCGGTGGGCAATAACAGCAGCTATCGGTTCGATCTCGATACCACCGGCAACCGCCTGATTCTGTCGCACACCGGCGCGGATACGACCTTAAACACCCTGCCCAAGTCGCCGTATCGCTCGCCGACCGATCCGGCGAATCAATACATCGTGGCGTTGGCGAATCTGCCGCAGTTGGGACCGCCTGTAATCCTGTTGGGCGCGCAGGCGATGGGCAGCACAACGCAGAACATCTCCTCGGTCGAATTCGGGCCCTACGGTCAAACCACGCAGGCGAACCAAAGTGTGATTTGGCTGACGGCGGGCAGCGGGCCACGTCAAGGATATATCCCGGTGCAAGTCAATCCGGTGACGGGCTTGGCCACGGTCGGCGCCTATCAAACCACGCGTCCGGCAGGCCTTTAAGGCAAACTGAAAATGATGATCCCCTTGTTGGCATCGCGAAGTTACGGTCCCATCGGCATCGACATCGGCAGCCGGTCGGTGAAATTGCTGCAATTCAACGCCGATCGGACGCGGGTATTAGATGCCGCGCGGCGGGAATTTCCGTCGCTCGACGCCGAGCCGGCGCAGCGGGCCGCGGGACTGGCCGAGGCCCTTGCGTCGGCGCGGGAGCAGCATAGTTTTCGCGGCCGCGAAGCCGTGGTTTGCTTAAGCGCGTCGGAATTGTTCGTGCAGAACATTCGCATTCCCAAAACGCCGGGAGAAGAAACCGAGAAGGTGCTCTTGCAGGAGGCTTCCAGCCGGCTGCCGTATCCGATGGCCGAAGCCGAAGTGCGCTTTGTGGAAGCTGGCGACGTGCGGCAGGGCGAAGCGCTCAAGCGCGAAGTCATTTTGCTGGCCTGCAAACGCAGCGTGCTGGAGCAACTTTTGAGCACGGTCTGCAGCACCGGACTGAAACTGATTGCCGTGGACGTCGAACCCTTGGCGCTGCTGCGCTGCTACGGCTGGCAATATCGCCGCGACGAAGATCGCCAACAGCGGGCCATGTTTGTGCACGTGGGGGCCACGAGCACGGTGGTGGTGATCGCGCACGGATCCGAGCCGCTGTTCGTCAAGTACGTCGACGTGGGCGGGCAGCACATGGACGAGGCGGTGGCGACGTATTTGAAAATGGATTTGCCGGCCGCGGCCTCGCTGCGGCGCCACAACGGCGATCGCCGCGCCGATCAACAAGATCAGGAAATCGCGCGCGGGCTGTTGGAAGGCGTGCGGCCGATCTTGGAGCGATTGGCCGGCGAGCTGGCATTGTGCGTGCGGTATCACAGCGTGACGTTTCGCGGCCAGCCGCTGGTGCGCGTGGTGGTGGGCGGCGGCGAGGCATCGACGCCGTTGGTCGAACATTTGGCGGCGCGGCTCGACCTGAAGTGCGAACTCGGCGACCCGTTGCGGAATTTCGAAATGGCGATTCAAACCGGGCGCCGCGGCCAATGGGATATCGCCGTCGGAATGGCCCTGCGCCAGAATTCGGCAGCCACACCCCGAAGTGAACCGAAACTTAGCGTGCGCGCATGATCAACGAAATCGATTTTCTGCCGGTGACGTATCTCGAAGCGGGCGAGCACCGCAAGAATGTGACGCTGCGCTTCGTTTTCGTCGGCGTGTTTGCCGCGATGTTGGTCTTCGCCCTGTTGTATCAGCAGCATTTACGCCGCCGGGCCGAGGCACAGCTTGCCGAACTGACGCCGGAGTATTCCCGAGCGGTGGCCGATTCCAAACAGCTTTCGCAACTGCAAGCGCGCGTGAAGCAAGCCGAAAAACAAGCCGAATTGTACGCTTATTTGGAGCATCCGTGGCCCCGCAGCCGGATCGTGGCGGCCTTGAGCGAATCGCTGCCGGATGAAATCGAACTGGAACGAATCGACGTGGCGCGCGAGCCGATCCCGGGCGCCCGGGAGGAAAACCATCCTGTGGAGGCCGCCGCCCAGCCCGGCGCGGCCGCCGCAAAGGTCGAACCGGCGGAACACGATCTGGCGGTGCTGCGCGACGAGTGGGATCGATCGCAGGTGGTCGTGAACCTGGTGGGAATTACCGAGGATCCGACGATCTTGAATCATTACTTGGAGCAGCTAGGCCGCGTAACGCTGTTTCGCAGGGTGGACTTGCATTCCGCGGAACGGGTTCCAGGCGACGCCACAGGGCGCATGCGTTTCACGGCGCGGATAATTTTGAGCCCAGGATACGGCCAACCCAAAGGGCCCAGGCCGGCGGAGAACGTAACCAAAAAGCCGTCGGCGGAGCCTAAAGCCGGATAGTTTTCACCATGCGGACAAGCGACACAGGCTAACCCATGTCATTGCCAATGCGACGTCGAACAAGTTGGTTTGTCACGCTGCCGATTGCGGCCACGGCGGTTGGCTTCCTATCGCTCATTTATTTCCCGACGGCGCGGTCGATCCGCGAAACACGCAATGAAATTCGGCTGAAGGAAGATTTCATCCAGGAGATTCCCAGCTTGCACGTCGCCGAGGCGAAACTGGAGCAGGAATTAGCAGACATCGAGGCATACGGCGCCAGCGCGAATCGCACATGCCCACCCCGGCGCAGTTGGCCGCCTCGTTTGGGCAAATTAACGACCGCGCCCACGATAGCGGAACCTCGACCACCCACTTCGAGCCGCAGCCGGAACAGGCAATGCAATTGCTGCATCGGGTGCCGGTGAAGATGTCGGTGACCGGGTCGTATCCGGCAATTTGCCAACTGCTAGCAGAGCTGGAGCAGATGCCCGAAGCGGTGTGGATCGATCAGCTAAGCCTCAAGTACACGCGAGAGTCTGGGCAAAATGTGGAAGGTGAATTGAAGTTGGAAGTTTTTGCGGTCAATTCCAGGAAATCCGGTTAGTTCAACCTTAACGATTACCGATAACTAGACGAGCCGGAATGAAGCGCGGAGGTAGGTCCGCCGACATCCGGCCGGGAAGACGTTCCCGTGGCGAAAACTAACAAACTAGTACGGCGGTTGAAGCGCGAGCTGACCGCCAATCCCAAAAAGGGAGCCGCGTTGGCAGTGTTGCTGGCGGTGGCCATTTGGTTTTGGCTGCCGCTGGTGGAGAAATTTTGGGGACAAAAGCCTGAGGAAAACGTCGCCAACAAAACCAAGCCAGTTGCGGCGAGCGCCGTAGCGGATACCGCCAACGCCGCCGAGGCCGGCGACGCGAACAAATTAACCAACGATCATTGGAAGCAAGTGGTGGACTGGATTCACAACGACCCCATGATGAAACCGCAGTTTCCCACCAGCGGAGCGCGCAATCCGTTTGGTCCCTCGGAAGCGCGTCGCTTGGCGCAGCGAAGAGGCGAATCGCACGGCCGCCCCGCCCCCACCGCCCGACGCGACGCCGCAAGAGTCGGGATTGGTGCTCAGCAGCACCGTGATTGGGGCGCGCATGCGAACGGCAATGATCAACCAGCGGGCTTATCACGAAGGGCAAATCGTCAAGGCCCCGAAAGACGAGGATCGCTTCAAGCTGGTGCGGATTGAAACGAACTACGTGGTGTTGGAGAACAACGGAAAGCAGTATCAGTTGAAGCTTCCCACGGTGGAAATGGCCGGCGCGGACGAGTGAAACTGAAAAGCGAGGTCAAGGACGACCTATGAGCGGCTTTTGGCGATACACTCTGTTAGCTTTCTTTGGCGCCGTGGGCATTGCGCTGGCGTTGTGCTTGGGATTATCAAGCACGACTCCTGGTTCGCCTGCCGCTGATTCGATCGCCAATGCGTCGGCCACTTCGGCGCTAAACGCAGTGAAATCGCGGCCGGCCTCGGTCATCCACGTGGCAGGGCCCGTCGTGGAACAGGTGAAACCGCCCATCGCGCAGCTCGCGCCGGCTGATGGAGCGCCGCACGCTTCGAGTTCTGCAGTGCCTCCGCCGCTGGTGAATCCGCAGGCGGCCGTAGCGGCGACCACCCAGCCGGAAGTGCAACTTGCGCAAGACGACATGATGCAGCAGTTGCGCAAAGAGTTGGAAAAGGCGGTGCAAAAACAGAACGATGCCAGCGGTTCGGCGCCACCGGCCGCGGACAACGGACAAAATGCAAATTCCAACCGGGGACGCAGCGCACCGCCGGCGCGCCTGGATCCAACGGCGCGGGACCGGTCAAGAAGGCGGAGCCCAAGTTCAAACCTCAAATCGTGCGGCTCCCCGGCGAAGGAGACAACAATCTTGCGATTCACATCCAGGATTCCGACGTACGCGACGTGTTGGAGTTGCTCAGCGAGCAGGGCGGCCTGAACATCTTGCCCAGTCCGAACGTGCAAGGCACGGTGTCTGCTTCGCTCAACGGCGTGGATATCGACACCGCGCTGGACGCCATCTTGCGCAGCACGGGATACGTGGCACATCGCGACGGAAAATTCATCTACGTCGGCACGCCGGCGGATTTCAAAGTGATGGAGCAGACGCTCGATAAAGTGGCCACCCGGGTGTACCGCTTGAACTATACGCGGGCCTCCGACATTCAAGCGCTGGTCACCCCGCTGTTGACCGCCGGCATCGGCAGCATCAGCGTCACGGCGCCGGCGGATGAGGGAATTGGGTCCGACAGCAACAAAGACGGCGGCAACAAATTCGCTGGCGGCGACTCGATCCTGGTGCACGACTACGTCGCGGTGCTGGATCAAATCGATCAGGTGATCGCGGAAATCGATCGCAAGCCGGCCCAAGTGGCCATCGAGGCGATGATTTTGCGCGTAACGCTCGACGATGCCTATAGCTTCGGCGTCGATTTCGAATTGCTGCGCAAAAACCTGCGGTTTGCCACGGGCAGCCCCCTGTCGACTTTGAACGATTTCGACGTGACCTCCGGCGGGCTGAAGTTCGCCTATCTCGACGGCAGCACGGGCGCGTTTGTTTCGGCGCTGGAAACGATCGGCGATACCGACGTTGTCGCCAGCCCGAAGGTCATGGTGCTGGACCAAGCGCGGGCGGAAATTCAAATCGGCCAGCAGTTGGGCTACGTGAACACTACGATCACCGAAACCAGCACCGCGCAAAACGTGCAGTTCCTGGAGGTGGGGGCTCAGTTGCGGCTGCGGCCCTTCATTTCCTCCGATGGACTGGTGCGGATGGAAGTGCATCCGGAACTTTCCACCGGCCAGGTGAAAGTGGAACAGGGGCTGACGCTGCCTGATAAAGACGTCACGCAGGTGACCACCAACATCATGATTCCCGACGGCTGCACCGTGGTGATCGGCGGCTTGATGCGGGAAGATTTGGGCACCACCGCTTCACAGGTGCCGTTTTTTGGTTCGCTGCCGGGCGTGGGCTTTTTGTTTCGCACCAAGACCGAAACGAACAAAAAAGAAGAAATCATCGTGCTGATCACGCCGCACATTGTATGCGAACCGGATGCGTGCTGCGAAGGCGACAAGGCGGCCGCCGAATTCCACCGTCGCCAGGCCGTGTATGCCGATCAAATGAGCCCGTTGGGTAAACGCTACCTGGGCCGCAAGTATTATCGGCTGGCGCAGGCGGCATGGGCCCGCGGCGATCAGGAAACGGCGCTGCGGATGATCGACCTGGCCGTGCACTTCGATCCGGAGAGCCGGGCGGCCATCGATTTGCGCACCGACATTTGGAATGGACGACTGGTGGATGATCACACGCTGTTGAAGCCCGGCATGATGGGCCCACCGCCGGGAGTGGGCGGCGCCGCCGGGAATGGGTCCGCCGCCAGGAATGGCGCCAATCGAAAGCGCGATGCCGCCGTTTGGTCCGATGCCGTGGGAAAATCAGCCGCCGCCGCCCGGCGGGCCAATGGGAACCATGCAGGGTCCGCAGCCTGGTCCGCAAATGGGACCGCCGCAAGAGACGCTGCCGCCGGGGCAATCGACGCCGCTGGAAATGCCGCGGAAGAATCCAAACTTCAATCAACCCACGCCGCCGCGGCGCAGCTCCACCGCGTCGCTGAAGCTGGCTCCGCTGGGTAGCGGCGCGCCGCTGTTCACCTCGGTGCCAAAACGCCAACCATGTCAGACGCAGCAGCCGGCCACCAAATCGGTGGTCACCGTCGACAAGAACGTGCGAAAGGCCTCTGCCACGCAGGCCCTGGACGGCGATCATCTGCCGAACTGGGTGGTGGACGGGCTGATGCAAGGCGGCCGAGCGCCGGACCGTGCCGTTGCATCCGGCAGTGCCGCGTCGCCATCCGATAGCGCAGCGCCTGCGCGGCTTTCACCAACGAATGCCCAGCCTCTTGCGCCGGAGGCAAAATGATGGAAGTTTGGCAAACCTGGCGACGAAAGACAGCGCGCACCGGTTGGCTGGCGATTGTGTGGCTAAGCCTGGTTGCGGCCGGCTGCACCAATCTGAATGAAGCGCGGCAAAACATTGCCCGAAATCAGGCCCCCGACGTAGGCCCCATCCGCGAAAAGCGCACCGAAGAACTGGCGCACGATTTCGATCGAAACCGCGATAACGCTCAATTCGAAGCGGCCGCCTCCTGCTGGCAGCGGGGCGACGTCGAAGGCTCCAAAACGATGCTCATTCAGCTGCTCCAGCGGAACCCCAACTACCGGCGTGCCCGTTTCGTGCTGGCCGACATCTATTTGTTCAACGGCGACTCGAAGCTGGCCATCGATCAATTGCGTCAAGTGGTGGAAAGCAATTCCAACGATCCCATGGCTCACTATGCGCTGGCGCAGGTGCTGGACGCGACCGGCCAGCGCAGCGAGGCGCTGGAGCACTACTCCAAGGCAATGCAATTGGATCCGAAGAACGAAGTGTACTCACTGAGCTACAACACCGCGCAGGCCGCCTCACGGTCCGAAGCGGTGCTGGCGAATACGTCGCCGCCCGTTGCAGCGCCGCTGAAACCGGTGCAGGCGAAGCGCCGCAGCGGGACTGACGCTGACCGAGCGCCCGATGCCGCCCACTTCGACAAGCAGGCGCAAGCTACGTCGAACGGAAAACCACTCCAAACTCAATCCGTCAAATTGGCCTCGGTTGACGAATGGGTGCGGCCAATCGACTTAGGAACTAGTTCCACTCCGAACGACAAGCCGCAAAGCGAATCGTCGAAGAACACGGCCAGCGTGATGGCAGTGAAGGCTGCCCCATCGAGTGCCGTGCCGGTCGTCGCAGCTCCGGTGGCCGTGCGAGCGCCGGAGGCACATGCGGAGCAACGTTCGGAGGAACATAGCGCCAATGGCGAGCCGGGTTTGGCGACGGCGGCTTCATATTCGGTGGTATCGACCAATCCGGCTGACCGGCAAAACCTGCAAAATCCGCTCCAGCGGGCCGTCGAACGCGCTGGCCAGGGGCGATACGGAAGGCGCCATCCAATGGGCCACGGCCGGGCTGGCAAAAGCCCCCAGCAACCGGCGCCCTGTATCGGCTCCTAGGGGCCGCCCACTATCGCCGGGGCGAATACCAAGCGGCACAAATCGCGTTGGGGCAAGCACTTTCTTTGGACAAGTCGGACGCTCTGTCCTACTTTTTAATGGGTTCGACGCTATCGAAGTTGGGCCAATCGGAAACGGCTGCGCGGTGCTTTGCCGAAGCAGCTCGACTCGATCCCCGCTTCGGTTCCTAGCGCCGCTCCCCGGAGCCGCGGAGAATCGGTTTTTCCGCGGCGCCTGGCAGCACCACGTTTGCCGAACTCGCGCCGCTGCGCACGTTGTTCCGTCCGTCGCCGCCGGTATCAAGTGCTTGAATGTCGTCCGCGCCCCTACATCCTGAAATCCGCGCTTCGAACGATTCGAAAGGCAAAGCCTTTTTGACGATCGCGGTCATCAGCTCCATTGCCTTTCTGTCGGCTTGGGGCACCGGGCTGATCGTGCAGCCGGAATCGAACTGGCCGCTGCGCTATCGATTTCTGGGCGTGGCATTTGCCCTGGGTATGGCGTGCACGTACCTGTGGGAACGTCGCGTAGCAAGACAACAGATGGCCGCCCAGCGCTATTTCAATACCCTGTGCCAGATCGATCCGGTGAAATTCGCCCAAGGCACCGTCGATGCCGACTTGCCTGCCTTGCCGCCATCCAATCCGTGGAGCGGCGCCGCCCGATCGTTCACGGAGTTTTTCCGCACGCACTGCGAGCGGCTGGAGCAAGTGGAACACATGCGCGCGGCGATGGAAGTGCGCTTGAAACGCACCGCCGCGCGGCAATTGCAAGTCGAGACGATCCTGAGCGGCTTGTCCGAGGGAGTGATTGCGATCGATCAGCATGACCAGGTGATCTTCGCCAATCCTGCGGCGGAACGCCTGTTGGGCATCGACCTCTCGGCCACCGACCATCGCGAAATCAACCATCTCGTGGCTAGTGCAGGTTTGGTCGAGTTGCTGACCGAAGTCCGGCGGCGCAAGGCGCCGGGGCAGCGGACCGCCGAAATCGAACTCCCCGACGACGCCGGCAAGCTGCATTGGTATGGCGTGGCGGCGCGGAGCTTTTCCTCCAGCGATCTGCAGCCGGAAGAGGGCCCGCCGGCGACCGGCGCCTTTGCGGTGCTGCGCGACATCAGCGTGCTGAAGTCGGGCCAGCGACGCAACGCAGATTTTGTGTCGGCCGTAAGCCACGAAATGAAAACGCCGCTGGCCGGCATCAAGGCTTATTTGGAATTGCTGGTCGACGGCGAGGCCAAGGACGAGCAAACACGCGAAGAATTTTTGAATGTCATCAATAGCCAGGCCAATCGCCTGCAGCGGCTGATTGACAACTTGCTGAATTTGGCCCGAATCGAAGCCGGCGTGGTGGAAGTTTCCAAGGGCGTAACGTCGCTGAACGAATTGCTCGTGGAGGCGGTGAACATCGTACGGCCGGCCGCGGAGGCCAAGCAGATCGATCTGGTGGCCGATCTGAGCCAAATGTTCATCGGCGTGCTGGCCGACCGCGACATGATGACCCAGGCGGCGATCAATCTGCTCTCCAACGCCGTGAAGTACACCGACAACGGTGGCTGCGTAACACTGCGCAGCCGGGCGGACAACCAGGAGGCAATCTTCGAAGTGCAAGATAATGGGGTGGGGCTGAGCGACGAAGATAAGCAACGCGTCTTCGAAATGTTTTATCGCGTGAAGAAAGATCGCGACATGGCCCAAGGTACCGGCTTGGGATTGCCGTTGGCCAAGCACATCGTGGAAGACGTGCACGGCGGCCGGCTGAATGTGGTGAGCCAGTTGGGCCAGGGAAGCACCTTTAGCGTCGTGCTGCCCGTGGCCGCGCAAATGGCTTGTCATGCGTGAAATGAAACAGACCGCCAGAGAACACCGGGGCTGAATTCGTTCCAACCATTCGTCCATAGTGATCCACATGCCCTACCGCGTACTGCTTTGCGACGACGAGATTCACATCCTGCGGGCCGCCGAGTTCAAGCTCAAACAAGCCGGCTACGACGTGTCCTGCGCCGGAAACGGCGAGGAGGCCTGGCAGGAAATTCAGCGCTGCCGGCCGGATATTTTGATTACCGATTGCCAGATGCCCCAACTCGACGGCACCGGCTTGTGCCGGCGGCTGCGTGCGAATCCGGCGACGGCCGATTTGCCCATTTTGATGCTGACCGCCAAAGGCTACGAGCTTTCGCACCGCGAACTGTCGGAACAGTTGGGGGTATTGGCGATTCTGGCCAAGCCGTTTAGCCCGCGCGCTTTGCTGCGGCAAGTGGAAGAAGTGTGTCAATCGGCCGGCAAAACCCGCGATGAATCCTTGAGTACGAACCGCTGAATCCTGACATCCTGAATCCTGATCCCTGATCCCTGCTATCCCTGACCCCTGACCCACGCCATGAACCTTCCCACCGAAGTTTTCGGCAACGTGATGGTGATTCACTCGCCGGAGGAATTGAGCGTGGATCAAGCCGATTTGTTCACGGCCTACATGACGGGCCAGCAACACAACAACATTGTGCTGGACCTGGACAACATTGAATCGCTCGATAGCGCCGGCCTGACGGCGCTATTAGACGTGCAAGACAAGTTGCGCGAGCAGCAAGGCGACTTGAAAATCGCCACCACCAACTCGATCAACCGCAAGATTCTGGAAATCAGCCGGCTCGATCGGCAGTTGGAAGTGTTCGACAGCGTGATCGACGCGGTGAAAACCTTCCGCTGAACTTTTTCTCGGCCCACCTATGGCCACCAATTCCATGAACACCACGCAGTCGGCGCCAGCCAGGTTGGGCAATCTGCTGGTCGAGCGCGGCTATCTGACCGCCGAAACGCTGCAGCGCGCGCTGGAAGGGCAGCAGGCGGATCGCAGCAACCGGTTGTTGGGCGAAATTCTCGTCGAGCAGGGGTATTGCACGGAAGACCAGGTCGTCGAATGTCTGGCCGAAGAATACGGTGTGCCGTACGCCAAACTGGAAGCCCGCTTGCACGATTCCAAGGTCGTCGAGCTGCTCCCCCGCGAGTACGTGGAAGCCAACTTAGTGCTGCCGCTGTTTTGCGTGCGCGGCAAGCTCACCGTGGCGGTGGCCGAGCCCTCGAACCTGTTCATGATCGAGGAAATGCGCGGGCTGACGCAGAAGGAAATTCAGATTGTGGCCGCCGGACCGCGCGATATCCGGCGGATGATCACGAATTTGCCCAATTCGAAGGTGTTCGTCATCGACGACATTATCGAGGACAACGAGGCCCACGACGTTACGCTGATCGAGGAAGCGATCGAAGACATTGGCGACGTCGAGGAAATCGCCGGCCAGTCGCCCGTGATCCGGCTGGTGAACTTCATCGTGTACAACGCGGTGAAGGAAGGCGCCAGCGACATCCACATCGAGCCGGCGGACAAATGCGTCCGCGTGCGCTACCGCATAGACGGCTGCTTGTACAAATCGCTCGAGGTGCCGCTGCACCTGCTGGCGGCGGTGACCAGCCGTATCAAAATCATGGCCTCGATGGATATTTCCGAGCGGCGGTTGCCGCAGGACGGCCGCATCCACGTGCTGTTGGATGGCCGCAAAATCGATTTGCGCGTGAGCACGTTTCCCACGCATCGCGGCGAGAAGACCGTGATCCGCGTGCTCGACACCCGCAGCGTGTCGCTCAACTTGGAAGATTTGGGTTTCGCCGAGGATATTCTTTCGCAATTTCACGCCGGCATCGAAGCGCCCAATGGAATCGTGCTGGTGACCGGGCCGACCGGCAGCGGCAAATCGACCACGTTGTACGCCGCGCTGAATGCCATCAGTTCGATGGAGAACAACGTTTGCACGGTGGAAGATCCGATCGAATATCACTTGCCGCTGATCAATCAGTTCCAGGTGCAGGAGCGGGTGGGCATGACGTTTTCCAAGGCGCTGCGCACGCTGCTGCGGCAAGATCCCGACGTGATTATGGTGGGCGAAGTGCGCGACGAGGAAACGGCCCGCACCGCAATTCAGGCGGCGCTCACCGGCCATTTGGTGTTCAGCACGTTGCATACTAACGACGCTTGCTCGTCGATCACGCGGCTGGTGAACATGGGTGTGGAAACGTATTTGATTGCCGCGGCGTTGAACATGGTGTTGGCGCAGCGGCTCGTGCGGCGGATCTGCCCCAAATGCCGTCAGGAATACGAACCGCCGCGAAACATCCGCAAGGCCATGGAGCGGATGGGCTGGGAACGGGCTTCGTTTTTCAAAGGCGTCGGCTGCCGCCATTGCCGCAACACGGGCTTCAGCGGGCGCATCGGCATTCATGAGTTGCTGCTATTGGACGATGAAATTCGCGACGCGATTGTCTCGGATAGTCCGCTGGCGACCATTCGCGAATTGGCGGTTCGCAAAGGAATGATCACGCTGGGCTTCGATGGCTTCCGCAAAATGCGCGAAGGGATTACCACCATTGAAGAAGTGTTGCAAGTGACGGGCGACTGCCGCGATTTTGGCATGGCCACCGAGCCGAATGAATAGGGGCAAGTCGCCGCGCCCGGTTCGGCCGGCACAGGCCGGGGCTGCGGTGCGAATCGGCATGAAGGACTTGAGATGATTGCTTACCAATACCGATTGCGAGACACGCTGGGCCAGATGCGCGAAGGCCAACTGGAGGCGGCCAGCATCGAGGAAGCTACGCAACTGCTGCGCCGCGACGGCAGCTATGTGCTGGAATTGGACGAAGCGGACGACGAATTGGGGTTATTCCCTCGACCTGTTCGCAAGCGCGATTTGATCTACGTGACGACCCAGTTGGCAATCATGGTCGATACCGGCATTACGCTGTCGGTTGCCTTGGGGAGCATCATGGAGCAGGAGCGGAATCCATCGTTGAAAAAAGTGCTGGGCGAACTGAAGACGAAGGTCGAAGGCGGCGACGATTTCTCATCGGCGCTGGCCGAGCATCCTAAACTGTTCGACAAAACGTTTGTCTCCCTCATCAAAGCCAGCGAAGCGACCGGCAAACTGGGCGATATGCTCAATCGCCTGGCCGCTTATTTGCGCAAAGAAGTCGACACGCGCGGCAAGGTTCGCGCGGCCATGGCATACCCCACCGTCATGTTGGTCGTGGCGACTTGCGCAACGATCTTTTTGCTGACGTTCGTGATGCCGAAATTCACGCCGCTGTTTCAAAGCCGCGGCACCAAATTGCCCGCCTCCACGCGGTTTATGATGATGGTTTCCGACGCCATGATCAATTATTGGTGGGCATGGATTGCCAGCGTCGTGTTGCTGGTCGGCGGCTTTCTTTACGGGAAGCGCACCGTGCCGGGCCGCCGCATGTGGGATTGGTTGAAAATCAATACACCGATCATCGGGCCGATGTTCCGGAAAGTAGCCATCACGCGCAGCATTCGCACGTTGGGAACCATGATTTCCAGCGGCGTCTCGATGTTGGAAGCGCTCAAGCTTTCCTCCGAAGTGGCCGGCAACTACTACTACGAAAAAATGTGGCTGCACGTGCTGGACGAAGTGACCGCCGGCAAACAGATTCACGAAACGATTATTGGCAATCCGCTGTTTCCGCCGGTGCTGGTGCAGATGATTTCCTCCGGCGAGGAAACCGGCAAGCTCGACGACGTGCTCGGCCGGGTCAGCAATTTTTACGATCAAGAAGTCGAAACGTCGCTGAAAACGGTGACCAGCATGCTGGAGCCGTTGATGATTACGCTGATGGGTGTGGTGATCGGCGGAATCGGCATGTCGCTGCTGTTGCCGATCTTCTCGCTGAGCAAGCCGCAGTGACGTACACCGCCAGTTCGTAAGTCTTTGCACATCAATAGGTTGTGCGCAGGCGGCTGGGCCTTAGATTTTCCCCCGGCAAACTTTCCGTAATTTCCACAATTTTCTTGACCCGTCAAATCGCCAGTGTTAGCATGGGTTTTGCTTAGGTTTGGGGTTTCTCAGGCACTTTTTCGCGTATCGCCAGAGGCCCTGAGTCTATGCATTTATCAGATCTAGGAAACGCTCGTGAAGGCCAAGTCAGCGCTGTAATTCACTTCAGCGCTACTCTTCAGCCGCTCTGCTTTGCGACTTGGCACGTTGCTGCGAGCCTGCGATTCAAGCAGCCAATTTCCGAAAACGGACGTTTGGCATTTCTGGCTTGTGCGTAGCGCAGCCGCAGCATGGCCTGCTTCGCAAGCAACTTTGGCGCTTGAGCGTTGCGCTATCTGAATTCTGCACTCCACGCGGCCGCTTTGCCGCGATGACGTCGACAGCCGGCTTGGTCGCCACGGCCCAACAACTTGGTTCGACAACGCAACGACTGCACCTTCGGACAACGGAAGCTATTGAAGAAGCGCACCTTATGAAATACCGAAACCGACATACAACCCTGATGATGCGCGGCGGCGCAATTGCGATTGCGATGTTATGCATGGCAGTGCCTGCGGCGCGCGCGGACGAGTTCATTGGCTACAGCTTCTACGCCTCGGAAAGCCTGAGCGTCGTGTTGGCAAAGGCCGACTTGGATACGGCGCTGGCCAACAACAACAATGATATGAACGCGCCTGGCGTGATTGCCGCGAAAAATAAATTGTCAATCGCCAAGGCGAATTCCGCCAAGGCGACGCCATTCCAATTGGCGGTGGCGCGAAACATGCCGTACGTGCTGTTGGAAAACATGAGCACTTCCGCCAGTTTGGAGGATTTTACGCTGACGATCAACGACCCGAGCCAGACGTTCGGCGTCGGCCAGTCGTTGTCGCTTCCGCCAGTGAATCAGATTCCCACCATAGCGTCGCCCAGTGGCACTCCGGATCCGTCGCTCAACTTAACTTTCCAACTCGCCTCTCGGCTTGCGCCGGGCGAACACGTCGTGATTCAAGTCAATCTCGATCCTGTCGATTCGTCAGGCAATCAATTTGCCGACTATCGAGACGTATTTTTCAAAATGAACTCGAGCGACATGGATGGAAATGCCACAACCAGCGCTTCGTTCTTCGATCCGGTAAGCAATAGCGATGTAATATTACCGGAATTCCAGTGGGAGAACCAAGATTAGCCGCCGGAGATCGGCAACCCGATCATCGGAATCGCGTTTCCTTCCCAGCAGAATGGAGACCATGTGATGGGGTTCGGCACCGGCGACGGCATTACCGTGCCTGTGCCAGAACCCAGCGCCATGATTTTGGGCGGCCTGGGCGTGGTAGGCCTGTTGATATTCCAGCGTTCGAGGCGACGAAAGCGGCGCCTCGACGCTGGGCCGCTAGATCGGCTGAGATCCGATCGATCGCGTCAGAAGTGCGGGCGACCGGGAGAAACGGCTAGTTCTTTTTCACCGGCTGTGGCGATGCGTTATTTGCGGGCACACTCTCGAGCATCGGGCGGGCGGCCGTGCGCACCGGTGCGCGATCGCTGTCGCCGAAAAACAACGTTGTTTCTTCGGTGGCCAGCTTCGTGCCGGCCTTCGAGCACGCCACTTCAGCTCGGAAAATGTGGGTACCCGCCGTCTCGGCGCGAGCCTTAATCCGCAGCAGCACTTCCGTGCCCGACGCGATCGAGGCAATGGGATGAAACACGACCTGTCCCGGTGAAAGGTGATACGTGGAGCCCTGGGCGGCCACGGGCTCGATGCCTTGCGAGAAATATCCTGCCACGTCGACATTTTCCGCTGCCTTGGTGCCGCGATTGCGCAGATGAATTTCGTACGTGACTTCATCGCCCACGGGAATCGGTCCCTGCGGATCGCTGACATCGAGTTTCAAATCGGCCAAAGCTTCGACATTGGTCGTAGCGGCGGCGCTGTCGCTTAAATCTCCGGCGGCACTGCCGGCCACCTGCAGGCGGTTTTCGCCGGGGGCGCTCAGCATGCAGCGGATTTCGAGTTCCTGCTCGGTGCCCGGCGCCAACGATGCCACGCTCCAGGCCACCTTGTTTTGATCCTGCAGAAACTGGCCGCCGGTGCTGGACAGGTATTTGGCGCCAACCGGCAGCATCGCCGCCAAAGTGACGTTTTCGGCGGTCGCATTGCCGGGATTTTTCACCTGAATTTTGAACGTGGCGGCGGTGCCGGTGTACTTCGAGTCGGGGCCGGCCACCACCAGCTTCAATCCGGCGCGGTGCACGATAATTTCTTCGGCCACCTCGGCCCGCAAATTTCCGTCGGCCATGGCGGCGGCCTTCATTTGCAAAGTGCCGGCCTGCCGCGCCGTCAGTTCCACTTCCACCAGCTTGCTGTCGCCGGCGCGAATGGTGCCCAGATCATGCCGCGTCGGCGCCCCGCCGGCATTGTCCACCGGCGAAAGGAATAGCACGACGTTTTCGGCATCGCCCGTGCCGGGATTCGTGAGCGACAATTTGTACAGCTTTGTTTGGCCGTATTGCACTTCCTTGGGCCCGGCCAGCGACATCGTCAACTTGGGTTCCTTCACTTCGACCATCGCCTGCGAGGCCACGGGCGAGAAGGTCCACTGCACGGCCAGATCGAATGGCCGGCTATCGCGCGGCACCAGCTTCAGCACCAGTTGCTCTTTGCTGTGCGCTTCCAGCCGCGAAAGTTGCCAGAGGAATGGCTCGCCGCTGGCACCGACTATCGGACGAGTCGAACCGTTAGAAACGTGGGCATCCACAACGTCGGTCCACGCCGGGATTTTGATCGAAACCGTCAAGTCTTGCACCGCCGTTTGGCCGGAGTTGTTGATGGTAATGGTGTAGGTAGCCTCTTTACCGACGTTGATGCTTCGCGGGCCCGACGTCTGCACGCCTAAGACCGGGCTTTGTTGTGCGAATAACACACCCGCGGGGCCCGAATCGGATTTCGCAACTGTCGGACTGCCGGCCGTCGGTATTGATGAGGTGGCCTCCTGCGTCAATTGCTCGTCTCTGCCCATCGAGATTCGTTTCGAGATGGGCACGGGCCCATTCACCACCGGTGCGGCGTGAGACACTGGAAATTGCGGGTGTCGGTTCGGCGGCTTTGACCGATTTAGTTTCGAGTTGTGCCGACGAATTATCAAACGGCGCCGGATGGGAAAACGCGCGAATTTCCGGCATCGGCGGCGGCGTGGGGCCGTTGTTCGGGCCCGTGGAATCCGCGGTGGGCTCGGCCGAAGCACCCGGCAAATCGATCTGCGGCGCGACCGCAGCTGTGGGCACCTGCTCGCTCGCCGAAGAATTTCGCACGGCGGCCAGTCGCTGCTGAAATGCTTTCAGCCCTCCGCCGCTGGCGCCTGTCGCATCGCCCGCGTAGCCGGGGCGGGTGGCTGCTTTGACGATCGGTTGTGGCGCGGCCTTGGGTTGTTCAGCGGCGGGCTCGGTAGATGCTTCGGGTTGATGGTTTGTCGGCGGCGCATCGGACGCCGTTTCTGGCTCGAGTTCCACATTCGGAGCATCCACCATCGATTCGGACGGGTCCGCTTGCTGACCGTTGGTCGTGGAAGAACTGCTGGCCGCCGGTCGCCGCGTGAGGCCTTGCATTTTGCGCGTGGCACTAAACGGGCCGTCTTGTGCCTGCGCTGCCGCCGTGCACAGCAGCATGCCGGCGAGCAATAGTGCCAAACTTGTTACAGCGGCGCACATGGCAAACCATCCTCGGTGGGAACCGGAAATTCAATCCGTCGTTCCGCGTTTATCGACCAGGGGAACAGTCCCGGTTGAAGAAAATCGACCGGTTATCGAAGGAATTCCGGTTAGTGAAGCTGCGCGGCCGGCTCAAAATGACTCGCCACGCTAGCACTGCGGCTTGGAATTAGCCGCCACCGGATCGCGGGTGATCGTGAAACCCATTTCTTCGATCATCTTGTAATCGGCCTCGGGCGCCTGGCCCTCGGTGGTGAGATAGTCGCCCACGAACACCGAGTTGGCCACGTACAAGCCGTGTGCTTGCATGCTACCTAAATGCATTTCGCGCCCGCCGGCGATGCGGATTTCGCTCTTCGGGTTCACCAGCCGCAGCATACAGAGTGCTTTCAAGCAATACCGGGGATTCAGTTGATGCCGGCTGGCCAGCGGCGTGCCGTCGATGGAGTTGAGAAAGTTGAGCGGAATGGATTCGACCTGCATTTCGCGCAGCGCAAAAGCCATGTCCACCACGTCGTCGTCCCGCTCCCCCATGCCGATGATGCCCCCGGAGCACAGTTCCAATCCGGCGGCGCACACCGCTTTGAGCGTATCCACCCGGTCTTGCCAGGTGTGCGTGCTGCAAATCTCGGGATAAAACCGCTGGCTGGTGTTCAGGTTGTGGTTCACCTTATCGACGCCGCACGCCTTCAGCCGTTGCGCTTGTTCCGGCGAGAGCAAACCGAGGCAAGCGCACACGTTCAATTTGTATCGCTGCTTGATTTTGGGGACGATGTGCTCGACGGCCTGAATTTCCCGCTCCGTCGGGCCGCGGGCGGAAATGACCAGGCAATAGGTTGCCGCCCCGCACTCGGCGCAAACCCGCGCGGCGTCCAGCAGCTTGCTTTCCGACAGCAGGTTGTAGACCGGAATTTCCGCTTTGGAGATTTTCGATTGCGAACAGTAGCCGCAATCTTCCGGGCACAAGCCGCTCTTGGCGTTCATCAAGAAGTAAAGCTGCACCGTGTTGCCCCAGTAACGGTGCCGGATCCGATAGCAGGCGGCAGTCAGGTCCAACAGCTCGACGTCGGGCGATTTCAGCACCGCCAGGGCTTCTTCACGGGTGGGTTGGTGGCCGTCCAGAACTCGCTGGGCAAGTTCGTGCCAGCGTGTGGCGGCGGGTGCGGAACCAAGGTCGGCGGGAAAGGCGACGGGCATAGTCATTCGGACAAGTATTGCCGGAAATCGGCGTCAGGGAAAGGCGGAATTCGAGCGTTTCATCCGGCAAATCGGCTTGGCATCGGCCTGCGGGCGACCGAGAATATGGATATGTCGAGGCATCATTTTGTACGCGTCGGCGCGCTGGGCAACGTCGGGCGGTTTACGTCTGTCGATGCGGTGGCCTATCCCGCGCTTGCCGAGTGATCGTTCGTACCAGCCGCGGCTTGGAAACCGGTGAGGTGCTGGGCCCCGCTGACGAAGAAATCGTGCGCGGCAATACCGATGGCTCGATTCTGCGCGGCATGACCATTGAAGACGAACTGCTGGAAAACCGGTTGGAAAAGAACCGCCAAAAGGCGTTGGACGCTTGCACGGCGCGATTATCCGAGCTGGGAATCACGGCCACCCTAGTGGACGTGGAGCATTTGTTTGACGGGCGTTCGCTGTTCTTTTATTTCATGGGCGAGGTGACGCCGGAGATTGAAGTCGTCACTGCTGAACTGGCCCAGGTGTACGACGCCGCGGCGGAATTTCGCAAATTTTCCGAAACGCTCACCTTGGGCTGCGGCCCCGGCTGCGGCACCGAGGAAGCGATGGGGCAGGGGGGCTGCACCCTGTGCGCCAAAGCCTGCGCCGTGGCCGGCGCCTGCGGCACGAGGCGGACCGCCAAAGCCTCGTAATTCATTCTCCTTCGCGCCCTAGCGAAGCCAAAAGTTCGCTCATTTCGGCGGCCGCGTGCGCGTTGCCTTGAGCGCGGGCTTCTTCGATGCCGCGGCGCAGAGCATCGCGAGCTTCGGCAACGCGGTTCAGTTCCGCCAGTTGCTGCGCGGCCATGAAGAAAGCGGGCACATAGGGCGCAGGGCCATGTTGCAGTTCCCGCAGGCCGGCAAGGCTGCGATCGTGATCGCCCTCTTTGGCCAGTTCCATCGCCAGACTGTAGCGCAAGAATTGATCGGCCGGGTCCTGCGCCAACATCGCTTCGATCCGCGCTCTGCGACTTTCGGCCATAGGCATCACAAATCGCCGGTAATTTTCAGTAACTTGCCGGGGCTGGGCGGCTTGGCGGTCTTCTGTTCTTTCGGCAGCGATCCGAAAGCGGTTACGTACAGCACGTTATCAGGGCTGAAAGCGAGCGTGGACGGCTTGTCAAGGGCGGTCATCTTCACCGCCTTCACGCCGGCGCGGCCATCGACGGTGGCGGAGTCGAGCCGGTACAGTCCGCCGGCGGACGGATCGTCCCAGGCGAAATCGACGGCGTAGAGCCGGTCGGATTTAGGGCTGTATGCCAAACCGGTGATGTCGTGCAGACCGGTCGGAAGGCTCATTAGCTGATTGCCGTTTTTGGCGTTGTAGAATGCCAGGAGGCTGTGGTCGTGAGGCTTGTTGCCGGTTGATTTGGGGTTTTCATCGCGCGGGCCGAGCACTAGGAAGCCACGCTTGCTGACAGCAATGCCCATCAACGCGTCGATTTTGGTCACGGCCTTGGCTTGAATCATTGGATCGAGGTCGCCGCTGATTTGGTCGTGTTTCAAGCTCACGAATAGCACCCAGGCCGTGCCGTCGGCGCCGTGCGCGGTGACGAGCAGGGCGGTGGGTGTTTGCGCCAAAGCGAAGAAGTTGCCCGCCGCTTTGATCTTCGAAGGCGAATCGTCACCGGGGCGGAGCTTTTGGCGGGCGTCGTCGAAGGTTAGCGTTTTTGGGCCGGCGGGCAGGTCGAAAACGCGCACCACTTCGTCGCCCTGGTGCAGCGCGCCTTCGCCGGCAACCAGCGTGTTTTGATCGAGGAATAGCAATCCCAGCGGGCCGACGCCGTAGGCCGGTTCTTTGTTGTTCACGTCGCCAGATTGAGGAAAGCCGGTGACGACCGGGATGCTTTTGTCTGCCGTGGCGGAGAGCCGGACAATCTGGCCGGCACCGGTGTCGGAAACGAACACCGAACCGGTGTTGGGCTGGATAGCCACGCCGCAGGGGTTGGTTAGTCCGCTGAGAACGGTTTCGACCTTGAGCTGCGGTTCGTCGGCGACCGCGTGGGCCGCGAAAGCAGTTAGCGCGATCAGTGAGTAGAACCAGCGAGGGCGCATCATGCTAAACCGCTAGCGAGGATCACACTTTGGCCGGAGTCAGACCACGATTTTTTTCGAAGGCGGCGATTTTGTCGGCGTGCTTTAGCGTCAATCCGATGTCGTCCAGGCCGTGTAGCAAACAATGGCGGCGGAATTCTTCAATTTCGAACTTTAGGGCCAGGCCGTGATCGTCGGTCAGTTGGCACTTTTCCAGATCGGCGGTCAGCTTGTAGCCGGGGTGCTTGGCGCAGCGGTTGAACAAGTCGTCCACCGCAGCGTCGGGCAGTTTAATCGGCAGCATGACGTTTTTGAAGCAGTTGTTGTAAAAGATATCCGCGAAGCTGGGGGCGATGATCACGCGGAAGCCGTAATCTTCCAATGCCCAGGGAGCGTGCTCGCGGCTGGAGCCGCTGCCGAAGTTGCGGCGGGCCAAGAGAATGCTTGCGCCTTTGTATTGCGGGAGGTTCAGCTCGAATTCGGGATTCTCGGAGCCGTCGTCCTTTAATCGCCAATCGAAGAACAGGTATTGCCCGAAGCCGGTGCGTTCGATGCGCTTGAGGAATTGCTTGGGGATGATCTGATCGGTATCGACGTTGACCCGATCCATCGGGGCGACCAGGCCGGTGTGTTTGGTGAAGGGCTGCATGGAGGAACGATGATGTATGAGCGATGAACGATGAACGGAGTAAAGAAGCTAGTTTTTGTATTGCCACTCGCGGATGTCGACGAAGTGGCCGGCGATAGCGGCGGCGGCGGCCATGGCGGGGCTCACCAGGTGCGTGCGGCCCCCTTTGCCCTGACGGCCTTCGAAGTTGCGATTGCTGGTGCTCGCACAGCGCTGGCCGGGGGTGAGAATATCGGGGTTCATCCCCAGGCACATGCTGCAGCCCGCCTCGCGCCAATCGAAGCCCGCTTCTTTGAACACCCGGTCGAGGCCTTCCTTTTCGGCCTGGTGCTTCACCTGGCCGCTGCCGGGAACGACCATCGCTTGCACAGTGTCGGCGACACGATAGCCGCGCACCACCGCGGCGGCGGCGCGGAGGTCTTCGATGCGGCTGTTGGTACAGCTTCCGATGAACACGCGATCCAGCGCCAGCGACTGCATCGGCAGTCCCGGTTTCAAATCCATGTACTTGAGCGATTGTTCGGCGGCCTTGCGCTGGTCGTCGGCTTTGAACTGGTTCGGATCGGGCACTTTGTCAATCACCGGCACAACCTGCCCGGGATTGGTGCCCCACGTGATTTGCGGGGCGATGTCGGCGGCGTTGTACACTTCCACGCGGTCGTATTTCGCGCCGGCGTCGGTGGGCAGTTGTTGCCAGCGCTTTACGGTGGCATCGAAATCCTTTCCCTTGGGAGCGAATTCGCGCCCTTCGACGTATTTGAACGTGGTTTCATCGGGCGCGATCATCCCCGCCCGCGCGCCCGCTTCGATCGACATGTTGCAGACCGTCATCCGTTGCTCCATCGAGAAGCCGCGGATCACGGGGCCGGTGTACTCAATCACGTAGCCCGTGCCGCCGTCGGTGCCGATCTGACCGATCAGGTACAGGATGACATCTTTGGCCGTCACGCCGCGGCCGAGTTGGCCGTCGACGCGCAGCTCGAAGGTTTGGGGCTTGGATTGCGGCAGCGTTTGCGTGGCCAACACGTGTTCCACTTCGCTGGTGCCGATGCCGAACGCCAGGGCGCCGAACGCGCCGTGGGTGGAGGTGTGGCTGTCGCCGCACACGATGGTCATGCCCGGCTGTGTGATGCCCAATTCCGGGCCGATGACGTGCACGATGCCCTGCTGGGGACTCGTGAGATCGTACATCCGGATGCCGAACTCGCGGCAATTGTTGCGCAACGTGTCAATCTGCTGTTTCGAGATGGGATCGGCAATCGGCAGCCGCCGGTCGCTGGTGGGCACGTTGTGATCGGGCGTGGCCACCGTCAGTTCCGGGCGGCGCACTTTGCGCTCGGCGATGCGCAGACCTTCGAACGCTTGTGGGCTGGTAACTTCGTGCACCAAATGCAGATCGATGTAGAGCAGAGTCTGTTTGCCAGGCTCGGCATGGACGACGTGAGCGTCCCAGATTTTTTTGAATAAAGTGCGGGGCATAGGGGATGAAGGACGGGAGGGTTAAAGGCGCGGACTAACGTGCGGTGCCGGATTGTTGGCACGACGTTTTGAGAACCGTAAAGGTTCACCGAATTGCTCAACTTATGAATTATACCGCATGGCAAATCAGATCGTAAGTTGATCGCGCAGAATGGCCCCCCGGGGGTTTCGTTTTGTGCCGCTGCGCGATAACATGTTTGCTTCTTTGTGTCCAATCGCCCGACCCGATTGCGGAAAATTCCGCGATCCTCTTGTTCGGTTGGTGCATTCAGCGCCGACGAATTGCACGCCGTCGATGCTGGCGGAAGTGCGCACGATACTCCTTTCGCGGGCAAATATGGCTTCATCACCATCGACTCTAGATTATGTGGAATTGAGCGTAGATTCGGATACCAAACTTGTCAGGTATCCGCTGGGGCAAAGTGGAATGCTGCCCGAAGGAACTCGTCCGGTGGAACTACGTTCCGGATACTTGGCCAGCATCGTGGCCATTCACTTGTTGAGCCTGCTGGTTTTTGTGCCATGGTTTTTTAGTTGGACCGGCGTGATATTGCTGGTGGCCGGGCATTATTTCTTCGGCTTGTTGGGCATGACATTGGGTTACCACCGGCTGCTCACGCACCGTGGTTTCACTTGCCCGCTGTGGCTGGAACATTTTTTCGCGCTCTTGGGCGTTTGTTGCCTGCAAGATTCTCCGGCCCGGTGGGTGGCGGTGCATCGCAAACATCATCAGCATTCCGATGAGCAGCCTGATCCGCACAGTCCGCTGGTCACGCTGCTGTGGGGGCATTTGGGTTGGCTGTTCGTCGAGAATCGAGAAACAACCAATGCCTCGTTCTACGACCGGTATGCGCACGACGTGCTGCGCGATCCGCTTTACATGCGCATCGAGCGGCGATTGATGTGGCTGTGGATCTACGTGGCGCATGCCGTGTTGTATTTTGTCGCCGGCCTGGCGGTCGGCTGGCTATCGACCGGACGGTATCTGGGCGGGTTGCAATTCGGCGCGAGCCTATTGATCTGGGGCGTATTTGCCCGAACAGTGGTGGTGTGGCACGTCACGTGGTCGGTAAATTCGCTGACGCATTTGTGGGGTTATCGGAACTACACCACCGACGACAACAGTCGCAACAATTGGCTGGTGGCGCTCTTGGCTCACGGCGAAGGCTGGCACAACAATCATCATGCCGAACAGGCGTCCGCGGCACACGGGCATCGCTGGTGGGAAATTGACGTGACGTATCTAACCATTCGCCTTCTCGAAGCCGTCGGCCTGGCAAAAAACGTGGTGCGCCCGCGCTGCCGCGGGGAATGAACGAATTAACCCACGAGCGCGCTGGTGGGAGCGGTAACGCTTTCGTGCGTGGGGTCGTTGCCGCCGGGGGCGGTGCCGCGTTTGCCTTCGGCGAGGGAAAGATCATCTGGAAGCTGCGTGCCGCAGCGGTCGGTGCCGCCGTTGTTTTGCCACCAGCGCTGGGCATCGTCGCGCGTCCAGTGCCCGTGCAGTTGGCACTGGGCCAAAGCGGCGGCCAGGGCCATCGTGTCCTGGTAACGATCGCCGGGATTCTTCGCCAGGCACTTGAGCACAATCGCTTCCAAATCGGCCGGGATGCCGGGCTGAAGTTTTGATGGCGGCGTGACCGGTTGCTGCGCGTGCGCCAGCAGAATTTTCACAGGGTTGTCGGCCTGGAACGGCGGCTTGCCGGTAAGCAAGTAGTAGGCCACCGCGCCCAGGGCATAAATATCGCTGCGGGCGTCGGGCTCGCCATCGCCGGTGGCTTGTTCGGGAGCCATGAACAGCGGCGAGCCGGTGATGGTGCCGTCCTGCGTGAGGTTCATGTCGCCCCCGGCGGTCATTTTCTTGGCCAGGCCGAAGTCCAGCAGCTTGGCGACGTCGTAAATGCCGCCGCGCTCGGCCGCGAAGATGTTGCCCGGCTTGATATCGCGGTGGATCAGGCCCAGGCCGTGCGCTTCGGCCAGCGCGTCGCAAACTTGCTCCAAGATCGACACGACGCGGGCCGGGTCCATGGGGCCATGCTTCTCGACGATGTCGGCCAGCGTCTTGCCGGGCAAATATTCCATCACGTAATAGAACGTGCCGTCGTCGGCCGAACCGTAGTCGAAGATTTCGATGCTGTTCCAGTGCGTCAGTTTGGCGGTGGCTTGCACTTCGCGCTGGAAGCGGGCCAGGGCTTGCGGATCGGCCGCCTTGCCGGGCTTGATTAGCTTGATGGCGACCGGGCGCTTCATCAGTTGATGCTCGGCCAGGTACACCTCGCCCATGCCGCCGGCGCCCAACAGGCGTCGCAGGCGATATTGGCCGAGTTGGCGGGCCTCGAAGGCTTCGCGGCGCAGGCGGTTGATGGTGTGCACGCCCCAGGCGGCTGCGATGGCGGCCAGAGCCATCATCATGATGATGGTTGTGAGGTAGAAGAAGGGAACGGCGCTGGCAACGTGCTTCATCGTCAGCCAGGCGATGGTGAACATGACCACGGGGATGACGGCCATGATGCCGATGAACCAAGCGGCGCGCCGGCCGGTGTTGGGCACGTACAGCGCGTAGATGAAGATCAACAGCAGCCAGGGAGACGTGGGCATTTCCACGTACATTGGCTTGTCGCCACCAGCCGATCCGAGCGCCCGCAGATTGAGCCACTGCATGACGACGAAGAACAGGGCGGGGAGGCTGAAGATGACGAGTTCAGCGGGCGCAAGGTGGAAAGCTTATAGGTGCGTTTGTGGCACATGCCGCCGCCGACGACCAGCAACCCCAGCGTCACCAAGCCTTCAAAGACCTGCATGAACACTTGCGTGGGATTGTTGTAGTCGACGACGAACAAATTGCGCACGAAGAAGGCGCCGAAGCCGAGGGCCAACATCAGCGATGCGATCCGCAGCCGACTGCGCAGCAGCGCGTGCGTTTCCTTCGACAGGTGCGAAGTGTCGCCCTCGCACTTTACTTTGCAGCAAGGTCCGTCGGGATGCGAGCCACTGCCGGAGTTGACCACGCTGGGAGAGGCGACTTCCAGGGTGGGTGTGTCGGAGGAGGGATGGTCAGAGGGCATGGTGAGCACGAAGAACCATGAGCGATGAACGCAGGAACTTGCCGGGCGCTTTATCATATCTGCGGGCCCGGCGGTTGGCGACGGGCGGAAATAGAAGAAGCCCAGAGGTTGTAACCCCTGGGCTTTTTCGGCGCGAGAACCCGTTGGACACTTTTTCGCTCAAGCTCGGCGGGAGCCTCGCCCTCCCAATGGCGTCAGGCGGCGCGGCGGCGGGGGGCCGATTCGGTGCCAGAGTGCTGCAGCTCCACGCGGTTGACGGGCTTGAGCACGAGGCCGTCGGCCGATGGCTCTTCACGCAAGATCAAAGCACTGGGTGTCAGCGTGCGCGGCACATAAAACCAGGCGGGGCTTCGGGCCGGAAGATCCTGATTCGCAGAGATGATCACCAGCTCGGTGCCCGTGAGCGAATTCGCGCAGCGCGAAAGTGCTTCCAGCGGATTGCCGGGGATCAGATTGATGCGGCGCCGGAGGGTCGCAGCAGTCGGTGAGCTTGTTTCAGCGACAGCCGCGACTGGTCCTTCGGGCGGGCTTCGAACTGGTCGATGCCGGCGAAATGGATCTGATCGATTGCGTGATATCGCTGGGCCAGCGAAATGATCCGCAGTGCCCGGGGAATGTTATCCAGGCCCAGCAACAGAATTTGCCGCGGACGGCGCTTGCGGATAGCGCGGTACACAAACCGGTCGGCGGACGGTTTGGAAAACCAAGACAGCCAAAGTGCTTTCAATCCACTGGCCGCAGACACCCTTGCCCTCCTTGGCACACGTCTGAAGCGCGATCGTTTCCGCTTTAGCTTTGTTCGGCTCGCCAGCGCCGGCGGCTGAAGCGCGACGAAAAGATGCGGTTAAACTGTAGGGATGGCGGGGGCCGTACGGTGCGCTCCCGACCTGGGGGGCCGGGACTAAGCGGGGGTTACTTCGCTGCGACCAGCGAGCGGTAGTAGTCGATCGAGCGGCGCAGCCCTTCGGCGAAATCGACTTGCGGCTCGTAGCCCAGGTGTTTGCGGGCTTGCGTAATATCGGCCAGGCTTTCGCGTATGTCGCCGGTACGTGGGGGAAGATGCGTAGGCTTCATGCTGGTGCCGAGTTGCCGATTGAGGTGATCGACCAACTCCAGCAGGCTGACCTGGCCGCCGGTAGCGACATTGAACACGCGGCCGGAAACGCCCTTGGCTTGGGAAGCGAGCATGTTGCCCTGCACGACGTTGGCGACGAACGTGAAATCGCGCGATTGCTTGCCGTCGCCGAAAATGCTGGGGGGCTTGCCGTGCAGGATGGCGGTGATGAACTTCGGAATCACCGCGGAATATTCGCCGTTGGGATCTTGCCGCGGGCCGAACACGTTGAAGTATCGCAGCGCGACCGTTTCGATCGCGCCCATCGCGGCAAAGGCCTGACAATATTGTTCTCCGGCAAGCTTGGCGACGCCGTAGGGAGAAATCGGCGCGGGCAAATCGGTTTCGCGTTTGCTGGACGTGGGCTGATCGCCGTAGGCGCTGCTGGAGGCGGCGTAGACGACGCGGCGGACTTTCGCCTTCTTGGCGGCGTCCAACAGTACTAGCGTGCCGGTGGCGCATGCCGCATGAGTATCCAACGGGTGTTCCACGCTGCGTGGCACCGAGGCCAGCGCCGCTTCGTGAAAAATACAATCGACGCCTTGGACCGCTTTGGCCACCGCGGCGGCGTCGGTCAGGTCGGCTTGGATGAAGTCGATCTTCTGCTTCACGTGCGCCAGGTTCTCGAGCTTCCCGGTCGAGAGGTTATCCAGCACGCGGCACTTCGTCGCCGCGCCCAGCAGGGCGTCGACGATGTGCGAGCCGATGAAACCGGCGCCGCCGCTGACGAGAGAAAGGGGCATATGCCAGAGACCAGGGGTCAGGAGTCAGGGGTCAGGAAGGGCCAAGCGTTTGAGAAAGTTTAGGTTGTGGCGGTTCGCGGCGCGCGGATATTTGCGGCGGTCGTGCAACGATGTTTATCAAACGCAACATAGCGGGCCGCCGGGGCGATTGTCGAGTCCGAGGTTTGCCGCAAATTCCCTACTGCCCCTCTTTGCACCCGGACGGGCAAAGCGCCTGACGTAGGTTTGAACAGGCGGAGGAATTAGGTCCGCCCGAGCCCGGTTCCGGGCTGTTGATGCCGCATCTCCTCGGCGGCGTTCAGGCGTTTGCTTTCGTGGCCGATACCGTTGCTCGCCGGAAAACCCTGCATGTCGAGTTCCAAGCTACAGAAAAAACTGCAGCGCCATGCGCACTTCGAACCGTGCGAACCGCGGATGCTGATGACCGCGCAGCCGGCCGCGACGCCGGACTTTTACATCGATTATGTTCCGGCCGACGGCGGCGACGTTGCCACGCAGGCCGGCGCGACGACGATGTCGGTGGCGGAGGCGTATTATCAAACTGCGATCGACCAGGTGCGTTCGCAGTATGGTTTCACCGGGGCCGGGCAGACGGTGGTGACGATCGACACCGGCATTGCGTACGACGATGCGGCGCTGGGCGGGGGATTTGGCAGCGGATACCGCGTCGTGGGCGGCTGGGATTTTGCCGAGAACGATGCCAACCCTTTCGACGATGGGCCCGCCGGCTCGCACGGCACGCACGTGGCGGGAATTATTGCCTCGGAGGATCCCAATCATTTGGGCGTGGCCCCGGGGGTCGATCTGGTTTCGCTGCGTGTGTTCGACGACGGGGGCGCCGGCTATTTCAGTTGGATCGATAGTGCGCTGCGCTGGGTGTATGCCAATCGCGACAGCTTTCCCAACCCCATCACCACGGTCAATCTGTCGCTGGGGGCGGCCTGGAACTCCTCCAATCTTCCAATCTGGGCGACTTTGGAAAACGATTTGCAACTGCTCGAGCAGGCGGGCATTTTTATTTCGGTGGCGGCGGGCAACTCTTTTGTCGACTACGGCACGCCCGGGTTGAGTTATCCCGCGGCCAGCCCGTACGTGGTGCCCGTGATGTCCACCGGCGCCGCGGCGCGCTGAGCGGGTTCAGCCAGCGGCTGGATCGGGCGATTGCGGCGCCGGGCGAAGGCATCGTTAGCAGCGTGCCCGATTATGCCGGCGATCACAACGGAGTAGATGACGACTGGGCCAGCTACTCCGGCACGAGCATGGCGGCGGCCTATATGTCGGGAGCGGCGGTGATTGTGCGACAAGCTTTGGCGCAAGCGGGGCGGACCAACATCGATGAAGACACCATCTATTCGCTCATGCGGAGCACGGCCGATCGGATTTTCGACGCCGCGACGAATGCCTCGTATCTGGTGCTGGATTTGAAAGCCGCCGTCGATGCGGCGCTGCGCGGGCCGGTGCAGCCGACGGATCACGAAGGCAACACCGCGGCCACGGCGGTGAATCTTGGCACGCTGGACCTGCGAAATACGGCCAGCGGCAGCATCGACGTGGCGGGCGATCAAGATTTCTTCCGCTTTACGGCCGAGCACACCGGCACCGTGACCATCAACATTTCGCGTGCGGCGGGGTTGAAAACTCGTGGGCGACTAGTGAATGCCAACGGCACGCTGCGCAATGTGCTTAGCAATTCTATTACTCTGAGAGTGACCGCCGGCAGGACCTATGTATTCGGCGTGCAGGGAACCAGCGGATTGGGCCAGTACGACTTGCTGATGCAGTTGACGCCGAGCTTTACGGGACTGGGAATCGTGGGTTCGAAGACAATCAGGAACCAGAAAGTGGCCGGCGAGAAGTGGTATCGATTCGTGGCGGGGCGCACGGGCATGCTGGCGGTGGCCAGCCAAATTCCCAGCGGCACCGGCGACGTAACGATCGAGCTGTACGACGCGGCGATGCACAAATTGGGCACCAGCACGGGCCAGGGCGCCGATCTGCTGGAAGTTGCGGCGAGTTACCGCTCGGCCTTCTTCATCCGCGTGGTGGGCACGAATACGAAGGTGCAGTTACAACTGGGCTGCGGCGCGGCGGCGAGCAAGGTTGCCGGCTTGAAGACGGCAAGCGTGGACAGCACGGGTGCGACGGCCAGCGCCAGAATGGTGTTTGAAAATTCTCATTCGGGCAGCGGCGGCGATTTGCAAGCGTGGTATCCGCCGGCGGTTGGCGGCGAAGATGGCATTTCGGCGTTGTCGGCCGGCAGCGCCACGCAATCGAGCCTGTTATGCAGCGATCAAAGCGCCGTTGATGCGGCCATTGCCGTGCACACTCGCGATGAAGCGATCGTGGCGCTGATCAATTCGGAGGCGGCTTCGCAGAACGTTCGTCCCCTGGCGCAGGGTGTACGCGAAGCGAGCGACGTGTGGTGCATCGATCAAGTTTTTGATACGGCTGAGACCGATTTGGCAGTTGCCATCGCTTAGTGCGGCAGTCTCGGTTTGAGATTTCCGGCTCAAATCGAGAACTCAAAGTGGGACGGTGAAAGCATGGGCGATTCGTCCTCGATTTCCATGAATTTTTCTAAAGTTCTTACGGGCAAGTGTTTCTGACGAATAGGAAGACATTTCCGGCGAGGTTGCGCAAGTCGGCACTTGGATTGCATGTAGGGCCAGGTAGTGCGGTGGATGAACCAAGTAAACCGCTTGATCAGGGAGGAGCGTCATCATGCTTATCTTAAGCCGGAAGGTGGGGGAACAGATCGTCATTGGCGAGGGCATCACGGTGGTGGTGAGCCGGGTGTCGGGGGATCGCGTCACGTTGGGATTGGAGGCGCCGCCGGAAGTACGAATTCTCCGCGGAGAGTTGCGTCCGTTCGACGAAAGTAAACGCAACGCGGTGAAAACGCCTGCCGGGCGCCACACGGGTCGACGCGATCGAGCATTCCGCACCGATCGACCGCCCGTGCCCCGCTAAGCCTTGTCCGTAACATAGGAGAGGCGAAGAGGCACATCTTCGGTTCGCGTGTGCCACGGTTGTCCCAGAGGCGCTGTAACTGCCTGCCCTGAGAGACGCCAAGCCGGTCAGGATGGCCGTGGCACACGACTTTTTTCTTTTGCGTGCCTCATACAAATTGGGCAAGTTGAAAATGGCGGAGCCGCGCGAACCGTGGCGCCGCCGCCGACGATCATGAGCAAGCGGGAAGCGACGTGCGCCCTAGCGGGGCGGGCCATCCGTGCGGCGTCGCTTTCCGCTTTTTTGCTGCGCAGCCGCTGCTAGCAGGCGGTTGAACAGCCATTGACGGTGTCTGGCGGCTGGCGTTATCGTTTCGCCCCCGAAATCTCGCCCGCTGGCGGTGATCCGCGGTTACCTGCGGTTCATGGCGCTTGCTTTCTGTCCAAAAGGTAGTCGATGGATCGACGGCCGCTAGCAACATCGTGCGATTTGCGATTCTGGGCGAGCATGCTGTTGTGCTGCGCGCTGGTGACGGGCGGCTGTAGCGACACCAAGTGGGTTACCGTCCGCGACACGCCGCACAATCCGCTGGCCGAGCGATTGATGCTCCTATCCAGCGGCGGGCCGAAGCCGACCACACGCACCGTGATGTTTTTGCGGCGATACGACCTGGCAGGTCAATGGCACGCTAATCCGCAGAAATTGGTGCACAGCGTGCAGGACGTGCTTGCTCGAGAGCCTTCCGCCGAGGGTTTGCACGCGGCGGCGGAGCTTTCGTACTTGGGGGGCGTGCGGTCGCAAGCGGTCGGCAAATCGCAGCAGGCGCTCGATCTGTACGGCTCCAGCGTCACCTACTCGTATGCGTACTTGTTCGAGCCGCAAAACCGGGAGATTTGCAATCCGTACGATCCGCAGTTTCGCGGCTCTTGCGACTTATACAACGCCGCGCTGGAAGCGCTCGTGCGATCGATCAACAAGCAGGGCAAGTTGCGGCCGGGCGAAACCGTGTCGCTGGAGGCCAATGGCCAGACATGGGACGTGACGGTCACGCCGCGCAACACGCCTTGGCCGGCGGAAGATATCGAACGGTTTGAATTCGTCTCGGATTACTCGGTGGATGGTCTGAAGAACGTGTTTCACACGTACGGTTTGGGCGTGCCGCTGATTGCGGTGCGCAAAAGCGGCGCCGTCGCGGATCCGATCGAAAAACATTATCCGCCGGGGCTGTGCTTTCCGGTCACGGCGTTTTTGCGCTGCGACCAGGAGCAAGCAGCCGGTGGCGTGCGGCAGGCGGCGTACAACGGGCAGCAGGCTGCTGGCAGCGGGGCGCACCATCATGCGGTGCTGGAGTTGTACAATCCGCTGGAGGCCACCGACATTGTGGTGGATGATCGCCGTGTGCCGCTGGAAAGCGACATCACCACGCCGCTGGCCTACACGTTGGATAACCCTGCGTTTGCGGCCCTCGATCAACCGACGACGGGATTGTTGAATCCGGGCCACGTGAAGAAGCTGGCGGGGATTTACATGCTGGAGCCGTTTCAGCCGGGAAAAATTCCCGTGCTGATGGTGCACGGTTTGTGGTCCAGTCCGATCACCTGGATGGAAATGTTCAACGATTTGCGGGGCGATCCGGAGCTGGAGCGGAATTATCAGTTTTGGTTTTACTTATATCCCACGGGGCAGCCGTTTTGGCGCGCCGCCACGCAATTGCGCGAGGCGCTGGCGGAGCTGCGCCGGCAGGTCGATCCGGAGCACCGCGAGCCGGCGCTCGATCAGATGGTGCTGGTGGGGCACAGCATGGGCGGGCTAATTTCGCACATGCAGGTGGTCAACAGCCGCGACGACTTTTGGAATCTGGTAAGCGACAAGCCGCTGGCGGAGGTGAAGGCCGACGAAAACACGCACCACGATTTAGATCGCACGTTCTACTTTCAGGCCAACAATTCGGTGCGGCGCATCGTGACCATCGGCACGCCGCATCGGGGCAGCCATTTTGCCAACGACGTGACCGAATACTTGAGCGAAAAGCTGATTTCGTTTCCCGAGCGGATGACGGCGCGATTCACGATGCTGCGGCTGCAGAACCCCGGCTTTTTCCGCGACACGCAAATGCTGGATACCGAAACGAGCATCGATTCGCTCTCGCCCACTTGCCCGGTGCTGCCTGCGCTACTGGCGGCGCAGCAGCCGCCGTGGATCCGGTACGACAACGTGGTGGGGCGCCTGCCGGCAGGCGATTGGCAGGCGCGGTTGTTCGGTGACGGCGACGGCGTGGTGCCGTACAAGAGCGCGCATTTGGCGGGGGCTGATTCGGAAATTGAAGTGCCCGCCGAACACAGCGAAGTGCACCGCCACCCGCAGACGATTCTGCAGGTGCGCATGCTGCTGGAGCAGCATTTGCGCGAGGCGATGGCGTACCCGGAGGTGGTGCGCCGGTGACAGATGAGAGGTGTGAGGGTCGAGAAGGAGTCGGAACTTACAGATAGTTGAGGAAGGTGGGGCGCAATGTGGCGGCGCCGGCGCCGCCTCCGGCGCCGGCACGGTCGGGATGGCGGCGGGGGTCGGAGCCGGACCGTCCACGGCCCGGAGTGCGCCCGGGGTGCGGCGGGAGGTGCGCCGGGTTGTGGTGGTGCGGCGCGGCATGGTCGCTGGCCGGGATGAAGATACCCCGGCTCCGTTCAAGGACGCCCCGACTCGGTGATTGGCGCGGACGGGCTCGGTTGGTGTGGGCGCGTGTTCGTGCTTGGGCAATTCGGCGCAGCACCAGCACTTCTCGCGGGGCTTCGATGCCGATCCGCACCGATTGTCCTTTCACCTGCAGAATGGTGATCACGACCTGGTCGCCGATTTGAATCTGTTCGCTAGCCTTGCGCGTAAGAACCAACATGAGACACTCCTTTTGGTTTCTCCCACGGCGGGGAGAAAAGATAAGCTGCACCCTGCTGTGGTGCTAATGCAGCAGGTGTGCCAAAGAAAGCGGAAAACCGCGCGCACCGCTGGAAGTCCTGAGGCGGCAGTGTGTTTCGCAAGATGCCAGCAGCGTTTCGGCGGGCCTAGTGTACGGATTTACAAGCCGCCGGACAGTTGGTTTTACAATCAAACGGACAACCGAATGCAGTGCTCAAGCACAGAAAACCGAAGCGACATTGCGCGGAACTAGCTATTTAGAAAGATGCCGATCACGCGCTTGATGATCACCACAGCGGCCGCGAGTGCGAAGGAGCAGTATGCGATCGAACGAAGCTGGGCGATATCGTCGACATAGACGGCTTGCGTCGAGAAATAAAGTGCCACTCCGCCGGTTACCGCCAGCAATGCAACGAGGGTCCAGATGGCGACCGTTCGCTGGCCAGAGGTGGTGCGCCGGGTTAAAAATGCCATCCAATCCATAAAAAGCAAAGCAGATCGCAACTGTTAAACGCTTAGTGCTGGCCGCCGTTTTGGCGTTTGGAGATTTCATCGCGCAGCCGGGCGGCCAACTCATATTGCTCGGAGGCCACTGCGTCGGCCAGTTGCTCGTCCAGCGTGCGGCCCACTTTGTAGTGCTCCCGCAACGAACCTTGTAGTTCGCGCAGCCGGCCAACCATTTCGTCTTCCTCGAATTTCTCAGGCGCGTCGTACTGCTCGTACAGCGTGTGGAACTGATCCAGGCCACGGTTGATTTCGCTGATGGCGGATTCGGCCCCTTGTTTTTCCAAGAGCGCCAGGGCGGCGGCCTGGACGCGGTGGAACATCACGAACGGTCGGTATTGCTCATGCGAAAGAGTCCAGTCTTCGTCAGGCGAATGTTGTTTCACAAAATCCATGAAGGCCAGCGTGTGGTCCGCATCCCGCGCGGCCTGCTGAAATTTGCGCAGCGCCAGCCAGCAGATACGCCGGTGATAGAACTGCACGAATTCGCGATCGGCCTCAGCGCATTCTTGTCCGGACAGGACGTAGTCGTCCCCTTTTTCGGCCGTTTGCGACAACAGGAAGTCGAAGTAGGTTTCGGCGCCCCCGGTTTGGCGCCGTCCGGGCGATGAGAAACCTCCATTTGCAGCATCCCCAGGTCGATTCGCATCTGCAGCACGTCGCGGCCGTCGGCGGCCTTGGCCATGCGAGCCATGATTTCGCCCGGCTGGTAAGGCCAATCGGTCAGGAGGTCGTCGATGTCTTTTCGCCGCGACATGCGTGAAGCGTCAGTCGTCCGTAGTCCGTTGCCCCGGGCTCGAAGGGTCAAACCGGCAAATTATATCAGCGGGGTCGCAAGTCTGCATGCTTTTAAGGTGTTAAATGCTTGGCGGCACAACTGGATAACGGCGTTGCCGAATTCTGGGGTCGGCTTGATAATTCAGCCGGCTAAATCGGTGCGCTTCCGGAGGGCATTGCCCTCCGGCTATTCGTTTCGAGAGGAAATTGGCAAATGACAACGCAAGACCGCGAAAAGCAGATCGCCGAGGCAGAGGAATTGCTGGGGGATCGGCTGGCGCAGGTTGGTTTTGTGAAGGGGTTGTATTTCGGGGCATTCGCCAATCGTGCCTTGCTGCCGTACCCAGATTTGGCGGCCGATCGATCGACGGCGGCGATGGCAGATGAGTTGCGGCACTACTGCCAGGCGGAAATCGATCCGGTGGCCATCGATCGTGAGGCGGAGATTCCGCAACGGGTGATCGACGGGCTGGGGCGGTTGGGAGTATTAGGCGCCTGCTTGCCGAAAGAATCCGGCGGGCGCGGACTCACGCAGATGCAATATTGCCGCCTGCTGGAAGTGTTAGGCGGGCACTGTGCCAGCACGGCGCTGTTTGTCAATGCGCATCATTCGATTGGGCCGCGGGCAATCGTGCTATACGGCACCAAAGATCAGCAAACCAAGTATCTGCCCAAGTTGGCCACCGGGGAGTGGATCAGCGCTTTTGCCTTGACAGAGCCGGAGGCGGGAAGCGATGCGGCCAACGTGCAAACGACTGCCACGCCCACGGACGACGGCCGCGGTTATGTGCTGAACGGTCAGAAACGCTGGATTACCAACGGCGGCATCGCGCAGGTGCTGACGGTGATGGCCCGCACACCGGTGGTCGGTAGCAGCGAAACCAAGATCACCGCGTTTCTGGTGACGCCCGACATGCCGGGGTTCGAGGTGCTGGAGGCGCGGATGCCCAAGTGCGGCGTGCGGGGCTCGGCCACCGCCCGGCTAGCGTTCAAGAATATGTTCGTGCCCAAGGAGAATATTTTGGGGCAGATCGGCAAGGGCCTGCGCATGGCGCTGACGGTGCTGGATTTCGGCCGCGTGACGTTCGGCGCCACCTGCACCGGGGCCGCGAAGTTCTGCATCCAAAAGGCGTCGCAGCACGCCGCCACGCGGGTTCAGTTCGGCGAGCCGATCGGTTCGTTCGAATTGGTCAAGGAAAAGCTGGCCTACATGTGCGCCGGGGCATTTGCCATGGAAGCGGCCACGTATCTCACTGCCGCGCTGATCGATTTGGGGCAGGGGGATTACATGCTGGAAACGGCGATGCTGAAGGTGTTCGCCACCGAAACGCTCTGGCGGATTATCAATGACACGATTCAGATTTTCGGCGGCAAGGCGTATTTCACCGACGAACCCTACGAACGCATGATGCGCAACGCGCGAATCAACATGATCGGCGAGGGGGCCAACGACGTGCTGCGGGCGTTTGTGGCGCTGGTGGGCATGCGCGACGTGGGCTTGGACTTGAAGGGGGTGCTCGATGCATTGTCGAATCCGATCAAGCACTTTGCCAAGATCGGCGGTTTCGCGGGGCGGAAGCTGGAGTCGCTGTTTCGCTCGCCGGAGGTGGTGGTGTATCACGGCGCCCTTCAGCCGGAGGCCGATCGGCTGGGGCGCAGCGTGGGAGCATTCGGCGCCAATGTGGAAAAGCTGCTGCGCACGTATCGCGAAGGAATTGTCGATCGGCAATATCAATTGGGGCGCGTGGCCGATGCGGTGATCGAATTGTTCGTGACCGCCTGCGTATTGCGGCGGTTGGACGCCATGCTGGAGCATGCCGGCGGAAACGGCGCGGATCGGTCGGTTGAGCGGGACTTACTGACCGGTCGGTACTATCTGGCCAGCGCCGAGCGGCGGATTCGCCGGGCACTGGCGGACATGTGGGACAACGATGATACGCTGACGACCAAGGTGGCGGACGGGGTGTTGAAGAAGTGAAGAGCTGAAACGGTGCAGAGCCGACGATTATTCTTCGAGGCTTGGGCGGCGGCGCTGCTGCTTTTTTTGAGAGCGGAGGCGTTTTTCTGTCTGCCGCCTGCGGATTGAGGCCCGCGTGGGCCTGGTTTTCTTTCGCGGCTTGGGCGGCACGGCGACCGCGGCCAGCATCGATGCGCAATTTTTCCAGGCAATCGCGCTGGTTTTGGCGTTGGTCGCGGAAGCGCTGGCTGGTGAGCACCAATTCTCCTTGATCAGTAATGCGATTGGCGTAGCGCTCCAGGAACCGTTGCCGCACTGGACGCGGAATGCTGGGACTGGTTCGAATCGCCCAGCGGAGCTGCGCCTTAGTGTTCAGCTTGTTGACGTTTTGCCCGCCGGGACCGGAACTGCGCACAAAAGAGAATCGCAGTTCGTCGTCGGGGATGCGAATGTGGGGGGAGACGGCGAACATAATGCCCGCAGCAAGCGGCGGGAGCAAGCAGAAACTAGCCGGCTACCAGCCGTTCGAAAAAATCTTTCGATTCGCGCAGGAGCGATTCATAGTCGTTCGGCGAAATCTCTTCGCCGAATACTTCAACGTCGAAATCGCCGTCGTAACCCCCCTCGCGCAGTGCGCCGACCAGCTCTTTTAAAGGCACGCATCCCTGGCCCAGGCGCGTGCGGTGCTGTTCTTCGTCGGGAGGATGGCCGTCGGCCAGATGCACCACGCCGACACGACCGTCGGCGGCCAGTTGGTGCAATTGCTGGAGCGTCGTGTGCGAAACTCCCATGTGGTAGGTGTCCACGGACAGCTTCACTTCGGGACTGTCAACCTGGCGGACGATTTCCAGAGCGTCGTCGAGTGAGGTGAGGAACGTGCAATCCATCGCGCAATCGGGATGCATCGGTTCCAGGGCCAGTGTAACCCGATGCTCGGCGGCCAATGGGGCCAGTTTCGACAATGCATCGATCAGCAGGCGGCGCGCATGATTGTGCGTGTGGCCGGCGCGGGCGCCGCTGTAAACCACCAGGCAGCGGGCGCCCAGTTGCGAGGCCAGTTGCACGGCCTCGGCGGTGTCGTCGAGACTTTCCCGGTAGGTGTGTCCTTCGCTGCCCGTGAAACCGCCGGCCCACAGCAAATTGGAAACGGCCAAGCCGGAATCTTTCAGCAGTTCGATGCCGCGGTCTTCACCGTAGTCGGAAAGTTTTCGCCGGCACACGCCGATGGCGGGAATTCCGGCCGCGCGATAATGTTGGACATCTTCCTCGAACGACCAGCGATAGGTCGTCATTTCATTCATCGAGAACCGGGGCATGGGCGGCTCCTCGCCGGCACACAGATCGATCCGTCACCAAACTGCGGCATAGTATGGAGCAAGATGGCCGAAGTGTAAAGGAACAGGCCGGCAGCGAGCGGCTGGCCGCCGTCAGAAGAGGAGAAAAGGAGAAGAGGAGAAGGGAGGGCAGATCGCTACTTTTTCTTGTCGTGCAGGTTCCACGCTTCCAGCCAGACCGTGCTGGTGGGTTTCATGTGGAAATCGGCGATCAGCCGCTGTTGCATGTCGGACATGTGGCCGCCGCCGTAGAAGATGGCGATTTTCTTGCGCCCGGCGGCGATTTGATGTTTCAACTCCGTAAGCGCCGCCTTGTTGCGTTCGGTAATTAGCGTGGAGCCTTCGGGGCCGTTGAACGCGGCCATGAACGTATCGACGTCGGCAAATTGTTCGGCGACGATTCGTTTGAGCTTTAGGGCACGATCGCGGTCGAACAGCGCCATCATGATGTCGAAATCGCCGTTTTGATTAGGATTTGCGGTCTGCTGCGCCATGCCGGCGGCCATCATCCGCATGAAGATCGACCAGATGCTTTCGCCCCTGGCGGCCATGGTTTTGGCGAATTGCTCGGGCGAGAGATCGGCATGCACGAAGTTTTTCTTCGTATAGTCGACGCCGGCAAGTTGATATTCGAGATCGAGCACGTCGGTTAAGGCATTTTGGACCGACGAGAGCGCGGTGCGATCGCGGTCGCCGCCTCCTTTGGGGATCTTCGTGCCCTCGGGCGCCACTAGCTCGTAGAGCACCACGTCGTAATTCTCGAAACGTTTGTTCAGCGCCTCGTAGTAGCTTTTGTCGGCCACGTGGATGGCGCCGACCAGATCGACCTGCAGCCCGGGATGATCGTTGCCCTGGGGCACGAAGCGAACGATCGCGGTTTCCAGGGATGTGGGCGTGCCATGGGAATCGCGCTGCACGCGGATGTAGCTTTGCGAATCGGCGGCCGCGGTGGCAAACGATTGCGCCCCAACCACTAGTGCCAGCGATGCTACCGCCGACAGCAGTCGTCCGACAGGCAGCAAACTTGGCAGACGGCGGTTCAAAGGCTCACACCAGGTACTGAGCGGCGGTGGCAAGGGGATAAGGCCCAATCGCCATGCTTGAGTATATGTCTGTCCGCCAGACGCGACAATTAAGGCTTTTGGCAGCAAAAGGAGCGCAATGGGTGTCTTTGCATTTCACGCAACTTGCCCAGCATCTCGTTTAGACACCGGAATAACCGGCAATTCCGTCAAAGTTTGCCAGAGTTTTTTAACTGGCCGGACCGGCGCAACCGATACTACCGTCACATACAAGGCGCAAAGCCTCTGCAAGGAGGTCTTGCGCGGTTGGGTTCAGCAAATTCCAGGTGAGGCGAAATGACGCGGTTTGCTCGCAACTTGCTGTGGCTGTCGGTAGGCGTGCTGTTGTTCACGGCAGCGTCGGCCCGCGCAGGTTTGGACGCCGTTTGGTCCGATCAACGTCCACTACGACCTGGAATTGTTCAAGGCGCCCGACATCAGCGACTATCCAAACTGGCCGCATCCGAAGGAAGGTTTCTTCTTCCAGTACGAGCGGCTGTATTGGTCGATTCGGCAGCCGCGGTCGACGGACGTGGGCGTGCAAAACGCGACGGCGACCGGGTTTTTCTCCGGGCCGGTGCAGTTTGATCCGACCACGCAACCGGTAAGCGAAATTCTCCGTCCTTACGGCAATAGCTTGGATACGAATTTCCTTGGCGCCACACAAACATGGGGCAATCGCTTCGAGCTGGGATTCATGGACGACGACAAAGGTTGGTTCGTGAGTATCATGAACCTGAATCCGCAGCAACAAGCATATTTCGCAGGAAACGCTAATACGCCGGCAGGGCTGACTGTGGTGTTCAACGACCCGCAGCATTTGCTGTTGGGCTTTGTGGATAACGGCGGCGGATTTGACTCCGACTTGAATGCCAATCCGTATACGGTGGCGGGTCCAGACAACAAAGTGCTGTTTGTGTTCGGCCGGCCGAGACTGGGAAACAATACTTCGAACCTGTCGACAACCGGTCTGCCCGTCCCCGATACGAGTCCCGCGGCGTATGCCGGATTCACCGATTATGGCGATATGGTTCCGCTGGTGCCGCTGTTCAATACGATATCGATTCGCAACATCGCCACCATGAACGGGGTGGAGTTGAATCGGAGTTGGCGGCTGCCGATCTTCCACAACGGCGGCATTTGGGAACCGTTCGTCGGGCTGCGGTGGCTGCAATTGCGAGATATTTTCGACGTGACCGCCACAAACACCGAAGGCGGCATGAATGGCACTGGCACGGTGGCTGTCGGTGATGTTCCGACCGCCTTACCGGGCACCAGCTTCTGGAACACCAAGGTGGACAACAACATGTTTGGTCCGCAGATCGGTTTCCGGGCGGAGCGGTCCACGGGCCGGTTTAACCTTGAGGCGGAATTGCGGTTTATGGCGGCCGTGAACTTCCAATCCACGAATTTGGACGGTGAGCTGGGGTCGGACTTAACCTCCGGTGATACCGTGTTTAACGAACCCTTGTTATTGCCGCACACTTCGTTCCACAGCTCGATGTTCAATGAAACGTTTTCGCCGGTGGGCGAAATTCGAGCCGGCGTGAACTACGTGCTGACCAACGCCATCTCGGTGCAATGCGAGTACAACACGATGATGGGCACCGGTGTCAGCCGAGCCTCACGGCGCGTGGTGTATACGTTGCCGGCCATGGGAATCCGCGATGGCGCCGAAGAAAGATCCATTCTTCACGCAGGGCCTCAGCTTCGGCATTACCGTGAACCGCTGATACAGGTCGGTTCACGCTTCGGGGAACGGCACAGAGACCGAAGCCCGCTCTAGCAAGAGCTTCAGCGGCGGTTGCAGGCCGGCCGCATCAGTTTTGGGCCGTTTGTAGTTTTCGCAGCTCTTCTAGCTCGCACTGCAGGCGATGACGAAGCGGACTTTCCAGGCGCAATTCGTCGAGCAGCGATTGGGCCTTGGTGAACGTATCCTCGGAGTAAGTGCCGCCTTTAAACAAGACCTGCCAACTGCGGGAAACCTCTTTTTCGGTCAACACGCGCGACCTCGGTAGGAGATACAATTTGCTTCTCTATTTCGATTCTAAACTTTGGCGAAGAATCTGCAAGCGAATTAGCCTCCAAAAATGCTAGCCCGCGGAACGCTAGCCCAGCCATTCGCCGCCATTTCGGCCACGGATACGCAGCAGTTTTTTCATCCGTTCGTGCAGTTTTTTCCATTTGGCGGTCGGAGCATCGACGGATAAATCGCTGGGAAATTCCGCGGCACGGCCGTCGTCGTTCACCTGTACGAAACCCAGCAGGGCGTCCATCCAGGGTCCGGATTGGCCCGGCAGTGGGGTGCCGATCAGCCCGGTGATCAAATAGGCCCGAGTGACGTGCAGCACTGCGCCTTGGATTTCAATGAAGGCGCCGGAAGGCACAGGCTTGTAGCATTCGATCGTCAGCACGCGGCGCAACAGCAGATTGGCTTCATGGCCAATGAAGCAAAAGGCCGTGCCGTAGGCCGCTTCCAACACGATTCGCATCAGCGAACCGGCGTACAAGGTGCCGTGGTGATTGGTGTCGACCGGCAGGATCAGGCGGTGGGTGAGCGTGATGTCAGGCACGATCAGGGCGCAGGATGCAGGGCGCAGGATTCGGGATTAATGGGAACGGCGCATCCATTGCGCTTGCGGATTAACATACGCGGCTCACGCGGTCAGTTCAAATACCCACCTGGTGTCCGGCGTCGCTGGCCTGACGGTGGCGAAGATGCGAGGGGTCGATCTTCATCAATTCTTCCGCCACGGCATTGACGGTCTGCCGGATTTGCTCTTCGGTGTGCTTGGCGGTAATGAAGAATCGCAGCCGCGCGGCGCTTTCTTCCACGGCCGGATGAAGGATCGGTTGGACGTTAATGCCCCGCTGGTACATCGCCTGCGAAAGCTGCAAGCGCGTGCACGGAGTTGCCCAGGATTACCGGCACCACGGCGGAATCGCGGCTGCGGCCGGTGTTCAGGCCTTTTTCGCGGGCGAGGTTCAAAAACAGCCTGCTGTTGGCGGCCAGCCGGGCGACGCGGTCGGGATCTTCTTCCAGCAGCCGGATGGCGGCCAGCGCGGCGGCGGCGTTGGAAGGGGGCAGGCCGTTGGCGAACACGAAGCCAGGGGCGGTGTACTTCAGATACTCCACCAGGGCCTTGTCGCCGGCGATGTATCCGCCGCAACTGCCCAACGCTTTGCTAAGCGTGCCCATCCACACGTCGACATCCTTGGCTTCCACGTCGAAGTACTCGCCGATGCCGCGGCCGTGCGGGCCCATCACGCCGATCGAGTGCGCTTCGTCGATCATCAACAGTGCCTTGTGGCGATTCTTCACTTCAATGAACCGCGGCAGGTCGGGGTAATCGCCGTCCATGCTATACACGCCTTCGATGGCCACCAGCACTCGGCGATATTCGTGCCGAAGTTCCGCCAGAAGCTGATCGAGGGTGTGCCAATCGTTGTGCGGGAACGGGCGGCGGCGCGCCGGAAAGAATCGAACCTTGCACGATGCTATTGTGTGCCAGCGAATCGTGCAGGATTAAATCTCCGGGGCCCATCAAATGGCCGATAGTGGTTTCATTGGTGGAGTGGCCGCCGACGAACACGATGGCGTCTTCCGTGCCAAGGACGTTGGCGATGGCGCGTTCCACTTCGCGGTGAATCGTTTTCTCGCCGGACACCAGGCGGCTGGCCGATACGCTGGTGCCGTATTGGTCGATGGCATCTTTGGCGGCCTGCGAAACTTCGGGATCACCCGACATGCCCAAATAGTTGTAGCTGGACCAGCTAATCAGTTCGCGGCCGCCGATGCTGGTGGTGTCGTCGATGACGCCCTGGTGAACGCGGAAATACGGGTTGATCGCGCCGGTGGCGGCGAAGGCCGCCCACTGCTGCTTGAACATCGTGTATTCGGCGAACTGATCGAAGCGGTAATACTGCGGCGGAATCTCAGCGGTGGTAATGGCCGGGCGTTTGCGCGGCGTTTTGCCCAAATATTTTTCCACGGCGGCCACCACGTCGCGCACCAAGACCATGTCGGGCAGAATTTCCTCGGGCAGGCGGCCGCCGAACGTGTCTTCCAGCGCGGCGATGATTTCCATTCGCTCCAGCGAGTCCATGCTCATTTCCAGAATGTTGGAATCGAGCGCGAGGCCTTTGGCGCGTTCTTTGGCGACCTTGGTGATCTGCTCCATAACCACCGCGGCGGTTTCTGCCGAGATCGGCGGCAAGCTTTCGGCCAATCCACCGCGCTGATGGCCGTTGGATCCGCTGGCGGCCAACAGCGATTCGACGGCGGCGCGCGGCGGCTGAAGTACGGCGCCCAAATCGTTTGCTTGCGCGGCGGGCTCGGACGCTGCAGCTTCCTCGGCAGGAGCAGCCGACCAGGAGCGCCACTGGGATACGATTTCCAGATCCTGCCCGCGCAGGAAACCGTTGCGGCAGGCGTGACGCTGGATTTTGCCGCTGGACGTTTTGGGAATGCTGCCGGCCTTGATCAGCACGATGGCATCGGCGGGGATTTCGTGTTCGGCGGAAACCGATTTGCGAATCGCGTCGAATACCTCGTTGATCTCCGCTTCGGTGCGGTTGCGGCCGCGCTCGATTTCAGCCACGATCACCAGGCGTTCGCGCTTGGAAACATCGACGGTGAACGCGGCGCTGGCGGCGGGCGCAACAGCGGATGGCAGGCTTCGACGGTTTGCTCGATATCCTGCGGATAATAGTTGCGGCCGTGGATGATCAGCAGGTCTTTCAAACGGCCGGTAACGAACAATTCACCTTCGTGCAAAAAGCCCAAATCGCCGGTGCGCAGGTACGGGCCGCGGCCGGTATCCTTCAAGAATGCGCGGAACGTTGCGGCCGATTCCTCGGCCTGGTGCCAGTAGCCTTGGGCGACGCTGGGGCCCGCCACCCAAATTTCGCCGATGCGGCGGTCGGGGCAACGAGTCATGGTGTCGGGATCGACGATCAGCACTTCTTGATCCAATAGTGCCGCGCCGCAGCCGACCAGCGTGCGCGTGCCTTCTTCGTCGGCCAGCGCGTCGGTGGCTTGATTGTTCTCAATCGCTTTGGCGTCGAACGAACGGACGATCGGCAAGGCGGTTTTGAGGCCGCCGGTGACCATCAGCGTGGCTTCCGCCAAACCGTAGCAGGCATAGAACGCTTCGGGACGGAAGCCGCAGGGTGCGAACGTGCGGGTGAACTCGGCGAGCGTTTCGGGGCGGATCGGCTCGGCGCCGTTGAAGGCCAACGACCAGGTGCTGAGATCAAGATGGGCACGCTCTTCGGGCGTGATGCGGCGCACGCACAAATCGTAGGCGAAGTTTGGTCCGCCGCTGACGGTGGCCTTGTATTTGGTGATCGCTTGCAGCCAGCGCAGCGGCCGCTGGAGGAACGACATGGGCGACATCAGCACGTTGGGCTTGCCGTAGTACATCGGCTGCAAGATGCCGCCGATCAGGCCCATGTCGTGATAGCTGGGCAACCAGAACACGCCGATGCCGCTGCGCGTGTGCTCGAAGGCATAGCAGATCAGCGCCGAGTTGTGCATCAGGTTGGCGTGGCTGAGCATCACGCCCTTGGGCGTGCCGGTGGAGCCGGACGTGTATTGCAGGAAGGCCAGCGTATCGCCGTGCACGTCGGGCTGGCGCCAATCGCGCTCCATGCCGGGGGGAAATTGATCGGTAGCGCCCCAATGCAGCGATTGCAAATTGGGGTTCTCGGCCAGCACGCCTTGCACGCGATCGAGCACTTCTTGCGTGGTGAGCGTGACTTTGGCTTCGGCGTCGTTGGCGATGGCTTCGATGCGCTCCAGCGAGCGATTTTTTCGCGGCGGATACGCCGGCACCGCCACCACGCCCGCATACAGGCAGCCGAAAAAGGCGGCGATGAAATCCAGTCCCGCCGGGTACAGCAACAACGCACGCTCGCCTTGCAGTCCCAACGATTGCAGCCACGCGCCGATGGCGCGGGCGCGGCGATCCAGCTCGGCGTAGGTCCAATTAATTTCTTCCGACTCGCCGTCGACCAGATAATAGAAGCCGACGTCGCCGGGTTGATGCGCCGCGCAATGGCGCAGCAGATCGACGAGATTGGAAGGGCCGAAAAAAGATCCGGGCAGATGATCTAAATGCACGATTCAAAAATCTCCGCTGGGCATTGCCGGTGGCTTGCTTGCCGCCGTCGGGTGGTTAAGTGCATGTTCCCCAAATAAGTCATTCGTGGCAGTCGTTTTAACCGTCATGGTTAGGGTTTACTGCGCTGTCGGACGAGCCCAGGGGGAAATTGAAATTGGGCTTAGGCGGGCGTCACTTAGACATCGGCAGATCGGCAAACCGAGTGAACAGCTTACCACGCGAGGAGGGTGCTTACAAACCGGTGCGGCGACGATGGGGCACGATTTTCTCGATTTTCCTATACCAGCGGCGAGTTGCGGCACTCACGTTCGGCAGAAATTCGCCAGACTGCGTGCGATGCAAGTTGGGAGTTTATTGGTGCTTTCGCGGCGGCGCTGACACGGCGCTGACAATTGTAAATTTTCGGTGGAGCGCGGCGAGGGCGTAAGCGGTGCGGAAGGCAGCAGGCGCGGGGGGATGGTTGGCGGGGCTGTCGGAGGGGCGTTTGCCCGCCGGCAATTTGGGCGCTACACGATAGCGTGTTGGAGCACGATCGAAAATCTTAGGCCCAGTCGAGCCCGGTTTCTTGCTTGATGCGATGTTCGTAATCGCCCAGCAAACCGCCGATCACATCCCATGATTTTTTGCGGCGGACTTCGATATCGCCTTGCATGTTCACGCGCACTAGGCATTTGTCGGTCAGTCCGGCGGCCCGCAGATCTTCGGGTTTGACTTCATCGGGGCCCAACAATTGCATCAAGGTGGAGCCCCGCATTTCGATGAACTTCATGGCGCGGCCTGAGGCGATTGGAAATCGAGGATGTGGTTGGAAAACGCAAGGATAGATTAGCGGCAGAGGCGATGGCCGGCAAGGCGTCGGGGAGTCAAGGTTCAACCGTCAGGCGGCGGACCGCGTCGGCCAGCCGGAGCATTTGGTCCACCGGAAGTTCTTCGGCGCGGGTCGTTTCGCCGAGATTCAAGCGGCGCAGCAGATCGTCGATCGCCGGTTTATCCAGACGACCTTTGTACTGGCCGGCCAATACTCCGCGAAGCAGTTTGCGGCGATGCAAAAACAGCGCATGGACGAATTGGTGGAAAAACTCCAGATCGGCAATCGCCTGGCGGCGCCGGGGCTCAAGCGTGATGCGCACGATGGCCGAATGCACCTTCGGCCGCGGCCAGAACACCTCCGGCGGCATCACGCGCAACAGTTCCATCTGGCATTGGCATTGCACCCACAGGCTTAACGCGCCGTAATCTTTGGTGCTGGGCTGGGCCATCAGCCGGTCGGCCAACTCATTCTGAATGGTGACGATCATTAATTCTGGCGGGCGATCGGCAGCGCCAGCAGATTTGCAATCGAGCGGCGTGGCGATGTTGTACGGCAGGTTGGCAACCAGCTTGAAACGGCGCTGCGGCGATTGATCGAGCTGCCGGTCGAGAGCCTCCAGCACCGCAGGCGCGATCGAATGCTTACCAGCCAGTGCGTCCTGCTGAAGCAGTGTTACGTTGGGACAATCGATCAGCTCTTCACTGGCCAACTGCGCCAGCGCGAATCGACTTCGACCGTGACCAGATGCGCCGCCTTCGCCGCCACCAATGCGGACAGTGCGCCGGTGCCGGTGCCCACTTCCAGCACCACGTCGTCGCGCGAAAGTTGTGCGCTGTCGACGAGGATGTGCTGCAGATTGAGATCGATCAGGAAAGTTTTGCCCGTGGCGCGTGTTGAGGCGCAGCCCGACCTCGTCGAATCGCTGCTTGAGGAAAGTGAGGGTTTGATTGGGCATGGCAAGCAATGCAGAAGCAATACAGGAATCGGGCTGAATCTGAATTATTCTGCTTTCTGCTTTCTGCCTTCTGCATTTAGTTGGCGTTGAACGTACTTAGCGAGGATGTCGGTTTCAAGGTTCACTCGATCGCCGGGTTTCAGATGGCCCAGCGTGGTGTTCGCTAGCGTGTGGGGGATGAGCATTACGCTGAAGCGATCTTTCTCAACGTCGACCAATGTCAGGCTCACGCCGTCGATGGCGATCGAGCCTTTGCAGGCGATTTGCGGCATCAGCTCTTTCGGCGCACAAAACCAGAATGTGGACCAAGGGCCATTGTCTTTGCGGGCGTCGAGCGTGCCGACGCCATCGATGTGGCCGGCTGACCAGATGGCCGCCCAGTTCGTCGCCCACGCGCAGCGGGCGCTCGAGATTCACTTTGCTGCCCGGCTGCAAGTGGCCGAGATTGGTGCGGCGCAGCGTTTCTTCGCCGGCCTGGAAACTGAGGCGATCGGCATTGATGGCCACCAGCGTCAGACAGCAGCCGTTGATGGCGAAGCTGTCGCCAATTTTCACCTTGCCCGATTTGATGTCGTCGACCAGATGGTGGGCCAAGAACACCAGCCGCACGCCCGGCGGCTCCCGATGCACGTCGGTCATGGTAACAAGCGCTTCGACCAGTCCGGTGAACATGGGAAGAGATTGCAGAATGAAGAAGGCAAATTGCAGAATTAAAAGCGTTAAGGCGACTGATTTGTGCCCTTCATTCTACACTCTGCATTCTGCATTTTCTGCATTTAAAACAGCGGTTCAGCTTCTTGCTGTTGGCGGCGATTGCGGAAGCGTTGCCAGGCGTATCGCAGCGGCGGTCCCAGCACGAACAGGCCGCAAACGATGGGCACGGCATAGCCCTGGATCGCGAGAATCACGACCAGCGAAAACAAAAGTGCGACGATGTGCCCCATGCTGCGCTGACCATGCAGTAGTTGATTGGCGACGTGCGGATACGGAATGCGCGAAACCATCAGGGCCGAAAGCAGCAGCGTGAACACCGGCAGTATGTGCCGCATGGACCAATCGATTTGCTCGGCGTAGGCCAGCGTGTTGCCGTCGCGGCGCAGCGTGTAAAACAAAATCGCGAAGCCGGCGATCGAACCGGCCGCGGCGGGGGCGGGCAAGCCGATGAAGCTCAGATGATCGTCGTCGTCGTCGCTTTCTACGTTGAACCGCGCCAGCCGGATGGCGGCGCAGGCCGGGAAGGCGGCGGCGATGATCCAAATCGGCTCGCGATGGAAATAGGCCAGATCGGGGCACATCTTCACCATCAGGAATGCCGGGGCCACGCCGAACGTGACCAGATCGCACAGGCTATCCAGTTGTGCGCCGAAATCGCCGGTGGCGCGGGCCAGTCGGGCCACGTGGCCATCCAGCGCATCGAAGATCATGGCCAAAAAGATTAGCCACGCGCTGAGCATGATGTTGTGCGTGGCGTTGGCGTCTAGCGCCGCGCCGAAGCCTTCGGTGGCGCTGGCCGAGATCTCTTGCTCATTGGCAACAGCGGGTAAACTGCCGGTGACCACGCGGGAGGCCACCACGATGGCGAAAAACCCGCAGATCAGGTTTGCCAAGGTGAAGGCGGTGGGGAACACGGCGACGGTGCGGATGCGTTTCATAGCGGAGCGGTTAGCTTTTAGCGGTTAGCCAGAGGAACGGAGAAAGATCATTGCTGAAGCTACTAGCTAATCGCTAAAAGCTAACTGCCGTACTTCCCCACCACGTCGCGGCCGGCTTTGATCCACTGGCCGACGCGCACCAACGGTTCGAAGCCTTCGGCTGGCACGATCAATTCGGTGCGGGAGCCGAACTTTATCATCCCAAATTTCGCGCCCCGCTCCAACACCTCTCCCGGCCGCAAATCGCAGACAATTCGCCGGGCCACCAGGCCCGATACCTGCCGGCACACCAGGCGGCGATAGGGCGCCGCCTCTTCCTGCAGGCCGATCCACATCGATTCGTTCTGCGTGCTGGCTTCGGGTCGGTTGGCGCTGAAGAATTTGCCGGGCGAGTATCGCAAGCGAATGACGCGGGCAGTGCAAGGCATGCGGTTCACGTGCACATTGAACAGCGTGAGAAAGATGGCGATGCGCACCGCCGGGCCGCCGACGAAATCGTCGTGATCCAATGCCGCGATTTCGATGACCTTCCCGTCCGCCGGTGAAACCAATAAGCCCGGCGTTTGCGGAATGTAGCGCGACGGATCGCGGAAAAACGACACGACCAGCGCCAAGCGCGCCGGTGACGATGGCGAAGTACCACCAGGTAAATAGCAGCACGATGCTCATGGCCAGCAGCGGCCAGCCCAGCAGTTGCACTTCGGCCAGACCCCAACGGGCCAGAGGAATTTTGCCGCGCCAACGAAACGGATCATCGTGCGGATCCCAATGGCACTCGGTTTGATTGCGGATGAATTTCAGATCGCGCGGGTCGAGCACTTCGTGCGGGCAGCCGTTCAGTTCACCCACGCGCAGCGCTGCCATGCGGTTGACGTAGCGGCGGCGAAAGCTGCGCAAATACCAGCGGCGCAGCCGGCCCCAGGCAAGCTCGATCGAATAGCACAGTCCGCCGCCGGGCTGGGTGCTGCGGATGTTCTCCGGCAGCGGTTCGGCTTGCAGACGACTGGCGGTAGCAGACGACATAAGTGCTGTCAGCGGTGCCGATTAAGCATGCATGTTTCGCAAAAGCATCAGCGACCATCGTACCGGCTGGCAGATGTTTTGGGAAATTGCATTGACCCGTGGTCCGAAGCGCGGAAAAATAAGGGTGCCATGCCGCAGCGAAAACCTAAAATCGTCGGGCAATTTCTGCCGCTCGCGATGGCCTTTGCCATGGCGCTGCCTGGCGGCGGATGGAACTGTTGCGGCAGTTGTGGAACGTGCCCGGGATGTGCGTCTGCAAGAGAGGCCACCGGCAGCGCGGCCGTCTGCCATCAACCGGCGATTGCTGCGGCTGTTGCCAACGTTCAAAGGCGGCCGCCAAATCGTGCTGCGAAAAGTCCGCCGCGGCGCAGTGCAAGAAACGCGGCGCGTCGCCTTGCGTGTGCGCCTGCCAGGCAAAGCAACCGGCCGATCGGCCGGTGAACACGACGCTTGGCGCCGCGGCTGATCACGCAGCGGCGGTCATCGGCTGGGCCGATTTGGGACACTCGCAGGCCGATTGGGCGCGTTTGGAGGTCGCCTCCTCGCCCGGTGAACTTGCGCCCGAGGTTCCGCATCGCATTCTGCATTGTTCTTGGCTGAATTGATTCGGCAACGAGATCTTGTTTCGTTGTGTCGAGAATCAGTTTTTCTTTCACCAAGAATTAGGAGTTTTCCTATGATTGTTAAATTGTTTTCGTCGCTGGCGCTGGTGGCAGCGCTGACGGCCGGCAGCGTGGCAGTGACGGGTGCGAAAGATCACTGCACCAAGAACTGCTCGAAGAGCGCTACGGCCTGCAGTTGTCCCTGCGGCGTCGACTGCGGCTGCGGGGCAAGTTGCACTTGCCCGGGCTGCTCGTGCTGCAGCAAGTAATGCGACAGCGCGACGGTAATCAAACCGTGGGCTGGCCCTGGGAAACTGGGGCCAGCCTTTTTGTTGCGTCGGGGAATCCGGCCGCTAGCCAACCGCACGATGTTTTCGCACAATGGGGAGGCGCGCACAAAAGAAGTGATAAATTCTTGATACCTGGCCTCCTGACCCCTGACGTGCTGAACTATGAGCGAAATTATTGAAATCCACGGGCGGCAGATTTTGGATAGCCGCGGTAATCCGACCATTGAAGTGGACGTGACGTTGGCCGACGGCTCGTTCGGCCGCGCCGCGGTGCCCAGCGGTGCCAGCACCGGCGTGCACGAGGCATGGGAGTTGCGTGACGGCGATAAATCGCTGTACGGCGGCAAATCGGTGCTCAAGGCCGTGGCGAATGTGAACGAAAAACTGTCGAAGGAACTTCTCGGCTGGGATGCACTGGATCAAACCGGCATCGATCGGCGGATGATCGAGCTGGACGGCACGGAGAACAAAAAGAACTTGGGCGCCAACGCGATTCTCGGCGTGTCGCTCGCCGTGGCGCATGCGGCGGCGGAGTTTAGCGGGCTGCCGCTGTATCGCTACTTGGGCGGGCCGGGGGCGCGGCTGTTGCCGGCGCCGATGATGAACATCGTCAACGGCGGCGCGCATGCGGATAACGCGGTCGACGTGCAGGAGTTCATGGTCATGCCACTGGGTTTCAAAAAGTTCAGCGACGCGTTGCGGGCCGGCGTCGAAACGTTTCATCAGCTAAAGAGCGTGCTCAAGAGCAAGAAGCTGAACACCAACGTCGGTGATGAAGGCGGCTTTGCGCCAGATTTGAAGAGCAACGCCGAAGCGATCGATCTGATTCTCGAGGCGATTCAAAAGGCGGGATACAAGCCCGGCGAGCAAATTGCGATTGCCATCGACTTGGCCTCCAACGAAATGCTCGACGAGAAAACGAAGAAATACAGTGTCGATGGGCGCGAGCTAACTTCCGCGGAAATGGTCGAGTTTCTGGCCGGCTGGGTGGCGAAGTATCCGATCGTTTCGATCGAAGATGCTTGCGCGGAAGACGATTGGGAAGGCTGGAAAATGCTTAGCCAGCGGTTGGGTGATAAAGTGCAACTGGTCGGCGATGATCTGTTTGTCACCAATACCAAGCGGCTCGAGCGCGGCATCAAGGAACACATCGGCAACAGCATTCTTATCAAGCTCAATCAGATCGGCACGCTGACCGAAACCATCGAGTGCGTGCAATTGGCCCACCGCAACGGCTATACCAGCATCGTCAGCCATCGCAGCGGCGAGACGGAAGACAGCACACTGGCCGATCTGGCCGTGGCGCTGGAAACGGGGCAGATCAAAACCGGCTCCGGCTCGCGCACAGACCGCATGGCCAAGTACAATCAATTGCTGCGGATCGAAGAGCAATTGGGCGAATCGGCGGTCTACGCCGGCCCGCTGTTCAAGAAGCGGTAATCACGGAATGTCTAAATAACTGAATGACTAAATTTCCAAATAGTGGAATGCTGTATCATTTAGTCATTCAGGCCTTTAGTCATTTAGTCATTCACTTGACCAGTTCGCCATGTCTTCTAGCGCTCCAGTGCCGCCGGTCACGGATTCGCCTTGGTTTTGGGTGATGCTGTTTTCGTTGGCGGCACTGGCCGGCATCGCCACGATCGGGCCGAAGTTTGAAAAGCGCGAGCAGGCGATCGAAACGAAGTTTCACGCGCGCGAGCGCGGCTTGAAGCGCGAAGCGGCCGAGCCGAGTGCGGCGGACGGACAGGCTCAACTGCCGCATTGGGAGCCAATCTTCACCGTGTGGCCGGTAATGGCCGTTGTCGCCGGCGTGGCGCTCCTCGCATTTGTGCAACTGCTGCGCTTGCAGCGGCGCAGATGGGCAGAGTTGCGAGCCAATACTACGGCCGGCGGACCACGGACCACGGACAACCATGCTTGACTCGCCACCCATCACCTGGTTCACCGAAAACCCGACGCCAATTTTGGTCGCCGGCGGCATGATGCTCGTGCTGCTTGCGGTGCTTTTTCTTAAGAGCGGACGGGTGGTGCTGTTCTGGCCGGCAGGAGCGGTGTTGGCGTTCATGGGCCTCGCGGTGCTGGTGGATAAGCTGGTCGTCACCGATCGGGAGCAAGTGCAGAATGTGATTTACGACGCGGCTCGGGCGGCGGAGCAGAATCATTTGGAGCAGGTGATCGATTGCATTTCGCCGTCGGCGACGCGGGTGCGCGATGAAGCGCAGCGCTGGATCGGGCAGGCGAAATTGGGATCGGTCACGATCGCGCAAATGGAAGTGACGGTCGATAAATCGAAGCAGCCGTTCACGGCAGTCGCGCATTTTTGGGTGCGCGCGCAAGGCACCGCCCATACCGAAACGGCCATCTACCGCAATTACCTCGGCCGCCTGGTCGTTGATTTTCGGAAAGAGGGCGATCGCTGGCTGGTGACGGGGTATCAGCGGGATTGACACGAGAAGATGAGAAGAGCAGCCGCTCACGCCACGATCGAACGACGGCGATTCAAATAATCCCACACCACGAAGCGGTCCAAATCTTTGCCGGCCGTGAAAAACACCCGCCCTTTGGTCGATTCGGCCAGGCGGTAGGCGAATTGAATGTCGTCCCGCGATTGGCTCCAGCTTTGCAACAGGAAGATATTAATCGTGATCCCTTCGCGCTGGCAGAGGTGTGCTTCGCGCATCGTGGCCACTTCGGTTTGCGGGTCGGGCGGGTAAAGCAGGAACAGTTTGTGCCCTTCGAAGTGGGCCGTCGGCAGGCCGTCGGTGATCAAGATGATCTGCCGGTTTGGCGTGTCTTGCTGCGAAAGATATTGCCGCCCCATCTGCAGCGCATGCTGGATGTTCGTGAAGTGGTGCGGGATTTGAATCTCGCTAATTTCCGGATCGCTCATGTCAGCCCACAGCCGCACATAGGAATCGAAAATCGTCACCGGCTTGGGCAAGAGCTTGGCAATGTCGCCGGCCATCCGCGGCTTGGCGAAGGTGTACATCTCGATGAATTGCAAGAAGTCGCCGGGGTATTCGCGGCGAATCAGCCCATCGAGCGCCAGGCCCATGCGTTTGACGTTGATGTATTGCCCGCCGTAGCGCATCGAGCCGCTCATGTCCATCAGCACAGCGGTAGCGCACTTGGGAGTGTTGCGCGTGCGGTGGATCACAATGTCGTCGGCTTTCATCCGCAGCGGCAGCTCGGTGCCGTCGCGGAGCATGGCGTTGATCAGCGAGGCGGGAATGTCCATGTTCGCCGCGCTGTCGCCGAATTCGTACGGCTTGGTTTGCTGCAGCTCGACCGCCCCTTCGCCGACAATCGGGCCCTGATGCCGCCCGGTGCGCGACTGCTGCAACTGCGAGAAGATTTTTTCCAACAGCCGCCCCTGAAAGATGCGGTACGCCTTGGGCGTGAGTTGATAGCCTTGCTTGCCGCGCTCCAGGCCCTGCTCTTCAGCCATGTGGCGCAGCAGTTCTTCGACTTGGCGCTGCATCTGGGCGAGCTTGTCCATGTCCCCCGGCTCGGCAAATTCGGCCAGCGCCTCCAGATCGATGATGCCGATCTGCGCGTCCTTGGCCGCTTCTTCCAGTTGCTTGAGCAGCCGGTCGATCGTTTCCAGTTCTTCCTTGATTTCAATCGCCTGCGGCACGCTCATCGGCGTGCGGCCGGTGAAATCGTATTTTCCGGCCAGCTCGTCGACTTCGTATTTGTCTCCCAGCCGATCGACCAGCTTCACCAACTCGCGCGCAAACGGCGAGTTGTCGTTCCCCTGGGCGTACCACACTCGCTCCAGATCGCGGATTTGTTCTTCCTCGAACGCGCGGCGAAAGCGATCGCGCAAATTTTTCGGCGGATTGATTTGCTCGCCGGTTTGGCGATAAGCATCGGCGGCGTCCTTCTGCACCCGATCCGTTTCGTACGTCTCGAGAATTTTCCGCTTGCGTTCCTCGAGCGCGGCCTTCAACGATTCAATAGTCGGCCCCAACCCGGCAATCTGGCTGGGATCGATCCGCACCGCCCGGGCCAATTCTTCTTCCGAAAGTTCTCGCAGCTCCCCAAACGCCAACATGTGCTCAAACGCCGGCGAAACCAAATCCGGCGGCGGCTGCGTGGGACTAGGAAACCGCTTCGGATCGTACCGCTGGTACGTATGAATCACCCCGCCGAGAGTGTCGCGCTTGGGCATAAGAAAACAGAGTTGAGCTAGAATTACATAACGACGTTCAGCTTGCTGAGTATTTGGTTTCCGTCGATAATTCTATACGGTTCGGAGTCTCGGTGTCAGGATTTTAATTGCATGAGCGATATTTCACCTTCCATTCGCAAGATGCGCCTTGCCGATCAAGGAACGGAGACCGATTTGCGCGGCACTGACCCGGCTCAGCGTGTGCTGATGATGTGGCAACTCGCCCAGGATGCTTGGGCCATGTTAGGAGATCGAGGTGAATCCCGACTTTCGCGACATGTTGTCCGCGTTTTGCGCGGAAAGCGTTGAATTTTTGATCGTCGCCGCTTATGTGTTGGCGGCACATGGATTGCCGCGTGCGACGGGCGACATCGATCTTTGGGTTCGCCCTTCGCCGGAAAATGCGCAGAAAGTCTGGAAAGCGCTCCAAAGTTTTCGCGCGCCGCTAAAGGATCTAAGAATCGAAGACCTCCACAGTCCGGACATCGTGTTCCAGATTGGCACTGCACCCACAGACGTATCGACATCCTGACGTCGATTACGGGAGTGGCATTCGAAAATGCCTGGGCGCACCGCAAGTCGTTCGAACTGGAAGGGCTGCATGTTTCTGTTTTGGGACGGGACGATTTGCTGGCCAACAAGCGTGCTACCGGCCGTCCGCAGGACTTGGTCGACGCGCAGCTTCTGGAGAATTCCCAAGTTGAGTAATCAGGACCATGGCGGACTAGACCGGCGCGGGGTTCAGCATCGGGAAGCCGCGTTGGTGCCAGTAGGGGTAGGCGAGATTCACTGTGCTGGCGGCGTCGAGTTTGGCGACTTGCTCCTTAGTCAGATCCCAGCCGACGGCGCCGAGGTTTTGTTTCAACTGCTCTTCGTTGCGCGCGCCGACGATTACGGTGGCGACGGTGGGCGCTCGAGTAGCCAGTTGAGCGCGATTTGCGAGACGGTTTTGCCGGTTTCTTTGGCCACCGCGTCCAGGGCGTCGACAACGTTATATAAGTAGTCGTCGGGAACTTGCGGGCCCATGCCGGCCGCGACTTTGCTTTGCAGGCGGCTGGATTTGGGTAGCGGTTGGCCGCGGCGGATTTTGCCGGTCAGGCGGCCCCAGCCCAACGGGCTCCAGATCACCGCGCCAACGCCTTCCGCCAGGCCCAGCGGCATCAGTTCCCATTCGTAATCGCGGCCGATCAGCGAGTAGTACACCTGGTGCGCGACAAAGCGCGGCCAGCCGTAACGATCGGAGGTCGCCAGCGCGCGCATCAAGTGCCAGCCCGAGTAGTTCGAGCAGCCGACGTAGCGGAGTTTGCCTTCGCGCACCAGTTGATCGAGCGTGCTGAGCGTTTCTTCCGGCGGAGTGCGGGCGTCGAAGCCGTGCAGTTGGTACAGATCGATGTAGTCGGTGCCCAACCGCTTGAGACTGCCGTGCACCGCGTTGACCAAATGGTGCCGCGAAGAGCCCAGGTCGTTGGGATTGTCGCTGAAGGGAAACGTGCCTTTCGTGGAAATCAAAACCTTGTTGCGGCGGCCATTGATCGCCTGGCCCAAAATCTCTTCGGACCGGCCGGAGGAATAGATGTCGGCCGAGTCGAACATCGTCAGGCCGGCTTCGAGGCAAATATCGACCAAGCGCGTGGCTTCGGCGACGTCGGTAGAGCCCCAGGCTTTGAACAATTCGCCGCCGCCGCCGAACGTGCCGGTGCCGAAGCTGAGAACGGGAATGCTGAAGCCGGAGCGGCCGAGTTGGCGGTGGAGCATGGGAGGAAGCAGGTGAGTAAGTGAGTGGCTGAGTAAGTGAGTGGCTGAGTAAGTGAGTGAGTGAGATGAGTAAGTAAGATGCGAAGCGAATCGGTAGAGGTTAACTCTTACCTACTCACTTACTCACCCTGATCCGAGCTGACGCACAATTTAGTGAACGTGTTGCCTGTCGGATCGCGTCGCTTCGAACAAAAACCACGTGCGGCGTTCGGTTTGGTCGATCCAGTTTTCGATCAGGCTGGCGGTTGCCACGTCGTTGGCGTCGTCGCACACTTTGTGCACGTCGCGCAGCGATTTGGTGAGCCGCTGGTTATCGTCGCGCAGCTCGGCCAGCATGTCGTGCGGATCGACGAATTCGGCATTGTTGTCTTCAATCGTTTGATGCTTGGCGATTTCGCCGATCGAATGCAGCGTGGTGCCGCCGAGTTTGCGGGCCCGTTCGGCAATGTCGTCGGTCATGGCGAAGATCTGCTCGGAGTGCTCGTCCAGCAGCAGGTGATAATCGCGGAAGTGCGGGCCGCTCATGTGCCAATGGAAGTTTTTGGTTTTCACGTACAGCGCGAACACGTCGGCCAACAGCGGGCGCAGGGCGTCGCAAATTTCCTCGACGCCGGAATGCTTAAGGTCGGTGGGCGTGGCTAGCGCGCTTGTTTTTTTGCGGTCGTTTCGGTGAACGGTGGCCTGGACCATTTTCATTTCTCCTGTTGGATGGTTGTTGGGATTTCGGTTTGGCGGGTTTTTTGTTGCGGTCGGGGTAATCGGCGAACATGACCGACAGGCCTTCGGCGGTTGTCGGGTGGGTATAAATGGCGTCGCCTAGTAGTTGGTAGGTGGCGCCGGCGAGCATCGCGGTTTGGGCGGCGGCCATCAGTTCGCTGGCTTCGGCGCCAAAGGCGGTGAAGCCCAGCAGGCGATCGTCATCGCCGATCAAGGCCTTGGCGAAACCGCGTTCCTGGCCAAACGTTCGTGTGCGAAGAATGGCGGCCATCGGAATTTTTACTAGGCGATAGGGCAAATTTTGCGCCTTGGCTTGCGATTCGTGCAGGCCCACGTGCGCCAGTTCCGGATCGGTGAACAAGACATAGGGAACGAGGCGGTTGTTCGTGGTCCGGTTGCCGCCGGCCAGATTGTCGCGGACGATACGGTAATCGTCGAAGGCCACGTGGGTGAACTGCGGACTGCCAGCGCATTCGCCCATCGCCCAAACCTCCGGGGTGGTGGTTTCCAGCCGCTCGTTGACGCGGAAGAACCCGCGGGCATCGATTTCCACGCCGCCTTTTGCCGCATCCACTCCGGCGGAGTTGGGCGTGCGGCCGACGGACACCAGTAGGTCCGACGCATCGAGCGAGTTGAACTCGTTGCCCGAGCGAATTTCCAGTTGCAGGCCGTCGCCGGAGCGGCCGGTAACTTTCTGAAGGTCGGTCGTTAGGCGCACCTCGATGCCTTCGGCTTGCAAAAGCTGCATGAGCGCTTCGGCAACGTCGGCATCTTCGCGCGGCAAAAGTTGTGGGCCGTGCTCGAGGATGGTCACCCGGCTGCCGAAGCGGCGCATTGCTTGGGCGAATTCGAGTCCGACGTAACCGCCGCCGAGAATGGCCAGATGTTGCGGCAGACGCTGCAGTTCGAGAATTTCGATGTTCGTGAGCGGCTTGCACTCGGCCAGCCCGGGCACGTTGGGCATGGTGGCGCGGGTGCCGACGTCGAGGAAAATGCGGTCGCCCTTGAGAGTGCGCGTGCCGCCGTCGGGCAGGGCGACTTCGATCGTCTTTTCTTCGACGAAGCGCGCGTGCCGAACAGCAGTTCGGCTCCGGTTTTTTGGAATTCATCCAGATGCATTTGCCGCAGGCGATCGATCATCGCTTGCTTGTGGCGGATAGCGGTGGCCAGGTCGAATTTCACCGCGCCGGTGGTAATGCCTAGCTCGGCGGCATTTTTCAAAAGCGACAGCACGTTGGCGCTATGCACCAAGTTCTTGCTGGGCAGGCAAGCGACGTTGGGGCAGGCGCCCCCACCGGGCCCTTCTCCACGCAGATGGTGCGCTCGCCTCGCGCAGGCCTGATGCCATGCCACGAATTTGCCTGATCCGCCGCTGCCAATGACGACATTTTGATAATGGTCAGTCATGGTCACACCTCAAGCATATTGATTTGTGAAGCGATTCGATCGGCTCGAGTTGGTGCTCCGAACCTTGGGTTTATCGCAGACCGCCGGAGATGTACAGGGTCTCGCCGGTAATCCAGCCGGAATCGGCGGAGGCCAGGAACACGGCGGCCGGCGCGATATCTTGCGGCTTACCGATGCGGCCCAGCGGCGTGTGGGACACGTATTGCTTTTCAAATTCGCTATCAATAATTCCGCCGGCATGCGTGCCCTCGGTTTCAACCATGCCGGGATTGATGGCGTTCACGCGGATTTTCTTCGGACCCAATTCCTGGGCTAGCGCGCGGGTGATCGCCACCACTGCGGCTTTCGTGCCGCTGTAGACCGCCGATTGCGGCGGAGCTGACGTAGCGACGACGGAGCTGATGTTGATGATGCTGCCGCCGGCATTGCCCATCAGCTTGGCCGCTTTTTGCGTTGCCAAGAGCAAGCCGAGCACGTTGAGATCGAATTGTTTGTGGAAATGTTCGGGCGTGATATTTTCCAGCGGCTGGAAATCGTAGATGCCGGCGTTGTTCACCAGGATGTCGAGTTTGTCGAAAGCTTTTTTCGTTTCGGCGAAAAGTTGCTTCACTTCGGCGGGCTTGGCGAGGTTCGCTTGGACGGCGACGGCCTGGCCGCCGGCTTTCTTGATGTCGGCCACCACGCGCTCCGCGCCTTCTTTACTGGCGCTGTAATTGACGACCACCGACGCACCTTCGGCGGCGAGTTGTTTGGCGATTTCAGCCCCGATGCCTTTCGATGCCCCGGTGACGACGGCCACTTTGCCTGCAAGCTTCTGAGCCATGACGACACTCCTTTCGAGCAACTACGGCTTAAGCATGCGCAGATCATTACTGTAAATTTCAGTAATCGCGCATCAATTCTTGGCACCAAGATAGCAAACGGACAAGGTTGCCGCCGAGAAATGACGGGGCACCGACGACATTGAGGCCGCGGACAGTTAGATGGCCGGATCAGGGCATCTCAAGTTTCATACACCACACGGCCGTGGTGTTGGGCGCGGGAGATTTGGTCGGTGGCGTACAGCCCGGCCAGAATAAATTCCACGCAACTGGCGCGGACGGCGGGATCGCCGGCGGCGTTGACTTCGAAAGCCTTGTCCCACGCCGGGGGCACGCGCTTTAGTCGCTCCGCGTAATCGGCCGAAGGAAGCATGTCGCCGACTTCGATCTTTACGCCTTGGCCGAAGATTTTTGCGATTTCTTCCAGGCCGTTGCGCTCGACGTATTCGTCAAACACGGTTTTGATGGCCTCGGCCATTACGGCGTCGAGCACCTGGCGCTCGGTCATCTGATGGCTGCCCATCAGGTCGAGTTCCAGCTTGCCCAGCGACGAGGCGTAGATGTGCCCCAGGTCGCTGATCCGCGGCACTGCCGGCCTTTCGCCCAGGCGGACCGCGCGCTGGCGGGCGCTGGCCACCATCGTCCGGTAATTGGCGATGCTGAACCGCGCGCTGACGCCGCTATTGTGGTCGATGAATTTGCTGCGCCGAGCGGCGACGGTGATCTCCTCGATGATTTGCTTCATGAAGTACGGCACGACGACGGGGAAGGCGCCGTCGAGTTCGACCGCTGCTTCCTGCTCCATGATCTGAATGCCCAGGTCGCGCTCTTTCGGATAATGCGTGTGGATCACCGAGCCGATGCGGTCTTTCAATTGCGGAATCACTTTGCCGCTGCGGTTGTAGGTGGCGGGGTTGGCGGAGAAGAGAATTAATACGTCGATATCGAACCGCACCGGATAGCCGCGGATCTGCACGTCGCGCTCTTCCAGGATGTTGAACAGGCCGACTTGCACCAGTTCATCGAGCTCCGGCAATTCGTTGATGGCGAAAATGCCGCGATGCATGCGAGGGATGAGGCCAAAGTGCAGGGCTTCCTCGGCGCTCATGCTGGTGCCGCCGGCGAGCTTGGCCGGATCGATTTCGCCGATGATGTCGGCGAATTTGGTGCCCGGCGCGAGGCGCTCGGCGTAGCGATCTTCGCGCCGCCACCAGCCGATGGGCACTTGATCTTCGGAGTGCTCGGCGACAAAGCGGCGGCAGACGGTGGTGATGGGCTTGAGCGGATCGTCGTGCAGCGGGGCCTCGGGAATATCGATGTAGGGGATTTCTGCATCGAGAAACCGCGCGAGCAACCGCATCAGCCGGCTTTTCGCTTGCCCCTTCTCGCCGAGGAACAGCATGTCGTGCTTGGCCAACAGCGCGATGTTGATTTCCGGAATGACCGTGCTGTCGAAACCGATGATGCCGGGGAACAGTTCTTCCCCTTCGGCCAGCATGCGAAGAAAGTTGTCGTGGATTTCCTGTTTGACGGTTTTGGACACCCAGCCGATTTCGCGAAGCTCGCGCAGCGTGCGGGGTTTGGAGGCGGTGGTGACGTGCATTGGGCGCCGTGAGGGAATCTGGATGAATATGACACGCCTGCGCAAGATTCGGCGCAGGCGTACGTCCAGATTATAGCGCCAGAGGTTCAGAAGCCAACCGAGTGGCCTACGTACCGACGGGGGGCTGGCTGGCAGAGACAGAGACAGTAGCCGGCGACGCGGCAGGCGCAGGAGTGAACGGCGCAGTGAGGACGACTGGCAGTTTGATAGTGAACGCCGTGCCGCGGCCGACGCTGCTTTCCACCCGAATTCTTCCGCGGTGGGCTTCGATGATGTCGCGGCAGGCGCTAAGTCCCAGGCCGGTGCCCCCTTTGCCCGTGGCGTCGGGGCCGGCCTTCGTGGAAAAGTACGGATCGAAGATCCGGTGCAACACTTCCGGGGGCATGCCGCTGCCGGTGTCGCGCACGACCAGATCGATTGATATGCGCGGCGGCGTCGTAGTTCAGCTTGATGATGACCGTGCCGCCATTGGGCATCGCCTGGCGGGCGTTGATCAGCAGATTCAACAGCACCTGTTGAATCTGGTTGCCGTTGGCCAAGGCCGGCGGCGTCGGCTCAAGCTGCGTTTCCACCCGGATGCGATATTTGGCCATTTCGCGCTCCAACAGCAGGAGCGAATCGTCGATCACTTTCTTCAAATCGGTCGGCTCCATCGATTGCGAGCGATTGCGGGCGAAACCCAAAATGCTGTTGGTGATTTTGGCGGCGCGGTTGGTGGCGGCGAGAATTTTTTCGAGCGCTTTATCGCGCGTCGGTGTATCTTTGTGGCGCAGGCCCATCTTGGCGTAGTTGAGAATCGTCATCAGCACGTTGTTGAATTCGTGCGTGGTGGTGCCGACCAGCTCGCCCAGAGCGGTTTGCTTTTGTGCTTGCGACAAGTTGCTGCTTGAGCAGGGCGACTTGTTGTTCGAGCGTAGGGCTGGTCGTGGCTGGCGTGCGACATGAGTTGGAAAGTGGATTAGATTTCCTGAGCCGCAAAGTCGATTGGAGATGCCCGATCGACGCGGATTGCGCGCGCTGGTTCCACGCCGTTGCTTTACCGGAGCGGCATGGCTTAACTTGTTTGATCGCGAGAAGTTAGCGTACTGACTGATATCGTCGAAGCGGCCTGGGCAACTGAAATGCGAGGCGATACAATCCGCGGCCCCGCGCAGCCGGGTCGAAGGATTTAAAAGTCGAAAATTCCAAGAGTTAGAGATATGGTCTGGCCATGCTTGCTGTTCGAATTTTCGACTCTTTGACTTTTTGACCCATGCGGAGCAGCTAGCATGACGACCGTCGAACTGTTGGAGCAGGCGCTGGAGCTGGCGCGGCGCAGCGGTTACAAGGTGCGCCAGGAATATCTGGACGATTGCCTGGGCGGCGCGTGTGTGATCAAAGGGCAGAAGTGGCTGTTTTTGGATCCCGTGCAAGGGCCGCGCGAGCAATTGGAAGCCGTGCTCAATGCACTTTGGGCCGATTCGGACGTGTGCGCGGTGGACGTGACGGCGCTGGTGGAGCAGGAATCGGCGGCCGATTCGCAGCACACACTGCGGCGGAATGCGGCGTAGTGCACCGGCGATGCCATCGCCGGCTTTACTGTTGACTCCTGACCCTTGACTCCAGCCCCCTGTCGATACAGCCCCTGCGCTTCGATGTATTTTTCCACCGCGCGCGGCGTGCGGTAGCGGATGCTTTGGCCGGCAGCCACGCGGCGGCGGATGTCGGTGGCGCTCAGATCGATCACCGGCATTTCCACGCGGTTGGCCCGGGCTTGCGCTAATCGATCGGGCGACATGAAGCGGGCCAACGCCGAATCGTCGGGCTCCGGCGAGCCGGCGCGGCGCACCACGACGGGGATGGCTAATTCGCAAATGCGCTTCGGTTCGCGCCAGGTGGGCAAATCGGCCAGCGAATCGGCCCCCATCAGGAAGAACAGTTCCGTCTCGGGCGATTCTTCGTGCAGTTGCTCCAGCGTTTCAACGGTGAAGCTGACGCCGCCGCGATCGATTTCGCCCGTGTAAACGTCGAACACGTCGTGGCCGCCGATGGCCAGCTTCAGCATTTCGATGCGATCGGCGGCCGGCGACAGGGCTTGATCTTGCTTGTGCGGCGGCACCGCGGCGGGCACAAACCAGACGGCGTCCAGCCGGCATTGCTCGCGGCAACATTCGGCCAATATCAAATGGCCGTAGTGCACCGGATCGAAGCTGCCGCCGAAAAGGCCAAGACGCATAGACGGATTCAGTGAACCGATGGACAGGTATCGACCAGAGGTATCTAATGCAGTTATAGCGGTTCGAGTTCGACCGTGCATCGCGGCTCGGCGGGAGCCTCGCCTTCCGGATTAAACATGCCCCAGCAGCAACAACTATTCGAAACCGAGCCCGCGCCGTGGGAGTTGGATGCCGCCGGCGAGCAGTTGGTGGCCACCGTGGTGTTTCCCGAGGGGCCGGAGCAGCCGTTTGATTACAAGGTGCCCGACGGATTGCGCGAAGCGATTGGCACAGGGCGTCGGGTGCAGGCGCCGTTTGGCGCCGGCAATCGGATGGTGGAAGGTTACTGCGTGCGGCTTGGAAACGCGGACCGACGTGCATCGGCGGCTGAAGCCGTTGGCGGCGGTGATCGACCATCAGACGCTGCTGTCGCCCACCATGCTGCGGCTGACCGAGTGGATGGCTGACTATTATCTATGCCCGCTGGGGCAGGTGCTGGAGGCGGTGTTGCCGGCCGGGGTGCGATCGTCGGCGGGCACCAAGCGGATCACGCTGCTGTCGCTTGCCCCGGGAGTGAAAGACAAGCTCGACGGAACTGAAATTAGGGAAAAAGCAGTTGGCCATCGTGAAGTATATGGCCGGCAGTGTCGCAGCCGCTTGAGCCGCGCGAATTGGCCCGCGCCGCCAAATGCACGATGGCGCCGATCACGGCGCTGCGGCGCAAGGGAATTCTGCAGGCGACGACGCAAGCGCATTTCGGCGGAATCGCAGCGTGAAGCGGCCGCGCCGCGTCAGCCGAATTTCAAGCTAAATGCCGACCAGCAGAAGGCGCTCGAGGCGATTCTCGATCCGCTGCGCGCGCAGCGGCATGAGACGATTTTGATTCACGGCGTCACCGGCAGCGGCAAGACCGAAGTCTACATGCAGGCGATTCAGGAGGTGATCAGCTACGGCCGGCAGGCGATCATGCTGGTGCCGGAAATCAGCCTCACGCCGCAAACCCGGGAACGCTTCCGCGCGCGGTTCGACAGCGTGGCGGTGCTGCACAGTCATCTGCGCGATGCGGAGCGGCACTGGCATTGGGAACGCATTGCCCGCGGCGAGGTGCAGGTGGTGGTCGGGGCGCGCAGCGCCGTGTTCGCACCGACGCCGCACTTGGGGCTGATCGTGCTGGACGAAGAGCACGAAACCACGTTCAAGCAAGACACCGTGCCGCGATATCATGCGCGCGAGGTGGCGCTGTGGCGGGCGCGCGAGGAAAAGGTGCCGCATGGTGCTGGCCTCCGCCACGCCGTCGCTGGAAAGTTGGTATCGGGCGATGCAAGGCGAGTATCGATTGGTCGACATGCCGCGGCGAGTGTTCGATCGTCCGATGCCGGCGGTGGGCACGATCGATTTGCGCACCGAATTCGTCAACCGCAAATCGCGCGGAGCGGTTTCGCGGCAGATGCACCAGGCGATTGAAGCGGCCCTGCGCGAAAAGGGGCAGGTGATCTTGCTTTTGAATCGGCGCGGATTTTCCACGCACATTCAATGCCCGGCCTGCGGATCGGTGGTGCGCTGCCCGCATTGCGATTTGCCGCTGACGCATCATCGCAGCCGGCAACGTGGCGATCTGCCACTATTGCGATTATCAGCGGCCGACGCCGGAAGTGTGTCCCGAATGTCAATTCGCGGGCATTCATTTCCGCGGACTGGGCACGCAGCGGCTGGAGGCGGAAGTGCGGGCGCGGTTTCCGCAGGCCAGCGTGCTGCGGATGGATACCGACGCCATGCAGGCGCTACGGCAGCCACGATCGGGCGCTGACGGCGTTTCGCGAAGGAAAGGTGCAAATTCTGCTGGGCACGCAGATGATCGCCAAGGGATTGGATTTTCCCAACGTCACGCTGGTGGGCGTGATCAATGCCGATACGGCGCTGCACTTGCCCGACTTCCGCGCCGCGGAGCGCACGTTTCAATTGGTCACGCAAGTGGCCGGGCGCACAGGGCGCGGCGACAAGGGTGGCCGCGTGCTGGTGCAAACTTTCAGTCCCGGAGCATCCGGCGATTCAAGCCGCGGTGCAGCACGATTTCGGCGCGTTTGTGCGCGAGGAGTTGCCGGTGCGCCAGGCGCATCAATATCCGCCGGTGGCGGCAATGGTGCGGCTGGTGGTGCGCGGCAAGCAGGAGCAGCACACGAAGATGTTTGCGGAGAACTTGGGAGATCGGCTGCGCGCGGCGATCGAAAAACAAGTTGTCCGGCGAAACGCCGGAGATTCGCATTCTGGGCCCGGCGCCGGCGCCGTTTGCAAAATTGCGCGATCAGCATCGCTTTCATTTGCAATTGCATGGGCCGGATGGCGATGCGCTGCGAGCTGCGATCCGGCGCGCCACCGAGGAATTGGAAGCGATCGAGGGAATTCAGTGGACGGCGGATGTCGATCCGCTGGAGATGATGTGACGAAGCAGGCCAGAGACGAGAGGCGACGGGCGCGAGACGAGCGGGATTGGTCTGGTTTGGGGCAGGGGGGTGTCTTAAAATGAGAAAGTTGACGGTTTTCCGCTAAACCGCAGCGCGAGCAAGCTCGGCGGCTAAATGTACGTCGCGATTTCTTTCCACTCGCCCTCGCCTTTCACCCCTCGCCCTTTCTCATGTCGTACCGCGGCGTCAAGCGTGTGTTGGGCGAAACTCGGCTGGAGCTGAAGTGCCTGGTGCTGTTTGCCATTTGCTTGTTTACGCTGATCGGCGGCAGCTTCTGGTGGTACGGCAGCCAGACCGAGAACTTGGTGTACGACAAGGCGCGCAGCACGCGGCCACGACCTGGTGACGGCCGGTTTGTTGCAGCGGCACTGGACCACGTTGGACAACAAGCCGATTGAGACGACTGCTCTGGGCAAGCAAACTGCAAACGCAGACATTCACCGCCAGTTTTCTCAAGCCTGACAGCACCGATCCGCGAAACCGGCCGCAGGACGAATTCGAAGCGTGGGTGTTGCAACATTTCCCGCTCACGATGCCGGTCGAGCCGAAGAGCGACACGAGGCGCCACGGGACCGGCGGATCGGCAAGCGCCGGCGCCGGATTACGTCGATCGCATCGTGCCGGCGGAGAAAGGCGAATATCAGTATCAATACTTTCAGCCGGTGTACGCCACCGATCACACGTGCGTGGTTTGCCACGAGGCCTCCGCGCCTTCGGTAACGCTGTCGGCGGCCGGATTGCCGCCACAGCCGCCGTTGCAGCAAGGCGATTTGATCGCGGTGGCGAAAATTGTCGATGCCCGACCCCACGCAAAATGCGCTGGCCAAGAATCGGGCGATTTTTTTGGCCACGGCGGTGATGACGGTGTTCTTGTCGATGATCGCCAGCTACGTGATCGTGCGGTACGTGATCGTCAAGCCGCTGAAGCATTTGCGCGACACCAGCGATGAAATTTCGCGGGGCAACATGGAAGCCCGGGCGGAAATTCACACGGCCGACGAATTCGAAGACGTGGCCGTGGCGTTCAACAAAATGGTGCGGCACCTGGTGAACACGCAGGCCGAGTTGAAGAACACCAACGCCGAGCTGGACGAAAAGGTGGACGAGCTGGCGCAGGCCAACATGCGGCTGTATGAAATGAACCGCCTGAAGAGCGACTTTTTGGCCACGATGAGCCACGAGTTGCGCACGCCGCTGAACAGCATCATCGGTTTTGGCGAAGTGCTGGATTCGATCAAGTCGCTGGACGACAAGCAGCGGCGCTACGTGCAAAACATTCAGAAATCGGGGCGGATGCTGCTGGACATGATCAACGACATTTTGGACCTGGCGAAGATCGAAAGCGGCAAAATGGAAGTTGCGGCTGGCCGATTTCCGCATCGAAGGCGTGATCCAGGCGCAGTGCGATTTCTTCCGGCCGCAAACCGAGCGCAAGAACATCGACTTGGACATCGAGATCGAGCCCGATTTGCCCGACATGTTCCAGGATCAGGCCAAGGTGCAGCAGGTGCTCAGCAATTTGCTTTCCAACGCCATCAAGTTCACGCCCGAGGGGGGGCGAATTACCGTGCGCGCGCAAGCGCGATCCGGAAAGCGGCGAACTGCTGCTGACGGTTTCCGACACGGGCGTGGGCATTGCCGAGGCGGATCAGGCGGCGATCTTCGAAAAGTTCCGCCAAGGGCACGGCGGTGATGGCGCAGGGGGACGCGATTACGCGCGAATATTCCGGCACGGGATTGGGACTGTCGATCGTCAAAGAACTGTGCAAGTTGCTGGGAGGCGAAGTGTCGCTGGAAAGCGAACTGGGACGCGGCAGCACGTTCACCGTGCACTTGCCGTGGACCCGCGCCGGCCAGGCGGCATTGGATAGCACGGTGAAAGATAATCTGGAGGAGCTGCTGCGGCCGCGGCGGCAGGAAATGCAGCGCGTGCTGGAACGCAGCGTGCCCGCGTCGCCGGCGGCAGAGCGATAAACCAGAAAAGCGAAACCGATGCCTCAAGCTGCTGACGCAACGCTGCCCGTCGTGCATCTCTTCACCGACGGCGCATGCAGCGGTAATCCCGGGCCGGGCGGCTGGGCGTTTATCTTGCGGCATCCGGCCTCCGGCAAGGAAATGGAACATGCCGGCGGCGAAGCGCAAACCACCAACAATCGCATGGAATTGCTGGCGGTGATCAAGGGGTTGGAAGCGCTGAAGAAACGTTCGCAGGTGGAACTGTTCACCGACAGCGAATACGTGCGCCAGGGCCTGATGCAATGGATGCCCAAGTGGAAAGCCAACGGCTGGCGGCGCAAAATTGGCCGCGAAGGGAAAACCGGCGAAGTGAAAAACTTGGAATTGTGGCAAGAATTGGACGAACTGATTGCCAAGCATCAACTGAATTTTCACCGCGTGGCCGGGCACAGCGGGCATCCGGAGAACGATCGCTGCGATGAGCTGGCCGTGGCGGCGTATCAGAGGTTTTTGCATAAGCGGTGAATTCGAAACATGAACGGGTGAAGGGGTGAGCAGGTGAACGGGTGAGGCGAACGATGGTTGGCAAGCCGCTGGGCGATGTCGTGGTGATTGGGGGCGGCCCGGCGGGATCGACCGCCGCCACGCTATTGGCGCAGCACGGATGCAACGTCACGCTGTTTGAGCGCGAACGCTTTCCGCGATTTCACATCGGCGAATCGCTGATTCCGCAAACATTCTTTGTGCTCAAGCGCCTGGGCATGATCGACAAGCTGCGCGGCAGCCATTTCGTGAAAAAGTACAGCGTGCAGTTCATCAATCAGCACGGCAAGCTTTCCGAGCCGTTTTACTTTTGGGACAACAAGCCGCACGAGTCGTCGCAAACCTGGCAGGTGCGCCGCAGCGAGTTCGATCAGTTGTTGCTGGAGAACGCCCGCGAGCATGGCGTCGACGTGCAAGAGGGCGTTCGCGTGCTGGAAGTGTTGTTTGAGGGGCAGCGCGCAGTGGGCGTGCGCATTGCCGAGCGACGACGGCAAGCCGCGCGACGTGCCGGCCGACGTGGTGGTCGATGCCAGCGGGCAAAGCTCGATGATCATGAGCCGGCTGGGGCTGCGCGAGTGGGATCCGGTGCTGAAGAAAGCGGCCCTGTGGACCTATTGGCGCGGGGCGAAGCGCGAAACCGGCAAAGACGAAGGCGCCACGCTGGTGATTCAAATCAAAGATAAACAGGGGTGGTTCTGGTACATCCCGCTGCACGACGACATGGTGAGCGTGGGCGTCGTGGCGGCGAACGACTATCTGTTCAAGGATCGCGCGGACAAAGATCACGAGACGATTTACTTTGAGGAAGTGGCGCGCTGCCCGGGAGTGCAAGCGCGGATTGCGGCGGCCCAACGCGGCGATCAGTTTTACGCGGCCAAGGAGTATTCGTATCGCTCGCGGCAGGCGGCCGGCGACGGCTGGGTGCTGGTGGGCGATGCGTTCGGATTTCTCGATCCGCTGTATTCTTCCGGCGTGCTGTTGGCGCTGACGTCGGCTTCGCTGGCGGCCGATGCGGTGGCCGAAGGCTTGGCGAAAGGCGACACTTCGCGCCGCGCAACTGGGCAAATGGGAAGCCGATTTCAATCGCGGCATGGATCGCATGCGGCGGCTGGTGTGCGAGTTCTACGACGGCTTCAGCTTCGGCCGCTTCGTGCGCCGCCATCCGCAATTCAAAGGGCATCTGACCGATCTGTTGATCGGCGATCTGTTCGTCGAAGGCAAATTCGACGAACTCTTCCGCCTGATGGACGAGATGAAAGCGGAGCGGATAGTTAGCGGTTAGCTGGATTGCATTAGCGACAGCAGGTTCAGTCCGTCTTCCAGCAAGCGCGGGAATGTCGTCGGGCTTGACGCGCTTGTCGGTCTCTGTACAGCAACAGGCGGTCGTTGGCGCCTTGGCTCGATAGGCCGGGATGTTCTGTCGAAGAATTCCAGCGTGGCATCCGTGAAGGTGCGGCCGATGGCATCCGGATCGCTGCCGCGCAGCACGTAGATTTTGGAAAACAGCGGGCGGCCTTCGATTCTGATGTCGGTATGGCCGAAAACTGCCCCGACCATGTTCCAGAAACTTTTGGGCGACAGCATGAAATCGGGCAGCCGCAGGGCAGGGGACTGCAGGCAGATCACGGTTTGCTTCCAGGTGCGGCTCTGTTTGCCGCTGCCTTTGGTGTACTTGTAATCGAAGATGCCGACTTCGAAACTGCGCGACGTGCCGCGCAACAGGTTCCACAGTTTTTCGGATCGCTGCCGCGCGAGAACAATTCCAGCCGGGCCACGCTGGCGAAATATCCGGATTCGCCGGTGGGGAAGAATTCGAAGCCCAAGCCGTCGGCGATTTTTTGCAGCGACTGGCGTGCGTTTTTTGTCCCGCCAAACCAGGTACAGCCCAACGAGCATCAACGGAATCCACGTCAACGCCAACCACCAGCATGCCGATTTTCCAGCGCGTGCGAGTGGTTGCGGCCGGAAGGCGGCGGCGCAGTGCGGCAGCGCGGTCCAGAGAGTGCGCGCTGCGGCAAATATTGGGCAAGGGGCGAGCATGGGGTCGTTGGCGTTCGGCGCAGGGCCTTCTATTTGTCTTGCGAATGGCTGCCATTGGCAAGTGCGCTTTGCGAATTCGCGCGGGCCTCTCTATATTGCCAGCCAACGAGCCGGCGAGCTGGCTTGCGGACGGACCAGGCGGCATTTTTCACGGAGGGTTTGCCATGAATTTCACGAAGAACATCGGCATGCTGTTGTTGGCGATCTTGCTAATCTTGTGGGGACTGGATCAGTTGGCCGGTACTCAGTTTTCCGGCGATGCAGACCATCATGGGCATTCTGGCGATCGCGGCGGCAGTGTTCATCCTGATCGGGCGTTAGCGAAGGTTAGTGATGAGCAGCGTCGAGAGGCGCGCGTTGAGTCGGCGGACGTGGCGTCGCTGGGCGGCGGCACTCTTGGGCTGCATCGGGTGGGCGACAAGCTGCGCGACGCTTGCGCCGGACTGACGATCAATCCCATCTTCGATAGTTCGATCACCAGCGACCCGAATGCCGCGACGATCGAGGCCACGATCAATCAGGCAATCAGCCTGTACACCAGCTACATTACCGACCCGATTACGGTGTCGATTAACTTTGCCGAAGGCGGCGGTCTGGGGAGCAATTCGACCTATTACGAGTCGGTCACCTATTCCACTTTCCGGAACGCGCTGGCCGCGGACGCAAAAACCAATAACGATACGACCGTGATGTCCCTTTTACCCAGCAGTACCCGCGATCCGGTGGTGAACAGCCGGAACATCAACGTGAAAACCGCCAACCTGCGAGCGGTGGGCCTCAGCGGCAGTCCGCCCACAGGCGAGCCCGACGGATATGTCACGCTGAATACTGATCTAACTTTTCCGGGCAGTCCGGGTTCGAGCTTGCAGTACAGTTTGCTCGCGGTGATCCAGCATGAAACCGACGAACTGTTGGGGCTGGGCTCGGCGCTGCCGAATAGCACGACGCGAATCTTCCCGGAAGACCTGTTTCGATATCAGTCCACCGGCAGCCGGAGCTTCACGACAACGAGCAGCCAAAAGGCGTATTTTTCACTGGATAGCACGACGGATATCGCGCAATTCGACAATCAGAACGACGGCGGCGATTTCGGCGATTGGCAAAGCAATCCGTTGCCCTCCGGCGTTTCGCCGAAAGTGCAAGATGCATTTGCCACTCCTCACGCAACGCCGAGCTTGGGCGTGGAATTAATTGCACTAGATGCCATTGGGTACGACGTCGCCAACGTGTGGATTGGCGCCGGCAGCAATGGCAATTGGTCGACGTCGCTGAATTGGGCTGCCGCGCCCTCCAACGGCAGCAACCTGATCTTCGCCGGCACTACGCGGTTAAGCAACCGGAACGAAACGCTGACCAGCGTCGGTTCCATGACCTTCGACAGCACGGCGGGCGCGTTTACCATTTTGGGAAATGCACTGAGTATTTCCGGAGGCATCACCAATAATTCCGACCAATCTGCAAACGATCAACCTGAACCTCACGCTCAGCGCCGCGCAGCAGTTCAACGCGGCCAGCGGCGGTCTGACGATCAACGGCACAATTGCCACCGGTGGCAAAGTGCTGACGATCACCGGCTCATCCAACACGACCTTGGCCGGCGTCATCTCCGGAACCGGCGCGACTGGTGAAAACCGGCGCGGGCACACTAAACCTTGCCGGCAATAACAGCTACAGCGGCGGCACCACCGTCAGCGCTGGCACGCTGGTCGTCGGCCACGTGCATGCGCCTGGGCAGCGGGGGGTTAACGATCAACAGCACCGCCAAGACGCACGCTGCAAGCCGGCTTGAGTCGGGCCGGTGCAGTTGCCCAGCCTGGCGATCGCTGGCGGCACGGCCCCTACCGCCACGTTGGATATCACCGACAACAACATGATTGTCCACAACGGCAATCTGGCCACATTGACGGCGCAGGTCAAAAGCGGCATTGAATGCAATGCGGCACGCCGTGGGCCGGCTGCGGGCATTACCAGCGGCACGGCGGCCGCTGACTCAACCGGCCTAACGGCGGTGGGCATTATTTCCAACAACGATGGATCGGGCGGTGCGCTGTACAGCACTTGGCCTGTGGGTGCCGATTCGGGCGGCGCGGTGGCGGTCACGCACCACCGACGTGCTGGTGAAGTACACCTACTACGGCGACGCCAATCTGGATGGCGTGGTCAATGCCTCGTCCGATTATGACCTCTGGGCAGCAGGCCTGGCATCCTCAGGCAGCTTAACGGGCTGGGAGTTTGGCGACTTTGATTACGACGGAACGATCAACGCCGCTACCGACTACGATCTCTGGTCGGCAGGTTTCGCCGCCAGCCAAAGCGCCCCACTATCCAGCGGCGTGCAGCCGGTGCCCGAGCCGAGCACGTTAATATTGGCAGCTCTGGGTTTCGTGGGCTTGGCGTTGGCGCAGCACGCGGCGCCGCCGACGGCGACAGCGGACTGTAGTCGCAGTCGCCGGGATGTTGTGAAAACCAGGTAAGAAGTAACACGCAAAAATCGTTGACAGGACCTGAACCGACTGTTCAGATTTCGCTATTTACGCAGGGGTAGATCGATAGGACCTGCAATGAGTGTTGCTTCGCTGATTCCAGAACTATTGCCGCGGGCGCTCTTCGTCCTGGCGATGCTGCTGGTGTCCGTTGCGCTACGGCGCAAACGGTCAGCGTTATCCGTAATTTCAACGATGGCGTGAACTGAATCAGCTATGCGCCGCCGGACAGCGACGGCACGGTCGGCCCCGATCATTTCATCGAGTTCATCAACGGCCGTTACATCGTTTACGACAAGACGACCAGCCACACCAAGCTGTTGGACATTACCGACACCGCTTTTTGGCAAGGGGTGAACAATCCGCAAAACGTCTCGGCGGGGTTGACCGACACCCACGTCATTTACGACTACAACAGCCAGCGGTATTTTGCCGTCGAGATCACCGAGAGACACCACGAACAACAAGGTGCTGATTGCGCGCACCAATTCGCCGGGTGCGGATCCCACGGTGCTGAGCAATTGGACCGCGACTTCGTATACCGGCATTGCGTCGAATTTCGCCGATTTTCCGATGGTGGGCATCGACGCCAACGCGCTGTACATCAGCACCAACAATTTCACCGGCGGCGGAAGTTTTCACAATATGACGCTCACCAGCATTCCCAAGAGCGATTTGCTGTTGAGCACGCCCAGCGTGGCGAATAAGAGCAGCCTCAATAGCACGACAGTCGGTTGGTCGCCGCAGCCGGTGGTCGATTTTTCCGCGACCAAGGGCGCCGGCGAATTTATCGGCGTGCCGCTGACCATCAACAACTCGACGAATTTGATTTACACCCGAGTGACAGGCACCGGCAGCCGCCGGGGCTACGTTTCAATCGCCGGTTAACGTCACCGTTCCCACGTTCAATGTTCCCACCAATCAGGGCGCGCAGCCCGACGGCACGTTCCAATTGGACGACGGCGATGGCCGAATGCCCTATCGCGGCTATCAGGTGGGCAACGACATTTGGCTGGTGCAGGCCGTCAAGGGAACCGGCGGCGCCAGTTCCCGCAGCGCGGTGGAATGGTATCGCGTGAATTACAACAGCGGCGGCACGCCCATCCTGATTGCTTCCGGCCTGTTGCAAGATACGACGGGCCATTTCGATTACTTCAATCCTTCGATTGCCGCCAACGTGAACGGCGACGTGGTGATCAGCGTCACGCGCTCCGGCGACAGCACGACGGGCACCGCCGGCCGCGCCGGCGCCTATGCCTTTGTCGGCTTCACCAGCGGAACGACGACCACCTTCGGCAGCGCCACGCTTCTGCAAGCGGGATTGACCAACGGCTACCATCTGTTTGGCGGCTCCGGCGAGCGTTGGGGCGATTATTCGTCGGTGACGCGTGGATCCCAACGACCAGGGAGATTTCTGGCTGATCAACGAATACGCGGTGAATTCGTCCACTTGGGCAAATAACATTTCGGCGCTGAGCATTCAGCGAAGCGGTGATCTGGTCGGGCGGCGGCACGGATAACAATTGGTCGACGAAGCCCGATTGGGATTATTTGCCGACCAACGATGACGATCTGATGTTTGCCGGCACGACGCGGCTTTCAAACGCCAACAACAGTCTTTCCCGCGCTGGCTCGATTACGTTCAATAATACCGCCGGGGCGTTCACGCTTTCGGGCAACGCGTTGACGATTGCCGGCGGCATCACCAACAATTCCACCAGTGCGCAAACGATTGGTTTGAACCTGACGCTCAGCGCCGCGCAGCAATTCAACGCCGCCAGCGGCAACCTGGCGGTGAATGGCACGATCGCACAATGGCGGCAATGCGCTGACCGTGACCGGCACATCCAACACGACTTTGGCCGGCGACATTTCCGGCAGCCGGCGCGTTGGCGAAAATCGGCGCAGGCACGCTGATCCTGTCGGGCAACAACAGCTACAGCGGCGGCACGACACTGAGCAACGGCACGCTGCAATTGGGAAATGCCAATGGCTTGGGCTCCGCCACGGCGGGAGTTACGGTCAACGGCGGCACGCTTGACCTGAATGCATTGGGCCCCACGGTAGGCGCACTCAACGGCAGCGGCGGCACGATTAAGAGCAATGTGGCTGGAGCAGCTTCCATTACTGTCGGCAGTGGCGGCGGCAGTGGTTCTTACTCTGGAACATATTCAGAATGGCAGCGGCAGCGGTTGCTTTCATCAAGACTGGCGCGGGCACGCAAACCATTTCGGGCAACAACAGCTACAGCGGCGGCACCACGGTTAGCGGCGGAACCCTGCAAATGGGCCACGTCAATGCGTTGGGCGCTAACACCGGCGACGTGACGGTCAATTCAGGCACGCTCGACCTGCACGGATTCAGCCCCACCATGGGCGCGCTGAATGGCGCAGGCGGCGCCGTGCAAAGCAACGTGGCGGGAGTTGTCGCACTGACGGTCGGCAACGGCGGAGCGGGCGGATCTTTCGCGGCGCGATTCAAAATGGTTCCGGCACGTTGTCTTTGTTGAAAACCGGCGCCGGCACACAAACCCTCTCCGGCAATAACACGTACAGCGGCGGCACCACGGTGAGCGCTGGCACGCTGGTCGTCGGTCACGTGAATGCTCTGGGCACCGGCGGCCTGACGATCAACAGCACCGCCACGACGCAGCTGCAAGCCGGCTTGAGCGGGCCGGTGCAATTGCCCAGCCTGACGATCGCCGGCGGCACGGCTCCGACCGCCACGTTGGATATCACCGACAACAACATGATCGTCCACAACGGCAATCTGGCGACGCTGACGGCGCAGGTCAAAAGCGGGTTGAACATCAGCGGCACAGCTGTGGACGGGCGCGGGCATCACCAGCAGCACGGCGGCCGCCGACTCCAATCGGCCTCACGGCGGTGGGCGTCATTCTGAACGACGATGGCTCGCGGCGGCGCGCTGTACAGCACTGGCCGGTGGGCGCCGATTCCGGCGGCGCCGTGTCGGTCAGCCAATACCGACGTGCTGATCAAGTACACCTACTACGGCGATGCCGATCTGGATGGCGTGGTCGATGCCGCCAGCCGATTACGACCTCTGGCTGACAGGCAAGCATCGGCGGCGGCTTAACGGGCTGGGAGTTTGGCGACTTCGATTACGACGGAACGATCAACGCCGCGACCGACTACGACCTCTGGTCGGCAGGCTAAGCTGCCAGTGCAAGGCAACCCATTGGGCGGCGGCGTGCAGCCGGTGCCCGAGCCCAGCACGCTGTTGTTGGCGGCGCTGGGTCTGGTCGGGCTGGCGGTGGCATGCACGCGGCGCACTCGCACGGGATCGCTCAATCTGCTTGCGGCGCGATCCTAATCTGCCGCGTTTCCGGCCGCTGCTTCTGACGGGCCGTGACCGGTTTCTTGCCGGGCAGTTCGACAATGTCGAACCAATAGCAGCCCAGCGTGCGCATCACTTCGACCAGCCCTTCGAACTTCACCGGCTTGGTGATGTACGAGCTGACGCCCAGATCGTAGCTGCGGCAGATATCTTCTTCGGCGCGCGAAGTGGTCAGCACCACGATCGGAATGCGGCGCAACTTCGGGTCGGCCTTGATTTCCCGGGCCGCCTCGCGGCCATCTTTGCGCGGCATGTTCAAGTCCAGCAGAATCAGATCGGGCCGAGGCGACGTGGCCGGATCGGCGTAGCGGTTGCGGCGATACAGATAATCCATCAATTCTTCGCCGTCTTCGACCGTCTTCAGATCGTTGGCCAATCGCGATTCCTCCAAGGCTTCCTTGGCCAGCAAGCGATCGTCGGGATCGTCTTCGGCCATCAACAACTGAATGCTTCTTCCACGTGGGGACATGTGTTTCCTCCTGGATTGGTTGGCGAATCGGTTTCGGGCGGGTCAACTGACGGGCCTTCGGATTTGGTTTGACGTAGCGGCAGCGTCACGACAAACGTGGCGCCTTCGCCGGGCCGGCCTTCGGCAGTGATGGTGCCGCCGTGGCGTTCGACAATTTTGCGGCAGATCGACAGGCCGATGCCCGAGCCTTCGTACTGATCGCGCTCGTGCAGGCGTTGGAACACGTCGAAAATGCGGCGGGCGTATTTGTTGTCGAAGCCGATGCCGTTGTCGGTCACGATGATTTCGCACTGCCCCTGTGCGGCGGCCATCGCCCCGCCGAGCAGTTCGGCTCGAATGTCGATGGCCGGCGGCACGTCCGGCCGGCTGGAATTTCAACGCGTTGCCGATCAGGTTTTGAAACAATTGCCGCATTTGCAGCGGGTCGGCCTCGATCGTGGGCAATTGGCCCGACCGAAACGCTGGCCGCCGGTGCTTTCCACGCGGATTTCCAGGTCCTCCAGCACTTCGCGCGACCACCGCGTTCAAGTCGACCGACAGCAAACGGCTGGGCCTTGCGTGGTCACGCGGGAGAATTGCAGCAGGTCTTCGATCAGGGTGCGCATGCGGGCGGCGGCCTTTTGCATGCGGTTGACGTAATCGCGGCCATCGTCGCCCAGGGCTTCGTTGCACTGGGCTTGCAGCCGGTCGCCGAAGGCTTGAATTTTGCGCAGCGGTTCCTGCAGGTCGTGCGAGGAAACATAGGCGAAATCTTGCAGTTCGCGGTTGCTTTGCTCCAGTCGGAGCGTAAAGCGGCGACGTTCTTCTTCGCGGGCTTTGCGATCGGTGATATCGACCACCGCCGCCAGCACCAGCATGCCCTCGTTGGTGGGCGTGGGATGCAGGCCGATTTCGACCGGAAACTCGCTGCCGTCTTTGCGCAACCCGAACAAGTCGCGGCCGGCGCCCATGCTGCGCGCCTCCGGCTGCGCCAGGTAGCGTTGCAGATACTGCGGGTGTTGTGCACGAAATCGCTGGGGCACCAGCAGCTCGACCGGTTGGCCTAGCAGTTCCTCGCGCCGAGTAGCCGAATGCGCGTTCGATCTCGCTATTGACCAGGGTGATTCGGCCGATGCGGTCGACCATCACGATGCCGGTGGGACACGATTCGACCACCAGGCGGAAGCGTTCGGCCGCCTCGCGCGCTGGGCGCGATCGCGCCGTATCAGCCGATAAACCAGCACCAACAGCAACAGTGCGGTAATCGTCGAAGCCGCAAAGGCCGACAGCAACCGTCCCGCGGCCCAGTTGGAGCTGTCCCATCGCTGCTGCGAGCAACCGAGTTTCTTCTTGCTTGACGGTTTCCAGCGCGGCGATGGTGGCGGCCATCAATTCAGCTCCATTCCCGGTGGCAATTTCCTTGCGGGCTGCATCGAATCCGCTTTGTTGGCGAACCGCAATAATGCTCGCCGCCAGGTCCAGCCGTTGCGACATGAGGGCTTCGAGCTGCTGCAGGTTTTGCAGTTGTCGCGGATTGTCGGCCGGTGGACAGCCGGAGCCGAGGCAGCATTTGATCGATTCTCGCTGCGTGCACGGCGGAAACCCGCCAGGTAGAACTCGTCGCCTGTGATCACGTAGCCCCGCTGCGCGGCTTCCGCGTCGCGCAGTTCCATGTACGTTTGCTCAACCTGGTTCAACACCTCCAGCGTATGGGCCACCCATTTGTTGGCGTCCAGTAGATTCAACGTTTCGTAAACCGATCCGACCGCGCCGGCGATCAACACCGCCGGCACCAGCACGAACAACAGTCCGATGCCTTTACCATGCAGCGAGAAGAAGCGAAGTCGTTTAAGGGCGGAATGCATGGCGGCAAGTATTCCTCGAGGTTGGTTGGCGGGATTCGCGCGGTCGAGCCGGGCGGCACGTCAGGATGGTGGGTCACCAGTTCTTCTTGGCAAGCTGCGGCGCCGGCGGCGGCCGCGGCCAATTGCCGCAAGGCGTTCCATGCTGCGGTTTCCGCGGGACTGCACTTCCAGTTTCGGCGGCGGGCCGTGAATCCAATTGCGGCACTCTTCGGCCCAGGCCAGATTGATTTGTTCCAGCCGATCGTCTTCCGCATCGGCGAGCAGCGGGAAAACATCCGCCACTGCCCCGGCGAGGTCATGTAAGCCAGGTCGTCGGGCCGCAGGTTGCGCTGCAGGAATTCGTCGACCACCGGCAGCACGGCCGGATCGTAGGGCTGCACCACGCGGGCTTCGAACGTGGCGACCGTGGCCTCCGCATCCTGTTTGCGCAGGGCGTCCAAATAACATTCCATGACCGCGCGGAAATCGGCCTGCGGCAGCGCAAAGGAAAACGTGCTGCCGTTGCCCGGGTGCTGTCGACGGAAATTTCGCCCAGGTTCAGCGCGACAAAATCTTTCACGATGGCCAGCCCCAACCCAACTCCTTTGGTGCTGCTTTCGGTGTGCGTTTTCCAGTTGGGTGAAGCGTTCGAAAATCAACCGCAGCTTGTCGGTTTCGATGCCCGGTCCATCGTCGCTCACGCCCACGATCACGCGGTGCGGATCGTCGCGCCGCGCCCAAAGCTTCACGCGCCCGTTGTCGCCGCTGAACTTGATGGCGTTGACCAGCAAGTTGGTGATCACCTGCCCGAGCTTGCCTCCATCGCAGAAAATGGGGGGCAAATCGTCGGGCAGTTCGAAGGCCAGCCGAACGTTGTTGCGCTCGGCCTTACGCTCCAGCATCGGCTGAAATGCTGCACAATGTCGTCCAGCCGTGCCGGCCGCCGCCAGACCGTCAAGATGCCCGCCCGCAGCCGGCTGACGTCCAGCATGTCGTTCACCATGCAGGTCAGGTCGTCGGCCCGGTCGGAAATAATTTGGGCCGCCCGATGCTGCTTTTCGTTCAACGGGCCGCACAAGCCGTCGGTCAACAGCGAGGCGAATTCTTTGACGACCGTCAGCGGCGTGCGGAACTCGTGCGATACGTTGTCGACAAAACCGTGCGTGGTTTCGCACAGCTCCACCAGCCGCTTGTTTTTCACCGTCAGCAATTGGTTGGCGTGCGCAGCGACGTGACCAGCCGGCCGCGCTCGATGGCGTGCCGAATGCTGCGGCGGATGGCATCGCCCGAAAGCGTGCCCTTCACCAGATAATCTTGGGCGCCGTGCTTGAGCGCCTCGATGGCGATGGCTTCGTCCGACAGGCCCGTGAGCACCACGACCGGCACTTCGGCTTCGTGGCGGCGCACGGCCAGCAGCGTATCCAAGCCGCGGCTGTCGGGAAGCGAAAGGTCCAACAGCACGACGTCGGCCGGGTTGTGCTCCAAACAGAACAATCCTTCTTCGAGCGATTTGGCCGGCAACACTTCGAAGCGGCGGTGATTGATTTCCGCCAGTGCCGAGCTGGTCAGCAGGGCATCGTCCTCGTCGTCTTCGATCATCAAGACATGGATTGCCTGTCCGTTGTGGATCTGCCCCATGGTGTGCCCCTTCTATCGAGCGGTTGCAGTCGCGCGCTGTGAGCTGTAATGCGATCCGGGTTCTGCAGTAGCGATGGCCCGAGCTATTGGAAGCTCGCGGCGTTTGCCGTATTAAGATGGCATCTTCCGATGTCTCGGGGGGGATAGGACCAGCCGCGTGGCCCAGTTAAAGCGAATTAACGGGCCGGTTATTCACCGCAGAATGGCGAAAGTCTGATCACGTGCCTAATGCGGAACGCCAGCAGGGGCGGTACTACGATTGCTGCGGAAGATGCGGTTCGCGGACGTCTGGCGCTCGAAGGGACCCTGAACGGTCAAAGAGCAAGCTTAGCGAGTTCGCGACGCGCCGTTGGCAACCCGGCCGGCAGCGGACCTCGATAGGCCGGCCGGAGCCATCATAGACTGGACGCAGGCGATGGGACTTCGGCCCAAAAACCCCAGGAAATACTGGCGTTAAAAACACGCCGAAGCGTCGAGCTAGGCTAGGCCATGTTCAGCGGCGACTTTGAAACCCAAAAGGGGGGTGATTCTGGGCGTTTTTAGGCCGTTTTTACCCGGCTTCGAAAATAGTTCAGGAAAAATCGAAAAAATTGTTGCATTCACTCCTAAACCACCTATAATCGGCTTTAATTGGTGTGGGAAAAATCTTTCTACATCACTCGAACTCAATTTACTTCTAGCGTCAACGCAATCACCTTAGAGCGGAGATTCTTCAGATGACCCGGAAAACTTCATGGATTGTCGGATGCATTGCTCTTGCGGCCGTGCTTTCCCTGTTGGTAACGCCAGCCAATGCGACGCTGATTATTGGTTTCCAATTCACCGACAACAGCACCAGCGTCACGGTGCCTGTCACCGGCGGAACCTACACGGTGAACGTTTGGGCTTCCTCCGACGTTGTGGGTCTGACTGATCTACAAGTCAAATCGGGTTACGTGGGCGCCCTCAGTACCATCCTCAACAGCGAAACGATCGACGGCGACGTCACCGCCAACAATGTACCGGCCGCCTGGGGTGGCACCAATCAAAACGGCGACATGACAGATCTCAATGGTGACGGCCGCACTGATTTGGGTTGCACTAACGGCACGACGAAGCTCCAGAGCACTGGCAGTAGCACCATTCACCCGTGGTGGATGCGTATGATTTCCGGTGCCACTGCAGTTTCGCTCGGCGGCACGGCGGGTACCTGGACGACGTTCACAAGTCACCATTCCGGCTTATGGGGTTGGAGATGGCCTCGCGTTCCTGCGCTACGATCCGCAACTCGATCCGTCCGCTGCTGGTGCTGACTGGAGCTGGACGGACGTTGTCGGTGCCACGAGTACTTTGCGTGCAGGCAATCTCTCCACCACCGCTGGTACGAGTGTCGCGAACCTGGGCACCTCGATCACGTTCTACTCCGCCGCGGTTCCGGAACCGGCCACGCTGGTATTGCTCGGGTTGGGTGGACTGGGCTTGGTGGTCTGCCGCAAATGGCGCCGCAGCTAATTGGTCGACTTAATTAAACCAGTTTTCAGGGCCTTTCCGCGACAGTCGCGGAAAGGCCCTTTGCTTGCGCACCCTGTGAGGGACTAGTGCAGTCATTGTAGAACTCGCGCGATTCCGGAAGAGAAGGCATTTGTGCGATACGTTACGCTGGCCGTTGTGATTGCTGCATCGGCGTGCGCCTCCGCGGCGTGGGCAGACGATCCGTTCCCCATCGGCCCTCCCAACGATCCCTACTACCAACAGTACCAGTGGGATCTGTCCAAGATCGGCCTGCCGGCCGCCTGGAATTACACCACCGGTTCGCCCAGCGTAACGATTGCCATTCTGGATACCGGCGTGGTGAGCACCACCGCCGACCTGAGCGGACGGTTGCTGGCGCCATTGTCGGCGGTTCCCAACGAGGCGCCCTTTTCCGACGCGCTGCTGACTTCCAATACCATATTGCGGCACGGCACGTACGTGGCCGGCGTGGCGGCGATGGGAGTAAATAACGGCATCGGCGGTGCCGGCGTCGGAAATTTTACCATTCTGCCGATTACCATCACCAACCGCTTCGGCAACAACTCTTCGGACTGGATTGCCAGCCGGCATCGAAATGGCAGCCGACCAGGGAGCGCGGGTGATCAATGTTTCCAGTTCGACGGCGGACTACTCGCAGTTGAACACGGCGGCCATCTATGCCGCCACCAAAGGCGCACTTGGTGTTCGTGGCCGCCGGCAATAGCGATAGCACGTATCGACATGCACGCCTACAGCGATTTGATCTTTGTCTCCGGCACCGATCAGAACGACGCAGCGCTGGAGCGACGGCAACGGCGTGGGCAGCAGTTGGGGCCCATACGTTGATCTATCCGCGCCGGCGACCGGCATTTTGGTCACCGATCCCAGTTCGGCCAGCGGTTACGGTGTGGGGTAGGGGACCAGCTTCGCGGCGCCGCTGGCGGCCGGAGTGGCCGGCTTGGTCTGGTCGATCAATCCCGATTTATCTCCCGAACAGGTGCGTTCGATTCTGTACGCCAGCGCCGACGATCTCGGCGCCCCTGGCTGGGATCGAAGTCTACGGCTACGGCCGCATCGACGCCGCCGCCGCCGTGCAGGCGGCGCTGGCCACGGTGCCAGAACCGCAGACGATTGTGCTGATGGCATTGGGAACCCTCGGCCTCTGGGCAGCCCGACGCCGCCGAGCCCCCCGGCCACCCATCCGCAGTTCCTAGAAATTTGCGGCAATCCAAACCGGCACGCTTTAGGAAATCTTCCGGTGGCGCTGTTTGGCGGGGGCGGCGCGGCGGCTGCGGCCGGAAAGCTGGTCGGCCAACGCGCCGCGGGCTTTAGCGGCTTTGCCTTTGGATTTTTTCACGCTCTTGCGCAGCGCGTCCATCAAATTGATCACCGGCACTTCTTCGGCTTCCTCGGGCGGTTGCACGATTTCCTTGCCGGCGATTTTGGCTTCGATCAACTGCTTCAAATGTTCGGTGTGTTGGTCTTCGTAGCTGGCAAAGTCGAAGCGCTTGGCGGTCGAGGCCTCGATAAGCTGCTCCGCCAGCTTCAATTCCTGCGGCTTGACGCTCGGCAGGTGCTTTACCTGTGGAATTTGCTGGCGCACAATTTCCGGTTCGCGCACCTGGCTTTCGTAATACAGCATGGTCATCGTCAGCAGGCCGTCCAGCGTGCGCACAAGCACCAGCTCTTCCTTGCCGTGCAGGATAATGGTTGCCAGGCCGCAGCGATTCATTTTTTCTATGGCCTGGTAGAGCACCGCATACGGTTGCTCGGCGGCTTGCGATTCGGGCGTTAGGTAGTAGGTTCGCCCGTCGTAATAAATCGGATCGATCTCGTCGCGCGGAATGAAAGTGTCGATGATGATCGAGCGGCTGCGGTCGGAAGCCGGCTTATCCAATTCGCCCGGTTCGAACACGACGTATTTATCTTTTTCATACTCGTAGCCCATCACGATTTCGTCGTTGGACACTTCGCCGTGGATGGGGCAGGTTTTTTTGTAGCGAATGCGGCTGTGGCACTTGTCGTGCAGTTGATTGAAGTGAATTTCGCCTTCCCCTTTTTCCACCGCGGTGAAGGCTTCAACCGGCACCGACACGAGGCTGAATCGCAGGGTGCCTTTCCAAAGTGAGCGCAGTGCCATGTGAGTTGCCCTTGAAGGTTGCGAGTGATGGGGCGACTCCGTTGCCTTATAAGGCTAACTCCATTGGGTGGAGCATGCTAGCAGTGCAAGCAGCATGCCGCCGAGAGAAATGCGGCCGTCGGCAAGCAATTCCACCACAAACGGACCTGCGCACGATCAGCGTGGTCTTGGCGGGGCCAGTCCAGAAGCGCTCGGCCCAGGATCACTATGAAGGCTGCCGATGAGCGGCTCTATCCGGCAACCCCGGCACGGCGATACGCCTGCAGAACATCGTCGCCGAAGCAGGCGAACACCACCTTCTCCACGGTCGGCGCACCGGCAAGTGCTGCCTGAGTGGCGGCAACGGCCACCGCCGTGGCTAGCTCCAGCGGATAGCCGTAGATGCCCGTGCTGATCGCCGGAAAGGCGATGCTTCGCAATTTGTGCCGCTGGGCCAGTCCGATCGACGAACGATATGCCCCGGCCAATTGCTCCGCTTCGCCCGCGCCGCCGCCGTGCCATATCGGACCCACGGCGTGGATCACATATCGGGCTGGCAGCTTAAACCCGGGCGTGATCCGCGCTTCGCCGGTGGGACAGTGGCCAACGGCCCGGCAAGCGGCGGCCAGTTCGGGGCCCGCGGCGCGATGAATTGCTCCGCACACTCCGCCGCCCGGTGCAAGCTGTTCATTCGCCGCGTTGACAATCGCGTCGACCGCCAGCGTGGTGATGTCCACAAGTTGTGCCGAAAGGGCCGCCTTGGCCATGAGCCATCCACTTTGGTCATAATTCCATCACGCTAAAAGCATGATACACTAAACGAAAGTCTCTGCCAGCAAATAGGTTCCTACTTTCGGCGCTTCATGGATTTACCTCCGCGGAGCGCGAAATTGCGGAACGCAATTCGCATCCCCATGTCGCTAGAGCGAATGGTTGATCGAAATGCGAGCCACCCATGGCCGAAGAAATTACGCTCAATAAGCCTTGGCTAGTGGCCGTCTGGCCGGGCATGGGGCAAGTGGCGCTCAGCGCCGGCTATTATTTGCTGGCCAAGCTGGGAATGTATCTGGTGGCGGAATTCTCCGCCCGCGAATTGTTCGAAATGGAATTCATCGAAGTCAAACACGGCTTGATTCAGATGGGCCGGTTGCCGCGCAGCCGATTCTTTGTGTGGAAGGGGCCGCCTGAGGCGCACGATATTGTGATTTTTATTGGCGAGGCGCAGCCACCGCTGGGCAAGCTCGCCTTTTGTCAGAAACTGATTGAGTTCGCGCGGCGGCTGGGGGTGAGCCGGGTGTTTACCTTCGCGGCGATGGCCACCCCGATGGATCTCCAGAAGCATCCGCGCGTGTTTGGCGCGGCCACCGATCAAGAAGGACTGGTGGAACTAAAGCAGTTCGACTTGGAGATTCTTTCTGACGGTCAGATCGGCGGGCTCAACGGCGTGTTGCTGGCCGTGGCGGCCGACCGCGGCTTGCGCGGCACTTGCCTGCTGGGGGAGATTCCCGCGGTGGCCGCGCATCTGCCATATCCCAAATCGTCGTTGGCGGTGCTCGAAGTGTTTACCAAGATGGCGAAAGTCAAAGTCGATTTCACCGAACTGAGCGAGCAGGCCAAGGCGGTCGACGAACAACTGCGCGAATTGCTCGCCCGAGTGCAAGCCACGCTGCAGCAGCGCGCCGAAGGCCACGAAGAAGAAGCCGGCCCGGAATTTCCTTTGTCGGGCAAACTTACCCCCGAGGAGGAAAAGCAGATCGAGCGGCTATTCGAGCAAGCGCGGAAAGATCGCGCGAAAGCCTATGAATTGAAGCGCGAATTGGATCGGCTCAACGTATTTGCGGATTATGAAGATCGGTTCCTTGATTTGTTCAAGCCAGCAACCTGAGTTCGCGGTCGGCTGTCGCAGTCCAATGAATTAATAAAGGTAACACCAATGTTCGGCAAGCGCTGGCAACTTTTCCGGCTGTATGGCATTCCCATCTCGGTGGACCTGAGTTGGCTGATCATCCTGGCGCTGCTGACGCTGACGATTTCCGGTTCGTTTCCCGCGCTGATGCACGAGTTTTATGGCGACGCGGCCCCGGTCGTTAACCCGGCCAACTACTGGGTGATGGGTCTGATCGCCGCGTTGGCGTTTTTCGTCTGCATTCTGCTGCACGAACTGGGGCATGCCATCGTGGCACGCAGCCGCGGCATGCAGATCCAGGGCATTACCCTATTTCTTTTCGGCGGCGTGGCGGAACTTGGCGGCGAGCCGCCGTCGGCCGGCACGGAATTCTGGATGGCCATCGCCGGGCCGATCGTCAGCTTGCTGTTGGGAATCGGCCTGGGGGTGTTGGCCGAAATCGGTTACCACATCGGCTGGTCGCCCTTGATCGTGTTGGTGCTGGGTTACCTGTCGTTCGTCAATCTGCTGCTCTTGGCGTTCAATCTGATTCCCGCCTTTCCGCTGGACGGAGGCCGGGTGTTGCGCTCGATTTTGTGGGGCGCCACGGGCAACTTGCAGCGCTCGACCCGTTGGGCGGCCGCTACGGGACAAGCGTTCGCCTGGCTGTTGATCGCCTGGGGCATCGTGCAATTCTTCGGCGGCAATTGGCTGGGCGGAATTTGGTCGGGCTTGATCGGCATGTTTCTGAACAACGCCGCCCAAAGCAGCTACCGGCAGGTGCTGATTCGCAACGCGCTGGAGGGTGAACCGGTGCGCCGCTTCATGGTCGAGCAGCCGATCGTCGTGCCGCCATCGGTGGACTTATCGCATTGGGTGGAAGATTACGTATATCGCTTTCACCATCGCGCATTTCCCGTGGCTTCCGACGGCCATTTGGAAGGCTTCATTACCACCCACGCGCTAAGCGAAATGCCGCGCGACCAGTGGTCGCAGCACACGGTGGGCGAAATCATGCAGCGCGATTTGGCTCCGATCACCATCGCCCCCGATGCCGACGCCATGGAAGCCTTGAGCAAAATGCAGCGCAGCGGATCGAGCCGGCTGTTAGTGGCCGATCGGGGCCGACTGGTCGGCATCATCAGCCTGAAAGATCTGCTGCGATTTCTCGATTTGAAGATGGAGCTCGAAGGGGAATCGGCCAATCGTTAGCCGGGGTTGATTCCGATCATGGCACCAGCACCGCCGCGCCGTGCAACCGGCCCGTTCGCAACGCATCGAGTGCCGCGTTGGCTTGGGCCAGTGGAAAGACGGTCGTTTCGCTGACGACCGGCACTTTCGGCGCCAGCGCGAGAAATTCTTCCGCATCTTGGCGCGTCAGGTTGGCCACCGAGCGCACCACGCGCTCACCCCAGAGGATTTCGTAGGGGAAGGTGGGAATGTCGGACATGTGAATTCCGCCGCACACGACGATGCCCCCTTTGCGGACGGCGCAAAGAGCGGCAGGCACCAGTGCGCCCACCGGCGCGAAAATAATCGCCGCATCCAGCTCCACCGGCGGCGGCTCATTGGAGCCGCCAGCCCAAACCGCCCCGCACTTCCTGGCCAAATCCATTGCTTCGGCATCGCCCGCCCGCACAAACGCATAGATTTCGCGCTTTTGATACTTTGCCACTTGCGCGATGATGTGCGCCGCCGCGCCGAATCCGTAGATGCCGATGCGCCGCGCCTCGCCGGCCATTCGCAGCGACCGATAGCCGATCAGCCCCGCGCACAAGAGCGGCGCCGCCGCTACGTCTGTAAAACTTTCGGGAATGGCAAAACAATAATCTTCGCTGGCGCAGGTATATTCGGCATAGCCCCCATCCAACGAGTAGCCGGTAAATTCCGGGCTGTCGCAAAGATTTTCCTGGCCCGCTCGGCAGTACGGGCACTTGCCGCAGGTGTGGCCGAGCCAGGGCACACCAACACGATCGCCCACTGCAAATCGACGCTGGCGTCGCTGCCCAAAGCGGCGACCCGGCCCACGATTTCGTGACCGGGAATCAGAGGGCAGTTTCGGGTTGGGCAGCTCGCCATCGACGACGTGCAGGTCGGTGCGGCACACCCCGCAGGCCGCAACCTTGATGAGCAACTGGCGCGATTGCGGCGTGGGCTGGGCAACTTCTCGCAGGTGAAGCTTCGCTTGACCGGGCTCGAGCACCATCGCTTTCATGGAAATTCTCCGCGCACTTTGTAGCCGCCGAGATGCCTCATGCAGATTATAGACCAATCGCCGCTTTTTGCCCCGACAGCGATTAAATTGGATGGGCGCCGCGTTCCTACCCGGCACATTTCGCGCGACGCCGACGAGTCCAGCATCGTCGATCTGAACGCACCGATCGTCGTGCAGCACACGCGGCTCAATTCCCGCCAGGCGGAAAACGCGCTCATCTCCACCATTGCGTTCGGAGTCGATCGGTAGAGCGGAATTCCAGCTCCAAAACGGCGGATTCCGCGTTAAACCATCTTGAACTATGGGCCGTTTTACGTTGCAATCTCTGTAGTAGAATTGCATTCCACCCAGAGAAACAACTGTGGCCCGACTGCCTGCTTGGCTGTACCGGCTGGAACTGAAAACCACCGGTAAATGGTTTTTGCTTTCCGGCCTGATCGGAATTGTGGCCGGTTTGGGAGCCATTTTCTTCCAGTTGGCCATTCAGGTCGTGGTGCATTACGCCCTGGGCGAAATCACCGGCTATGTTCCCGCCGAGACGGCCGGCGAACGTAGTTTCTACGACGAATCCACCGCCAACATCCCCCCGTTTCGCCCGTGGCTCATCTTGCCGATCATGATTGTCGGCGGCGCTTTGTCGGGATTCTTTGTTTACACCTTCGCTCCTGAAGCGGAAGGGCACGGCACGGATGCGGTTATCGAGGCCTATCACAATCATCGCGGATACATCCGTCCGCAGGTGCCGATTATCAAAACGCTCGCCTCGGCCATCACGCTGGGCACCGGCGGCTCCGGCGGGCGCGAGGGGCCCATTGCACAAATCGGCGCAGGCTTCGGATCCTTTCTGGCCACGAAGCTGAAACTTCCCGCGCGCGATCGGCGCATCATGCTGGCCGCTGGCATGGGGGCGGGCATCGGCGCCATTTTCCGCGCCCCTTTGGCGGGCGCTTTATTCGCCGCCGAAATCCTCTATAGCACCGCCGATCTGGAGAGCGAAGTGTTGCTTCCCTCGGCCATCGCTTCGATTATCGCCTACAGCGTTTATGAACTGTGCCTGCCGGCCGAATTTCGTTTCGTGCCGGTATTCGGCAACAAATTGAACTATGCCATCGGTTCCCCGCTGGAGCTGGTGCCGCTATTGTTGCTGGCGATTATCCTCACGCTGGCCGCGATCGGGTTCGTCGAATCGTTCTACGGTACGCATCGAATCTTCAAAAAGCTTCCGATTTCACCGTATCTCTGCCCGCCCATCGGCGCCGCTTTGGCGGGGCTTGTGGCATTGGCGCTTTACATCGCCACGGGATTCGATCAGCGGGCGCTGGCCACCCTGTCCACCGGCCACGGCGCGTTGCAGTTGGCCATTCAATCGCCCACCGACTTGGGCATTCCTTTGTTGCTGGCAATCGGTCTGGGAAAGCTTTTGGCAACCTCGCTGACGATTGGTTCCGGCGGGTCCGGCGGCGTGTTCGGCCCCTCCGTGCTGATCGGCGGTTGCGTGGGCGCCGCCGTGGGGCAAATCTTCCACAGTTTTTGGCCCGCTGCCGTGCCGAATCCGGAAATCTATGGCATCGTGGGCATGGCAGGTTTTTTTGCCGGCAGCGCGCATGCGCCTATTTCCACGATCATCATGGTTTCGGAAATGACCGGCGACTATCAATTGCTGTTGCCCACGATGTGGGTTTCGTCGCTTTGTTTTCTGCTGTGCCGCCGTTGGAAGCTGTATCATCGGCAAGTTCCCACGCGGTTGGATTCCCCCGCGCACCGCGGTGATTTCATCGTCGACGTGCTGGAAGGTTTGCACGTGCGCGACGTGCCCCCCAACGGCCGCCCGTTATTGCGCATTCCCCAGGGCATGCCCTTGCGGCAGATTCTGCAGACCGTGGCCGATACGAGACAGAATTATTTTCCGGTGATCGACGACGAGAACCGGATGATCGGCATCTTCTCCGCCGACGACGTGCGAGCCTATCTCTATAACGAGGCAATCTGGCCGCTGGCCGTGGCCCGCGACGTAATGACCGCCAACCTGGTAACCGTTACACCCGACGACGATCTGAACACCGCACTCACGCGCTTCACCCGGCTCAATTTGGACGAATTGCCGATTGTCGATTCGAAAGATCACACGCGGCTGTTGGGCATGCTGCGGCGCAAAGATACAATCACTTTGTACAATCGTCGGATCATGGAGCACAAATCCGCCGATTCCGAAACTTCCGGCAATGTGTGAGATCAATCTCTTTTGGCGAAAGGAGAAGCCATGCGTGTAGCCCTGGCATTGGCGGCTTGCCTGATCGCTGCGGCATCCGTCGCGGCCGACGATTCCGCCGGCGCGAAGCAACCGCCGACCGACGCCGCGATCATCAACACCTGCGGCGCACGCCTGGCCGACGTGTTTGCCCGCTTCGGCCTGCCGGACGACCTGCGCCCTAGCGGCGATAACGACGGCGGCGTCGATCTGGATTACGGCACGTTCGGTTTCAAAATCAAAAACAAGTCGGCCGTGGCCACCTTCTTCTGGAGCGATTGGAAAGGGCCGGTCAATGGAGTGAACATCGGCGACACCAAGGAGCAAGCCGTCAAAATCCTGGGGCCGAGCAAGCACGTTTACAAACACCCGGACGGCTTGGAGGATTACGGTTGGGATCTCACCACGCCCAACGCCATTTTGTGGCTGTATCTCGACAAAGACGGCAAAGTGAAGAAGATCGATACCGAACTCAATTGACGCCACTTGAATGCAGCGCGCTCATGTCGGGTGAACAGCCATCGGATGATCGGTCGCCGCACGTGGTGGTGGTCGGAAGTTTCGTCCAGGATCTGTCGTTTTCGACGGCCGCATTTCCCGCCCCGGGCGAAAGTCGCATCGGCACGTTTCGCACCGGCGCCGGAGGCAAAGGGTTCAACCAGGCGGTTGCCTGTCATCGCCAGGAAATTCCCACGTTGTTTATCGGCGCGGTGGGGGACGATGTTTTTGCCCGAGCGGTGGCCGATTTTTCGCAGACGGAAGGCTTGCGCACGGTGTTTGAAATCATCAAAGAGCATCCGACGGGCGCGGCCTCGATCGTGGTGAACCAAGCCGCCGAGAATTTGATCGTCGTGGCGCTCGGGGCGAACGAGCACCTTTCTGCCGCTCACGTCAAACGACACCAACAGGAAATTGCGCGAGCGTCGATTTTGATTTCGCAGCTTGAGTGCTCGCTGGAAGCCGTTGGCGATGCGCTAGGCGTCGCCTGTGCGCATGGCGTGACCACGATTCTTAATCCCGCACCAATCAACCATGCCATTTCGCTCGAAATTTTCCAACAGGCCGACATTCTTACGCCCAACGAAACCGAGTTTGCCCATTTGCTGCAAAAGCTATTTGCCGTAGATGTGGAGGAAAACTACTGGCAACGTAGCGACGAAGACCTTCACGCGCTATGCCGCAAGTGCCAAGTGCCCACCGTTGTACTTACGTTGGGCCGCCAGGGCTGCTTTGTATCGCATCAACAAACTGGCCCTGCGAATCGTCGCGGCGCGAGGCGCATCACTGATTCGCGCCAGTTCTATCGGATCCCGGCAATGTCGGTGACCCCTGTTGACACGACCGGCGCAGGTGATGCCTTTACCGGCGGCCTTGCCGCCGGAATGCTCTACTATCCGGATGAATTTCAACAGGCGGTTCGCTATGCCACCATCGTTGCCGGCCTGTCGACACTCAAAGAGGGCACGGCCCCCGCGATGCCGACCAGAAAAGATGTCGTTCAGAGATTACGAGAGTAGTCGGACGCACATAGCCAGGCCAACGATCGGAATATGCAGCGATCCGCCGCCCGTCGCGCGTTCGGAACGGCATTCTGCAATTGGTTGTTGTGGCACCATTCTTCCCGCCGCAACCCGACATATTCCATACCGCGCCTGCCAATTTACGATGTCGTTTGCTGCCTTGATGTTGTGACAAATTGAGCTTCCGCCGAGATCGGCCAGTTGGCAGATCGCGCGCCCGGCTGGCAACAAATGGCGCGATGCTGGCCTTCGACCAGTTTAAGTTCTCGCCAATCAATCCGATGAGCCGGCCTAATATCGGTGAAAAACCTGGTAGTTTTGTCAAAAAATCTTGTGGTGCCCTCGTCCTCTGATATCATGAGTGGTCCACACAGTGGGAATTCTGCGAAATCGTGAGCCATACGAGGGATCCAATCTTCTCTGGTTCGCGCGAGAAGCGTAAAGCAACTGCAGTTATTGGTTCGCGTGGAAACGATGGGTGAAGAAATGTTCGTGGGCCGCAGTCGTACCCGTAACGTCGGCTGCGCTCGCTTCGGCGTGTGGCTGATGGGCTTCCTGCTGGCTGCGGCAGGCACGGCCCACGCCAATTGGATTGACGATTTTCCAGACGAGCCCGGCTCCTTGCAGTCGCCCACCAATCTGGTCGTCTCCAACTGGTTTCTCGACGTGGGTTACGACGGGAAGGGCAGCTTCTCCGTCTCCAGTGTGTACCCGGGCGTTGCCGTGATGAATAATTTCACGGACCCGATCTACGACATTGGCAGCAATTCAACACTTAACATCGCCATGTCGATCGATCCCGCCACCGGTGCTCCGCTCGGCGGCACCTTAACCATCACCGGCGATGCATCCAGCTATTACACTTCCAAAAGCAGCGGCATCCTATTGACAGGATCGGTTGCCCAGTTTGGATACTCAGCCGCGGACGATGGCACCGGCACGGAGAATTTCCAATTTCTTTTCCGCACCACCGGCGGCGACTTGGCTCAGTATTTTTCTTGCATCGCGATGAACCTCAGCACGGTGGATGTCGACTTCGATGGGACGTTTGGCGACACTGCCTTCTCCAACACCGACCCGTTTACTGCCCAGTCGGATACCTTTGCCGGGCGCATCTATGCAACGCCGGTCCCCGAACCCTCTTCGGTTCTGCTGATGTGCTTGGGGGTGCTCACCCTCGCAGCCGGCCCGCGAATTCTTCGCCGCGGGTGAGTGGCGGTTTTAAGGATCTACGTATTGCCCTTCGATCGGCCTCCAGGCCGTCATCCGCGCCTGTTCATATGCGCCGACGCAGAAAAGGCAAATACGGATCGGCTGTTTCCGATCGCCCCGGTTTTATTGCGCTGCTTGACGACGAGTTGAAACGTGCCACATAGACGCGACCGATCTGTTATTTGCTTTTTCGCCGGAAAGCCTGAATCAAATACTCTGAGTATTGCGTTGAGAATGGCATTTTGTATTTGGCGAGAAACTCTTCGGTAAAATCTGGATAGTCAAGATACACTCCTTCGAATCGCAGATTTTCACAAATATATCGGTATTCAGCAGCGGCTCGATTGAAACATCTGACTTTGACCCTTGGTTTTAGCTCCAGACAGCCGCTTGGATTTTCCGCAAAACCTGAAAATACCTGCTTGCTCACATGATCCCGGATGAATTCCGGATTAAACACGGCGTAGACAAATAAACCGTTCGGCTCCAGTAGTGACAATCAGTATCGGCCAGCGTTGCTTCGACATCCTCGACAAATTGCAGCACCATGACTGCCGTAATTAAGTGATATTTTCCTTGCCGCGCGGCAATCCTAAGCGAATCCGTGATCGTTACCCTTTGTGGTGCGTTAGCTCGAGCGAGTTTGGCAAGCTCTTGCGACGGGTCATATCCTGTGACCTCAAACCCCAGCTCGCATAATTCACGGCAAAACAATCCGCCTCCACAAAGCCCAAGGCGGCGAGCAGGATGCTGGAAGGCTCGGACACAGGATCCAAGCCCGGGCGAGTGGATTTGAACTCCGTTCCGAAAACACCTTCGACTATGAAGCCGGGTGTGGGTCAGCTGTGGTACTACCTAATTTCGCCTGTTCCCGAGTTCCTAGGGCTGAGCTCGAGCCGAGGTGGTTTGTTCGCGTTCCGTTTCGGATTTCGTCGACTATTCGAGTTGCCGACGTCTTGTTCTCTTCCCTGAGCGGGAATTGCTTGTGCGTCGTCTCAGGAGTTGATCCAACCGGGCCGCGCTCGCTCATTCGTTTAACCGATCTCGTGGATCAGAACGTGTTACCGAGCTGCACGCGGCATCAAAGCCGACGCGGAAGGCAAATCCTACTCCAGATTCAAGTCGCAACGATTTATCCCACAGCCACGGCAACGGACTTTGCGATCGGGGGCGCCTGGCGCCAAGGTTCTTGCGCAACAGCATGACCCAACATCGTACCAGTAGCTTGCGAGCCACCGCCACGATCGCCTTCTTCTTACGGGTCTTCTGCCCGCCGGTGAGTCGCTCGTAGAGCGACCTGGCCCAAGGGTTGTAGCGCAGCATCAGCCAGGCCGCTTCGACCAGGGCGCTGCGCAGCTGACGCGGGCCCCGTTTGTGGATCCGCCCCTGGCGATCCATCTCGCCCGACTGATAACGTCGCGGGACCATGCCTGCATAGGACGAGACTTGCCGCGCGCTGCTGGAAGCGGTGCGGATCATCCAGGTAGGCCACCACGACTTCCGCCGTCCTACGCCCCACGCCAGGGATCGTCTCGAGCAGCTGCACGCGCTGGTCAGCCCGCGCCAGCGTCTGGAGCCGCTGGTGGATCGCCTGCTGGTGTTGTCGGAGGTGGTCCAACTGCTCGAGCTCCAGATCCAACTCGCCCCGCCACAGCTCGTCCACGGAACATTCGGCCAGCGGTTGGCGATATTGAGCGATCTGTTCATATCGTTCCAGCGCCCAGGCTTTGTGACCCCGCAGCAGCTCCATCCCCCGCTGGGCGAAGATCGAGCGGATGTTGTTCTGCACGCGATTGATTCGTCCCAGGACCACTTGGCGATACTTGACCAGCCGGCGGTATTCCCGTTGTGGGCGGCCGGGGATGTACACCGGAACGAGCTGTTCCAGCGCCGCTAGCTTGGCCAACTTGAGGGCGTCGTCCCGGTCCGTCTTGCGTTTGACGTGTTTCCACTTCCACGCTTCTTGGTTGGGGTTGCAGACCAGCACCTGGTAGCCCTCCGCGGTGCACTCGTCGTGCACCCAACCCGCCAGGCTGCAGGACTCAATCACCACCAGTTCCGGAGCGTACTTCTTGAGCACCGCCAGCAGGTACTGCCGATCGGTGGACATGGTCCAGAACTCCGTCTGGTTGGTGGCGGTGTCCAACAGACAGGTCACTGACTTGAATTTGCCCAGATCGATTGCGACCAATCCGTGACATGGTCGTGTGCTCCTTTCGAGAACGTGGGGGAATTTGACGTCACCCACTAACCTGTTGATCGCTGTCAAAGCGGTCAACAGGCACACGGCTTACATGGGATTCTTTTGATGACACGGGCGGGTTGGTCCGGCTGAACCTTAGAATTCGTTCTGGAGGTCGCTTCGCAAAACGAACTATTGATCGATACAGAATTCTTGCGACTCCGGTCCGGTGGGCTTGGATCCTTGACTCCCCCTCCCCCACCTATCGGTTACCCTGGAGCAGTTCAACTTCTTCCCCCAGAGGCCCGCTAATACCGCACGCTCGGTTTCGCTCGTCTAAGTTTTCGGCCAGAGTTTCTTAGGGGTGACGTTTGCGTACAGTTCGATTCGGGCACCTGCGGGCACAACTACCCTCGAAATCCTCGGGAATCGGGGTTTCTGCTGCGGTCAACTGGCAAGTTTCAGGCTCA